>NZ_OY787456.1:1369936-2739872 GCF_963678875.1 uncultured Hyphomonas sp. | reverse complement strand
GGCCGGGAGGCTGGTGGTGGACGTGCCACTCGCCAACCGGGTCAGGTCCGGAAGGAAGCAGCCCCAACGAGTTGTGTACGGGTCATCGTGCCGGTCTCCCACCCTCCCCTTTTCCCGAGCGGAGACGTTTCCATGAGTATCGACAGCGTTCGCGCCCACCTTGCCGCCGCCGCCCCCGACCTCGCCATCATCGAGACGGAGGCCAGCAGCGCCACGGTGGAAGAGGCCGCCGCCGCCCATGACGTGGCTCCCGCGCAGATCGCCAAGACGCTTTCCTTCTCGGTCAGGGACGAACGTTTCCTGCTGGTTGCCCGCGGCGATGCCCGCATCGACAACAAGAAGGCCAAGGCGACCTTCGGCGGCAAGGTGCGCATGCTGTCGCTCGAAGACGTCGAGGCGATTACCGGCCATCCTGTCGGCGGCGTATGCCCCTTCGGTCTGGCCGAGCCGATTGCCGTCTATTGCGATGTCAGCCTCAAGACCTTCGATGTGGTTTATCCCGCTGCCGGCGCCCGCAACGCCGCCGTGCGCATCGCGCCCGAGCGGATCGCCGAGATTACCGGCGCCGCGTGGGTCGATGTGTGCCAGGAGCCCGCCCATTGAGGCGAACCTGCCGCTTTTATCCAAAATTCCTGTGCATTTTCCTGCCGGCTCTGCCAAACTGCCGCGGCTTTCGTGACTCCTGCGCCGGGTCTCGACTATGCTTGCCGCCTGCCGGCCGTTGAAGCCGGCCGGACAACAACCAATATGAGTGGCAATGGCCGACGACGCATCCGACATTGAACCGAACAAACCCGCTTCCGACGGCAGCGGCTACCGCGTTCTGGCACGCAAATATCGCCCGAAGGACTTCTCCGACCTGATGGTTGGCCAGGAGCCGATGGTGCGTACGCTGACAAATGCGTTCGAGACCGGACGGATCGCGCAGGCCTATATGCTGACCGGCGTGCGCGGCGTGGGCAAGACCACGACGGCGCGCATTCTGGCGCGCGGCCTCAATTACAAGACCGATACGGTCGACAAGCCGACGATCGACCTGAAGGAGATCGGAGAGCATTGCCAGGCGATCATGGACGGCCGCCATGTCGACGTGATCGAGATGGACGCCGCCTCCCATACCGGCATCGACGACATTCGTGAGATCATCGACCAGGTGCGCTACCGGCCCTCGACCGCGCGCTACAAGGTCTACATCATCGACGAAGTGCACATGCTCTCCACCCAGGCCTTCAACGGGCTGTTGAAGACGTTGGAAGAGCCGCCCGAACATGTGAAATTCATCTTCGCCACCACAGAAATCCGTAAAGTCCCGATCACGGTTCTGTCGCGCTGCCAGCGCTTCGACCTGCGCCGCATTCCCGCTGCCGACCTGGTGCGGCTCTATTCAACGATTGCCGCCAAGGAAGGCGTGACGATCGAGGATGAGGCGCTGTCGATGATCGCGCGCGCGGCCGAAGGCTCGGCGCGTGACGGCATGTCGCTGCTCGACCAGGCCATCTCCCACGGCAATGGCCATGTCGAGGCCGCCGCCGTGCGCGGCATGCTTGGCCTCGCCGACCGCGCCCGCATCGTTGACCTCTTCGGCCATGTGGTGCGCGGCGACGTCAAGGCGGCGCTACAGGAATTTCTGGCGCAGTACGAGTCCGGCGCCAATCCGGTGGTCGTCCTCAATGATCTGGCCGACTTTACTCATCTGGTAACGCGGCTCAAATATGTGCCGGAAGGCGCAGACGACGTTTCGCTGAGCGAGATCGAACGGACCAAGGGCCGGGAATTTGCCGAAAGCGTTGCCGTTTCCGCCCTGTCGCGCATCTGGCAGATGCTGCTGAAGGGCATTCCCGAGACGGAGAACGCCGCCCGCCCCTATGGCGCGGCCGAGATGGTGCTGATCCGCCTGACGCATGCAGCGCACCTGCCCTCGCCCGAGGATGCCGCGCGCCGACTGCTGGCGCTCGAGAACGGCGAGGCGCAAAGCGCGCCGTCGCGCCCGTCCGCGCCGTCGCCCCAGACCGGAGGAAACGGCGGAGGAACGAGCGCCCGCGCGGTCTCCGCTTCTGCGACCGGCGAACAGCCGCCCCGCCCGTCAGCGACCGTAACCATGCTGCGACCCCAGACGTCCGAGACGCCGCAACCGGAGCCCCAGCAGGCAGCACCGGTGGAGGAAGAGCCGCAGGCCGAGCCGGTAGCGGCCAGCGCGCCGGAACCGCCGAAGACCTCCGCCATCAAGTCGCTGCAGGACATTACCGACCTTTGCTCGAAACACCGCGCGCCGCTGATCCGCGCGCAGATCCGCAATTTCGTCCGCCTTGTACGCCTTGAGCCCGGTCGGCTCGAGGTCAATCTGGATGACGGCGCTTCGCAGACCTTCCTCAACGAACTCGGCACGAAGCTGCGCGAATGGACCGGCGAAAGCTGGTTCGTCAGCCTCAGCCGCGAGAAGGGCGAGGCAACGCTGGTCGAGGCGGAAACGGCGGCACGGGACAAGCTGTTCCGCGATGCCCGCGAGGATCCGGAAGTGGCCTCGATCCTGAAATTCTTCCCCGGCGCCAGGATCATCGATGTGCGCGTGCGAGCGGAAGAGACGGAGACTGCGGAAGGCGACGCTGACGGCATGCCCGATGCCGCCGTCAACGAGGATGGCGATGTGCTTCCCGAAGACGATCTCGACGACTGACACCAAACTTTTTGAATTTGAACAGAAAATGAGGAGAATTCCATGCGCGACCTGATGGGCATGATGGGCAAGATGAAGGAAATGCAGGCCAAGATGGAGCAGCTGCAGCAGGACATCGCTGCGGTCGAAGTCGACGGCGTTTCCGGCGGCGGCATGGTCAATGTGAAGATGACCGGCAAGGGCGAGATGATCTCCATCAAGATCGACCCGACGCTGCTCTCCGAAGACGACGCCGAGATGCTCGAGGACCTGATCGTCGCCGCCCATCGCGATGCCAAGGACCGCGCCGAGCAGAAGGCCGAGGAAATGACCAAGGAACTGACCGCCGGCCTGCCGATCCCGCCCGGCATGAAGCTGCCTTTCTAGGATCATAGCCATGACGCTCGGCGCGCTCGCTCTTTTCGCCATCACGCTTTTTGTTGCCGCAGGCTCCCCGGGGCCGAGCGTGGCAGCCCTTGTCGCCCGTGTGCTGTCGCGCGGGCACCGCGATGTGCTGCCCTTCATGGCGGCCATGTGGCTGGGCGAGGCGCTGTGGCTGACGCTGGCCGTCTTCGGGCTGGTCGCCGTGGCGTCGGCCTTCCACGACGTCTTCATCGCCATCAAATGGGCGGGCGTCGCCTATCTCGCCTGGCTGGCGTGGAAGATGTGGACCGCCGATCCGGCGGCGGATGGCGATGATCTGCCGAGTGCTTCATCCGGCTGGAAGATGTTCCTGACCGGCATGAGCGTCACGCTCGGCAACCCGAAGATCATGATGTTCTACGTGGCGCTCCTGCCGACCATCATCGATCTCGGCAGCGTCACGCTTCTCGGCTGGGTCGAACTGACGGCAACGCTGCTGATCGTGCTCGCGATTGTCGATCTCTCCTGGGTGTTCATGGCCGCCAAGGCGCGGCATTTTCTGAAAAGCCCGCGCGCCATGAAGATCGCCAACCGCATCTCCGCCGGCATGATCGGCGGCGCGGCTGCGGCGATTGCGACGCGATAGTCATTCCAATCCGGCATGCGATAGGCTAAAGCGCCCACATGGCAAAACGAGTCACCGGTCCCGAAATCGAGAAACTGATCCAGCTTCTGGCCAAGGTGCCGGGGCTTGGGCCGCGTTCGGCGCGGCGGGCGGCGCTGCATCTGATCAAGAAACGCGACCAGTTGATGGGGCCGCTGTCGGGCGCGATGCAGGATGCCTATGACAAGGTGAAGATCTGCTCGACCTGCGGCAATGTCGATACCGCCGATCCCTGCACCATCTGCACCGATCCCACCCGCGACCAGAGCGTCGTCATCGTCGTGGAAGACGTCGGTGACCTGTGGGCGCTGGAGCGCGCGGCGGCGCTGAATGCCGCCTATCACGTGCTTGGCGGCACGCTTTCGCCGCTCGATGGCATCGGGCCGGACGACCTGACGATCGCAGCCCTTGTCGACCGGGTGAAGACGGGCGAAGTCAAGGAACTGATCATCGCCGTCAATGCGACCGTCGAAGGGCAGGCAACCGCGCATTATATCACCGATCAGCTCGAGGGCATGGATATCAAGGTGACGCGACTGGCCCACGGCGTGCCGGTCGGCGGCGAACTCGACTATCTCGATGAGGGCACGCTGGTGGCGGCGCTCAGGTCGCGCACAAGCCTCTGACCCCCCTGGACCTTTGCGGCGGCATCAAAGAAAGCCCGCAGCATCAGAAAAGATATAGCAGAGCTTGCTTTTTTTCAATATATCCATTATTCTGGATATATGGATAACACAGAAACAATCGCGGTTCTCGCCGCCCTCGCCCAGCCGACCCGGCTCCAGGCCTTCCGCCTGCTCGTTGAAGCAGAGCCGGAGGGCATTGCCGCAGGCGAGCTCGCGCGCAGGCTGGAGATACCGCAGAACACCATGTCGGCCCATCTCAACACGCTGACCCAGGCGGGCATTGTCACGGGGCTGAGACAGGGACGGTTCATCATCTACCGCGCCAACCTCGAACAGTTACGCGCAGCCATGCTTTTTCTGCTGCGCGATTGCTGCGGCGGCAATCCGGATCTCTGCACGCCGCTGATTGAGGATCTTGCGCCCTGCTGCGAAACACACCCCACGGAGACGTGATGCCATGACCGAGAAGACCCTGAACGTGCTTTTTCTGTGCACCGGCAATTCCGCCCGGTCCATCCTATCCGAGTCGATCCTCAATGGCGAAGGCAATGGTCGGTTCCGCGCCTTCTCCGCCGGAAGCCACCCAAAAGACGCGCCGAACCCGCTGGCTCTGGAAACCCTGAAGGCGCTGGGCTACCGCTCCGAGGGCTTCCGTTCGAAGAGCTGGGATGAGTTCACCCAACCCGGCGCGCCGGAAATCGATTTCATCATCACCGTATGCGACAGTGCGGCCGGCGAGGCCTGCCCGATCATGCGCGGCCCCGGCCGGCGCGCCTGGGCGAATGGTGCGCCGTTCGACCTGTCGCAGGTGACGTATCGCCTCTATCGCGGGGAGGAGACGCAGGCGCCCGATCCGCTGATCGAGATGATCGAAGGCGCGACACCCGCCTATCGCGGCACGGCCTATATCGTGTTCGAGGATCTGCCGCTGGACGATTTCGGTAACCGTATCCCTCAGCTGAATTTCGAGATCGTCCGTGTGCCGCCGGGCAGCGATGCGCCAGGGCTGGACGCTTCGATGACGGGGGTAAACATCATCCCGGCCTCGGGGGAGTTCGTTTATGCGACGGAGATCGTGCGGGAGCGTGTGCGCCGGGGGCAGGAGCGAGCGCTGAACGCGAATTCCGGTGAGGCACGGGCGGACTTTCTCGTGTCGCTGGACCAGCTGGAGGCGGACCTTCCGCGCGTGAACCGCGCCGCGCTGACGGTTGGCTGGTTCGGCACCAGCGTGGCGGCGGGCGATTGCCAGATCCATCCCGGCGTGGAGACGCGGGCGCGGGTAACCGTGCCGCAGGCATGGAGCGTTGCGGGGATCGACCGGGCGGGCGCCTATCTCGTGTCGCGGGATGAAGAGGACCGGCCGAACTATGGCGGCACGCCGTCTGATGCCTGCGTGAAGCAGGCGATTGCTGAGATGACCGCGCGGGGGCTGGCGGTGACCTTTTCGCCCTTCCTGTTCATGGACAGCGAGGGTTTCCCATGGCGGGGGCGGATCGGCGTTAGCGCGGATGGCACGGCGGCGGCGCGCAGCGAGATCGGGGCGTTCGTGAATGGAGCGGCGGGCTTCCGGCGGTTCATCCTGCACTATGCAAACCTCTGCGCAGAGGCGGGCGGCGTGGAGGCCTTCCTGATCGGCAGCGAGATGGTGGGGCTGACCCGGGTGCGGGACGAGGCGGGCGCGTTCCCGTTCGTGGAGGCGCTGGTGTCTCTCGCTGCAGAAGTGAAGGCCATCCTGCCAGGGGCGAAGGTGTCTTATGCGGCGGATTGGACGGAGTATGGCGCTTATGTGCCGGGCGATGGCAGCGGTGACGTGCTGTTCCCGCTGGATGCGCTGTGGGCGAGCGCGGACGTGGATTTCGTCGGTATCGACTGGTATCCGCCCATGGGCGACTGGCGTAGCGGGACGGATCACCTCGACGCGCTGGCAGGCTATGCCGGGCCGGACGATCCGGCCTATCTCGCCCATCAGATCAGCGGCGGGGAGGCGTATGACTGGTACTATGCCAGCCAGGCGGACCGGGACACGCAGGTGCGTACACCAATCAATGACACGGCGCATGGCGAGCATTGGGTGTTTCGCGCGAAGGACCTCACAGGATGGGCCGGGAACGCACACTATCCACGCCCCGGCGGGGTAAGGGCACTGGTGCCGACGAGCTGGGTGCCGGGGTCAAAACCCGTGCGGCTGAGCGAGATCGGCTTCGGCGCCGTAGACAAGGGCGGCAACGCACCGAACCTTTTCTACGATCCCAAGAGCACCGAGAGCGCCCTGCCGCCATACTCCAGCGGAACACGGGATGATGTGTTCCAGCGTCAGGCGTTGGCGGTCACGCTGGCGCACTGGGAGGCGAGCCCGCTGGTCGAGGCAGCGATGGTCTGGGCGTGGGATGGGCGGCCGTTCCCGGCCTGGCCGCTGCGGGACGATATCTGGGGAGATGGCGCCAACTGGGCGCGCGGGCACTGGCTGAACGGGCGGGCGGGGCTCGCGCCACTCAGCAATGTGGTACGGGATATCTGCATGCGCGGCGGCGTCGAGGCGGTGGATGCGAGCGCCCTCGATGGTGTGGTGCAGGGCTTTGCGCTGGACGGCGTCTACAGCGTGCGCGGGGCGCTGGAGCCGCTGCGGCTGGCCTTCGGGTTTGAGGCGGTCGAGCGGGATGGCGTGATCGTCTTCCGCATGGAAGGCGACGGACCGGTGCACCAGATCCACAGCGAACGGATCGGGGAGGCTGGTTTCACTGCGACGCGGGCCTTGCTGGACAAGGCGCCCGGGCGCCTGCGCCTGCAATATGTCGACGGCGGCGACGCGTTCGGCCCGGCACTGGCCGAAGCGCGCCGCGTGGGCGGCGACGTTCGGTTCACGGCCAATGCGAGCGTGCCGCTGCTGCTCTCCTCCATTGAGGCGGATGAGATTGCCGGACGGCTGCTGGCCCGTGCCACCAGCAGCGAAACGGCAGAGATCACGCTGCCGCTGTCGGGGCTCATTGTGGAACCGGGCGATGCAGTGCAGCTGGACGAAGGCGTACTGTGGCGGGTCGACGAGGTGGTCGACCGGGGCGCCGAGCGTGTCCTGTCCCTGAAGGAAGACCTTCCCGCAGCGAACCGGGTTCGCTCTGTTGGCAGCGGCGGCGTGCCGGAGCCTGCGCCCGTGTTCGGCGGCATGGACCTGATCCTGATCGACGGGCCGCGTCTTGCGGGAGAGGCAGTCGGCGTGCGTGTGGCCGCCTGGGCAGGCGCCTGGCCGGGCGAGGTGCGCGCCTTGGCGGGGCTTGATGCCGGATCAATGAGCGAGCGGGCTGTCCTCACCCGGCCGGCGGTGACGGGCTTCCTCGCCGCAGCAGCAGCGCCCGGCCCGGCTGGCCGGTGGGACCGGGCCAATACACTCCTTGTGGAAACAGTCGGGGCTTTTTCCAGCCTGCCAGCGTCGCAGGTCCTTTCCGGTGGCAATGCGCTTTTGCTGGAAACCGTGGAGGGGTGGGAACTTCTCCAGTTCGGGACGGCGGAACTGGTCGGCCTGGAATTGTGGGCACTTTCGGGCCTGCTGCGCGCTCAGCGCGGCAGCGTCAGTGCGGCGGCTGAGGCAGGCGCGCGGGTCCTGTTGCTCGATGGATCGGATGTGATGCCTGCACTCTCCCCCTCGGAGATCGGACTGGATCTGGCCTGGCAGGTGTCCGGCGATGATGAGCCTCAGTCTCTGGCCTTCAATGATGAAGGCGGGCGGGCCTGGCCGGTGTGCCACTTGAAGGCATCGGGCACGCAGCTCAGCTGGGTGCGCCGCGGGGCTGACCTGCCGGAGAGCTGGGCCCTGCCGGAAGCCGGCAATACTGGCCGGTTCGCCGTTCAGTTCGATACAGGCGCAGGATATGGCGCTGAAGCCGTCGTCGAGACGCCTTTCGCGGAGATCCCTTCCGGAGCCATAGCCGCGCGAGTCGCTGAAATCGGCGCAGATGGCCGCACAGGTAAGTGGGTTCCAATCCCCCTCGGGACGCCCTAACTGTATGCCAGCAAATGATTTACCAGAAGGATCCGACTCACTTGGCCATCGACCCCTACATCGTGCTCGGCGTTCCGCGCTCGGCGACGGAGGCCGAGATCAAGAAGGCTTACCGGGCGAAGGCGAAAGCCCTCCACCCGGACCAGCACAAGGATGACCCGAAAAAGGCCGAAGAGTTCAAACGCGTCTCGGCGGCCTATGAGATTCTGGGCGACAAGGAAAAGAAGGCGAAATTCGACCGCGGCGAGATCGACGGCGACGGCAACCCGACCGGCTTCCCCGGCGGCGGTCATCCGGGTGGTGCGGGCGGTTTCCGCTGGCAGAGCACGTCCGGCCGGAGCCCCTTCGAAGGCGCGCAGGGTGACCCGTTCGAGGACATCCTTTCCGGCATGTTCGGCGGCGGACGGTCCCGTCGTGGTGGCCCCGGCCCGCAGAAGGGACGGGATGTGCGTTACCGCGTGCAGGTGGACTTTGAAGACGCTGTGCTCGGCGCGCGCCGCCGCATGACCATGGCGGACGGCCGGGCGCTGGACGTAAATATCCCTGCCGGGATCGACAGCGGGCAGACGCTGCGCCTGAAAAGTCAGGGCCAGCAATCGCCTTATGGCGGCCCGCCCGGCGACGCGCTTCTGGAGATTGAGGTGCGCGCCTCGAAGGTCTGGGAGCGTGACGGCAAGGATTTGCGCATGAAGCTGCCCATCGGCCTCAAAGAGGCGGTGCTGGGCGGCAGCGTGGAAGTGAAGACACCGTCCGGGCACGTCACGCTGAAAGTGCCGGCCGGGTCCAATACCGGCGCGCAGCTGCGGCTGAAGGGCAAGGGCGTGAAAACCACACCGCCCGGCGACCTTTATGTCCGGCTGGAGATCGTGCTGGAAAACCCGAAGGACGAAGGCCTGCGCAAATGGGCGGAGAAGTCCTGAGCGTGTCTTGAGGCCGGCCTCCCTTGTTCCGGGGATACGCGGCCGGGCGCTTGCCCTTAAACAGGATGGTTCCGGAAACTGATCCTGAAGGGGGCGCCTGTCATGCGCGTGGTTATCATTGGCTTGTCCATACTCACACTTTCGGCCTGCGGGGCGGCCGGTTCCGAAACCGGGACCCAAGACACAGTTGGGCCGTGCGGCAATATCCAGCCCATCCTCAACGCGCGCAGTGAAGGTGAACCCTTTGGCAGCCTGCAGGGCGCCAACAAGATGATGGGTGACACGCCGCTGCCGGACACCTTTATCGGGACTCACAAGGCTTTCGGTGCGGCCTGTACCGCCAGTGTTATGGACGGTTTTGGCGCCGGCTCGACGATTTACACCTACAGCTGTCCGCTGTTCGAGGGTAATTCCATGGGCCGGGATGCCGAGCGCGCAGACGCTGAAGCGGCGTTCGCTATGGCAGCCAGTGAAATGCGGGCCTGTCTTGGCGAGGCATGGGAAACCGCCGAGGACACCGAGAACGGGGATTATCAGGTGTACCACAAATTCACCTACAAACCGGTGGCCATGGCCGACAGCGCAAGCGGTTTCACGGTCGATCCTGCCTTTCTGGAGATGAGCTATACGCCCTTCATGCGCGGGCGGGGCGGGCCGTCGGGCTGGCAGGTCGTGTTGCAGTTCCAGGCGCAGGTCGACGCCGCGGCGGAGGAGTAGGAAGATGCGGAAACGAGCAGGAATTCTCAGAACGGCCTTCGTGCTGGCCGCGTCGCTTGTGCCGGCAGGCGCGGCGCTGGCCGATTGCGCGGAACTGAAGCAGGTCGCGGACAAGCTGGAGGCCCCCCGGCCGCTCACGGCGGACTTTCCGCTGGCCACTGGCTGGCTGCACCGCGATGTGGCGCTGACCGGCAATTGGGTTCTGGACGGGTTCGACGACTGCCGTCTGGTGGATGGGCCGATCGGCAAGACGAACCCGAAATATGTCACGACGGCGTATGAGTGCCACTTGCGGGAGATGCCGGGCAGCGAAGACGGCGCAGAGATGATGGTTTCGGACCGGGCCGCATTCGAGATGCGGCTGAGGTCAGCGCTCGGATGGCTGCAGCCATGCCTGGAGAACGGCGAAGCCGGCTTTGAACGGGATACAGGCAGTCACGGCACCACGGAGCGATTCGTCAGAATCCAGCGGGAAGGCGAGACGCTTGGCCTGTACGAAAGAGCGCGGATTGCCCTGTCCATGGAAAGCTGGAGTGACGCCCGCCCGTACAATGATCCGAGGGCCGGATTTACCATGTCGATGACACCGCGGGACATGAAGCTGGTGATTTTCAGCCCGTCCTGGACACTTGGCCCGCCCTGAGGCGGGGTGCCGGGGCGGTATCTGTCCGCCATCTTAGGGCCGGTAGGCACTGAATGAAAGTGAACGGTATCGTTCACTTCACATTCAGAGCTGCGCCCTTATACGGCAGGGTATGAAACGGATTGCTGCCCTTTTTCTGGCACTCGGCCTCGTCGTCGCGCCCGCCGCGTCGGCGCAGGGCTGGATGAACCAGTTTTCGCCCGGACAGGCGCGCGATTCGCGCAATCAGGGGCGCACCGTGCCGCTGAGCCAGATTTTCAACAATCTGAAGCAGAAATACGGCGGGTATCAGCTGGGCGCCGACCTTTATGACCGGGGCAATGGCAAAGCGGTCTACGAGATCGACTGGATGACCAAGGACGGCCGCAAGATGCATTTCGTGGTCGACGCGCAAACGGGCGCGATCCTTGACCGCCGCGGCGGCTGACCCGACATTAGCCCTTAACCATTTCAGGGAGTAGCTGAACCATGCGTATCCTGGTTGTTGAAGACGATGCTGACCTGCGCCGCCAACTGGCCGACGTGCTGGGCCAATCCGGCTATGCGGTGGACCTCGCTGCCGATGGCGAGGACGGCCACTTCCTGGGCGATACCGAGCCTTACGACGCGGTGATCCTGGATCTCGGCCTGCCCAAGATGGACGGGGTGAGCGTGCTGAAGAAGTGGCGCGCAGACGGCAAGTCCTTCCCGGTGCTGATCCTGACGGCCCGCGATTCCTGGAGCGAGAAGGTGGCCGGGTTCGACGCCGGTGCCGACGACTACCTGACCAAGCCGTTCATCACGGAAGAACTGCTGGCTCGCCTGCGCGCGCTGCTGCGCCGGGCTGCCGGTCACTCCGCTGCGACGATCGAGGCCGGCAAGCTGATGGTGGATACACGTGCCGCCCGCGCCATGATCAATGGCGAGCCGATCAAGCTGACCGCGCACGAGTATCGCGTGCTGTCCTACCTGATGCACCATCAGGGCCGGGTCGTTCCGCGTACGGAGCTGGTCGAGCATATCTATGATCAGGATTTCGACCGCGATTCTAACACGATCGAGGTGTTCATCGGCCGCCTGCGCCGCAAGATCGGGCAGGACCGGATCCAGACCGAACGCGGCCTCGGCTACCGTCTTGTCGTGCCGGAGAATGAAGCACGCGTGGCCGGCTGATGCCGGCCCGCGCTGACTGCCGGGTATGAGCGAAGCCGACACCAGACCTGATACATTCCTTGACCGCTGGACGCGCCTGTCCCTGGCGCGGCGGATCATTCTGGCGGCGGCCGTCTGGGGGCTGATCGTGCTGATCGGCGGCGCGTTCGCGTTGTCGGCGCTGTACCGGGCCCAGACGCTGTCCCTGCTGTCCGATGATCTGGACCAGACCCTGATCACACTCACCCGCGACATGACGCGCGAAGGGGCCTTCCTGGCAGATGGCCGGGTGACGGATGACAATTACGTCTTTCTCTCCACGGATTCCCGCTACCAGACACAGTATTCCGGCCGTTACTGGGCCATTGTTGCGGTGAATGAGGAAGGGGACGCCGTCGGTGACCTCCGGTCCCGCAGCCTTTGGGACGAGCCGGTGCCCATGTCGCCGCGTCTGCTGAAGCGCGCGCTCGCCACGCCGGGCACCACGCAGTTCGGGATTGGGCCGGGGCCGGCTGGCCAACGTATCTTTGCGGCTGCAAAGGCGATCATCGTCGAGAACCGCGAAACGCCGCTGGTGCTGGTAGCCGCCGCCGACAGGGCACAGAACGATGCCGCCGCGACGCGGTTCCGGAACCTGCTGATCGGCACCATGGTCGTGCTGTTCGGCAGCGTGTTTGCGGCCATGGTGGCCGGTATCCGCTATTCGCTGCGCCCGCTGGTGAAGCTCGGCCACGACATTTCGGAAATCCGGGAAGGCACGCGGCTGAAGCTGCCGGATGACTATCCGTCCGAAGTCCAGCCGCTGACGGAAGAACTGAACAAGCTGGTCGACCACAATCATGAAGTCGTGGAGCGGGCCCGCACCCATGTCGGCAATCTCGCGCATGCCCTGAAGACACCGATTGCGGTGCTCCGCAATGAAGCCACCGGCGGCACGCAGCTGGACGATGTCGTCCGCCGGCAGGTCGATTCCATGCAGACCAATGTGGAGCACTATCTGAAGCGCGCCCGCATGGCCGCGCGTGCCGAAGCGCTGGGGGCACGGACCGAAGTCCGCCCGATTCTGGACGGTATCGCCCGGCTGATGAACCGGCTTTACGACGCCAAGGGGATCGATGTGGCGGTCTTCGGCGGAGAGGCCGCCATCTTCCGCGGGGAGCAGCAGGACCTTGAGGAAATGGTCGGCAATCTCATGGAGAACGCCTGCAAATGGGCCAAGGCCGATGTGCGGGTGCGGGTGGAAGACGACGCGGCTGAATTGCGGATCGAAGTGGATGATGACGGGCCGGGCCTGACGGCAGAGGAACGCGAAGGCGCCCTCAAGCGCGGGGTGCGACTAGATGAAACAACCCCCGGCACGGGGCTGGGTCTGTCGATTGTCACAGAGCTGGCAGAGCTGCATAAGGGCGTGCTTGAACTGGACGAGGCCCCGGCCGGGGGCCTTCGCGCACGCCTGAGGTTTCCCAAACGATGAACCGCCTGAATATCGCTGTCGCCGGTCTCTGCCTTGCCGTGGCTGTGGCCGGCTATCTGGCGGTGGGCAAGCCGGGCATGCCGGATGAACCGATGTCGAAGCGGCAGGAAAGCCTTGCCGGGAAGATCGCCAATGCGCCGGAAACGCTGACGCCCGCCGAAACCCTGTCGCGCCTCGAACTCGCAACCGTGCAGCGCCCGAACGACCCGCAACCGCACTACTTCATCGGAGAGATGCTGCGCGCAGAAGGGCGTCCGGAAGATGCCGCGCGGGCCTACCAGTCTGCCCTGCGGCGGGATGAGAATTTCGTTCCGGCGCTGGTCGCGCTGGCGGACACGCTGGTGGCTCTTTCCGGCGGCGGCGTCAGTCCGCAGGCAACGCGGCTCTATGGCCGTGCCTATGAGCTGGACGAGACGCAGGTGCGCGCCGGCATGTGGGCCGCCATGGGCGCCGCGCAGGCAGGCGACCAGGACAAGGCCGAACAGGCCATGCGCTACATCTACAACAACCTGCCCGAAGGGGACCCGCGCCGCGACCGCTTCCGCGGTATGATCGAAGCCATCGGGCAGGGCGAAGAAGCGGCGCCTGCGCCAGAAGCTGCCCCTTCGGAATAGTTTCTGCGCTGCCTGCTTTAAAGAGTGTGGCGCGCCAGTCTCCGGATGAGAAGCGGTGACCGCCCGCCACGATCCGAAGGACTCAATTCCATCGTGAACCGGCATCTCTGGCCGTCCGGCGTGATGACGATCAGGTCATCGCCACGGGCAGGTATGTCCAGCCGATGCCGCGCGAAGTGCGGCCCGTATTTCCGGGGCGGCAGTTTGCTGCTGATGAGTGCGGCAATATTCGCGGCGCCGCTAACGTCTCCAAATGGAGACGCGGTGGACCAGACGCCATCTGGATGAAACAGGCTTGCGGCTGCCCCGCCGTCGCGCCGGTCGACGCAATCGAGAAACTGCGCGAGCAGCGCGCGTTCGGAGCGCCGGGCAATGTGGGCCGTATGCAGCAGGGCGTGCGCGGCCTTAGAGTTCGGTTCTCCAAGCTCTGCTTCGTAGAGTTTCCTGACATCCGGGTTCTCGTAGGACCGCCGGCGTGGTGACTTGGCATCCATGTCAAAGATCGCCTTGCTGCGTTTCTTCAGGACGTCCGGATCCATGGATTTCGGTTCGCCGCCGCCGCCAAGGCAGCCGCCCGAACAGGCCATGACTTCAATCGCGATAAACTCTGTGCGCCAATCATCGGTCTCCAGCATGCGCTGCGCGGCGGCAATACCATTGCACACGGCGACCGTGCCGACGCCCGGAATGCTGGCCGTCTTCACCGCATCTTGCACGCCCCGCAATTGTGTCCATTCCAGCGGTATGTGGTCTTCCACACCTTTGAGGTGCGCGGCTGTGCGTACCATCGCTTCCATGACACCGCCGGACGCGCCGAAGATCTGGGCCGCGCCCGTGCTTTCTCCGAGCGGGCTGTCAAAGCTGCCGTCTTCATCAAGGGCGCCGAACGCGATGCCGCGCGACCGGATCATCCGGGCGAGCTCCCGTGTGGTCAGCACATGATCGACATCGCCAGACATGCCCGGCCGCAAAGCCTCATCCTTTTTGGCTGTGCAGGGCATGACGCTGACGACGTAGGGCTCTGTGTTTCCTTCAGCGAATTCCGGTCCGAGGGACCGGGCGAAGTTGCCGCGCTTGGCGATGGCGCCGTGCATCTGCTGGGGGGATTTTGTCGTGCTGAGGTGTGGGAGAAGGTCCGGCCGGTTGAGTTCAAGCCAGTTCACCCATCCCGGGCAGCAGGACGTGAAGAGGGGAAAATCGGTCCCGGCTTCGAGTCGTGACAGCAATTCCGTCCCTTCCTCCATGATGGTCAGGTCAGCTGTGAAGTTCGTATCGAACACATAGTCGAAGCCCAGCTGGCGCAGCGCATTGATCAACCTGCCGGTGCTGACCGTCCCCGGCTTCATGCCGAATTCTTCGCTAATGGCGATACGGGTGGCCGGCGCAATCTGGACCACCGAGACGCGCTTGCCTGAGTCGAGAATGTGCAAAACCTCGTGCCAGTGCGGGGCCTCGATCAGGGCGCCGACCGGGCAGACAAGTGTGCACTGGCCGCACGAGATGCATGCGGTTTCAGACAATGGGGCGTCGAACACGGTGACGGGCACGCGGTCGTATCCGCGCTCTGCGAACCCGATGATGAATTGTTGCTGCCCGGCCTCACCGCAGGCTTCGGCGCACAAGCCGCATTCGATGCATTTGGAGAGATCGCGCCAAATGCTGGGCGATGTATGGTCTGCCGAGGGGTGCTCCGGATGGTCGGCAGAGCCGGGCGGGACTTCCTCCCAGCGCTCTTCCCACTGGTTTTCGGCCACGAGTGTCTGCAGCTGGCAGGCGCCATTGACCTCACAGCGCATGCAATCGTTCGGATGCCGTGCGAGCAGCCATTCTCCATTGCTGCGGCGGAAGGCCTGAAGCGACTCGGAGTCCGTTTCCACGATGTCGCCCTGTTTGGCGAGGGTGGTGCAGGCGGGTTGCGGCTTCTGCTCGCCTTCCACTTCGACCAGGCACATCCGGCAGACGGAATGCGACGGCAGCCCCGGATAGTGGCAAAGCGTCGGGATATGAATGCCGGCTTTCCTGGCGGCATCGAGCAGAGTGCCGCCCTTGTCGAGTTCGACCGGACGTCCATTGATCGTCAGCTCGATCATCCGGAGAAAGCCTCAGATACCGCGCATGTCATGAGGCCCAGTATAAACCTGCAGCGCCGAATTAGACAGCCGCAACTCTGCCGGCTTCATCTGCCGCACTCCCAATTTGGCGCGGGGCGCACTATAAGATGCGCATGCGCGCACGCACTCGACGACTCTACACATTTGGTATCGCTGCCATCCTGCTGCTGGCTGCGGCGGGGCTGGCCTTTGTGGCCCTCCGCCAGAATGCCGACCTGTTCTACACGCCGCAAACGCTGGCCGAAAAAGGCCTGCCGAAACAGGGACGTGAGGTGAAAGTAGGCGGCTGGGTCGAGCCCGGCTCGCTGACCTATTCGGCGGACGGCGCCACGATGCTGTTCAGCGTGATGGACAATAGCGACGCCGATATCAAAGTGGCGTTCACCGGCATCGCGCCGGACCTGTTCCGCGAAGGACAGGGCGTTGTGGCCATCGGCCAGTTCAACGAAGACGGGACGTTCACCGCCCGGCAGATCCTCGCCAAGCATGACGAAAACTACCAGCCGCGCGAACTGCGCCCCGAGGCCATCGGCGGATGATCGAAGCCGGGCATTTCGCGGCCTTCCTGGCGCTGGGCGCCACGTTGGCGCAGACGGTCTTCGGCCTGAAGGGCGACCGACGCTGGGCAGGCATGGCCGCTGTCACCGGATTTGGCCTGATGGCCTTTTCCTTCCTGACGCTGGTGTATGCCTTCGCCGTGTCGGACTTCTCGCTTCAACTGGTCGCGAACAATTCCCACACGCTGAAGCCGATGATCTACAAGATTGCCGGGACATGGGGGAATCATGAAGGCTCCATGGCGCTCTGGGCGCTGGTGACGCTTGCCTTCGGTGCTGCGGCGGCCGCCCTGATGAAGACAGGACGCGAGCGCTTCGAGTCGCGCGCGCTGGGTGTGCAGGGTTTCCTCTCGGCCGGTGCGATGGGCTACCTGCTGTTCGCCTCGTCGCCCTATCTGCGGCTGGACCCGGCACCGTTTCAGGGCGCGGGGCTCAATCCGCTGCTGCAAGACCCGGCGCTCTCCTTCCACCCGCCGATGCTGTATCTCGGCTATGTCGGTTATTCCTTCATTTTTGCGCTGGCGGCGGCCGGCATGATGGAAGGCCGGATCGACCGGGTCTGGGCGAAGGAAGCCCGGCGCTGGTCGCTGGCGGCTTTTGTGCCGCTTACCTTCGGCATCGCACTTGGTTCCTACTGGGCCTATTACGAGCTCGGCTGGGGCGGCTGGTGGTTCTGGGACCCGGTTGAAAACGCTTCACTGATGCCGTGGCTGATCGGCGCGGCGCTGCTGCACTCCGTCATCGTGACCGAAAAGCGCGAGAACTTCGCGGCCTGGACCGCGCTGCTCGCCGTGCTCGCCTTCCTGTTCTCGATCATGGGCGCCTTCCTTGTCCGCTCCGGCGTGCTGACTTCGGTGCATGCCTTTGCCGTTGATCCGGAGCGCGGGATGATCCTCCTGTTCGGACTGATGGTTTATGGCGTTCTGGCGCTCGGCCTGTTCGTCTGGCGCGGACCTTCCCTGAAGGGGGCAAAGCCCTGGCTGATCGGCAGCCGGGAGGGGGCGATGATGGCCAACAACATCGTGCTGATCGTGGCGGCATTGACCGTTCTGCTCGGCACGCTGTTCCCGCTGATGGCCGAAGCGACCGGACGAACCATGTCTGTGGGCGAACCATATTTCCGGCTGACCTTTGTGCCGATCCTGGCGGTACTGCTGCTCCTGCTGCCGGTGGCGCAGAGCTGGGCCTGGGGCAAGGCCGACCTGAAGCAATGGACACGCTGGGCAATTGCCGGTGTCGCGCTGGTGGCCGTGTTCGCGGCGCTCGGCATTGGCGTCTGGAATATTTCGCTGGGCGCCGCGTTCGGTCTGGCGCTGGGTGTCTGGCTGATCGGCGGGGCGCTGTGGGAACTCAGGCGCCGCGCCATCACACTGAAGCGCGTGTTCCGCGTGTCGCCGCGTGTGTGGGGCATGACCCTCGCGCATATGGGGATCGGCCTGTTCATCATCGGTGCCGTGGTCGAGACGACCGGACGCTATGAAACCACCGTGGCACTGGCCGAAGGCGGATCGGGCACGGCCGCTGGCTGGACCCTGACACTGGACGATGTCAGCTCCATCGAGGGGCCGAACTGGTACGCCGACAAGGCCGTCCTGACCGCCATGAAGGGCGGCGTGAAGACGGTGCTGCAGCCAATGAAACGCTATTACCCGGCTGCGCGGATGCCGACGACGGAGACCGCGATCTACAAGACCGGCACGGGCGACCTCTATGCCGCGCTCGGGGAACAGCGGGTTGTCGACGGACAGGCGCGCTGGGTGTTCCGGGTCTACTTCAACCCGCTCATCGATTTCGTTTATCTTGGCGTGCTGCTGATCGGCCTCGGGGGCGCACTCAGCATGGTGAAGGGGAAACGATGAAGACGCTGCTCCTGTCTGTCGTGATCGCGCTGGCCGCGGAAGTGCCGCTGGACAATTCAGCAGAAGAGGCACGTGCGCAGGCCCTGATGCGGGAGCTGCGCTGCGTTGCGTGCGAGAACGAGCCGGTTTCCCAGTCTGCGGCCCCGATTGCCGAAGACATGCGTGCGCGTATCCGCGAAATGGTTGGCGAAGGTTCGACCGATCAGGAAGTGCGTGACTGGTTCGAAAGCCGGTATGGCGAGTTTGTCCTGTTCCGCCCGAAGGGGAACAATCTCAGCGGCATGCTGCTGTGGGCCGGCCCGTTCTTCCTGCTCGCCATCGGGGGGCTGATCGGAATCCTCACCGCACGCCGGAAGCGGACCGTCGCTCAGCAGATCGAATCGGAAGACGCCTGATCACGCGCTTGCGGTCAGACTCAATCGGGAATTTGAGAAGGGGCTGGGTTTGCCGGCGCCGACCCCCGTGGGAATAGCCGTCAGGCTGGGTGGGGACATTGCTTGACGTCTGATTGGGACTTCGCATGCCACCTTGGCAGTAGGCGGGTCATACGAAGTGGTGATTGACACCGGTGGGCCCGGGGATTGGGCCTTTCCAGCGCCGGCAACTGTTTGGAGGCACGCGCGCGACAACGCAAACGCCTGTCTGGCATGCGGTGAATCAAGCGCACAAATCAGCCCCTTCTGATCTATCTTAGTCGCCAGTATGTCTCTCAAACTGTAGTATTTCAAGGGCTTTCTCAATTATTCCATACTGTTGGTATGTTTAATTTTGTCAGAGTATTTGAGTTTCAGAATATTGCCGGGCGTCTTGCCCGGTTGCCTGGCGTGAGCATCTGATCGAACTTCACCAGACTCGTTCGAACGTCTTGCCAAGCTGACGTCGAAGGGAACGACCGGCCCTGTTCGCGCATTGACCGGAGAGCAGGCAGACGCGTGATCTCCTGATTCCATTCGACTTACTGTCTTTTAATGACCACATTGCCCTTCGTATGATTATGTAACGCCGACCAGACAAACGGCGATATTTCAGAGAGTTGGAGAGAGAATTCATGAAACTTGGCATTTCTCGGCAGGCACTGGTTGCAGCGCTTTTCGGAGCCGCCGCGGTTGGGACCTTGTCGATCGCGCCTCAGATTCTCAGCCCCGAGGCCGGCGCACAGCCGATCGCGATCCAGGCGCCCGCGGGCGCGCCGATGAGCTTTGCCGACCTGATCGAGCGCGTGGAACCTGCCGTCGTCAGCGTGAACGTGGTGTCCGAGCGCGAAGTCAACAATATGGGCGACATGCAGGAATTCTTCGAACAGTTCCGCGGCCTGCCGGGCCTCGACGACTTCCTCGAACAGCGCCGCCAGCAAGAGCAAGAAGAGGACGAGCCGCAGACACGCGAAGCCCGGTCTCTGGGATCCGGTTTCTTCATTTCGCAGGACGGCTACATCGTGACGAACAATCACGTGGTCGAGAACGCGGTCCAGATTGAAGTGGTCAACAAGGACGGGGAAGAGCTGGAAGCGGAACTCATCGGCACCGACCCGGATACCGACCTCGCCGTGATCAAGGTGAAGGACAAGGGGACCTACCCCTATGTCCGCTTCGGAAACTCCCACAATCTCCGCAAGGGCGACTGGGTTGTCGCACTCGGCAACCCGTTCGGCTTCAGCGGCACGGCAACGGCAGGCATCCTGTCGGCAGATGGCCGCGAACTCGGCAATGACAGCCCGTATACGGACTTTCTCCAGATTGACGCTGCCATCAATCGCGGCAACTCCGGCGGTCCGACCTTCGACCTGCATGGCAATGTCGTTGGTGTGAACACGCAGATCCTGTCGCCCACCGGCGGTTCGGTTGGCATTGGCTTCGCCATCCCTGCTGAGCTTGCGCAGGAAGTGACGCAGGCCATCATCAAGGACGGGCACGTCTCCCGCGGCTGGCTGGGCGTGCAGATCCAGGACCTGACCGAAGACATGGCCGAAGCCCAGGGCATGGAAAACAATGACGGCTCCATCATCGCCGATGTGACGGTCGACAGCCCGGCGGCAAAAGGCGGCCTGCAGCGCGGCGACATCATCCTGTCGGTGAATGGCCAGAAGGTCAGCGATGCAACGTCGACCACGCGTCTTGTCGGCCGCCTCATCGCCAACACCTCCAACAAGTTCGACATCATGCGCGGCGGCAAGCGCCAGACGATCAATGTGGTTGTTGGCGAACGTGGCGACAATCTGAACGCCCAGCGCATCCCGGCTTCGGCGCTGTCTGACGACTCCGGTGATGATGCTGACGAAGCGGCCATGGAGTCACTCGGCGTCACCTTCGTGCCGCTCGACGACGAGATGCGCCAGCGTCTCGGCCTCGACGAGGACGAAGCCGGTCTCGTGATTTCCGAAGTAGAGCGCGGCGGCGCGATCGAAGAAGCCGGTCTGCAGCGTGGCATGGTCATCCTGGAAGCCAACAATGAGCCGGTTTCGAGTGTCGACGTCCTGAAGAAGGCCATCGACGCGGCGAAGAAGGCGAACCGGACCAAAGTGCTGATCGCCGTGCGTGTGGGACAGATCACGACCTACCGCACCATCGACATCAGCGAAGACTAAGTGAGGCGAAAATGCTAGACACAGTTCAGGAGGATCCGATGCGTGTGCTGGTGATCGAAGACGATGCAGAAATGGCCGGCTTTATCGAGAAGGTCCTCATCGAAGCCGGGCATTCCGTCGACAAGGCGGACGATGGCGAACGCGGCCTTGCAAAGGCCCGCTCGGAAGAGTTCGACGCCATGGTGGTTGACCGGATGCTGCCCCAGAAGGACGGCCTGACCCTGCTGAAGGAATTCCGCGATGCAGGCGGCACCACGCCGGCGCTGTTCCTGTCTGCGCTGGGCGATGTCCAGAACAAGGTTCAGGGCCTCAAGGCCGGTGCCGAAGACTACCTCGCCAAGCCGTTCGCGCCGGCAGAGCTGGCCGCACGCGTCGAGGCGCTTGGCCGCCGCACGCCTGGTCAGGAACCTCCGGTGACCGTGCTGAAGGCGGGCGACCTGGAAATGAACCTGCTGACCCGCAAGGTCACGCGGGCGGGCCAGAAGATCGACCTGCAACCGCGCGAATTCCGCCTGCTGGAATACCTGATGCGCCATGCCGGACAGGTGGTGACGCGCACCATGCTTCTGGAGAAGGTGTGGGACTACAATTTCGATCCGCAAACCAATGTGATCGACGTTCACGTCTCGCGCCTGCGCGCCAAGATCGACAAGGAATTCGACGAGCCGCTGCTGCATACGGTCCGCGGGGCCGGATACCGGCTGCAGGGCTAGACGGACAGGCAGGGCGCTGGCACTAGCGAGCCATGAAATTCGCCCTGCCGACCTTCCTTAGGACGACCACATTCAAACTGGCGCTGCTTTACAGCGCCATGTTCGCGGCGTTTTCGGCGGCATTGCTGGTCTATCTTTATTATTCGACCGTCTACTATATCCGGGCCGAATCCGACCGGCGGCTGGAGCTCGAATTCGAACAGCTGGGCAATGCCTACTATATCGGAGGCATGGAGCGTCTCAGCGAGTCGGTGTTCGAGCGGATGACGCGGAACGGGTCGACCTTTTACTATTTTCTCGAAGACGCCTCGGGCCGCCGCATCGCGGGCCACTTCCAGCGGATGCCGGCGCACAATCCAGACCTTGATAAGCAGACGGTCTATTTCGAAATCACCCTGACGGAACCAGACGGTTCTGAAGTCGTCCGGCCTGTGGCGGGCCGCATTGTGCGCCTGCGCGACAATGGCGGGGCCTTGCTTGTGGCCTTCGACACGGCGCAACAGACGGCGATCGTGGGGCGGATCCAGAATGCCATTTTTATCGCTGCGCCGATCGGGCTCGCCCTGTCCTTGCTGGGCGGCCTGTTGATCTCACGCGGGGCGGCCCGGCGCGCCGATGAACTGGCGCGGACGGCCGAGATGGTGATGGGCGGGGAGCTTGGCCGCCGCGTACCCGTGCGCGGGTCCGGGGACGAGTTTGACCGTCTGGGCCAGCGCATGAACGCGATGCTCGACCAGATCGAGAAGCTGGTCGAGTCCACCCGCAATACGGGCAATGCCATCGCGCACGATCTGCGCTCGCCGCTGTCACGCCTGCGCAACCGGCTGGAGATCGCGCTCTCCGAGCCGATGTCGAAGGAAAGCGCTGAAGCGACACTGAGCGAGACGGTTGAGGAAGTCGACCGGGTGCTCGGCACGTTCAACGCCATCCTGCGCCTGGCTCGCCTTGAAGCCGGCGCCGAGGGGGAGCGCGTCCGCATGGATGTCAGCGAGCTGGCCGAAGAGCTTGCTGAATTGTTCGAACCTGCCTGCGAAGAGGCCGAGCAGGGCTTCCGAAGCCAGATCGCCAAACACCTCATGGTACTGGGCGACCCGGACCTTATCGGTCAGGCCCTGTCGAACCTGCTCGACAATGCCATCAAGTACACACCTGCGGGCGGAACGGTCAGCCTGACCGTGGCGCGTGGCCCGGAAGGTACAGTGGACCTGACCGTCGTTGACACCGGACCGGGCGTTCCGCCGGATGCCCGCGAGCGGGTGGTGCAGCGTTTCCAGCGGATGGACTCGGCGCGCACCCAGCCCGGCAGTGGCCTTGGCCTGGCGCTGGTCGTTTCCGTCGCTGAAATGCACGGCGGAGAATTGATCCTGTCAGACGGGAATGGTCCGGCCGGATCACCCGGTCTGAAAACGACATT
Organism: uncultured Hyphomonas sp.; assembly: GCF_963678875.1. Lineage (NCBI taxonomy): Bacteria > Pseudomonadati > Pseudomonadota > Alphaproteobacteria > Hyphomonadales > Hyphomonadaceae > Hyphomonas > uncultured Hyphomonas sp. Next base: position 2,716,835 of record NZ_OY787456.1, on the reverse strand, counting down.
GAGATTGCCCAGGGCTTGAGCATGCTGACTATCAAACCGATTGCCGACACGCCTGAAGCCGCGCTGACGCTTGCCTGCGAACGGGCGCCTTACCTCCGGCGGTTGGCGGGCCGGGACCTGGAAGACCGGGACTGGCGCGAAGCCATCGAAACCGTGCGTATGCTGCCGAAGCTGGGTCCGAAGCCGGTGGAAGAGGCCATGCGTGTCCTGCGCCGGGCCAAACAGGCAACGCATCTGTCGCTGGCCGGGGAGGACCTGTCGGGCACGCTGGACGTGATGGACGTCACGCTCGTGCTGACCGAACTTGCCTGCGAATGCGTGGATACGGCGCTCAAAGTTGCGCTCGCGCATTACGGCCTGTCGGGGGATGGCATCTTTGCCATCGCGCTCGGCAAGATGGGCGCATTCGAGCTCAACTATTCCAGCGATATCGACTTCTGCATCTTCTACGACCCGAACGTCTTCGATGGCGGCGAACGCTCGCCCGGCGAAGCGGCGCAGCGGGTGGCCCGCGACATCGTTCGCATGTTCGATGACATCACCGAAGACGGCTATGTGTTCCGCACCGATTTGCGCCTGAGGCCGGACCCGTCCTCTACACCGCTCGCCGTGTCCACCACCATGGCGGAACTCTACTATGAAAGCGTCGGCCAGAACTGGGAGCGGATGGTCTGGATCAAGGCGCGCCCGGCCGCCGGGGATATCGCCGCAGCGAAGCGCTTCGTGAAGGGCATGGAGCCTTATGTCTGGCGCCGGAACCTTGATTATTGGGCCATTGGCGACATCCAGGCGATCAAGCGGATGATCAACACCAAGGCCAAGGCGCGGGAGTTCAGTCTTCCAAACCCGGACATCAAACTGGGTCCGGGCGGCATTCGGGAGATCGAGTTCTTCGTCCAGACCCAGCAGCTGATCCTTGGCGGGCGGCGCCCGGAACTGCGGGACAACACGACCCTCGGCGCGATGGAAGCGTTGCGCGCCGGCGGCGTGGTGGAGGACGAGACAGCCCGCGACCTGACCGAAGCCTACCGCCAGCTCCGCAATGTCGAGCACCGCATTCAGATGCGGAACGACGAGCAGACCCACACCCTGCCGAAAGACCCGGAGGCGCGCGAAGTGGTCGCCTTCCTCAGCGGATACGGCAATCTGGAAGACTTCGACCGTGACGTCCTCGAAACCCGCCGGATCGTCCAGTCGGCCTATGATGCCCTGTTCGCTGCAGAGGACCGCGCGGCCGGGGAGACCCGGTCCGGCAATTTCGTGTTCACCGGGGTCGATGATGATCCGGGCACGGTCGAGACCTTGCGTAATCTTGGCTTCAGCGATCCCAGTGCCGCGATCGAGACGATCCGCAACTGGCACCGCGGCCGCGTGCCCGCCACCCGCACAGCGCGCGGGCGTGAGCTGCTGACGGCGATCCTGCCGCGCCTTCTGGAAGACATGGGCAAGACGGGTGAGGCGGACGAGGCGTTTCGCTGGTTCTCCCGCTTCTTCGGCGGGCTGTCGTCGGGCGTGCAGACACTGGCCATGCTGCTGGCCGAGCCGGACCTGCTGGACGACCTGGTCGCCACGCTGGCGCTGGCGCCGCGCCTGGCTGAAATCCTGTCGCGCCGGCCGGACCTGCTTGAGTCCCTGGTCAGCGGTCAGGCACCGGTGCGGCCGGAGATCGGACCCGACACGAGTTTCGATGGCGCCCTCGATGCCTGGCGCCGGTATCATCGCGACCAGCACTTCCTGACCGGGCACCGTCTGCTGCACGGCCTGATCCCGGCCCGGGAGGCTGCAGACTACTGGACGGCGCTGGCCGACGATACGATCCGTGAGATGGCCGCTGCCGCGAAATGGGAAACAGAGCGGCGCAACGGGCCGCAGCCCGGCCAGTGGGGCGTGTTCGCCATGGGCAAGCTGGGCGGCAAGGAACTGACGGCGGGCTCGGACCTCGACATCCTCGTCATCTATGATGCCGACCCGCTGGAAGCGCAGACCTGGTACACGCGCTTCACCCAGCGCCTGATCACGGCACTGACGGCCCCAACGGCGGAAGGGGCGCTGTATGAAGTGGACATGCGGCTGCGCCCGTCCGGGCGGGCAGGCCCGGTTGCGGTCAGCCTGCCTGCGTTCAAATCCTATCAGAACAAGGACGCCTGGACGTGGGAACATATGGCGCTGACCCGGCTACGGCCTGTTGCAGGCGATGCCGGGCTGGGACAGTCCGTCATGGACATTGCCTTCGATGCGATCACGGAACGTGCGAAGGCGAATGCCGGAACCATCCCCTCGGACATCACCGACATGCGTCAGCGCCTGTATCGTGAAAAACCGGGCAAGGGGCTGTGGGACCTGAAAACCGCCGAAGGCGGACTGATAGACGTCGAGTTCGTTGTGCAGCAGGACATGCTGCTTGGTGGACGGGCCGATGCCATCTGCGCCTCGACGCTGGATGCCATCGAACACTCATCCTTCCATGTTGAGGAGCGTCTTCTGCTGGCCGACGGGCTGCGGCTTCTGCAGGCGCTCCAGCAGGTCCAGCGGGTCGCCATCGGCACTGAAACGCGCTCGGACGTCATGCCGGCAGGCCTGCGCGACCGTCTCTGCCGGGCCGTGGAAAAAGAGACCTTCCACGATCTGGAAACCGAATTATCTTCTACAAAATCAAGGCTTCACCAGCTGGTTGTCGAAAAATTACACCTCGAAGCGACGGAAAGCTGACCTCTTCGCGTTCTATAAACACTGGCCGCCCGGACACAGAGGCGGCCGCGAAAGAGAGGAGTTACCCCCTTATGAAACGTATCTTTCTCGCGACAGCATCCCTTGCAGCAGTGGCCATGATTGCCGCCCCGGCTTTGGCCGGTCCGCGCGGCGGTGGTCCCGGTAAAGCGGGCATGATGAAGGAACGCATGGCGGCGCTGGACACCGATGGTGACGGCAAAGTCTCCGAAGCCGAGATCAAGGCCCACAAGGCTGCGATGTTCGTCGCAATCGACACCAATAGCGATGGCCAGCTTTCGGAGGCCGAACTGTCGGCCCATCACGAAGCCAAACGTGCCGAGATGAAAGCCAAGTTCGAAGAGCACCGCGGCGACCGCGTCGACAATATGTTCGAGCGGTTCGACACCAACAAGGATGGTTCGATCACGCGTGACGAAGTCGCCGCCGTTCATGCGGCCAAGGAAGCCGAGCGGGAAGCGAAGAAAGCTGAACGCCAGGCCGAATGGGCCGAAAAAGGCGCCGAGATGCAAGCTGCGCGCTTCGCCAAGATGGACAAGGACGGGAATGGCACGATCAGCCAGGAAGAGTTCGAATCCGCTCCGATGGGCCATGGCAAGCGCGGCAAGTTCGGCCGCAAGGGTATGAAGGACGGCATGCCGCCGCCTGAAGACCAGTAAGGAGATCGGGCTCAGGCCCGGTCGGGCGGCACAGCGCGCACTCAGCAGGTATCACCGCATTGAGTGCGTGCATCCCGCCTTCAACGGAGTAAGCTCGGTTCCGTGGCTTTCGTATCGGATCTCGACCAGATCACACGGGCGGCGGCGGGCGATCCGTCAGCCGTCTCGTGGCTGGTTGATCGTTACTCGCCGGGTGTCCTTGGCCTGGCAACACGGATGCTGGGCGACCGCATGGAAGCAGAAGACGTGACTCAGGAGACCTTCCTTCGCGCGTGGAAAGCGCTTCCCAACTGGGAGCCGCGGGCCAAGTTCTCGACTTGGCTGCACCGCGTGGCGCTGAACCTCTGCTACGACACCCTGCGCAAAAGACGGGAATCGCTGCCCGGCGAATTGCCGGAAATGACGGACCCGGACCTGACCCCGCCCGAACGGCTGCTGCAAAACGAACGGGTCAGGGCAATCGAAGCCGCGATCGCCGCCCTTCCGGAGCGCCAGGCAGCTGCCTTGACGCTCTGCGCCCTGCAGGGACACTCTCAGGTGGAAGCGGCGGAGATCATGGAAACAAGTGAAGAAGCGCTGGAAAGCCTTCTGGCGCGCGCACGGCGCAGCTTGAGGGCAACACTGGCCGAACGGAGTGTGGCATGAAGGACCAAAGGATGACACCGACCTTGTCTGACGAACGGATCCTCGACCTGATCGCGGCATACGGTGCCGATCCCGCTGCCTTTCCCGAGGCAGAGCGGGCGGCAGCAACGCGCCGGATCGCCGAGGCGCCGGGCCTGTTCGCGAAGGTCCTGGACGACGCCCGCCGTCTGGACCAGTTCCTGGATCTTGTTCCTGAGGCTGACGTCTCCGCATCGCTGCGGAACAGCCTGCTGGCCAGCGCTCCGAAACCGCAACGCGCGGCAAGGCCGGAACGCGGTCTGGGCCGGTTCCTTCCGGGCTGGCTGCCAGCCGGGGCCGTCGCTTCGCTGGTCATGGGGATCATGATCGGTGTGAATGTGTCGCTGCCTTCATCGGTGGCGAGTGCCCAGACAACGGATGAAACCGACGCCGTTATGTATGCTGCCCTTGGCTTCGGCGACTATGAATTGATGAGTGAGGCCGCAGAATGAGCGACACGTCCGACACGCCCCGCCGGTGGCCGTTCTGGCTGATTGTTTCGCTGATGGCAAACATGATCCTTGTGGGCCTGCTGGCCGGGTTCCTCGTGCAAGCCGGACCAAAGGGCAAACCGGATGGCCCGCCTCGCGAGCGTATCACCTGGGGGGATCGCGACGATCCCAACCGCGACGCAATCCGGCAGGTCTTCAAGGAAGCTTTCAAAGCGTCCGGAGAAGAGCGTATGGCGCGGGTTGAATCGCGCCGGCAACTGGCTGAAGCGGTCCTGGCCGATCCCTACAATCCGGATGCTGTGCGGGAAGCCTTCAGCAATCTGCGGTCTGCCGACGATGCGGTGAACGAGGCCACGCACGAAGCGATGGTGGACCTGTTCGCGTCCATGACGATGGAACAGCGCCAGCATATGGCGGAAATCCTGAGACGGGGGCCGCGCGACCACAAATCAAAAGGCAAGATGGCGCCGGGTGAACGCGGCGGTCCCGGAGACGGTCCGCCTCCACCCCCGCCGCCGCCTGAAATGGAGCCCTGATCAGGCTTTCCTTTCGGCGCCCGGCGTTCCACAGTGGTGGCAAAATGGGAGGGCCGAATGAAAGAATACGCCGATTATGATGGTCTGGGGCTGGCAGAGCTTGTCCGCAGCAAACAGGTCAGCGCCGGAGAATTGCTGGAAGCTGCGGTGTCGCGGGCTGAAGCCGCGCAGGACACGCTGAACTGTTTCAGCGCGCTTTATCCGGACCTCGCGAAATCCCAACTGGAATCAGGCGTCGGCGAAGGCCCTTTTGCCGGCGTGCCCTTTGTCACCAAAGACCTCGCTGTCGAAGTGAAAGGCGCGCCGCTGACCAATGGTTCGATCGCGTGGAAGGGTAATGTGGCCCAGCGCGACTCCGTGCTGACCGAGCGCTACCGCGAGGCGGGCCTTGTCTTCTTCGGCCAGACGACCAGCCCGGAATACGGCCTGACCACCACCACCGAATCCACGCTCTACGGCCAGACGCGCAACCCGTGGGACCTGACGCGTACCTCGGGTGGATCGTCCGGCGGGGCAAGCGCAGCGGTCGCAGCGGGTGTGCTGCCGGTGGCGCAGGCCAGCGATGGCGGCGGGTCCATCCGCATTCCGGCCTCCTGCACAGGCCTGTTCGGCATCAAGCCGTCGCGTGGACGTGTGCCGATGGGGCCGGGGCGCACCGAAGGCTGGAACGGCATGTCGACCGTCCACGCCGTCAGCCGCAGCGTGAGAGACAGCGCGGCCTTGCTGGATATCTGCCATGGCCGGGAGACCGGCAGCCGCTATGTCGCCCCGGCGCCGGATCGTCCGTATCTGGAGGAAGTCAGCCGCGATCCCGGCAAGCTGCGCATCGCGCTGTGGAAGCGGGCACCGAACGGCACGATGCCGGATGCAGATGCCGATGCTGGGCTGATGGCGACCGCGAAACTGCTGGCGGACCTTGGGCACGAAGTTGTTGAGGCGGGCCCGGAATTCGACGGCGAGCTGCTCGCAAAGTGTGCCCTCTTCACGATCTCAGCGAACATCGCTGCAGCCTTCGACGACCGTTCCGCCATGCTGGGGCGGCCCGTGCGTGAGGACGAGATGGAGCCGATCACGGCGTCCATGGCAGCGCTCGGCCGGACCGTGCCGATGGTGGAACTGGCCAAGGCCAACAATCTCTTCAACTCCGTCGCTATCGACTATGAGCAATTCCTGATCGATGGCGGATTCGACCTGACGCTCTCGCCGGTGACGCATCGCGCGCCGGACAAGCTGGGCACGATGTCGCTTGCGCAGGACGGCGATGCGATGGGCAAGGCGATTGCCGGCTTCGGTGCGCATTGTGCGCTGTTCAACCAGACCGGCTGCCCGGCCATGTCCGTGCCGCTGCACTGGACGGATCCGACCGAAGAAGCGGCAGGCGGCCTGCCGATCGGCATGATGTTTGGCGGGCGGCTCGGCGCCGAAAGCCTTCTGTTCCGTCTGGCTGGACAATTGGAACAGGCCCGGCCATGGGCAAGCAAGCGCCCGCCGAACTGGGTGGGCTGAACCTAACGGAACGGAAGACCATGAGCGAGCTGAAGACCCATTTTGGCGGATGTCATTGCGGCGCTGTGCGGTGGGAAGTGGACCTGCCGGACGCGTTCGACGTGGAGGACTGCAACTGCTCCATGTGTGCGATGTCGGGCAACATCCACATCATCGTCCCGTCCAGCCGCTTCCGCCTGACGGAAGGCAATGACAATCTCGCCGAGTACACGTTCAACACGGGCGTGGCGAAACACCTGTTCTGCAAGACGTGCGGGATCAAGAGCTTCTACATCCCGCGCTCCAACCCGGACGGCGTGGCCGTCACCTGGCGCTGCATCGACGACTGGCAGGACCTGAACGTCACCGTGAACAAGTTCGACGGGCAGAACTGGGAGAAACACGCCCACACGCTGGCGCACAAGTCGAAGGCCTGATCCGTCAGTCCGCCATGTCGAGGATGCGATGCATCTCTTCGTCGGACCAGCCGAAATGGTGGCCGTATTCGTGGATCGTGACGTGGGCGACCAGCTCCTCCAGCGTGACATCGCCCCGCGCCGCCCATTCGAACAGGATGGGCAGCCGGTAGAGATAGACCAGCGGGGGCTGCATCGATGGATGCGTCACGCTCTCATGGATCAGCGGCACGCCGGAATAGAGGCCGGACAGCTCCAGCGCGTCGTCGATTTTCATCTCGTCGAGAATCTCGTCCTCGGCATAGTCCTCGACAATGATGCGGACCGCGCCCGCCGCCGCCTGCATGTGGGCGGGCAGGCGCGCGATGCAGGCTTCGGCGAGGCTGAGGATATCCTCAGCCGTCGGAGCGGTCTGGTTGAACCGGCTCACGCCAGCGTCACGGCCGTGCCGGAGACCGCCACCATCATCATCGAGCCTGACTGGCCGATGACGGTATAGTCGAACTTCGCACCGACAATGGCGTTGCCGCCGAGCTTGCGGGCCTCGTCCATCATCTCGGCCATGGCGTCGTCGCGGGTTTCGCGCAGCGTGCTTTCATATGCCTTCGAGCGCCCGCCGACGAGATTGGTGAACCCGGCCAGGATGTCCTTGCCAAGGTGCGCTCCGATCACGACCTCGCCGCAGACAACGCCGAGATATTTCGTGATCTCATGACCCTGAACGGTAGGCGTGGTGGTGATGAGCATGGACGGTGTTCCTTTTTATCAATTATCGAATAACGATATATTTGGGCAGCCCGGGGCGGGTTTTCAAGAGGGCTTCTCAAAAACCAGCGCCGTCCATTCGACACCCCGCGCTTGGTTTTCCGACAGGATGGAATTCCTGCGGACATGGCTGATGGCAGTGAGGCCATGCGGGGCGGCGAGGGCGATGGTGTCTTCGCCTGTCACATCAAACATGCGGCGTCCGTGCGGGATGGGGCCGTGCCGCAAACTCATGAACAATCGGGCCCCCGGCGCGAGGAGCGCGGCCACGCGCGCCATGCCTGTGCTGCGCTCTTCCGCTGTCAGGTGCATCCAGACCGCGTTCAGCATCACCATGCCGAATGTCTCGCCGCGGGCGTGCGTGTCCGGCAGGTCTGGCAGCTTGTCGTCCAGCCATTCGATCTCCGGTTCTGGATGAACCTTGGCCGCCCGCAGGCGCAGCGCTTCCACGGGCTCCACCGCCAGTACGGAATGGCCAAGCGAAACCAGCCACGCCGCATCGCGTCCGGTGCCGGCACCGATATCGAGGATTCGCGCAGGCGGTTCAGGAAACAGGTGCCGCCAGTGCGCATGCGTCTCCGCCGCCGACAGCGCCTCGTACCGCACGAACAGATCGTCGGCCTGTTCGGCGTATCCGGACGTGGAGGTCAGCTCAGACATGGCGGAAGCCTATCAGAAGCCTCTACCCCGGCAATCAGCAAGCTTACTCCGCTGCCGTCTTTGCCCCGTCGTCTCCGCCGGTCAGGATTTCCAGCATCTTCAGCGCGCTGTCGGCGATGACGGTGCCGGGCGGGAAGATGGCGGAGGCGCCTGCGGTGTAGAGTGCGTCGAAGTCCTGCGGCGGGATCACGCCGCCCACAATGATCTGCGTGTGCGCGGCGCCTTCATTGCCGAGCGCACGCTTCAGTTCCGGTACCAGCGTCAGGTGACCGGCCGCGAGCGAGGAGGCGGCAACGATGTCGACCCCGGCTTCGCGCGCGTCGGCGGCGGCTTCTTCCGGCGTCTGGAACAGCGGGCCGATGACCACATCCCAGCCAAGGTCCATCAGGCCCGAGGCGACAACCTTCTGGCCACGGTCGTGCCCGTCCTGGCCCATCTTGGCGATATAGACCTTGGGCTTGCGGCCATGCTTCTTCTCGAAGGCTTCGGCGAGGCTGACGGCTTCGTCGGCTTTCTCCGTGCCTTTCACGCCGCCGCCATAGACGCCCTTGATGGAGCGGATGATCGCCTGGTGGCGGCCCTGGCTGCGTTCGACGGCTTCGGAGATTTCGCCCACGGTCGCCTTGGCACGCGCGGCATCCACGGCGAGGGCCAGCAAATTGCCTTCGGTCCCGGCAGCGGCCTTGGCAATCGCGTCCAGCTTCTCCTGCACTTCGGCTTCGTTCCGTTCAGCCTTCAGGCGCGCCAGCTTGTCGAGCTGCATCTTGCGCACGGCGGCGTTGTCGACCTTCAGCACCGGCACATCTTCGTCTTCGTCCAGCAGGAACTTGTTCACGCCGACCACGGTCTGCGTGCCGCTATCGATGCGCGCCTGCGTGTTCGCGGCGGATTCTTCGATGCGCAGTTTCGGCAGGCCTTCCTCGATGGCTTTCGCCATGCCACCCATTTTCTCGACTTCCTGGATATGGGCGAGGGCCTTGGCGGCAAGGTCGTGCGTCAGGCGCTCGACATAGTAGGAGCCGCCCCACATGTCGATCGTCTGGCAGGCACCGGCTTCCTGTTGCAGGAACAGCTGCGTGTTCCGGCTGATGCGGGCCGAGAAATCCGTCGGCAGGGCGAGGGCCTCGTCGAAGCTGTTCGTGTGCAGCGACTGGGTCTGGCCGCCCGTGGCCGCGATGGCCTCAAGGCAGGTGCGGATGACGTTGTTGTAGACGTCCTGCGCGGTCAGAGACCAGCCGGATGTCTGCGAGTGCGTCCGCAGGCTGAGGGATTTAGAATTCTTCGGGCTGAAATTCTCTTTGACGAGCTTCGCCCAGAGCAGGCGTGCGGCCCGCATCTTGGCGACTTCCATGAACGTGTTCATGCCGATCGCCCAGAAGAAGGACAGGCGCGGTGCAAACGCATCCACGTCGAGGCCCGCAGCCACACCGGCGCGGATGTATTCGATGCCGTCGGCCAGCGTGTAGGCAAGCTCCAGGTCAGCCGAGGCGCCCGCTTCCTGCATGTGATAGCCGGAGATCGAGATCGAGTTGAACTTCGGCATGTTCTGCGACGTGTAGGCGAAGATGTCCGAAATGATCCGCATCGACGGCTTGGGCGGATAGATGTAGGTGTTCCGCACCATGAATTCTTTGAGAATGTCGTTCTGGATCGTGCCGGCCAGCTTTTCCGGCCCGACGCCTTGTTCCTCAGCCGCCACAATATAGAGCGCGAGGATCGGCAGGACGGCGCCATTCATCGTCATGGAGACGGACATCTTGTCCAGCGGGATGCCGGAGAAAAGCGTGCGCATGTCGTAGATGGAGTCGATGGCCACTCCGGCCATGCCGACATCGCCCGACACGCGGACGTGGTCTGAGTCATAGCCGCGGTGCGTGGCCAGGTCGAAAGCGACCGACAGGCCTTTCTGGCCGGCAGCCAAATTGCGGCGGTAGAAGGCGTTGGAATCTTCAGCGGTCGAGAAGCCTGCATACTGACGAACCGTCCAGGGCTGGTTCGTGTACATGGTCGGGTAAGGGCCGCGGCCAAATGGGGCGAGGCCCGGATAATCGTCCAGGAAGTCCAGCCCGGCGCGGTCGGCCTCGGTATAGGCGGTCTTCACCTCGACGCCTTCCGGCGTTTCCCAGGCGTCTCCGGTTTTCGGGGCGGTCGCCTTTGCGTGCGGGACGCCGAGTTCGAGCTTGGTGAAATCGGGGAAGCTGGTCATTTGGACATCTCCAGATTCGCCGTCCATTCCGGGGTCGGCTGTTTCAGGATGAGGGTTTCGCTGGACGTGGCCACGTAAGGCTTGCCGTTCTGGTCGACGGCGCCGAACACATAGCCCTTTCGGTCGGCAGACCACTGCGCCTGCAGGATGAGAACGGAGATCCGGTCACCGTTTGCGCGCGTCAGGACAGCCGGCAGCGGGCAGTCGACCGGGGCGACACTCTCCTCGCCGGAGCCGGTGGTCGCGAAGATGGCACGGTTTTCCCTCACATCCTGTTCGATCGCAGGACGGCCCTTCACGCAGGGATGGTTTTCCCAGTTGTCGAGAGTGAATTCCAGCATCATGGCGATCATAATCCCAGTTCGGCGTGGGCCAGTTTCAAATTGTGCAGCACGTCGCAGCCCATGAAGGCCTGCGAGTCGATGGCCTCGCCATCATGCTTCCCGGCGATCCAGACATGCTGTGCGCCTGCCTCTTTGAGGGCCCTGGCCGCGGCATCCGCTTCGTCCGCATAACGTGCATCGCTTCCGCAGATACAGGCGATGCGGCAGCCGGAGGCTTTGAACGCGGCCGCAATCTCTGCGGCATCTTTCGGCGGCACCGGAGGTTCTTTCGAAGCAAGGCCGCCGGCGGCGAACAGGTTGCGGGCAAAGTCTGCCCGGGCCGTGAATTCGGCGAGCGGTCCAAGCGTCGCGAGGAAGATCGCGGGCGGCTTGGCCGCCGCAGCGGCCTTGTCGCGCAGTGCTTCGAAGTCTGCGCCGAGGCGGATCGGCTCGAGCGCTTCGGCTGTGACGTCCGCGCCTGTGGCGGGCGCCAGGTCCGGCACCAGCGCCTGCAGCGCTTCGTCCGTCAGCTCAGCGCCCGAGCGCAGGTGCGGGGCGTCCGCCACCGGGGCGGCGATCTCTTCGAGCAGCGGGAATTCGGAAACGCCGGTGACCGGGATCTTGCGCTTGGCGATATCCTTGGCGCGGGCATCGCGGGTCGCTTTCACGCGGCCCTGGAAGGCGCCGGACATGAGGGAGGCGGCGTATCCGCCTTCGCCTTCGATCTTCTGGAATTCGGCCCAGGCGGCCTCGGCCAGTTCATTGGCGAAGGTCTCGGTGAACCATGCGCCGCCTGCCGGGTCTGCCACGCGGCCGAGCTGGCTCTCTTCCATGGCGATCAGCTGGGTGTTGCGTGCGATGCGGCGGCCGAGTTCTTCCGGCGTGCCCAGCGGCTCGTTGAAGGCGCGGATGGTCAGGATGTCCGCTCCGCCGACAGCGCCGGCAAAGGCGGCGGCGGTGTTGCGCAGCATGTTGGTCCACGCGTCATAGCGGGTCAGCATGCGGGCAGAGCTGTAGCCCTGCAGGCGCATCGGTTTCGCGTCGAGGCCGAGCGCCTCTTCCACGCGGGCCCACAGGCGGCGCGCGGCGCGCAGCTTGCCAACGCCGATGCCGTAATTGGCGTCCAGTGCGAGGCAGAAGATCGTTTTCGAGGCAACGTCCGCAGCGCCCATGTGCGGGGCGAGGCGGCGCAGCGTGTCGACAGCCGAAGCGATCAGTGCGGCGAGTTCCTGTGCTTCCGATCCGCCCGCTTCGTGCACGGCGCGTGCATCGATGCGGAAGAGGTTTGCCGATGGATACTTTGCGTTGAGGACCGTGGCCAGCTTGCCGGCTTCGGCGAACGCGGCATCGAGGCCGCCCGCCAGTTTGCCTGTGCGGGCGAGGGCGCCCAGCGGGTCCATGTTGAAGTCGAGTTTCGCGTCGGCCTTGTTCCGGGCCCACTCGGCCAGAAAGGCGGCTTCGCGTGTGCCGGAGGTCATGACCGGATCAAGCGCAACGCAGGCCATGCTCGCGTCAACGCCGTTCAAGGCAATGTCATAGTCCGGCATAGTCATGGCCTGGACGCCATTATGTCCGGTCGGGTCGATGCAGAGTTCGACCGAACTCACGCCCCGTTCCAGATCCCGCAGCACTTCGCCATGCGTGTGCGAGGGCGAGGCGTGCGTGAAGGCCTGACGGATATCCCAGGGCAGCCACTTGTCCGGTGCCGCCGTGGGGCCGCGCAGGTACGGGGCCTCACCGGGCGTGCCCAGCGGGTCTTCCGAAGCCGGAAAATCGCTCTCACGGTAGAGCGGGCGGATCTTCAGCCCATCCGCCGTGGTGCGGGTGATTGTGTCGATGCCACGGCCCTTGAGGGCCTTTTCGACCGAAGCCATCCATTCGGCTTCGGTGGCGTCCGGAAAAGTGCTGGAAAGCGGGAGAATGTCGTCTGCCATGATGGTCCGTTTATTGGCGTAAAGAATAACAAAAGTGAACCACTTACTTGGCGGCATTCCGTAGCGACGCGGAACGACTTGACGCAAGAGGCATATGATGCGAATGAGAATTATTCGCAAATTGGAGATTCCCATGAGACACGCACGCGCAGTTCTGAGGCTCATTCCAAGCGAAAGCCCAACAAATACGGGCGATTCCGGCATTTTTGAATCTGGTGCACGCCGGGGAGACGCACAGCACGAAGGAGGTGCGGGCGCAGTCCCGGCGGACACTTCCGGCCCGTGCGGCGCGCTGCAAGGCGAGGGCGATGCAGCCCGCGGCGTGCGCCAGGACCTCTTAAAGGAGTGGATGGGCTCCCACACCCGAATCCTGGGCCTCTGGCTCGACCGGCTTCTGGAGGACGGCGATGACGCCGAACTCGTCTCCATGATTCACCGCCAGCACGCCTGGCTGTCCATGATGCAGGCTCGGATGGAGCGCGGCTGACCTCACGTCCGGCTTGCGGTGTGTTCGCGTGACAGGTTTAGTTCCCGGCAGAGCAAAAGGCCGGGAGGAAAGCCATGAGACTGAAAACACCGCGAATCACGCCGCTTGCCGATTCCGAGATGGGCCCGGAAGTGAAGGAAATGATCGCGGGCCGGTTCGGCGATGCCCCGGTGTTCAACGTCTTCCGCACGCTCGCCCGCGCGCCCAAGGCCTACAAACGCTTCATGGGCTGGGGCGGATACATTCTCTCCAAATACAACGATCTCAGCCCGCGTGACCGCGAACTGGCGATCCTCCGCGCCGGATACAACTGGAAGGCCGGCTATGAGTGGGCCCAGCACAAGCGCATCGGGCTCGATTGCGGCCTCACGGAAGAAGAAATCGAGCGCATCAAGGCCGGACCGGATGCTGAAGGCTGGAACGCAAACGACAAGGCCCTGCTGCAGGCCACCGACGAATTGACGTCCGACGCATTCATCACGGACGAGACCTGGGCCGCGTTGTCCGGCTTCAGCCAGAAACAGAAGATGGACCTCGTCATGACGGTCGGCCAGTACACGCAGGTGTCGATGATGCTGAACAGTTTCGGCGTGCCTTTGGATGACGACCTGGTGCTCGATCCGGATCTCGTCAAATGAGCCTCGGCGACGTCACGGGTCGCCTTTCCGGCAAGGTCGCCATCGTGACTGGCGCAGGCCAGACGCCCGGCGAAACGGTCGGCAATGGCAAGGCCATCGCGCTGCTGTTCGCGCGGGCCGGGGCCAGTGTGTTGTGCGTAGACAGGGACCTCGCCCGCGCCGAAGCCACCGTTTCAGAGATTGTTGGCGAAGGTGGCGTGGCAAAGGCATTCGCCGCAGATGTCAGCCAGCCGGACGAGGCCGCGGCGATTGCCGCCACCGCAGAAGCAGCGTTCGGACCGCCGGATATCCTCGTCAACAATGTCGGCATAGGTGACGCCGGTGACGGCCCGCCGCACAAGCTGACCGAAGAGGCTTTCGAGCGCACGCTGAAGGTCAACCTGAAAGGTGCCTGGCTGGTCACCAAATCCGTGCTGCCGGGCATGCGGGAACGCGGTGCCGGGGCCATCGTGAACATCTCGTCGCTGGCATCACTCGCGGGCGGCTTCCAGATGGCCTACGAGGTCTCCAAGGCGGGCATGAACCGGATGACGCTGAGCGTGGCCATGTCTGGCGCATCGCGCGGCGTGCGGTGCAATGCGATTCTGCCAGGCCTCATGGATACGCCCATGGCGATTCGCGGGATTGCGAAGATGCGTGGCGTCCCGGAAGAAGACCTGCGCCAGGAGCGGGCGGCCCGCGTGCCCATGGGCTTCATGGGTTCCGGCTGGGACACCGGGCATGCCGCGCTCTTCCTCGCCAGCGATGAAGCGCGCTTCATCACCGGCGCCCTGTTGCCGGTCGATGGCGGCGCCAGCGCCCGGATCGGCTGAACGGGTGCATTGCCGGTTGGGCATTGAGCACGGGCACCAAGCTCTCTAGGTTCCGGTTTTCCATCCACCTGCGCCGTCGAGGTGCATCTGCCGGCCGGGACGCTCCTGTGCCGGTTCCACCTTATGGGCAAGGGCACAACGCGCCATGGTCGAATTCTTCATCCTCCTCGGACTGATCGTGGTGAACGGTATCTTCGCCATGTCGGAGCTGGCCATCGTGTCCGCCCGGACGGCGCGCCTCCAGGCAAAGGCCGATCAGGGCGACACGGGCGCCAAAACGGTGATCAGCTTGCAGGCGGACCCGTCGCGTTTCCTGTCGACGGTGCAGATCGGAATCACCCTCGTAGGCATCATTGCCGGTGCTTATGGCGCGACAGCGATTGCGGATGAGCTGTCGCCCGTCATCGCGAAACATGTGCCGGCCATAGAAGCCGAGGCCGGAGAGATTGCGTTCGCGCTGGTGATTGTCTTCACGACCTTCCTGTCTCTGGTCATCGGCGAACTGGTTCCCAAGCGCATCGCGCTGATTGCACCGGAAGCCATTGCCAAGGTCATGGCGCCGCCGATGGCGTTTATTTCGAAGCTGGCCTTTCCCGTCGTCTGGCTGCTGCGTGTTTCGACCGAGGGCCTGCTCAGCCTGTTGGGGCTTGCGGGGATCAAGCAGGAACCGGTGACCGAAGAAGAGATCCACGCCATCCTCGATGAAGGCGCGACCAGCGGTGTTATCGACCTTGAGGAACAGCGCATGATGCGCGGTGTCATGCGTCTCGCCGACCGGGATATCCGCTCCATCATGATCCCCCGTCCGGACATTGTCTGGGTTGATGCCAGCGATCCGTGGACGGATATAAAGCGGGAGATCCTTGAAAGCGGAAAGTCCCGGTTCCCGGTTGCGAATGAACGGCTGGATCGGGTGTTTGGCGTTGTCCAGACAAAAGACCTCCTCGCCTGTGACCTGAGCGGCGAGGGGCCGGACCTGAATCAGGTCGCGCGGCCCGTCACGTTCGTGCCGGAAACGCTTTCGGTCATGCGGCTGCTGGAATCCATGCAGGATACCGAAGTGCGCATGGTGCTGGTCGTGGACGAGCATGGCAGCATTCAGGGCATGGTCACCGCGGCGGATCTGCTGGGCGCCATCGCGGGCGACAGCGCATTCTCCCCCAGCGAAGGCATCGACCGCCCGGCGCGGCGCGATGACGGGTCCTGGCTGATCGATGGCCTGATGCCGGTCGAGGACCTGGAAATCCTGCTTTCGGCGCCGGATTTCGGGGAAGCTGACGGCGGTGCCGTCACGGTCGGCGGCATGATTATCCACCATCTGCAGCGTCTCGCGCGGGATGGGGATGTCGTGCACATCTCCGGATACCGGTTTGAGGTGCTGGACCTTGATGGCCGACGGGTCGACAAGGTGCTCGTCACGCCGCCCGGTGCCGGTGAACCGGTCTGAGGTATTTTGCAGGACGGTCACCCCGATCATCAGGCAGCAGCTTCCCCCCACGTTATGACTTGCCCACGGCGGTCAGGGCGTTAGATTTAGGGGTAATGTAAACACTGTTCACTTTAAGGGGAAAAGCCCATGGCTGTGCCGCCCGTGCTTCAGAATATGCGCCTGCCGCTGATCGGATCGCCTCTGTTCATCATCTCCGGTCCGGAACTGGTCATCGCCCAGTGCAAGGCCGGCATCGTCGGAAGCTTCCCGGCGCTCAACGCCCGTCCGGGCCCCGTGCTGCATGAGTGGCTGGACCGGATCACGACCGAACTGGCGGAGCATAACGAGAAGAACCCGGACCGTCCGGCCGCACCATTCGCCGTGAACCAGATCGTGCACAAGTCGAACGACCGTCTGGAGCATGATGTCGAAGCCTGCGTGAAGTATAAGGTGCCGCTGGTGATCACGTCGCTGGGGGCGCAGAAAGCCGTCAACGATGCCATCCACTCCTATGGCGGCGTCGTGATGCATGACGTGATCGACACGTTCTTCGCCAAGAAAGCGCTGGAGAAAGGCGCCGACGGCCTGATCGCTGTGTGTGCCGGTGCTGGCGGCCATGCCGGCCGGCTGTCGCCGTTTGCCCTGATCCAGGAAATCCGTGAGTTCTTTGACGGTCCGCTGGCCCTGTCCGGCTCCATCGCCAATGGCGGGGCGATTGCCGCCGCGCTCGCGATGGGCGCCGACTTTGCCTATATGGGCTCGGCCTTCATCGCCTGCGACGAAGCCAATGCCGTGGAAGGCTATAAGGACGCCATCGTGTCTTACGGCGCTGAGGACATCGTCTATTCGAACCTCTTTACCGGCGTGCACGGTAACTATCTGAAGCCGTCGATCGAGGCGGCGGGTCTCGATCCGAACAACCTGCCGGAAAGCGACCCCAGCAAGATGAACTTCGGCTCGGGCGGCAACACCAAGAGCAAGGCCTGGAAAGACATCTGGGGCTGTGGCCAGGGTATCGGCGCGGTGAAGCAGCGCGGGCCCGTGGCCGACTACGTGGCTCAGCTGGAATCGGAGTACAATGCTGCGATTGAAAAGCTGAACCAGCCGCGCACCTGGGGCGCTACCCCCGCCACCGCTGGCTGATCCGAGGGGATAAAGCCGGGCCTATCCGACACCGGCAACTGGCGCGGCCTGCGGTGACACGGGCCGCGCTTTTCTATCCGGACCACATCTATCCACCCGGGAAGCGGCGCGCGCAGACTTGTGCGCATGCTGATCGAAAATGTCTCTGAATTTGATGCGGACGGCTGGTGCTGGCCGCATTTTACGCCGAAGGAACTGGCCTGCCGGTGCGGTGGACGGTTCTGTGCGGGCGAATACTGGCATGCCCCGGACTTCCTTGATGCGCTGGAAGCGTTGCGGGCGGATGCGGGCCGGCCTCTAGTGACCAATTCCGGTCATCGCTGCGCGGTGTGGAACACTTATGTCGGCGGTGCCCGGTTCAGTTTTCACCGGTCCATCGCTGTCGATATCTCGCTCAACGGGCACGACCGCCACGCCTTGTTGGCGGCTGCGGAGCGCCACGGCTTCACCGGGCTCGGCTTGGGAAAGACCTTCCTGCATCTCGACCGGCGAACGCGGCCCGCGCGCTGGTTCTATCCGGGGAGCGAAGCATCATGGCGGACATAGCAGGACTGGCGGCGAGCGCGGCAGGCGGAGGCCTCTTCGGTCTTGTCGGCACCGCCATCGGACGGATTGCCGGCCTGGTAGAGGCGCGGCAGGCGCAGGCGCACGAACGTGCCCGCTGGGCACACGAAACAGACATGCAGAAACTGCGCATCGAAGCCGATGCGGCGGGGCGGGAAGCCGAACTGCGAAAGGTGGAGGCATCCGGCGCCTGGGCGGGCCTCTCGGCGTCCATGGCGGCGGAGGCGGCCATCGGGGAGAGCTACAAATGGGTCAACGCCGTGCGTGCGCTGACCCGGCCCATCCTGACCGTGCTGCTTTGGGGCATCACGGGCGCGGTCTTCCTGGGGGCGGACGAGGCCGGGCAGTCAGGTATTGTGGACACGGCGACGTTTGCTGCCACGGCGGCGACGCTCTGGTGGTTCGGCGACCGGGGCCCGAGACGCGAAGTGCGTTGACGGCGCCGCGTTGACGGAACTGGCCGGACCGGTCCATCCTCCCGGAAAATCCCGGAGGAACAAATACATGGCTGATGCTATCCTGGTGATCGACGAGGGAACGACCTCGACCCGGGCCATTGTGTTCGACCGGGACTTCAACCAGGTCTCGTTGGCGCAGGAAGAAGTGCCGCTGGCCTATCCCGCCGATGGCTGGGTGGAGCAGGACGGCGAAACGATCTGGGAGAAAACCGTCGAGGTCTGCCGCGCGGCGCTCTCCGAAGCGGGCGGCATTGAGCGGATCGCCGGGATCGGCATCACCAATCAGCGCGAGACGACGCTCGTCTGGGACCGCAAGACCGGCAAGCCGCTGGCACCCGCCATCATCTGGCAGGACCGGCGTACCGCCAGCGCCTGCGACGCGCTGAAGGCGGCGGGGCATGAAGCGGCCGTTCAGGCGGAAACCGGCCTGCTGATCGATCCTTATTTCTCCGGTACCAAGATCGCTTGGATTCTCGACACTGTGACCGGTGCCCGCGAACGGGCAGAAGCCGGGGAACTCGCCTTCGGTACAGTCGAGACCTTCCTCATCTGGCACCTGACGGGTGGGCGCGTGCACGCCACCGATGTGTCGAACGCCTCCCGTACCTTGCTGTATCGCCTCGGCCTGGGCGCCGAGGGCGGCTGGAGCGAGGCGATGTGCAACCTGTTCCGTGTGCCGATGAGCATGTTGCCAGAGGTAAAGCCCAACGCGGCAGACTTCGGGCTCAGCGATGAAGGCCTGTTCGGCAAACCGCTGCCCATCCTGTCAGCGGCTGGCGACCAGCAATCTGCGCTTGTCGGGCAGGGCTGTCTGTCGCCGGGCATGGCCAAGATCACCTACGGCACCGGTGCATTCCTCGTGGCGAATTCAGGCGCTGAGAAACCGGAGTCGAAAAACCGCCTTCTGGGAACGGTTGGCTATGAAACGGCGGAAGGCGGCGCGATGGCGCTGGAGGGCTCCATCTTCAATGCCGGAACGGTTGTGAAATGGCTGCGCGACGATCTGGGGCTGATCGCCGATGCTGCCGAAAGCGAAGCCATGGCGGAGGCGCTGCCGGGCAATGGCGGTGTCTATATCGTACCGGCTTTCACCGGCCTCGGCGCCCCGCACTGGAATGCCGACGCGCGCGGCACGATCAGCGGCATCACACGTGCGACGACGGCGGCGCACCTTGTCCGCGCGGGGCTCGAATCCGTTGCCTACCAGACACGCGACCTGCTGGACGCGTTCGAAGCAGATGGTGTGGAGATCCGCGAGTTGCGGGTCGATGGGGGCATGGTGGCCAATGACTGGCTGATGCAGTTCCTGGCCGATATCTGTTCCCGCCCGGTCGTGCGGCCCGATTACCGCGAGATGACGGCACTCGGCGCGGCGGCGCTTGCGGCGATGCAGCTCGGCTGGGTCGATGCGGCAGGCTGGCAAGCGCGCGAAGTCAAAGGCACGCAGTTCGAACCTCAGATGGAGGGCGAACAGAGTACGGCCTTGCGGAAGGGCTGGTCAGCCGCGCTGCGCCGTACGCTTGCCTGATCTGGCATTCAGGCAGGCCGTGCTGTGTGTCCCTTCGGATTCGGGATTGTCGGTTCGGCGTTTCAGTTTAAAATATGAGTATATTTTGAATAAATTGGTGCGCGTGGTTGCCCGCCGTGGCGATCATGCTGATATAAAGTAACGATTCCTCGGCAGGTAGACCGCCCCCGGGTCTGCCTTTGATCCCGCAACTTCCAGTCAGGACCTGACATGACCCGATCCAGAACCTTCCTGTCCTTCATCCTTGGCTCCACGATGATGACCGCCTGTGCCGGCATCACGCCGGAGGCCTCCGAAGCCGGTGACACGGTCGAAGTGGCGGAGGCTGCCAGTGTCACGTCAGACGCTGCCCCTGACATGACAGCCGAAGCAGCCTGGAGCCCCGGTGACGTTTTCAGCGGACCCTATGGCGGTGTGCCTGCCTTCGACAAAATGGATATCGCGCTGATCGAGCCGGCGCTTGAAGAAGGGATGGCCGTCCAGAAGGTGGAGATCGATGCCATCACGTCCAACCCGAACGCCCCGACATTCGAAAACACGGTTGCGGCGCTGGAAGACACAGGCCGCCAGCTGAACCGTGTGCTGAGGTACTATTACCTTTGGGGTTCGAACCTTTCGACGCCGGAATTCCGCGAGATCGAGACGCGTATGGATCCGGAACTCCAGGCGTTCGAGGATTCGATCAACCAGAACCAGGCGCTTTTCGCGCGCATTGATGCCGTGCGGCAGGGAGACGAATACGAGACGCTGACCCCGGCCCAGCAACGGCTGACGGAAATCATCCATCAGCGCTTCACTCGCAATGGCGGCACGCTGACGGGCGAGAAGGCGGAGAAGTTCGCGGCGATCAACAAGGAACTTGCGGCGCTCTATGCCGAATTTTCCGGTAACCTGCTGGCTGACGAAGAAGGCTGGGTTACCTATCTGACGCCGGAACAGACCGATGGCCTGTCGGACTCCTATCTCAGCTCCGCCGCGGCGGCGGCAGAAGCGCTGGGCAAGCCGGGCATGTATGCCGTGCGCAACACCCGCTCCTCGATGGATCCGTTCCTGACCTTCTCGACCGAGCGTGACCTGCGCGAACAGGTCTGGCGGAACTATTACAATCGCGGCGACAATGGCGACGCACACGACAATAACGCCATCATCGCGAAGATCCTGAAGCTGCGCGATCAGCGGGTCGAACTGCTCGGCTATGACAATTATGCCGAATGGCGCCTGGAAGACCGGATGGCCAAATCGCCGGACCGGGCGTTCGATCTGATGCTGCAGGTGTGGAAGGCCTCCGTGGCCCGCGTGCACGAAGAGGTCGCTGACATGCAGGCGCTGGCCGATGCGGAAGGCGCAGGCATCACAATCGCGCCTTGGGACTACCGTTTCTATGCGGAGAAAGTCCGCAAGGCGAAGTACGACCTCAATTCGGAAGAGGTGAAACAATACCTGCAGGTCGACAATCTGCGGCTCGCCATGTTTGATGTTGCGGGCGAATTGTTCGGCTTCGAGTTCGTACCGATCACCGATGGCTCTGTGCCCGTCTTCCATCCGGATGTCACAGTGTATGAGGTCAACGACAAGGCAACGGGCCGCAATGTCGGCCTCTGGTATTTCGACCCCTTCGCACGGGACGGCAAGCGCTCTGGCGCCTGGGCGACAACCTACCGGTCCTATGAAAGCTTCCGCGGTGAGAAGAATGTGCTGGCGGCCAACAATTCCAACTTCGTGAAGCCGGCTCCGGGCGAGCCGGTACTTCTGTCCTGGGACGATGCCGAGACCATGTTCCATGAGTTCGGTCATGCGCTGCATTACCTGTCGCTGCAGGTGGAGTATCCGACCCTGACCTTCGGGCTTCGTGACTACACGGAGTTCCAGTCGCAGCTGCTGGAGCGCTGGCTGTCGACGGACCATGTCATCAACACCTATCTCGTCAGTGCCGAAACGGGCGAGCCGATGCCAGCGGAGCTGGTCGAGAAGATCCGCAAGGCTTCGACCTTCAACCAGGGCTTCGCGACGACGGAATACCTGGCGTCTGCCCTGATCGACATGAAGCTGCACATGGCGGATCCGGACGGGCTGGACCCCGATGCGTTCGAGCGTGAGACGCTGGAAGAACTCGGCATGCCGTCGGAACTTGTGATGCGTCACCGCACACCGCATTTCGGGCACGTCTTCTCCGGCGAGGGATATGCGGCCGGTTATTACGGCTATCTCTGGGCCGACGTGTTGACGTCAGATGCGGCGGAAGCCTTCGCCGAAGCCCCTGGCGGCTTCTACGACCAGGAGATCGCCAGCGCGGCGGTGGAATACCTGTTCGCTGCCGGCAATGCGATGGACCCGGCAGACGCCTATCGCCTGTTCCGTGGCCGCGACGCGGAGATCGACGCACTCATGCGCGACCGGGGGTTTGCCGAGTAAAGGCCACCGGCGCTCAGGCTGGGCTTTCTGCTGGTATTTCTTCCGCCGGAACCGGGGTGTCCTCCGGGTCCGGCGTTTCCATTGCGCGCCTGCCTTTCGGCGTGACGATACGGCAGAGCACAAGGTCGCCGGTCACGTTCACCAGCGTGCGGGCCATGTCGAGGATACGGTCGACGCCCATGACCAGCGGCAGGCCCGTCAGCGGCACGCCGAAGCTGGTCGCGGTTGTTGCCAGGATCGCAATACTGGCGCCGGGCGCTGCAGGCGCGCCGATGGAGGCGCCGGTCAGTGTCACCATCACCAGTGCGAGGTCTCCCGGTGAGAGCGGCGTACCGGAAATGTCCGCCAGGAACATGATCGCGACAGACTGGTAGAGCGCCGTGCCGGCCATGTTCACGGTCGAGGCCAGCGGCACGACCGCACCCGCCAGCGACGGGGGTGTTTTCAGCTTGTCGATTGCCGTCTTCATCGTCAGCGGCATGACGGCGGCCGAACTGGATGTCGAAAAGGCGAGCAGCTGAACCGGCACCACCGACTCGATGAACTTCACCGGGTTCATCCGTCCGAACACGGTCACGATCACGAGATAGAGCACCAGCAGGCAGGCAAGGCCCGAAAGGACGATGCCGCAGTAAGTGGCAAGGTCGACCAGCGTGCTGAAGCCGTTGGTGGCCGTCGTTTCTGCCATCAGGCCGAACACGGCGAGCGGGGCAAAGCGCATCGCCGTGCGGATGACCGTCATCGAGACTTCCAGCATCGCCTCGGCCAGCGCCACCAGCGGGCGCGTCAGCTCCTTCTTGTCGGCGGTCACCGTGGCGACACCGACGAACAGGGAGAACATGACGATGGCCAGCATGTCCTGTTCCAGCAGGGAGGCGGCGATGTTCTGCGGGATCAGGCCGGTGATCATGTCCGGCAGTTCCCGCGTGATGCCTTCCAGCGCGGACGGCTGAGGCTCAGCCAGCTGCAGGTTTTCCGGTTTCAGGCTCGGGGCAGGCGGGAAACTGTGTTCCAGTCCGCGGCCCGGACGGATGAAGCGCGCCAGAGAAATACCGATCATCGTGGCGGTAATCGTCGTCAGCATCACGAAGACCAGCAGCTTCCGGCCCACGGTGCGCAAAGCTTCCCCGCCGCCGGTACCGGCGATCCCCAGCACGATGGAACTGGCGGCCAGCGGGATGATCACCATCCGCACCAGCGCGAGGAACAAATTGCCGGGCAGGCCCAGCCAGTCGCCGATGACGGCGGCCTGGTCGCGCGGCACGAAGTCGAGGTCAGGCCCCAGCAGGAGACCGACGCCGACCCCTGCGCACAGGGCCAGGATCACCTGCAGCCACAGCTTGCCGCGCACAAGCACGTCCAGGCGCCGGTTCAGGCGGTTATAGGTGAAGCGGGGCTTCTTCGCGGAGGCCATGGGCGCGTGTCTCGTGGATTGGATACCCAATCCTTATGAGCCCGCCACAGGGAATGAAAGCCCGTAAGGCCCCTTAGATGGCGCGAATTTTCCGGAGGGACGCTGGTGCCGCGAGAGAGAATTGAACTCTCGGCCTCATCATTACCAATGATGCGCTCTACCACTGAGCTACCGCGGCATTGCAGGTGCGGAAAGCGGCGTTTAGCTTAAGCCATCCGACATGAAAAGACCGTTTCGCCGTGAATTGCACCTGACATGACAGACAAATCCCCCCCCAAGGATGAGAAAGCCGAACGCCTGGCTGCGGCGCTGCGGGCCAATTTGCGCCGCCGCAAGGCCGCGGCCCGCAAGCCGCCCGCCGATTCTGTGGCCAAACCGGCCAGCGACAAGTGACACTGTCCCTCTCATCGCAGGCCTATCTTCAGGCCCCGCATGAGGCGCTGGCCGCCATGGTGGCCGGCGATGCCTGGTACCGGGCCAAGATGCCGATTCTGGGGGAAATCGACTTCGTCACCCGCCACGCGGCGATCCATGCCGTGCTGAAAGACAAGGACCGGTTCGTGGTCGATGCCCGCCATGCTGGTCACAAGGCGCCGTTCGGCATGCCCTTCCTGCCGAGATCCCTGAAGATCATGGCGGACAATGTCCTCTCCATGGACGATCCGGACCATGCGCGCCTGCGCCGCCTCGCGGACGCCCCGTTCCGGCGGGCAGCCATCCTGACCCAGCGCCGGAAGATCGTGGCCTATGCGCACGAGTTGCTGGACCTGATGGAAACGGATGGGAACACGGATCTCGTGTCCGGTTTCTGCCGCCCGCTGCCGCTGAAGGTGATCTATGGCCTGCTCGGCTTCCGGCCGGAGACGGAGGTGAAGCTCTCCCGCACGCTCAGCAACCTGACCGCGACCGACTCGCCGCTCACCATGCTGTGGGGCCTGTTCCGGCTCGGCCATGTGCAGGACATGTTGCGCGAGGAGTTCCGCGCCCTGCATGCCGAGCCTCGGGAGGGGCTTGTCTCGGAACTCGTCCATGCCGAAGCGGACGGCCAGAAGATGAGCGAGAACGAACTGTTGGCCATGGTCTTCGTCCTGTTCGTGGCGGGTCACGAGACGACGACGCATCTCCTGTCCTCCGGTGTGTGGACCTTGCTGACCCAGCGGGGTGCAGCCGATCAAGTGCGCGCCATGGACGAGGACGCTCGCCTCATCGCAGTGGATGAGCTGATGCGCTATTGCACGCCCGTCCAGATGACCAAGCCGCGCTTCGTGAAGGAAGACATGGATTTCGAGGGCAGGGCGCTGAAACGGGGCGACCGCGTGTTCGGTTTCCTCGCCGCGGGGAACATGGACCCGGCCGAGTTTGACGATCCGCTGACGCTGAACCTTTCCCGGCGCCCGAACCGGCATGTCGGCTTCGGCTCCGGCCCGCATGTCTGCCTCGGCATCCACCTTGCGCGCACGGAGGGCGAGGCGGCGCTGCAGGTGTTGCTCAGCCGCTATCCGCACCTCGCCATCGACGGCGGCGCAGACAATGTGAAATGGATTTCCCGCTCAGGCCTTCGCGGCCTGAAACAGCTGCCGCTACGCCTGCAGGCCTGAGGCGTCTTCCAGCATCGGCGCTTCCGCCGTCGGCAGGAACGGTGAGACGGCCGCCAGCGCGCGGCTGACATAGGCGTCTTTCTCCCCGACCGGCGCGACATAGTGCATGGCCTCGGCGGCATCATTCAGCGAGGCGCCGCGGGCGATCATCCAGGCTGCAAGATATTGAGAGGCAAGGCACCCGCCTGCGGTGGCGACGTTGCCGTGCGCCACGAAAGGCGCGTCCAGAACGTTGACCCCGGCTTCGATCACCCACGGTTTGGTGGTCAAATCGGTACAGGCGGGCAGATCGCCGACAAGACCCAGCTTCGCAAGCAGCAGCGTGCCGGAGCATTGTGCCCCGATCAGCTGTCGTTTCGGGTCCAACTGGAGCTGGGACAGGATTCCGGTATCACTGGCGATGTCGCGGGTGAGAATGCCGCTGCCGATGAGGACCGCATCGGCTTCAGCGGCGAAGGACAGGGGGCGCTGCCGTTGCACCGTCACGCCGTTCATCGAGGTCACCTGTTCCGCCGGACAGGTGATGTGCGCCTGCCAGCCTTTCGGCTTCATCCGGTTCAGGATGCCTGCCGCAATGAAGGAGTCCAGCTCGTTGAACCCTTCAAAAGTGAGAATCGCAATCTGCATGACGGCCTGCCTGTCTGGTGCCTGTTGGGTGGAGGCCCGGTCTAGTTCTGAAACCCGCTGAAAATCAACACATTCCAGCCCTCCCAAAACCGCGAAGCACGGTATAAGAGCCCTCATGGACAGACTCGTTATTCAAGGTGGCCACAAGCTGAATGGCCACATCCCGATCTCCGGCGCGAAGAACTCGGCGCTGAAGCTCATGGTCGCCTGCCTGCTGACGGACCAGCCGATCACCCTCACCAACATGCCGAGCCTGGCAGACACGCGCTTCCTGGCGCAGCTGCTGGAGACGCTCGGCGTGGAGGTCTACTGGCCGAAGGGCGAGTCGACCTGCCACCTGAACGCTGCCGAACTGAAAAGCACCATCGCGCCTTACGACCAAGTGCGGAAGATGCGGGCGAGCTTCAACGTGCTGGGGCCGCTGATCGCGCGCTCCGGCCATGCCACCGTCTCGCTGCCCGGCGGCTGTGCCATCGGCGCGCGTCCGGTTGACCTGCACCTACAGGCGCTCGCCGCCATGGGCGCGGACCTGAAAGTGGAGCAGGGCTATGTGAAGGCCGCCGCGATCCACGGTCTCAAAGGCGCGCACATCAATTTCTCCATGCCAAGCGTTGGCGCGACCGAGCATGCCATGCTGACCGCCACGCTGGCGGAAGGCGTGACCGTCCTCGAAAACGCCGCGCGTGAGCCTGAGATTGAAGACCTCGCCGTCTGCCTGAACTCCATGGGGGCAGACATCACAGGCGCAGGCACTTCCGTCATCCGCATCAAGGGAACGGAGAGCCTGAAAGGCACAACCCATTCCGTCATGGCGGACCGGATTGAGGCAGGTACCTACGCCATCGCTGCCGCCGCCGCAGGGGGTGACGTGACACTGGACGGCTGCCCCGTCGACGCGCTGGGCGCCATGATTGCCAAGCTGCGCGAAGCGGGCGTGACTGTGGACGCGGACGAGACCGCCCACACGCTGCGCATCCGCCGCAATGGCTCGCACCTGAAAGCCGTGAACCTGTCGACCCAGCCGCACCCCGGCTTCCCGACAGATCTGCAGGCCCAGTTCATGGCCCTGATGGCCATCTCCGAGGGCACCAGCGTCATCCGCGAGACGATCTTCGAGAACCGGTTCATGCACGCACCGGAGCTGTCCCGCCTCGGCGCAGACATCACCGTGCGCGGCCAGGAAGCCATCGTGAAAGGCGTGCCCCAGCTGACGGCAGCGCCTGTCATGGCGACAGATCTGCGTGCATCGGTCTCGCTCGTGATCGCAGGGCTTGCGGCAGAGGGCGAAACCGTGGTGAACCGCATCTACCACCTCGACCGGGGCTTCGAACGGCTGGAAGAGAAGCTGACCGCCTGCGGCGCGAAGATCGAGCGCCGTTCGGGGGAAGAAGAATAGGGGCTGACTGACAAGGGGCTCGCATGTCTGAACTGAAACCACTCCGCCTGCTCGCCGAGGAGGCCGAGGATCTCGAGATTATCTCCGCCGCGGTTCAGGATTCCGTGGTGAAGGCCGAGAACCTCAATTACGAGGCGCGCATCCGCCGCTTCTCGCTGGAGCTCAACCGCTACCGCTGGGAAGAGGGCGTTCAGAAGCGCCATGATGGCGAACGCGTCCGCTCCCTGCTGGCCTTTGATGGTGTGCTGGGCGTCAAGACCCGCGCCGTTACCAAGGCCGACCCGGAACTGATCCTCTCCCTGCTGCAGGTGACGTTCACCCCGGACGCCGAACCGCCCGGAGGCAAGATCACGCTCCTCTTCGCAGGCGATGGCGAAATCGAGCTGACCGTCGAAGCGCTCGACGCGACTCTGCTCGACAGCGACTACATCTGGAACACCCGCCACACGCCGAGCCACGAGCGCCGGAAGCGGTAGGGCCTACCCCTCCGCCCGATGGCAGACGGCCTGGATCTTGTTGCCGTCCGGGTCTCTGACATAGGCGCCGTAATAGTTCTTGTGATAGTGCGGGCGCGGGCCGGGCGGGCCTTCGTCCGATCCGCCATTGGCCATCGCGGCCGCATAAAAGGCGTCCACCTTCGCCCGGCTGTCGGCAATGAAAGCGACATGGGTGCCGTTGCCGTTCGTGGCGGGCTGCCCGTCGAAAGGCGGGCCGATGAAGAGCTTTGGCCCCGTGGCCTCGCCATAGGCAATGCCGCTATCATATTCGAACATGACCGGGATGGAGAGCGCATCCATGACCGCCGCCCAGAAGGGCTTCACAGCGGCCCAGTCATTGGTGCCGAGGGTGACATGGCTGTACATTGGCGGTCCTCCCAAACCGTGCCGGAAGGGCCAGCCTAAGCCCGGAAGCGGGGGCGGCCAAGCCTGACCGGCGGGATGCGCCGACTCAGCGCCTTGCCAGCGGCGGATGGAGAGTCCATGAAGCGGGGTTCAGACCCACCAACCCTTCCTGGGAATTCCGCGCCAATGGCCCGTACATTCAACACATCCGCACCGGATTTCGAGACCCGGTTCAGCCGCTTCCTTGGGGAACAGCGGGCGGACGGCCATGATGTTGGCGGTATCGTGACGAAGATCCTGGACGAAGTGGAAGTCCGCGGCGGTGAGGCTGTGGCCCGCTATACGGCCCAGTTCGACGAGCTGCAGATCGACCCGACCACGCTGCAATCCGACAATGTCGAGCTTGCGGCGCTGGCTGCCGAGTGCCCGGCGGACCTGAAAGAAGCTATCGACTTCGCGCACGACCGCATCGCCGCCTACCACTCTGCCCAACGTCCCTCGGACCATTCGTTTACGGATGAGGCAGGCGTCGAGCTTGGCTGGCGGTGGACGTCGCTGGAAAGCGTCGGCGTCTATGTCCCCGGCGGGCGGGCGAGCTATCCCTCGTCGGTGCTGATGAACACGGTCCCGGCCAAGATCGCCGGTGTGGACCGCATCGTCATGGTCGCCCCGGCGCCGAAGGGCGAGATGGGCCCGGCGGTCGCTTACGCTGCCCTGCGCGCGGGCGTCGACGAATTCTACCCGATTGGCGGGGCACAGGCCGTCGGCGCGCTGGCTTACGGAGCAGGGCGGCTGAAGCCGGTCGACAAGATCGTCGGCCCCGGCAATGCCTTCGTCGCGGAGGCAAAGCGGCAGGTTTTCGGCCGCGTTGGCATCGACACGATTGCAGGTCCCTCGGAAATTCTCGTCATCGCGGACGAGACCGCCAACCCCGACTGGATCGCGGCCGACCTGCTCAGCCAGGCCGAGCATGACCCGTCTTCCCAGTCGATCCTGATTGCTGTGGACGAAGCTGTGGGCAGGGCTGTGGATAACTCTGTGGATTCGCAGTTGAAATCGCTGGCGACCGGCGAGCGTGCGGCGCGGTCCTGGTCGTCCCACGGGGCGATCATCTTCGCGCGCGATCTCGACGAGGCTGCCGTCATCGCCAACCGCATCGCGGCCGAGCACGTCGAACTCGCCGTGGCCGACCCGGACGCCATGCTGCCGAAGATCCGCCATGCCGGCGCGGTCTTCCTCGGCCACCACACGCCGGAAGCACTTGGCGACTATGTCACCGGCTCGAACCATGTGCTGCCGACCAGCCGCGCGGCGCGGTTCTCGTCCGGCCTCGGCCTCTACGACTTCCTGAAGCGCATGAGCGTACAGCGCGCGAGCCCTGAGGGCTTCGCCGCGCTCGCGCCGGCGGCCTTGCGCCTCGCTGAGGCCGAACGCCTGCCGGCTCATGCCCGCTCCGTCTCCATTCGCTCGAATGCAGGCCAGAAAAGCGGAAACGGGTGATGTCGGATAAGAACCGTCTCATCTCGGTCGAGATCGACGAAGACACGCTGGGCGCCTCGGGGCCTGACGCCGAGCACGAGCGCCGTGTCGCCATCTTCGACCTGATCGAGCAGAACAGCTTCGCCCTGCCGGAACATGGCGAAGGCCCGTTCATCCTTGCCTTGTCCAAGGTGGAGCGGCGCCTCGTTTTCGCGGTGCGCGACGAGCACGGCAAGGATGTGCACACCTTCATCCTGTCGCTGAACCCGTTCCGGGGCGTGATCCGCGATTATTTCATGATCTGCGACAGCTATTATGACGCGATCCGTACCCAGTCGCCGCACCAGATCGAAGCGATCGACATGGCCCGGCGCGGCATACACAATGAAGGCTCGGAGCTTCTGGCAGAGCGCCTGCAGGGCAAGGTGGAGATCGATTTCCTCACCGCCCGGCGCCTCTTCACCCTGATCTGCGCCCTCCATGCCGGACAGGCCAGAGCAGCAGGATGAACGACAGGATGAGCGGCCGGATGACTCGAATCCTTGCCGGAATCCGTGCAAAGCGCTAAGGCGCACCCTAAATTAACGGATGGCGGCGCATTGGACCGTCCTGTTTTGGAGACTGCATGTCGAAGGAAGAACTAATTGAATTCGAGGGCACGGTGGTGGAATTGCTGCCGAACGCGACCTTCCGCGTGAAACTCGAAAATGACCACGAGATCATCGCCCACACGGCTGGCAAGATGCGCAAGAACCGCATCCGCGTGCTGACGGGCGACCGGGTGATGGTCGAGATGACGCCCTATGACCTGACCAAGGGCCGCATCACCTACCGCTTCAAGTAAGCATCATGGCGTCTACCGGGGCCGCGCGGCTCATCCTCGCCAGCGCAAGCCCCCGGCGCCGGGACCTGCTCGCCCAGATTGGCATCGTCCCGGACGCCATCTGTCCCACAGACATCGACGAGACCCGCCACAAGGACGAAAGCCCGCGCGCGCTGGCCGAACGGCTTGCGCGCGAAAAGGCGCTGGCCTGCCCGGAAGAGGGCTATGTGCTGGCCGCCGACACGGTCGTCGCGCTGGGCAGCCGGAACCTTGAGAAGGCAGCGGATGCGGCAGAGGCCGAGGCCTTCCTGCGGCTGCTCTCAGGCCGGTCGCACCAATGCCTCACCGGCATCGCCGTGCGCGCGCCCGATGGACGCCTCAGCGCCCGCACCGTGCTCGCCCGCGTGAAGTTCAAACGCCTCACCGACCGGGACATTGCCGACTATGTCGCCAGCGGCGACTGGAAGGGCAAGGCCGGCGGCTATGGCATCCAGGGCGCCGCGGGCGGTTTCGTCACCGGCATCAATGGCAGCTACACCGCCATCGTCGGCCTGCCGCTCTATGAGACCAAAGCCCTGCTCGAAGGCATGGGGTGGAAGAACGCCGCGCCTCGCTGAGCAGCGTATCTGCGCTACGACCCGGCCATCGCACCCAGCCAGATGTTGTAGGCGACATAGGCGCCCAGAAGGACGCCGCCCTCAATGCGGTTGATGCGCCAGTTTGTCATGGCAACAAGCAGCAAGAGTGCGGTCACGCCGGTCATGACCCAGATGTCGAAAGCGGCAATGGACGCCGGCACGGCAATCGGATGAACAAGCGAAGTTGCGCCGAGGATGAACAGGACGTTGAAAATGTTGCTGCCGACAATGTTTCCGAACGCAATGTCAGACTGACCCCGACGGGCGGCTGCAACCGTCGTGACCAGCTCCGGCAGCGAGGTGCCGACTGCGACGATGGTGAGGCCGATCACCGCCTCGGACACATTGAACGCTTTCGCCACGTCGATTGCCCCAAACACCAGAAAGCGGGCGCCCAGGATGGTGAGCACCAGACCGCCAGCGACAAAGGCGAGATATTTCCAGACACTGCCTGTTTGAGTTTGACTTTCACCATCGGCCGGAACGTCCGTCCTGGCTGTGCCAGCCTGGCGTTCCTGCAGAACCGTGAAGACGAGATAGGCGGCCAATGTCAGGACAAAGACGGCACCGATGGCCGGTGTGAACCGCCCGAACAGGGCAGCGCCCAGACACATGAGTGCGGACAGGACGAGCACGGCGCCGTCCCGCCGGAAGGCTGCCTTGTCGATGATGACGGGCGCGAGCAATGCAGCGACGCCGAGGATGAGCAGAATGTTGGCGATGTTGCTGCCGACCACATTGCCCACCGCAATGCCGGGGGAGCCGACAAACGCGGCTTGCAGGCTGGTCACCAGTTCGGGCGTGGATGTGCCGAACCCGACAAGCGTGAGCCCGATGACCAGCGGCGACAGACCGATCCTGTGCGCCAGGTCGACCGCGCCGCGGACCAGAAGGTCACCGCCAAAAACAAGGCCCAGAAGGCCGCCGATAATCAGAAGTGCAATGTCCATGGATCCCGCCGAGAAAGCCTGTCACCCGTGCGGGAGTCGTCGGTTTGACCGGCATCACAATAAGTGGAAACGGCTAGGCGGGTTTGCAAGGGCGGGCAGCCTGTTGGACTTGTCGGCCTGCTTCGGAAGTCTCCTGCTGTTGTGTTGCCTGGTCCCGCGGAGAGATTCCCCTCTATCCACCCTCCAAACCCAACAGCGACAGCCCATCCGCGCGCGTGAACTCCACAGCTTCGCATCGCCTCCATCCTTTCCTGTATGGATGAGATAGGTGATTTCTTTTCTGGGGCGCTGACCACGGCGCGGGATGTTCTGGCCGACCTGGTCGTGCATGCCGGGCTGCAATTGCGGCCCGGTGTCCTGTCGCGGGGCATGGCGCGGCAGTGCCGCGTACGTCTCACCTTCCTGATGAATTACATCCGCCAGCTGATCTTCCTTCTGGCGGCGGGCATGATCGACACGCTACCGCCGGTGAAGGCGCGGGCAGGGGCGGCGCGCGCCAAACAGCCCGAGGGCGTGGAGGACGTGACGGCAAGTTTTCAGGCAGCCTCCGGCCCGCGCCCGTGGCACTTCGCGCTGGCGCCCGGCCATTATACGCCGATGCCTGCCATGACGGACATTCCCTCGCGGCCCAAGCCGGACGAGGTCCCCGCAGGGCGGTTCATCGAAAAAGTCATTGTCCTCGGCGGCATCCTGGCAGACCCGGCCCCGCATGCCCGGCGTATGGCGCGGGCACTGCATCGCTGGCGGGCGGCGGGCGAGATGGCGCCGGTCAGCCTTGAGGCCGTGCCCGGCTTCCGCGCCGGCCGGCTTGCCGAGAGCTTTGCGCAAGCCCTCAGTATAAGGCTGAATGAGGCGCTCGCCGTCGCATGGAACGACAGCGGCTGAGACTTTGCTGATTTTATGATTTTGCCGGAGCGCGAGAGCGTTTCCGGGCGAACGTGCTGGGGCGCCCGCGCGCGTGCTCCGGCTTCGCTCGGCATGAGCGCTTCTGAGCGGCGGCCTCACCCTCAGCGAAGTCGAAGGATGTCAGTTGTCCGTGTGGGGCCTACGTCCGTTCCAGCGTGGTCACGGCGGCCACGCACAGGCCTACGACGGCGGCAATGCCGAGCCAGAGCGGGTTGGAACTGGTCAGCAAGTCTGCTTGCTGCTGAGCCGACGCAATCGTGTTCACGACCGTATTGTCCAGCGTGGTCCAGTCCCCTAGCAGGCCTGGCATCTGGAGCGCGGCCACGACGGCGCCCGCGCCGCCAACCGTCAGCAGGATGGCCCGGCGCATCAGGGCGCGGCGGCGCACCTTGCCCATCACCTCGTCCACGAAGGGCTTGGCCTCCAGTTCGCGGTCTTCGGCGGTGAACAGGCTGGTCAGGTCCTGGAAGGTGTCTTCTTCGCGCATGTCTTTACTCCATCACGCCACTTCGGGCTTCGCAAGGTGTTTGCGGAGGGCTTCGACGCCTCGCAACACATGGGACTTCACGGTGCCAAGCGGCCAGCCGGTGGCTTCGGCCGCTTCGCGGTGGGTGAGGCCGGCGGCGACGCACATGACGACGCAGACGCGCTGGGCCTCGGTCAGTTTTTCGAGCGCCCGGCCGAGGTCCATCCGGTCGTCCTGCCGGTCAGTCGGCCGCTCGAAAGCGAGGATCTCGGCGGTTTCGTCGAATTCGATCTCGGGCCGCGTCTTGCGGCGGACCTGCAGGAACTCCCGCCAGCAGATGGCGCAGATCCAGGCGCTGAACGTGCCGCCGGCATAGGTGCCGATTTTCTGCCAGGCCGACAGGAAGGTGGCCTGGGCGATATCGTCTCCGGCACTCGCCGATCCGATCAGGCGCCTTGCCATGCCGCGCACGCGGGCCTGGTGGCGGCGGACGAGTTCGGCAAAAGCCGCCTCGCTGCCGCGTGCTGCTTCCGCAGCCAGGTCCGGATCCGTGCGCATGTCCCGTCCTTCGTCCGTGACCAGAAAGAGGTCAGGCCTTCTGTTCATTGCGACCGGACACCCACAGGCCGAGATAGGCAAGGCCCAGGAAAACCGGGAAGGCGGCAACGCCCAGCATCGGACGGATCGCTTCGCCTTCTTCCATGCCCACCATCCAGCCGAGAAAGGCAAAGGCGAGGCCCGATGCGATGAACAGAACGCCGCGGCGGAGATCGGCCCGGACCGGGTCGTTCGCCAGCGACAGGCGCACCATCATGTCGTCGGACAGGACTTGTCCCTTGTCGATGGCGTGGCGCAGCGTCTCATGGATAGTGTTGCGCTTGCGGGAATTGAAGTAGCTGACCAGCCACACGATCCCAACGATTGACCCGAACAGGATTGCCGGGACCAGAACATCTTCGCCCATAACGGGGCTCCTTCTAGCAAACCTTGCGGCGGAATTGCCGCTGTTTGACTGTCAGATGCAGCGAAGGCCGCGTTTGGATGCAGGCGGTGTGAATTATTTTCGGGACGTGCCTATTTCAGCCCGCCAACCGGGAGGGTCAGTTCTGCCACCTCGGTCGCGGCTTCAGCCTCGGTTTTTACCTTGTGAACCGGAAGTGCTTTCTCGCCGCGCGTGGTCTGCGGGGCGAACTGGTTGACCAGCCGGACCTCGATGTCGGCACCGGCCGGGACGGACTGGCCCAAAGGGACGATCAGGCTGCGGACGCCTTTTTCCGGCACGATCACATCACTGAGTTCGTGGGTGATCACGATTTCCGTCCCGCTGCGGACTTCGATCACGCCGTCGAGGCGCGCATGGGCGTTGCCGGTATTGGAGAAGTCGAGCGCGATGGCCGGGTCGCCGGCATCGGTGACGGTCAGGCGGCTGGCCTCGATGCGCGGGCGGGAACTTGCCTTGCCGATCGTCAGGCTGACGAGGGAGGCGGTCTGGTTCTTTTGCCAGCGGCCTTCGGTGTCTTTCATGACGGAGGAAGCAAGCAGGGCCACGCGATAGTCGCCAGTCCGCGGGGGCTGGTCCGGGGTCGAGAGCTGGATCACCACCTGCTTCGACTGGCCGGGTGCCAGCGACAGTGTTGGCGCGCCATGACGGGTCCAGCCGGCGGCGGAAGTGTCGTTCTCTCCGGCCGGCGTGAAGATGGGGGCGCCGTCGGCATCATAGGCCCAGTCGGCGAGGGCCAGCGACACGGACACGGGATGAGCACGATCGAGGTTCGCGACGGTCACGACCTGGCGCATCGGCTGTCCGGCATCGGTTTCCAGCTCGACGCTGGCTGGCTGCAACCCGATCCGGCCTTGCGCCTCTGCCACGAACGCAGCGCTCCCGGCGGCGAGGATAGCCGCAAGGAAGGCGCGAAATGGCATTTTGGCAGGCATGGCTCAAATCCCCGGGGGGCCAGCAATTCATGACATGATCGTAAAAGAACCTTACCGTCCGGTTTAGATTTCCCTGCGAGCCAGCGCTTGATGGAAACCGGGGGGAAGGCTAAGCGCGGGGTTTCATGGTGAAACTGACTCCCAAGGCAAAGCGCAAGAAACGCAAGCACGTGGCGGCGGACCTCTCGACCCGGGATGGCCGGGCGCGGGCGCGGCGCGAAATGGTCTGGCAGGACCACGGCTTCCTGCGCGCGATCTACCAGAATCTCCACCAGATCTCGCCGGACATGTACCGCTCGAACCAGCCGTCGCCCGCCAAGGTGATGAAATATTCGAAAGAATTGGGTCTGAAGACGATCCTGAACCTGCGGGGCGAAAGCACCAAGGGCTATTACCTGCTGGAGAAAGAAGCCTGCGAAGAGGCCGGTATCACGCTGATTGATTTCCAGGTTTTCTCCCGTGACACGCCGACGCGCGAAGCGGTTTTCGCTGCGCGCGACCTGTTCGAGACAATCGAATACCCGGCCCTGATGCACTGCAAATCCGGCGCTGACCGGGCCGGCCTGATGGCCGTGCTCTACATGCTGCTGAAGGAAAAAGTGCCGTTTCATCAGGCGACTGAGCAGCTTTCCCTGAAATATCTTCACATCAAGCACGGCAAGACCGGCATGCTGGATGCCTTCTTCCAGGCCTATGCCGATTTCAATGAAGGCCGCCCGGAAGCGGAGTGGAAGCCTTTCCTCGACTGGATTGCCGAAGACTATGACCGGCTGAAGGTGAAAGAGGATTTCCTGCGGGAGTTCGGCAAGGGCGTACAGGTCGACAAGATCCTGCAGCGCGAATAGGGCCGCGAACGGGACCGCTTCCCCCAAAACGGGATTCATGCTTCGCTTGAGCCTGTTACCGGTGAGGGAGACGCCGATGCGCACGATCATGCTTGCGGGGCTGGCTTTGGCCGCTGCGCTGACCGGGTGTGGCGGCTCGAGGGACAGTCACGACCAGTTGGTTGAAACCTGCATCACCGAGGGGGAAGTGCCGGAGACGTGCGAGTGCATTGTCGATGCGATGCAGGCCAAGCTCAATCCGGACCTGTTCAAGCGGTCGGCGGTTGCGATTTCCCGCGAAAAACGCCCGGTCGGGGAATACATTCTCAGCCTGACGGATGACGAGAAGATGCAGTTCTTCGATGCCGAACAGGAAATGGAAATGTGCGAGCTTTCAGCCGGAGAAGGCGGCTGAGCGCGCAGGATAGTGCAATTCTGCACCAGCTTGTGGGGATCAGGTTCGTTTCTGACGAGTATTTGCGTGACGAACAGGGGTAATCCCCTTAGATTCCGATTTGCTCCAGAAAGGGGAAGACCATGAAGTTCTTTATTATCAACAGTTTCCGCACGATGATCTACGTGGCCTATATTGCCGTCATCGTGTCGGGGATCGCACTGGGCATCTACAACAAGGGCGAATTCACGGGCGAACTCGTTGGCCTGACCGGCACGCTGGCCCAGGTGGCCGATTTTGCGGTGTTTTCCGTGGGCGGCTGGATCGCGGCCAGCCTGATCTGCGGCCTGATCGTGACGCTGCTCGACATCCGGGACGACATCAACGACCGGCTGCCGGATGCGCGCCGGGACGACTGAACAGTCTTTGCGGGGGATCAGAAGGCCGCCGGCGGAAACGCTGGCGGTCTTTTATTTTGGAAGGAGGATGAGGCATGAACTCGACACAGGTAGCGGCGCTCTATGCCGGCTTGAACATTGCGCTTCTGGTGCTGTTGGCCGTCCGGGTGGTCGGGCGGCGGCGATCGGCGCAAGTCTCGCTCGGCGATGGCGGGGATGATGACCTCTCCCGCCGGATCCGGACGCATGGCAATGCCAGTGAATATGTTCCGGCGTTTCTGGTTGGCCTGTTCATGACCGCCGCCATGGGCAGCTCGGCGATTTTGGTCCACGCGCTTGGCGCCAGCTTCACGCTGGGCCGCCTGATGCACGCCATTGGCCTGTCGGCATCGATCATGGCGCCTCGGGCGCTGGGCATGCTGCTGACCTGGGTGCCGATGCTGGCGGTCGCAGGACTGCTGGTCTGGCAGGGCATCATCTGACAGAGGGGATTGCGCCTGCAGCACCTGCAGGCCATCTAGCGCGCATGGCTGATTTCAGGATTCCACCGGCAGACCTTCTCGCCGGTCTTATTGAGCAGTGCCGCAAAGCCGGCGCAGACGCAGCAGATGCCCGTATCGGCGAGGCAGACGGTGTCGGCGTCGCGGTGCGGGACGGCAAGCTGGAAAGCATCGAGCGCGAGGAAAGCGTGTCGGTGGCGCTGCGCTGCTTTTATGGCCAGAGCCAGGCGCATGTTTCCGGTGCGGACCTGTCGCCCGACGGTCTCAGAATGCTGGCCGAACGCTGCGTGGCGATGGCGAAAGCCGTTCCGGAAGACAAGTATTGCGGCCTGCCGGACGCCTCGATGCTCGCCACCGGCGATCTCGACATGGACCTGACCGGCGAACCGGAAATGCCTGCCGAGGGGCTGGAAGAACGCGCACTGGCGGCAGAGGCCGCCGCGCTCGCCATTCCGGGTATCAAGACGGTGGCTGGCTGCGGCGCCTCGTGGAACCGGTCGAAACGCTGGGTCGCCGCCTCCAATGGCTTTGCGGCGTTCAAGCAGGGATCGTCGACCAGCCTCGGCCTTTCCGCCGTGGCGGAGAAGGATGGCAAGATGGAGCGGGACTACGACTCCTGGTCGGTCCGCTACCTGAAGAACATGCCGTCGCCGGAAGAGATCGGCAAAACGGCCGGCGACCGCACGATTGCCCGCCTCGGCGCCCGCAAGCTCGGCACCCGCAAAGCGGCGGTGATCTATGACCGGCGCGTCTCGGCCAGCCTCGTCGGCGCGCTGCTCGGTGCCATCTCCGGTCCGTCAATCGCACGCGGCGTATCTTACCTGAAGGACCGGATGGGCGATCAGGTCTTTGCCAAGGGCGTCTACATCACCGACGATCCGTTCCGTGACATGGGCATGGGATCGCGCAGTCATGACGGCGAAGGCCTGCCGGTGCGCGAGACGCACCTGATCGAAGATGGCCGCCTGACGGGCTGGCTTCTGAACACACCAGCGGCGAAACAGCTGGGGCTGGAGCCGAACGGCTTCTCCTCGCTGGGCTTCGGTGATCCGCCGGGCGTCACGACATCCAATATTTATCTGCGCGCAGGGGAGAAGACACCCGAAGAACTGATGGCCGATGTGGGCGAAGGCCTGCTGGTGACCGACATGTTCGGCCCGTCGATCAACCCGAACACGGGCGACTATTCGGTCGGCGTTGCGGGCTTCTGGTTCGAGGGCGGCGAGATCGCCTATCCGGTGTCAGAGGTGACGATTGCGGGCGACCTGCCATCGATGCTCTCGAGGCTGGTTCCGGCCTCGAACCTCGAATTCCGGGGCACGCGCGATGCGCCGAGCATTCTGGTGGAAGGGATGAGTCTTGCGGGCAGCTGAGCGGACGCTCCTCGAAGACATGGACACGATGCGGGCGCTTGCCCGCGAGGCCGGTGAGCTGGCCGTCTCCTACCAGCGCGGCGGGCAGGCCAACCGCGTCTGGCACAAGACCGGCGGCAGCCCGGTCACCGAAGCCGATATCGAAGTGAACCGGCTCTGCGCCGCGCACCTGCAGCGCGCGCGCCCCGAATATGGCTGGCTGTCCGAAGAAACGACCGACAGCCTCGATGCCCGCCGGAAACAGCGCTGCTGGGTCGTCGACCCCATTGACGGCACGCGCGCCTATATGCGGGATGACCCGAACTGGTGTGTCGCGCTCGCCCTGATTGAAGAGGGCCGCGCCGTGGCCGGCGTGCTCTACGCGCCGCGTCAGGACCGTTTTTACGAAGCATGGGAAACGGGCGGGGCGTTCCTGAA
The DNA here is from genome assembly GCF_963678875.1 of uncultured Hyphomonas sp. Taxonomy (NCBI): domain Bacteria; kingdom Pseudomonadati; phylum Pseudomonadota; class Alphaproteobacteria; order Hyphomonadales; family Hyphomonadaceae; genus Hyphomonas; species uncultured Hyphomonas sp. Next base: position 2,677,558 of record NZ_OY787456.1, on the reverse strand, counting down.
CGGGCAGGCGATCCGGGTGTCTGCGTGTTCCAAAGAGACCGGCTGCCGCCTGATCACCAATGAAGGCATGATCGACCATCCGAGCTGGCCCGAGCCCTGGCCGGATATCACCGTCGCACGGCCGAAACCGAACTCGACCCTGCTGCGCATGGCCCTCGTCGCGACCGGGGAATGGGATGCGACCCTGACGCTGGCGGGCAAGTCCGACTGGGATCTTGCCGCCGGGACAGTGCTTGTCGAGCAGGCAGGCGGCGTGGTCACCACTCACAGGGGTGAACCCCTTGTGTTCAATCAGGAAGTTCCTGCGCAGCGCAGTGTCATCGCGGCTGGCGCCGGGCTTCACCCTCTGTTAGTGCGCAGGACAGGATTTGTGGGTATACCTGACCCACAGGAAAGGGCGGCCACTGCCGCCACAACCACGGAGCAAAAGAAAATGGGCGACGCCCCGAAAAGCCAGCAGCAGCTGCTGCACATCGTGTTTGGCGGTGAGCTGAAGGACGTGACCGGAGTAGAGTTCGAGGACCTGTCCAAGCTCGACTTTGTCGGCGCCTTCCCGAACTACAAGGATGCCTACGACGCCTGGAAATCGGCGGCACAGCGCACGGTGGATCACGCCGAGATGCGCTATTTCATCCTGCATGCGCACAAGCTGCTGGATCCGCTGACGGGGGATCACCATCACGTCTGATACCGGACAACCGACGGCGCAGCGGGGGAGCCTGCGGAGATTGTTCGCGGCCTATTTCCGGCCGCACTTCGGCTGGTTCGTCGGCGGTACGCTGATGGCGCTGGGCACATCCGTGTGTGCCATGGCCTATACGTTTGTGCTGAAGCTGATGGGCGACCGCCTGGAAGCGAGCTTCGGCGCGAGCGGCAATGCCGATTCCAGCTGGATCCTGCACATCGGCGCAGCGATCGTGGCGCTGGCTGCGGCGCGCTCGCTGACGATGTACCTGATGACGCTGCTGAACAATACCGGCGTCCAGCGCGGTCTGGTCAGCATGCAGACCCACGAGTTCGAGACGCTGCTGGACGGCGATTTCGCCCGCTTGTCCTCGGATGCTTCGGGCGGGTTTGTTTCGCGCTTCATCAATGACGTGAACGCGATCCGCGATGCGGCCCTGCGCTTTGCCAATAATTTCACCAAGAGCACGGCGACGACGATTGGCTGTCTCGGCGTGATGGCGTGGATCGACTGGCAGCTGACGCTGCTGATCCTCGTCGCTTACCCGATTGCCTTTGCGCCGGTCATCAGTCTCGGCAACCGGGTGCGCAAACGCTCCCGCCGGGCGCAGAAACAGGTTGGTGAGATGACCTCGCTGCTGTCCGAAGGCTTCCAGTCGGCCCGCGTGATCAAGGCCTATGGCCTCGAAGCCTACCAGAAAGGCCGGGCCCGCAGCGGCTTTGCGGAACGCTCGCGCCTGTTCCTGAAGGTCCTGGCCGACCGGGCTGCGGTCGACCCGATTCTGGAAATCGCGGGCGGCGTCGCGCTGGCCGGTATCCTTGGTTTTGCCGCCTGGCGGATCTCACAGGGACAGATGTCCCTCGGCGACCTGCTGGCCTTCATCGCGGCGCTGGGTGTTGCCTCACCGGAGATCCGGGCGCTGGGCACGCTCAACTCTGTTGCGCAGGAAGGCGGCGCCGCCGCAGACCGCGTGTTCGAGATTATCGAAGCCAAACCCGTCATGGCTGACCGGCCGAGGGCAGGGCGCTTCGGCAAGGTGTCGGGCGAAGTCAGCTTCGAGGATGTCGCCTTTGCCTATCCGGACGGAACGCCGGCCCTCAAGGGGCTGAGCTTCCAGGCAGCCCCGGGGGAGACCGTCGCGATTGTCGGCCCGTCCGGCGCTGGCAAGTCGACGATCTTCAACCTGCTGCTGCGCCTCTACGATCCGTCGGGCGGCACGATCCGCATCGACGGGCAGGATATCCGCAGCATGACGGGCGAAAGCCTTCGCGCCAACATGGGCCTCGTCGCGCAGGATTCGGCCCTGTTTGACGATACCGTGCAGGCCAATATCGCGCTCGGCCGCCTTGGCGCGACCAAGGCTGAGATCGAGGTCGCGGCCCGCGCCGCCTTCGCGCACGAATTCATCATGGCCCTGCCACAAGGCTACCAATCTCCGGCAGGCGAGATGGGCCGCAACCTCTCCGGCGGCCAGCGCCAGCGCATTGCGCTTGCCCGGGCCATTCTGCGCGGCGCACCGATCCTGCTGCTGGACGAGGCGACCTCCGCCCTCGATGCTGAGAGCGAGTCCCGCGTGCAGCAGGCGCTCAGCGACTTTGGCCGCGGCCGCACTGTGCTGATCATCGCTCACCGCCTTTCTACCGTCCGCGCCGCAGATCGCATCCTGGTGGTCGAAGACGGCTGTGTGGTGGAGCAGGGCAGCCACGACGACCTGCTCGCCTCAAACGGCGCCTACGCCCGCCTCGTGAAGCTGCAGCTGAGCTGATCCAAGACCTTCCCCTTGGGGGGCATTGCTGCAGCGGTGCGGCAGTCGCCGTGTGATCGATTGAGCAGGGGCTGGCTTGCGAAGCGCCCCGCTACCCCACTGTGGCACATCCATTTCTCTGGCTTTCCCGGTCTCCTTTGGAGGAGTGGGGAAAGGCCTTTGAAGACATACGGCACAAACAAAAACCCCGCGAAGAGACTTCGCGGGGTTTTCTGTATCGTTTGCCGGGAGAGACCCTTAGTTGGTCAGGGCCTTCTCGATCTCGCGGGCGGCTCTCTCGAACTGGTCGACTGCCGTGTCACCCGCCAGCAGGCGGCGGGCCGCTTCGGTGGCTGCGTCAGCAGCGGCGCGGCGCACTTCTTCAGTGGCGTCAGCTTCGGCGCGGGCGATACGCGCTTCAGCGAGGGCTTCGCGACGGGCGAGGCGCTCGGAGATATCCTTGCGGGTCGCTTCCATGATCAGCTTGGCATCGGCCTTGGCCTGTTCGATCATGGCCTCGGCTTCCTTGTCGGCGTCGAGGGCTTTGCGCTCGGCAGCGGCGAGGGCTTCCGCAGCCTGTTCGCGGAGGCTGGCAGCTTCTTCCAGTTCCTTGCGGATGGCGTCAGCGCGGGCATCGAGACCACCAAGAACGGTCTTGAAGGCGCCCATGCGCCACGCGACGAGAACGAAGCCGGCAAGTGCCAGGAAGGCGGCAAAGGTCACCGGGTCGGTAGCTGCGTATTGCAGGCCGCCGATGAAGCCGCCGCCGCCATGTTCGGTTTCAGCAGCAAAGGCCGGCAGGGCCGAGGCAGCAAAAGCGGAGAAGAGGACGATGCGTTTCATGGTCTTACTTCTTCTCCATCGCAGCCGAGACGGCAGACTTCAGGTCGCCGGCAGAAGCCTTCAGACCGAACCGGGCCGTCATGGCTTCAGCCGTGTCGATGGCGATCTGCTCGACATTTGCCATCGCGTTCGAACGGAGCGTGGCGATGCGGGCATCGGCAGCGTCCAGTTTCTTGGCGATTTCGGCATCGACGCGCGAGGTTTCGGCAGCCATTTCGGCTTCCATCTTCTCGCTCGCCTTTTCCGAGGTTTCGCGGGCCTTGTTACGGGCCTGCGCAATGCGCAGTTCGAGGGCCTGCTGGGCTTCAGTGGCCTGGTCGTTCAGGCGAGCAGCCTGATCGAGATCCGAAGCGATCCGGTCGGAACGCTTTTCCAGCGTGTCGGAAAGTTTCGGCAGGATCCAGCGCGACATTGCCAGGTACAGCGTCGTGAACAGGATTGCGAGCCAGAACAACTGGCCCGGCATGTGCCAGGTCTCGAACGGCGGGAAAGCCGGCGGTGCGTCGTCCGGCAAGTGCCCGTGAGCCGCGCCTTCAGCAAGCAATGCGATCAGCATCAGGTTACCTCTGTGTCGAAGTACGACAGGATCGGGCCGGTCAGCAAGGCTGCCGCCGGCCCGTTCAGACTGGACGTTGGTCTATTAGACCACGAACAGGATCAGGACGGCGACGAGGAACGACAGGATGCCGAGCGCCTCGGAAAGGGCCATACCGATGAAGAGGTTGCCGGTCTGCTGCGGAGCAGCGGACGGGTTGCGCATGGCAGCGTCGAGGAACGAAGCAAAGATGTTGCCCACGCCGATAGCAGCGCCGAACATACCGAGCGTTGCGAGGCCGGCGCCGATATATTTGAGGCCGAGGGTGATATCGCCTTCCATGGGGTGTCTCCTTGTTGGAAGCTTACAGTTTCTACAGATTGCCGCCCGTGAAGCGTTTTCAGTGGGAGGCGTCAAGCGGTTTTGGTGGGCACAGGTGCCGCACCGGCGAACAGGGTCCTAGTGTGATGGGTGCAGCGCGTCGTTGAGATAGACGCAGGTCAGGATCGCAAAGACATAAGCCTGCAGACCCGCCACGAGGAATTCGAGAGCGTTCAGCGCCACGCCCATGGAGAAGGCGAGAATGGCAACCGGAACATAGGCAATGCCGGCGCTGACCAGCGCCACGGCGAAGCCTGCGAACAGTTTCAGCATGATGTGCCCGGCCAGCATGTTGGCGAACAGACGCAGCGCCAGGGTCAGCGGACGCGCGATGAACGAGATGACCTCGATCGGCACCAGAATGAGATAGATCAGGAACGGCGCGCCGGACGGGGCAAACAGTTTGAAGAATTTCAGGCCGTGCTTCAGGAGGCCGTAGCCGAGCACGACGAAAATCACGAGCATGGCGAGGGCGCCGGTCACGACGATATGGCTGGTCGTGGTGAAGGCGTACGGCACCATGCCGATCATGTTTGCGAAGAAGATGAAGAAGAAGAGCGTGAAGACGAACGGGAAGAATTTCAGGCCTTCCTCACCGGCCACGCTGCGCACCATGTCGGCGACGAAGCCGTAGCCGATCTCGGCCATCGATTGCAGGCGGGACGGCACCAGCAGGCCTTTGGAGGTGGCCATGCTGAAGAAGGCGATCGCGAAAACCACGCCCATCAGCATGAAGCCGGAGGCGTTGGTGAAGGACAGGTCCAGACCACCGATCTTCAGTTCAAGCCATTTGCTGACCTGAAACTGGTGGATCGGATCCATCGCGGCGCTCGGCAACAGGAAGTTCATTCGTCCTCAGTCCCGTCTTCTTTTTTAGGGGCGCCTTGCCCCTGAGCTAATTCCTGCGCCCGAGCGTTCAGCTCTTTATAGGCGCGCATTACGGCGCGGACCCCTGCAGCGATCCCGAAGGCACCGCCAATCAGCAATCCCCAGGGCTTCGTACCTGCGAAATAATCGACCAGCCAGCCAAGCGCCCCTCCAACGAGGATCGAGACGGCGAATTCGATACCAAACCGCAGGGCATAAGCCCCTGCCGAGAGATTTGAACCGTCAGCCTGGTCATCGCGCCGTTTTCTGCCTTCACGTTCTTCGCGGGCCGCCTTTGCCTTGGCGATCCGTTCGCCGAGGTCGTTCGGTCCCTCGCTGGACATGATTTCAGATGCTCCGCAGTCGCGAATCCTTGCCGACGGGGCCTACCCCCCGGATTTCGGCGCAAACTATGTAGGCATGCTGTGCAAGTCAACCGAAGATGCAGAAAGCTATTACCCTGTTTTTTATCGGGTAATTTTCACGATGTGTGCGCTACTCCGCCGCAACAAGCTCTTCGGCGGCCTGCAGGTCCACTGAGACAAGCTTCGAAACGCCCTGTTCGCGCATTGTAACCCCGAAAAGACGGTCCATCCGGCTCATCGTGACCGGGTTGTGAGTAATGATCACGAAACGCGTGTCGGTACGCTGGCGCATCTCGTTCAGCATGTTGCAGAAACGGTCGACATTGGCGTCGTCCAGCGGGGCATCCACCTCGTCCAGAACGCAGATCGGCGCCGGGCGGGAGAGGAAGACAGCGAAGATCAGCGCGGCTGCCGTCAGCGCCTGCTCACCGCCGGACATCAGGTTGAGCGTGCCAAGCTTCTTGCCGGGCGGCTGGGCGAAGATTTCGAGCCCGGCCTGCAGCGGATCGTCGGCGTCGACGAGGCGCAGCTCAGCCTGGCCACCGCGGAACAGCGCCGTGAACAGGGCCTTGAAGTGCTCGTTCACTTGCTCGAACGCTTTCACCAGGCGGTCGCGGCCTTCTTCGTTCAGGGCTTCGACGCCCTGGCGCAGTTTGGCGATGGCCTTGGCCAGGTCTTCCTTCTCGACGACCTGAGCCCCAAGCCGCTCCTCCATTTCAGCCGCTTCTTCCTCGGCTTCCATGTTCACACCGCCCAGCTGATCGCGGGTGCGGCGCAGGTCTTCGACGCGGCGCTCGATGTCGCGGGGCGTGAACTCGCCCATTTCCGCCTCATCGAGACCGGCTTCGGCAATCGCCAGCAGGCCTTCGGGCGTGCGCTGGAAATTGTTGCGGGCGATCTCGACCGATTCTTCGAGGCGGCTCTCGGCGGTTTCGAGTTTCACTTTCCAGCCGGCGAGGGATTCGCGCGCCTCGGATGCGGCAGCTGAGGCACGGCGGGCCGCAAACTCAGCTTCGCGAATCGCCGCTTCCTTTTCGGCAAGCTGGTCGGCCGATTTCTGGCGCTCAGCCTCCAGCGACGCAACTTCAGCAGAAAGCGTATCGATTTCCGCGGCGAGCTGTTCAGGGCGGGTCTTCGCCGCCAGCGCTTCAGCAGCGGCAGCCGACCGGCGTTCCAGCAGGCGGCCCACGCGCTCAGCGGCAGCAGCGATACGGCTGGTCCAGGTTTCGACATCGCGCTGAAGGCCTTGACGGCGGGCAGCGGCCTGTTCCCGGCCGCGTGTAATATCGGTCAGGCGACCGCGCGCTTCGATCTCGGCGGAACGGGCTTCGGCCACAGCGGTGCGCGCTTCGGCGAGACGCGCTTCGAGCTGGCTCTCAAGTTCGCGGCTGTCGGACGGCGCAATCAGGGCGAGGTTTTCATTGACGATGGAGAGTTCAGACTCGGCCCGTTGCAAGGCTTCGCCAGCCGTGTCGCGCTTCATGGCGGCGCGCTCCGAGGCCTGGCCGGCTTCGGTGACGGTGGTCCGCGCGATGTTCAGGGCGCGTTGGGCCGGCGCGACTTCGTAGCGGCAATTGCGCAGCGTTTCTTCGGCGGCGGTCCGGGCATCCCGCGCGGCGGTGAAGGCCGCGTCGCAGGCCGTCAGTTTTTCCTGGAGCGGCCCCAGTTCGGCAAGCGCCGTTTCCAGCCGGGCCTGCTGTTCGAGACGGGCAGCCGCGCTGACCGGTGCGTCGGGTGTGCGGGCGAACCCGTCCCAGCGCCAGAGATGGCCTTCCTTCGAGACAAGCCGCTGGCCGGGCTTCAGCTGCCCGGCGAGGCGGGCGCCATCGGCGGCTTCGACCAGTCCGCATTGCGACAGGCGCGCGGCAAGCTCGCCCGGCGCGTCCGTGTACTGAGAGAGCGGCGTTGCGCCATCAGGCAGTGTCTGGCCAACGGCATCTGCACCGCCCCAGTACATGGCGGCGGCTTTGTCGGTCGGCGCTTCGATGTCATCGCCGAGGGCGGCGGCGACCGCTTTCTCGAAGCCGTCGCGTGTGCGGATGCGTTCCACGACCGGCGGCGCGCTCGGACCTTCGGCCTTGCGCAGCAGTTTGCGCAGGCCGCCGATCTCTGCTTCCAGTTCGCGGACAGCGCTGGCGGCTTCATCGCGCGGCGGCTGGGCAGCGGTCTCGGCGTCGCGCGCGGCGGTGAGGCGTTGCTCGGCGTCTTCCACGGCGCGTTCGGCAGCCTGCAGCGCGGCTTCGGCCTCTTCCTCAGCGGCCTTCGCCGCTTTCAGCTTGCTGACGAGCGTGACCGCGTCTTCAAGGGCCGCCATGTCGGAACGCAGGCGCTCGACCTCTGACGTCAGTTGCGTCTTGCGCCGTGTCTGGGCAGCGGCCTGGTCTTCCGTGGCCTGACGGCGGGCGCGGGCTTCGGACAGGCGGGCCTGTGCATCGTCTGCGACCTGTTCGGCCTTGATGAGGTCGGCGCGGGCTGTTTCGAGTGCGGCGCGGGTCTGCGCCTCGGTCTCGGCATTGGCGGCCTCGTCTTCGACCGGCAGGGCGGAGAGTTCGAATTTCGCGTGGGCGAGCGCTTCTTCCGCTTCGGTCTTGGCGGCCTGTTCGCGCTCGATGTCTTCCATCAAGCGCGTGGCTTCGGCTTCCAGCCGGGCATGCGCGTCGGAAGCGACCTTGCGTTCGGTTTCCAGCTTGGCAAGCGCAATGCGTGCCTGGCCGAGTTTGGCCGCAACGATGCTCTCGGCTTCGCGCAGCGGGGCGAGGCCTTCGCCCGCTTCGACGCGGGCGGCTTCGCAGACGGCGTCCTGGCGTGAGGCTGCCTCGACCTGGCGCTTCGTTTCTTCGAGTTTCTCCCGCGCCGTTTCGCAGGCGAGCTTCGACTCGTGCCAGCGCAGGTGCGCGATCAGGGCGTCGAGGGCGTAGATCTCTTCCGACAGCTTCTTGTAGCGACGCGCCTTCGCGGCCTGCCGCTTCAGGCTGGCCAGCTGGCGTTCGACTTCGGCGGAAACTTCGGACAGGCGCTCGAGGTTTGCTTCAGCTGCGTTGAGCTTCAGCTCCGCTTCGTGGCGGCGGGTGTTGAGGCCGGCGATGCCGGCTGCTTCCTCAAGGATGCGGCGGCGGTTCTGCGGCTTTGATCCGATCAGTTCGGAAATCTGGCCCTGACGCACCAGCGCCGGAGAGTTCGCACCGGTCGAAGCGTCCGCGAAAAGGAGCGTGATGTCCTTGCCGCGCACCGTACGACCGTTCAGCTTGTAGGAGGTGCCCGCACCGCGGCGGATGCGGCGGACAATCTCCAGCGTGTCGGAACCGTTGAACTCCGGCGGTGCTGTCCGTTTCGAATTGTCGAGGATCAGCGTGACTTCTGCGGTCTCGCGGGCCGGGCGCGTACCAGATCCGGAGAAGATCAGGTCGTCCATCTCTCCGCCGCGCATGGCGCGGGCGGAACTGGCGCCCATGGCCCAGCGCAGCGCTTCAAGGAGGTTGGACTTGCCGCAGCCGTTCGGCCCGACGATCCCGGTCAGACCGGGTTCGACGGGAAAGTCCTGCGGGTCGACGAACGACTTGAAGCCGGCAATGCGAAGTTCAGTGATCTGCATTCCGGCTCCCTTGTCTTATGGTTGGTCTGTGGTTTCCGGCACACCGGCATCATCGGCGGCCTCGGTCGGCTGCGGTGCGGTGTCTTCAGCCGGGGCGGCCGTTTCGGCTTCTGCCGGAGCCGCTTCGCCGAGCAGGCGATCGATATATCTGGAGAAACTCTCTGCCGTGCGGGTCTCGCCTTCGAACAGGTGCTTCTCACCGTTCACGATGAAGGTCGGGGTCGAATTGATGTCCCATTTTTCAACAGCGAGCTGGTATTTGTCGGCGAGCGCCGTGCGGTAGTCGGGGTTTTCCATGCAGGCGTCGAACTGGGCCGTGGTCTCGATGCCGTGGCGCTTGCCGATGGTCTGCAGCGCGGCTTTGAGCGTGCCGTTCTGGGCAGCGGTGACAACGCCGACCTGGTTGGCGAACAGATCGCCCAGCACGTCGAAGAACTTGTCTTCCCCGGCGCACATGGCCAGCACATAGGCGGGCACGTCCGGCTCGTGGATCGGGTATTCGCGGAAAACGAACTTCACCTTGCCGGTGACGACATATTTCTCGGTCAGTTCCGGCATGATGTCGTCGTGGAAATACTTGCAGGCCGGGCAGGTCGGCGAGGCGTATTCGATGATCGTGACCGGAGCGCTCTCGGAGCCTTTCACATGGTCGCCCTTCATGATGGCGGGCGTGCCGGTTGTGGAGCCGCCATTGCTGCCGCCACAAGCGGCAAGCATCAGGGCCGAAACTGCGGCCAGGGCGGAGCGTCTCGAGAGAAGATTCATGATCATGGCTTTCGCGTTAAGAATTGAGTCGATTGGGTTGCCAACTGGTTAACGGAAGCGGGGGCTGCTGTTAACTTTTGGCGTGTGTTCAGTTGGTTGCAGGGGCGGCTTTGGCCAGTTCCGCATCGAGGAAAGCGGTAAAGCCTTCCGGCGTCATCATGGTGGGCGTGGCAGCATACGCCGTGCCGTCGACAATGAAGGTCGGCGAGGCGTGGACATCATAATGTTCGGACGATTTGTCGACTTCGAGCATGTCGAAACGGATATCCATATCCTGGTAGCAGGCGTCGAATTTCTCCCGGTCGGTGATGCCGTACGGCGTGCCGACGATCATCAGCGTGCCGGGCAGGGTTCCGACCTGTGCGGCGACGAAGATTTCGTCCTGTTTCGCGAAGATGTCTTTCAGGTAGGCGAGGCCGTCTGCCTTCGGCAGGCAGCGGGCCTGCGTCAGGATCGTCTTGTCGACCGAGTTGCGGACCCATTCGCGCGTAACGAAGCGGACCTTGCCGGTGGCGATATAGTTCTCCTCGACGACCGGCAGGACATCATCCGCGAACTCCTTGCAGTGGCTGCAGGTGGGCGAGAAGTATTCGATCACGGTCACCGGGGCGTCTGCTTCGCCTTCCACCCAGCCGAGTTCGTCTGCGGCATCCCACTCTTTCCAGTCTTCCTGGGCAAGCGCCGGGGCGGCGAAGGCAACGCAAGCGAGTGCGGCGATGGCAAGGCGTCTGGGCAGTCCTGTCATGGTCGGTCCCGTGTTTTGTCGGTGTCTTCAGCGGTTAGCATGGCCGCGCCGAGCGCAACAATTGCCTCGCGCAGCCGCTTGTCCTGAATGCTGGCGGTGCTCGCTTCGAGGTCAGCGCGCTCCTTCGGGGTCAGCGGACGGATCACCCGGCGCGGCTTTTGCGGGGCTTCGCCGGTGGTCAGCGGCCCCTGAACCAGCTTGATGGAGATCACATCGCCGCCGGCAGCAACCGAGACGCGTTGGCGGATGGTTTCGGACTGGTGCTGCACCATCGGGGCGGCCTGGGGCACGACGCGCAGGGTCAGCACCCGGCCATCCTTGCCGCCGCTCAGGCGTTCGGGCCGGCAATACTTGAACAGCTGCTCCCCGGCGATCTCGCGCCAGCGGCTTTTCAGGATCTGGATCGGCGGCAGTTTCTTCGCGCCGGACTTGCGGGTCAGCCGCTCGGCTGCAACACCGATTTTCGGCATGCCGGGATGGACGGCCCGGCCGCGCATGTAGCGCAGGCGCACCCGCGCACGGGCCTCCTCGATGGGATCGATGCTTGATCTGGTCACCATTGATCTGAGATTGCACGGGAATGAAGACAACGGGAAGGCAGGCTGTGCCGAAACACGGGGATTTGAACAGGCTGCCTGCAGACTTGCTTGTCTGGTTCGACCGGCATGGGCGTGACCTCCCCTGGCGCACCGCGCTGGGGGAGCGGCGCGATCCCTACCGCGTCTGGCTGGCCGAGATCATGCTGCAGCAGACGACCATTCCCCACGGCACGCCGTATTTCCACACCTTTACAAAGCGTTGGCAGACCGTCGAGGCGCTGGCCGCGGCGAAGGATGAGGACGTCATGGCGGCCTGGGCCGGGCTTGGCTACTACGCCCGGGCCCGGAACCTGCTGAAATGCGCCCGCGAAATCGCCGTGCGGGGCAGCTGGCCGGAAACGGCGGCGGAGCTGAAGAAGCTGCCGGGCATCGGCCCCTATACGGCAGGCGCCATCGCCGCGATTGCTTTCAACCAGCCGGCCGCCGCCGTGGATGGCAATGTCGACCGGGTCTTCGCCCGCCTGCTGGCACTCAAAGGAGACTGGGCCGAGGAGAAAAAGCGTCTCCATGCTGAAGTGGAACGCCTCGTACCTGACGACCGTCCGGGCGACTTCGCCGAAGCGCTGATGGACCTCGGCGCAACGGTGTGCACGCCGACAAAGCCGAACTGCCTGATCTGCCCGGTGGCCGCCCACTGTATCGCCAAGGCGGAGGGCGATCCGGAGCGCTATCCGATCAAGCCACCCAAAAAGGCGAAGCCCATAAGGCGCGGCGCCGCCTATGTTGCGGTCCATAAGGGTGAGCTGCTGCTGGAACGGCGGCCGGATAAAGGCCTGCTCGGTGGCATGCTGGGCCTGCCGACCAGTGACTGGGTGGAGGGCGAGCGCTCAGATGCGTCACCACCCTTCAAGGCAGATTGGGAAGAGATTGGCGAAGTCCGTCACGTCTTCACGCATTTCGACCTGCGCCTCACCGTCCAGCGGGCAGACCTGCCGCGCCGCCCGAAGGTGGACGGCGTCTGGGTACCGCTGGCCGACGTGGAAGGCCTGCCCAGCGTGTTCGCCAAGGCATTCCGGCTGGCGACGTCCGGTTGACCGCAAGAATCGGGTCGCTGACGGCGAGCCGAGCATGGAAAACCCGGCGGGCAATCCGGGAGATTCCTCAATGATCACGTAATTGCTCGCGCTGCTCCTTTTCCTGTTTCCGCTCGCTTACAGTCCCGGGCCGGGGAACCTGTTCTTCGCAGCCAATGGTGCGCGCTTCGGTCTGCCGGCAACCCTGCCAGCGAGCGCTGGGTATCACGTGGCGACATGGCTGGTGACCCTGGCCATCGGTCTAGGGTTTTCCGCAGCATTGGAGCGTTCGCCCCATTTGTTTTCGATCATCAAATGGGCCGGGTCGGCCTATGTGCTCTATCTCGCCTGGAAGTTTTTCCGGGCTGGCGCCATCAGGAGCAAGGGAGAGGCTCGGCCCGCCGGGTTCAGGGATGGCGTCATCCTGTTGGCGCTCAATCCGAAAGCCTATGTCATCATCGCCTTGATGTTCTCGCAATTCCTGACCGCCGAGACGGAGCACCGGCTTGCGGCCATATTGCTGATCACGACGGTTTTCACGCTGAACAATCTGGTCGCCTTCACCGCGTGGACGGCTGCCGGTGACAGGATCGCCAGACAGTTTCAGGACGAGGCTCATGCGCACGGGATGAACATGGTGCTGGGTGCCATCCTGGCGGCCGTGGCTGTCTGGATGCTGTTGGCGTGAGCCGACGTGCCTAGTTCAGGCCCATTTCTTCGCGGTAGCGGCGGCGCAGGAGGTCGATCGGCGCAAGGTCGCGCTTGTCGGTCTCGTAGTGCCAGTAAGTCCAGCCATTACAGGCCGGGGCCTGCTGCACATGCGCGCCGAGGCGGTGGATCGAGCCGGAGACATTGCCCGTGGTCAGCGAGCCATCGACGCGGATACGAGCCTGGTAGCGGCGCTGCGGGCTGAACAGGCGGTCGCCCGGCTTCAGCCAGCCACTGTCCAGCAGCGCACCGAACGGGACGCGCGGCAGGGACTTCTTGCTCTTCTCGGTTTCCAGCGCTTCGCCGTCGATCGGCTCGATCGATTTCAGTCGCGCGCGGGAGAGGCGCGCATAAGTCTCGTCGCGCTCGATGCCGATATAGTTGCGGCCGAGGCGCTTGGCGGCGGCGGCGGTCGTGCCGGTGCCGGAGAACGGGTCGAGCACCGTGTCGCCGGGATTGGTCGTCGCCAGCAGGACGCGGTGCAGCAGGCTTTCCGGCTTTTGCGTCGGGTGGGCCTTCTTGCCGTCTTCGTCCTTCAGGCGCTCTCCGCCCGTGCAGAGCGGGATCAGCCAGTCGGAGCGCATCTGCTTGTCTTCGTTGAAGACTTTCAGCGCGTCGTAATTGAAGGTGCATTTCGAGCGTTCGGACTTTCCGGCCCAGATCAGCGTCTCATGTGCATTCTGGAAGCGGGTGCCCTTGAAGTTCGGCATCGGGTTCGACTTCAGCCAGATCACGTCGTTCTGGATCCAGAAGCCCTGGTCCTGAAGGATCGCGCCGACGCGGAAGATGTTGTGATAGGAGCCGATCACCCAGATGGCGCCATCATCCTTCAGCACGCGGCGGCACTCTTCCAGCCATTGGTGGCAGAACAGGTCGTAGGCGTCGAAGCTGTCGAACTTGTCCCATTCATCATCCACGCCGTCCACGGTGGACTGGTCCGGACGGGTCAGCCCACCGCCAAGCTGGAGATTGTAGGGGGGGTCTGCAAAGACGAGGTCCACCGACCGGTCCGGCAGGCGGGAAAGGATATCGATGCAGTCGCCCTGCATGATGACGTTCTTTTGCAGTTCCATAATACAGCCCCGAATACGCAACGCGTGAAAGACAGAAAGCCGAATCAGTGCGGTGTACCGGTTAGTGATTCCCTAACCGCGCCGCTTCGTTCCGGCATCGAATCGTTCCGGAGGCGAAACTAATCGCTGATTCGTATTGTGGATAGGGTTGTGATTCGAACTGTGGAAAACCCTGTGAATCTCTGTGCAATTCGCGCGGCGGCTGCCGGGATTGGAAGTCGGTGCAAAATCGGATTAGGAAGCCCCCATGATATTCGACCTCGACCTGATCCTCACCATCGCGAACCCCATCGGCGCGTTCGTATTCGCCCTGTCTGGCGGCATTGTTGCCGTCCGCAACAAGATGGACATTTTCGGCGCCGTCGTGCTGGCGGTTATCACCGCTGTCGGCGGCGGGACGATCCGCGACATCATTCTGAACCAGCCGGTTTTCTGGCTGAGTGATCCACTGACGATCTGGTGCGCCATCGCAGGCGGGGTCCTGGCGTTTTTCCTTCACGGTCTGGTCGATGCGTTCAAACCGATCCGCTGGGCGGACGCGGTGGGACTTGCCATTTTTGCAATTGCAGGCGCCGCGAAAACGGCCAGCCTCGGGCATGATCCGCTGTTCGTGGTGATCATGGGCATCCTGACCGGGACCGGCGGCGGTGTGCTTCGCGATGTCGTGGCAAACCGCGATCCGTTGCTGCTGAAAGAGGAGATCTACGCAACCGCCGCGCTGGTGGGCGCGGGCCTCTATGCGGCGCTGTATTTCTCTGGTGTTGCGGAGACCTGGGCGTTTGCCGCCGGCATGCTGGTGGCCTTCATCCTCCGCGGCGCCGCGCTGATCTTCGGCTGGCACCTGCCGAAGAGCCAACCGTAAACACCGCTACAGGTTCGGCCTACAACCTTTCGGTAAGGTGCGTTTGCCGGGCGGTCGTGATATTCTTTGCCACATGAAAAGGGATAATCCGCCGGTGGGCCACGCCGAAAAGGTGCGGTCTGTGGCGCTGTCGCGAAGCGCGGCGGCGCAGTCGAGCCTTGCAGCTTCCTGGGCGCGTTCGATGAAGACCTACGGGCTGGAGCCGGACGGGCCCGGCAATTCGGATGCCCGGCTGGAGCAATCCGAATTGCACGTGCGCCGCGATGGCCTCGGCCGTATCCTCGCAACGTCCGCGCCGGTGATGGACCGCTTGTATGCAAGCCTCGGTCTTGCGGGCTGCAGCGTGTTCCTGTCCGATACCGAAGGCGTGGTGATCGACCACCGCATGGCCTACAGCGACGGTGCCCTGTTCCGGTCGGCGGGGCTTTGCGAAGGCGGTGTCTGGTCCGAAGCGGTGCAGGGCACCAACGGCATCGGCACCTGTATCGCCGAACAGCGCGCCGTCACGATCTACCGCGACCAGCACTTCCATGACCGCAACACGGTGATGAGTTGCATGGGCGCCCCGATCTTCGACGAGCATGGCGCCATTGCGGCGGTGCTCGATGTGTCCTCTTGCCGGGACGACCTGACCCAGCCCTTCGCGACGCTGATCGCGCAGACTGTTACTGACGCCGCGCGCCAGATCGAAGCCGACCATTTCCAGAGCGCGTTTTCATCGCAAAGAATCCTGCGCGGCTCCGGCGACGGGCAGAAAGGTGCCGTGCTGCTGGCCGTGGACGGGGACGATCTTGTGGTTGGGGCCACCCGCGCAGCCCGGGCAATCTATGGGCTCGGCCATGACAACCGGATCGATCCGCGCCCGGCGGGCGACCTGTTCGGGGATTCCGAATCCCGCGGCGTCGGCCTTGAAAGTGCAGAGCGCCGCGAGCTGCGCCGGGCCATCGCCCGTGCGAATGGCAACATGGCCGCTGCGGCGCGCGCCCTCGGCATCAGCCGGGCCACGCTTTACCGCCGGATGGATCAGCTCGGCCTTTCGCGCGACTGATTTGCCGGCAAATGTGTCTCATTCCTGAGACACATTCCGTATCTCACCGGATTGACGCGGGCTGACAGCAGCCTGCAGCAGGCAGAACATTCCTCCCAGTCTTCGCACCCGACGAAGAGCGCCAATGATCTGGAGGAAATGACATGGCCGACACACAGATTCTCGACACATCCGAAATGAAGGCCCCATTCCGTGAACGGTATGACAATTTCATCGGCGGCAAGTTCGTTGCCCCGAATGGCGGGCGCTATTTCGACAATACCTCTCCGGTAAACGGCAAGGTGATCTGCCAGATCGCCCGGTCCGATGCCAGCGACATCGAGATGGCGCTGGACGCTGCGCACGCCGCCAAGGATGGCTGGGGCCGCGCCTCGGTAGCGGAACGCGCCGGCATGCTGAACAGGATCGCGGACGTGATGGAGGAGAACCTCGAACTCATCGCCACCTGCGAAACCTGGGATAATGGCAAGCCGATCCGTGAGACGATGGCGGCGGACGTACCGCTCGCCATCGACCACTTTCGCTATTTCGCAGGCTGTATCCGCGCGCAGGAAGGCAGCATTTCCGAGATCGACCACGACACGGTTGCATACCATTTCCATGAACCGCTTGGCGTGGTCGGACAGATCATTCCGTGGAACTTCCCGCTCCTCATGGCGGCATGGAAACTCGCCCCGGCCCTGGCGGCCGGGAACTGCGTGGTGCTGAAGCCGGCCGAACAGACCCCGGCCACGATCATGGTGTTCGCAGAACTGATCGCCGACATCCTCCCCCCCGGCGTGCTGAACATCGTGAACGGCTTCGGCCTGGAGGCGGGCAAGCCGCTCGCCTCCAGCAACCGTATCGCCAAGATCGCCTTCACCGGCGAGACGACGACCGGGCGCCTGATCATGCAGTATGCGTCCGAAAACCTGATCCCGGTGACGCTGGAACTGGGCGGCAAGTCTCCGAACATCTTCTTCGAGGATGTGATGCGTGCGGACGATGACTATCTCGACAAGGCGATCGAAGGCTTCGTCATGTTCGCCCTGAACCAGGGCGAGGTCTGCACCTGTCCGTCGCGCGCGCTGATCCACGAGAACATCTATGACCGCTTCATGGAGCGCGCCCTGAAGCGCGTCGGTGAAATCAAGCAGGGCAACCCGCTGGACCCGGCGACGATGATCGGCGCACAGGCAAGCTCGGAGCAGAAAGAGAAGATCCTCTCCTATTTCGACATTGGCCGTCAGGAAGGCGCCGAAGTGCTGATCGGCGGTGAGGCGGCAAATCTCGGCGGTGACCTGGCCGGCGGCTATTACATCAAGCCGACGGTCCTGAAGGGCCACAACAAGATGCGTGTGTTCCAGGAGGAGATCTTCGGCCCGGTCGTCTCCGTCACGACGTTCAAGGACGAAGCCGATGCGCTCGCCATCGCCAATGACACGCTCTACGGCCTTGGCGCCGGTGTGTGGAGCCGTGAGGCGAACACCTGCTACCGCTTCGGCCGCGGCATCCAGGCCGGGCGCGTGTGGACCAATTGCTATCACGCCTATCCGGCCCATGCGGCGTTCGGCGGGTACAAGCAGTCCGGCATTGGCCGCGAGAACCACTCGAAGATGCTGGACCACTACCAGCAGACCAAGAACATGCTGGTCTCCTACTCCCCGAAGAAGCTTGGCTTCTTCTGATCCTGCCGGGGTGTGACGGCAGGGGGACGGTCCAGGTGGCAGCGTAGACCGGGGCC
Organism: uncultured Hyphomonas sp.; assembly: GCF_963678875.1. Taxonomy (NCBI): domain Bacteria; kingdom Pseudomonadati; phylum Pseudomonadota; class Alphaproteobacteria; order Hyphomonadales; family Hyphomonadaceae; genus Hyphomonas; species uncultured Hyphomonas sp. The sequence goes on along the minus strand of NZ_OY787456.1, from coordinate 2,660,010 downwards.
GTCCGCTTCTTTTCGGAGGTGATCCGATGACAGACAAAATCAATGTGCCGGCGCGCGTGACCGCCACCGAGGCGGCCCGGCGCCTGATTGCCGAGATCCGGCAGGACTATCCGGAGATCCTGTTCCACCAGTCGGGCGGATGCTGCGACGGGTCGAGCCCGATGTGCTATCCGGCGGATGACTTCAAGGTCGGCGAACGGGACGTGAAGCTGGGCGAGATCGACGGCGTGCCGGTCTATATTTCCGCCAGCCAGTTCGAGGCGTGGAAGCACACGCAGCTGATCCTGGACGTCGTGCCGGGTCGTGGCGGCATGTTCTCGCTGGACAATGGGCGGGAGCAGCGCTTCCTGACCCGCAGCCGTGTTTTCGATGCGGAGGAGCTGGCAGCTCTGGGCTGACGCCTAGAGATCCAGCGCCATCTGGCCGCCCGGCTGGACGGGCGGGGCGAACAGGTCTGTCTGCAGCGGCGGGCGGGCATTGCCGAGGTTCAGCCGTTTCGTCGCCCGGGCGAAGCGTTTGGCGATCAGGTCTGCCACAGGGCCGCGGCCACGCATGCGCTCGTTCCAGCGGGCGTCGTAATCCTTGCCGCCGCGCATATCCCGCATCGTGTTGATCACCTTCGCGGCCCGGTCCGGCACGTGCTGCACCAGCCATTCGTGGAACAGATCCTTGATCTCGTACGGCAGGCGCAACAGCACGTATCCCGCACCGCCCGCGCCATGGGCAGCGGCGGCTTCCAGCAGGGCCTCGATCTCGTGGTCGTTCAGCGCCGGGATGATGGGCGCCGTCATCACGGTGACCGGGATACCGGCCTCGCTGAGGGCACGCACGGTTTCCAGCCTGCGCTGGGGTGTGGCGGCCCGGGGCTCCATCCTGCGGCTGAGGGGTCGGTCCAGCGTCGTGATCGACACGCCTGCGCGCACCAGGCCTTTTTCCGCCATCGGGGCCAGCAGGTCGATATCGCGCTGGATCAGGGCAGACTTGGTGAGCAGGCTGACAGGGTGATTGTGCGCGGCCAGCACTTCCAGCACCTGGCGCGTCATCTTGTAGGTGCGTTCAATCGGCTGGTAGGCATCCGTGTTCATGCCGAGCGCAATCGGGCGGCAGACATAGCCGGGACGGGAGAGTTCCCATTCCAGCTGCCGGATCGCATTGGTCTTGTAGAAAAGCCGGCTCTCGAAATCGAGCCCGGCGGAGAGCCCGTGAAAGGCATGGCTCGGCCGGGCAAAGCAATAGATGCAGCCATGCTCGCAGCCGCGATACGGATTGACCGTGCGGTCGAAGGAAATGTCGGGCGAGCGGTTGAAGGTGATCACCGAGCGCGCCGTTTCCGGCATGACCAGCGTCTCGATCCGCGTCGCGTCCTGTTCGATCGTGTCCCAGCCATCGTCGAAGGCAAAACGCGTCTCCCGTTCGAAGCGGCCTGTCTGGTTGGAAACGGCCCCGCGCCCGCGCTGCGTCGCGCGCTCGGCGGCGCCTTTCGTGTCGATCAGGCTGACACGGCCTTTGGGGGAGAGTTTCTGTCCGGTCCGCATGGCTGGAGAAAGCCATGCGGATCAGAACAAATCAAGAACATTCGTGTATGGCGAGGTGTGTTTCCTGTGGATGAGCCCCGGCCGCTCAGCCTTTCAGCGTGTCGAAATTTCCAAACACCCGCGAAAGGTGCGGAGGCATCTCGCGGTTCATCAATTCGGCAAAACCGCCATCCGGCCCGAAGTCCGGTTTGGCTGTGGACGGTTTCAGCTTCAGCAACATGGACCATTCTCCGAACACCCGCTCTTCGGCCGGCTCCTGCAAGACTGTCACGACGGATGTGTGGCGGTCGTCCCGGACGATGCGGTTGTAAACATCGAGCACGTCGGTCTGTTCACCTTCGAGCAGCTGGAGGAAGTTCAGCCCATTGAAGAGCAGGACACCTGTGATGCCGCGCTGGGTGTTTGTTGCCGTTGCTTCCTTCAGAATATTGGAGAGATCGGTGTCGGTCAGGCCAAGGGAGGCTGTGCTGACATAAATAAGCCGGAACATGTAAATCCTTGATTTGGATGAAATTCGGCTCTGTCGCCCGTCCGTTTTCAGTGACGCGACTTTCTTCTGAAGGTCAAGCGTGATCTCGGCGGCTCCAGGCGCGCCAGTCGCTCAGCTGGTCGATATCCATCAGCATGGGCAGCAGGCCGATACTGGCATGGCCGGGCAGGTTGCCCCACACATCCTGCATCGCATGCGGGCCGGACCAGCGCACATTCCGGAATGGCGAATGCGTGCGCGGGCCCTTGTTGATGCCGAACAGCCAGAAGCCGCCATCCTCGGCCGGGCCGAACACGGCATCGTGCCGGGCGAGCAGGCGTACGGCCTGGCGCAGCAGCGCGGGTGACACGTCCGGCGCGTCGGTGCCGATGAACAGGATCGGGCCGGGCGGGGCTTCGTTGAAGCCTTTTTCCAGCCGTTCTGTGAGCGTGCCGGCGCCCTGGCTGCGGCGTTGCAGGTGGGCGGGCCATCCCGTCGTGGTGACAGCCCGCAGGGCACTGTCCGGCGCGGCATAGATGATCGTGTCACAACCGGACTGTGTGGCCGCCCTGAAGGTGCGGGCCTGCGTGAAGCCGGCGATGCGCCGGGCGGCCGCCGGGCCCATGCCTTTGGCGAGTCTTGTCTTGGACAGGCCCATGCGCGGGGGCTTTGCGAAAACGAGAAGAGTTGGACGTCCCATGCCAATGCCTTACTTTTGTCTGGTGCCGGGCGAAAGATGGCTGCGGCAAATCCGGGCCAAAAAAGGAGGCCTTTTGATGCAACGCCTGAAAATCGCATTGGCTATTGCGGCAGCGGGTTTCCTGTCCGCCTGTTTCATGAGCGAAACGCCGTTCATCCCCGAAGGCGAAGCGGTCCGCCTCGACGAGGCCTCGCCGGTCCTCATCTGCAGCGATGCGGATGACTGTGCCCGCACTCTGCCGAACCGTGGCAACAAGGGCTATCTCATGATGCCGCCACCCGGCGAGGATGAGGACGAGGATCCGATGGGCATCCGTTTCATCCCGCTGATGGATACGGCCATGGGCCCGGTCTGGATGACCGAGATCAGGATGGTGGAAGACGATGAGACGACCTACATCGTCGGAGTCACCCGGCGCGCGCCGGAATTCGACAAGAACGGCCTGAAGGCATTCGATGTCGAATTGCCCTGGTGCGGCGATGTCAGCGAGGAAGAGCGCGAGGCGTTCGGCATCGAACAGCTCGACTCCTACACTTGTAGCCTCCCCACAGAGAGCTCGATTTCGGATTACCTGCGCGCCGCGCACAAAGCCTATTTCGACGATCCTGTCTGGTGGGACGGCGACGACTAGGTGTAGCGCTTTGCCAAATCTTCCGGCTTGGCGCCCAGCAGGAAGCGGATCAGCAGGAAGGCGTTACGCCAGGATCGCTTGCGCCAGCCGTCTCGCTCATACTTTTCGGCCGAGGTGCGTGCTTCCGCGTTCAGCTCGGTCAGGCGCTGCTTGCCGATGGCGCGGACGATCATCACGTCCTCCATCAGCGGTACGTCCAGATACCCGCCGACCTCGTCATAGAGCTTTCGGCTGATCAGCAGGCCCTGATCGCCATAGGGCAGGCCCAGCATCCGGGCGCGCCGGTTCGCGCGTTTTTCCAAAGTCCGGGCAGCGCGTGCATCGGAGCGGTATCGCAGCTCGAAGAACGCGGCATAGTCCGGTTTCGTCATGACATGATCCGATGTGCGCTCAGCCCAGTCACGGGAAAGCGCGGTATCGGCATGCAGGAACATGAGCCAGTCACCCCGCGCGGCGGCGGCGCCTGCGGCCAGCTGCGCCCCCCGACCGCGCGCGCCGGTCACCAGTTCCGCTCCCATCGCCCCGGCAATCTTCGCCGTCCCATCCTCAGACCCGCCATCGGCCACGATGACCTCCCGGATCAGCCCGGCCTCGAGCCCCGGCATCAGGCTCTCCAGGCAAAGCGGCAGCTCCGCCTCGGCGTTCAGCGTTGGAATAATGACAGAAAGCGGGGCTGGCATCAGCCGCCAAGCTCGCCGAGCCGCTTCTCCACCAGCAGCAAATCCCGCCAGGCGCGGGATTTTTCCTGCGGGCGGCGCAGCAAATAGGCCGGGTGCAGCAGCGGGATCAGCGGTACGGAATAGCCGCCTGCCGTGGTGAAGACGTGTTCCGAGCCGCGCAGGCGCATGATGCCGTCCTGTGTGTCCAGCAGCGCCTTGGCCGGGACACCGCCGGCAGCAACGATCAGCTTCGGCTTCGTCAGCTCGATCATCCGGTCGACGAAGGGGCGGCAGACGTCCAGTTCTTCCTGGTCTGGGTTCCGGTTGCCGGGCGGGCGCCAGTAATTGACGTTGGTGATGAAGGCGTTCGCCTCGCGCGAGCGTTCGATGGCGGTGAGCATCCGGTCCAGCAGCTGCCCCGCCTTGCCGACGAAGGGCAGGCCGCGCCGGTCCTCCTCGGCGCCGGGGCCTTCGCCAATCACCATCAGGCTGGCCTCCGGCGTGCCGTCATACACCACGGTGGAATGCGCGGCGGCCTTCAGCGGGCTGCCTTCAAACGATTCGATTGCAGCCTTCAGGGCGTCCAGAGTGTCGCACCCTGCGGCCTGTGAACGGGCTTCCTCGACCCAGTTTGTCGGTTTCCGCCGGCGCGGGCGGACGGTTGCGGTTTGCTGCGGTGCAGCAGAATCTGCAGAGTCTGCGGCCTTCAGGAAGGCATCGACCCGGGCGTGATCGACGTCCACGCCCATTTCCTCCCACCAGTCGGTGAGGGCATCTATGGCAGTGATTGACGCAGGGGCGGGCATTCAGAAGCTCTGGACCTTCGCGGCAGACATTGTAAGTGCTTAACTAATTGCAGATATGGGCGGCAACTCTAAGGCCGAAGCGAGGAGAAACCAATGGCGGACGACGCTATAGAACGGGAATCGATGGAATTCGACCTGGTGATCGTGGGCGGCGGCCCAGCGGGTCTGGCAGCGGCGATCCGGTTCAAACAACTGGCCAATGAAGCAGGTGAAGACCTGTCGGTCGTGGTCCTTGAAAAGGGCGGCGAGATCGGTGCGCACATCCTGTCGGGTGTTGTGCTGGATCCGAAGGCGCTCGACGAGCTGCTGCCCGACTGGCGCACGCGTGACGATCGCCCGCTGAAGACCGAAGTGAAGGTCGATAAGTACAAGCTGCTCGGCGAAAACGGCTCGGCGGAAGTCGGCTGGGCGCCGTTCCCGCCGCTGATGAGCAATCATGGCTGCTTCATCGGCTCGCTGGCGAATGTTTGCCGCTGGCTGGGCGCTGAAGCCGAAAACCTCGGTGTGGAAGTCTTCCCTGGCTTTGCTGCTTCCGAAGTCGTCTATGGCGAGAACGGCGAAGTCAAAGGCATCGTGGCCGGGGTCATGGGCATCGCCGAAGATGGCTCTCACAAGCCGGACTATGAGCCGGGCATGGAGCTGCTGGGCAAATACGTCTTCTTCGCCGAAGGCGCGCGCGGGTCGCTCACCAAGGAGCTGACAGCGAAATTCGGCCTGCGCGACAATTGCGATCCGCAGAAGTTCGGCATCGGCCTGAAAGAAGTCTGGTCCGTGCCGGAAGAGAATTTCACCGAGGGTCTGGTTCAGCACACGTTCGGCTGGCCCGTGATGGGCAAGAGCGGCGATGGCGGCGGCTTCCTCTACCATTTCCGCGACAATGGCGAACCGTTCATCTCGGTCGGCTATGTTGTGCACCTGAACTACAAGAACCCGTATCTGGCCCCGTATCAGGAGTTCCAGCGGTACAAGCACCATCCTGACGTTGTGCAGTACCTGAAGGGCGGCAGCCGTGTGGCCTATGGCGCGCGGGCCATCACGTCCGGCGGCATCCAGTCCATTCCTGAACTGGCGTTCCCGGGCGGTGCCCTGATCGGCTGTTCCGCCGGTTTCGTGAACCTTCCGCGGATCAAGGGCACGCACAATGCCATGAAGACCGGCATGCTTGGCGCCGAGGCGGCCTTCGCAGCCATCAAGGACGGCCGCCAGAGCGATGTGCTCGAGGCCTACAGCCAGTCCGTCCGCGACAGCTGGGTCTGGAAGGACCTTTCGCCCGTCCGCAACATGAAGCCGCTGATGTCGAAGTTCGGCACGCTGCTCGGCGCCGCGATTGGCGTTCCGGATATGTGGATGCGTACGCTGGTCGGGTTCGGATTCCTGCCGACGCTGCATCACACGAAGACAGATGCAGAATCGCTGAAGCCAGCCAGCAAGTTCAAGCCGATCGACTATCCGAAGCCGGATGGCGTGATCAGCTTCGACAAGCTGACCAACGTGTCCTTCACCAACACCTATCATGGCGAAGACCAGCCGGTGCACCTGAAAGTGGCCGACATGGTCCTTCAGAAATCGTCTGAGCATGACGTGTATGACGGACCGTCCGCACGCTATTGCCCGGCAGGGGTGTATGAGTGGGTCGAGGAAGGCGGCGAGTTGAAGTTCCAGATCAACTCGCAGAACTGCATCCACTGCAAGACCTGCGATATCAAGGATCCGAACCAGAACATCAACTGGACGGTTCCCGAAGGCGGCGGCGGTCCGGCCTATCCGAACATGTAAACTGCCAAACTTGTGATTGGACCGTTACCCGCGGTCATGGTGCAGCCCGTTCCTGACAAGGAGCGGGCTGTTCTGCTTCTGGCCACAGGCGCCTGCGCCATCCTGTTTGTTCCGGGCAGGGACGCGGCAATCGCGGCGGATTAAGCCCCTGTTTATGAACAAGGCAGCAAACCTGTCTTATTCAACATGTGGCTGCCTTGCTCTTGCCGTACGGGGCTGCTTCACTTGCTGTAACAGTCAGGCCGGAGACCGGAGAGTCCATGCGCTTCAAGAATTCTGTCGCGGCAAGCGCGCTTGTCTTGTCGCTTTCCCTGTCCCTTTCGCTGGGGGCATGCGCCGCCGCTCCGGCAGCGGCATTGGTTGAGACCCAGCCGGAAGACATCGAAATCGCCGAAACCTATTCCGTGCTGTCCGATGCGGCGCGGGCCACTTCGGTGCTGGATCCCCGGGGCAAGCCGGTGGGGCCGGACGCCTATGCCGTGCCGTCCGATGCGGTGAAGGCCGGCGACATGGCCGCCTTCCTGACCCTGACGCGCAACCTCGACATGGAAGACCGGGACGCGAGCCCCTTGTTCGACGCCTTCATCGCGCTGGACGAAGCGGCGGCCGGGCGGATCGAAGAGGCTCGCCAGACACTCGCTGACGCCGGCGCGCGCTCGGGGGAGACCGGCGAGACCAGCTTCTACATCTATCTCGACGCCTGGCTGCTCGCCATGGACGGCAAGGCGGACGAGGCGATCAACCGTCACCGCGGCGCCGCCAGCGGCATGCCGGGCCTGACGGGCGATCTCTCCCTGGCCGCGATGCTGGACGCGCTCGGCCGGCCGGAACAGGCGCTTGCCGTATATGAGTCGATGACGCCGTCGAAGATCGAAGCGCCCGAGCATGAGTTCGACCCGAAGGGACTCCTCTACAGCCACATCCGGACGGTCATTTCCCGTCACGCCCTGCTGCTTCAGCGGCTGGGCCGCATCGATGAAGCCAAGGCCGCATACCAGAAGCTGGCCGACGCGGAACCGGAAGAGGCGATCAGCTACGCGGCCGCGATGGACAGCCTGGAAACCGGCAAGAATTTGCGCAACCAGCCCCAGTCCGTGGCTGAGGCGTTCAGCCAGTCACTCTCGGATGTTTCCCGCGCGCTTCAGGAGCAGCGCATCATCCGCCGCATCATGATGGGCGGCCGCGTCGATGGCTTCGACGACCAGCGGTCCGCCTTCGATCAGGTGGCGCTGCTGGTGTCTCCGGAGAATGAATCCCTGCGGTCCGGCATTATCGACGAGATGTATGCCAGCGCGCTCTATGATGGCGTGGCTCATGTCGCCAACACGGCGCCGGAGGCGACATCGTCCCTGCAGATCGCGGCGGCGCAGGCAAAGCTGATGACCGGCCAGGAGGATGCCGCCCGCGCAGCGATTGACCGGGCGCTCAGTCTCACCGACGACGATAACCGGCTCTCGACGCTCTATGGCGCGCTTCAGCTGCACTCGCGGATGAATGACGAAATGGCCTCGCGGGACCTGATCCGGGAGGTCATCGCCATGTCGGAAAACCCGGCAGAGAAGGCGGCGGCGCATGGGCTCGCGACCGGTATCTTCAACCAGTTCGGTGACACCGAGCAGGCGGTCGAACATGCCGAACAGGCGCGCGAACTGGATGACACGCATGATCGCCGCATCGTGCTGGCCGACGCGCTCGGCCGGAATGGCCAGATCAATGAAGCGCTCGCCATCCTGCGGACAGAGCGGTTGTCCCGCCCGAACGATCCCTACATGCTGAACACGCTCGGCTATTTCCTGATCGAGCGGACGGACAAGCTGGAAGAGGGCTTCAAGGTGCTGAGCCGGGCACGGGCCATGGCAGAGCGCGATCCGTATATCGCAGACTCCCTTGGCTGGGCCTATTTCAAGCTGGGCCATCTCAGCGAAGCCAAGCGCCTGATCGAGGTGGCCCGCGAAGAGCTGGCGCCACACAAGCACTGGGAGATCGAGTCCCATCTGGGCGACATCTACTGGTACCTTGATGACAAGGACGCGGCAGCAGAGGCCTGGCAGGCCGCGCTCGACAACCGGCCGCCCGCCGAGGAAAAGAGCGCGCTGGTCGACCGGCTGGAAAACGGGCTCAGCGATCCTGAGCCGGAGCGCAAGGCCTTGCCGGATGTCTCGCTGACGGATGGCGAAGTGGACCGTCAGGACATCTGACACCCGCCCCTTTAACGCGCCAGCGGCGCGCCTTACTATCGCCTGAAAAGGCTGCGATTCCGTCTGCAGACGGCAGGGAAAGAACTCATGAGTGACGGCAGATACGAAAGCGTCGAAAACCGCTTCGGAATCAATGGGTTTTACCTGCCTGGACCACGCTGGATGTGGGTCTGGATGCGCCGGCTTTTCGTGCTTGGCTTCATCCTGGCGATTATCGGCATCATAGCGCTCTGGCTGTATTTCGCCGCGCTCGGCCGCACTGTGCCGTCGATTGCCAAACTCAAGCAGTATGAGCCGCCCATCACCTCCCGGGTCCATGCAGGCGATGGGACGCTGATTGCGGAATTTGCCGACCAGCACCGGGTTTTCGTGCCGTACGAGTCGATCCCCACGCATGTGGTCGACGCATTCGTCGCGGCTGAGGACAAGAATTATTTCCAGCACAACGGCCTCGACTATGTCGGTATCCTGCGGGGCGGGATCAATTCGGTGAAGAACAAGATCACCGGCAAGGGCGGCCTTCAGGGCGGCTCGACGATCACCCAGCAGGTGGCCAAGAACATGCTGCTGACGCGGGACCAGAACCTGACCCGCAAGGCGAAGGAAGCCATCGTCGCCCAGCGCATGGAAAAGGAATTCTCTAAGGGGCAGATCCTCGAACTATACCTGAACGAGATCTATCTCGGCGGCCGGTCCTATGGCGTCGGGTCGGCTGCGCTGAACTATTTCAATAAATCCCTGCCGGAACTGGACCTGTCCGAAGCCGCCGTCCTGGCGTCGCTTGCCAAGGCCCCCTCGGCCGTCAATCCGTACACAAACCCGAAACGCCTCCTGGCACGCCGGAATTATGTACTGGGGCGCATGGTTCAGGATGGCTACATTACCCAGGTCGAAGCCGATGAGGCGATGAGCAAGCCGCTCACCACAACGCGCCGCCTGAAAGGACCGGAATACGTTGCCGCGACCTATTTCGTTCAGGAGCTGCGCCGCGACCTGATCAAATCCTATGGCGAGGAGACGCTGGAACAGAGCGGGCTGTCGATCCGCTCCACGATCGATACGAGCCTGCAGCTTGCTGCCCAGCAAGCCCTTCGCAATGGCCTGATCGCCTATGACCGCCGCCATGGCTGGCGCGGTCCCGTCACGACGATCGATCCCGGCGATGGCGCGCAGGACGCCCTGAACGAGGTCAAGCTGCCCGGCGGGTACGGCACATGGGAAGCTGCCATGGTGCAGAAAGTGTCAGCATCCGGTGCGACGCTGCTGCTGACCGATGGCGCAACGATCAAGCTGCCGGCCGAAGAAGTCGAGTGGGCCAATACTTACAAGCCCCAGGGCGCCAAGGCCGGGCTGCAGGTCGGCCAGGTCGTTCTGGCAGAACTGAAACGCCAGGTGCTCAATGCCGATGAAACGCTGGCGCCGCGCTCGGAAGAGGCGGAGCTGGATCCGGAAGGCAATGAGATAGATGTCGGTGAGATCGAGCCGATGCTGGTGCCGGTGGGCAATGCCACGCTGCGCCAGGTGCCGGAAGTTGATGGCGCGCTGATTGCGCTCGATCCGCATACTGGCCGGATCCTTGCCATGCAGGGAGGCTACTCCTTCTTCAAGTCGAGCTACAATCGCGTCACCCAGTCCAAGCGCCAGCCGGGCTCCAGCTTCAAGGCGTTTGTTTATGCGGCTGCGCTGGAAAAGGGCTACACGCCGGCGACCCGGATGCTGGATGCGCCGTTCGTGTCCTTCGATGTCTCGACCGGGGATTATTGGCGCCCGTCAAACTATACCGAAGGCCGGTCCTACGGCATGGTGACCTTGCGGGTCGCGCTTGAGAAGTCGCTGAACCAGGTCACCGCGCGGGTGGCGCAGGATATTGGCATGGAAGCGGTGAGCGACCTTGCTGTCCGCATGGGTGTCTATGAAGACCTTCCGCCCTATGCCGCCATGTCCCTCGGCGCGGGCGACGCTTATCTGATTGACATGGCGCGCGGCTATGCCGGCTTCGTCAATGGCGGGAAGAAGATCACGCCGACGCTGCTGGACCGTGTCCAGGACCGTCACGGCCGTACGCTGTTCCGCCACGACGAACGCGCCTGCGACGGCTGCCAGGCGGAAGAGTGGAGCGGCCAGGAGCCGCCGCAGCTGGCCGAAGTGGGCGAGCAGGTGCTGGACCCGATCGTGGCCTACCAGATCACCCACATGCTGGAAGGCGTCGTCGAGCGCGGCACCGGCCGCCGGGCGCTGCGCGTCGGCAAGCCGCTGGCCGGCAAGACGGGCACCACGGACGATTATCGCGACGCCATCTTCATGGGCTTCTCGCCTGACCTCGTGGTCGGCGTCCGCGTTGGTTTCGACGACAACCGCGAGCTTGGCGAAGGCGAAGCCGGTGGTTCGGTCGCTGCGCCGATCTTTACCGAGTTCATGGAAAAGGCACTGGCCGACCAGGCCGCGATCCCGTTCCGGATTCCGCCCGGCGTGCGCCTCGTGAAGATCGATGCCCGCACAGGCGAGCTGCCGGAGCCCGGGACCAGCGTCATTATCGATGAGGCCTTCCGTCCGGGCACGGAGCCGGGGCTTTCGGTCTTCAGCAGCAGCGACGACTGCCTGTCGATCTCCGGCAGCTGCGGCGCCGGAAGCGGCTCGGGCAGCGTGTCCGGCTTCGATCCGGAGCGCGATGCCGGTGTCGTTCCGGAAGACCCGACGCAGCCGCAGGAGCAGGCCGTCACCGGGGACCTCGACGGTACTTACTGACCCTAACCTGTTTTGACCCTGCGGGGCGGCTGCGCTATAGGCCCGCCTCGCAGATTTATTCCTTTGAAAGGCCGAACACATGTCCGCAGAAATCAAGTCGCTGATTGACCAGATCCGCTCCTCGGCCGCCTTGCTACGGAGGCGTCTTTGACTGGGATACAGCCACAAAACGCCTCGATGAACTGACCGCCCTTTCCGAAAAGCCGGACTTCTGGGACGATCCGCAGGCCGCCCAGGCCATGATGCGCGAGCGCCAGAAACTGGCCGACGGGATCGAAACCGTCGAAGCCCTCGAAAAGGAAGCCGAAGACGCGGGCGAGCTGCTGGAGCTTGCCGAGGGCGACGACGACATGGTCGCCGACCTTGAAGCCTCGCTGAAACGCGCCGCCGACCGGGCGGAGAAGGCCGAGCTGGCCGCGCTGCTTTCCGGCGAAGCCGATGGCAATGACGCCTACATCCAGATCAATGCCGGTGAAGGCGGGACGGAGAGCCAGGACTGGGCCTCGATCCTGCGGCGCATGTATGTGCGCTGGGCCGAAAAGCACGGGCACAAGGTCGAGGAGATGGACGAGCGCGAAGGCGAGGAAGCGGGCATCAAATCCGCGACGCTCCAGATCAAGGGCGACAGCGCCTATGGCTGGCTGAAGTCGGAGCAGGGCGTCCACCGCCTCGTCCGCATTTCGCCGTTCGACAGTTCCGCGCGCCGCCATACCAGCTTTGCCTCTGTCACCGTTACGCCGGTAATCGACGACAATATCGAGATCGAGATCGACCCGTCCGATGTGCGCACCGACACCTACCGGGCGTCCGGTGCGGGCGGCCAGCACGTCAACCGGACCGATTCCGCCGTCCGCCTGACGCACGAGCCGACCGGCATCGTGGTGCAGTGCCAGAACGACCGGTCCCAGCACCGTAACCGCGACCAGGCCTGGCAGATGCTGCGGTCCCGCCTTTATGAGCTGGAACTGCAGAAGCGCCGCGAAGTCGCCGATGCCAGCTATGCCGGCAAGACCGATATCGGCTTCGGCCACCAGATCCGCTCTTACGTCCTGCAGCCATACCAGATGGTGAAGGACCTCCGGACCGAGGTGGAAACCTCCGACACGCAGGGCGTGTTGGATGGTGACATCGACCGCTTCCTGTCGGCCTCGCTGGCCGCGTCAGTCGCAACGGGTGAAGACGAAGAGTAGGCGCGCTGCCGCGTCATCCTTCGACTTCGCTCAGGCTGCCGAGGATGAGAAATCGCATCGCGATTTCCCGAGGCAGGCCCAAGCGCAAGCGCCGGGCTTATGCGCTCTGTCAGTCATCCTTCGACTTCGCTCAGGATGAGTCCGCACTTCAGGAGCGCCCATGCTGAGCGAAGTCGAAGCATGCGCGCGGGCGGCCCAGCACGTCCGCCCGGAAACGCCTCAGCGCTCCGGCAAAAATCCTGATTTTGGCGAGGTTCAGCTCGTATCCGGCCAGTCCTTCAGCGCCTCAACCAGCTGAACGGTCAGCCCACCCGAAACGAGCGCGACGGTCGCCGGCAAGCGGTGCGCATGCGGAACCGGCGGTACATGAGGCCGTGCCTCCCCCACCGCCTGCCAACGCTGGATCGTGCGCGCAAGACAACGCGCCCGGCGTTTGTGATGCTTCATCGTATCGAGCATCGCATTCCACCGCGCAATCAGCGGCGCGGCGGAGACAGGGCCGGGCACGGGCAACGTCACTGGCCCTTTCAGAAATTTCGGGCAAGGCCGCGATGGCGCGGGCACCATGGTGAAGATGTAGCGGTAGTCTGCGCCTTCCTGTGTCGGCTCATAATAGTTGCTCCCCACGCGCGCCTTCAGCGGCGCCAGCTCTATCTGCAGCGCCAGCAGGAAGATCAGACGGCGGAGCAGCACGGCGAGGCGTTTCAGTTCCGCCCGCACGCGGCGGTTCACCGTTTTCGGGATCGTCTCGGGCGTCTTGTAGAGATTAACGTTCACGCCTGCTTCCGCGATGGCGCGGGCGAGCGTGTTGAAGGCCTGGGAGAGGAAAGCGGTGCGGTCAGTCATGAGGCCGAGCGTGCCACAGAGGGCTTAGGGGGTGGATTGAAGCAGGCCCTCACCTCCCACCGCCTGTGGCGGCGGGCCCCTCCTCTCCCGCGAGCGGGAGAGGGGTGAAACCGGCGCCACCGCGACAGGTTTGCCATGTGGAGAGGACAACCCCTCTCCCTTTGGGAGAGGCGGGACCCGCGCCCGCAAGGGCGTGGGAGGTGAGGGATAGACGCTGGGCTTCCCCCCGCCGCTTATTCGTCATGACCAGCGAAGCACGAAATATGACGACGGCATGATCATGCATGACTTGCCATGACGATACCGGACTATACCGGATCATACCGGACGATCAGCGATCAGGGCGCCACGCCACCGCAAAAGAAAAAGCCCGCCGGAGGGCATTCCGGCGGGCTGAACAGGGATGAGGCAGTATTATCTCAGAGGACGCCGAGCATGTCGGCGACGAGCGGGTGGCGGACGACGTCCTGGCCTTCCAGTTTCACCACGGCCGCGCCGGCGAGCTTCTCAAGCCGCTCGGCGGCGTTGGCGAGGCCGGAGAATTCCGGCAGCAGGTCCGACTGGGCCGGGTCGCCGGTGATCACCATGGTGGAGTGCCAGCCAAGGCGCGTCAGCAGCATCTTGAGCTGTGTGTAGGTGCAGTTCTGTGCCTCGTCGATGACGATGAAGGCATTGTTCAGCGTGCGTCCCCGCATGAAACCGATCGGCGCGATTTCGATCACCCCCTCGGCCAGCATGTGTTTCAATTGTCCGGGCGAGAGCCGGTCGGACAGGGCGTCGTAGAGCGGGCGCAGGTAAGGCGCGAGCTTGTCTTCCATGGCGCCGGGCAGGAAGCCGATCTGCTCGCCCGCCTCGACCGCCGGACGCGAAAGGATAATGCGCGAGACCTTGCCCTTCTGCAGTGCCTCGACGGCCTTGCAGATGGCGAGATAGGTCTTGCCCGTGCCTGCCGGGCCGAGGGCGGCGACGAGGGCATGCTCGTCCATCGCTTCCATCAGGCGGGCCTGATTCTCGGAGCGGGGTTTGACGTTCTTCTGGTAGCGCTGGCCGCGGTCACCCTCAGGGGCGGTGGCGGCGCGCTTGTATTGTTTCTGGTCCGCATCGTCGGGATGCCAGGCCCGGCCTCCCTCAATAGCCTGCAGCCGCGGCCCCCTCACACGGCCGGTTTCTTCAAACCAGGCGGAGGTGTTCACTTCCGAAGCGGTTTTCATGCGCTTGGCTGCGTTGCGTTTTCCCATGGGAGGTCTCCTTGCTGCAGGGACTAAAAAAGCCGCTGGCAGGAATGCGCAGCGGCTGACTGGAAACTTGGGGGGAAGGGGAGGCAACTCGCCCGATGGGCGGCAGGACCTCAACCCGGTATCTTCCGGGCGGCGGGGTATGACACAGTCTCAGGATGACCGTACTCCACGTCCGAATCTGTTGATGAGTAGACACTACCAGAGTTATCAGGTGGTAAACATTAAATCCGCAAGCGAAATGAAGGGATGAGGCATGGCTATTTTCGAGATGGATGGAAATCGACCAGAGCTGCCCGAAAACGGCAATTACTGGGTCGCCGAGACGGCCCAGGTGATGGGCAATGTCATCCTCAAGGAAAATGCCTCGATCTGGTATGGTTCTGTGCTGCGGGGGGATAATGACCCGATCACGATCGGCGAGAACTCGAACATCCAGGATGGCTGTGTTCTGCACACGGATGTCGGCAAGCCGCTGACCATCGGGCGCGACGTGACGGTCGGGCACATGGTGATGCTGCACGGCTGCACGATCGGCGACGAGACGCTGATCGGCATCGGCTCGATCATCCTGAACGGCGCGAAGATCGGGAAGAACTGCATCATCGGGGCAAATTCCCTGATCCCGGAAGGCAAGGAAATTCCCGATAATTCACTCGTGATGGGCGCGCCGGGCAAGGTCGTGAAGCCGGTCTCCGAGCACCAGGTGCAGGTGATCAAGATGTCGGCGGTGCACTATGTCGAGAACTGGAAACGCCACAAGACCGGCCTGAAGCGGATCGACTGATCCGGGCCCGCAGGCCCGGACCGGCCGGATCAGATTGACTCGCGCTCGTCTTTCTGGAGGTAGCGCACGGCAAAGCCGCCGCGGCCCGTGCGGACGACTTCCGCCGGGATCGTGCCTGCACTGACAATCTCGCCGAGCTTCGGCAGCGCGCTGCTGGTGCACTCGAAATTGGCACCGGTGAGAGAGATGTCGAGCACGCGGCAGTTCAGGATCTGGCCGCTGCGGCGCAGGACCTGAGCCGGGACGTCCGCCGCATAACGCGGGGCTTCGCGCTCTTCGGACAGGTTCAGCATGTCCTTGTTGAGCAGCCAGGTCAGGCGGTCGGCGATCTTCTCGCGCTTGTGCGATGCGGCATTGAATTTGAGGGCAAAGCCTTCGCCGGTGTGGCGCACGACCGTGGCGACCACGCGGCCAAGATCGTCGAAATAGCAGACCAGTTCTGCGCCGGGATCGGGCAGGGTCGAGGCCTGCACGAGCGCACCCGAACAGGAAAGATTGATCGTAGAAAGCGATGCATCGTCACCGATATGGGTCAGGAATCGGCCCGGAAGCTGAATATCCACCCGCTTATGGCGGCGGCGATCGAAATATTCTTCCGGCGTTTCTGATGCCATCAGAGCCTGAGAAGTAGAGAAGGTCATTAATCACTCCTTGAGCTGACCCGTCCTTTCGGACTACTTCTCCCCACGCTCTTTACTTAGCACGCTTTCGTTCACAAAGTGTTGCGCCAATCGTCGGATTTCTACCGATGGACGAGGAAAACAGGACCCCATGGAACGCTATGATTACGTAATCGTTGGTGCAGGAAGCGCCGGATGTACCCTTGCCAACCGGTTGTCGGCTGACCCGGCCGTAAAAGTATGTCTGATTGAGGCGGGCAAAAAGGACAACGCGCTGATGGTGCGTATGCCGGCCGGCGTCGGGGCCCTGATCAAGGAAGAGAATGATTTCAACTGGGGGTTCTGGACCGAGCCGCAGAAGCACATGAATGGCCGCAAGCTCTACTGGCCGCGCGGCCGGGGCTGGGGCGGATCCTCCTCCATCAATGGCATGATCTATATCCGCGGCCATGCCGGTGACTATGACCAATGGGGCCAGATGGGCCTGAAGGGCTGGGACTATGCGAGCGTCCTGCCTTACTTCCGGAAATCCGAGACGCTGGACAAGGGCGAAGACGCGTTCCACGGCGGCAGCGGCCCGCTGCAGGTGTCGTCCGCGCCGATGTCGAGCCCGCTCTACCGCGCCTTCATTCAGGCCGGCGAACAGGCTGGCTATGCCAGGACTGACGATTTCAACGGCGCCCAGCAGGAAGGCTTCGGCCCGTACCAGCGCACCATCCATAAGGGGGAACGCTGGAGCGCCTCTTACGCCTACCTGCGCCCGATCGTGGGCGTGCGGGACAATCTGACGGTGATCTCCACCGGCCGCGTGACGAAAGTCCTGTTCGAGGGCACGCGCGCCACCGGCGTTGAAGTGGTGGAAGGCAAGGGCGGCCTGCCGCAATCGATCCATGCCGATGGCGAAGTGATCGTCTGCGCCGGCGCGGTGCAGTCGCCGCAGATCCTGCAGCTGTCGGGTATCGGCAATGCAGAGCATCTGGGCCGGTTCGGCATCAAGACGGTGGTCGATTCCAAGGGTGTCGGCCAGAACCTGCAGGACCATCTCGACGTGACCGTCATCCATGAGATGACCCAGCCGATCTCTGCCTATTCGATGCAGAAGGGGATCAAGAAGCTTGGTGTTGGCCTGCGCTACCTGTTCAATCAGACCGGCCCCGGCGCGGACAATTTCCTGCAGGCGGGCGCCTTCCTGAAATCCCGCCCCGGCCTTGAGATGCCGGACCTGCAGCTGCACCTCGTCAACGCCATCATGATGGATCACGGCAAGCACGATCCTCAGAAGGATGGCTACACGGTTCACGCCTGCCAGCTGCGCCCGGAAAGCCGCGGCACGGTTTGCCTTGCGTCCAACGACCCGTTTGCCAATCCGTCCATCGACCCGAACCATCTGGCCACGGAAGAAGACCGCCGCGCCATGCGGGAGGCCGTGAAGATGGTGCGCGAGGTTTGCCAGCAGGCGGCGCTGAAGCCGTTCACCGGCGCAGAGATCATGCCGGGAGCAAACGCCAAGTCCGACGAAGACATCGACTCCTTTATCCGCCGCACCGGCGAGACGATCTACCACCCGGTCGGCACCGTTGCGATGGGCGTCAGCGATACCCAGCCGCTGGACGGCGAGCTGAAAGTGAAAGGCGTCGAAGGCCTGCGCGTGGTCGATGCCTCGGTCATGCCAACGCTGATCGGCGGCAACACGAATGCACCGACGATCATGATCGCCGAAAAGGCCGCGGACCTGATCCTGAAAAAGCCGCTGCTGGCGCGCGCGGAAGTGCCGTCACTCGCGGACGCCTGAACGCCCGGGCAACCCATTCCGTAAATGCCAAGCAGGCGCAGCCCCCTCGGCTGCGCCTGCTTTCGTATGCGGCCGGGCAGTCACCCTTTAATATAAATTCACAAAAATGCGCGCGGAGAATGAGTAAATTTCATTTTGCTGTCATGCAGCCGGGCTAGACCGGCTGGCAGGCAAGGGGTGGCAAAGCCCACACAGATGGAGACAGCAGGATCATGACGACGGACCGCCGCGAGTTTTTGCGTATCATGGGGGCGAGCGCCGCCGCTGGGGTTGCCACGAGTACTTTTCCGGAAGCCATCGCCGAAGCGCTCGCGACGCCGGCCGCAAATGAGACGGGCACCGTCCGCGATGTGAAGCATGTCGTGATCCTGATGCAGGAAAACCGTTCCTTCGATCACTATTTCGGCACGCTGCGCGGTGTGCGTGGTTTTGGGGACCGCCACACGGTGCCCATGGAAAGCGGCAAGGCGGTCTGGGCCCAGTCGGACGGTCAGAAGGAGATCCCGCCCTTCCATCTGGATACAAAGACGACCAACGCCATTGCCCATCCGGGGACGCCGCATTCCTTTGCGGATTCCCAGGCCGCCTGGAACCAGGGCAAATTCGGCTACTGGCCGAAATACAAGAACCCTTACTCGATGGGCTATTTCAAACGGGACGATTTGCCGTTCCAGTTCGCGCTGGCCGAAGCCTTCACGATCTGCGACGCCTATCACTGCTCCATCACCACGGGCACGGATCCGAACCGGATCGTGTTCTGGTCCGGCTCCAACCATGATCCGGAGCTGCGCGCACAGGGCATCAACGGCACCGAAGCCGACAGCGAGCCCAACAACCTCCGCTGCTGGATCAAGGGCGCCCTGCCGGAGCCGGGCTACACCTATCAGGGCTCGGCCCTGCCATGGAAAACCATTCCGGATGTTCTGGAAGAGGCCGGCGTCTCCTGGCGGATTTATCAGGACACGAATGATAACTGGACCGGCGCCATGCATGGCGGCCTGGCCTTCAAGAGCTTCCGCGAAGCCAAGCCGGGCTCACCGCTCTACGAAAAAGGCATGACGGACTTTTCGCTGGACCAGTTTGCCGCCGATGTGCAGGCGGGCACGCTGCCGGAAGTGACGTGGATCCTGCCGCCGAAAGACTGGTCGGAGCATCCGAGCGCTTCGACGCCGCTGCAGGGCGCCGAATACACGGCGCGCATCCTGAAGGCGCTGACGGCCAATCCCGAAGTGTGGAGCCGTACGGTCTTCTTCCAGACCTTCGACGAGAATGACGGCCTGTTCGATCACCTGCCGCCAGCCGCGCCGCCCTCCTACACGGCGGACGGCGAGCTGGCTGGCAAGTCGACCGTTGACCTGAAGGGGTTCTACTTCTCCGACCCGGAGCGGAACCTGCAGGAAGAGGACGACACGATCAGCGGCACCGTCCGCCCGTGGGGCCTCGGTCCGCGTGTGCCGCTTTATATTGTCTCGCCGTGGAGCCGTGGTGGCTGGGTCAACAGCCAGGTGGCGGACCATACGTCTGTGGGCATGTTCCTGGAGCAGCGCTTCGGCGTCACGGTGCCCGCAATCAGCCCGTGGCATCGCGCCGTCTGCAGTGACCTCATGTCCTGCTTCGACTTCAAGACACCGAATGACCCGGTTTTCCCGGACCTTCCGTCAGCGGAAGGATCGCAGAAGGCCGTTCTGGCACAGATCCACCGCCGCCGGATCGAGCCGCCGGCCGAGCCGCAGGACCTGTCGCAGGAGACCGGTGCGCGGCCGTCGCGGGCGCTGCCTTATACGCTCGACGTGACGGCGACCGCAGAAGATGACGCGGTCTCCCTGAAATTCTCCAACACGGGCAAGGCCGGGGCCGTGTTTCACGTCTATGACAAGCTGCATCTGGACCGCATCCCGCGCCGCTACACGGTGGAGGCCGGGAAAGCGATTTCGGACAGCTGGGAACTCGCAGCGGATGGGGGGCAGTATGACCTCTGGGTCCTCGGACCGAACGGCTTCCTGCGGACGTTCCACGGCGATGCGTCGAAGGCAGTCGAAACCTCAGCCAAGATGAATTCGCGCACCGGGATCGTCACGCTGATGATCAAGAACAAGGGCCGGTCGAAACAGGAACTGGTCCTGTCGGCCGGTGTCTATGACGGCTCGGAGCCGGTCAC
Source organism: uncultured Hyphomonas sp. (assembly GCF_963678875.1). NCBI lineage: Bacteria > Pseudomonadati > Pseudomonadota > Alphaproteobacteria > Hyphomonadales > Hyphomonadaceae > Hyphomonas > uncultured Hyphomonas sp. Next base: position 2,639,863 of record NZ_OY787456.1, on the reverse strand, counting down.
GGTCAGCGTCGGGGCAGGCCGGACGCTGAAGCGGGAGTTCGACACCAGCGCCAGCGGCGCCTGGTACGACATCACCGCATCGGCCGAAGGCTTCGAACGGCGCCTCGCCGGCCGGGTCGAAACCGGACGCCACAGCGTCAGTGACCCGGCAATGGGCGTTTAGGCGCGCGTCTAGGCGTTCGAGGCGACCAGTTTCATGCGGGGTTCGCTGATGCGGGTGTCGGGTGGCACCAGCATCGAGACGCGGTGACGCCAGACCGGGCGGCCCTTCAGCAGCGGTTCGCCGCCAAGCGTCTGGTAGAGGCCGAGCAGGCGGTTGCTGTCTGCGCGTTCGGTCTGCTTAGCCAGCGGCATGATGGTGAGTTCCAGCTCGACGCGCTGGCCGGTCAGGGTTTCGCCACGTCCGCGGATCACGCCCGGCGCGCCATCCAGCTGAACAGCATCGAGGAAGGACGACATCATCGATCTGTCCGGACCGGTCCAGAGGTTCAGGAAGTCGTGGTCGACCAGCGGCCGTCCGAGCAGTTCGGTCAGGGACGTGCCGGCGGTGCGGAACAACCAGGCGCCGTCGCGTTTGTTCTCAAGAACGAAGAGGCGATCGATCAGGCCGGGATGGTCTTCGACGCGCGGCGATTCCGGGGCGCCTGCTGCGCTGTTTGCGTTCATGCGCCGCCAGGCGTCCAGCAGGACTCTGGTGTTGGGATGAATGGACGGGTCATTCATAGCTGGTTGAAACTCCGAATGTGTGTGCTGGCCCCCGCGGGCCGGTTCGGAGCTCTCTTGCGCAATAACTGTTCCAGATGCGGCTTTTCCCCCTGATGGAGAATTCTGGCGGGAAAAGAGGCCGGCTTTTCCCCTGTCGGGGCAAGAATGAGTGGTTCCGGGCGAGTTGCGCTCATTTGCACTCGCGGGAAGGGATCGATGGTTACCCAATCGTGTCCCTCGACGGGACGACTCAGTGATTCGGTGTGAGGATTGGAGGCCGGTCGTGGCCACGACATGAATTATTTGTCCGGCAGGCTAACCAGAGATGGGGAAAATCTACCTCTCTGAGGCCTAAATATGCGGTCTGGCTTTCGCGGTTGGTGGCTTTGCCGCAACGGATATCCGGTTTGGGTGCAATTTGCAGGCGGGGCCCTTGCTGCCGGTAACCTTAAGGATACGAAAGGTGTGCGAGAAAACTCGCAAAGACTGGCGTTTCCTCCACTCACTTCAACAGTCTTTCAAAAATCAATGTCCAAAGGGAGACTGACCTCGTGTCTACATCCAATGCCTTTTCACGTGTTGGCTTCAAAGCCTTTCTCAGCCTCGGCGTCGGCCTGACGGCGCTGGCCGCAACCCAGGCTCCGGCCTACGCCCAGGAAGCCGGTGACGAAGCTTCGTCGCGCACGCTGCAAACCGTCACCATCACCGCGACCAAGCGCGAACAGACCCTGCAGGACGTGCCGGTGGCCGTCTCCGTGGTCGACAGCTCGGTGATCGAGCAGGCCGAGATCGTCGACCTGAACGACCTGCAGTCGATTGTCCCATCCCTGCGCATCGGCCAGTACCAGACGTCGGCCAACACCAACTTCATTATCCGCGGCTTCGGCAATGGCGATAACAATGCCGGTATCGAGCCGTCGGTCGGTGTCTTTATCGACGGCGTCTACCGGTCGCGCTCCGCAGCGCAGATCTCCGACCTGCCGAACATCCAGCGCGTCGAAGTGCTGCGCGGCCCGCAGTCGACCCTGTTCGGCAAGAACGCCTCTGCCGGTGTCATTTCGATCATAACCGAGAAGCCGCAATATGAATGGGGCGGGTCGGCCGAAGCGACGGTCGGCAGATTCAACTTGTTCCGCGTCGCTGGCGACGTGACCGGTCCGATCTCCGACACGGTCGCCTTCAGCCTGGGCGCCAACTACAATTCCCGTGACGGCTATATTGATGACCTGAACACCGGGATCGAGAACAATAACCGTGACCGCTGGGGCGTCCGCGGCCAGCTGCTGATCGAGCCGACCGAGGATCTGAGCTTCCGCATCATCGGGGATATGGACCAGATCAATGAGAATTGCTGTGCGGCAGCAAACATCGTGAATGGCGAAACCGGCGCCGCCGTGATGGGGCTGGGCGGTATGCTGGATGTCGAAAATCCGTTCTCGTACAATGCCTACACAAACCTGCCGGCGACCAACAAGATCGAGAATTCCGGTCTTTCGCTGCAGGCCGACTATGACATGGGCTTCGCGGAGCTGACCTCGATCACGTCCTACCGGACTTCGGAACTCGATACCGACCAGGATTCGGACTTCACCAGCGCCGACCTGCTGAGCCGGAACGCGAACCTGACCGATATCGAAACCTTCACCCAGGAAATCCGCCTGACGTCGAACGGGACGGGACAGCTGGACTGGATGGTCGGCGCTTTCTACTTCGATGAAACCGTCGATATCGAAAACCAGATTCTCTATGGCGACGACACGCGCGCCTATATCGACCTGCTGTCGCAGGGCCTGGTCGGCATTCTCGAACCGATGCTGTTCAATGTTCCGACCGGCACCTTCTTCCAGCCGGGCGTCGGCATGACGGAAACCTATGGGCAGGACAACACGGCGTTCTCGCTCTTCGGTACGCTCGACTACCACGTGACCGATCGCCTGACGGCCACGGTGGGCCTGAACTACACGCAGGATAACAAGGACGCTTTCGGTTCGGCTGTCTCCACAGATGGCTACGCCGCCATCGAGCTGGACCCGCTGAACCCCTACATCACGCAGATTGCGACCGGCGCCCTGCTGACGCTGGCCGGGGTCGATCCGTCGAACCCGGCGCAGGTTGCCGGCTTCGCGACTGCGTATCCGGATGTCTTTGCAGAGCTGATGGATACGGCGAACGGGGCCACGTCGCGTCTGCAGCTGCTGCAATTCTTCCCGCAATTCGTGGACTTCCCGAATATTGTTGAATCGGGATCGACGAATGACAGCGATACAACCTACACGCTGCGCCTGGCCTATGACGCCACAGACAATGTGAATGTGTATGCGTCCTTCGCCACGGGCTTCAAGGCGTCCTCGTGGAACCTGTCGCGCGACAGCCGCCCGACACCGACCGGCTATGCGAACCTCGTCACGGCCGGCCTCAACACGCCGAACCTGACGACGGGAACGCGCTTTGCCGGTCCGGAAGAGTCCGAAGTGATCGAGATCGGTATGAAAGGGGCGTGGGATACGTTCGCCGTGAACCTTGCCGTCTTCGACCAGAAGATCGAGGGCTTCCAGTCGAACATCTTCACGGGCACCGGCTTCGCCCTGGCGAACGCAGGCGAGCAGTCGACCCAGGGTCTGGAAGTCGATGCGACCTGGAACCCGACCGAGAACCTGACGCTCGGCTTTGCGGGCACGTTCCTCGATCCGGTCTATGACAGCTTCGAGAATTCTTCCGCAGGGGATATCTCCGGTACCAAGCCGTCGGGCATCTCTGAAGTGTCCACGTCCGCTTCTGCGCTCTACACATTCACATTCGAAGGCCTCGACGCCTTTGTGCGTGGTGACTGGCAGTATGAAGGCCCGTCGACCTATCGTGATGATCCGGCCGAGCAGGCCATCATCGCGGACGAGCGGGAATACAGCCTCTTCAATGCTTCGGTCGGGTTTACATCCGAAAGCGGCCTGAACCTGACCTTCTGGGGACGGAACATCTTTGACGAGCAATATGTCATGTCGGTGTTCCCGTCGGTGGCACAGCTTGGCTCCTTCTCCGGTTATCCGAGCCAGCCTGCCACTTATGGCGTGACGGTTCGCAAGACCTTCTAGGGCGCATTGCGCATCCATTGAGAAAAGCCCTGCCGTCTGGCGGGGCTTTTTTATTGGGGAGAGGTATCTGGATCGCTGGCCAAGCCCTGCGCGCGCGTCTAGCCTGCGGACAAGAGACTTTCGCAAGCAAGGCCCGAATCGACCCCGTGACGCGCGCAACCCGGACGCCGCCCATTATAGAAGCCCCGCCGGCGGTGACCGGTCTGGCTGGCGTTATCTTGGTGGCGCATGTCGTGCGCGTGTTCGCACCGGCCAGCTGGCAGGGCTTTATATTGCCCCTGGGCGTGCTCCAACCGGACCGGTTCTGGGCGTCCATCGGCCTGGGGGCAGACGGGACGCTGGCTTATTCTTCTCCTGTGGAGGCGTTCGTGCCGCTTCTCGCGAGCGCCTTGCTTCATGATGGCTGGGCAGGGGCCATCCTGAATGCGGCGCTGATCGTGATTTTCGGCCGGCTGGTGCACGCGTCTCTCTCTATAGGGCGCAAAAGCGGGGCGATTCCCTTCCTGATCGTGTTTGCGGTGTCCGTTGTGGGCGGCGCTCTGGCGCATCTGGTGACGCAATATCCGGACGGGAGCGGCCTGATCGGGGCCTCAGGCGGTGCCAGCGGCCTGTTTGCGGCGTGGGTTCTCATACAGGAAGGGCGGGGCGGGCGGATCCTGACGAAGCGATTCCTGACCGTTTTCCTGTTCTTTGCCGCGGTGAACCTGGCGCTGTGGCTGATGGGGCCTTCGCTGATCGGGGCCAGAATCAGCTGGCAGGCGCATCTTGGCGGCTTCCTGGCAGGCGCGGCAGCGTTCCAGTTTTTCCGGTCCCGGAGGCCCGTTTCGCGATTCTGATCGCCGGATAGAAGGCTTTATGCTAGGTTTTCGTAACGGCGAGGCCGGTCAGCGGTCCGCACATGAAGGAGGACGCGCATGACAATAGACCAGATCCTGAATGACAAAGGGCGCGAAATTATCTCGGTGAAGGCTGATTCGACCCTTTCCGAGGCCGCCCGCACACTGGACGAAAAAAGAATAGGCGCAGTGGTGGCCTTGGGCGACAGCGGGGAGATCGTCGGCGTACTTTCGGAGCGCGATATCGTTCGTCACGTCGCCCGCAATGGAGAGGCGGCCCTCAATATCCATGTCGGAGACGCGATGACTCGCGATGTCATCACCATCGAGTCGACCACAAAAGTGGATGACGCGATGCAATTGATGACCGATCGGCGGGTCCGGCACCTGCCGGTTTTGCGTAATGACCGGCTGATTGGAGTCGTTTCCATCGGCGACCTGGTGAAATGGAAGATCGCAGAGACAGAAGCCGAGGCTGAAGCGATGAAATCCTACATCGCGACACAATACTGATTTTACAAGGCTCTAGCCTTTTTGAGCCGAGTTTCTGGCGCGTGCGCAGGGCCGGTCTGCAGTGAAATCGCATTATTTCTTGCGATTTGCTGCAGAAGGGGGTTGCGGCCATCCGATGCCTTGAGTATCTCCCGGCCTCCGCTGAAGACGCCCTCGGGCTTCGGACGCGGCGCCCGCAAATGGCGCCCCTGAGATGAGAAAAAGGCTTGTGCCTTTCACCGAACAGGGGCTATATATGCGGTTCCTCGAAACGCTCGGACATGCCGGGCCGGTCCCCGGCCCACAGTGTCCTTTGCGCTGAAAATTCGGTGGTTTCACGGTTTTGGCCGGTAACTGCAGAAGGCGCAAAAAAGAGTGTTGACGGGCAAAACGGTGGTCCATATAAGCCGCCGCTTCCTGATGAGGTTTCGGCCTTCTGACGGGCCCGGGACTTCGGTTCCACCTGATCGCTCGGAACGCCGGGCCGCATGTCGGTCTTAAATGTTTCTTGTGCTGGAAAATCGGCGGTTTACACGGTTCGCACCGGAAACTGCAGAAGGCGCAAAAAAGAGTGTTGACGGGCAATTCGGCGGCCCATATAAGCCGCCACTTCCGGACGGGGCCGCAGGCTTCTGAAGGGCTTCGGAACTCCGGTTCCAGCTGTTTGACATCGTAAGAGATTAAGGAAGAGAAACGCAGGCGGCGTGATGGCTTGCGAACCTCGCCAGAGAGCAATCGACGGCAGGTTCATACGATCACGACGGATGCGTTTCTTGAGAGAAAATTCTTTTATCCATCGAATGGGTTTCGGCCCGTTCTTTGTGACAAAGGGTTTCTCGTCAAAAGAACGCAATACTTATGCTTAACAGCTTGAGTAACCGTCCATATTCCAATGGATGGTTTCGTCAGATCAACACTCAACTTGAGAGTTTGATTCTGGCTCAGAACGAACGCTGGCGGCAGGCCTAACACATGCAAGTCGAACGACATAGTGGCAGACGGGTGAGTAACGCGTGGGAACGTACCTTTCGCTACGGAATAGCTCTTGGAAACGAGTGGTAATACCGTATACGCCCTCCGGGGGAAAGATTTATCGGCGAAAGATCGGCCCGCGTTAGATTAGTTTGTTGGTGGGGTAATGGCCTACCAAGACTACGATCTATAGCTGGTCTGAGAGGATGATCAGCCACACTGGGACTGAGACACGGCCCAGACTCCTACGGGAGGCAGCAGTGGGGAATCTTGCACAATGGGCGAAAGCCTGATGCAGCCATGCCGCGTGAATGATGAAGGCCTTAGGGTTGTAAAATTCTTTCGCCAGGGATGATAATGACAGTACCTGGTAAAGAAGCCCCGGCTAACTTCGTGCCAGCAGCCGCGGTAATACGAAGGGGGCTAGCGTTGTTCGGAATTACTGGGCGTAAAGCGCACGTAGGCGGACTTTTAAGTCAGATGTGAAATCCCGGGGCTCAACCTCGGAACTGCATTTGAAACTGGAAGTCTGGAGTTCAGGAGAGGTTAGCGGAATACCGAGTGTAGAGGTGAAATTCGTAGATATTCGGTGGAACACCAGTGGCGAAGGCGGCTAACTGGACTGATACTGACGCTGAGGTGCGAAAGTGTGGGGAGCAAACAGGATTAGATACCCTGGTAGTCCACACCGTAAACGATGACAGCTAGTTGTTGGCAGGCATGCCTGTCGGTGACGCAGCTAACGCATTAAGCTGTCCGCCTGGGGAGTACGGCCGCAAGGTTAAAACTCAAAGAAATTGACGGGGGCCCGCACAAGCGGTGGAGCATGTGGTTTAATTCGAAGCAACGCGCAGAACCTTACCTACCCTTGACATCCCGATCGCGGTTTCCAGAGATGGATTCCTTCAGTTAGGCTGGATCGGTGACAGGTGCTGCATGGCTGTCGTCAGCTCGTGTCGTGAGATGTTGGGTTAAGTCCCGCAACGAGCGCAACCCTCATCCTTAGTTGCCATCACGTTTGGGTGGGCACTCTAAGGAAACTGCCGGTGGCAAGCCGGAGGAAGGTGGGGATGACGTCAAGTCCTCATGGCCCTTACGGGTAGGGCTACACACGTGCTACAATGGCAGTGACAATGGGATAATCCCAAAAAGCTGTCTCAGTTCAGATTGTCCTCTGCAACTCGAGGGCATGAAGGTGGAATCGCTAGTAATCGTGGATCAGCATGCCACGGTGAATACGTTCCCGGGCCTTGTACACACCGCCCGTCACATCATGGGAATTGGCTCTACCCGAAGACGCTGTGCTAACTTCGGAGGCAGGCGGCCACGGTAGGGTCAGTGACTGGGATGAAGTCGTAACAAGGTAGCCGTAGGGGAACCTGCGGCTGGATCACCTCCTTTCTAAGGATGCATTGGATTGTTTTGCTCACGCGGAACTCCAAGGCTTCTTAAAATTAGCTCCCATTGAGGAGCAAAACATATGCGGCTGTCGCGCCGTCTCCGTTTCTCTTCCTTCGTTCGTTGTTTGAGCCGGCATCTGCCCGGTTCGAGCACTAAGCGAGCCCCGCGGGCGCTTTATCGCCTGTCTTCGACTTTGACCGCGATGGGCCTGGCCCTGACCAGTCATGGGCCGGTAGCTCAGGTGGTTAGAGCGCACGCCTGATAAGCGTGAGGTCGGAAGTTCAACTCTTCCTCGGCCCACCATCGAAGCCTGCGGCGACGCAGGGCAGGGCATGCGACCTGGCGGGAAGCCGGGGTTACGGGGCCATAGCTCAGTTGGGAGAGCGCCTGATTTGCATTCAGGAGGTCGTCGGTTCGACTCCGTCTGGCTCCACCATCGCCTTCTTGGCGTACACAACGATCGAAAGAAGAACGTCCGTTTCCGGAGCAAGCTCCGGGATATTTGTCATCGTAAGGGAAAGATTGATCCGGCAGCCATGCCACTCGACCCATTGGGTCTGGCCTGGTTGCTTCAGCCGATAAAATGATTGCCGCAAGGCCGTCATCCAAAGGGTCAGTCTGCAAGAAACCAACATGTCTGATCGAGATCCATGTGGTGGTATCGCGTATGCGTTTTCCACTGCACATGGGTTTCAAAAACGATCAAGCGTCAAAAGGGCATCCGGGGGATGTCTTGGCGGTAAGAGGCGATGAAAGACGTGGCACTCTGCGATAAGCACCGGGGAGGCGAGAGCATCCTTTGATCCGGTGATTTCTGAATGGGGAAACCCACCTCCGAGATGTTGGATAAATCTTCCGTTCGCGGACGATGTATCTGACATTTCAATAGCGAGGTATTTTAACCTGAATACATAGGGTTAAAAAGCGAACCCGGGGAATTGAAACATCTAAGTACCCGGAGGAAAGGACATCAATTGAGACTCCGTTAGTAGTGGCGAGCGAACGCGGACCAGGCCTGGTCTGAAATAAGGAGAAGTATCTGGAAAGGTACGCCATAGTGGGTGATAGCCCCGTATCCGTGCAATGAAGACCTTTTAGAGTAGGGCGGGACACGTGAAATCCTGTCTGAACATGGGGGGACCATCCTCCAAGCCTAAGTACTCCTTACCGACCGATAGTGAACAAGTACCGTGAGGGAATGATGAAAAGAACCCCGATGAGGGGAGTGAAACAGATCCTGAAACCGGATGCCTACAAGCTGATGGAGCTCTTCGGAGTGACATCGTACCTTTTGTATAATGGGTCAGCGACTTAGTGTTGCGTGCAAGCTTAAGCCGTTAGGTGTAGGCACAGCGAAAGCGAGTCTGAATAGGGCGACCGAGTACGTAGCATTAGACCCGAAGGCAGATGATCTAGGTATGGGCAGGCTGAAGGTGCGGTAACACGCACTGGAGGGCCGAACCGTTGAGCGTTGAAAAGCTCTCGGATGACCTGTGCCTAGGGGTGAAAGGCCAATCAAATCTGCTGATAGCTGGTTCTCCGCGAAATCTATTTAGGTAGAGCGTCACGATTAGACTCTGGGGGGTAGAGCACTGAATGGGCTAGGGGTCCTCACCGGATTACCAAACCTTCTCAAACTCCGAATACCCAGAAGTTATGCGTGGCAGACACACGGCGGGTGCTAACGTCCGTCGTGAAAAGGGAAACAACCCAGACCGCCAATTAAGGCCCCTAAGTAATAGCTAAGTGCGAAACGATGTGGAGGTGCTGAGACAATCAGGAGGTTGGCTTAGAAGCAGCCATCCTTTAAAGAAAGCGTAACAGCTCACTGATCTAGCGCCTCTGCGCGGAAAATGTAACGGGACTAAAGTTATTCGCCGAAATTGCGGACTCGAAAGAGTGGTAGCGGAGCGTTCCGTAAGCCTGCGAAGGTGAACCGTGAGGTTTGCTGGAGGTATCGGAAGTGAGAATGCTGACATGAGTAGCGACAAAGAGGGTGAGAGACCCTCTCGCCGAAAGACCAAGGGTTCCTGCGTAAAGCTAATCTGCGCAGGGTTAGCCGGCCCCTAAGGTAAGGCCGAAAGGCGTAGCCGATGGGAACCACGTTAATATTCGTGGGCCAAGGGATGAGTGACGGATTTCGAAAGTTGTAGCCCCTTATTGGATTGGGTCTGCAGCCTGGAAGTTCCTGGAAATAGCCTCCCACTAAGACCGTACCCGAAACCGACACAGGTGGTCAGGTAGAGCATACCAAGGCGCTTGAGAGAACTATGTTGAAGGAACTCGGCAAATTACCTCCGTAACTTCGGGAGAAGGAGGCCTCAATCTGGGCAACCAGGTCTGAGGGGCACAAAACTGGGGGTTGCGACTGTTTATCAAAAACACAGGGCTCTGCGAAGCCGCAAGGCGACGTATAGGGTCTGACGCCTGCCCGGTGCCGGAAGGTTAAAAGGAGAGGTGAGAGCCTTGAATTGAAGCCCCGGTGAACGGCGGCCGTAACTATAACGGTCCTAAGGTAGCGAAATTCCTTGTCGGGTAAGTTCCGACCTGCACGAATGGCGTAACGACTTCCCCACTGTCTCCAACATAGACTCAGCGAAATTGAATTCCCCGTGAAGATGCGGGGTACCCGCGGTCAGACGGAAAGACCCCGTGAACCTTTACTACAGCTTCACAGTGGCATTAAAGAACTTATGTGTAGGATAGGTGGGAGGCTTTGAAGCTTTGGCGCCAGCCGGAGTGGAGCCAACCTTGAAATACCACCCTTAATTTCTTTGATGTCTAACCGCGCCCCTGGATGGGGCCGGGACCCTGTGTGGCGGGTAGTTTGACTGGGGCGGTCGCCTCCTAAAGAGTAACGGAGGCGCGCGATGGTAGGCTCAGAGCGGTCGGACATCGCTCGATGAGTGCAATGGCATAAGCCTGCCTGACTGCGAGCTCGACGGAGCGAGCAGAGACGAAAGTCGGTCATAGTGATCCGGTGGTCCCGAATGGAAGGGCCATCGCTCAACGGATAAAAGGTACTCCGGGGATAACAGGCTGATGATGCCCAAGAGTCCATATCGACGGCATCGTTTGGCACCTCGATGTCGGCTCATCACATCCTGGGGCTGGAGCAGGTCCCAAGGGTTCGGCTGTTCGCCGATTAAAGTGGTACGTGAGCTGGGTTCAGAACGTCGCGAGACAGTTTGGTCCCTATCTGCCGTGGGTGTTGGATACTTGAGAGGATTTGTCCCTAGTACGAGAGGACCGGGATGAACACACCTCTGGTGGACCTGTTGTGGCGCCAGCCGCATTGCAGGGTAGCTATGTGTGGACGGGATAACCGCTGAAAGCATCTAAGCGGGAAACCCACCTCAAAACCAGGTATCCCTGAGAGCCGTGCAAGACCAGCACGTCGATAGGCCGGGTGTGGAAGCGCTGCGAGGCGTGAAGCTAACCGGTACTAATTGCTCGATAGGCTTGATCGTGAAACTCGTGTGTAGTTGAAAGCGCATCCGCTTCAACTGCCACAGATCTCAGACAGACATATTGGTTTCTGAACTTGCAAGCAGTCTGGTTTCCGCCGACCCGGTGGTTATGGCAGGGGATCCCCACCTGATCCCATCCCGAACTCAGTCGTTAAGTCCCCTTGCGCCGATGGTACTACGTCTTAAGGCGTGGGAGAGTAGGTCGCTGCCGGGTCCGCAGAGCCCAGACAAAGCAAGTCTCTTGCAGACATTTCTTTCCTTTACGACGACATCTGCCGCAAGCCGGCAGTTGCTCCGGCCTTAGCCTCTGGCGGGCCGGATTTGCATTTTGGGGGGCAACGCCTAGAGTGCAGCGATACGTTTGACGCGGGATGGAGCAGCCCGGTAGCTCGTCAGGCTCATAACCTGAAGGTCGTAGGTTCAAATCCTACTCCCGCACCCAATAAGCCCCTGATTTCCTTGCGGATTTCAGGGGCTTTTCTTATGCGCGCTACTCCCGAATTTCCCGTGTCAGACCTGTGTCAGAAAATAAATTGCAGTCACGGCGGCCCCGCGCGCGCGTGTTCGGGCACAGGGCAACGAAAAGCGACGGGAAAAAGGGAATAGAGAAATCGGATCAGGGAGCGAGCGCGCCGGGTCGATACCCCGGCAGGGCTTACGATGGCCGCTCCGGCGTAGCGTGAGACGCTCCTAGGCGGGAAGCAGTAAAGGGAATGAACGTTTTGACCCTGCGTGCCCCCTGTTGTTGACCTCTCGGTGAGTGACGGAGACAGCCAATGTTTTAGCCGGTGATCCATTTGCAGAGGGGCGGGACGGTGGGGCTTGTCCGGCAGCATTTATCCAGCCTCTGCATGGGCTCCGCACCCTGTTGCGGCTGCGTCCCGGTGCGGTTCATTCCCCGCCAACCGGCAAAACGGGGCGCGGGGGTGGGGTAGTGGGCGGGGGCGTCGTTTTTTGGCGATATCCGAGACGCGCGCGCGGGCCGCCGTGTCAGTTATTGTCCTGGCATCACTGACAATGATGTGCGGGGGATGACACCTGAAGTCTCCGCCTCAATACCCATAGCGATGCTATGCCTTCGGTAAAGGTATTGACCCGGAGCCATCAGGTGTCTGTGAGCTGCTCATGGGTTTTGGTGCAAGCACCAAACCCTTGGTTTTGGGGTTAGATGATTCCGCCATTGAAGAGTTCTGGTGTCTATGCCCACCCCCATGTCGTTCCCGGCTGACGAACCATCTCTACTGGTGCACCACCTTCGAGTTTCAACATCGTGCGAACTAGGACGCGCCGAAGCTGAGGCGGAGTTAAATCGTCCTGTGTTACAACAAAGCGACCGCCGCCATTTTGTTCGTGCAGAAACAGGAATTGATCGCGGCGCATGTCGAGGATCCGGTCAGCCTCTCTCAAGGCGGTCCATGCAAATGCTGGGACGGGCAGCTTTCCATGGCACACCATCTTTGCGCGTTGAGCGTTGTAATACTCGTCGGAAATATCCGACAAAATTTCTGCCAACTCTGCGTAGGGGATACGAAGATATTCGACGCATGCGCCGAAGGGGGTGAGGTTACTCATGCGAGTTTTCCTTTTGCTAGGGATAGTTTGCGTTCCGTTTTCGCCGGGTCTTCACGGAACATGGATTCAATTTCCTCTGATGCTTTCCGTGCGAAAGCAGAGAGGCCGACGAATTCTATGTTGCGATTTGCTGCGAGGGCGATCAGGCATCCGGCGATCTGGGCCTTCAGCATGTCATCCCGTTCAGCCTGCAGGAGTTCTTTGATTGCGCTTTCAGTGGCGAAGCTTTTCATCTCAGAAAGTTTGCCCTGAAGCTCAGCGCGTACGCGGGTCCACAGCAAATGATCCGGCCATCTGGACCGGTTCATATCCAGAGAAGGGGCTGTGTATCGAATGTCCGAGAGCAGACTATTGAAGATCGCGGGCAGCTTTTCCTGAAGTTGCCACCATGATGCGACACCCCAATCCTCTTTCAGGTGGTTCTTGTAAGCCCGCAGTTCGACGCGCCATATCTGGCTGGCCTCTCTGTCGTGCAGGTCTATCGCGGGAAGGCCCTGTTGCTCTCGCGCTCTGTTCCAAACTACCGGCCAGTGAGAGTTGCCTTTTGCCAGCACCTCGGCCCGCTTGTCATAGATGATGATCTGCCGGCCGGGATTCTTGCCGACCGTCACAGACTGAGTGCGGCCAGTTTTGCCAGCCTCTTTGTATTCCGTGATCTCGGCATGTCGCATCCGAGTGAATCGCGGATGCATGACGAAGTTGTCCGCGACGAGTTTGAAATTCGGAATGATGAAGTCCAGGGCGAAATCTACGCGGGCGATGCTCTCCTGACCTTGTCGCAGAGCCACTCCAAGTTTCTCGAACTTTTCCTCAATTCTCCGTTTGACCCCGGCGAGGCCCATGATCGCGCACTGCACCGCCGAGACCGATATACGAACGCCCCACGGGTCGTTCGTGCTGGGTTTCTTCAGAAACCAGATTTCCCCGAGCGAGCCGGTGTCACATCGAAACGTGTAACCACCTCGGGCGCCAGTCGACGCGATATTGAAGGCGACATCGCCCAGCCACACCGGGACGGACTGTCCGATTTCCATTGCCCGCTGCTTCGCCGCTTGAAGCTTTGGCATGTGATGAGCGGGGAAATGGACAGCATAAGCGAGGTCGAGCGCGTCGAACCCCTTATGCAGTAGTTCCACGACGCACCACCAACAATGTATCCGTAGGGGGGGGTGTTACAGGGAACCCCCCAAGCAATTGCTCTATGCTCGGCATGGTTTGCTCTCCTTGGAAAGCAGCCATTCAACGAGACTGTCTTTGCTGTAGAGCACCTGCCGTTCGAGCTTGATGCGTGGTGGGCCAATACCCTCGGCATACCAGCGGGCGAGGGTACGTTTGTTGACGCGCAGAAACTCTGCAGCTTCTTCCCACGTCAAGAATTCAGTCGATACGTTTGGCAAACCAAACCTCCAATATCGGGGCGGTCTCCATTCTTGCGAATGAAGACCCCAAGTGATGGGGTTAGGCCGTACTGGTTTGCGCTTCTCAGTCTCTATGCGGTTGCGCTTGACCTTTCACTCAAGTCTCGGATCTGGCTCGCCTTGTGCGAGGGGTGCCGCCTGAGTGGGTCCCGCTTTCTCTTGCTTCGGGCCTGCGTGAAAACAAACCGAATGTCCGTTTCAAGTCAACATTGAAAATGCAAATGTCTTTGTATGTCTGCCGACGTCTTCGATTTTCCGCGCCGAACTAGGAAATCATTCCAAACCACATCTGGCAGTATTGTCGCATGATGGAGTTTGCCGCCAAGCGTGACCCTGCCGTGTCACGCTTGGCGGCGAATAATTTGCGACCCTGCGATATGTTGCAGGTTAAGGATTATCTTTCGGGGCATGGTGCGCTGCCTTTGCTTCATCGCTTCGCTTTTTCGCGAGCTCCACTCTCGCGGGCATTTCAAAGAGGTAGCTCAGGATTGATTGAGTAATTTCTTGCGCTGCTTCTGCGTCCTCCGGTGCGAAATCTGTTTCCGCCCAATGAAGTCCCCAATTTCCAAATGCCTTGATCTGATCGCATAGCTCGATCAGTGGTTCGGACAACGCAAATTTCTTTTTTGCTTCTGACAATATCGCACCTAAAGTCTGCCCTGCTTCAGCAGTTATCCCTGCCTCTCGAAGCCCGAACTCAACCGCGGAGCGGTATGATTGGCATTTGGCGCGAGGAGATCTTCCCTCATAAGCGTCCAGCATGCTCTCTCTGACGGCTTCTGGCCAGTTCTCCGACACGTAGCCAATCTTCTCAGGGATTTGGAAAACCACATAATCGATATATTTGGTGGTATCACCACTATTGCCGACTGCCACACGACTCGAATTACCTGCAGTGAAATCGACAGTGGCTACGCTAAGACCTTCGCACGATCGACATTTAACGGACAGTGTTCGAGCCTCGCCCGTGTTGGCATATAATCCAGGTGGACTGAGCCTGGCATCCACTACGCAGAATATATCCATCGTCTGCTTTTTAGAGCCGCACCAAGGGCAATCGAGTGTGATTGTTTGAGCCATATGCCTCTACCTAAAGTTATTGTCTTTCACATTAAACACCTATTCGATGATAATCTCTACGATTGAATCAAAATGAACCGGAGCGTTTCGCAAAAGCCCGATTCACTTCAATCGATTGGGTATACTGATCGATCACAAAGTTGAATTTCTGATTTGGCTTGAAATGGTTTCAACTGCCTGAGCCAGAGAATCATCAAAGAGGTGAGCATATCTCGCCGTAGTTTGTGGCTGGGTATGACCAAGTAGGGCTCCAACAACCGGAAGTGATTGGCCTTGCGAAACAGCTATGCTCGCAAAGGTGTGTCGTAGATCGTGCACTCTCGCATCTTTGATGCCCGCAGCTTTTATGACCGACATCCACGTGCGTTTTATATCGGTAAGTGCGAAACCATTACCTCCATCGAAGACAAACTTTGATACTGTGAGGTGTCTCCGATGTTTCAGCAAATCCGTAGTAGGTGATGAAACTGGAACTCGGTGCAGGCGTCTTTGCTTGGTAGTCGCCGCAGGCTTTGTCCAAATCTTCAGCTCACTGTCGAATTGGCTCCATGTTGCATTTAGCGCTTCGCCTTTGCGGCAGCCGGTTAGAAGAATGAATTTTAATGCGTCACATGACGTTGTTTCTCTGTGTTCATCGAGAGCGGACAACAGCCTCTCTATCTCAGGCGGTGATAAATACCTTTCACGTTTTGGCTCGGGGTTGCGTTCAATACCGCTGGCTGGGTTGCGATCCAACCATCCCCACTTAATCGCCAGATTGAAATTCCGTCGAAGCACCTCAATCACGCGATTAGCTCGGGTAGGTCGATCCTTGGTGATCTTACGATGCAGCGCTTCGCAATCGTTGAAAGTGACATCCTCGACCTTCTTCCTGCCGATTGCAGGTAGGATCGATTTTGTGAACATCGCCCGTTGGTCTGATTGGCTACGGTCGGCCAGCTTCGGCAGGTACTGGGCCTCATACCGCTTCCACATGTCCTCCACAGTCGGGGCCGTGTTGTCTGCCTGCCTGCGTTCCAAAGGATCGATGCCGCGCGCTATTTGCCCTTTAAGCTGTTCCGCCTCTTTGCGAGCAGCAAGGACGGTAAAGGTGGGATATTGGCCGATGGTCATTCGGCGCTCTCGACCCTTGAGCGAATAGTTCAGAATGAACGCGATACTGCTGTTGGCCGTGATGCGAACACCGAAGCCTGTCAGGCGATCATCGAAGACGACGCGGTTGCCCTTCGGTGGCGGTTGAAGAGCTTTCACGAACTGATCGTTTATGCGCACGGTTTTTCGCCGTGTCAGACCAGTGTCAGAAGTTGGGGCTGTATTCCCTGTCTTTTTCTGGCTTTCCATGTCTCTCGATGTCCAGAACTAATGCTTTAAATACAGGGCATTATCTGGAGTTTCCGAGAATAATCAACCCTTTAGGGATGGGGGTCTCTACTTCTCATAACCTGAAGGTCGCAGGTTCAAATCCTGCTCCCGCACCCAAAAAGCCCCTGAATTCCTTGCGGAATTCGGGGGCTTTCCTTTTGGCGGCTAGATCGCGTGCCATTGTTGATGCGCCAGGCGGGTGCCGTTCGATCGGTTGCAGCAATTCGTCTGCGTGACCAACGGATATGCAGATACCTGGAATCTCTGTGACAATTCTGCGGGAGCGTTGAAAATCCAGCCCCACAGGCATAGATTTCTAACTATGGCTGTGGGGACAACCATGTTTACATCTTGTGGTTTTGTGGTTTGCGCGCAATTTCTCGGGATCCGGTCGGAGGATCTCGTATACATCATTGGCACTCGGTTGAATGAAGCGGTAACGCTGGCAAAAGCCCAGCGCGTCCTGCAGGGTGACGAGCCCGTTCCGGCAGGGTGGTGGGATGCGCTTCGAAGCTTTTGGACAGATTGCAAAGAGATCGCCCTTCAACTGGCTGAAGACCATCAAACGGACTCGGATCCCGGATGGTGTATGTGCCTGTCAGAAAAGCATCCGCCCTACATGGCGCTTCCTTTGCTCCTGGCCATGCTTGAGATTTCGGGAGACCAGGACGTGCATGTCAAAATCGACCAGGTCGCGAAACACCGGCATTGAGATCATTGAAGCTTGTGCTCAGGCCCACAGATAAGGAAGCCCCCAGATCTTCGGATCCGGGGGCTTTTTTGTCATCTGGCGCAAGTGCTGCAGGTGATGCAGTGAGCACCGACGGGTTTTCTGCGCCTGGCCGTTAAACGGACGGGAAGCAAAAAGGGGCTTGCGATATGCGGCGTATTTTCTTTTGGGCACACTTTGCCATGGGGCTCGCCGCGGCAGCGTTTATCCTGCTGATGTCGGTGACAGGCGTTCTGCTGACCTATGAACGCCAGATGGTGGCTGCCGCACAGAATGCGGCCGTTGAGGCGCCAGCCGGGGCAGAGCCCCTGAGCGTCGATGCCCTGGCAGACGCCGCTCTGGCGGCGGGCGGCGCTCCGGGAAATGCTCTTATAATTCAAAGCAATCCAGCCCATATCGCGACACTTTCCAAAGGCCGGCGGGATACGCTCCTGCTCGATCCGTATACGGGCGAAGTGCTCGAAGGCGCGGGCGAAGGCATGAAAGCCTTTTTCGGTCGCGTGATGAGAATCCATCGCTGGCTGGCGTTCACGGGCGGGCGGAACGAGCTCGGCGCGGCCTTGAATGGGGCAGCGAACCTGATTTTCGGCGCGCTGCTGATCTCCGGCGTTGTGCTCTGGTGGCCGCGCAAATGGAAGTGGCCGCTGGTGAAGACGCAGCTCTTCTTCCGCCGCGGCCTGCCGAATGCTAAAGCGCGCCACTATAACTGGCACCATGTTCTGGCGGCGTGGAGCTTTGTGCCGCTCTTCCTGATCATCGTGTCGGGTGCGGTCTTCTCCTACAGCTGGGCCAACAAGCTGGTCTATGCGGCCTTCGGCGAAACGCCGGGCGGGCAGAGTGGCGGTAAGGAAGTGGCTGTCGTTGAGGTACCGGAACTGGAAGGAGAGGTTCTGCCGCTTGATCCGCTGGTCGCTCAAGCCACTGAGCCCTTCAAGAACTGGCGCCGGGTGACCATTACGCTGCCGGAACCGGAAGCTGCAACGCTGGACCTGTCCGTCGACTGGGGCAATGGCACGCAGCCTTCTAAGAAGCGGAGCGTGACTGTTGCGCGGGATGGTTCCGGCTTCATTGGCGCGCCTGTCGGAGACACGTCCAGCCCGGCGTTGAAGGCCCGGCGCTGGCTGCGCTTCGTGCATACCGGAGAGATCTACGGGCTCATCGGCCAGACACTGGCTGGCCTTGCGTCCATCGCGGGCATCGTACTCGTTTACACCGGCATCTCACTGGCCATTCGCCGTCTGATCCGCATGAAGCAGACCGCAAAAGGCTGATCGCTCATGCCGTGATGCGAATCTGTCGGGATGTGACACGTTCGAACAGCGCATCGACAGGCTTGTGCGCCAGTACGATCAGGGCCCGGCCGGGCTCTGAAGCCCAGGCATCAAGCTGCGCCGCAAGATTTGTGGCGAGGTCTGCTTCCAGCCCGGCAAACGGCTCATCCAGTATCAGGATTTCCGGATTGGCGAGCAGGGCGCGGGCGAGACCGAGGCGGCGCAATTCTCCGCCCGAAAAAGGCAGTTCGCCTTCATAGAATGTAATGTTCAGGCCTTTCGGCCGTGCGGCGACAAACCCGTCAGCGCAGGCTGTCCGGAGCGCGCTCCAGATGTCTCCGTCGGAGGCTTCGGGGGCGGCGAGGCGCATCTGGTCGGCCAGCGTGCCGGGAAGGAAGGCGGGGAATTGCGGGCTGATGGCCATGTGCGCCAGAACGCTGGCAATCCGTGCCGTTTCTGCCGGCGTGCCACCATAGTGCAGCATTCCTGGTGACACCGGATGGAGGTGCATCAATGTCTCGGCGATTGTCGTCTTGCCGCTGCCGGACGGCCCGATCAGCTGCAGCAATGCACCCGGTTCGACCGTTAAGCTCAGTGGGCCAATTATTGGTGCATTCTGTGCCGCCTGGGCCATCAGGCCTTCTGCGGTGAGGGGGAAAAGACTGTCCAGTTCAGGGGCGGACTCCAGCGGAGGATCCCAGCTGGCTTCGCTCGGCTGCAGCCGGGCGGCCAGACGGTCCGCCGCCACGCTGGAACGGGCACGCGCATCGAAAACTTTCAGCATCGCGCCTGTGGATTCGAATGCAGCCATCAGGGCCAGCGCGGCGCCGGTTGCCATGGCGATGCCGGATTGGACCTCCGCTGCGCGCCAGAGGACCAGCAGCGCCAGGGCAAGGCCGGTCGTCGCCGTGAAGGCGCCGAGATTGCGATACGGTGCCTCGATCATGTCGCGGGCCTGAACCTGCTGTTCCAGCATCGATTGCGTCACCGCCGCTTCGCGGCCGAGGGCGCCGAGAATGTCCAGTTCGATGGCGTTCTCGACCAGCCGGGAGGTCTGTTCCCGCGCCAGCTCGGTCTGGTGGGCGTGATGTTCGGCTGCCTGATGGGACCGGCGCACAGCCATGGCCGGGAATATCCAGCCTGTGCAAAGAAACGCGCCGGATGCGAGAAGGCCGCTGATCCAGTCGCTTGCAAAGACAAAGCCCAGCGCAACGGCCACGCCGGCGATCACGGCGGCCGCCGGACTATAGACGCGCAGGAAGCCAGCTTCAGCGGCATCGACATCGTCGATCAGTGCGCTGAGTTCCTTTGCGGGCATGGATGTGAAGCCGCGTTGCGCTGCGGCGCTGGCCGCAAACAGCTGAGGCCGCAGGCGCGCAGAGAGGCTGAGGGTGGCGTCATGGCCGACGAGTTGTTCGCCATACCGTGTCAGGACTCTGGAGAAGGCGGCCCCGCGTACACCTGCGCTGGGATGAAGGTGGTTGAATACATAGCCCGCGCCTGCGGAACCGGCGATGGCCGCAGCGGTGAGGAACCAGCCGGAGAGGCCGAGCAGGGCAATGCTTGAAGCCCCCGCAAGGGCGGACAGGAGCAGGGCGAGACCAAAGCGGACTTTGGCGGGCCGTCCGAGGAGGTTCCAGAGTTTCAGCATCCGGCCGCCTCCCGCGTGGTTTGCGGCTGGAGCCGGATCACGAGATCGGATGCAGCGATCAGAGTGTCGGAATGGCTGGCGACCAGAAGCGTCCGGTCTTTCGACAGGTCTTTCAGCTTCAGGAGGAAATCTTCTTCCGCATCGGGGTCCAGATGGGCCGTTGGCTCGTCGAGCAAAAGGATCGGCGCGTTGCGCAGCAGGGCGCGGGCGAGGGCGATGCGCTGGCGTTGCCCGCCTGAAAGACCGGCGCCGAAACGGGCGAGCACCTGGTCGAGACCGCCTCGGCTCTTCTCTGCGAAATCGAGAATGCCGGCTTGCTGGGCCGCCTGCAGGATCTCGTCCGGCTTGGCGCCCGGCCGGGCGATGGCGATGTTCTCACGGATCGTGCCTTCCATCAGCCAGGGCGTCTGGCCGATATAAGCGATGGAGTCGGCGAGGCTTTCGCCCGGCTGCAGGGCGTGCGTGTCTACCCGGATATTCCCCCCCACCAGTCGCGCGCGGCCGATCAGGGCAAGCAGGGCGGTCGATTTTCCGGACCCGGACGGCCCTGCCAGCGTGGTCACTTTTCCCGGCACGGCTTCGAAGGAAAGATCGGACACCGCCGGGCGGCCATTGCCCCAGCCAAGCGCCACCTGGTCGAAGATGATGGCCGGCGCTTTTTCCAGCGGCGCCAGTTTGTTGACCGGGGCGTCTGCCCGGCGTTCCAGCCATTCCGACAGCGTGTCTGCGGCGGCTGCGGCATCGGCGCGGTCATGGTGCAGGCTGGAGAGCTTGCGGATGGGGCTGAAGAATTCCGGGGCGAGGATCAGGGCTGTCAGGCCTTCGGCCAGTGTCAGGGTTTCACCGGTGGCGAAGGGGAACACGCCCAGCAGCTTGAACCCGATATAGACGGCGACCAGCGCAATCGAGACGGAGGCGAAGAATTCCAGCACGGCTGTCGACAGGAAGGCCACGCGGAGAATGGCCATCGTCCGGTCGCGCAGCTGGAGGGAGGCGTTTTCCAATCTGGCGGTCTCGCGGCCTATGCCGCGGAAGGCGCGGATCAGGCCGGATTGGGCCGCGCGGGACTGGAAGGTTCCGGAGAGTTCGTCCAGCGCCGCCTGCTGCGCCTTTGCGCGGGCGGCAGTTTCGCTGGCCGTCAGCCAGATGAACACCGGCAGGACCATCACGGAGACCAGCAACAGGACGGCAGCCAGCCAGGTCTGCGTCGCGACGGCAATCAGGATGATCACCGGCCCGGCTACGGCGAGGCGCATGCCGGGCAGCCAGCGTGCGGCGTAGCCTTCGAGCTTGGCGGTCCGGTCGATGATCTGCGCCGTGCGCGTGCCGGCGTCCGCACCGCCCAGCCATCCGGCCCCGGCTTCCGACAAGGTCCTGAAGATGTCCGCACGCGCGGCAGTCACCATCGCCTGACCGGCGCGGGCGAGCAGGAGGTCGCCCAGCCAGCCGGATGCGCCGCGCACGAGGATGCCCGCCGCCGCAACCGGCAGGCCAGGACCAGCTGGCTGGCCATCGGCGATGGCAGCAACGCTGTGACCGATGCCCCAGGCGATCGCGATCCAGCCGGCCATCGCCAGAAGCTGGCAGGCAAGACCCAGACTGACCGCACGCTGCGATGCGCCAGCCCATGATTTCAGGGCGGAACGCGTCCGCTTTTTCCCAGAATTTTCAGAGGCTTCAGGCATTTTGTGTAATTAGGACTTATAAGTGTTATATTGCATGCGACTTTTTGCGCTATCGTTTGTTAAACAGGGCGGGCGTATCTGTGCCGTCATGTAGACCAGAGACCGCCGATTTGCGGTCGGGAGACGACCATGCCTGAACTATTAGTTGCTGACCTGTCGCGCTGGCAATTTGCGCTGACAGCCATGTACCATTTCCTGTTTGTGCCACTGACGCTTGGACTTTCCATGCTGCTGGTGGTCATGGAAGGCGCTTATGTGATGACCGGCAAGGAGGTGTGGCGACGCACCACCAAGTTCTGGGGCACGCTGTTCGGAATCAACTTCGTGCTCGGCGTTGCGACCGGCATCACGATGGAATTCCAGTTCGGCATGAACTGGTCCTATTACTCGCACTATGTGGGCGACATTTTCGGTGCGCCGCTGGCGATCGAGGGCCTGATGGCCTTCTTCCTCGAAGCCACGCTGGTGGGCCTGATGTTCTTCGGCTGGGACAAGCTATCCCGCCCGGCACACTGGCTGGTCACTTTCCTCGTGGCACTTGGCTCGAACCTCTCCGCGCTGTGGATCCTGATCGCCAATGGCTGGATGCAGAACCCGGTCGGGTCTGAGTTCAATCCGGACACGATGCGGATGGAAGTCACCAACTTCATGGAAGTGCTGTTCAACCCGGTTGCGCAGGCGAAGTTCGTTCACACGGTCAGCGCCGGTTATGTGACCGCTTCGGTCTTCGTGCTGGGCATCTCTGCCTGGTACGTGCTGAAAAACCGCCATCTTGGTCTCGCCAAGCGTTCGATGGCCGTTGCAGCCAGCTTCGGCCTCCTGTCGGCCCTGTCTGTTGTCGTCCTCGGTGACGAGAGCGGATATGCGCTGACGGACAACCAGAAAATGAAGCTCGCCGCGCTGGAAGCCATGTGGGAGACCGAAGAGGCTCCGGCTGGCCTGACCGTGATCGGCATTCCGAACCAGGCAGAACACCGGACCGATTATGCCATCCACGTGCCTTATGTGCTCGGCCTGATCGCGACCCGGTCGCTGGATGGCGAAGTTGAGGGCATCCTGCCGCTCGTGGCGGTTGCGGAAGACCGGATCGAAAACGGGATCCGTGCCTATAAGGCAGTGGAAGCGCTGAACGAAAACCCGAACGACATCGAAGCGCGCGAGATCTTCGAACAGACCAAAACGGACCTTGGCTATGCCATGCTCCTGAAACGGTATGTCGATGACCCGGCAACCGCCGATCGCGCGACGATCGAGAAGGCCGCCATGGACACGGTTCCGAATGTGGCCATGTCGTTCTTCTCGTTCCGCTTCATGGCCGGGATTGGCTTCCTGTTCATCGCTGTTTTCGCCGCGGCTTTCTATTTCGTCAGCCTGAAGCGCAAGGTGCCGCGCTGGTTCCTGTACGTGGCCTTGTACGCCATCCCGCTGCCCTGGATTGCGGCGGAGCTTGGTTGGGTCCTTGCCGAAACCGGCCGCCAGCCATGGGTGATCGACGGGGTGTTGCCGACCTTTATGGGCGTCTCCAGCCTGTCGGCCTCGCAAGTGATCATGACCATGGTCGGCTTCACGCTGCTGTACGGCACGCTCGCCGTGATCGAGATCACATTGATGATCCGCGCGGTGAAGCTCGGCCCCGGTGCCCGTATCCTGCCTCAGGGCGTGGGTGGCGGTGGCTCCGACACTCACAATGACGCCGTGCCGGCTCGTCCGCACACCATCCAGTTTGACAAATAGGAGGACAGGACAATGGAACTTCCTCTCGACTATGCAACGCTGAAAGTCCTCTGGTGGGGCCTCGTCGGCGTGCTGCTCATCGGCTACGCCCTGACAGACGGTTACGACCTTGGCGTCGCGTCGCTCTTGCCCTTCGTGGCGAAGACAGATCAGGAGCGCCGCCTCGTCATCAACTCCATCGGCCCGATGTGGGAAGGTCACCAGGTGTGGCTGATCACAGGTGGCGGCGCCCTGTTTGCCGCCTGGCCGTATGTGTACGCGATCAGTTTCTCAGGCTTCTATCTGGCCATGTTCGTCGTCTTGGCGGCGTTGATCCTGAGGCCCGTAGGGTTCAAGTACCGATCGAAGCGTGAAAGTGCAGGGTGGCGCACATCCTGGGACTGGGCGCTGTTTGTCGGCGGCTTCGTTCCTGCGCTGATCTTCGGCGTCGCCCTCGGTAACGTGTTGCAGGGCGTGCCCTTCGACATCGACCGCACGCTGCGCGCGACCTATTCGGGTGGCCTGCTCGGCCTGTTGAACCCGTTCGCCCTGCTTTGCGGCCTGGCATCTGTGGCGATGCTGGTCGTCCACGGCGCGTCGTGGCTGGTTGTGAAGATCGAACATGGCCACGTCATGAACCGGGCCGCGAAGTTCGGACAGATCGCGGCGCTTCTGGTGATCGTGTTCTACGCCGCCGCTGGCATCTGGCTTGCTGCGACCGGTATGGGCTACCGCATCGTGACGGATATCGACCCGCACGGCGTCGCCAATCCGCTGCGCAAGGAAGTCGTGGTCGAGGCGGGCGCGTGGCTCACCAATTACGGCAAGTATCCGTGGATGATCCTCGCACCGGCGCTCGGCTTCATCGGGTCGGCACTCGCCTTTGTCGGTCTCAGGAACAAGACGTCTTTGTCCCTGATCGGGTCAGGCCTTGCCGCGACCGGCATCGTGGCCTCGGTCGGCACGTCGATGTTCCCGTTCATCCTGCCCAGCTCGATCAACCCGAACGCCAGCTTGACCGTGTGGGACAGCTCTTCCAGCCATCTCACCCTGTTCATCATGCTGATTGTGACGGTGATCTTCGTTCCGATCGTGCTGGCCTATACGGCCTGGGTTTTCAAAGTGCTCTTCGGCCGTCTGACGACGGAAGAAGCCAACGCCCCAGGCACCTACTAGTTCACGCTTATCAAGCGGAAGGAAAACGACATGTGGTATTTCAGCTGGATTCTGGGCCTCGGCCTCGCGCTGACCTTCGGCATCCTCAATGCGATGTGGAACGAGGTTTCCATGGGCGAAGCCGGTGAGAACGATCTGGAGATCGATTGATGCGGCGCTTGTTGACCGCAACGGCGGCGATGATCCTGCTGCCGGCTTGCGCTTCGGTTCCCAGTGAAGGGCAGTCGGCGCCGGTTGCGGAAGACCGCCCCATGCTGACTGTGCTGACCAGTGGCGATGCTGAAACACAGCTGATGGCACTGGTGCTGACCCGGGCGGCATTGGCAAAAGGCGTCACGCCGCGAATTCTGCTTTGCAGCGCGGCGGGCGACCTCGCCCTGAAAGATCCGCCGCCCGACGCACTCGCACCGCTCCAGCCAAAAGGCGTAAGCCCGGCGGGTCTTTTGCGGTCGCTGAAGGCGGACGGGGTAAAGGTTGAGGTGTGTGCCATCTACCTGCCCAACCGGCCCTTCGGGGCCGAGGCGCTGGAAGACGGCGTCGGGGTGGCCACGCCGCCGGATATTGCGTCGGCCTTCACGGCCGCTGGTGCAACAGTTCTGAGCTTCTGAAGGGAGCACTGCGGACATGAACAAAGCCTTGGCCGCCTTCGGCTGGATCTTGTTTGGCCTCATCATGGGCGTTGGCCTGATGCGGTTTGTTTCGACGCATGAGGACCTCAGCGAACTGGCGGCCGAAACGGCCCGGCCGGAACGAACGGCCGATGGCCGCCTGGCGCTGTATTTCACCGCGGATGACCGCGCCCATGTCAGCGCCGAGATGCTGGGCTTCCTTCAGGGGCTGCAGGTGATCGAAGCGGCCATTGCCGAGGAAGACCGGGAAACGCTCCGCGATGTTGCGGGCGGCCTGCGCCGCGGCGATGGGCAAGGGCAGGCCGTACAGGCAAAAGCGCCGGACGGTTTCCGCGCGATCGGCCGGTCCATGCGTCAGGATTTCGGCGCCATCTCGGACATGGCGATGACGGCGGAGATGGACGAGATCCAGCTAGCCGTCAGCGGCATCATGGGAAAATGCGCGGCCTGTCATGGCAGCTACAAGGCCGTCGAAGTGACGGAGGAAGCGGCAGACTAGCTGCCGGTGGCCAACGCTTCGCGATTGGATTCAAGCCGTTCCAGCAGAACCGGCCCGTTGGCGATCATGTCGGCCAGGGTCACCTTGTCCAGTTCACCGAAAAAGGCGCGCAGGCCTGCGCGGAACAGCGTGCTGAACTTGCAAACGCCGATTAGCGGGCAGGTATTGGTTGTCGGGTTGAAGCATTCGACGACTTCAAGGTCCCCTTCCGTGTGGCGGACGACTTCTCCGATGATGATGCGCTCCGGCGGACGGCCGAGGCGCACGCCGCCGGTGCGGCCCCGGACATTTTCCAGGTAGCCGAGCTGGCCTAACTGACGTGCTGCCTTCAGCAGGTGGGCCTTCGAAATGCCGTGTGCATCGGCAACGTCCTGAATGCGCACCAGCTTGTCCGGATGCAGCGCGCAATACATCAGCGTCCGGAGCGCGTAGTTCGTGTATGCCGTCAGTCGCACGAGTCCTGTTTCCTCCCGGTAGGTTTTCCACCCAGCCTGTATATGCCACGTAAAAGTGTCAAAGTTATTGCCACTATACTGCGGTGTTCAGACCGTATGTCAATCCGTAACTCTACGAGGTTTGCGATGGAGCGAGCATGTGCGGTGTCATTCAGATTAACAAATACCTCTTAATTACAATAGGTAGTGGGTGATACGGGCGGAGGGGTTCTGGGGCTTTCTCCTATAAATCCAGCCTATGGCAGGCATCGGAAAAATGAGTTTGAAAAGTGGTATATAAAATAGCACATAAAACTCAGGAAGCGGCCCGGAGACCAATCGGGTCAATACCGGAAACACGATCATCAACACCCATAAAAGGACCCCTGCCATGTCATTGCGTATCGGAGACATCGCCCCGGACTTCACTGTTGCCTCACAGAAGGGAGAAATTTCCTTCCACGACTGGGCCGGTGACAGCTGGGTTTTCTTCTTTTCCCACCCGGCGGACTTCACGCCGGTCTGCACTACGGAAATGGGGCGAACTGCTCAGCTGGCGGACAAGTTTGCCGCCCGCAACGTGAAGCCGCTCGGCCTGTCGACCGACACGGTGGAAGAGCACGTCAAATGGATCGAGGACGTCAACGACACCCAGAACACCAATCTGGAATTCCCGATCGTGGCGGACAAGGATCTTAAGGTCGCCCAGACCTACGACATGATCCACCCGGATCAGAGCGATACCCAGGCGGTGCGCTCGGTCTTCATCATCGACCCGAACAAGAAGATCCGCCTGACCATGACCTATCCGATGGCGGTGGGCCGGAACTTTGACGAGATCCTCCGTGTCATCGACGCCCTGCAGACCAGCGATGCGAACAAGGTCGCGACGCCGGCAGACTGGGTCCCTGGCAAGAAGGTGATCATCCCGCCGTCGATCAAGGATGAGGAAGCGAAGACCCTGTTCCCGCAGGGCTGGGAAACGCTCCGCCCGTATCTGCGCCTGACTGAAGTGAAGGCCTGACCGGACCGCTGCCCTGCCGACCCCCTTCCTGCGGGGCAGCAAGGATCGCGCGGACGCATGCCGTCTGCGCGATTTCCTTTTCAAGCATCGCCGAAGAGGTCGCCGGTCGCCTCGTCGCGGACATTGGCGATGTCTTCGCCAATATAGAAACAGGGATGCTTCAGGCGGGACAGGCCGATGCCCCGTTCGAAATGGACCCAGCCGCCGTTCGGCATGCGCAGGCTGAGGATCGGCGCATCGCAGACCGGGCAGGCCGAATGGAATGAGGCGCCCTTTGCGTCCCCGCCCTTGTCCTCGACGGGGACCCAGCTGGGGGCCACCTGGACGCTGTCACCGGATGCCAGGCGCCGGACATGTGCGCGCCGCCGAACCCATTTGATGGACATATCAGCCTCCTCACACTGGGGATGAGACAAGCATGCCGGCGATTCGGTTAAGGTCGGTTAAGCCCTGCCGGGCCGGACCAGGCAGGAGCCCGTAACCTGTAATGAATTCGGTTGGTTTCGGTTCTTCCGGCGGACCGTTCAACTGGCAAGAAAGTTGCGAATGCCTCTGTCATACAGCCGCCGGAAACGGATTTCGGAACGTATTGGCACAGGAAGGCGCAACAGGAACATGGGTATGCGGGGCGATATTCTCATAGTCATTCACGGTCCGGGGCGCGGCCGTGACGTGCCGACAGGCGATGTGTTCATGGACCGGGTCCGGGAGACCGATCCGGACTTTGCAGTGCGAATCCGCTTCCACAAAACCGGCACCGCCGCGCCGGACCTGACGGGCGTCAACCTGGTCGTGTTCTGGCTGGGTGACCCGCTGAAGGAAAAGTATCCGGCGTGTTTTGCCGAGGCGGCCGATATCGCCA
Organism: uncultured Hyphomonas sp.; assembly: GCF_963678875.1. Classification (NCBI taxonomy): domain Bacteria; kingdom Pseudomonadati; phylum Pseudomonadota; class Alphaproteobacteria; order Hyphomonadales; family Hyphomonadaceae; genus Hyphomonas; species uncultured Hyphomonas sp. Next base: position 2,611,792 of record NZ_OY787456.1, on the reverse strand, counting down.
AAGCCGCGCGCGCAGCCGACATCCGGATCCTCAACACACCGGAAGCGCTGAGCAACACGACCAAGACGCGCCAGGCAGCAATCTGGCATCAGGAACGCGTGCCGTCGGCCCGGGCGCGGATCGTCAACCAACCGTCCAGCCTGCAACAGGTCTGCAAGGACCTCGGCGGCACCTGCATCATTCGTTCTGACGTGGAACACGCCCAGCGCGACGTCAGGATCGTCCGGAACGAGGGGGACGTTCGCCGCGCCGCGCGCCAGTGCGCTTTCCCGGTCGCCGTGATCCAGCTGTTCGATATCCGCCAGGAATACCGTGCTGCGGGGGCCCATCCGTCCAGCCTGTTCAGCCGCTATCATCACAAGGCGCGGGCCTTCGTGTTTGGCGATGCCGTGATGCCGAGCCATCTGTTTTTCGCCAGCGGTCTCGTGGTGGGCCTCTCGAACTGCCTGCTGAAACGGGAGTCCCGTCCGCGCCGCCAAGTGGCGCAAAAGCTTGGCTACCATCGCAAGCTGCTCAACGACATGATCCGCGAAGACCGGGCCTATTTTGACAGCGATCCGATCTATGCCCGGACCCTCGCGCAGGGCGTTCGCGCGCTCGGCCTCGATTTCGCCGCCGTGGACTACAGCATTCGCCCGGACGGCAGCGTCATCCTGTGGGAAGCCAACCCTTACTTCTACCTGCCACATGGCGAGCAGAGCGTGTTCAGCGCCGAGCGCGGAGCGGTCGAGCGGGTCAACCGGTCGCTGGACTGGATGGCGGCAAACCTGCGTGCTGCAGCAGAAAGTGCGCACGGCGCGCCGGACATGCAACAGGCGTCCTGACTGTCACATAAGTTTGACGGCCCAGACAAGAAACCGTTGACGAACAGACATATGGAGGTCTCGAAGGTACGGGGCGTTCCGATATGTCTGGCGATCCTCAGCTCGTTTATTCCCTTGAGATCAAGGTGCTGGACCTTGAGGCAAAAGTGGCGTCGCTTGAAAAGAAGCTGGACCGCCTCGCCCGCGAAGTCAGTGCGACAGACCCCGCGATCCTGCCTGCGGATGTCCTTGATCTTATCGAACAGGGCGAGAACCCGGTGCGTGCCGTGCGCCAGTACCGGCTGCTGACCCAGAAGGAACTGGGCGAGCGCAGTGGCATTCGCGCCAATCACATCTCTGCAATCGAGCGTGGCATGCCGTATGGCCTGAAAACAGCCAAACGTTTGTCGGACGCGCTGGACGTCCCCGTCGGCCTGCTGACTTGAGTTCTTTCCCTAAGGAAATCCCCGCACGGCAGGTCTTGCCAAGGCCTCCGGCCGTGTCCCATTGAATATGGAAAAACAAGGAGATGCCCATGCCGGGAACAAGCGTGCTGTCCGATATCCGAATTGCCGACATGACCACGGTGATCTTCGGGCCGTACTGCACCCAGACGCTGGCAGACATGGGCGCCGATGTCGTGAAGGTCGAACCGGCCTCCGGCGACGATTTCCGCAATGTCGGCAAATCCGCCAACAACAAGCACATGGGCCCCTGCCACATGACGATCAATCGCGGCAAGCGGTCGGTTGTCTGGGACATGAAGTCCGATGAGGGCCAGGAAGCCATCCGCCGGCTGATTGAGCGCAGCGATGTCTTCATCCATAATATCCGCCCGGATGCGGTGGCGCGGCTGGGCCTGACCTTCGAGGAAGTGAAGGCGATCAAGCCGGATATTGTTTATGTCCACTGTCTCGGTTTCGGCTCCGAAGGCCCCTATGCCGGGCGGCCGGCCTATGACGACCTGATCCAGGGGCTTTCCGCGGCCACCAGCCTGTTGCCGAAAGTCGATGGCAATCCACGCCCGCGCTTCATTCCCACCGCCTTTGCCGACAAGGTCTCCGGCCTTCACGCGGTCTATGCGACGCTCGCGGCGCTGCGCCAGCGCGACCGGACGGGCGAGGCCGTGCATGTGGAAGTGCCGATGTTCGAATGCATCACGCACTTCCTGCTGGAGGAACATTTCTACGAAGCGGCCTTCGATCCACCGGTGGGCCCGTTCTGCTACCAGCGCCAGGTCGACCCCTGCCGCCAGCCGCTCCAGACGGCGAATGGCTACATGGTCATCGCGCCTTATGTGGATCAGCGCTGGGTGAAGCTGTTCGAGGTGATGGGCGCGCCGGAAGAACTGAAGGACGAGCGGATCGCCGACCGGCGCGGGCGCTTCTTCAACATGGATTACATGATGGAGCGCGTGCAGCACTATTTCGTCAATCACGCGACCGAGCATTGGCTGAAGTTGCTCGCCGAAGCCGACATCCCGGCGGCGCGGGCGAATGATTTCGCGGACCTCCAGGATGATCCGCACCTGAAGGCGGTGAATTTCTTCCAGCACCGCGAACACCCGACCGAGGGTGGCTATTGGGAAACCCAGCCGCCGGTGCAGTTCGTCGGCGAGCCGCAGCGCGATATCACACCGGCCCCGGCAATCGGCGAGCATACCGATGATGTGCTGGCAGAACTGGGCCTGAAGCGGGACTGAAGCGGGACGCAAGCGCACCCCAAATTGCGAATGATTCACAGATTTCCCGGGGGTTGAAATTGACAGCCCTCAGTGGCTGCATCAGGACTGGTCCACGATCCTTCGGAGGAAATGTGGAACTCCGTCCATGACTGAACTGACAACCTTCGGATCTCTCGTGCTGAGGGAGCCGACAATGGATGACCTGAAGCGCCACTTTGAAATCTTTGGCGATGCGGAGGCTGCGGTTCATGCATCATCCGGACCGGTGGCGGACAAGGATGACAGCCGGCGCAAGCTGCAAACCATCAAGGACCATTGGTGGAGGTACGGCTTCGGCCACTGGGCCGTCTCGACCGTGGATGACCCGGAGTTCGTGATTGGGTTCGGCGGCCTGGCCTACCGGCAGATCAATGTGGAGGAGCGGTTCAATCTGCGTTTCCGCCTGGCCCGTGAGGCCTGGGGCAAGGGCTATGCCCACGAACTCGGACTGGCCAGCTTTCACATGGCGTTCCAGCAGCTGGAGGCTGAAGCGGTGCACGCGATTGTCCGCCCTGAAAATGCCAAGGTGATCGAGGCGCTGGAGCAGTTGCACATGTCCCTGTCCGAGACGGTCAAGGACCTGCCCGATTTGCCGCCGAGCCTCGTCTACGCCATCACCGCGGCGGAGGCCCGGGCGGCCGGGTACTAGGCTGCGCCGATCCCCCGCGCCAGCGCATCCCAGGCATCGCGGGCATATTGTTTCGTCACCCGCGCCGTCGGCACCCACATGAAGCCGTGCGGGGCGCCCGGATAGACATGCAGCTCCACCGGCACACCGGCAGCCATCAGGCGGCGGGCGTATTCGAGGTCTTCTTCCGTGAAGAGGTCCATCGCGCCGGTCGAGATGAAGGCCGGCGGCAGGCCGGAGACATCGTCGGCCCGCGCGGCGGCGGCATAAGGCGAAACGTCATGTCCGCCGGGTGGCTGGCCCAGCAGCGCTTCCCAGCCGAAATGGTTCTTTTCCCGGTCCCAGACATATTCGCCAAACATCTGCGAGAGGTCCGCGCGGATCGTGGTGCGGTCATCCAGCATCGGGAAGATCAGGTACTGGAAGCAGAAGCTGTACTCTTTCCGGTCACGGACGAGCAGTGCCAGCGCCGCGGCGAGGCCGCCGCCTGCGCTTTCGCCCGCCACGGCGATCTTCGAAGTGTCCACGCCCAGCTGGCCGGCATTCTTGTAGAGCCAGGCCAGCGCGGCGTACGCATCCTCGACATTTCCGGGGAATGCGGTTTCCGGTGCAAGGCGATAGGCCGGCGCGACGACGACCGCGTCCATGCCCTTGGCCCAGGCGCAGTGCTGCGGCGCATTGCTTTCCGGGCTGCCGAGCACATAGCCGCCGCCATGCAGGTGCAGGATGGCGGGCCGGTCTTTCCGGTCGGAGGGCGTCCGGTAGATCTTCATCCGCACATCCGGCGCGCCGTCACGGCCGGGCGCCAGTTCCTGCACGATGGAGACTTCCGGTGGCAGCGGCGGCATCTGCTCCATCGCCATCTTCTCGCGGGCTTCGCGGATGGCAGGCATGGCTTTCCGCGACAGCGTCAGGGGCGGCATGGACAGGAAGAAATCCTTCAGGTCCGGTTCCAGCAGATGCGCCGACGACATTACGCGCCTCCGTCGACCCGGATGATGGAGCCCGTGGTGAAGCTGGAATGATCGGAGGCCAGATAGAGCGCAGCGGTGACGATCTCTTCCGGGCGTCCGGGGCGGCCGAGCGCGTTGTCGGAGGTTTCCCGCGCCTCTTCCGTCCAGGCCTTGGAGATATCGGTCAGGAAGGGCCCGGCGGCGATACAGTTCACGCGGACTTCCGGGCCGTATTCCCGGGCGAACGAAGTCGTCATCGCGTTCAGCGCGGCTTTGGCCCCGGCATAGGAAACGACGCGCGGCATCGGCACCAGCGAGGCGATGGAGGAGATATTGATGATGGAGCCGCCGCCTGCCTTCTTCATGCGGTCGCCGATCACGGCGGCGAGGCGGTACGGGCCTTTGAAGTTGAGGTTCACGACGCTGTCGAACAGGTTCTCCGGCACTTCATGGCTGGGCACCATCGGGCCCATGCCGGCATTGTTGACGAGGATGTCGACGCGGCCGAATTCGGCATAGGCGGCCTCGATCAGTTCGTCGATGTCTTCCCACTTGCCGCAATGGGCGCCGACGGCGAGGGCCTTGCGGCCCATGGCGCGGACTTCCTCGGCGACCTCTTCACAGGCTTCGACCTTGCGGCTGGCGATGATGACGTCGGCGCCGCGTTCGGCGAAGGCCTTGACCATCTGATAGCCGAGACCGCGGCTGCCGCCGGTGACGAGGGCGACTTTGCCTTCAAGACTGAAAAGCGGATCTGCCATGTGTTCCTCCTGATATGTTCCGCGCCAGTCTAGCCGGGACGGACGCGTGTACCAGTCGTGACCCACGGTCATGCCGGGCCGGAAAGCCCTTGAAGCAAGCCTTCTAGAGAAAGGCTTTCAGGTCCGCGACGAACTCATCGAGCTTGTCATGGTGCAGCCAGTGGCCGGCATCCTTGTAGAGTTTCACCTGTGCATTGCGGAAATGCTTCAACCGCCCGTCTTCCTGCGGATTCGAAGCCCAGCTTTTCTCGCCATAGGCCAGGAAGGTCGGGCAGCTGATATTGGCCCACAGCTGTTCCAACTCGTCCTGCGGCATGTCGTGCGGCGTCATCACGCGGAAGTAATTGTCGAACTTCCAGGAATAGGTGCCGTCCTCATTCTGGCTGATGCCGTGAATGGTCAGGTGGCGGGCCTGCTCTGCCGACAGGTAGGAATTCTCGTCGATCATGCGCTTGTAGGCGTCTTCCAGCGTGGCGTACTTGCGCGGCGTGCGGCCGGAGGCGGCGCGCTTGTTGTCGATCCAGTCCCGCATCCGCTTGTCGGGCGGAACGGTGGAGCGTTCCGACAGCATCCGCGGCGACGGGCCAAGGCCTTCAATCGCGACCAGCTTGTTGACCATGTCGGGATAGATCCCGGCATAGCGCAGCGAAATGTTGCCGCCATAGGAATGGGCGACGATGTGGACCGGGCCGACATTCAGCTGGTGGATCAGCTGGGCAAGGTCATAGACATTGGCGCGGGGGCTGTACTCCCCGTCCGACGACCAGGCGCTGTCGCCATGGCCGCGCAGGTCTGGCGCGATGATGTGCCAGTCGTCGCGCAGTTCCTGGGCCACCCAGTCCCAGTTGCGGCAATGGTCGCGCCCGCCATGCAGCAGGATCAGCGTCGGGGCGCCTTCATTGCCCCAATCGACATAATGGAGCCGCAGGCGCTGCGACATGAACGAATGAGAAGTCGGTCCTGTAATCATGGCGCGAATGTCGGATGCTGCGGCGAACTTGTCCAGACATGCCGTTGCGCCCAGCAGGTGCGGCGCCCGTAAAGGCGCTTGGCTGGAAGGACCGGATTTTCGGGAACAGGTTGCGCGTCAGGTTTCCGGCAACGGGAGCATCGGCGGGCAGGTTGGCGCGATGTGGCGGACGGTCGCCCGAACGCCTGCATCATGAGGTGCGACGCACAAAGCGGTATAGTCAGGCGCAGCTGCCCGGCCATCGCAGGCGGCGGCCAGGCGGTCATTGAAATGTGGGGATGGCTTCAGCCAGTCACGCTCCGCTTTCTGTCCCGGGATCCAGTCGATGCTGACAAGATAGACGCGCAGGTTCGGCGTTACGCTCCAGTGGTATTTCACACCGCGGCCATAAGCGGCGCGGATTTGCGCACGCAGCATCAGCACCTGAACCCAGATCAGGGGCCAGAGAAAGGCGAGCTGCGGCGGGAAATGGGAGGGTGGGTGAAAGAGCGACATGTGCCGGACTATATGTCAGGGTGCGGAGGTGTCGGATAAGTTTGTTCTGGATTGAACAGATGCAGCAGGATGAGGGGCGCTGGGTGTGGGACAAGCCCTCCATTTGCGTCATCCCCGGCCGCGCAGCGGTCTGGGGACCCATCTCTGGCCCGTGCATCGCGAACGTCATGGCATGACGTGCGTGCCGTCTCGTTCAGAGATGGGCGCCCAGATGGCCGATGGCCATCGGGCGTGACGCGTGTGGAGGGTGAAGTGAGCCTCCGCGCATCCTTCGACTTCGCTCAGGATGAGCGCTCAGGAGAATTGGACTGATGCTGAACCAAGTCGAAGCATGACTGGCGCAGGACCAAATCTGATCACGCCATGATCATGCATGACCTGTCATGACTATACCGGACTATATCGGACTAAACCGGACTTGCCTTACGCATCGCCCCAGAGGCGGAGGAGGTTCGAGATTGTCTTGCCCAGTGTCAGCATTTCCGGCGACTGGGCGTCATGCTGTTGGGCGAGGGTCGCGCGCAGGTTTTCGAGGTCGAACAGGATCTCGCGCGCGGCGGCGTCGCGCACGGCGCTTTCGATCCAGCCGACGCAGACGATCCGCTCGCCGGACGTGACGGGCCGTACTTCGTGCAGCGTTGTGGAGGGATAGAGGACAAGGTCCCCTGCCTCCGGCTTCACGACGTGTTCGCCGGACGGCGTGTCGACGGCCAGCTCGCCGCCTTCATAGGCGGATGGGTCTGACAGGAAGAGCGTGAAGGAGAGGTCTGTGCGCAGGCGCCGGTCGCCGGTGCCCATGAAGGCATTGTCGACGTGGCGGCCATATCCGCCGCCTTTGCTGGCACGGCTGATCATCAGTTTCGAGAAGCGGCGCGGCTGGGCGGCGGCGCGCAGGACAGGGTGGTTTTCTATGGCTTCGGTCAGGATTTTCTTCGCGGCCGTGCCGGTGGCGCCGGTCAGCTCGGCCTGCTCGTTGCGTTTTACCTGCCGGGCAACGGCCCCGGCGGTGGTGGCGCCGTCGCGCCAGCTGAGGCCGGAGGCGAGGCTGGTGACTTGCCGGACCTGGTCAGGCGTGAGGACGGCGGAAAGGGTGATCATCATGGGACTGGGGACGGCTTTGGCTGGTCTTCAACATGGTCCGGACGGATCCGGGCGGATCGGGCCATGACGATGGCATGACCATACCGGACTTCGCCTAGCCCAGATCCGCCGCTGCTGAAACCCGGGGACTTTCCCTAGGCCACGGCTTGACGCTGCGCGCCGATAAGGTAATGAAATAATATAACAGTCACACAAGCGGATCTTCCCTCCCATCATGAAACAGCTCCTCCTCCTCGCTGCCTCCTCGGCGGTTCTCGCCGGCTTTGCCCACGCAGATGCCCCGGAAGACACGGACCTGCGCCAGCAGTCCGTCATCGTCTCGGCACCGGGACCGGAACGCCTGGCCGGCGAAATGATCGGCAATGCGACCGCGATCGACCGGGCGGAACTGGTCGAGACGCTGGGCACGACGCTGGGCGATACGCTGGACCGCCAGCCGGGCGTGGCCACGACCTTCTTCGGACAGGGCGCCAGCCGGCCTGTGCTGCGCGGCCTCGGCGCCGAGCGCGTGCAGGTGCTGACCAATGGCATTGGCGTGATCGACGCCTCCGCCGCCTCGCCTGATCACCAGGCGGCGGCTGACGGGATCGACGCGGAGAAGGTCGAGATCCTGCGCGGCCCGGCGGCGCTGGCCTATGGCGGGCAGGCGATTGGCGGCGTGGTCAACGTGATCGACGGCCTGCTGGTCGAGGACCTGCCGGAAGAACCGATCGCGTTCGACGTGCTGGGCGCCTATAACAGCGTCAATGAAGGCAACGAGCTCGCCGGCCGTTTCCAGGGCGTGCAGGGGCCGTTCGTGCTGACCCTGTCAGCCTCGCGGCGCGACTTCAACGATTACGACATTCCGGGCTTTGCCGAGTCCGCCTACCAGCACGCGGCGGAACTGGCGGAAGAGGAAGCGCACGAAGACGAGGATCATGACGAGGAAGATCATGATCACGATCACGAGGATGAAGAGCACATCGCCGACACGATGGAGAACTCTTTCCTCGAGACCAATACCTATTCCGCCGGTCTGTCCTGGGTGGGCGACGATGCCTTCCTCGGTTTCGCCGTGCGCCGTCAGGAAGCGCTGTACGGCCTGCCCGGACATTCGCACGCGCACGAGGAAGAAGAGCACGAAGACGAAGATCATGATGAAGAAGATCATGAAGACGAAGAAGAGCACGCGCACGAAGAGGAAAGCCCGTTCATCGACCTGGAACAGACGCGCTATGACCTGCGCGGCGGCATCCGGTTCGACAACAGCTATCTCAGCGAGCTGACCGCATCCTTCTCCCACGCCGAATACAAGCATACCGAGTTCGAAGCGCCGGGTGAGCCGGGCACGGTCTACAAGACCGACGGCACCGAAGCCCGCGTGGAAGGCGCGCATGAGATCGGCCTGCTGAAGGGCGCTGTCGGTGTGCAGTATACGGACAAGGATTTCGGGGCCTTCGGTGACGAGGCCTTCATCACGCCAACTTCGACGAACAGCCTGGGCGTGTTCCTGTACGACACGATCGACTGGGAAAGCGGCTTCGGCCTGGAAGGCGGCGCACGCGTGGAATCGGTCGAGCACGAGAACGCCGCGGGTGATACCGATTTCGACCTGTTCAGCGTGTCTGCCGGTGCGCACCAGCATTGGGACAATGGCTGGTTCGTCGGCCTGCAGGTGTCCCACACCGAGCGCGCCCCGAACGAGAGCGAGCTTTATGCCGATGGCGCCCACCTTGCGACCGAGCAGTATGAGGTCGGCAATATCGGTATCGACAAGGAGAAAGGCCTGAACATCGAAGCGACGGCCCGCTGGGAAAGCGCCAACGCGGCCTTCGGCGTCAACGTGTTCCGCACCTCCTTCGACGGCTTCATTTACCTGACGCCGGGCAGCGTCGAGGGCGAAGACGAGATCGACGGACTGGGCGTCTACCTGTTTGCCCAGGAAGACGCGACTTTCACCGGCGCCGAGATCTATGGCGAGGCCTACATCCCGCAAGGCCCGCTGATGGCGGACTGGACGCTGGATGGTGGCATCGACATCGTCTCCGGCGAACTGGACGCGGGCGGCAATGTCCCGCTGATGCCGCCGCTGACGATCAATGCCGGTGCCAAGGCGGACTGGGGCCTCTGGTCGGCGGGCGCACATGTGACGTGGGCGGACGACCAGACCGATACGGGCGCGGGCGAACTGCCGACGGACGGCTACACACAGCTGGACCTGCGGGCAGACCTGAACCTCGCAGAGCTCGGCTTCGGCAAGGACGGCACGACCCTGTTCATCGACGCCCGCAATGTGACAGATGAAGAGATCCGCTACGCCACCAGCGTGCTGAAGGACACCGTCCCGGCACCGGGCCGCAACTTCCGCGTCGGCATCCGCGCCGCGTTCTAGGCTTCCTCCAGGAAGGACTCCCTGGCCCTCACCTCCAGCTGCTGTTCCCCCGCAGCGGTGTCTCCTCCCCCCCGATGGAGGTGAGGGCTCAGGCGGCGCCGGTCAGGCGCGGGGCGGCGTCGGAGAACAGTTCATCGAGGAACGCATTCACGGCGCGGGCGCGGCTGGTGGCGTGGACGTCTTCATGCACGGCCAGCCAGAAGGCGCGCTCGATGCGTACAGCATCGGGCAGCACTGAGGTCAGCTGCGGATCGTTCCCGGCGATGAAGTGCGGCAGCACGGCGATGCCGGCGCCTTCGCGCGCCATCTGCCACTGGGCGACGATGGACGGGCTGCAGAAGCGGGGCGTCAGGCCGGGCGCGATGTCCTCGTGGTAGCGCAGCTGCGTGGAGTAGATCAGGTCGTCGACATAGCCGATCAGGTCATGGTCGGCGAGGTCGGCGACGGCGTTCACCGGGCCGGTGCGGGCGAGATAGTCCGGATGGGCGTAGAGCTGCAGCACATAGTCCGACAGTTTCCGCACTTTCAGCCGCCCGGCCTTGGGCCGTGTCAGCATGATCGACATGTCCGCTTCGCGCTTCGGCACGCTAACGAAGCCGGAGACCGCGATGATATCGAGGCCGATATGCGGATAGCGCGCGGCGAATCCGGCCATGGCCGGAGAGATCAGCAGGGTGCCGAGGCCCTCCGTTACGCCGAGGCGCACGCGGCCCGCGGCGAGCGGGCCTTCGGTTTCCGACAGGCTGGCGATCTCTGAGGCCGAGTGTTCCAGCCCCTCCGCCTTGTCGGCGACGGCCTGCCCGGCGGGCGTCAGCAAATGGCCCTTGGGGGTGCGTTCGAACAGCTCAAGCCCAAGGTCCGTTTCGAGGCGGCGCAGGCGGCGGCTGATCGTCGTGGCGTCGAGGCCCGTGCGCGCAGCAACATCCGCGAGGCGCGGGTGGCGGCTGACATCGAGGAGGAGGCGGAGATCGTCCCAGTTCATGTTGGCCAGTTCATTGGTGTTTTGCCTGCAAACACGCAGCTGGTAGCTGCGATATTGTCCATTTACCTGAAATTACGCGCGCTTTACGGTCCCGTCAAAGTCGGGGATCTATTCCCCCCAGACGTCAAAGGGAGTCCACCATGCGCGAAGTGCATCATTTCATCGGCGGCAAGAGCGTAACCGGCACGTCCGGCCGCTTCAGCGACATCTACAATCCGAACACCGGCGAGGTGCAGGCAGAGGTGGCGCTGGCGACCGAGGTGGAGATGGACCTTGCCGTGGCGAATGCCGCGACGGCCTTCCCGGCCTGGTCGGTCATGAACCCGCAGCGCCGCGCCCGCGTCATGTTCGAATTCAAGCGTCTGCTGGAAGCCAATATCAATGAGTTGGCCGAACTGCTCTCCTCCGAGCATGGCAAGGTGGTCGCTGACTCCAAGGGCGACGTGCAGCGCGGCATCGACGTGGTGGAGTTCGCCTGCGGCATCCCGCACCTGCAGAAGGGCGAATATACTGAGGGCGCAGGCCCCGGCATCGACGTCTATTCCATGCGCCAGCCGCTGGGCGTCGTGGCCGGCATCACGCCGTTCAACTTCCCCGCCATGATCCCCTGCTGGATGGCGGCCGTGGCGATCGCCTGCGGCAACACCTTCATCCTGAAGCCATCGGAGAAAGACCCGTCGGTGCCGATGCGCCTCGCCGAGCTGCTGCTGGAAGCGGGCGCTCCAGCTGGCGTGCTGAACGTCGTCAACGGCGACAAGGTGGCCGTCGACGCCATCCTGAAGCATCCTGAGATCAAGGCCGTCAGCTTCGTCGGATCGTCCGACATCGCACAATATGTCTACGCGACCGGCACGGCGCACGGCAAACGCGTGCAGGCCATGGGCGGCGCGAAGAACCACGGCATCATCATGCCGGACTGCAACATGGAGCAGGCGGTGAAAGACATCGTCGGCGCGGCCTATGGCTCGGCGGGCGAACGCTGCATGGCGCTGCCGGTGGCGGTGACGGTCGGCAAGAAGACGGGCGACGAATTCGTCGAGCGCATGCTGGATGCCGCCAAGGGTCTGAAGGTTGGCGTGTCGACCGATGCTGACGCGCATTACGGCCCGGTCGTGTCCGCCGCGCACAAGGCGAAAGTGGAAAGCTACATCCAGATGGGTGTGGACGAGGGCGCAGACCTGCTGCTGGATGGCCGGGGCCTCTCCCTGCAGGGCAGCGAAGGCGGTTACTTCATCGGGCCGAACCTGTTCGACAATGTGAAGCCGGACATGCAGTCCTACAAGGAAGAGATCTTCGGGCCGGTGCTGCAGGTGGTGCGCGCGGAGTCTCTGGAAGAGGCGGCGGCGCTGCCGAGCAATCACCAGTATGGCAATGGCTGCGCGATCTTCACCTCGAACGGCCGCACGGCGCGCGAGTTTGCAGCGCAGGTGAATGTCGGCATGGTGGGCGTGAACGTGCCGATCCCGGTGCCGGTTTCCTATCACACGTTCGGGGGCTGGAAGCGCTCGGCATTCGGCGATACCAACCAGCATGGCCCGGAAGGCGTGCGGTTCTGGACGAAGATCAAGACGATCACCCAGCGCTGGCCGGAAGGCGACATCGGCGATCAGGCCTTCATCATTCCGACGATGGGGTAATCTGTGACAGACACGCTATCCGGGAGAAAGCCAGATCTCTGGGTGGACCTTGAGTTCTACCCTGTGGATCAGGGTGGCCCGGAGAGAGAGAAGTCACTGGGTTGGGAATGCGTCTGTTTCGAGGATACTGAGCAAACCAAGCCCGGCCATCATGGTTGGCCGCTCTTGGATGACAAGCCAATGGGCGCGGGTGAGACGCGGAGAGTTGGGTTTGTTTTTCTCGCTGGCGCTTCTGTGGCTGAAGAGTACCAGACGGTTGGTAAGTTTTACGTATGCGAGGGGGTGCGAGTGATCGGCGAGGCTGACATTGTGCCGTCTCTGAAGGAATAGGGTTATCAAATGGGCTACGACACAATTACTTTCGAACATAACAATCGCATTGCACTGGTCACGATCAACCGGCCGGACAGCCTGAATGCGCTGAACCAGGAAGTCATGAGCGAAGTGGCGCATGTCTTCGCCGAGATCGACCGGAACAAGGACATTGCCGTCAGTATCCTGACGGGTGAAGGCCGGGCCTTTGCGGCGGGCGCCGACATCAAGGAGATGCAGCCGCAGAGCTTCTCCGACATGTATGTCGACGACTTCTTCGGCCTGTGGGACCGGTTCGCGGCCTGCCGCAAGCCGGTGATCGCTGCGGTGAACGGCTTTGCCCTCGGCGGCGGCTGTGAGCTGGCCATGATGTGCGACATGATCATCGCGTCGGAAAAGGCGAAGTTCGGCCAGCCGGAAATCAAGCTGGGCGTCACGCCGGGCATGGGCGGCTCCATCCGCCTGACGAAAGCCGTCGGCAAGGCGAAAGCCATGGACATGGTGCTGACCGGCCGCATGATCGACGCCGCAGAGGCTGACCGGATCGGGCTCGTTTCCCGCATCGTGGAACACGACAAGCTGATGGACGAGGCGATGGCGGCGGCGAAGGAAATCGCCGGCTTCTCCATCCCCTCCCTGATGGCGGCGAAGGAAATGGTGGGCCGGGCGCTGGAGCTGCCGACCACGGAAGGTGTAAAGTTCGAACGCCGCCTGTTCCAGGGCCTGTTCGGCACCGCCGACCAGAAGGAAGGCATGAGCGCGTTCGTCGAGAAGCGCGCACCGGACTTCAAGGACAAGTAACGCCGGAGGAACTCATCCTCTCGCGAAGTCGAAGGATGGGTTCCGGTTCGTGCAGCGGGTTCGGGCGAGCCTGCGCGCATGCTTCGACTTCGCTCAGCATGAGCGCTCTTGAAGGGCCAAACGGAGGAAACCATGACAAAAATCGCATTTATCGGGCTCGGCAATATGGGCTCGGGCATGTGTGCCAATCTGCTGAAGGCGGGGCACGAAGTGCGTGCCTTCGACCTGAATACGGAGGCTGTTCAGGCGGCCGTGGACAAGGGCGCATTCGGTGCCGCGTCGCTGAAGGATGCCGTGCAGGGCGCCGAGGTTGTGGTGTCCATGCTGCCAGCGGGCAAGCATGTGCTGGCGGTCTATTTCGGTAAGGACGGCGTGGCGGAACATGCCAACAAGGGCATCCTGCTGATCGACTGTTCCACCATCGCGGTGGAGGATGCGCGCGAGGCGGCGAAGCAGGCCGAGGCGGCGGGCTTCCCGATGGTGGATGCCCCGGTCTCGGGCGGCACGGCGGCGGCGGATGCCGGCACGCTGACCTTCATGGCAGGCGGGGCGGACATGGCTTTCGTCCGCGCTGAACCGATCCTCAAAGCCATGGGCAAGAATATCTTCCATGCGGGCGCCAGCGGGAACGGGCAGGCGGCGAAGATCGCCAACAACATGCTGCTCGGCATCTCCATGATCGGCACGTGCGAGGCGTTTAACCTGGCCGAGAAGCTGGGCCTCGACGCGCAGACTTTCTTCGACATCTCGTCGGTCTCGTCCGGCCAGTGCTGGAGCATGACGAGCTATTGCCCCGCGCCGGGGCCGGTGCCGACCTCGCCGGCGAACCGGGACTACCAGCCAGGCTTTGCCGTTGCGATGATGCTGAAGGATTTGAAGCTCGCGCATGAAGCCGCCGTGGCCGCGGGCGCGAAGATCACGCTCGGCGAGATGGCCGAGAAGGTTTATGGCGATCTCGACGCGCGCGGTCATGCCGGGCTCGATTTTTCCGGCGTGATGAAAGACCTGAAGGGCGCGCTCTAACGGCCTGCGTGGGGCGCCTCACTTTACCGCTTGCCCGGTTCGCGCCTCCGCCATGGCGAGGGCGCCGGTCACGCCTGACTGGTCCCCCAGGGCCGGGGGTACGAGATAGTGCATGAGGTCTCCGCCTGCCGGGCCGCAGGGCAAATAATCAGCGAGCAGGATGCGGGTGGCCGCGCGCAGGCGCTCCATCAGGCCGGGCGCCTTCATCACGCTGCCGCCGAAGATGATCCGGTCCGGCATATGGGTCAGGATGATCGTGGCGGCGAGGTGGGCGAGGTAACCCGCCTGCAGGGCGAAGGCCGGATGGCCGGGCGGCATTTCCGACAGGGTGACGCCCCAGCGGTCCATGATCGCCGGGCCGCTGGCGAGGCCTTCCAGGCAATCCTTGTGGAACGGGCAACGGCCGGGGAACGGGTCGGACTCATAGTCGTGCGGCGGATAGATGTGGCCCATCTCGTAATGGCCGATCCCGGAGAGGGACCGTCCATCCTTCAGGATGCCCGCGCCGATGCCGGTGCCGACGGTGACATAGGCGAGCGTGGCGTGACCCTTCCCGGCGCCGTGACGCCACTCGCCAAGCGCAGCGCCGTTGACGTCCGTATCGACCATGACCGGGCAGCCGAGCCGGCTCAGCCCGTCGACCCAGTTGGCGCCTTTCCAGCCCGGCTTCGGCGTGCGCTGCACCGTGCCGTAGGTTGGCGAGCCGGGGTCGATATCGACCGGGCCGAAGCCGGCGACCCCGATCGCGCCCAGCCGTCCATGTGCGCCCTGCGCCTTGTCGAAAAACGCGCGCACCTGCTGGAAGCTGGTGGCGGGGTCTGCCGTCGACACGACATGGCTGGCCAAAATGTGGTCAGGGCTGCTTCCGACTGCACAAACTATCTTTGTGCCGCCTGCTTCGATCCCACCCAGCATCCATTCCTCCTAAAGTAACACATCCAAAGGAATCACTTGTCCGTACTAAGCTTGCAGAGTGCATCATTTGCAACCTTTCGGAGAAATTCGATTCCGTTGGCGCCACGATCTCACGAAAATGTGTGCGCCTGCATCATTCCGCTTATGGACTTTGGCCGGTTTGGACTATCTTTGCATATACGGGCGATTTGGAGGCTGGTTGTGCAATGCATGGCCGGCCCGAATGGATATGGACAGGCGGTTTTTGCTGCCGGACAGGATAGAGTAGAAATGAAAATCCGAATTTTCGGACACTGGCATGCGGCCCTGGCGGCTGCGCTGGCCGTGATCGTCACGGCTGGTGCGCTACCGGCTGAAGCCCAGCGCGGACCCGGCGCGGCAAGTGTCTTCACTGCGCCCGTGCAGGAAACCGAATTCTCCATGCGTATCGAAGCACTCGGCACGCTGGAAGCACGCGAGAGCGTCGACCTGACCCTGAACGTCGCCGACCGCGTGACGGCCATCTATTTCGACGATGGCGACCGGGTGACCAAGGGCAAGACGCTGCTGTCGCTCGCCCAGGGCGAACAGGCCGCGCTGGTGGATGCCGCAGAGGCGACCGCCAATGAAGCGCGCCAGCGCTATGAGCGGACCAGCCAGCTGGTCGAGGCCCGCACCCTGTCCAAGTCCGCGCTCGACGAGGTCCAACGTGACCTGAACGCCGCCAACGCCCAGCTGCGCGCGGTCCAGTCCCGCCAGAAAGACCGCGTCCTCGTCGCCCCGTTCGACGGCGTTCTCGGGTTCCGCCTTGTCAGCGTCGGCTCCTATGTCCGCGCCGGCGACGTGGTGGCCGAACTGATCGACGACAGCGAGATGAAACTCGATTTCTCCGTGCCGTCCATTTACCTCCGCTCGGTCCGCAAAGGCACCGAGGTCCAGGTCCAGACCGATGACCTGCCGGGCATGTCCTTCGACGGCACGGTCGACACGGTCGGCGCCAGCATTGACCCTGTGACGCGGTCGATCCGCGTGCGCGCCATCCTGCCCAACCCCGACCAAATGCTTAAGCCGGGCATGTTCATGAAAGTGACGCTGCTGGCCGATCCGCGCAGCGCGCTCTCCGTGCCGGAAGAAGCCATCGAGCCGATTGGTCCGAACAGCTTCGTCTATGTCGCCGCCGACAAGAACGGCCAACTGGTGGCTGAGCGCCGCCAGATCCAGGTGGGCCTGCGTCAGGGCGGCCAGGTGGAGGTTGTCGCCGGCCTGGACGCCGGTGACGAGATCATCACCGACGGCCTGATCCGCGTGCGCGACGGCGCCCCGATCGTTGTGCGCGACCGCGCAGTCCTGCAGACGGGTGGCGGCGGTGTCGCTTCGCCCGGCGCCGCAAACGGCCGGTAAGCCCGATGCTGCTGTCAGACGTTTCCATCAAGCGGCCGGTGTTTGCATCGGTCCTTTCGCTCGTCCTTATCATCTTCGGCATCGTGTCCTTCATGCGCCTGCCGTTGCGCGAATATCCGGACATCGACGCCCCGGTCGTCAACATCCAGACCAATTATCCGGGCGCCTCGGCTGACGTGGTCGAGACGCGCATCACGCGCATCATCGAGGACCAGATCGCCGGCGTCTCCGGCATCCGCTTCATCGATTCCAACTCGTCGGACGGACGGTCCAGCATCAGTATCGAATTCTCGGTGAATGTGGACATCGACGCCGCGGCGAACGATATCCGCGACCGCGTGTCGACGGTGCTGAACAATCTGCCGACCGAGGCCGATCCGCCCGAGATCCAGAAAGCCGATAACAACGAAGACGTTATCATGTGGCTGAACCTGGCCAGCGATAACATGACGACGCCGGAATTGTCGGACTATGCCGACCGCTATCTGGTCGACCGGTTTTCGGCGCTGGACGGCGTGGCGCGCGTACGGGTCGGCGGTGACCGCTCCTATGCCTTGCGGGTCTGGATTGACCGGCGGTCGCTGGCCGCGCGGAACCTGACAGTTTCGGATATCGAGAACGCCCTGCGACGGGAAAACGTCGAAGCCCCGGCGGGCAGCGTCGAATCCGGCGCGCGGAACTATACCGTCCGGATCGACCGGGCCTTCCGGACACCGGACGAGTTTGCAAACCTCGTGATCGGCCGCGGGACAGATGGCTACCTCATCCGTCTGGGCGATGTGGCGCGGGTGGAACGCGGCACGCAGGAGGATCGGAACCTGTTCCGCGGGAACGGCGTCCCGCAGGTCGGTCTTGGCATCGTCAAACAGTCGACCGCGAACACCGTGGGCGTCGCCGAAGAGGCGAGGGCGCTGGCGGAACAGCTGAACGGAACCCTGCCGGACGGCATGTCCATTGTCGTCAACTATGACAGTTCGGTCTTCATCAGCGCCTCGATCCGGGAAGTCTGGGCCACGCTGGGTATCGCTGTGGCCCTCGTGACGCTGGTCATCTTCCTGTTCCTCGGCAGTTTCAGGTCGACCATCGTGCCGGCCATTACGGTGCCGGTGTCGATTACGGCCACCTTCATTGTCCTGTTTGCGCTGGGCTTCTCGGTGAACCTGCTGACCCTGCTGGCGCTGGTGCTGGCCATCGGCCTCGTTGTGGACGATGCCATCGTGGTGCTGGAGAACATTCACCGCCGCATGGAAGAGTATGGCGAGTCGCCGCTGGTGGCGGCCTATCGGGGGACACGTCAGGTTGGCTTCGCCGTTGTGGCAACGACGCTGGTCCTGATCGCTGTGTTCGTACCGATCACCTTCCTTGAAGGCGATCTCGGACGCCTGTTCACGGAGTTTGCGCTGGCGATTGCGGCGGCGGTCTCGTTCTCGGCCATTCTGGCCCTGACCCTGACACCGATGCTTGCCTCGAAGCTGTTGTCTCCGACGCCGCCGAAAGGCGTGTTCGCGATCCTGCCGAACCTGATCGATGGCGGGTTCAAGAAGCTGCGGGGCGGATACGCCGTGCTGCTGGACCAGCTGGTCAAGCGGCCGATTGCCGTGGGCATCGTGCTGATGGCCCTGTTTGCCGGTGCCTTCGGCCTGTTGCGGACAGTGCCGCAGGAATATGTGCCGCAGGAAGACCGTGGCAGCTTCTTCGTTATGGTGCGCGGGCCGGAAGGCGCCTCGTTCGACTATATGAAGCAATATGTGGATGAGATCGAACGGCGGCTCCTGCCTTATACGGAGGGTGAGACTCCCGAGTTGCGGCGCGTGCTGGTGCGGGCGCCGGGCTTCGGCAGCAACGCGTTCAATCAGGCCTTTGTCGTTGTGTCGCTTTCCGACTGGGGCGAACGCCGCCCCGGCAATGAGATCATCGGCGAGATCAACAGGGAGCTGAGCGACCTGCCGGGGATCCGGGCCTTTGCCATCATGCGGCAGGGACTTGGCGGCGGGAACGGCAAGCCGGTCCAGTTCGTGCTGGGCGGGCCTGACTATGGGCAGCTGACCGAATGGCGTGACACATTCATCGAGGCGCTGAGGGAGAACAATCCCGGCATCATCGACATCGACTGGAATTATAAGGAAACCCAGCCGCAATACCGTGTGCAGATCGATTACAACCGTGCTGCCGACCTCGGCGTGACGGTGGCCGATATCGGCAACACGCTGCAGACCATGCTCGGCTCGCGCCGCGTGACGACCTATGTCGACAATGGTGAGGAATACGACGTCATCCTGGAAGGGCTGCGGTCCGAACAGAACTCGCCGAACGATGTGCAGAACATCTATGTACGCTCGGCGACGTCCGCGAACCTGATCCCGCTGTCCAGCCTCGTGCAGATTGTCGGCATCGCCGACAGCCCGCAGCTGAACCGTTACAACCGCGTCCGCTCGATCACGATCGAAGCCGGTCTCGAGGACGGCGCATCCCTGGGGGATGTGCTGATCAGGATGGAACAGATCGCCCGCGACGTGCTGCCGGCCGAAGCGCAGATCGACTTCAAGGGCCAGTCGCTGGACTTCAAGAGCTCTGGCAGCTCGATCCTGTTCGTCTTCGCCATCGGCATGATCATCGTGTTCCTGGTGCTGGCAGCGCAGTTCGAAAGCTATCGCCACCCGATCATCATCATGCTGACCGTTCCGGCGACGCTGGCGGGCGGCCTGCTCGGCATCTACCTGACGGGCAATTCGCTGAACATCTACACGCAGATCGGCTTGATCATGCTGATCGGCTTGTCGGCGAAGAACGGCATCCTGATCGTGGAGTTTGCCAACCAGCTGCGGGATGAGGGCATGGAGTTCCTCGATGCGCTGAAGGAAGCGTCGCTGACGCGCCTCAGGCCCATCGTGATGACCAGCCTGACCACGGCAGCGGGCGCGGTTCCGCTGATCCTGACCAGCGGGGCAGGTGCCGAGACGCGCCAGGCCATCGGCGTGGTGATTCTGTCCGGTGTTCTGGCGGGCATGCTGGTGACGGTGCTGATCGTGCCAACGGCCTATGCGCTGATCGCGCGCGGGTCCGGCTCGCCCAGCGATGTCGCCCGGCGCCTCGAAGCGGAAGAGCAGCAAGCCGACGAAGCGGCGGCGTCTCCGGCGGAATAAGGGAATACCTGCGGGGGACGCTGGCTGGACCGGGCGAAAGTCGGGCGGCTGGCGACCTCGCGGGTGACGGCGATCGGGAGATGTTTCGGCATCAGACTGTCCTCCCAAATCCCGTCGCGCGTTTCGCGAACTCAACAACCATGGAGACGCCGGGGAACGCAAAAAACGGGACGGTGTCTGTTTTTATTGGGGTTCTACTAGTCTGGGGGACTAGGATAAAAAGCCCGAAAAAGTGGGACGGTTTTCCCGAACGTTCACGGGGCCATACGGGGAACATTCCCCCTACGTGGGACAGCCAGTGCCTTGTATTTATTGAAAACTGGCGACCCCGGCAGGATTCGAACCTGCGACCGTCCGCTTAGAAGGCGGATGCTCTATCCAGCTGAGCTACGGGGCCGATTGCGGAC
The DNA here is from genome assembly GCF_963678875.1 of uncultured Hyphomonas sp. NCBI lineage: Bacteria > Pseudomonadati > Pseudomonadota > Alphaproteobacteria > Hyphomonadales > Hyphomonadaceae > Hyphomonas > uncultured Hyphomonas sp. The sequence continues at coordinate 2,591,387 of NZ_OY787456.1, read as the reverse complement.
CCGGATGCGCGACTAGTGCGTCCAGGGCTGTTTCCGGTTGGCGTCGAAATTAGCACTATACGACTTTACAAGGCGTTTGCGCTCGTGGGTCGGCTCGACGCGGAAGGCGATGCCCTCGCGCTTGGCGAATTCGACGGCCTGCTCTTGCGTGTCGAATTCCATGCGGACCTGGCCGGACGTATCGTCGATGCTGGTCCAGCCCATCAGGGGGTCGGCGGTGCGGTGGACGTTTTCCTTAACGAATTCAAGCACCCAAGCCTTCGTCTTGCCGCGGCCCGAGGTCATCGCGCTTTTGGAGGGCTTGTAAATTCTCGCCTGCATCTGCCTGTCCCTGTAGGCCGCCTGAAAAAATGGTCGGAGCGATAGGATTCGAACCTACGACCCTCTGGTCCCAAACCAGATGCGCTACCAGACTGCGCTACGCTCCGGACTCCCGGTGTAATGATCGCGCTCGCTGGTGCAAGCTCTTTTCGCGGTTGCGAACAGTGATCAGCGCTTTTTCCGGACCGGACGCATCAGACCTTCCTGTGCGACACTGGCCACAAGGCGGCCATCCTGGGAGTAGATCGAGCCCCGGTTGAAGCTGCGCGCACCGCCGGCATAGGGGCTGTCCATGGAATAAAGGTGCCAGTCGTCGAACTTGATTGGCGCATGGAACCACATCGCATGGTCGAGGCTGGCGGACATCAGCTCGCCCGTCATCCAGGAGATGCCGTGGGGGCGATTCCCGGTGCCGAGCAGCGCCATGTCGCTGGCATAGGCCATCAGGCAGTGGTGCAGCCACGGTGCCTCGTCGATCTCACGGGCGACGCGGAACCAGAGATTCTGCTGGTCGGAGGCCTTTTCAGGTTTCAGCGGGTCCAGCGGATCGATTTCGCGCATCTCGATCGGACGGGGGCGAAGGAAATGGCCGCGATGGCGCTCCGGCACTTGCTCGGCAAACTTGCGGCGCCATTCGACGCGGTCGCCCAGCGTTTCCGGGCCTTCCACGTCCGGCATGTCGTGCTGGTGGTGCCAGCCTTCCTCGACCGCCTGGAAGCTGGCAGCGAAATTGAAGATCTGCTTGCCGTGCTGGATCGCCACGACGCGGCGGGTGGTGAAGCTGCCGCCGTCGCGGGAATGGTCGACCTGGTAGATGATCGGCACATTCGGATCGCCGGGGCGGATGAAATAGCAGTGCAGCGAGTGGCACGGACGGTCTTCCGGTACCGTGCGGTAGGCCGCGACGAGGCTCTGCGCGATGACCTGACCGCCGAAAACGCGCTGACTTTCCTCTTCATCCGGGCTCTGGCCGCGGAAAAGGTCAGTTTCGAGCCGCTCGATATCGAGCAGGGCCAGCAGATCGCTTACCGGATCAGTCATTCTTGTTTGCCTCCCATTGTGCACTGCAGCAAATACAGGACCCTGCCGCAGATGCAATCCCTGCCGGTCTATTGGCCTGTGTGCGGGGTAATCGATGAAATTTCAACGATTCCCGAACCGGCCCGTTCACCCTGTTTCGGTATGGTGCCCGCTAACGACATTCTGATGGTGTACAAGGCGGTTGTCGATGAAGGCCCTGTCAAATCTGCAGCGCGATGCGAAGTTCCTGACGGGGGCGGTGAGCCTCCTGAAATGGACGAAGGGCATTTCGCCCGACAGCGATTTCCTCGCGCCGGATGATTTCGAGCGCGCCGTGGATGAGCACGAGATCCGCATTGCCTTCCGCTTTGAAGGCCGCCTGACGACCTATGCCGAGTTCGATGCCCGCGCGAACCGCTACGCCCACTGGGCGCTGCAGCGCGGCCTGACGAAAGGCGACGTGGTCGCGCTGCTGATGGAGAACCGGCCGGACTATATTGCCGCCTGGGTCGGGCTGTCGAAGGTTGGCGTTGTCACCGCGCTGATCAACACGAACCTGGATGGCGAAGCGCTGGCCTACAGCCTGAACATTGTCGGGGCGCAGAAGCTGATCACCGGAACCGGGTTTGAAGACGCCGTCCAAAGCGCCCAGCCATTCCTGCAGCAGCCGTTGGACATCTGGTCGTTCAACAGCCCTGTCTTCCGCGATATCCGGGCCGACCTGAAAGACATGCCGACTTACCGGCCGACGCGCCTGCGCCGGGCGGGCCTGAAGGGCAAGGATACCTGCCTCTTCGTCTACACGTCCGGCACAACCGGCATGCCGAAGGCGGCGAAGCTGACCCATGCGCGGGTGCGCACGCTGATGCGGAACTTTATCGGCCCATGCGAGATCACCCCGAAGGACCGCATTCTGGAAGCGCTGCCGCTTTATCACGCGACCGGCGGCGTCTGCGCCGTCGGCGCTGCGCTGATGAGCGGCGCGAGCCTGATCCTGGAGCGCAAATTCTCCGCCAGCCGGTTCTGGGACGAGGCGGCGCTGAATGGTGCAACCCTGTTCGTCTATATCGGCGAAATCTGCCGCTACCTGCTGAACCAGCCCGTGCGGCCGTCCGACAAGGCGCACCAGATCCGCGGCGGGTTCGGCAATGGCCTGCGCGAAGATGTCTGGGCGCGTTTTGCGGACCGCTTCGGCGTGTCGGACTTCAAGGAATTCTACGGCTCGACCGAGGGCAATGTCAGTCTTCTGAACATCGATGGAAAGATCGGGGCCTGTGGGCGCATCCCGCCATGGATGAAAAAGCCGTTTGCCCATGTCGCTTTCGTGAAGCCGGACATGGAAACCGAACAACCGCTGCGCGGCGAAGATGGGTTCTGCGTGCGCGCTGGCGTGGATGAGACCGGTGAAGTGCTGGGCCGGATCGGTGACGACAACCGGACCCGTTTCGAAGGCTACACCGACAAGCGCGAAACCGAAGGCAAAGTCCTGCACGATGTCTTCGAAAAAGGCGACATGTGGTTCCGCACGGGCGACCTGATGCGGAAGGACAAGGACGGATACGTCTATTTCGTCGACCGGCTGGGCGACACGTTTCGCTGGAAGGGCGAGAACGTCGCCACGAACGAAGTCGGCGAAGCTTTCTCACACATCCGCGGTGTGGAGACGGCCAATGTTTATGGAATTGCCGTGCCCGGCGCCGATGGCAAAGCGGGCATGGCGGCAATCACGGCGTCGGATGAACTCGACATAGCTGGCCTCCACCGGCTGTTGGCAGAACGCCTGCCGGGATATGCCATTCCCGTCTTCCTGCGCGTGCAGAAGGAGCCGGAAACCACCGGCACGTTCAAGTACCGCAAGATCGATCTGGTCAAGGACGGGTTCGACCCGGCGCAGGTGCGCGATCCGCTCTACGTCTACAATGCCGAGGAAGATCGTTACGAGCCGATGACCGAAGAGGTTTACCGGAAGGTCGTGAACGGCGGCCGCCGCTTCTAGGCGATACGGCCCATGCGCTGCTCCAGGCGCGTGGAGAACCAGGAAATCAGGCGGCGCCACAGCTCGTCCTTCAGGACGGCGCCTTCGACATCATGGTCGATCGACGGGTTATCATTGATCTCGATGATCATGACGCCCCGGTCGGTCTCTTTCAGGTCCACGCCATAGAGGCCGTCGCCGATGAGGCGGGCGGACCGCACGGCCGCATCCACGATATCTGGCGGGGCATCCTCGACCGCGACGGTCTTGAAGCCGCCTTCGGTCGTCTTGCCGTCGGGCCCGTGTTTCACGATCTGCCAGTGGCCGCGCGCCATCTTGTACTGGCAGGCATAGAGCGGCTCACCATTCAGGACGCCGATGCGCCAGTCGAACTTGGTTGGCACGAATTCCTGCGCGATGACAAGTGCGGTCGTCTCGAACATCGCCTTCACGCCGTCCTTCAGCTCTTCCAGCGTCTTCGCCTTCACCATGTTCGAGCCGAAGGAGCCATCGGGCGTCTTCAGGACGACGGGCGAGCCGAGCTTGTTGAACACAGCTTCGAGGTCTGACTTCTCATCAAGGATCTCCGTCTGCGGAATGGGCAGGCCGGCTTTCTCCAGAATTTCCTTGAGATACACCTTGTTCGTGCAGCGGATCATGGAATGCGTGTCGTCGATGACGGGCATGCCTTCCTGCTCCGCCCGGCGGGCGAATTTGTAGGTGTAGTTGTTGATCTGCGTCGTCGCGCGGATGAACAGGGCGTCGAACTCGGCGAGGCTGGTCAGGTCCGACGGCTCGATGATCTCGACCTCGACGCCCATCTTGGCGGCGACGTCGGCGAGGCGCTTGATCGAGGCCGGTTTGGACGGGGCAGTGTGCTTTTCGTTCGGGTCCACCAGCACGGCGAGGGCCCATTTGGCAGGCGCCTTGGTCTTCGGTTCGCTGATGCGGCCGCTGGTATAGGTCTCCATGGCGCGCAGGAAGAAATCGCGCCGCTCGCCTTTCAGCTTCTGCGGCGGGACCATCCGCACCCGGCCTATGCCGTGCGGGGCGTCGGCGTCGAATTCGACCTCCAGAGCCGGAACACGGAACCAGTCGGAGACTTCGCGGGCGAGGCGTTCATAGCCCGCCGTTTCCGGTCTCGAGAAGGCGACGAACAGACTTTCTATCTCCGGCGCGCCTTTGGCGCGGGCCTCGCGCAGGCGCTCGCCAAGATCGGGCAGGGCGTGATTGTAGAGACCCTTGGCCGACAACTCGACCATGGTCTGCACGCTGGGGCTGACCCGGTGGCCGCGCGCCTCGGCCAGAAGGGAGGCGTAATAGCCTTCCGACTGGTAGCCATACGACCGGCAGAGGTTTAGGATATAGGGGCGCCGTCCGGCGAACAGGGCGGGCCGGGTGATATAGTCGGCGACACGGAGCACTTTGTGCGGCGTCTCGGCTTGGGAAATATCGTTCGCGTTTTCAACGAGAATGACCCAGTCGGTCATGAATCTGCTTTGCCTCAGGGTTGGATGGGCTTTTCCATCCGGGCTGCTGTTTCCCCGTCCGGATAATAAGACGGTATTTGCGCCATTACGCGGAATCCGTGGCGTTCGTAAAGCCGGATTGCAGTGGCGTTGGACAAGCGTACTTCGAGGCGCGCCCGATCACAGCCGCGCGCTTGTGCGTCGGCCTCCCCGGCGGCCATAAGGGCCGAGGCGATGCCCTGTCCGCGATGGGTGGGCGCCACGGTGAGCGAGTAGAGCCGGGCCACTTTCGCTCCAGAGCGGTAAAGGTAGACCGCCGCGCCGCAGATTTCGCCATCGGAAACAGCGGCATAGGCCATGGTCTGGCCGCGCAGGAGGCGCCGCCAGGTTCGGACGGGGAAGCGGTCTGCCTCGGGAAAGCTCTGTTCCAGCGCCACAAGGGCGGGGATGTCGGTTTCGGTCGCGGGCCGTATCCGGGCGGCGGTCACGTGCGAACCATGTCGTCACGGTGGACGATGGCGGGGCGGCCGCGATAGCCGAGAATCGTCTCGGTCTCCTCGCTCTGGCGCCCGGCGATGCGCTGGATGTCGGCGGCGGCGTAGGCGGTGACGCCCCGGGCGATGATCTTGCCGTCCGGCCCCTTGATGGCGACAGCGGCGCCCTTGTCGAAATTGCCGTCCACGCCGGTGACGCCGACGGCCAGCAGGCTGGCACCATCTTTCAGCGCGCGGGCGGCGCCCTTGTCCACCGTGATGAAGCCTTCCGGCTGCAGGTGTCCGGCGAGCCAGGCTTCGCGGGCGCGTGCAGGCGTCGTGTTGGCGCGGATCAGCGTCGCGCGGGCCCCTTCGGAGAGGGCCAGCAGCGGATGCTCGCGGTTGCCGATGGTGATGACGGTGGAACAGCCGGCGGCGTGTGCGATGCGCGCCGCGGCGAGCTTGGTGACCATGCCGCCGGAGCCGACACCTGCCGAGGCATTCGCCCCGGTCGCCATGGCGTCATGCTCAGGCGTCAGCGCGTCCAGTACGCCGATATGGGCGGCGTCCGGGTTGCTGCGTGGATCGGCGGTGTAGAGGCCGTCAATGTCCGACAGGAGGACCAGCAGGTCTGCGCCCATCATCTGGGCAACGCGAGCGGCGAGCCGGTCATTGTCACCATAGCGGATCTCTTCGGTGGCGACCGTATCGTTCTCGTTGATCACGGCCAAGACACCTGCTTCCAGCAGGGTTTCCAGCGTTGCGCGGGCGTTCAGCCAGCGGCGGCGGATTTCGGTATCGGTCGGCGTCAGCAGCGCCTGGCCAACGGTCAGCCCATGCGGGGCGAAGGCGGTGGCGAGGGCGGCCATCAGGCGCGGCTGGCCGATCGCGGCGGCGGCCTGCTTCTGGTCCAGCCGGGCGGTGCCCGCTGAGCCGAGTTCCGCCCGGCCAAGCGCCACGGCGCCGGAAGAGACGAGAATGACCTCCTGATCGCGCGCCCGGCAGGCGGCAATGTCAGCGGCCAGCTTCTCCAGCCAGGCATGCCGGGGGTGTCCGTTCTCGGCGATCAGGGCCGATCCGGTCTTTACGACGATGCGTTTGGCTTGGGCGAGGGCTTCAGCGATCATGGCGCGCAGCGATACATGAGTGCGGGCCTTGCCGGAAGAAAAAAGTCGAGCGTTGACAAGGTAGGCCGTTGCGCCTCAGTGGGACGAAAAGAGAGGTATCCATGCCGCAGTTCAACATGATCCTGATCACGCCCGAACAGGCCGCCGGCCACGAAGTGCTGGAGCACACGGCGGGCACGCCGCTGCGCGAAGGCGGCGGGGACGAAACCTATCGCTGCGGACGGTGCAAAACGACGCTGCTGGTGGATGTGGCTCATCATGATGCGCATGGTGTGATCGTGAAGTGCGGCAAGTGCGGCGCGATCAATACCGAACCGCACCACCACTAGGTGCCGCCATACTCTAAAGCGGCGTCCAGCTGTCGTCCGCATCCGGATTTTCTTCGGCTTCCAGTTCTGCCTGGATGCCGAGATACCGGGCGACCTCGTAGAGCGCCTGTTTCACGCCCTGGCCAGTCACGCCCGAGATGAGCAGCGGCTTGCCCTTGTATTCGGTCGCCAGCTGCTTTGCCTGCTCCTCGACGAGTTCGGGCGTCAGTGCATCGATCTTGTTGAGGCAGACGATCTCCGGCCGCTGGGCCAGTTCCTCGTCATAGGCTTCGAGTTCACCGCGAATGGTGCGGTAGGCACCGGCGACATCGTCCTGCGTGCAGTCGATCAGGTGCAGCAGCACCTTGCAGCGCTCCACATGACCGAGAAAGCGGTGCCCGAGGCCTGCACCTTCCGCAGCGCCTTCGATCAGGCCCGGAATGTCGGCCAGCACGAAACGTGTGCCGGGGCCGAGGTCGACCACGCCGAGGCCGGGGTGAAGCGTCGTGAACGGATAATCCGCGATCTTGGGGTGGGCCGCTGTCACAGCTGACAGGAAGGTCGACTTGCCGGCATTCGGCAGGCCGATCAGGCCGGCATCGGCGATGAGCTTCAGGCGCAGCCAGATCCAGGCCTCTTCGCCTTCTTCGCCCGGATTGGCGCGGCGCGGGGCCTGGTTGGTCGATGACTTGAAGCGCATATTGCCCCAGCCGCCATTGCCGCCCTGCGCCAGCAGGACGCGCTGGCCGACTTCAGTCAGGTCCGCGATGAGGGTTTCCTGGTCTTCCTCGAAGATCTGTGTGCCCACGGGCAGTTTCAGGACGACATCGTCCCCCTTCGCGCCGGTGCGCTGCTTGCCCATGCCATGGCCGCCGCGCTTCGCCTTGAAGTGCTGCTGGTAGCGGTAGTCGATCAGCGTGTTCAGCCCCTCGACCGCTTCGGCCCAGACATCACCGCCCCGGCCGCCATCGCCGCCATCCGGGCCACCATATTCGATATACTTCTCACGCCGGAAGGACACGCAGCCGGAGCCGCCCGTTCCGGACTGGATGTAGACCTTGGCCTGATCGAGGAACTTCATGGTGCTCTCTTACTACGTGTTTCAGCCGACACGCGCCATGTTGAAATGGTCGACGCGCTCGCCGCGGCCCATGCAGAACACAGGGCGCCGGTCGGCCTTCATGAATTGCAGCTTTTCCAGCACGCGCCCCGAGGCCGGATTGTCTATCAGGTAGCCGGAGACGAACGCACGCTCGCCCCGGTCGCGCAGCCATTGGATCAGGGCGCCGGCCGCTTCCGTCATGAAGCCATTGCCCCAGGCCGATGGGGCCAGCCAGTATCCGACATTGAAGGGCAGGTGCGGGTCTTTGCGCTCACCGCTGACGATACCGATCAGGCGCTTGTCCTGCTCGATTCCCAGCACATGCCTGGTGTTGGTTTCCCGCCCGGATGGATGCTTGGCGATCCAGTCCTCCGTCTGTGCTACGGTTTGGTGGGCCGGAATGCTGACAACCATCCGGTAGATCTGCGGCTGGTTCACCAGGTCGGTGATGGTCGGGGCGTCCTCCGGCCAGATGCGGCGCAAGGTGAGCCTGTCCGTCGTTATGACTGCACTCATGCTGTGACTCCTTCCTGAGTCGTAAGCGGGCAGGGGAGGCATTGAAAAAGGGGGAGACAGTGGCCTGCCTCCCCCCGGAAACTGATCGTCTGGTGCGATCCGGCCACGTTCCCGCGGCCGCGCTGTCAGCCGCTATTCTGCTGCTTCCGCCACCGGTACAATGTTTACGTAGACGCGGCCCTTGGCCTTCTTCGCAAACTCGACCTTGCCCTCGGTGAGCGCAAACAGGGTGTGATCGCGGCCCATGCCGACGCCTTTGCCCGGCCACTTCTGAGTGCCGCGCTGACGAACGAGAATGTTGCCCGGGATGACGTGCTCGCCACCGAACTTCTTCACGCCGAGGTACTTCGGATTCGAATCGCGGCCGTTGCGGGACGAACCACCTGATTTCTTATGAGCCATGAGTTGCTCCTGATCCTTTAGCGGAGGGCCTTATACAGGCCTTATGCGTCTTTTGCGAGTTCTTTTGCCTGCTCGACCCAGCCGTCCTTGGCGAAGCGGCCAGCGAGGCTGAGCTGTTCTTCCAGCTCGGCGATCTGGGCGTCGGTGAGGGCAGCGATCTGGGCGAAGGTGGTGATGCCTGCGCCGTTCAGCTTTTTCTCAAGGGCCGGGCCGATGCCGGTCAGCTTCTTGAGGTTGTCGGCTGCGCCTGCGTCAGCGGCCGGGGCAGCTGCTGCCGGAGCAGCGGCTTCAGCCTTCGGGGCCTCTTCCGTCTTGGCAGAGGCTTTTTTCGCCGGCTTCTTGGCACCATCAGCGCTGATACCGGTGATTTTCACCACGGTCAGGTGCTGTTTGTGGCCGATCGTGCGGCGGTAGGTCTGGCGCTGGCGCTTCTTGCGGGTGATGACTTTATCACCGCGGGTCTGCTCAGCGACTTCACCGGTCACAGCTGCGCCGGCCACGAGGGGCGCGCCAACCGTAACATTTGCGCCTTCGCCCAGCATCAGGACGGTATCGAAGACCACATCCTTGCCAGCTTCGGCATTAAGCTTTTCGACAACAATCGTATCGCCTTCAGCGACCTTGTATTGTTTGCCACCTGTCTTGATGACCGCGAACATGTGGTCTCATCCTTCCGGCATGGAAATAAACGGGATACGCACGGGAGCCGTCACCGGCCCCGCGCCTGAAGCGGGGGGTAAACACTAAAGCGGCAGCGCTGTCAAATATCATCTTCAGGCGTTTTCAGGTGGTTGAAATCCACGCGCAGTCATTATAGGTGACGGCGCTTCAACACCGGCGCGGAGAGGTGCTAGAGTGGTTGAATAGGCTAGTCTCGAAAACTAGTGAACTCGCAAGGGTTCCGAGGGTTCGAATCCCTCTCTCTCCGCCAGTTTTGTAATTACTTCAATAAATACAGAAGCCTGCTGTTGTGGACACCGTCGTGTATCCGCGACTGTCACAATACACTGTCACAATTAGCCGTTCAGGACGCTAGTCAGTGACCCGCCGTCGTGTCCCTTATTTGATGCTGCGTGGATCGACGTATCAGGTCCGGCTGCCCATTCCTAAGCGCATGCACGATCTGTTCGGGCGCAAGGAAGTTCAGCGCTCTTTGCATACCCGCGACCCTTCACTCGCGCGATACCTGGCTCTTCAAGCCGGCTCCCGGTTCGTAGATCTGTGTGATAGCATCGTGGCCATGGGTGAAGTGAGTGAAAACGACATCAACAAGCTGATCGATGGATTCTTCAGAACTCTGGTGGCAAACCATTCGGTTCCAGACCCAGTTGAGCCCGGTGCTTACGATTGGGATATGAACCGGCAGTCAGCCGCCGCAGAAGAAATGCAAGCTGAGCTAGCCGCTATGGCCGCTCATCGGGACTATTCCAGCGACATTAAACAAGAAGCCTCCAATCTGCTTGATGCTATAGGCACGACGCCGGCGGATTTAACTAAGTTGCAGTGGGGCCAGTTGCTGGAAGGTGTTGCTCGTGCGCGGCGGGAACATCTCAACTACATACTGTTCCGTCAGCGATCGCTGCTGGATCCATATTCGCCCGAGGACCCGTTATTTGCTCAGTTGAATGTGACCCCGGGTTCACACCCAAATGCACCCATCACGTATTCAGCTGTAACACATTCGGCCAGGCCAGGAGCCGGCGGGTCGGTTCGTGAGAGAATTGAGCAGTATCTAGATAGCGCAGATGCCAAGCCCAATACGATCGCTGAAAAGCGCGGGGTTCTGAATTGGTTCGCTGAATTCGTTGGAAATGATGCGGATGTACGGGACATCACCCCAGACCAAATGATTGAGTTCAAGAAGGTCGTCTCTCAGCTCAAAAAGAATATCGCCACAGATACGCCCCTAAAGCTGGCGAAAGCGTCAGTGGAGACTGAACAGGTGCATCCCACCACGGCCAAGAAAAAGTTCGATACCGTGAAGACATTTCTTCGGTGGTTGCTTTCGGTGGGAGCGATACAAACCGTTCCTGGCATACATCTTCAGATCAAAGTGCCTAAGACGCCAAAGAGTCAGAAGAGAAGGCCGTTCACGACAGCGGAACTCGATCAGCTATTTTCTTCGCCGCTATACACTGGCTGCAAAAGCGCGGCGAAACGATATGAACCCGGCAAGTACGTGTTGAAAGACGACCTATATTGGATGCCGTTGGTTCTTCTATACACAGGCATGCGATTGGCTGAGCCTTTGCAGATAGCGGCCGAGGATGTCATCGTAGACACGGAATATCCCTATTTTGACGTTGACTTGGCCAAAATCGATTTGAAGCAGGATGTGTCAGATCGGTATGTGCCAATCCACCCCGATCTCATTAGTTTTGGCTTCGCGGATTTTGTGCGGCAAAGGCAAAAGCAGGCCCCGAAAAAGCGGTTGTTTCGCGGGATTTATTCGAAAGCGCAGGTCAGCAACTACTATTCCAAGGTGATTGGTCGCTATTTCAATCGTGTCGGCCTGACGGATAAGCGGATTGTAGCTCACAGCCTTCGACATACTTTCAAGGATGCTCTACGGAACGCCGCCGTGCCAGAGGGCGAGCAGAAATTTATTATGGGGCACAGTGATAGCCAGGCCGCTCACAATTATGGGGCGGGTAGTAAGATCGATGTATTGTGGGGATGGGTGGCCAAGCTCGATTTTGGGCTGTCAGCTGATGCGAAAGAGCATCTTGTGGGCTGACGGCCCACATAGATTGCACCGCGTTTGCGTTTGATGGATTGCCAATGTGGTCGATGGTGGTGGCCTACCCCTTACTGATATTCAGTTTGCAAGGGGCATTTTCAACCACGAAAATCACGGACTGTCGTAAAGAAGGGTCAGTCGCATTCATTGCATTTTACGTCTTCCTCAGGGGCGTGTTGGGCCAGCGCGGCGATCCAGTCCACCAAGACCACGCCATTTACCGTCGTTTCGTAGAGGGCATTTTTCTGCAGAATGGTGTGCACGGCGCCGGGCGCGATATAGGCGCGGAAGTCCGGAGCGCCAATGCGAATGTCGTTGTTGTTTGCAACAAGGTTCTCCAACAGGGTGTCGAATTCGCTGTTGCCGCTCAGGAAGCGCCACTGCGCGGGGTCGGCAGCGAAATCAAAGCGGGCCATATTGATATCGGGATGTTGCTTTGCCGCGGCGACATAGATCTGCTCATAACTCCAGGTCGATGGTGTCAGGTTCTCAAAACCAGGCACAGTGTTGATCTGGTTGAAGACACCCCAATCCCCCAGCCGGTCGTTCATGGGGCTGGCGCGACGATATCCGCCTGCACCATCTCCGAGAGAGGAGATTTTTGCATCGCTGTACCGGTCTGACAGGATGGATGCGTAGAGAGGTGTTGGAACAGCGCCAGCCGACACGCCGGTTACGAAGATATCGTCCAGCTCATCATGATGGGCAGATACCCAGTCGATCGCAGATTGCACATTGGCGCGGCCGCGATGGTAGACCGGGAGCGGCGGGTCAGTTTCATCCCTGCCGGGGTAAACAATGTAGTTATCGCCGATATGAACATCACCCGAGCAATATGGAACATAGACGACTGTATAGTTCGCAAACGGATTTTTCGGGTTTGAGAAATCGAAGATGCCTTCCGTTGGATCCTTCTGGTCAGCGACATTCAGTTTTGCGGTTGGGGAGCCGTTGGGATCGCAACTGGCTTTGTTCCAGCACCCGCCACCGCCTTCCAGATAGAACAACAATTCCTTGGGATCGGCCTCATGGACCATAAAGTGGAATTCGGTTCCGTCTGTGCAGCGTGTGTCTCCGCCCGGGAAGACTTTCCGCCATTCCGCTGCCTGAGGAGATGAAGCGACGATGGCTGGGGCAGGGGTGGTGAAGTCTTCCGTGCCTGTTTGTTGTGCCGGAGTGCCGCAAGCCGCCAGGCCGAACGCGGCGCCCATCAGCAACAGGTTTGCGGTAATTGAATTCATCTGATCCTCCCGGTTTTGTCTTGTTTCTGGTCACCCTATGGGGATCGGTCGCCTTTACCCCCTCCAAATATGGGGGGCCAAGAACGGAGGGCAGGTTACCGTTTCGCCAATGGCTCAAGCGATTGGCGGATTTGATGCTTTTCCGCTTGATTAGACAAAGGGAGACATCGAGTGCCTGGAGTGTCAATTCTGGACGGTATCCGGATCGCCGACATGACGACGGTGATTTTCGGCCCATACTGCACGCAAACACTCGCAGACCTCGGCGCCGATGTGATCAAGCTGGAGCCGGAGAAGGGGGACGATTTTCGCAATGTCGGAAAGCCTGCCAACAATCGCGGTATGGGCCCCTGCCATTTGACGATTAACCGCGGGAAGCGGTCAGTTGTCTGGGACATGAAGTCGGATGAAGGGCGCTCGGCCGTCCGCCAGCTCATTCAAAAAAGCGATGTATTCATTCACAATATCCGGCCTGATGCCGTCGAGCGGCTGGGGCTGACTTTCGATGAAGTCCGCCAGATCAAACCGGATATTGTTTACGTCCATTGCCTCGGTTTCGGTACCGAAGGCCCCTATGCTGGCCGACCAGCCTATGACGACCTGATTCAGGGACTGTCTGGTGCCACCAGCCTTTTGCCGAGGGTCGACGGCAATGAGGCGCCGCGGTTTATCCCGACAGCTTTTGCCGACAAGGTATCGGGGCTGCACGCGATGTATGCCACGCTCGCCGCGCTCCGGCACCGGGACCAGACAGGCAAAGCGGTGCATGTCGAAGTGCCGATGTTCGAATGCATTACGAGCTTCCTTTTTGAAGAGCATTTCTACGAAGCGGCATTTGATCCGCCGGTTGGTCCGTTCTGCTATCAGCGTCAGGTGGACCCGTCCCGGCAGCCATTGCGGACACAGGATGGCTGGATCGTTATCGCGCCTTATGTCGATGAGCGGTGGGTTCGCCTTTTCGATGTCATCGGCGCGCCCGACGAATTGCGCGATGAACGAATATCGGACCGTCGAGGACGATACTTTAATCAGGCCTTCATGATGTCACGGGTGCAGGCCCACTTCGTGAATTTCACGACCGAGGCGTTGTTGGAGCTGCTCGGCGAAGCTGACATTCCAGCCTCCAGCGCCAATGATATCAGTGATGTACCAAATGATCCGCACATGAAAGCGGTCAATTTCTTCCAGCGCCGGGAACATCCAAGCGAGGGCGGTTATTGGGAAGTTCAGCCGCCGGTGCGTTTTGTGGGTGAGCCGGAGCGTTCAATCGCGCCTGCGCCTCGACTTGGCGAACATTCCCGGGAAATTCTCGACTTGCTCAACGGGGCCAGCGATTGAATTTGGCTTTCAGCATCGTTCAGGCAGCTGTCTGCCTGAGAGCTCCGCTTGACCGCCAAAAGCAGCGAAAGATAAAACCTCTCTATTAATTCGACTTCGAAAACGAAGCGGACAGGGAGGAAAGTCGTTGGTTTCGTGGGCCATCCCCGAACCCGTCAGGGATGCTGAGGACGCGTCGACCGAGCGCGAAAAGCGGAGGTTGGCCGTTGAAACCGAAGCGTTTCGCGAACTGAAGCTCTGCCGTGCGCCTCTCCAGATTGTCCGAGCCCCCGCGGGATACGGAAAGACAGCATGTCTGGAAATGTTGGCGGACAAGTTGCGGCAGGCCGGTCGGAAGTGCCTCTTCAGTTCGCCGGAGGAATGTTTGTCTCTCGCCGAAAGCGAGCCCGGCGCGCTTGTGCTCGTCGACTTCGGCGACGTCGATCCAGAGGCCTACCTTCATCGATACATTGAGTATGCAAGTTCTTCCCCAGCCGCGAACCTGGTTATCTCGACAAGAAACATCCCCGACATCGACTGGGTTTCACTGGAACTTTCCGGAGTCGCGAACATCATTGCGGCCGAAGACCTGCTCCTGACAACATCGCAGATCTCCAGCCTTCTATCGTCCTCTGGCCTCCGGTGGGGTGGTGAGCTGATGGCAAAGGAGATTTATACCTCCACGGGCGGCTGGCCGTTCGGTGTACAGTTGGCCCTCCAGAGAGCACTCAGGAAGGAAGGCGCTCCAAAAGATATCGGCGCTCTGTTACCTGCCGATGCGTGCAGGAAATTTGTCGAGAACAACATTTTCCTGGCCTTGCCGGAAAAGGTACGTCAGCTCGTTTCCGGCATTGCAGACATACACCCGCTTCATCCGGACCTATGCGCTCACATTTTAGACTCCGACAAGGATGACTTGTTTCGCCGGCTGGTGGATCAGTACGGATTGCTCGTGCAGATGCCGGATCGCCCCGGCTTCTATGCCTTCCTGCCAATCATTCGAAGCAGTCTGGGCGAGAACATCGCGGGTGCCGACCGGCCCGCTTTTGAGCACAGGTGGCGGCGCGCAGCTGACTGGTTCTGCGAGCAGGGCTACACACATGACGCGATCGAATACTACCTGAACGCAGGTGACCAAACGCGTGCACGAGACCTGCTGCTGAGCAATGGATCTAAGATACTTCACAGCTCAGGCGATATCGTCCGTATGCTGCAATGGATCGATGCAATTGCATCAGCAGGGTTGGAGTTGCCGGCCGCTCTCAGGCTTTGGCGCACTTGGGCGTTGCTGCATTCATGCAGGCTGGAGGAAGCCGAAGCCGAGATGAAAGTTGCTATCGCCTGTCTGGAAGAGCAGCCGTCTCCGTCGGACCAGGCCTATGCTGACAGATTGAAAGTGGCGATTGCTGCGCGCCGAGGCGATATTGATGGGGTGCGCGAGCTCGGGAGCCGTTGGCTCGAGGTCTGGCAGGACTATGAACCTCAGAGTGCGCCTGGGGTGTGCATCTTGTTGGCGCTTTCAAAGGGGTATTCTCATGACGAGATGGCGCAGCGGCGCCTCTTGATGAAAGCCCGGGAATACGCAGTCCGCTGCGGGAACCATACCGCGAACCAATGGATTCTCGGGATTGAGGCACTGGCCGAATTGAATGCGGGCCGGTCGAACCTGGCGCGTGAGATCGTCGACCGGGCTATTGAGTCATGTGCTCGACTGTGCGGTACGGAAACGCCGATCTATGCCCTGCTGAATGTCATCGCGGCCAGAATCTATCTGGAAATACGGGATACGGACAAGGCGGCAGACCTGTTCAATGCTGGTTTCAAGGCTACCCGGAATTACAGCCTTCCGGAGACAAACCTCATCGCGCAGTTTGTTATGGCGAATGTTATCGAAACCCGTTTTGGCTGCGATGCTGCAATCGCTTCGATTCATGAGCATGATCTGGCGACCGGCCGGTATGCGGAGTTTGCGCACATTCTCGCCGGAGATATCTTCCTGAAGCACGGCCGCGCCGGAGAGGCACGGCAGCGCTATGATTTGCTCTCGGACGGTATGGCAGCATCCGACGAGGGAGCGCTGGGGATAGAGTTCAGGATATTTGAGTGCTTCCTCCTGTTCGCGGAAGGAAATGAGTCTGAAGCAGACGAACGAGCGATTTCTCTTCTGGAGCATGCGGATTCTCACGGGCAGAAACTGCGCGTCGTCAAATTGTTGCTGCTCAGGGCCGCGTGCGAATGGCGCGCCGGTCAGGAGATCATGGCAAAAAGGCGCTTTGCCCGGGCATTGGCGATCGCTGCATCCGGACAGCTTTTTCACACGGTTTGCGGCGTAGGTTGGGCGATCAAGGAACTCGTCGCGATCGCAACCCATGAAGACGCGGCGAACAAGGAAGTTATCAGCTTGATGGGTAACTTGAGAAAAGAGCTGGGTCTGACTGAACTGGAAGATGAGCTTTCGAGCCGCCAAGTCAGTGTCTCCCAACTGACACCGCGGGAGAAGGAGATCGTCCAGCTTCTGGACAGCAATCTGACCATGGACCAGATCGCCGACAAGCTTGGATTCCGCGTTTCCACTCTGCGGTGGCACCTGAGAAATGTTTACAGCAAGCTGAGCGTGAGAAACCGCTCAGGCGCAGTGGCCATTGCGCGAAGCGGCGCGCTTGGCTGAACGTCGCAGCCTTCTTCAAAAGGACAATTCACAAATTTTCCTCTCCCCCCTCTTTTTAGGGGGGGGAGATTGCCCCCTCACAGCCGAACCTCCGGAAAAACAAATATATGGAGGAAACAAAGTGAAGGTTCAGTATCCAATAACTGCCGTCAGCGTGCTCGCAATGATGAGTGCCCATTCGGCGTTCGCTCAAGAAGCCCCCGCCGCCGAAGACGCTGAACAAGTTCAGGAAACAGTGGTGGTTTCGGGCTCCCGTGTCATCACGAATGGCTATCAGGCCCCGACGCCGGTGACGATTACAACTGCGGAAGATCTGAAGGCCGCAGAACCGAATTTGACCGAAGCGCTGCGGCAATTGCCGCAGCTGAGCGGCTCGTCCTCTCCTTCCAGCGTAAACCCGACAACCGGTCCTGGACCGAGCACCAACAGCACCGCGAATTTGCGGGATCTGGGCCCCGAACGTACGCTTATTCTGCTTGATGGCCGCCGGGCCCCTCCAAGCCTCGTGTCGGGCACGTCCGATATGAGTTTCTTCCCAATGGCGCTCGTGAAACGGGTGGAAGTCGTGACGGGCGGTGCTTCGGCCGCTTACGGCTCTGGCGCTGTGTCTGGTGTCGTGAACTTCGTTCTTGATACTGATTTCGAGGGCTTCTCCGGAGAAATCCGCGGCGGCGTTTCCGATCAGAACGACGCCGGCCTCTACGGTCTTGAACTTGCGGGCGGCACCAAGTTTGCGAACGACCGTGGTAGCTTTATCTTCAGCGTGGACGTTCGCGGGCAGGATGGCCTGGACGGAACCGAGCGTGGTTTCTCGCTCAAGCATTCCAACACGATTTCAAACCCTCTGGCCGGCCAACCCGGCCAACCCACGCATTTCGTCAGAGACAATGTCACTTCATCCTTTGCGACGTTCAACGGCCTGATCCGCACGCCTGGACCGCTTTTCAACACAAACTTTGATGACGCTGGCAACCCCATCGCCTACACACCGGGAACGGAAATTTCCGGCGCCGGACAGGTTGGCGGTGACGGTGCGATTTATGAGGAATCGCTCCTGGGGGATTCGCAGTTTGCGAACATGTTTGCGCACATTGAGTATCAACTCACCGATAGCGTGGATGTTTATGCGGAAGGATCGTACGGCGTATCCGAAGTCGGTTATCCGCTCCTGTATCCGTTCAACATTGGCGGCCGGGCTTACGCAATTCAACAAGACAACGCATTCCTCCCGGAAGCCGTCCGTGACGTTATGGTTGCGAACGATATCGATACGGTGTCGCTGTGGAAAATCGACCGTGATATCGGCCGTTCACAGGTCGAGAACAAAGCCAACACGCTGAATTTCGTTGCCGGCCTGAACGCTGAGCTGCCGAAAGGCTATTCGCTGGAAGCTTACTATGAGCATGGTGAGTCGCTGGTCCGGTACGCGGCAAGTGAAAACCTGCGGTTCCCGGAATCGCGTCTGGCTGCCGACGCTGTGGTCAATCCGGACAATGGCCAGATCGTTTGTCGTTCGACGCTGACAGATCCAACCAACGGATGTGTTCCGATCAATGTGTTTGGCTACAATCCGCTTTCCGATGCTCAACAGGACTACCTGATCGGCCAGTCCTGGGCGCGCTCCAAGGCGAAACAGGATGTGGTTGCGGCCACGATCAGCGGAGACCCGGTCTCCACCTGGGCCGGTCCCGTCTCCGTTGCAGTCGGAGCGGAATACCGCAAACTGTCCAATGAAATCAGAACTGACGAGACGTCACAGCGTGTCGGCTGGAGTGCCGCCAACTACTTCCCGTCCTCCGGCGAGTACGATGTCTATGAAGGGTTCGCTGAAACTCTGGTGCCACTACTTGTCGACCAGCCTTTGGCGAAAGAGTTGTCGCTGAACGCTGCAGTTCGTTACACAAACTATAGTACGAGCGGCGGTGTCACGAGCTGGAAGGTTGGTTTGACGGATGAAGTCGTCGACGGCCTGCTTCTGCGGACGACCTATTCGAGGGATATCCGTGCCCCGCACATTGGCGAGCTGTTCGGCGGCGTCAGCCGGGGTATCAGCTCTGTTACCGATCCTGAAAATGGCGGACAGCTGGTTCAGAACATCATCACCTTCTCTGGAAGTAACTCAGACCTGGAGCCGGAACTCTCTGATACGTTCACGGCAGGGTTCTCCTATCAGCCGCCACAAATTCCTGGGCTGGGGCTTTCTGTCGACTACTACAAGCTGGACATCGAGAGCGCCATCGCAGCTCTGAGCACACAGACGATCGTCGACCAGTGCTCTCTTGGCAATCAGGAGCTTTGCTCGCTGATCACGCGGGACAGCAGCAACCAGATCGTTGAGTTGCGTGCGAACGTCCAGAACGCAGATTCGGCGGAAGTTGCCGGCGTGGACTTCGAAGCAAACTATTCGACCTCCATCTTCGGCGGTGAATTGTCTGTCCGAGGGATCGCGACCTACCTCGATACGTTCGTCTTCGAGTCGCCAGGTGCGCCGGCATTCGAGCAGGCGGGCTATGTCTATCGTCCGCACTGGCGTGGCAATCTGTTTGCAACATTCGAGAAAGGGCCGATGGCGGTAACCCTGTCAGAGCGCTATCTCGGTGAGTCTTACAGGCTGGCCCAGCCAAACCTTGCTGACGATGCAAAGACCGGTCCTGCCTACTACACGAATCTGAGCCTGCGCTACGACCTTGGTTCCAAGGCCGGCATGCAGAAAGAGTTCTTCGCGAACATCAGCAATCTGTTCAATCAGGAACCTCAGGTCATCGGCTCGAACAGCGCAGCGCTTTCCTACAATCGCTGGTCGGGTGTTGGATACTATGACGGTGTTGGCCGGTACTACACCATTGGTCTGCGCATTCGGTACTAAGCAGGCCGGTTTGAATATTCCCTCACCCTTTACTGCGGGGCTCGGCCCCGCAGTAATTTTTCGGCCTCGAAGGTCGAGATACGCAGCTGAAGAGGCCCGTTTCGCCAATGACGACATCAGACTTGCAGGCACATGAAAACGTCGGTGGGAAAACAATTCCGCGTTTCCCGATCTGGGTAATTCTCATCCTGGCTGCTGTATATACGCTCAGCTACCTGGACCGTCAGGTCGTCAACATTGTTGCCGAGCACATTAAACAGGACCTCGGTTTGGCCGACTGGCAGATCGGGGCTGTTTCGGGCCTCTCCTTCGCGCTGTTGTATGCGACACTCGGTATTCCGGTGGCACGAATTGCAGAGCGATCGAACCGGGGCATTCTGATCAGCATCGCCCTGGTCGTTTGGAGTGCCTGTACTGCAGTCATGGGCTTCGCGCAGAATTTCTGGCATCTGGCCTTGGCGCGTTTTGGCGTGGGGCTTGGCGAATCCGGTTGTACCCCGCCTGCCATGTCGCTCATTGCCGATGTCACCGACAAGGAGCAACGTCCAAACGCGTTGGCGATCTACAATCTCGGGGTGCCAGTCGGTGCACTGCTTGGAATGGTCATCGGGGGATACCTTGTGGACCTTCTGGGATGGAGAAGTGTCTTTTTCGTCGTGGGACCTCCTGGCATATTTTTGGCCATCGTTATCCTGGCTTTCGTCAAGGACCCGCGTTCACAAAAGAAGTTCGCAGCAGAAACGGGGGCGCCCGCGGAAACCGGCGATGTCCCATCCATGAGTGCGGTTGCGAAGGATCTTGCCGCCAAAAAGTCTTTCTGGTGGATCACCACAGGTGCGTGTCTGACGGTATTTGTTGGCTACAGCCTTCAGGCATTCCTGGCCTCATTTTTCCTGCGGACTCATTCTGATGGTCTCGCTGGACTGGCTGAACAGCTCGGCTTGCCCGGTCCAACAGCATTGCTGGGGATAGCGCTTGGCATCATCCTCGGTCTTGGAGGGGCGATTGGTACACTGATTGGTGGTCAGGTAGGCAGACGCTGGAAGTCAACCAGGGCGTACGTTCTTGTTCCAGCAATCGGGAGCCTTGCAGCTGCTCCATTTTACGTGATCGCATTCCTGCTGCCCGGAGCGGGGATGGCGATGGTTTTGCTGATCGTGCCGACCATTCTCAAAAGCCTTTGGTATGGCCCGGTCTATGCCAGCATTCAGGGCGTTTGCCATCCGCGTTCGCGCGCCACAGCCATCGCGATATTTCTGTTCTTGCTGAATGCAATCGGCCTGGGATTGGGGCCGCTGTCAGTCGGGATCGGGAGTGATTTTCTGTCAGCACGCCTGGGCGAAGCTGAAGGTCTGCGCTGGGCCATGATCGTCGTGTCTGCAGTCAGCGCATTGTCGGCATTCTGTTTCTTGAAAGCCGCCAAACCCCTCGAAAACGAGTTGGTTGAGTAAGCCGGTCAGAAGCGCAATGAGATCGAGTAGGTAGAAGATATGGTTCAAGAAAATTCGATGCATCCGAGCATCGTTGCGCGGAATACTCCGGACAAGCCGGCAATCATATTTCCGCAGTCCGGACGGCAATCGACGTATGGCGAAATGGATGCAAATTCCAACCGTATTGCCCATCTCTTGAGGTCGGTGGGTTTGAGAGTTGGCGATGTCATCGCAGTGTTGTCCGAAAATCATCCACGCATTTTCGACATTGCTTGGGCGGCTCAGCGATCCGGGCTCTACTACGTCATGTTGCCTAGCCGGATGACCGCCGAAGAGGCTGGATACATCATAAGGGACTCGGGCGCGACGGCGTTGATTGTCTCTTCGACCGTGGGAGACACGCCGGCTGCGCTGTCCAAGGCGCATACATCGCTTATCAAGTTTTCATTCGGTGGACCTTTGCCGGGTTATCGGGACCTGGATCGTGAGATGGCTGAATTTCCTCCTGAGCCGATTGCAGATGAATGTGCCGGGCTGGACATGCTCTACTCGTCGGGTACGACCGGGCGGCCGAAAGGCATCCGAAGGCCGTTGCCTGGCACCGGAATTGGAGCGCCCGATCCGCTCTGTGTGATGGCGGAGCGCGATTTCGGAATGACCGAGGATTCCGTCTATTTGTCTCCAGCCCCGCTTTACCATGCTGCGCCGCTCCGTTGGACTATGGTGGTTCAGCGAATTGGCGGCACCGTAATCGCAATGGAGAAATTTGACGCGGAAACGGCGTTGGAGCTCATTGATCGCTACAACGTCACGCACTCCCAGTGGGTGCCCACAAATTTCGTCAGGATGCTGAAACTCCCCGAAGAAGCGCGTAGCGCGCACGACCTTTCATCCCATGTTTGTGCAGTGCATGCAGCTGCGCCTTGTCCGGTTTCTGTGAAGGAGCAGATGATCGACTGGTGGGGGCCGATCTTGTTCGAATACTATGGAGGAACTGAGGGGGCAGGATTCTGTCAGATCTCGCCGCAGGAGTGGCTTGCGCGGAAAGGTTCTGTCGGCAAGGCAACGAAGGGCATCCTGCGAATTTGCGACGAGGATGGAGATCCGCTACCGGCCGGGGAGATCGGTGATGTCTTTTTCGAAGGCGGGCCTGATTTCTCCTATCACAATGATCCCGAGAAAACTGCGGAGAGCCGGAACAAACATGGTTGGCGTACTTTCGGGGATGTTGGTTACGTTGACAAGGAAGGGTACCTTTTCCTCACTGACCGGAAGAAGTTCATGATCATTTCCGGTGGGGTGAACATCTACCCGCAGGAAATCGAGAATGCGTTTCTTGCACATCCTCTAGTTCAGGATGCCGCTGTATTTGGAGTACCGGACGATGAATTCGGCGAAAGGGTGGTTGCGGTTATTGAGCCGCGTCACTGGGTCGACGCCGGACCGGACCTGGAAGCGGAATTATCGGAATTTATCCGCACACAAGTGAGCCGAATCAAGGCGCCAAAAGAAATACATTTTCAAGAAACGCTGCCGAGAGAGCCAACCGGAAAGCTCATGAAGAAGAAGCTTCAACAAACTTATGTTTCGAGCAGTGACAACTAGCCAGCGAGACGAACGGATCAGCCTCGGGAGGTGAGCATGAACAACAGCGTATCATTGAAGCCGTGGAATATTTGCCTATCAGCAGTGCTGTTAGCTTCCGTCGCCGGTTGTAATGTGGCGCCGGCTTCATTGAACTCGGATCAGGATGGCTTTTCCGATCGGGTAGATGCTCAATTGTCTGCAGCTCAAACAAAGTGCCTGGATCTTGCGACGGCAAGAGGTGTTCCGGATTTTCAGAATGCGACGACACTAATACTTTCAGCAACTCTTGTTCCTGAAGGGGAGGGCGCCGACACCGCACCAGCTCATTGCGATGTCGAGGGCGAGATCAATCGCCGGACGAGTCCGGTCGATGGTCAGGAGTATGCCATCCGGTTTCGAATGCGGCTGCCTGTCGATCAATGGAATGGCCGGTTCCTGCAATTGGGTGGCGGCGGATCAAATGGCAAACCCCCTACGGCCCTGGGAGGCATCCCTGGTGAGGCCCCGGATGGTCTGGCGCGTGGGTTTGCTGTCATAGCGACGGACGCCGGTCACAACAACGAAACCAACTATCGAGCAGGTTCCGGCGGCGCCGCCGCGTTTGGTATGGATCCACAAGCCAGACGGGACCATTTCTACAATGCCTACGATGAAGTCGCTCAGGCGGGTAAGGTTCTGACCGAGTGGTTCTATGCCAGTGAACCAACTTTTTCCTATTTTGTAGGATGTTCGGAAGGCGGTCGGGAAGCGATGCTCATGTCCCAGCGTTTTCCAGACTATTTCGATGGCATCATCGCTGGCGCGCCGCAATTCCTGCAGCCCATGCAGTCCCTGTCTTCGGTCGCGGGCACTCAGGTATTGGCTGAAGAGGCTGGCAATCGGGGGCTGATCGACGCTGACGGACGCCCCGCTATCAACAAGGTCTTCAGCGACAAGGATCTCGATCTTGCCGCATCGGCCATCCGGGCTGCGTGTGATGGACTCGATGGTCTGGAAGATGGGCTCGTCTACAACATCAAGGCGTGCACGACGGAAAGCGTGATGGCGGAACTCGAACGCCATTCCTGTGACGATACGAAAACGGACGAATGCCTGCTGCTAAGCCAGATTAGTGTTTTGAAGGCTTTGCATGCGCCAGCGCGCAACAGCGCCGGAGAGATATTGTATCCGGGATTTCCGTGGGATCCGGGCGTCGTTTCGGCGCAGTCTGGTTTCCGCGCATGGTGGCTGGGAGACTATGAAAAGGATAGCAGCAATTCCGTTCGATTTCGCTTCAGTCCAATGATGCTGGAAATGGTCTGGCATACGCCGCCACGGCCCTTTAAGGCAGACGACGCACCGGATATCGCACTCGAATACGACTACGCGTCCATGTCCGCAAACCCGGCTGAAAACTATCCTGCGACAGAAATGTATCCTGATGCGCCAGGACGGGCGATGGTTGTCAGCTCAACGGACCTCTCGGCTTTTAAGGCGTCTGGAGGAAAGTTGATGGTCTGGGCGGGCGTCGCGGATCCAACGCATAGCCTTTATCAGACGACAGACTGGGTAGACCGGATGCGTAACCTCAATGGAGAGCGGACGAATGATTTTCTACGCATGTTCACCATACCCGGAATGGCGCATTGCCGCGGCGGCCCGACAACTGACCAGTTTGACCTGTTGCAGCCTCTCATGGACTGGGTGGAGGCGGGGCAACCGCCGAAAACAATTCTCGCGCAATCCTCTAAGCCTCTGCTGCCTGGAAATGAGCCTGTTGCGAGGCCACTTTGCACGTGGCCGAGCTACGCTCGGTATGATGGCATCGGTTCATCCAGTGACGCATCGAGTTTTGTCTGTGTCACCGAATAGGCGGCCAAGGTTCTGCGAACTTCCCCTATAGGATAATTTGGTCCTTCGAAAGTAGAATGTCGAATGACTGAAGGGTGTTGAATTTGGGCGATTGGTGCAAAACCCACCCTTTTTGCCGCGCACTGTTTTCGAAATCTAACACCTTGAAATCATTTAGGGCGTGACTGGTGCAAAAGTCTGGTGCAAAAATGATGATATGAAAATCGGCTATGCAAGAGTTTCGACCGACGCTCAGGATGAAGCCCTCCAGGTGGACGCATTGGAGCGGGCTGAATGTGATCGCATATTTATCGACCGCGGTGTGTCAGGAGCAGTGCCTCCATACCAGAGACCTCAATTTGCCGAATTAGCTTCGAGTCTGGCTGATGGAGATAGCGTTGTCGTCTGGAAGTTGGACCGATTGGGACGATCGCTCAGGAGCATAATCGACACGCTGGACGGCTTCCGAGATTTTGGTGTGGATTTTTGTTCAATAACAGAAAGCATCGATACGACCTCGGCACATGGTCGGGCTATGTGGCAGATGATAGGCGTGTTTGCCGAACTGGAACGGGAAACCATCCGGGAGCGTACGCGAGAAGGGATTGAGGCGGCCCGTAGACGCGGGCGACAATTTGGTAGACCGAAGGCGCTAAGCCAGGAGCAAGTGTATACCGCGCAACGTCTTATCGATCGCAAGGAGGAGTCAGTCTCTTCGATGGCGCGACAGTTTGGAGTCGACCGTGGTACTCTTCGCAGAGCGCTCAAGAGCTAGACATCCGATCCAATTGTAAACCTGGCTCCACTTTGGGGCGGTATGTTTGTTGGCCATTGTGTCCTTTGTGAGCGTCGGTTCTGTGATTGAAAGGCGACACTTGCCTGGTGAAGTTGTGCTACAAAAAATCGCCGATTGCTGATACTGTGTTTCTAACTCCGTAAGTCTGGAAATCACCAGAGACAGAGCCGGAGTGCCTGTTTCCTCCATGGCTTTAGGAAGCAGCTGATCTGCCCATCAACTGCCCTTTGCCATTCTCTTCTCCATAAGCTCGTTTGAGTCTAGGTTCGGCATGTCTTAGAGGCAGCGGGGGATTAGCATGCAGAGTGCACTGGATTGGTTGTCGGCGCGCTGGACTGAGTTTCGGTGCGGACTTCACCACGCGTTGGAATGGTCGAGGTTACGGTGGGCTGAGTTACGCAGGGACATATGGGATGATGCCAGCATAGGTCCCATGGCGGGAATACTGCTCTTGACCCTTGCGGCCATAATTGTCTGGCTCACAATCGAGTACGCACCTGGCGCGGCGGCTCGGGCAAAAATGCCTTACGGAGAATCCGACGACGGTTCGATCGATCCAGTCTGGGGTCACGTGACAATTGCCCTCATGACAATCGCTACGTTGACTGCTGGCTTTGAACCGATAATCGCCAAGCGTGCCGATCGTTGGTGGCGGAGGAACGGCAAGCGATGGTGGAATTCGCTCGATACATCAGCCAAATGGGCGTTTTTCATGCCGATTGCGTTGATCCTTGTACCTGCGAAGTTCGCGTCCTTCGTATGCAGCTTAATCGATTTCATTCTTGCCCGCCCGATTGCGATCCTTGCCGGTGCGGCGTGGCGCGGCTGGAAAAGACGTTATGCGCACTTTGCTGGACTGATGATGTTAGCCGTGGTTGCCGTCGCCGCAGTGGAGACTGGTCTCCTCCCGTCCGCAGCTGCGCTTACGGCGATTGTCGCTGGCCTCGTTGCCATTCTCGCAATCGTCCGCCGTTGGAGCTGGATCGAGAGTGACCGCAACACCTTCCTCATAGAACGTGGCGAGCGGGAGGAAGGTAAAGGGACACTGCGTATTGGCTTTAAAGAAGATCTGCGCGATGAAGCGCTCACCGCGCTCGCCTGCTTGTTCTTCCTGATCCCGTTGGGGCTTGACCTAGTTCAGCAAACTACGAGCGCTGCAGGAGTGCCGGCGTTTGCTTTCAACAATGAAGAGCCAATGCCGCGCGAGACTATTGCACGCTTCATCACCTGGCTGGGTTATTTCGGGGCGGAGTTGGCCAAGACTGTGCCCTTCGTTGACTGGTCGGAAGTGTTTCACGTGGCCAACGGCTCGCCGATCAATGCGCAAACGGCGCTTGGCTCCCAACTTGCCTTCGTTATGCGGGCGAGCCTTGACCTCTTGTTCTTGGCGGCTGTGTTGCAGGCGGTGCAGATTGCCACACGACTGCGCGAGCAGCGGAGCGCATTCGACAACAACCGCTTGCCGATCTTGGAGCCGTTCACTGAAAGGATAGAACTGGCGCGCGCCTCTGAGCAAATTAACGATGACCTTGACCTGAGGCCATCCGCGCAACCCGTAATCTTGGACTTTCCGCGCTATGACGCGACGCGACTGAAAGAGCTTATCGATGGGACTGCTGAAACTAAAGATCTAGGGGTCCGAAAATCAGCGGCGGCACTTTTGCAGAAAGACTATGAAGGTGCACCGGAGAGCAATTCGAAGACTGCGCACTTCTGGACTGAGCAGGTGAAGGCGGAAGTTGATGACGGATATCGCAACTGGCTGCTTAATGTTGTCTCCGGGGCCGATCCCGATGAGCCAGCGCGGATGCGCGATGCGGCGCGGCGGGCTCGACTGCTGCGCATTGTGGACGAGGAATGGAACGATGTTCGTGTCCGGTCGCAGGCAGTGCGCCAGCTTGGACGATTAGATCTGAGAGCGCAGGAGCGAGATGTACTCATGAGGGGGCTTCTTCGAGACAATGAGCTGAGCGTGAGGGCCGCCGCTGCTGTTGCGCTTGCAAAGGCCAATGCCGAGGAAGCGTTTCCAGCTATTGAAACTTTGATCTCCAGTGTACCGCAAGATGCCGTAGTTCCATCTCAGACGTTGGCCTATTCACTCGCTCATCAGGGCTTAACAGCTGAGGATATCGCATCGAGGTTTTGCCAAGAGTTAGCTCCTCATGTCATGGCAGCGGCACTGATCCAGCGCGCGCCACTGGAGATTGTGGATGCCAGAAGCGCGAATCCGTTGGGACCGAGAGTGCAGACCGTCGCGATCACGCCTGGCACAGATGGGTTTCCCGCGACGTTTGATATGGGCTCCTCGGACCAAGACTCGCACGCCTTGGAGTCTGAAAAGCCGAAAAGGAGAGCCGTTACAATGACGCGCCCCTTTGCGATGGGGTGCTTTACGGTGACCGTGGCAGAGTATTCCGCGTTCATTAAGGCAACAGGACGAAAAAGGCTGCGAACTGACGAAGGGGATTTATTGCCAGCAGTAGAGGTCACTTGGTTTGATGCTTGTGCCTATTGTCGATGGTTGGAGGAAATCACGGGTAATGCTTGGCGTCTACCGACGGAAGCTGAATGGGAATATGCCTGCCGAGCAGGAACAGAGACCGCTTTTTCATGGGGTGATTGGGAACAGGAGAAGGCGCACAGCAATCAGACGGAAGCCACTGCCGCAAGAAATGTTGGATCCTATGCACCGAACTCGTGGGGCCTTTGGGATATGCATGGCAACGTTTGGGAGTGGTGCCTGGATCCTTGGCATGACACGTATAAGGAGGCCCCATTGGACCAGTCCAACTGGCTATTTGGTGGTGATTTTTCGCGCCGGGTTGTTCGCGGGGGGGCTTGGATAAGCACTTGGCATATCCTCCGCTCCGCCCACCGCGCTTCGATCGATCCTACGTACACGGGGGCAGGTACTGGTTTCCGAATAACCAGGACACTATAACTCCTCTAGTACTAGAATATCAGCGGTGAAGGACACTGAGGAAAGGGACGCATATCCTATCGCTCTAGCCGGAGACATCGACGTTGCCCGCCAATGGATCTGTCAAAACGCGCGTGGGACAGAGCGCCGTGGGCGGATCGCTTCGTCTGGTGCCTATAGGCTGAGGCTCGAAGGTCTCAATGTGCGTGTCAACATCGATCCGGCAAATTTGGTCTTCAATGGTCCAGATGCCATTCGTTATCAAGTTGGCACGTGGAGACATCTCGCGTTCAAAGGGACGCATTGGTAAAGCGTGAATGCGCCAGATCGTCAGCTATATCTTAAGAACGCCTATCGAGTAATTCTGACGCGGACCCGGCAAGGGATGGTGATCTACCTCCCTATTGGAAGCGACAGTGATGCAACTAGGGCACCATGATTCTACGATTGTATATTCAGATACCTTAAGGATTGTGGCTTGGAAGCCCTTCCTCGCCCGATCGTTGTAGGCAGTTGGTGTATGAATGTGCTCGACAACATTGGATTGATCCCGGGTGCACGTGTCATTCCTCTTGAGCGGTGACACATGACACGTCAGTGACGGGTCAATTTGCCAACCCATCAGAAATGTTTGACTTTCTTTTCGCAATGGGGGGGCAAGCGGTTGCCAAATACAGAGGGGGAAAGTCACTCGGGCCTAGCATTGATAGCTGCCCGATTGATACCCTTCATTAAGGAGTCCGGCGGATGGGGGGCAAGCAGCTATCGATACCCACTCTCCGAATCTATTCTTGAGAAGACTGTCAGGCCAATGCTTCCATAGTTCCCGGGGCTTCCACCAGGGTGCATCCGTCTGCCTATGAACGCGTAGCTTGTGATAGGCTTCACAAGGATGGATAAGCCGTGCTGCTGCTGAACCTCGTACTCGAACTGAATCGGCAACGGCGGCTGAAATGTCCCGGTGTGTAAGGTCGCACAAACCCAATGCGCTGAATGGGTTCGGGAGGCTCGGGAGCGCATTCATTTGTAGATTTTGTCGCGTTATCACCACCTCTATCCGGGTGGTTGGTACGGTGGGTAACGTCAGAATTTCTCCACGATGAAGTCGCTCTTGGTCCTTATTGTACGCACGCAATTTTAAAGTTGGGGATTTGGCGCCCGTTCGGAAATAAAGTGTTTCGATGCCGTTTTCCTCATTCCAGATAGATTCGGAATCTCCTGTGGATCTAGCGCCTCGAATAACAGAACCGGATCGGCCGCGACCAACGAATAGGAGGTCAGGTATTAGAATACCCAGAATATCAATGGCGATGTCGAGGCGTGTGACCCTTGCGCCGGGCAAAATGGACAGGAAATCAGTCTGCAACCCCAGTAGCTCAATGATGTGGTCTTCCATCAGTTCGAAGTCCAAAGACGAAAGCTTGGCGGGGTTAAATTCGAGACGGACGTCCACGGTTCCTTTGCTGTCTGGTTTCGCGCGAACCCCATACATCACCTGACCTGTTGTGAGTGTAGCTGCCCAGTTGCGGTAGGCGTTGCCGTAATAGCCATTTTTGATCTCAATTGGTCTCAGGTTCTGGGCTGTCGCAACCTTCTTGAAGTAGCCAGCCACCAAGTAAGCGTGATTATTCACGTGTGCCTGAGCAACGTATGGGGCGGTCGAGATGAGGTGTGCACCCAGGTGCAGGGTCATTACAACTCTATCAGCGAACGGATGAGAAACGTGTAGCGTGTTCTGAGTGTTCATGGTGTGCCCATTGCTGTTCAGCGGTCTTGTTAGAGAGGATATGCGGGCTCGCTCCTGGTTAGGCACGAGTGGTCCGAAGCTGATGGGTGACCAACAGGCTCAATCTTCTCTAGGTGTTGTGTGAACCGCTATGAGTTATTGGGTCGGTCCAGCTGATCAGTTCCGTTCAAGATTGCTCTTGCACCATGATGTACTCGTCGAGACGTTCCCTGCGGTACCAAACGCGACGACCCAACCGAACGTGTGGTGGGCCTAAAGATAGCGTGCGCCAGCGTTCAATAGTTCGCGGAGATACTTTCAGTATTTGTGCCGCCTCTGCGGGGCTAACAAGATCATGTTTCATTTGAGTCTCCCTGTGTTCAGACTGATTTGTAGTCTGAGCATTTGGCGGGCTGACAGATTGATCTGCGCCGTCAGCCTCCCTCCCTGGAAACACCTAATACTCATAAGGGCAGTTAAGCCGCCAATAATCCGCAGTCAACGAAAAAGAGCAATAAAACACCCAATATGGGGTAATATTCGATAAAAATATCCACAACACACCCAATATGGGGTGGTAAGTGGTTGATTTGTGCCGGTGAAGCCTTCGGGGCGGAATGGTCTCTAAGGCTTCGTGAGCCTACCGGATAACACGTCTTCGAGTGGGCGATTGGAGTTGGGTAAATTGGGAAGCGGCATTCTTTGCACTTCTAAAGGAGGTACAGAAACAGTCGAATGTCCCGATAATATGTCCCGATTGATATCGACCTCTCGGCCAATCGTCGCTAAAGTAACAATCAAATCAGTGACTTTGAAAGGCCGGTATATTGGGTCCCGTGTCCCTCTCTCTCCGCCACCCGCCCCTAAAGTACAGATATCGTGCTATCTAAGTAATTTGGGGTTTTGTCCCCATTTATACTTCGTTTCCGTTTTCCAAAATTCAAGTAAAATTGGAAATAAGTGAATTTTTATACTTATTAATCTCTGTTTTTGGGTTTCGAATATTTGATGCCGACAATTCCGGGACTTAGCAGGGAATAAGGGTGCTGCGGGTTCGAATGTCTGTCCTCCCCGCCAGCCAGATCTTATATCAGAGACAACTACACTCACCCGCGTTGAAAGCCCCACACACCGCGGGCATTCGCGGCTCAGCTGTGTCTCCGTTTCCGGATTTCCCGGATAACCGTGGAAAAGGTCGAAATGGACGATCCTGTTGTCACCGGTGCCAGCGTGCTGTCGAAGCCCGATGTGCTATAGCCTATCGACGCGGCCGGGTCAGCGCGAAGGTCCGGAAAGCGGTGATCCCGCCAAAAGGTGGCGAGCGCCACGAACGAGTTGTTCGGCTTGTTCCGCGGCCGTCGCAAACCGGCTGAGTCTGGCCTCGGTTGCCACTGATGGATTTTGAAGCCTGGCGGCTTCGGCGGCGAGTTCCTCGAACCGGGCGGTAATCTCCGCCATCAGGTGCGAGAAGAGCTCGGAATCTGTCATGCGGCGTGTTCCAGCAGCCATTCGACCAGGCCAGCCTCGCTGACCTTGCGGGCAAGCTCTTCGCCCTGCCATATGATCATGTCGCTTCGGGCTGCCGGTGGTCTCAGGGCGCCAGCAGGTGAGTGGCAGACCAGGAAGGGTAGGGCGCCTTCCGCATCCGCAAATCGCGCCCCATAATCCTCTACAACGTCTTGGGAGGCGGAGGATTTGACCTGGACCAGGGCACGCTGTCCGGTTGCGGGCTGGACCAACACCAGGTCCGTGTCCGCCTGCAAGCCGCCCAGTGCGCCGATCCGCTGCCAGCCGAGGCGGTGGAAGATCAGGTCGGTGAGGAGCTCGAAATCATTCTGGTGAAGCGAGCGGATGATGTCGACCAGGCTGGCTTCGAATGCGGTCCGGAGGCGTTGCGTTTCAGCGACGATCGGGCTTTCTTCGCCGTTGATCAGCCGGACAAGCTGATTAGCTGCCGGCAGGGCGCAGATCGTCCCGCGAAACGCGGCCGTCCGGGTGATCTGTGTAGAGAGCCTGTCCGTGTGCAGTGCATTGCCGGCGAGGTCTGTCTTGCGCCACCCATCCCGCATTCGCCGGAAGCGTGCGCCGGGGCGTAGCGTGTCCGGAGCCGGGAGAACTTCCGGGTCTGCAAAACCCCACCAGAGATGGCCGGCATGGAAAGTTACCCATAGCGTATCCAGGGAAGGCTCATAGAAAGCTTGGACCTCATTTACCCAACGGGTCACGGTGCCCGTGTCAGGGCTCCTTGCCTCAAGGAGGCCGCGGATCGCATCCCAATCGCCATTGGCGGCAAGTTCATGCGGGACTTCGGTATGTTGCAGGATGACAATGCCCTGCCGGATGCAGGTCTCGGCCAGAGCGCCTTTCTCGCCGAGCTTGATATAGCGCACACCGGAAGGCCGAATCTGGCTGGTCTCAGGAAGGGTTATGTCCTCGTCCATGACGCGTGTGGAAGCCATGGTGTGCGGCAACAGTCAACCAGAAAATGAGACTCATAGACTGTAGATCAATCGACAGCATCAGCGTTGCTTGGGACGCATGGATGTCCGGAAGAAATTTGGCAAACAATTGCGGGCGCTGCGCGAGGCGCGTGGTTGGTCGCAGGAAGAGTTTGCGGACCGGGCAGGGCTGCACAGGACCTATGTTTCAGCCGTGGAGCGGGGCGTGCGGAATCCGACGCTTTCCGTGTTGGAGCGACTGGCGAAGGCGTTGGGCGTGTCGATGGCTGAGATGGTCGGCGGGCTCTAAGGCTAGGGTGCAATTCGAACGCCCGATAATCCGGGATTATGGGGCCGCCGGCCTTGCCGCCCAACTAGTGCTATATAGTGCTGAGTGTGCGGACGGTTTGAATGTGGCTTTCCCCAACGTAGCAATCATCGATTGCGGGGCCGTCCATTCAAGTCGGAGTGCTCAGGAAAGCATTCTTCAGCTCTGTCTTCACAATCTTCCCGATTGCGTTCCTCGGAAGAGCGGAAACGATACAGACGCTGGAAACGCGCTGCATCTTACCCAGGCGATCATTTAGCCAGGTCTTGATCGCGTCAGGGGAGTCCTGTGGGCCGACCACGAAAGCGACCGGAGTTTCTCCCCAACGCGGGTCGGGTACGCCGACAACACTGGTTTCCTGCACATCCGGGTGCTGACTCAATACCGCTTCAATGTCGGCCGGGTATATGTTGAAACCACCAGAAATGATGAGGTCTTTCTTCCGGTCAATGATAGACAGAAATCCGTCCTCGTCCAGCTTGCCTATGTCACCCGTACGCAGCCAGGTGGACCCATCCGGGGCGGTCCAGAAAATACCTGCCGTGGCATCGGGCCGCTTATGGTATCCCAACATCATGCCAGGGGAGCGGCCGACGACCTCTCCGGGCTGATGGGGGCCGACGTCCTGATCATTGTCATCGA
The DNA here is from genome assembly GCF_963678875.1 of uncultured Hyphomonas sp. Taxonomy (NCBI): domain Bacteria; kingdom Pseudomonadati; phylum Pseudomonadota; class Alphaproteobacteria; order Hyphomonadales; family Hyphomonadaceae; genus Hyphomonas; species uncultured Hyphomonas sp. Next base: position 2,558,142 of record NZ_OY787456.1, on the reverse strand, counting down.
GGAGGCGGATTTCACTTCCTGGCGAGAGCTGCCCGACGGTGTGCAGTTTGTCGGGGTGCTCGTGTGCCCGAAGGATGAACGACGCGCCGCCTTCCGTCATGCCGTAGAATTCCGTCAACCCGCCCGGCCAGCGATCAAGAACCGCCCGTTTGAGCGAGGCAGAAAATGGGGCAGACGTGCAGTACTTCATCCTGAAGCTGGAAAGGTCAGTATTGTCGAAGTCGGGATGTGTGAGGATGCGGTCAATCATGACGGGAACGAGCATGGCGTGGGTCGCCCGATGGTGTTCTGCCAGTTTCAGCCAGTCTTCCGCATCGAACTTGGGCATCATGACGATATGTCCGCCAACGCCGAGCGTGCCCAGGAACGCGACGAGGGTCGTGTTGGAATAAAGCGGTGTTGCAATCATGGTTACAGCATCCGGCGTATAGCCGCGAGCAGGCCCGCTCTGAATTATGCGAGAACGATAACTATGCGGTTGTACAATACCTTTTGGTGTCCCAGTGGTCCCGGACGAATAAATGATCGTCGCTGGCGCCTCGGGAACCGGATTGTGGTCAGCAAATGGCATTGCGCGGTGAGGCAGCCAGTCTTCGAAAGCCGTTCGTGCGAGCGGTAAAAGAGATACTTCCGGCAAAACGATGTCGGTGCCTGCATCTGCAAAACAAAACCGGGCGCCGGAATCAGCAAGCATAGTGTTTTGATCGTCGGCTCTGGCTGAAGAGGGAATTGGGACTGGAACACCCCCGAGTCGCGTAAGGCCCGCCAATGCAGCCACCTGCGTGATGCTCGGCTTTCCGGCAATGCCGACATAGTCTCCCGGGCATACGCCGCTGCGGTCCAAAGCCATCGCCGTCCGGTCGCAGAGGCTATCGAGCTGGCGGTAACTCAGACTGTCCGGGCCAATTGTGAGGGCGGTTGCCTCGGGCGCTTCGACTGCATGGCTGCGAATTCGGGTGCTTAGTGTTTCCATAGTGGTGTCAGACATCCCTGCCTCCAGACTTTACGACCGTAAAAATTATTTCGAGCCAATCTTGCAAGGCTCCGAACCTTGTGTTTAACGCTCGTAAAGTGAGTATTGCAAGAGGAGGACACCGTGCAGGCTCTTGAGGGTAAAGTTGTCGCGGTAACCGGCGCAGGACGCGGGATTGGCCGCGAGATCGCTCTGGAATGCGCCCGCCAGGGTGCAGCTGTTGTTGTCAACGATTTCGGAGGAGCTGCCGATGGGGCTGGAGGAGACTCCGGACCTGCATACGACGTGGTCGAGGAAATCAAGGCGCTCGGCGGCCGGGCGGCTGCGAATGTCGCGAGCGTTGCGGATCCGGCAGGGGCTGAAACCATCGTCGCCGATGCCATCACGAAATTCGGCGGGCTCGACGGTGTTGTCAATAATGCAGGTATTCTGCGTGACCGCATTTTCCACCGCATGAGCCATGCTGACTGGAAGGAAGTGATCGATGTTCACCTTCATGGAACGTTCAATGTGTCGAAAGCCGCTGCGCACGTGTTCAAAGAGCAAAATCATGGCGCGTTCGTCCATTTTACCTCGACTTCCGGTCTCATCGGTAATTTCGGACAAGCCAATTACTCTGCAGCCAAGATGGGCGTGGTTGGACTCTCCAATTCCATCGCGCTCGACATGGGGCGATCCAATGTGCGTTCGAACTGTATTGCACCGTTCGCATGGAGCCGATTGATCGCGACCATTCCGACAGAGACGGAAGATGAAAAACAGCGTGTTGAGCGCTTGAAAACAATGACGCCGCAGAAAATTGCACCGCTGGTGACCTATTTGCTGACAGATGATGCCAGGGACGTTTCGGCGCAGGTGTTCTGTGTCCGGAAAAACGAGATCTTCCTGTTCAACAATCCGCGACCGATCCGCTCCATGCATCGTTCAGAAGGCTGGACGGTTGAAAGTATTGGGTCCGATCTGATGCCAGCCTTCCGGCCTTCGCTCCAGCCTCTGCAGCGTTCCGCCGAAGTGTTTCCCTGGGATCCGGCCTGATGAGCGGGCAGACAATGAAAGAATCCGTGGCGCCAACACTGGACAAGGAAACGATCGCACAATTCCGGGAAACGGTTCGCCGGTTCACCAGAGAGCGGCTCGTGCCGATCGAGGAGCAGGTTGCAGAGAGCGACGAGGTTCCCGAAGAGATCATCCAGGAAATGCGCGATCTTGGCCTGTTCGGCCTGACTGTCCCGCAGGAGCATGGTGGCCTCGGGCTCACCAGCCCCGAAGAGATTGAAATCGTCACAGAGCTCTGCTGGGCTTCTGCAGCGTTCCGGTCGTTGATCGGTATCAATCTGGGGGTTGGCAGTCAGGGTATCGTCCATGAGGGAACAGAGGCCCAGAAGCAGGAATGGCTGCCGCGGATTGCGACGGGTGAAGTGATCACCAGCTTTGCCCTGACGGAGCCGGACTCAGGATCCGATGCAGCGGCGCTTCGCACAAGTGCCGTGCGAGACGGTGACACTTACATCCTGAACGGAACCAAGCGCTACATTACTAATTCGCCATATGCGTCCCTTATTACGGTTATGGCAAGGACAGAACCTGAGCGTTTGCCGGGCAACCGCCATGTCAGCGCCTTTCTGGTTCCAGCGGACACGCCGGGTGTCACAATTGGGCGCAAAGACCGGAAAATGGGGCAGGCCGGCGCCTGGTCCGCTGATGTGATCCTTGAGAATGTGCGTGTCCCTGCGACCGCCTTGCTCGGCGGCGTCGAGGGACGTGGCTTCAAAACTGCGATGAGCGTGCTGGATCGAGGCAGGTTGAACGTTGCAGCCGTCTGCGTCGGTCAGGCCAAACGAATCCAGCATGAAGCGGTAAAATATGCATGCGAACGGCTGCAATTCGGCAAACCGATTGTCGAATTCCAGCTTGTGCAGGCAATGCTGGCAGACAGCCAGGCGGATATCCTGGCAGCTGAAAGTCTTGTTCAGCAAACAGCCAATCGCCTTGCCGCAGGAGAGCGGGTCTCGCTGGAAGCATCCTGTGTAAAGATGTTTGCGTCTGAAATGGTGGGACGTGTGGCGGATCGTGCCGTGCAGGTGCATGGCGCCGCCGGATATATGCGCGACAGCGTTGTGGAGCGCTTCTACCGGGATGTTCGCGTATTCCGGATCTATGAGGGCACAACCCAGATCCAGCAAACCATCATCGGCAAGACTCTTGCCCGGCAGTTCCAGGCAGGGGATTTTGCATGAACCGCGACGATATGATGTTCCGGGACAATCTGCTCAAGGGGCAGCGAATCCTGGTCACGGGCGGCGGGTCAGGTCTCGGCAGGGTCATGGCGGAAGGCTTCCTGATTCTCGGGGCAGACGTCTATATCTGCGGTCGCCGGCAGGCGGTGCTGGATGAGGCCGCATCGCAGCTCATGGACCTGCACGGGGGCTGCGTGCGGGGGATTCCCTGCGACATCCGCAAGCCGGAAGACATTGAGGCCATGCTGGATGCAATTTGGGCCGATGGCGGGGCTTTGACGGGCCTCGTAAACAATGCGGCTGGCAATTTCATCAGCAGGACAGAAGACCTGTCGATGAACGGGTTCGATGCGATTTCCAGCATTGTGTTTCGCGGTAGTTTTGCGGCCACGCTGGCTTGCGGAAAGCGCTGGATCGAACAAAAGGTTCCGGCTTCCGTTCTCTCCATCCTCGCTACCTGGGTCTGGAATGGTTCGGCATTTACCGTTCCTTCCGCCATGTCGAAAGCGGGGGTCAACACGATGACTCACAGTCTGGCGGTTGAATGGGCAGATCGTGGCATCCGGCTGAATGCGATCGCACCCGGGACGTTCCCGACAGAGGGGATGTCGGCCCGGCTGCGTCCGCTCGAAGGCGAGAAGGCATTCGCCGACACGAGCGACTATCCCATGGGGCGTGTTGGACGCATGCCCGAACTGACGAACCTTGCAGCCTATCTCATGTCTCCGGGGGCGGAGTATGTCACGGGTCAGACGATCGCGATCGACGGTGCGCGTTACCTCGCAACAGGAGGAAATTTCTCATCGATGCGAAACTGGTCAGACGAGCAATGGGCCGCGTCCCGCGCCAAAATTAAAGATACGACCAGCAAGGACAAAGCTCACCGAAAGCAATAACAGCTCACGGCGACAGGCGGGACAGCCTCGGGGATCCATCGGAACACCGATACCAGCGTGCCCTGCACACGTCACAACAAGAAAGATTGATACTGATGCTACTCGACGGAATTCGTGTGATCGAGCTCGCAACCTATGTCGCTGCGCCAGCGGCTGGGGCGCTTCTTGCCGACTATGGGGCGGAGGTGATCAAGGTGGAGGCGGCCGGCGGAGATCCAATGCGGCAGTTCTTTGCATCGGTCGGTCGCGGGGATGACGGGCAGAACCTTGTTTTCGAAACGGACAATCGTGGCAAGAAATCAATTGTTGTCGATATCGCATCGGAGCAGGGTGCAGCAGACATGCTGGATCTCATAAGATCCGCAGACGTGTTTCTGACGAATGCTCGCCCGGCTTCACTCGACCGGGCCGGTCTCGATTGGGAAACATTACGGAAAATCCGGCCGGATCTCATCTACGCTTCGTTTACGGGCTATGGTGAAAAAGGTCCTGAGGCAGACAAGCCGGGATTTGACATTGCAGCATACTGGGCCCGGACCGGATTGTGCTCATTGGCGACCGTGAAGGGCGCGGAACCGACGCAGTTGCGGACGGGAATTGGCGATCATACTGCATCGCTCGCACTACTCAGCGGTGTGCTCGGGGCACTCTTCCATCGCGAACGAACAGGCAAAGGGCAGAAGGTTCAATCTTCTCTGGTTCGAACGGGAGTGTATGCTGGGGCCTCCGAGCATGCAGTGCAGCTCCAACTCGGCAAGATCGGATCGACGAAAAGCCGGCATGAAGCCGTCAACCCGATGAACAATTTTTTTCGCTCGGCAGATGATCGGTGGATCGTCATTGTGCCCCGGCAGGGATCGGGAGACTGGCCGAAACTATTGGCAGCCGCCGGGCGTCCTGAGCTTGCCGCCGATGCCCGGTTCGATGGAGTGCGGAACAGAAGGACAAATGCAGCGGCGCTGGTCGATGAACTGGATGCCGCCTTTGGTGCCATGCCGTATGATGCACTTGCCGAGGCGTTGAACCGGGAAAACATCATCTGGGGCCCTGTCCAATCTGTAGGGCAGGCCGTCAGGGATCCGCAGTTGCGCGCGGCCGGTTGCTACGTGCCGCTGGAAGATGATGGCTCTGCCGGTTCAAGCGTGATTGTTGCAGGGCCGCTGGATTTTGAATGCATTCCTGAACGGCCCCTGAAACGCGCTCCGCGTCTTGGCGAACATGGAGATATCCTCCGGGCAAGCGTGGCTGGAAAAGGTTGAACTTCCCTTGCTAGGGCGCCCCTTTTCGTTCATTAAAACAGGGGGCCGAATGAGGGAGTTCCATGACTGAGCAGAACCTTGCCACTGCAAGCGCTGGTGCAAATGGACGCGAGCAGCTGCTTTCTGCCGCCAGCCAGCTGATGACCGAATTGGGATCGATTGATGTTTCGCTGCACCAGATCGCCCGGCGCGCAGGCCTGACTGCGCCGCTGGTGAAATATCACTTCGGTTCAAAGGATGGTTTGCTTCTGGCCCTTGCGGAGCGCGATACGAAGAAGTCCCTGGAACAGCTCGAAGAACTAATGGCGATGGATCTCGACCCCGCTACGAAAATGCGGATTCATATCCATGGAATCATTCGAACCTATGCGCGTTATCCTTATCTGAATCAACTTCTGGACTTGCTGCTCTGGGATCAGGAATCGGAAAGTTCGCGGTCCATCCGAATGGGGTTCATGCGGCCGCTCATTGAGGCGCAGCGCAAAATTCTCGAAGACGGCATAGCGAGTGGCCAATTCCGGAAAGTCGAGCCGGAATTTCTGTATTTCCTGGTGATCGGCACGTGCCTGTACATTTTTTCCACCCGTGTCGCTGTTCACGAACTGTTTGGCGAGACGCGGGTCCGGAAAGAATTGGCGACTAAATATTCCGCCTTTGCAGCGGATATGATCCTACGCGGAATTTCTGCCTGAAGGGCGGGCAGGAGAACTTGCTCAGCGCACTAAATGCAACTACCACTTTATGGTCATTAAATAAGCAAATGAACGTAAATTCGGGAGTTGAATATGTCAGGTACGGCTATGGGGGCTGGAGAAGCGGCACATCCGCTTCGGCCTAGGGTAAGGATCTATGTCCTCGTCTTGCTGACGGTCACGTATACGCTGGCATTCCTGGACCGGCAGATCATCAATATTCTTGCTGAGCCAATCAAGAAAGACCTTCATCTCGCCGACTGGCAGATGGGGGTCATGACAGGGTTCGCATTTGCGCTACTCTACACAATTCTGGGCGTTCCGATTGCGCGATTGTCGGAGCGCGGAAACCGCTCCCTTATTGTGGCGGGCGCGCTGACTATCTGGAGTGGCTTTACCGCTCTGTCCGGACTGGCGCACAGTTTCACCCATATGCTCATTGCTCGCGTCGGAGTTGGTATCGGGGAGGCCGGTTGCACACCGCCTGCGCATTCTCTTATCACGGACATTACGCCGAAAGAGAAGCGCGCTGGCGCATTGGCTTTCTATTCCATGGGGCTTCCGATCGGGACGCTATTGGGAATGGTCCTTGGCGGCGTGGTTGCCGAGTTCTACGGCTGGCGAATGGCATTTCTGCTCGTAGGCGTTCCCGGATTGCTGCTGGCTGCGCTAATGCTATTTACGGTCAAAGACCCGAGAATCTCGGCAATCCGTAGCCAGTCAACACGACAAGACGATATTCCCCCTCTTGGTGAAACGATACACAGGCTATTGAAAACAAAGAGCTTTATTTGGATATCGTTAGGGGCAGCATCCATTGCATTTGCGGGTTATGGTCACCAGGCATTCTACGGATCCTTTTATCTCCGCAATCATGCGGATGGTCTGGATGCTATTGCGGCCACATTCGGATTCGATGGAAGAATTGCCGTTCTTGGTATCGTGCTCGGACTGATTCTCGGGACAACGGCTGCCGCTGGAACAGCGACGGGCGGCTGGCTCGGAGACAGGTTTGCGCGTGCCGGGGCGAAAGGCTATACGGCCGTTCCAATGTGGGCGACGGGGCTGGCGGTGCCATTCCTGATCGCTGCATTCCTGATTCCGGGGACGATTTCGTCGCTTCTGATCCTGGCGGTACCATCCTTTTTGAAGGGCATGTGGTACGGACCGGTTTTTGCCTGTGTACAAAGCATCGTTCCGCCCCGTTCGCGAGCAACTGCGGTGGCTGTATTTCTCTTTGTCCTGAACGCTTTGGGCCTTGGGTGCGGGCCGGTATTTGCCGGTATTCTCAGTGATGTCTCTGCACGCTGGTTCGGTCCGGCGGAGGGGTTGAGGTTTGCGATGGTGGTTTTGTCAATCATCGTATCCCTGTCGGTGGTCTGCTTCGCGATGGCCCGGCGGACGATTGAAGACGATATCTGCAGCTGACGGGGAGATCCGGGACATTTGAAGCGGACGGTTCCGGATTTCCCTCTTGACCAGCCCTTTACGACCGTTAAATAGGTTCGAAACGCGAAGGGAGCAGAGAGGGTGCCGCTCGATTATCACCGGCTTATGGCCATGCCGACACTCGATGTCCGACACGAAATATCCGAAAGGGACACAATACTCTACGCCTTGGGCATCGGCGCAAGAGAGCTTTGTTACGTTTATGAGGACGGACTGGAAGCGTTCCCGACCATTGCCGCTGTCGTTACTTATCCTGGATTTTTTGCGAAAGACCCGAAATATGGCCTGACATGGCAGAGGGTCCTGCACGGAGAGCAATCCGTGGAGATCCACCGGCCATTTCCCTCGAGCGGGGCCTTCCACGCATCCACGAAGATCGACGAAATCTACGACAAGGGTGCGGACAAAGGCGCCATAATGGAAGTATCTCGCGTCATCTTCGAGGACGGCAGCGCGGAACCTGTGGCAACGGTACGCTCCCGTAGTTTCCTCCGGGGCGATGGCGGATTCGGGAACATGGGGCAGGGGCAACCGCCTGTACCTCACGCCATACCGGACGCCCGGGCGCCCGATATATCTGTCCGCCTTCCCACACACGAAGACCAGGCGCTGATCTATCGTCTGTCAGGTGACTATAATCCGCTCCATATCGATCCCGAAGTTGCGCGTTCAGCGGGCTTTGATCGTCCTATACTTCACGGTCTTTGCACTTATGGCGTCGTTGGGCGGGCGCTGGTTCAATCCGTATGTGAAGGGCGAGCGGCCCGTTTGAAACGGATGGATGTCCGCTTTTCGAGTCCGGTCTATCCGGGCGAGGCAGTGACCACCGAGGTCTGGCACGAAGGTGAAGGGCGCGCCGCATTCAGGGCACGGATCGAAAGCAGAGATGTAACGGTCATCAACAACGGGCTTTTGGAGTACCAATGACAATCGGCATACTGGAATACGGCATTTATATTCCCCGGCGGCGTCTTCAACGTAGCGCCATTCACACGGCAAATGCCTGGTTTGCACCGGGCATGAAGGGGCTAGCCCGGGGGGAAAAGGCGGTTGCCAACTGGGACGAAGACCCGGTCACCATGGCAGTGGAAGCGGCGAGGTCCTGTCTCGGCGACCGTGAACGCGAATCCGTCGACTCAGTGGTCCTGGCATCGACGTCGCATCCGTTTGCCGACCGGCAAAATGCAGGAATCGTGAAGGAGGCGCTCAATCTTGGAGACGCCGTGTCATCCATGGATTTCGGAGGCGGCTTGCGCGCCGGGGTTTCAGCGCTGGCGTCCGCCTTGCTGCAGCCGTCGCGCACAACCCTGTGCATGGCGGCCGAACGCCGGGGCACCAAGCCTGGGTCGGAAGCCGAAATGACCTACGGAGATGCAGCGGCAGCTATCCTGGTGGGAGAGGGTGAACCAGTTGCGAAGCTGCTCGGACACCATGCTGTCAGTGCGGATTTCGTCGATCACTTCCGCGCGGGGAATGCTGATACGGATTATAATTGGGAAAGCCGCTGGGTTCGTGATGAAGGATACCTGAAGCTCGGTGCGGGCGCCTTGAAGGAGGCTCTTGAAAAGACAGGACTTGAGGCGTCCTCTGTTGATCACCTGATCGTTCCAATCGTCACCCGCGGCGTTGCTGCGCAGATGGCGAAAAAGGCCGGAATTCCGGAGGATGCCGTATGTGATGTCCTTTTGAGCGAAGTTGGGGATACCGGCGCCGCGCATCCTTTGCTCCTCCTGGCAATGGTACTGGAGAAGGCGCAGGCCGGGGAAACGGTCGTCCTTGTGGGATACGGCCAGGGCGCAGAGGTTCTGGTGTTCGAAGTCATGCCGGCAGTTGAAGCGGCTCGCCAGGGACGATGCGGTGCAGCATTAGCTCGCAAGTCACCGGAACTCAATTACATGCGTCATCTCGCATTTACCGGGTCCTTGTCATACGAGTTGGGTATGCGCGCTGAGCAGGATCAAAAAACTGCGCTCACCGCTCTTTACCGAAATCGAAAAGCCGTTCTTGGCCTCGTTGGCGGAAAATGTACTCGTACAGGGACGGTGCAGTTTCCAAGAAGTGACATCAGCGTCAATCAGAATGAGCGCGCAATAGGAACTCAGGAAGATTATCCGTTGGCGGATGTACCAGCCAGAATCCTGACTTTTACGGCTGACTCACTGACGTATTCGCCAGATCCTCCGAGTCGATACGGCATGGTGGAGTTTGAAGGCGGAGGCCGGATGATGGCTGAGTTCGTGGACGCCGATGAGTCCGACATCGCGGTCGGCCGTCAAATGCGGATGGCGTTCAGGATCAAGGCGATCGACGAGCAACGACAATTCAAGCGGTACTTCTGGAAGGCCATTCCAGCGGTTTCTGCTTCAGGCATGGAGGGCTGAGATATGCCAACTGGTATCAGAGATAGGGTCGCCATTCTCGGGATGGGCTGTTCCAAGTTCGGTGAACGCTGGAACGATGATGCCGACACATTGATGGTGGAAGCCTATCAGGAGGCGATCGCAGATGCGGGAATAGAAACATCCCGGATCGATGCCGCATGGCTTGCTGTAGCGTTTGACGCGGTCAATGTCGGGCCTTCGGGTATTCCGCTGGGAATCGCTCTGCGCCTGAACAATGCGCCTGTGACGAAAGTTGAAAACTATTGTGCGAGCGGAACAGAAGCCTTGCGCGGGGCAGTTTACGCCGTCGCTTCGGGTGCAGCCGATATCGCATTGGCCCTCGGTGTCGAAAAACTCAAGGACACAGGCTATGGTGGTTTGCCGGCCCGGACTCGCGGGACAATGTTCGACATGATCGGTGTCACGGGGTCGGCGCCAGGCAATTTCGCCCAACTCGCAGCAGCCTATCGTGCACGGCATGGTGTCGTACCGGAAGATCTGAAGCGCGCAATGGCCCATGTTTCTGTAAAGAGTCATGCCAATGGAGCGAAGAACGACAAGGCACACCTGCGAAAGCCGATCGACATCGATACGGTTTTGAACGCGCCGATGATCGCCGAACCGCTCGGCCTGTTCGATTGCTGCGGCGTGTCGGACGGGGCAGCATGTGCCATCGTCACGACGCCGGAGATTGCCAGGTCGCTTGGAAAGTCGGATCTGGTGACTGTCAAAGCACTCCAGATCGCCGTGTCCAATGGCTGGGAGCTCCAGGGGACAGGGTGGGATGGAAGTTATTTCCACACGACCCGCGTGGCCGCCGCGAGAGCCTACAAAGAGGCGGGCATTTCAAAACCCTCCGAACAAGTAAGCCTGATGGAAGTGCATGATTGTTTCTCGATCACTGAGCTTGTCACGATGGAAGACCTTCTGATCAGTGAAGAAGGTAGGGGTTGGCAGGACGTTCTCGACGGGCGGTTCGATGCCGACGGTGAAATTCCTTGTCAGATTGATGGCGGGCTCAAATGCTTCGGTCACCCGATCGGGGCTTCAGGGCTTCGCATGGTCTACGAAAACTACCTGCAAATCCTGGGCCGGGCCGGCCCGCGCCAACGCCAGCAGGACGTGACCTTCGCCCTGTCGCACAATCTGGGTGGCATGCCCAACCAGAACGTTTCTGCGATATCGATTATCGGGCGCGCTGACGCCTGAGTTCAATCTGCTTTGACCGGCGTCCAACATCCGGGGCTGCCGGGAAATTCAGGTGTTTCCTCCCCTCGGGCTGGTACGTATCCGCTGATGCTGACGCGTACCGGCCCAATTTTTTCTCTGTACACGTCTTTTAAAAGCGAATTTGAAAGCGCATTTTTTGCAGCGCAGCATAGAAAACTTACTGATCATAAAAATTTGACCTTGTTCGATTGTTAAATTCGTGTGACCAAAACCCTTAACGGCCATTAAAGAGCTATCAAGGGAGGGTCATGTGAAACCCAATTATCGTCAAAAAGCCCTGTCGGGCATTGGTGCCTCTGCGATCATGATCGCATCAGGTCTTCTCGCGCCGGTGGCGCTTGCTCAAGAAAGCGAAAGTGTGGAACCGGATGCGTCCGGCGACCTGGTCCAGGTCTCTGGTCCGGAAACAGAACCTGAAGATGATGTCGCCCGTATGTCGCGTGTCGTCGTGTCCGGTTCGCGAGTCATTGCAAACGGCTATGAGGCGCCGACACCTGTCACCACCACGACCAATGCCGAATTGAAAGCCGTCTCGCCCATTCTGACCGATGCATTGCGGCAGCTTCCACAGCTTTCGGGTTCTTCTTCAGCTGCGGTTGCAACCCATACGCAGGGTGCCGGCCCCGGAAATACGACGGCCGCCAATCTGCGGGATCTCGGCCCAGAGCGAACGCTCGTTCTGCTCGATGGCCGCCGGACGGCGCCCAGCATGGCGACCGGGACCGCGGACATGGCGCTCTTCCCATCGGGGCTGGTTGAAAAAGTTGATATCGTGACCGGAGGTGCTTCGGCCGCGTACGGTTCCGGCGCGGTATCAGGCGTCGTCAACTACGTCCTCAATACCGATTTCGAAGGTGTCCAGGCGGAGGTGCGTGGAGGTATTTCTGGCCAGAACGATGCAGGGAGCTATGGATTTGACCTCACCGGAGGCAAATCGTTCAATGCGGGCAAGGGTCATGTCGTGTTCGACCTGTCCGGCAGCGGGCAGGCAGGGCTTGATGGCACAGAACGGGGCTGGTCCAATAAATTCACCAGTCGCATCGTGAACCCCAATGCTGGCCAGCCTGGCGAACCCACCTTCCTCATTGTTGACGACGTTTCCTCAAACATAGCGACTTTCGGCGGCCTGATCCGGACGCCGGGACCATTGTTCAATACAAATTTCGATGCTGACGGGAATGCGATCCCGTTCGGTACAGGCATCTCGGCCGGAGGCACCCAGATTGGCGGTGACGGAGCCCGATATACACAGCCGCTTCGTTCCGGGAACAAGCAGATCAATGCATTTGTCCACGCCAAATACGACCTGACTGACGATGTCGAGGTGTTTGCGGAAGGTTCATATGGGGTTTCAGAATTGAAATACCCGCTTGTGCTTCCTTACAGCATCGGCGGGCGGGCCTATACGATCCAACAGGACAATGCCTATCTTCCGGAATCCGTCCGGGATGTGATGATTGCCAATGACATCGAGTCATTTTCGATGTGGAAATACGATCTTGACTATGGTCGGCCAGAGGCATTCACCAAGTCGAATGCGTTGAACGCCACCTTTGGCCTGAAAGCGCAGCTGCCGTTCGATTTCGAGCTTGATACCTACTACTCCCACGGCGAGACTTTGCTGAGGTGGGGGTCCAATCCGGGCGTCAAGCTCGCTGAACTCAAACTGTCGGCGGATGCAGTAATTGATCCGGATACTGGACAGATCGTCTGCCGGTCCACCCTGACGGATCCGACAAATGGATGCGTCGCGCGAAACCCGTTCGGTATTCATGCGCCGACCGAAGAGCAGGCGGGTTATGTGCTCGGCCAACCGGTGGCGCGGTCGCTGACCAAACAGGATGTATTTGCCGCGACAGTTACCGGAAGTCCCTTCTCGACCTGGGCTGGAGAGGTCCCGATTGCCGTTGGTGTTGAGTATCGCAACAACACCAACAAAGTGATCGGTGATGCGGTTTCGCAACAAGCCAATTGGGCGGTGAGCAATGTGACGGCGGGCAGCCGCGGCTCATATGACCTGTTCGAAGGCTTCGTCGAGGCGCTTGTGCCGCTGGTCAAGGATGCGCCGTTTGCAGAGGATCTGAGCCTGAATGCAGCGATACGGCACACCAACTACAGTACCAGCGGCGGGGTAACCAGCTGGAAGGTCGGTCTGACCAACCAGGTGTTCGAAGATCTTCGGTTGCGCGCAACCGTCTCCCGGGACATCCGCGCGCCGCATATCGGAGAACTTTTTGGCGGCCAGACACTGGTGTCGCTGGCATTCTTCGATCCCGTTCTCAACAACCAATATTTCCAGGGCGTGATCAGCCCCAGCGGCAGCAATCCGGACCTTACACCAGAACTGTCGGACACATTGACGCTTGGATTTGTGTATCGTCCCTCTTTCCTTGAGGGGGTCGGTCTTTCGGTCGACTATTACAGCCTCAAGATCGAGGATGCGATTTCGCAGCTGAGTGCGCAAACGATCATCAACCAATGTGTTGCGGGAGACCAGTCACTTTGCGATCTGATCACGCGAAATCCGACCACAAACGAAATTACCCAGATCTACAATACGTTGATCAATATTCAGACGGCAGAAATATCAGGTATCGACTTGGAAGCCAGCTATTCGACAGATTGGCTTGGCGGGGACCTGAGTTTCCGGGGCGTTGCCAGCTATCTTGATTCCTATCAGTTCGAATCTCCCGGTTCGGTAACATTGGAGCAGGCGGGCTGGTCTGTGCGGCCGCACTGGCGCGGCAATGCCTCAGTAAGCTGGTCCAAAGGTCCTTGGACGGCGACCGTTTCCGAGCGGATATTGGGGGAATCCTACAGGCTCTCTCCTCCTGACCTGACGGACCAGGAAAAAGCACCTCTGACTGCATATACGAACCTTTATCTTCAGTATGCCTTCGGCAGTGAGGCGCTTGAGAAGGAAGTCTTCCTGAACATCAGCAATGTGTTTGACCAGGACCCTCAGGCGCTGGGTACGTCCACTCAGACGATTGCGTACAATATCTACACCCAACCGTCCTATTACGACATGGTCGGGCGTTACTTCTCTGTCGGCGCGCGAGTGCGCTTCTGATGAAGCAATTTGGGTGGACCGGTGATAGTCGCCGGTCCACCTTCTTTCGTTCCAGCGGAAAAGCGCGTTACGCGACCTGACTGAAGATGGGGGCGTTTACCGGTATCCGGCAAGCAAAGCCCGACAAGGAGGAATAATCTTGCACAAGATCCAATACGGAATGGCGTTGCTGGCTGCCGCGCTCGCACTTTCAGCTTGTGGGTCGGTCGACCCTGCAGGTTCAGAAGCGATCTCCCAAACGGCTGGAGGAGCCAAGCTGGCTGTAACGACGTCCCCTAACCGCCCTGAACTGGTGAGTGGGGGAGATGCCCGTCTTATTATCAGTGGCGGATTTTCAGGAGGGGTGGACAGTTTTCAGGTGTCCGTGAACGGCGTCGCGCAGGATGTGGCTTTCACCCTTGAAGGCGAACAGGCTCAGGGGGTTGTGAGTGGTCTGATCGATGGTGAGAATATTGTGCGGGCGACGTCCCCATCCGGATCGGCCGCGGATCTTGTTATCACCAACCACCCGAAGGGTGGTCCCCTTCTGTCCGGGCCGCAATTGCAGCCCTGGGTCTGTGCGACCCCGGAGGCACGGGAAGAAAATGGCCTTGAGCCGGCGACTTATGCGAGCGGCCTCAGCAACCCTCCGCTTGATGCCCAGTGCAATGTCGTGCCTGAGGTGCGATACTATTACCGGACGACGGCGACGGATTGCGAACCGCGTCACGGTTTCGAGAATTCCTGCTTCCAGCCCTATACCTTGGCCGCACCTCGCCCTGCGGACATGTCACAGACGACAACCGACCAGGGGAAGACGCTGGATTATGTCGTTCGTGTCGAGCGCGGGGCCATCAATCGGGGCCTGTACGACATTGCGGTCCTGCATGATCCGGACGCGCCAGAAGGCGAGCTTGGCGCCTGGAACCGCAAGCTTGTCTGGTTCTTCGGTGGGAGCACGGGCCACCTCCGCCGCCAGTCCCAACCGGTATCAACCTGGGCGCTGGACCATCCATTGAGCAAGGGGTTCATGGTCGCTGTGGCTAGTCTCACGGATGCTTCCCAGAATGCGAACCGGGTGGTTGCTGCCGAAACGGTCCTGATGCTGAAGGAATATGTTTCTGATACGTACGGCCTGGTCCGCTACACGATCGGCCATGGCTGTTCGGCAGGGTCCATGCAGCAGAACGTGATCGCAAGCATGTATCCCGGAGCCCTTGATGGACTTGTCCTGGCATGCAGCTATCCCGATAGCGACGGACATTCTGAAGAGATCTTCGATGCAATCCTCCTCCGGAGGTATTTCCACAGTGAGACCTTTGAGGCCCTGAATGCCGGCCTCGGCAACGAGGAAATCAACCGCAAACGGGCGATCATCGCCGGGCACAAGGATGAAGGCAGCGTCGAAAACCTCGGTCGCTTCCGATTCGCCTATCTTGCCGGCGTTTGGGGGGAAGATCCGATGAGCAATGGATGCAAACTCCCCAATGCCCTTGTCTACGACCCGGTGAAGAATCCCGACGGCATTCGCTGTGCCTACCCTGACCATAGCGTTGCGTTGTGGGGAACATATCCGGGTACGAATATTGGCCGCATCCTCAAGAACAATGAAGGTGTCCAATACGGACTGGGAGCGCTCCTGGACGGGACATTGGCTCCGGAAGAGTTCGTTGTGGTCAATGAACAGGTCGGAGGTGTTGACCTCGACGGGAATTTTGTTGCTGAAAGGACGATTGCTGACCCCGGTGCGCTGGACATTGCTTATCGGACAGGGATGATTTCCGATGGCGCAGCAATGGCTTCAACGCCGATCATCGACCTGCGTGGTGATGAGAATTCTTCGGTTCACTACAATTGGAGCAGCTTTGCCCTGCGCGACCGGCTTCTTGCGGCCAATGGCAATCTGGACAACCATGTCATGTGGCGGGTCGGGCTCCCGGGCGGCGGTGCGCCCTGGACCAATCCCCTCTGGCTGGATTCCGGCTTGCCGCAGATGTCGCTTGACGTCATGGACGCTTGGCTGGCCGGCATGGAATCGGATCGCGCTGAAGGCACGGATGTGCAGAGAATGAAGCGCAATCGTCCGGATGAGGCATTCGATTTTTGCTATCTGGGTACAGACTATGCTCGCAAGGTCACTGACCAAGGGTCCTGCGATGCCGATCCCGGGCTAAAGATCTACTCTTCCATCCGCCAGGTTGCTGGCGGGCCGCGGTCTTCGGATATCCTGAGGTGCCAGCTGCGACCGGTCGACCGGTCCGAATATGCGGGCAAACTGAACGACGAGCAGTTCGAACGTCTGGAAGCTGTGTTTCCGAACGGTGTTTGTGACTGGTCAAAACCAGGCGTAGGACAGCAAACATCATCGCCTTGGTGGACATTCGCGGCCGGTCCTGGCGGTTCCCGATTGCCCGGCTTGGAAGAATAGGATGACGATGGCGAGCGATCGATGGCGTTTTACTCAGACAAGACCGGGCTTCCCGCCGATTGTTGCATGCTTCGAAGCGGTGATGACATGAACGAGTCGAAAAGCGACCGGCCGTTCCAGGCAAATTTCAACAGGAGTTGACATCATGGAAGGGGGTGCCCCAGTTTTCCCGCCTCTGCGTGCGAGCCGAGCGGTTCGGAGTATGGACGATATTCGTGCTTTGGAGCAGAATTCCATAGCAGAGGCGTTGCCTCAGCAGAGCACCTATGAGTTGCTCCGTAGCAGCAGGGCGTCATTTGGTCGTCGTGCGGCGATTACGTTTTTGCATTCCGGGGATCCGGAAGGAGATGTGACCACCTGGTCATTCGACGAGCTGTTCCGGAAAGTCACCCAATACGCAAACGCGCTCCACGCGCTTGGCATCGGCGAGGGGGGAGTCCAGGCTATCCTGCTCCCAACCTGTCTCGAATACCAACTCGGATTGTGGGGGGGATCCGCTGCCGGGATCGCACAGCCGCTCAATCCATTGCTCATGGAGGACAAGCTTGTTTCGCTTCTGGTTTCATCAGGAGCAAGCGTCTTGTTGGCCTGGGGCGAAGACGCAGAAGCTGAATACTGGTCCAAGGCGATGCGTTTGAAGAACCGCGTGCCTGGCCTCCAGCACGTCATTCGGGTTGCGCCGCGGACAGATGCGTGCGTCCGCCCAGCGGACCTGCCATCCGGCGTCTACCACCTTGATGATCTCATGGTAGCGCAGCCCGACGACACCCTGGTAAGCGGCCGGTCGATCAAGGCAACGGACATAGCATCCTATTTTCATACTGGGGGAACGACTGGCGCCCCCAAGCTCGCCTGTCATTCTCATGGCGGGCAAGTTTATACATGCTGGGCCAGCGTTCAATTGTCCGGGCTGGTCCCAGATGATGTCACCATCAGTGGCAGTCCGCAGTTCCATGTCGCTGGAACACTGGCTGGAAGTTTGCCAGCCATTGCGTCGGGCGTGCACCAGGTTGTTCCAACGACGACCTTGTTCCGAAATCGAGACGTCATCCGGAACTACTGGAAAATAGTCGAAAAATACAAGGTCACCCTCGCGGGCGGTGTGCCGACGGTCTTCTCCGCAATCTGCCAGGTGCCAGTTGATGGTGCTGACATTTCATCCTTGAGGTACTGCCGGTCCGGTGCGGCGCTGATGCCTCCGGAGGTCGCGGCCAAGTGGGAGAGGATTACCGGGCAGTGTGTCCATGGTACATTTGGCATGACTGAAACATCCGGTATCACCTCGACCACACCCCTGGGGACCGCAGGGCCTGCGGGCTGCGTCGGGTTCCGCCTGCCTTACGCGACGATCCGGATCGTCGAGAGGGATGCAGAAGGCAGGGCATCGGACAAGGATGTGCCTGATGGTCAATCAGGTATCATCCTCTGCAAAGGCCCGAATGTCTTTCCGGGCTATTTGGATCCACAAGACTCCGAACACGCCTTTGTACATGGAGGGTGGCTGGATACCGGTGATGTGGGGTGGTTTGATGACATGCAACGGCTGCATATCAGCGGGCGTGCCAAGGACATTATCAACAGGAGTGGGCACAATATCGATCCGAAAGTCATCGAAGATGCTTTGAGCGCTCATCCTTCCGTCGAGCACGCGGCGGCAGTGGGGGCTCCGGATGCCTATGCGGGAGAACTGCCAGTCGCATTTGTCCAGTTATTGGAAGGCCAATCCGTATCAGAAGAGCAGCTCCTGGACTTCGCTGCGTCCCGAGTGGATGAACCTCCGGCCCGGCCGAAGCGGGTCTTTGTCATCGACACCATGCCGCTGACGAATGTTGGCAAGATCTACAAACCTGAATTGCGAACCATCGCTGCTCATAAGGTTCTTGAAGAGATTCTGGATCGAATTTGCAAGGAATGTCATTCAGGCGCGAGACCAGTCATCCGGAACGACCAGAAAGCCGGGTTTTTCATTGAACTGTCGGAACAACACGATGCAGCCCTGGAGCGGGTGCTGCGGATCCGAATGGGCGAACTGCCATTCGTCGATGTTCAGATCTTGCGATCTTCGAAGACCATCGATCACTGATATCGAACTTGTGAAATTACAAACCGTCAGTGTCTTAACAAAAGTCCAGTATAGATTTCGGACGAGCCATGCGTAGTGGGAAAAAATATGCGACAACTTCCTGATGTGCTGCAAAAAGCGCGAGTGCCAATCATTTGTTCTCCCTTGTTCATTATCAGCAATCCAAAGCTCGTGATTGCCCAGTGCGTCGCTGGTGCGATCGGAAGCATGCCTGCGCTGAATGCCCGGCCAGCGGAATTGCTGGATGATTGGTTGGCCGAGATCACGGAAGGCTTGAGAGCTTGGAATGACGCTCATCCTGATTCTCCGGCAGCGCCCTTCGCAATCAACCAGATTGTTCATCGAAGCAATAACCGGCTGGATCACGACATGGAACTTTGCGAAAAGTACAAGGTTCCGCTGATTATTACGAGCCTTGGAGCGCGTCAGGATGTCTTCGATGCTGTCCATGATTGGGGGGGCGTTGTCATGCACGATGTGATCGATAATCAGTTTGCGCACAAGGCAATTGAGAAAGGAGCCGATGGATTGATCGCCGTCGCTGCCGGAGCTGGAGGTCACGCTGGTACGAAGAGTCCCTTCGCGCTGGTGCAGGAAATCCGGGAGTGGTTCGACGGTCCGTTGGCGCTTTCAGGCGCAATTGCAGATGGCGCATCGGTGCTGGGCGCACTCGCGATGGGCGCCGACTTTGCCTATGTCGGAAGTGCATTCATCGCGACAGAGGAAGCTCAGGCTGCGGATGCATACAAGCAGGCGATTGTAGCTTCGACATCAGACGACATTGTTTACAGCAACCTGTTCACCGGGGTGCACGGCAATTATCTTGCGTCGTCCATTCGGGCCGCCGGGCTGGATCCGGAGAACCTTCCGACAAGTGATCCCAGCAAGATGAATTTTGGATCAGATGCAAAGCCGAAGCCCTGGAAGGATATCTGGGGAAGCGGGCAAGGGGTGGGGGCTGTGAGATCAGTCCTGCCTGCGGGAGACTTGATTGCGAAGATGAGCCAGGAATACAAGGCTGCGAGTGACCATCTCCGGTCCCGAATGTGAAGAGGCTCAAATCCGGTGCATTTTTTCCGAGACCCTGAAAACGACGCGACCCGAGAGGGGCGCTGGCAACTCACCAGGAAGCCTTTTGGCGGGAGATGCGAATGAGAAAGTTCATATTTGAGGCAGTTGGTTTCTCCTTGGCTTTGTTTCTGGCAGGATGCGCCGATCATGGAACGAGCAACAACATCGTTCCAGCCGAGGCCCTGAGCGTTACGACCGCTCCCAACCGCCCTGACCTGGTGAGTGGAGGGGACGCACGTCTTATTGTCAGTGGCGGATCTTCGGAGGGGGCGGACAGTTTTCAGGTTACCGTGAACGGTGTCGGGCAGGATGTGGCTTTCACCCTTGAAGGCGAGCAGGCTCAGGGGGTTGTGAGTGGCCTGATCAATGGTGAGAATATTGTGCGGGTGACGTCTTCATCCGGATCGGCCGCGGATCTTGTTATCACCAACCACCCGAAGGGTGGGCCCCTTCTTTCCGGGCCGCAATTGCAGCCCTGGGTCTGCGCGACCCCGGAGGCAAGGGAAGAAAATGGCCTTGAGCCGGCGACCTATGCGAGCGGTCTGAGCAACCCTCCGCTCGATGCCCAGTGCAATGTCGTGCCCGAGGTGCGATACTATTACCGGACGACGGCGACGGATTGCGAGCCGCGTCACGGTTCCGAGAATTCCTGCTTCCAGCCCTATACCCCAGCCGCACCGCGCCCTGCGGACATGTCACAGACGACAACCGACCAGGGGAAGACGCTGGATTATGTCGTTCGTGTCGAGCGCGGTGCCATCAATCGGGGCCTGTACGACATTGCGGTCCTGCATGATCCGGACGCGTCAGAAGGCGAGCTTGGCGCCTGGAACCGCAAGCTGGTCTGGTTCTTCGGTGGGAGCACAGGTTACCTCCGCCGCCAGTCCCAACCGGTATCAACCTGGGCGCTGGACCATCCGTTGAGCAAGGGGTTCATGGTCGCTGTGGCCAGTCTCACGGATGCTTCCCAGAATGCGAACCGGGTGGTTGCTGCCGAAACGGTCCTGATGCTGAAGGAATATGTCTCTGATACATACGGCCTGGTCCGCTACACGATCGGCCATGGCTGTTCCGCAGGATCTACCCAGCAGAATATCACCGCGAGCATGTACCCCGGAGCCCTTGATGGGCTTGTCCTGGCGTGCAGTTTTCCTGACGGTGACGGTCATGGGCAGGAAATATTCGATGCCTTCCTTTTATACCGCTATTTCGAGAGTCCTGAATTCTCCCAGCTCAATGCGGGCCTGACACAGGACGAAGTCGATCGAATGCGTGCTGATATTGCTGGCCACAAGGACACAGGGAGTATCAACGGCTTCGGGCGGTACCGCTTTGCTTATCTGCCGGGCGTCTGGGGAGATGCTCCCATGAGCAATAATTGTCGATTACCGAATACGATGATCTATGACACCAGAACAAATCCTGAAGGAATCCGATGCGCTGCTGCAGATCATAGTATTGCTATTTGGGGCACAGGGCCGGATGACAATTTCGGGAGGAGCGTTAAGGACAACGAAGGTGTGCAATACGGTCTCGCTGCCTTGATGGATGGGAAGATCAGTCCCGAGAATTTCGTCCAGTTGAACGAAGCTGCGGGTGGCATTGACCACAATGGAAATTTCACGTCAGCACGCAGTGTGGCGGATCGGACCGCGCTCAAAATAGCATATGAAACGGGTCTGGTTTCCGATAGCGCAGCAATGGCTTCAACGCCGATCATCGACCTGCGCGGTGATGACAATTCTTCGGTTCACTATAATTGGAGCAGCTTTGCCCTGCGTGACCGACTTCTTGCGGCCAATGGCAATCTCGACAACCATGTCATGTGGCGGGTCGGGCTCCCGGGCAGCGGTGCGCCCTGGACCAATCCCCTCTGGCTGGATTCCGGCTTGCCGCAGATGTCGCTGGACGTGATGGATGCATGGCTGGCGGGAATTGAAGCGGATGATGGCGAAGGCTCGGATGTGCAGAGAACGAAGCGCAACCGTCCGGATGAGGCATTCGATTTCTGCTATTTAGGTACAGACTATTCTCGCAAGGTCACTGACCAGGCGACCTGCGATGCCGATCCCGGATTGAAGATCTACTCTTCCATCCGGCAGGTTGCCGGCGGGCCGCGGTCTTCGGATATCCTGAGGTGTCAGCTGCACCCAATCGACCGGTCCGAATATGCAGGTAAACTGAACGACGATCAGTTCGCGCGTCTGGAGGCTGTATTCCCGAACGGCGTCTGTGACTGGTCAATACCAGGCGTCGGGCAAGTACCTTCACGGGGAGGCTGGATGGATTTCTCAGATCAACCCGGTGGAAGTCAGTTGTCGGAATTGATGAGATCGCATTGATCTGAACGGGATTGTCAGCGGGGGGGCATTGTCAGACTAACCGACCTTGAGACGGCGCATTCTGGAGCTTAGGCTCTGAAAATAAGCCATAACCCATTCCGCTATTTCAAAACGTCGCCGGAAATCATCCAGCTTGCGGTGATGATGTATGTCCGGTTTCCGCTATCTTTGAGGAACGTTGAGGATCTTTTACATGAGCGAGGGATCGACGTTTGCCATGAGACAGTCCGGCATTGGGTGGACAGCTTCGGCACTCACTTCGCGCATAAGACCCGCAAACGCCGGGCTGATCGAATGCGGCAATCGCCACAATGGCAGTGGCACCTCGACGAGATGTTTGTGAAGATCCGTGGGAAGACTCACTATCTTTGGCGGACGGTTAATCATGAAGGTGAAGTCCTGGAGTCCTTTGTCACGAAGAACAGGGATAAAGCTTCAGCGTTGAAATTCATGAGAAAAGCCATAAAACGGTATGGAAATCCGCAGGTCGTGGTCACGGACAAACTTCGCTCGTATGGGGCTGCCATGAGCGAGATCGGCAATGCTCATCGCCGGGAAATCGGCAGGCACTTGAACAATCGTGCCGAAAATTCACATTTACCGTTTCGCCGACGAGAGCGGGCGATGTCGCGCTTCCGGCGAATGCGAAGTCTCCAGAAGTTCGCTTCAATCCATTCGTCTGTGTACAACCACTTCAATCATCAAAGGAATATTGAGAGCAGGGCCAGGTTCAAATCGCTACGCGACGCCGCTCTTCTCGAATGGCGCGAACTAATCGCTGCCTGAGACCTGCTCGTCCGGGAAAAACGGAGACTGGTTCGAGTTAGTCTGACACCACCCTCTGGACCTCGATAGTGAATTCCGTGCAGGTAACCTGGGGCGCGGCAGAGAAATCGCCCGAGCCGCTGGCACGGGCGACGCGGAGATCCCCGAGACGGGTGGTCTCTTGCGGCCTCTGTAATCAGGCCGTCACGGGGATCGGGTTTTCGATCATGTCGGCGTTGAATGCATTCACCATGGCGTGCTCATTTGCTCCCGGGTTTGCGCGGACTTCAAGGATAGCATCCACGATGATCTCCTCGTCATCTCCGGATAGTTTCCGCATCGTCTCCTGGATAAAGTCTTCCAGGTCCATCGCGCGGGGATCGTTGCCCTTGTAGATCAGATCCGTGTTGACCCAAGGCGGGGCGATTTCCTGTACACGGACGGGTGTGTCACGCAACATGAAACGCTGCGACATGGCGTAGCTGTGGATAGCCGCCTTGCTCGCGGAGTAGACAGCGTTGCCAGCGAGCGGCACGTAAGCGAGGACGGAGCTGTTGTACAGGATTGTAGCACGGGGCTGGCGTTTCAGATGCTCGATGAGCGCTGAAGACATGCGGACCGGCCCGAGGAAATTGGTGGTGACGATCCTTTGTGCGATTTCGTCGTTTAATGGGGCCGACGGATCGTCGAAGGGCATGATACCGGCATTGTTTACCAGAACATTCAGTTTTGGAAAATCCGTTACCAGCCGCTCTGCGGCTTCCTCGATACTTTCGGGATCGGAGATGTCGAGTTCTATGGCAGCCATTCCCGGGTTGGCCATGGTAACTTCATCTAGCAGGGGCTTGCGTCGACCGGAGATGATGACCTGGTTGCCAAGTTTGTGGAAGGCTTCTGCCATTGCGCGTCCGATTCCGGACGTGCTTCCCGTGATGAAAATAGTATTGCCGGTCAGTTGCATTGAGGCATTTCCTTTCTGGGTTTGGAAAAGTGTTCGTCAGGTTCTGACAAGGTAGCGGGGGCCAGGGGTGGCATGGGCCAGATTGTCGCCAATGTATCGACGCTGGTGGTCGAACTGGTCCCAAAGCGTTCCATCCTGAAGCGGAGGAATCGTCACTGTTTCGCCTGCATCAAATCCGGCAAGGGCAGCGTCAACCATGTCGCCAACAGGCATGACTTTCGGGCTGCCGGCGTATTCGCCATATCCAGCGATACCCCAGAAGTCTGTAGCGGTGCCGCCTGGGAGCACGGCCTGGACGCGGATTCCCTTGCTGGAAAGTTCGTGTGCCATAGATTGTGTCAGTGCAAGGACGAAGGCTTTGGTGCCTCCATAAACGCCGTTCAGGATCTCTGGCGCGATCGCGACAATGGACGCGATATTAATGATCGCGCCAGTGCCGCGGGCAGCAAATGCCGGCGCCGCAGCATAGGTAAGGCGCATGGGCGCTCGGACATTGATATCGATCATGGCGTTCATCGTATCGACGTCAGCTTCCAGCAGCGGAGCCACGGCGCCAAACCCGGCATTGTTCACGAGCATGGTGATCGCAGCATTGTCCCTGAGGATCTGCTCAACGCGCAAGAGGTCGACCGGCGTGGCCAGGTCGGCGGTCATGACGTTCACCGCGCGCCCGGTGTCCTTGCTGATCCGGGTCGCAACTTTTTGCAGCCGCGCCGTATTCCTTGCGACGAGAATCAGGTCGTAGCCGCGGCGAGCAAGGCGGTCAGCGTAAACCGATCCGATCCCGCTTGATGCGCCGGTGATGAGTGCTGTTCCCATTGTCATTGACATTCTGTAGTTCCTTGTCTGGCCGGACCGTTCCGAAAGGCGCTGGGAATTGATGTGCGATCCTAACCACTGCACGAGACAGCCCGCCAAGAGTCGCCTCCATTTGAGTGTTCAGATGGATCGGTGAGCCCGCTTTCATGCCCGGAGCATGCACGAGGCCCACGCCAGCGGCCCAGCCGTAAAGAGGTGTGTGGCTTATCGACCTTGGTATGAGGCCCGCCTTCTACTGACAAAGGCAAACCAAGGTATTGGACGGCGATAACTCCGTTCAATGGCGCCGGTCCGCAAAAATGCTGCATAGATCGACAGGTCAATTCTAGACCGAATAGAGCAGCTGATGAATGCGTTAAAAAAAATCCTGCCGGCCTTGTCTGAGCGCCCCATCTTCATCGCCGGTGAAAAAGTTCGTGTGCTGAGCCGATCACCAATCGGTCATTACCGCGTGCCGATCTACCTCAGAGGACACACCGGTGTCGTCGTCAAAGTAATCGAGCCTTCGATGATCGATAACGAGGAAGAAGGCTACGGGCGCAATGCTGGCGACAAGCGCCACTATTACCGCATCTCCTTTCCGATGTCCCAGCTCTGGCCAGCCTATGAAGGCCTGCCCCGCGACGAGCTGCACGTCGAGATTTTCGAAACCTGGCTGGAGAAGATCACATGACCGCCGAGAACGTTCACGACCACCAACACGACCATGAACACGATCCGATCGAAATGGTTGATATCCCGGGATATTATGAGGTTATGGAGATTGCTGTGAGAGAATTGCTCACCTCAAAAGGCGTGATCTCCGCGAATGATATCCGGCATCAGATTGAGGTTCTGGATTCTCGCGGGCCCGCCCTTGGCGCGCAAGTTGTCGCTCGAGCCTGGACCGATCCGGCTTTCAAGGCACGTCTACTTGAAAATGGACGGGCTGGCTGCGAGGAGTTGGGAATCAGCTTTTATGATGACACTCAACTTATCGTCCTTGAGAACACGGAAAGCATCCACAACCTCATTGTCTGCACCCTGTGCTCCTGCTATCCGCGCCCAGTACTCGGACTGCCTCCGGATTGGTACAAGTTGAAGCCTTACAGGGCGCGCGCCGTCAGTGAGCCAAGAAAGGTCCTGCAGGAATTCGGGACCGTGCTTCCAGATGATGTCGAAATCCGTGTGAGCGACTCGACGGCAGTTGTCCGCTATCTCGTCCTCCCTCGACGGCCCGAAGGGACTGAAGGATGGTCTGTCGACGAACTCGCCGCCATCGTCACGCGGGATGCAATGATCGGCGTGATCCCGGTGACCCTCGAAAGGGAGGCTGCCTGATGTCTGTCGAAGACTTTGTCAGCCGACTACCGAATGATATTGGCGGGTTTGAAGCCGGTTCGGTGATGCGCGTCGAGCACGAACTCACCCCATGGGAGAAGAGGTGCCATGCACTCGCCGATGTCCTCGACTTCAAGAAAATCATCAACACCGAGGAAAAGAGAAAAGGCGTCGAGGCGCTTGGCGAGAATCTAATCGGGAAATTGCCCTATTACGAGCGATGGATTGTCGCATTCGCAAATATCCTTTTCACAAAGGGAATGCTGACGCCGACTGAGCTCGCTGAAAAGATGGCTGAGGTAGAAACACGATCCCGGATCGCTTCGGAAGAAGGCTAGCGTCATGGCGCAGTCCACTTGCTTCCACGAAGCGGACCCAGGGGTGCCGCTTGCAAAGCGCGCGATGGCAGAAGCGTTAGGAACCTTGCTGCTTGTTCTTGCAGCCAGTGGGGCCGGCCTTGCAGGTGAACGAGCTTTCCGGGCAGAGCCAGGTCTTGTGCTGCCGGTTGCGGCCATCGCAATTCCCGGCGCGCTTGTAGGACTTATTTTGGCATTAGGCGCAGTGTCCGGCGGGCACTTCAATCCGCTCATCACAATATTGCAATGGTTGGCCGGTGAGCGTGGCCGAATTTGCATGTTAGCCTATGTCGGCGCCCAGTTTGCAGGTGGTGTTGTCGGAGGTTGGCTCGGTGCAGCCCTGTGGCAAGCAGCGCCAACGGCGACAGTCGTCTGGGATCGGATGAGTCTGGCAAGCGAGGCGATTGCCACCGGCGGGTTGATGCTTATTGTCTTCGGCTGCAGTCGCAGTGGTCGGACTGAGATAGGTCCAATCGCCGTCGGCGCCTGGCTGTCAGCATCTATTCTGTCGAGTCCTACGACATCTTACGCCAACCCCGCCGTTGTTGCCGGTGCGCTTGCATCTGCCGGGCCATTGTTCCTTCAGCCGGGTGCGGGTTTTTCGTTCGTCTGTGTCGAAATCGCCGGCAGCATCGCAGCGTTGGCACCAATTGCTTTCTTTTATCCGAGACGCGGAGAAGTCTGATGAAATCTGGAGGTATGGTGATCATTAAGAGTGACGCCACATATAACGACACGGTTTTCCGGCTTAACGAAGCTCTGGAGATGCATGAAATTGTTCCGATGGCGTGGATCGATCACGCAGAGCTCGCGCGCGCGGCTGGACTTTCATTGAGGCCATTGTTGCTGGTTGTCTTCGGCAATCCGTCAGTAGGTACTCCTCTGATGCGGACGCGCCCGGCTTTAGGGATAGACCTTCCGCTCAAGCTATTGGTCTGGGAGGCCGAAGATTCGGTCTGGATTGGATACAATGAAATGGCCTGGCTGGCCGCGAGGCACAGATTGCCGAATGACAGGCCTGAACTTGCCGCCATGCGGAATGCTATTCAGTCAGTTGCCAGCCAGACCGCTGGCGAACGGGTGCGGCAATGATGCGGCTGGTCTCAGTTCTAACATCCGGGGACGAAAACGCGAAGCGCCGCATCTTCTTGCTAGGCGTCGCGCTTCTGGCGCTCAACGTCGGTGGGTGGGGATGGGCCATTTCCATGTTTCAGTCTCACCCGGCCCTTCTGGGTGTTGCTGCTCTTGTTTACGGGCTCGGTTTGCGTCACGCTGTGGACGCAGACCATATAGCGGCGATTGACAATGTTGCGCGAAAGTTGACGCACGAGGCGCAGCAGGCGGCGTCCACTGGCTTCTGGTTTGCGATCGGCCATTCAAGCGTCGTCGTTCTTGTCACCCTGGCCGTCATCACAGCCGCTAAGCATCTCGACGCGTTTGAAGCATGGCGTGAAGTCGGGGGAACGCTGAGCATCGCTATATCCGCAGGCTTTCTTTTACTTGTCGCCATCATGAACTTTGCAATCCTCCATGCAACGATTAATGCCCTTCGCCGTGTCAGGGCTGGGGAGCGAATCGACGACGGTGCGCTCGACCTGCTCTTCTCGGGTCGTGGCCCGATGTCCCGGCTGTTTCGCCCTGCCTTTCGGGCAATCGGAAAGCCCTGGCAGATGGCCCCACTCGGTTTCCTCTTTGGGCTGAGCTTCGATACGGCGACGGAGGTCGCACTCTTTGCGCTATCGGCTGCGCAGGTCTCCAGCGGCATGCCGCTGCACGCAATTCTTGTATTTCCAATCTTGTTTGCTGCAGGCATGACGCTTGTCGACACAGCTGACGGAATTCTGATGGTCAGTGCCTACAGGTGGGCGGCCATTAATCCCCTCCGCAAGTTGTATTACAATATGACCATCACCCTCATGTCGATCGCGGTCGCACTTTTTATCGGCGGTGTTGAGCTCGCTGTGCTTTCAGTCAGGCTTCTTGGGCTGGAAGGACCTCTCGCCGTTGCGGCCCAGCGTATCAATGACAGCTTCAATATCTTGGGTTTCGGGATCATTGCTGCATTCCTGCTCGCCTGGATGATCTCTCATCAATTGTACCACCGCTTCAGCCAAACGCCGGCTGAGCAATCTTAAGAGGAACAAGATCATGACAATGATGGATTGGAATCGCTATCGCGAACAAGTGCTGGCTGGCGTTGGCGATTTCGGAAAGATTACTCCGGACACGACCCGAGGCTATGCGATGCTTGGCGGCGCAGGCGCCAAAACGAGCCATCTCGATGCCAAGACAAGAGAGCTGATCGCGCTCGCCTGCGCCGTCACATTGCGATGCGACGGATGTATCACGGTTCATTCCAATGCTGCATCAGCGCAAGGCGCGACGCGAGAAGAAATCGCCGAAGCGCTTGGCGTTGCGATCAGTTTGAACGCTGGTGCCGCCCTCGTTTACTCGACGCGGGCGATGGATGCCTTTGGCGCACTCGGGGAATAAACGGCGACGGAAGCTGGAGGGCGCCATGTCACGAACGGTTGCAGACATCATCGTCGAAACGCTGGAGCAGTCCGGCGTGCGCCGGTGCTACGGAGTTCCCGGAGATACGCTGAATCATGTAACGGATTCGATACATCGGAGCGGGATTCGCTGGGTTCATGTCCGTCACGAGGAGGTCGGCGGCTTTGCAGCCGGCGCGGACGCTTTGCTAACCGGGGAGTTGGCCGCTTGCGCCGGATCCTGCGGCCCGGGAAGCCTCCACTTCATTAATGGCTTGGTCGAAAGCCACCGCAATCGTGCTCCGGTCGTTCTGATCGCGAGCCAGATCGTGCGTGACGAAATCGGTTTCGAATTTCCGCAGGAGATCGATTATCGGCAGGTTTACGGTTCGTGCAGCGTGTTTTGCGATGAGATCCGTACTCCGGAACAGGCCCGGCGAAAGACGGCTATGGCGGCGCAGATGGCGCTCAGCAAGCAGGGTGTTTCTGTGTTGATTGTACCAGCCGATGTGGCTGCAATGAACGCGCCCGAACAGCCCGCTTTTGCGGTGCATAGGTCTTCACCGTCTGTTTGCCCTGCGGATGACGAGCTGGACCTTCTCTCGCAACTGTTGTCGCAGGGCCGCAGGATCGCGATCTATGGCGGCTCGGGCTGCAAAGATGCGCGCGACCAGGTCATTGCACTCGCGGATGCGCTCAAGGCGCCGATCGCGCACACTTCTCGTGCCAAGGATTTCCTCGAACATGACAATCCCTTCCTGGTCGGCATGACGGGGATATTTGGATCCGAAGCAGGATATCATGCGCTTAAATCGTCCGATACGCTCCTGTTGCTCGGCTGCGATTTTGCGTGGCGGCAGTTCTATCCGGAGCAGGCGAAAATTCTCCAGATTGATATTGATGGCAGCCATCTCGGGCGCCGGCACCCGATCACGTTTGGCGCGGTTGGCGACATCAAGACGACAGTTGAGGCCTTGCTGACCAGGCTGGCACCGCGATCGGACCGGGCGTTTCTCGACGAATGCCTGGCAAAACATGAAAAAGCGACCAGGGATCAGGCGCGGCACGCCATCGCGGATGACAATAGGCCGATCCATCCACAGTTCCTGACACGGACGATATCGGAGAATGCGAAGCCGAATGCAGTCTTCGCGGCGGATGGCGGCTCGCCCATGGTCTGGGTGCTCCGCCATGTACCGTCTACAGGATTGAACCGCACACTTGTTTCGTTGACGCACGGAACAATGGCCAACGCCATGCCGCAGGCACTTGGTGCCCAGGCGGCCTTTCCGGACCGGCAGATCATTTCTCTATCAGGAGATGGCGGCCTCTCGATGCTTCTCGGCGACCTTCTGACGGCTGTGCAGGAGAAGTTACCGATCAAGGTCTGCGTCTACAACAACAGTTCCCTCGGATTCGTTGAGCTCGAGCAGAAGGTTGAGGGGTTACTGGACAACTATACAGACCTGCAGAATCCGGACTTCTCGCAAGTTGCGCAGGCGATGGGGTTATGGGGGCGGCGCGTCGAGCGGAGCAGTGAGGGGGGAGGCGGTTCAGCAGTGGTTGTCCGAGCCCGGCCCGGCGCTTCTGGATGTCGTCGTTGACCGGTTTGAACTCGTCATGCCGCCGAAGGTCGACGTCGCGCATGTTTACGGAACGGCGCTCTATTCCGCCAAGGCCTTGCTGGATGGGCGTGCGGCAGACGTTGTCAATCTCGTCAAGGGCGCCCTGAGCTAAGGTTGCGAACAAAGGCTTTTGTCCGTCGGCCACTTCAGCGTTCAACGCGGCAGTATGCCTGCATCCTGTTGGCGTTTGATTGCAGCCATCAGTGCTACCCCGGTATCGACGGTTTCGTGGAAGCCAGCGCGGCGGATCTTGCCCATGTCAGACAATATGTCGAACTCCACGCTGAAGACGAAGTCGCCAAACGCCCAGTTTACGGCCTTTTCATACGCGACGGACGGCAGGTGTTGCGCCGCAGCAATGCGTTCCCAATCCTGAGCGAGCAGAGGCATGTGACGCGCAAGGCTCAGCGGCATGGGTGGTCCCGCTTCAAGATCAAGTGACGCAGCGATTTGAGTCCAGATCCGCTCCCACCGAAACGGTTCATGTACATAGTTGAAAGCCTCGCCCCGGGCCGCGTCGGCTGTAGCCGCCCAGAGGCTGGCGCGGGCCAGCCCGTCGGCATCTGTCATCTGGGCGAGCACCTGGCGATAGGTTCTCTCGCTGCCCGGAAATCTGAACGCGGCCCCCTGCGCCCGGCAAAGCGCGGCAAACGCGCCAATCACGGTCGCGATATTCATCGAGTTGCCGACAACATCGCCGATGACAACATCGGGCCGGAGTATCGACCACTCCAACTGGCCTGCAGCGGCACGGGCGGCCAGTTCTTCCTGTTGGCTTTGATAGAAATTTGGACCAAGATGACGCGGGTTATCATCCTCGTAGAATGGCGCTGGAGCGGCGCCGAGGTGTACGCCGTAGATCTTTGCGCCCTGATAGAGAACGACGCGTTTGAGCGGCGCTCCGGCGTCTCTTAGCCCGTCGAGAAGGTTTCTCAGCATGGCGCGATTGACGGCATCTTCCTCGGCGAGGCCGCCGCCGGGGGCATAGGCGGCGTAAAAGAGGTGCGTCGTCGCCGAGGCCCTGGCGAGGACTTCGCGGGTTTGCGTCCGATTCCGAAGATCACAGGAAATCATCCACTGCGAGCCAGCCGGGCGGCGGGAGAGGCCCCTGGCATTCCAGCCGGGCGTACGATCAAGCTCCTGTATGAGTGCCTTGCCGATGATCCCGTTGGCGCCGGCGACGAGTGCGGTCTTAATCGACACAGAGCTCATCCAATTCGGCGCAGGACTTCAAGCCGGAGGGGTTCGGAGAGAAGCACATCAAACTGGGCTGCAAGGGATTCCAGATTCTCTCCAGAGGCGTGTGCATCAAGAGAAGCTTGGTCTGCCCAGACTTCATACATGACGATCGTGCCCGGACGGTCCTTCACAACATGCGGAATATAGCTGATGCAGCCGGATTCCTTTCGGACATTTGGTACGATCCCCAGCACGGCATCGACGAGTGCTGTTTCCATGCCAGGACGCGCCACCAATGTTGCTACGAGTTCAACAGAATCTGCGACTTGCTCCCTCATTGTCCCGCCTCATCAGTAAGGAATACGGGGCTTTCGCCGATTTGAATACGGAGGAGCTGGTAGGGCTGTTGCCGTAGATCAACTCCTTCGTGAAAGCCGGGTTGGCGGTGAAGCTGGTTCGCCGTGAAATAGAGCCAGCCGTCTGGTCCGACAGAAAGTGTGTCGGGCCAGAGGATCTGCGGATCAGCCGAAATTGTCTGCCATTCGCCGTCCCGAAATCGGCGAATGGTGCCGTTTTCATAATCACCGGCATAAATGTTGCCGGCCGAATCTTCTGCGAGGCCATCGGAGGGCGCTTTCGGGCCAAGGTCGCGGATTCCTGCTGCGATTTCTTCGTCGCTGAGATTGGCATCACGCAGCATTGCGGTCGGAACAGCGTAGAAATGGCGGCTCGATAGAGCGCAATAATAGAGCGTGTCCCCGTCGGGCGAGATCGCTATGCCATCAGTGCCAACCAGCCATGGCGAGGCGGCCTGACCTTTTGGCCGGTTCATGAGTACCTCTCCTTCGATCGTTGGCCTGAAGCCAGGATCGGGCATCGTGGTCGGATGGCCCGAAAGTCGGCGCATCGCACTGCCGCTGGCAAGGTCAACGACGATTATCCCACCCGGACCGTGGATTGAGCTGTCTGTAATATAGGCCACGCCGGCTTCGCCCTGCCTCAGATCAAAGCGGACATCGTTCAGATACGTCGTTGGAAGTACGACGTCGGGCCCGAGAATGATGGTTTTTGCGATCTTGTTCTCAGCGAGGTCAATAGCTACCAGCTTGGCGCCGCCGGGCACCGGCTCCTGAAATCCCGGAGCCCCCGTGTCCAGTACCCACAGTCTGTTGTCGCCATCGGCGACAACGCTTTGAACGCTGACAAAATGACGGTCGGGATCGTCAACCCCGGCGCGGTTTGTCTCAAGGTCTGGATAAGCTGTTACCTGGCCGTCACGGAGCTCGCCGACCGCGAATTCGGGGTTATCCCCCCATTGCGGGTAATTGAGGAATATTCGTCCATCGGGCGAAACTGTTACGCCGGTTGGCATTGCACCGGTAAGGTCAGCGACAACATCAAGCTTTTGTTGGGCAGAGGCGGAGAAGGCGACCGCGACGCCCGCAATTGCCGCGGCTAGCGTCATGGAACGTATCATTTCCAGTTTTCCATTCATATCAGTTGAAACCTTCAAGCACTGTCTTTCCAATTGACTTGCCGCTTTCGACCAGGCGATGCGCCTCCATAAGAGTCGACGCATCAATCGGGGATAGCGTCTGTGTCCGCGTCGTGCGCAACACGCCTTCGTCGACGAGATGAGAAATCTCATCGAGCAGCTTGTGCTGTTCGATCATGTCGGCAGTGTTGAACATCGAGCGCGTGAACATGAGCTCCCATGCCACGGCGATGGATTTCCGCTTCAGAGGAACGATGTCAAACGACGCCGGGTCGTCGATAAGCGCAATACGCCCCTGAGCGGCGACGATCTGCGGAAAGAGCGGGAGATATCGATCGCTGGAGGTTAGTCCGGCCACATAGTTCACTTCCGGAATCCCGATCCGCTCAAGTTCTTTATCGAGGGGGCGATGGTGATCAATCACATGATGCGCACCCATCTGCTCCACCCATTTTCGTGTTTCCGGACGGGACGCTGTGGCAATAACGGTGAGGCCAGTTAACCGCCTGGCCAGCTGTACCAGGATGGAACCCACGCCGCCGGCGCCGTTGATAACAAGCAGGGCACCTCCAGAGCGCTTGTGTCCATAAGGAACCGCCAGCCGGTCAAACAACAGTTCCCAGGCCGTGATGGACGTCAGCGGCAGCGCTGCAGCGTCGGCCCAGTCCAGTGATTTCGGCTTGTGACCGACTATGCGTTCGTCAACGGCATGAATATCGGAGTTGGCTCCCTGGCGCGTAATGTCTCCGGCATAGAAAACCTCGTCGCCGGGTTTGAACAGGGTGACCTCGCTCCCGACAGATTCCACGATACCAGAGGCATCCCATCCGAGGATCCTGGGGCCGCCGCCAGACCGGACGGAGCTTGCTCTCACTTTTACATCTACAGGATTAACCGAGATGGCTTTGATCCGTACGATGAGGTCCCGCGGCCCGCCCTTCGGGGGCGCTATGTCCAGATCGACAAGAGAGTCTTCGCGATCGATCGAACCTGCTTCGTGATATCCGATGGCTTTCATAAGAGGATTCCTTGTTATGTCTGTCCGGATAGATCGGCTTTCACCAGCGCGCGTGCTATCGGGAAAACTGTTTGGGCGTCATGCACATTTGAATGCCCTTTTGTCCGCACAGCCCGATTGGTTCAGTCTGTGACCACGCCGATCTGCTGCAGGAATGTGAGGTTGTCTTCGAGATGCCAGTTGTCCGTTATGCGGCCATCGCTCACGCGGACAATGTCAGTGGCAATGAAATCGATTTCCTGCCCGGCACCGGTATTTTCCTGGAACCGCCCGGTGAAGTGTCCTGTGAAGCGCAAATGCGAGACGACCCGGTCACCAACGACGAGCCGCTGGACGACACTGACCTTGAGGTCCGGCACCGCTGTGAGGAAAGCGCGTGATGCTGCAGCCGGGCCTTCGGGGCCTTGAGGCCGGCCTTTAGGCAGGGTGTGATCTGTAAAATCGGGTCCGATGGCGCGCTCCAGCAAATCCGCGCTGCCATTGACCCAAAAGCCGTAGAAGGCATCGACCGGACCAAGCAGCGCTTCGAGCTCCTTTGTGGTCAGGCTGTCAGAGACGATCATTTCCTGCGGGCGAGTCGTGGCGATCGCTTCTGAATCCGAGACAGTGTCGGTCCAGGCCGGGAGCAGGCCGGTGCCAAACTGCGATAGAAACAAGGCGGTGAGTATTCGGTTCATGTGGTGAGCTCCTGTTTGCCCATTTGAGAGAAGATTGGAGAACTGATTATGTGATGGAGGCTAGGGTGATGCGCCCATCCGCTTGAGCTGCTTATTCGTCCGCCTGCAAAGCGAACGAAATGATTTCTACTGGGCGGTTGACATGTGAGACACCACTCTGGAAGAGGGGCGCGCGGTCGATCTGTGCTGCCGGCATCCAGAGGTTTCCGGAGGCGTCAATGAACATTGCATCCACCCAGTGGAGCCGCGGGTCCTGCACAATGGTCTTGATCTGACCGTCAGGATCTCGGACTTTGATCGCGTCGGTAGCGAGATCGGAAAAGTAAAGGTTTCCACCTGCATCCATCGCTGTGCCTCCGGTTGGAGGCAGGTCGGAAAATGGCTCGACAGCTGCCGAGAGAACATCGTTGGCAATCGCCGGATTGTCCAACAGTGCCGTTGGAATCTGCGACCAAGGACCAGCAAGAGGTGCGATGAGCAGCCGATCGCCACCAAGGGTCAGTTCGAACGGGTCTGCATGGACTTTCAGCGGTTTGCCGTCAAGGCCAAGCAGCGGTTTGCCGTCGACGACGATTGGCCGGTCGTCGCGGGCGGTTAGGGACGGGTGAGCATCGAGGACTCTGCGTGCCTTGCCCGTATCAAGGTCGAGGACGATGAGACCGGCGTTTCCGGCGTCAGTCAGATATGCGTTCCGCCCATGAAACCGAACGTCGTCAATGTAGGAGCCGGGGCGTGCGATCTCCGGGGCAAATGGAAACACCGCATTTGCTGTTCCAGTCACGAGGTCGAACTGGACGAGTTTAGCGCCGTCGGGCAGGGGGTCGCCGCCAAAATGTGGCGATCCGCTGTCTACGACCCAGAGGGCACCGTCCGGTCCCAGGCGGATCGCATTGATGTTGACAAATTGTGTCCCGGCCTCGTTTCCCGGTTTCCAGGCATTCCATTGGGCATCCGGAAACGGCTCATGTTTGCCGTCTTGAACCCGAACCAGGGCAGCATCCGTGTTGCCGGCCCAGCGGGGGCCTGCGAGATAAATGGCTCCATCTGTCGCGACAACACCATTCCAGACAGCGGTGTCGCTGGTGACTTCCTGACGAAGCACCGGGTGTGACTCAATTGCATTAGGCGCATCCTCTGCGTCGGAGCCAGGTGCGAAGACCGCGAGTGCAGCGGCGGACAAGAAAGCGATTAGGGCAAGTGAAGGCGTTGAACTGACACCTTCAAGGACTTTGAATGCAATCCGCATGGGCCTGGCTCCATCTTGCAGGTAATTCTTGTACTGACCAAGTGCGCTGGCATTGTCCTGCGCTGCCAGCAAACATGCGATGGCACTGAAAAGTCTCAACCCATACCCAAGGCGGGGGCTCACCGACCCTTGTGCAATTGCGGAAGGTCGCTCAGCACGGCAGTACCCGGTGCACTCAGATAAGGAAATTCGCGATGCGCTTTGTCCCCGCAATTCTTGCAGGCTGTCTCAGCCTGCACGCCGCTGCTCAGGCGCAGACTGCACCTGCTCTAACGCAGGCGCCCGACGTGATGCCGGCGGACGGGCGCGGTGTAATGCCAAGTGTCAGCGGGCACACGGCGGCGTTGCCCGTGCTGTACGAGTTGGATCAGCAGCCGATCGAGCAGGTGTCGCCACTCGTTCAGCGGCAATATCTGAGCGGCAGCCAGTCAACCTTCGTCAAGTGGACAGTCAAGGCAGGCGGTGTTTTCCCGCTGCATCATCACCAGAACGAACAAGTGACCTGGATTGTCAGCGGCCGCTGCGAAGTGTATTCGCAAGGCAAGAAGTTCGATATGCAGGCTGGGATGATCCTGATTATTCCGCCGAATATTCCACATGAGTTCCACTGTCTTGAAGACACGATCGACATCGATTTCTTTGCGCCTTCTCGGCAGGATTGGGCCGATGGCGCGCCTTCGGTGGCGGCTTCGGAGTGATTGCTGCCTGCCAGGCTTGCGACCAGGGAGCTACGGTACATGAAAGGCGCCGAACATTCCGCCCGGATCAGCTGGGATGACTTACGCCTTTTTCTTGAAATTGCACGGGCAGGAACGCTGACCTCGGCGGCGGAAACTCTGAGCATAAGCCAACCGACGGCCGGACGGCGGCTACGCGCGCTGGAGGTGGCCATCGGTGCTCCCTTGTTCCAGCGAACGCCAATGGGGCATCGGTTGACGGATGAAGGTGAGGCAATGCTCGCCCACGCGGAGAATATGGAAGGCGATGTCATCGCTCTTGAGCGCAAGCTGTTCGGTGGTGGCGGAGGACTTGACGGCATTTTACGCCTTAGCGCCTCGGACTGGTTTGCGAATTATGTGCTGTCTGACCCATTGGCGTCTTTCGCGCTTCAGCACCCGGCAATGACAGTTGAGGTTGTTGTCGACTGGCGCTTGCTGGATCTGCAGCGCCGCGAGGCGGACCTGGTCTTCCGGTTTGTTGCGTTCAGCACCCCGGAGGTCGTGCAGAGGCGCTTTACGCATGTCCGCTACGGGCTCTACGCTCATGCTGACTATCTGGAGCGGCACGGACATCCCGACCCCGCCGGTGCGGGTGAAGGCCATGTCTTCATCGGCCTTAACAGTGCGCTCGATAATGCGGCGGATCTTCAGTGGATGCATAAGTTATACCCAGACGCCCGAATGGCATTTCGCAGCAACAGCCGGGAGATGCAGGCGCGGATATGTGCGGGCGGCGCCGGGCTTGCCATTGTCCCGCGCATTCTGGGCGACAAGTTTCCACTCCAGCTGATTGCGGAAGCGAGTCCGCCAGGACGTGATGTCTGGCTCGGATATCATGGCGATCTGCGTCGCCTCCGGCGCCTGAGGGCGCTTGTGGATCATCTCGCTGCCGGAGTGCCTGACGAAGTGTGAGGCGGTGGCCAGGTGCGATCACCTCATACCGAAGTAGGGGTATGCCTCCGGCTGATGGCCGGGTAGTTGAATACAATGGCGCACTTGCGGCCAAGTCGAGGTTCTCAGTGTCGTCCTTCCCTCTCGTAGCAATTGTCGATGATGATGAAGATGTGCGGCAGTCTCTTGGGACGATGTTCTCGACAGACAATTACCGCGTCTGCTGTTACGTCAGTGCCGAATCCTATCTCAATGCGGACGATGATGTCCGGCCTGACATCATCGTGACCGATCTGCATATGCCAGGCATGAGCGGACTCGACCTTGTGCGCCTTCTGAGGAAGCAGGGCGATGATACGCCGGTCGTTCTCATCACGGCGTATGCGACGCCGCAAACGCGCGCGATCGCCAGTAGGCACCAGGTATCCGCAGTTGTCGAAAAGCCGTTTCAGCCGGATGATCTGCTTGGCCTGATTGCGCGCCTCGCATGCGGATAGCGTTGACTGCCGAGCGCTCAAAGCGACATGAGAGTGAATGCGAATTCTGCCCCTCCTTCAGGTCGATTGCGCGCGGCAAGGTCTCCGCCCAGGGCTTCTATTGTCCATCGACAGATTTGCAGACCCATTCCG
Source organism: uncultured Hyphomonas sp. (assembly GCF_963678875.1). Lineage (NCBI taxonomy): Bacteria > Pseudomonadati > Pseudomonadota > Alphaproteobacteria > Hyphomonadales > Hyphomonadaceae > Hyphomonas > uncultured Hyphomonas sp. The sequence goes on along the minus strand of NZ_OY787456.1, from coordinate 2,519,857 downwards.
ACACCGTCCGGCTTTGTGGTGTAGAACGGCTGAAATATCTGCTCGATCTGGTCGTCCGGGATCCCCGGTCCGCTGTCCGATACGCTGACACGGACCCGATCCTCGCCGGTTCCTGTCACAGCAATGTCCACGCGTGAGGCATCGAGAGTTTGATCGGACATTGCATCGAGTGCGTTCATGGTGAGGTTCACCAGGACCTGCTGGATCTCGACGGGGTCTGCTTCAACAAGCGCGGCATTCCCGCTGCAATGCACATGCAGCGTTGCACCGCGTGCAGCGGCGTCGCGCTCCAGCAGTGATGCCGTTTCGCGCGTCAGCGTGCACAAGTCCAGCGGCGCAAGAGTGCGCTCTCTCCCGGAAACGCGGTTGCGGGTCCTGTCTACGATGGCCGCCAGACGCATTGTATTCCGGGACAGGCGGTCGACGATCTGGGCCATGCGGTCTCTGTCGGACTCCGGCTTTTTCAGCTCGCGCAAAACCGTGGCGGCATCCATGGACATGGATGCGATCGGCTGGTTCAGCTCGTGCGCAAGTGAAACCGATAGTGCGCCAATGGTCGCGACGCGGCTGGCACGCGCCATCTCATTTTGAGCCTTGAGCAAGAGTTCATGTGCGCGTTCACGCTCCGTAATGTCAACCACTGTGAAAAAGGCCGTTCCGGATTCCGACAGGTTTATTGCGTATGCGACAACCAGCAAAGAACCCGTACGGGTCCGGATATTCGCCGTTCCGGCAATGGAGTCCTGAAGATTGAAGTATGCATGCAGGGTCCGGATCAAGACCGGCCGGCCGCCGAGGCGATTCTCTCCAGGTGACGGCTCGAGGAGTTCTTCACGAGGCGCATCTGAAAATCCAAGCATCGACCGATACGTTTCATTCAGGTCCAGAACGCGTACGGACAAAAGCATTTGTTCCAAATCGTCCGGGTGGTCGACAAAGTGGTCATGAAGATCCTTGACCCCATTCTTGCGTAATATGTCGAGATGCGCTTTGGCTTCGGTAAAGCTCAACTCAAGGACGCCTATGTTCCTGTCCTGAAAGAGGGAGCGGTAGCGCCACTGTGCCCGGACGAGCTCTTCGGTGCGCTGCTCGACGCGTTGTTCAAGCGTGTGATTGAGTTGGCGTATTGTTTCCTGGGCCTTGAACTGGGAATCGACGTTCGCGCAGCCTCCGTACCATCTATGGACCCGACCAGTTTCTGGAAGGCGGTGGGGCGCAGCCATCCAGTACATCCAGTAGTAATCTCCGTCGCGGCTCCGGACGCGGAAATAGGTTCTAAAGTCCGTTTCTTTCCTGTACGCCTCTTCCATTTCGGCAAGGAAGCCTGGCCTGTCTTCCGGATGAATCGTATCCGTCCAGTTCTGTTCCCGGATCGCTGCCTCGCGGGAGACACCAGTGAATTCCGTGAACTGGCGGCTGAGGAAATAGCAGCGACCGTCCGGATAGGTCGCCCAGAGTACCTGCGGCACGGAATCTGCGAAGATCTGGAGCTCTTCGCGGCTGTGCTCGACCTTTCTCCGCATCGACTCCAGTTTGTGCCTCCCGATCAGGAGGGCTCCCGTGATGGCAACAGCAACCAGAGAGAAGAGAAGGCGCAAAATACTGCCTAAGTCCGGATCGCTCCAGTGGACACAGAGAAATGACCCGAGAGCGAGAACGCCACAGGACGTCATCCACAACCTGATCAATCGCGGTGATTGGCCGAAGGCGGCGACCAACAGGACAATCGCATAGAGCACGGCAATCGAGACATCGAACCCGGCGCGGAGGTCAATCGAAAGGACAAGAAGCGCAAGCACCGCCGCGACACCCTGTTTTAAAAAGAGCCAGGTCCTGGAAGACATGATCATCCTTGCGACTGCGACCACTCCCATGATTATCCTACCCTTGCGTCTCCTTATGCAACGCTAACCGCCATACACACGTGTATGGCGGTCATGCTTTTGCGTTGTATGGCTTTGGTTGCGGCTCAGCCCCGGATGAAGCTTAGAATGTCCGGATTAATGACGTCCGCATGCGTTACAAACATGCCGTGAGGCCAACCTGGATAGACTTTGAGTGAGGCATTCGGGATAAGCTTGGAGGAGAGCTCGGCGGAGTCCGCAATTGGCACCACCTGGTCGTCATCGCCGTGCATGACCAGAACCGGAACCTTGATCGACTTCAGGTCGTCCGTGAAATCGGTCTCACTGAAAGCCTTGATGCAGTCGTAATGCGCCTTGGCGCCGCCCATCATGCCTTGCCGCCACCAGTTTGAGACGATTGGTTCAATTGTCTCAACGCCCGGCCGGTTGAACCCATAGAATGGCCCGGATGCAACATTGTGATAGAACGAGGCGCGATTTGCCGCGAGAGCACTCCGGAAGCCGTCAAACACTTCCATCGGCAAGCCACCGGGATTGGCTTTGGTCTTCAACATGATGGGCGGAACTGCGCTGATCAGCACGGCTTTGGCGACGCGTCCATTCTTGGCTCGCGCGACATAGCGGGCGACTTCGCCGCCGCCGGTAGAGTGCCCGACATGGATGGCGTTCTGCAGGTCGAGATGATCGGTCAGGGCGATCACGTCGGCCGTATATGTATCCATCTCGTTTCCGGTATCGGTCTGCGTCGACCGGCCGTGCCCCCGACGATCATGAGCGATCACCCGGAATCCTTTGTCGAGGAAAAACAGCATCTGGGCGTCCCAGTCATCGGCGCTGAGCGGCCAGCCATGATGAAACATGATGGGCTGGGCGTCTTTTGGCCCCCAGTCCTTGTAAAAGATTTCAGTGCCGTCCTTGGTCGTGATAGTTGCCATGCGAAGATCTCCTTTTTCCATGGTGTCGAAAAAATTATTGCTGCCGGCGCAGCCGGCGAGCGCCATTGCTGTGGCGCCGCTGGCGGCCAGACCCTTCATCATGTCTCTTCGGTTGATGCCGAAATAGGATTGCGGCTTATTCATGCTTGCTCCTGCAGATGAGGGGTTAGGGGGTTAAGAAGTGATCGATTTCAGACGCAAAGCAGTCAGTGTACTGAAAAAGAAATGCATGACCTGAATCGGGATAGAGGATTAGCTTTGCGTTTGGCGCCTCTTGCGAAATCACGAAGGAGCGGTACGCCGGGATCATCACATCATGCGCGCCATTTGCGACCAGAACAGGCATGGTAAGATCGCCAAGCCGGTCGCGCACGCCCGTTGCGGCTGCGATTGCCTTGAGTTGACCGACAAATCCCGGACCGCTGACTGACGGGACGCGGTCTCTCGCGGCGGCGAGTCGATCAAGATACGCGCGCCCGGCCGCCCGGCTTGTCAGGCTATCGTGGAAAAAGAGGTAAAGGTAATCGTCAGGCCCGTTATGCGGATGGGCCATCACTTCCCGCACTCTTGGGTGCGGTTCGGGACCCTCAGCTTTGCCGCCGGGGCCAGAGGCGGCCAGGATCAGTCTACGGATTCGTGTCGGCGCCGCAAGGGCGACGTATTGAGCGACGAAGCCGCCGAGCGACCAGCCAAGCAAATCGATCTTGGGCAGGCCCAAGGCATCAGAGAACGCCAAAACAACCGAGGCCATTTCTTCCAGCCCAACGGGAACATCTCCGCCCGAACCTCCGATGCCTGCACTGTCAAACCTTATGACGCGTCGGTTTCGGGAGATGGCGCTGAGAAATGCAGGGTCCCAATCATCCAATGTACCGCGAAACCGCTGACATAGTAAAAGTGCCGGACCTGGTCCCTCTCCCTCCTCGCGATAGGCCAGCCGGCCATAAGGGGTTTCGGCGTAGAGTAGAGGGGGCATTGGCGAAAATCCGTGAATAGCTCAAGACTGGATCTTGTTGGCATATTATCGTGAGCCACGGTGCCGAACGCCATTATACGCCAGTGAGGCGCACCCCAGACCAAGGTAGCGCCTTCGGTGCATTCCGTAGAATTTTCAATCAGCGCAGGTTCGACAAGAATGAGCGGAGATCATCCGAGGAGAACCACACATGTTTGGGCAAGCGGCAAGCAACGGAATCGAAATTGATCAGACTGCCGCAGTTGCGGCCACCCGGAGCGCTGATCCTATACCGCCCCAGGTTGTGGCAGCCGCAGCGGAACGCCTGAGCGCAATCGAGTGGCTCGTGGTCGCCGATGCCGCGCGCGGAATTGACCTCACTTTGCAGCGGTCACGGGCGTTCGCTATTGTTGCCGCGCTCTATGGTCGCGAGGCTGTCGAGAGCGGCGGCCGACTTGATGTCATTTACAAGCTGAGCAGCGCTGTGATCCGACGCGGAGCACCGAAGGCCGCTGCGGAGCTCTCAGCGTGCCGCGACGCAGGCTGGAGCGAAGCAGAGTTGAGGACACTCTTGGACAGCCTCGGGCGCCGCATAGCCTTTGTGGGGGATGTCTGAATATAGAAATCCATCGTAAGCTTCGGGCGGCGCGTCAGGACTTCATTGGGGCGGATGTTCGCCAGCGCATAAGACAGAACAAGCCTCCTCAGCGTCGACTCATGGCGTCCAGTCGGTCGAACTCGTCGGGGCTCAGGCGAATGGCCCCGGCACGGACGTTTTCCTCCAGGTGCGCCACCTTCGATGTGCCGGGAATCGGCAGGATTACGGGACTTCTGTGGAGCAGCCATGCGAGGGCGATCTGTCCCGGAGATGCGTTGTGGGCGACGGCAATGCGGGCGAGCGGCGAGTCCGGCCCGGTCAAACGACCTGCGGCGAGCGGAAACCATGGGATAAAGGCAATTTGCTTGCCTTCGCAGTAGTCAAGCACCGCCTCATGTTCGCGGTCAGCGAGATTGTAACGGTTTTGCACTGACGCAACGGGAAAATATCGGTTGGCGATCTCAATCGTCGAGACATTCACCTCGCTCAGGCCAGCATGCCGTATGACGCCGGCGTCGAGCAACGTCCGGATTGCGCTGAACTGTTCGTCCATGGGCACGCGAGGGTCCACCCTGTGCAATTGCCAAAGGTCAATTTGCTCCACGCCCAGCAAGTCCCGGCTGCGATGCGCCTGGGCAATCAGGTATTCCGGATCGCCTCGGGGAATCCAGCGATCGGGACCGGGCCGCGTGTTTCCGGCTTTCGTCGCAACACGGATCCGTCCGAAAGGTGCGAGCGCTTCCTGAATCAGTGCTTCAGATATTTCGGGACCATAGCTGTCCGCCGTGTCGATGAAGCTCACGCCGAGATTTGGCAGGCGCCGTAGCGTGCGCAGTGCCTCTTCGCGGTCTTTTGGGGGGCCCCAAGCACCGGGACCGGTAATGCGCATGGAGCCATATCCAAGCCGCGCGACTTCCATGTCGCCGCCAATGGTAATGCTCCCGGCAAGGTTCGCGTTGGGGTCTGTCATGGATTTGCTCCCATGTTGGCGTTCAGGATTCGCAACTGCGTGAAATCTTCCAGCCCTTCGATGCCGTTTTGCAGGCCGAGTCCGGATTCCTTTGCCCCGCCGAACGGTATTTCGAGCGGCAGGTCGAAATGCTTGTTGACCCAGATTGTGCCGGTCTCGATGCGGCTGGCGATCTCGATGCCGCGTTCAGGTTGGCCGGTCCAGATGGTTCCGCCGAGACCAAACTCGCTGTTGTTTGCCCGTGCGACCGCCTCGTCGATCGTGTCGTACGGAAGAACCGGCAGGGCAGGGCCAAATTGTTCTTCACGCACGAGTCTGCTCGTGTCCGAGAGGCCGGTCACGATTGCAGGCCGGATGAAATATCCCTGTCCCGTCGCCTCTCCGCCCGTAAGGAATTGGCCGCCCTCGCGCCGAGCGTCGGTCAGAATGTTCTTCAGCTTCTCGAACTGCATCGCATTCTGAAGAGGTCCCATGGTCGTCGCCGGATCTCGCCCATCGCCAAGAACAGCCGCCCGAGCGTGCCCGGCAAGGGCTTCGGCAAGAGGCCCGGTCAAAGCACGAGGCGCGTAAACTCTTTTGGCGGCATAGCAGACTTGGCCGGCATTTATCATCGCTGATGCAAAGATGCGTTCGGCGGCCCATTCGACATCGGCATCGTCGAGAACGATCGCGGCATCATTTCCACCGAGTTCGAGCGTAAATCGCTTGAGGGTCTCGGCGGCAGAGGACAGGACACGCTTTCCAGTTGGCGTCGATCCTGTGAAACTTACATGTGCGATCCCAGGATGCGACGTGAGCAGAGGGCCAAGATCGCTCAAATCCGGGAGCGTCTGAAATACGCCGGCCGGAAATATGCCTGCGGCGATCTCGCCCCACATGAGTGTGGAAAGAGGTGTTGTCGGCGCAGGCTTGGCGATGACCGTGTTGCCCGTGATGAGCGCCGGCCCGACCTTGAACGAAAGAAGGGTCATTGGCCGGTTCCACGGTGTGATGGCTGCGACGACACCTTGCGGATACCGCTGGGCAACAATTCGCTCTTTGGACGTATCACGCAGCACCCGGTCCGTGAGCACCTGACCGGCAAAATACCGGATCGCTGAGGCGGCACGCCGAACCTCGGCTTGGCAATCCGCCAGGGGGCCGCCGCGTTCGCGCGTCAGGACCTCGGCGATCGATCCGGTCTCGCGGTCGAGCGCATCAGCAAATCCTTCGAGAAATGGTCTTCGTCCCTCGAAGCCGAGCTCTGCCCACGGACGTTGGGCCCGTTGCGCGGCTGCGATCGCGGCTTCGGCCTGCTGCGTATCGCCGCGCGGGGACCGCTCGAATGCTTCGGCGCGCGTGGGGTCGATTACCTCCATGGCGTCCGCGCCGTCGACCAGGTCGCCGTCGATAAGAAGTCGGAATTTCAATGTGGTCTCCAGCGATGTCAGGGCAAGGGGGTGAACTGGTCGATCGAGACGAGACCCGGTCCCTCAGCGCCAATTGCGGTGAGCACGGATGCCCGATGAGCGATACGGCGCAAATAGGTCGAAAGACGCGGCATGTGTGAAATGTCGATGCCGTAACGCTTCGTCCAGCTTGCGATAACGAAGCAATAAGCGTCGGCCGCAGTGAACGTGTCGCCGGTAAGGTAGGTCCCGGACATCTGGCCTTCAACAAATCCGAGACGGTTGACGATCCGGTTCACGACAAGCTTGCGCATGTTGTGGTTGATGTCCCAGCTCAGCGGAATGAAGCTCTTGTGCAGCTCGGCAGCCACAAAGCTTTGCCATTCCATAACCCTGTAGCGCGCAATCGTATGGCTTGCGGGCATCAGATCGAAACGGTTGGCGGTGTCGCAGATATATTGCTGGATGACGATATTTTCTGTCAGCCGCACGCCACCGTCGAGTTCAAGCATCGGAACCATGCCTCGCGGCGCCACACTCCTGTAGTCCGATCCATCGGGACGCCGCTTTGCCGTCACGTCGACAACCTCCAGTTCGAACGGAAGGCCCGTCTCGCGAAGCAGGATATGGACTGACAGCGAGCTGGCGCCCGGATGGGTATAGAGTTTCATCGTCTGTTTCGGTTCAGAACGAAGTGATAACGCTGCGTGCCACAGCGCCGTGTTTCAGATCCTCGTAAGCCTCGTTGATCTCGCTGATATTGATCTCGCGCGAGATCAGGTCATCGAGATTGAGGCGCCCCTGCAAATACAGTTCGGCGAACATGGGGACGTCGTGACGAATGTTGCTCGAGCCCATGAACACGCCATGCAGCTCGACCTGGCGCACGATGAGATCCAGGGCCTGCACGGCCATTTCCACCCCTGGGCGGTGCAAGCCGATGAGATAAGCGCCGCCGCCGTTGCGCACCATCTGGACGGCTTGCTGCGAGGTCGGGACAAGACCGATAACCTCGAAGGCATGATTGACGCCTCCGCCCGATAGTTCTCGGATAGCCGCGATGATGTCGCCCTCTCCGGCTTTCAGGAAATGTGTGGCGCCGAATCGGATGGCGAGCTCTTCTTTTTCGGGAGCGAGATCAATCGCGATGATCTTTTCGGCGCCAGCCAGACGCGCACCTGCGATCGCATTCAGGCCAACCCCGCCCACGCCGATGATCGCAACGCTGTCGCCAGGCCGCAGGTTTGCCGTGTTGATCACCGCTCCGGCCCCGGTGATGACGCTGCAACCCAGAAGTGAGGCCTGGGCGAACGGAATTTCGTCGGGGACCTGAACCAGCTGGTTTTCATGAACGAGTGTAAACTCGGCGAAGCCCGCGGTCCCCCATCCAGCTGTAACCGGCATGCCGTTTCGGGTCAGGCGCTGGCCATCGTCTGCCGATCGGAGCGTCTCGTTCGGCAGCTCGCATTGGTAGGTGCGCCCAGCCCTGCAGGAATTGCAGTGTCCGCATGATTGAATGAGGGATCCGACGACGTGATCCCCGATCTTGAAGTCACTGACATCCGGGCCGATTTCCTTGACGATCCCCGCAACCTCGTGGCCGAGCACGGCGGGAAGCGGTGTGCCAAAATTTGCTTCGGCGAGGTGAAGATCCGAGTGGCACAGACCGCATGCTTTCACTTGAACGAGGACTTCACGTCCCTTCGGGCGGTCGATCTCGATTTCTTCTACATCGAACTTGCCATCAAACTCATTGAGAACGGCCGCTTTCATGAATGGCTCCTTGCCTGATGCGCCTCTTCGCGCGGTTGCTGATTGAGCAACAGCTAATGGCGGGAACATCAGGCGCCCATCGCTACTCCGGTATGGTCCCGGTGATCGTTGGTTTGTATTTTGGGTTAAACGATCGGCGGGGACAGCGGTGTCTGAGGGCTGGGCCGGAAATGGCCGTGGCACCGGCAAATGCCAGATTGTCCCTTTCTTTTCAGCAGCATGCCGCGTTGAAACTGAACTCACAGGGGGGCATGTAGCCCACGCATATGGTCGAGGGCGCAATGCAACGAATGCGCAGCGCTTACCACCTAAAGTATGGGGTCCGGCATCTTTCAACGCACTTTGTTACCGACTACAATCACCACGAGATCGACGGGAGCTCCAGGCGTTTCTGTTGCAAGTGATTGTCGCAGAGGAGAATACGAAGTGGCTGAACTTCGCGGTAATCTTCAGGCCGGTCAGGCCGCAGCCGATACTGTCGCGCCCGGCTCACTGGTTCTGGTTGTGGATGACGATCCGGAGATACGAGAGTCATTGAAGGACCTTTTCGCTTCAGTGGATATTGAGGCGCTCGCCTTCGGATCGACCGCGGCGCTTATGGAAGCTGGCTTTCCGGACCGTCCGAGCTGTCTTGTCCTGGACTTGCGGCTGCCAGGCTCCGGTGGATTGGAGTTGCAGGATAAACTGGTTGCTGCGGGCATTCAGACACCGATCATCTTCATTACGGGGCATGCCGATGTTCCCACCTCTGTGCGAGCCATGAAGGCAGGGGCGATAGACTTCCTGTCCAAACCATTTCGGGACCAGGAATTGCTGGATGCCGTGCACCAGGCTCTTCGCCGTGACGAGGTGCAAAGGCGGCAGGATGAGGAACTTCGAGAGCTTCGCCAGCTTGCAAGTGCCCTCACGCCCCGCGAAGTCGACGTAGTTCAGGGAGTTGGCCGCGGATTGCTCAACAAGCAGATCGCTTACGAACTTGGCGTCAGCGAGATAACGGTGAAAATGCACCGGAGCAGTGCCGGCCGGAAGTTGCAGGCGCGGTCGGTCGCGGACATGGTCCGTAAGATCGAGTTGTTGGGCCTCTGATCGAGGCGCGCTTCGGACGCATGGCATTGGCGGCTTTGTCAGCCGCCATTGACGTCATATGCAAAACCGTCTCCGCACTGACGCAATTGCCCGAATCCCGGAAACGGCAAATGCATGCCTGCAACGCGAATTTTATCGACTGCTACACGATCGAACAGGGAACGGCGCGTCGTCCTTGCCAATTCCTGATCGACATCTGCAATAACCGAGATGTCTGGATTGGCCGCCTGCTGATCAATTGCGTGAACTGTATCACCCCAGATGAGCAACTGCTGGTTTCCGCCGCCATCGATAAGGAACCCGGTATGGCCCGGCGTATGCCCTATGAGGGGAACAGCTTCGATACCGACGGCCAGGTGGCCATCGTCGAATGGCTGCAACTGGTTGCGATACGGGAGAAACGCCTGCATGGCCCAGGCAAACTGTATCTTGAGAGGGTCCGGCGCGCGGGACATCTGGGACTCGTTTAGCCAGTAGTCTAGCTCCCTGCGATTGACATGGATCTCTGCATTTGGAAACACTGCACCGCCCGCAGCATCGACAAGTCCGTTGGTATGGTCCGGATGTATGTGGGTGCACAGTACGGTATCTACCTCAGATGAGTCGACGCCGACGGCTCGCAGATGTGAAACGGTCCGGTTGACGGTTGGTCCAAGCTTCGATCCGCAGCCGGTGTCCACCAGGACCTTTCTCCCGCGGCCTTCGACAAGGAATGCGTTGATGTCGAGAGGGAGCGGATCCGGACTTGCGGCGAGCGGCACCTTGCCAAGCACCAGGAATGGCGCTGGAATGTCGAATTGGCCATCCGACAAGGCCGTTATGCGGAAATCGCCAAGCGCGACTTGATTCAGCGATAACGAAGTGTGCGCCGGATCCCCCTTGTCCTTTTTGGTTTCCATGGAATCTCCTTCCTGATCGACCTTCAGGATCGTGGTAAGCTTGATCAGCCGGCGCGCTCCGCTCCGAAAGGGGGGGAGCCGGCCGGCGAAACAGCGACCAGCTTGCGGTTCACAAATTCGCCAATGCCAAGTTCGCCGAGTTCCCGGCCATACCCGGATGCCTTGATGCCTCCGAAGGGAAGTTGGGGGGCCGACCAGGTCGGGTGATTGACGAAAGTCATGCCGGACTCAATTTGCAGCGCCAGTTCCGCGGCGTGGGCGAGGTCAGCCGTAAAAATTGCGCTTCCGAGGCCAAACCGGACCGCATTTGCGATCTTCAGGGCTTCTTCCTCAGTGTCGACAATGTGGAACGCGAGTACGGGACCAAAGAGCTCCTCAGAATAGATAGGATTGTCTTCGTCAACTTCAGTGAGAATAGTGGGCTCGAGATAGAAGCCCGGGCGATCAATTCGCCTGCCGCCAAGGACGACTTGCGCGCCCGCGGCTTTTGCTCGGTCGATCTGGGAGAGGAGATCGGCAAGCGCCTTCTCAGAGGAAACCGGACCCAATTGTGTCGCGGGGTCCATCGGATCCCCGGGTTGGAGCGCCCCAAGTGCGGCGATCATCGCGTCGAGGAAAAGCTGTCCTCGCGCTCTGCCGACGACGATCATACGCTTGGTCGCCACGCAGCTTTGACCGGTATTGTTCATTCGGCCGGCAACGGCGTTTGCGATCGTTGCATCGACCGGCGCGTCCTCGAGAACGATCATCGGATCTGATCCTCCAAGTTCGAGTACGGATTTTTTGAGCTTTCTGGCGGCACGCTCTGCAACACTGGCGCCGGCCCCCTCGCTTCCCGTCAGGGTGACGCCGCGTACTTGATCATCATCGATCAAGCGAGCAACTTGGTCCGTGCTCGCAAACAGATTGGTGTAAATGCCGGCTGGAGCGCCGGCTCTCCGGAAGAGATCCTCAATTGCAGCGGCACACTGCGGGACATTGCTGGCGTGCTTCACAAGGAGCACGTTGCCGGCCATCAGTTGCGGCCCCGCGACGCGCGCAATCTGATAGTAGGGAAAATTCCAGGGCTCAACAGCAAGAATGACCCCAAGCGGGAGCGTATGCACCGTCGCACCCTCATAACCTTCAACCGGTTTAGGGGCCAGGAGCCGTTCTCCTTCCTGCGCATAGTAGTCCAGAATGGCTGCGGCGAGCTGAAGTTCTCCGATTGCATGTGTGAAGAGCTTACCCATGTCTCGCACAGCGAGAGCAGCCAGATGTTCTATCTCTGACCGCATGAGCTCTGCCACCTTCGCCATGACGGCGGATCGAGTGGACACTGCGCTGCGAGACCATACGTTGCGATAGGCAGCCGCTGCCACGTCAAGCGCGTTCATAAGCGCCGGGTCTGAAAGTGTTTCGAAATTGGCTTCGACTGTCTCTGTGGCTGGGTTAAGGGTTCGATAGGCCATGATGGATGAACTCCATTGAATCAGTTGCGGGTGAAGGGAGACGGATTTGATCTGGCGGTATCTTGCTGATCTGAGCTATCCGGAGGGCATCGCCTGACTGGCCTGCAGGAACCAGGCACGCTGTTCGGCCTCGTCGATGAGCGTCTCGATCAAGCCAGCAGTTGCAATGTCGCTGAGCTCTTCACACAGTTCGTGGAGGCCCCGCATCTGCTCAGCGAGATATCGATTGTTCTGCTGCAATTCGCTAAGCATCGCCGGCGCCGGGACATATGCGTCATCATTGTCGCGTACACGTTGTTTGGACGCGATATCCGAGATGGACTTCAGGGCGGGCACACCCAGCTTACGTGCGCGTTCCGCGACAAGGTCCGTTGAACCCAGAATTTGGTTCGCCTGCTCGTCAAACATCCGGTGGTAGTCGTGGAAGTGAGGTCCGGTTACGTGCCAGTGGAAGTTTTTCGTCTTGACGTACACGGCGAAGAGATCGGCGAGCAACGCAGCCAGAGAGACGCCGATTTCTTTGGCGGCATGTTCGCTGATGCCTGAATGTTCATTACATAAAACATTCGACGGGCTGGCAGTGAGTTCCATCGTCATTCGGCTGCTCCTGCATTCGGTTCGGTAGCTTGGTCGTCTCTCAGTTTGAGACGCCGCGATAAACAAGCTCTGTCATGAGCGCAGGGCTGATAACGCCGCCACCCCATTTCGCGTCATAGTCTGCCGTCGGCTTTGCGGCGATTGCGGCTTCGAGAGAGAGACCGCTTGCCTTCAGGGCTGCGACTCTCGACCGGATCGCCACCAGCATATCGCGATACTCGATGAGGGTTGCTCGCGAGCCGACCGGCCCGTGTCCGGGAACGACAAGAGTGTCGACGTCCGCCATGTCGATATTTTCATTTGCTGCAGCGATCATACCGTCGATCCCGCCGCCTTCCACATAGTCGATAAAGGGGTAGATGCCGTTCCAGTAGGTGTCACCTGTTGCCAGGACATCAGCCTTCGGAAAATACACAGCAAGATCACCATCAGTATGCGAATCGACGTAGCGGTTGATCGTCACGTTTTCGCCATTGAAGAGGATCTTGCGGCTCTTATCGATGAGAGCCGTTGGCTCGTAGCCGGTTGGTGCAGGCGGGAAGGTATGCCCCCACTCGACAACTTCGATTGTCTCTGTGAGGTGCCTTGCCGTGTGCGCCTGTGCGATGATTGTGGCGCCGTCTCTATGAGCCCAGCCATTGCCATCTGTGTGATCCCAGTGCCAGTGAGTGTTAACGACATAAGAGATCGGTCCAGGCTGGATGTCGTTGAGCGCTTTCTCGATCTTTGCTTGGGAAACGGTTATCCCTGTATCCACGAGGAACAGGCCATCTTTTCCGGCGAATACTGTGATGTTACCACCGGAGCCGGAGAGCATTGTCAGGTTCCCGCGCAAGGGGGTGGCTTCGATCGGCGAAGCGGCGGCTGCCGCGTTGATCTTTGAATAGGGAGTCTCTTGTTCGGCGCTCGCGGTCATCGGTAGGGCGACAGCGAATACGACGGAGATCGCCGCCGCGAAGATAGTGCGCGGGGTGGGTTGGTTTGTCATTTCGATAGAACCTTTGATCGGCTGAATACCTTCAGAGGTTATGCATCGCACCTCGCGGCGCCGATATCCTACGCAAGTATGTTGTGCCCGGTCTGGAGTTGGGTATTGACCTCTCGGTATTGTCAGGGGGGTATTGTCAAAGGAACCGGACTTGAGGCGGCCATCCTTGGCGTTTAGCCTCGGAAAATGACGAAATCCCCATTCCGCTACTTCAAGACGTCGCCCGAGATTATCCAGCTTGCGGTGATGATGTACGTGCGCTTTCCACTGTCGCTACGAAATGTCGAAGATCTGCTTCACGAGCGAGGGGTCGACATTTGTTATGAGACGGTGAGGCATTGGGTAGATCGCTTCGGTACTTATTTTGCGCACAAGATCCGCCAATCCCGATCAGAGGGGATGCGCCAGCGAACACAGTGGCAATGGCACCTGGATGAGGTGTTTGTGAAGATCCGTGGGTCGACCCACTATCTATGGTGTGCCGTTGATCATGAAGGTGAAGTTCTCGAGTCATTTGTCACGAAGACTCGCGATAAGGCTTCCGCATTGAAATTCCTGAGAAAAGCCATGAGACGTTACGGCAACCCACAGGTGATCGTGACGGATCGTTGCCCCTCATATCGTGCCGCCATGAAAGAAATCGGAAACGCGAAACGCCAGGAATGCGGCCGACGCCTGAACAATCGTGCCGAAAATTCCCACCTTCCTTTCCGCCGACGAGGGCGGGCGATGTCGCGCTTCCGGCGAATGCGAAATCTGCAAAAGTTCGCTTCAATCCATTCGTCTGTGTACAATCACTTCAATCATCAACGGAATATCGAGAGCAGGGCCAGGTTCAAATCGCTGCGCGACGCCGCCCTTCTCGAATGGCGCGAGGTGATCGCTGTCTGAGACCTGCTCGTCTGCGAAACACGGAGACTGGTTCGAATTCGTCTGACAGCACCGCCAGCCACACCCCCAAACAGAGAAACGTACCGTCGCTTCCGCGCAAAGCCCCAAACACCTCTGGCATTGGCGCCAGAGCTGCGTCTCCTTTTCCCGAACGGCGTAGATTTCGCGCCTGAATTCCGGCGCCGTCTCCAATCGCCAAATGCAACAGAATCCGACCTTGCGGAGGAAGCAGTGCTCAATGTGCTGAGTGTACCGCCGGTTCGAATGCGGCCTCTACCGGGTGAAGCCAACGGATATTGACAAATAATAAGGCGCCTAATTAAAAGTCTGTATCTTCAGGTGGAGGGGTGGGCGTGGAGCCAAATTTTGAGAACCTGTTTTCAGTTCGCGGCAAGACAGCTTTGGTAACAGGGGGATCACGCGGCATCGGAGAGATGATTGCGGCGGGGCTCGTCGCTGCGGGGGCGCGGGTCTACATTTGCGCTCGCAAAGCGGAGGTCTGTGATGCAGCCGCCAATAGAATGAGCGATCAGTATAGGGGCGAATGTGTGTCCCTGCCGTCAGACTTGTCCAACATGGCGGGGATCGAGCATCTGGTCTCCCGCTTCGCGGAGCGGGAGGAAACGCTCGATATTCTCGTCAACAATGCCGGCGCATCCTGGGGAGGGTCGATCGACGAGTTCCCTGAACACGGATGGGACAAGGTGATGGACGTCAATGTAAAAGGCGTTTTCTTCCTTACGCAGAAACTGCTGCCCATGTTGCGAGGCGCTGGAACAGCCAAAGACCCGGCGCGGGTCATAAATATTGGCTCAGTTGACGGTCTGAAATCGTCTCACTTCGACGTGTTTTCTTATGGCGCGTCCAAGGCAGCGGTACATCATCTGACGCGGTTTCTCGCCGCGCACCTCACGCGGGACTACGTTAACTGTAACGCGATTGCGCCCGGACCTTATCCGACGCAGATGCTCGGGTCCGGATTTGGTGGGCGCATGGACGACGAGCTGTGGGATCAGTTCGGCGATGCCAATCCGAGCGGACGTATCGGGGCGGCCGAGGACATCGCGGGGCTCGTGATATTCCTCAGCTCGCGCGCCGGTGCCTATGTTGTGGGTGAAGTGATCGCCAGCGATGGAGGGATCGTTGGAACACGCTGACATGACGCCTGAAAGTGCCGCCGATGAATGTTTGACGGTTCCGGGTTGTCTCGAATGGACTTCCTCCTTTTTCCCGGAAGAGATCGCGCTGGCTGATGAGGGGCGCTGCATTCGCTATCGCGAGCTGGATGATAATACGCGTGCTGCGGCGTCGTGCCTGTTGTCCCGATGGGTGTCGCCGGGAGACAAGGTCGCGGTGATTGGCGAGAACAGCGCCGCCCACATGCAGGTCCTCTACAGTGTGTTCCGCAGCGGATGCTGTCTCGTGCCGCTTTCGACATTTCTGAGTTCAGAGGCGGCTGCGCGTATTCTTGACGATGCAGACGTGCAACTGGTCATTGCCGGGGGCGACTATCTCAATGCAGCGCAGAAGGCGATAGGTCTCTGTCGTGCCAAGCCAAACTTGATCGGGTTGGACGAGTTGGAACTCGCCGCACAAGCCCAGCCGCTCATTTCGTTGCCTGATATAGATCCGTCCACGGATGCCATAATCGTGTATAGCTCGGGAACCACGGGCACTCCGAAGGGGATTGTCGGGTCTCATGCCCTGCGGGCGCTGCAGACGAAGGGGTTTGCGGCGCTTGGTGCAGAGCCGGGACGCTATACGCTCCTGTCAACACCCCTCGCGTCGAACTGGACCCTGGCTGGTCTGTTTTCCACGCTGTGGAATGGTGGCGCAGTCTATATTGCAAGGCGTTTCCGCGCGTTGGCCTTCATAGGCCTAGCGGAACAGCTGCAGCCAAAGATCACCTTCCTTGTGCCGACCCAGATCGAGCGGCTCCTGGAACAGTCGAACCTGGCTGAGGCCTGCCTTGCTGAAGATTGTATCAAACTCTGCGCGGGGTCTCCTATCGCGCCGGACAAGAAACTCGCGTTTCATCGAACTTGGCCGGGCAGCTTCATCGAGATCTACAGCATGACGGAAAGCACTGTGACATGCTCTCTGGATGTCGGCCAGCATCCGGACAAGGCCCGGTCGGTAGGTGTGCCCGCAGAGGGCTATCGCATTGCGATCCTGGGGGACGATGACCGGGAGCTGCCCCCAGGTGAAGTCGGTGAGATTGCCGGATGGTCTCAGTACATGATGAAGGCCTACTTCAAGCGCGAGACCGCTACCGCTGAGCTGCGTTGGGCACATCCTGACGGCACAATATTTCACCGGACGGGTGATCTGGGTTTTCTCGATTCGGACGGCTTCCTACATATCAGTGGGCGGAAGAAGGATATGATCATCACCGGTGGCTTCAATGTCTATCCCAGTGACCTCGAAGCGGTGCTTTGCAGCCACCCTCAAGTGAAGGAGGCTGCCGTTATCGGGCTACCTTGCCCTCGATGGGGCGAGACTCCGTTCGCGGTGATTACATGCCGAGACCCCGACACTGTAACGCGTTCGGAACTGCTGGAATGGGCGAATGGGCATCTGGGTAAAACGCAGCGCTTGTCAGGTCTCGATATCGTTGAGGGCCTGCCGCGCGGTTCTTTACAGAAAGTACTGAAAGCGGAGTTACGCCGAACTTACGCCGCCACCGAGCAAGACGCACCCGTTCAGGAAACGCAGAACATGTAAGTCTGCCATATGCGCGTATCGGCATGCTCTTGACATAATAGTTAGCTTCCGTATGAAAATTGACTCCGATCGAAGATGCAGGCTCGTGCCGATCCGGAGTTTTTCACGAAGCTGCCGAGCTTGAAACGAAACAAACTCCAGGGATGCAGGGATGGAAACTCAGAACGGCGCCGACATCATCGATGTGCGCAACCTAATCTATACTTATCCGAAAACTTCACAGCCGGCCGTAAAGGGGGTTACGTTCTCCGTTCAAAGGGGCGAAATCTTCGGCCTGCTGGGGCCATCTGGCGCAGGGAAAAGTACTATTCAGAAAGTCCTGACCCACCAATTCAGGAAGCTTCAGCACGGTGCAGTCTCCGTGCTTGGGCGAGACATTCAGTCCTGGGGTGCGGATTACTACGAAAAGATCGGGGTCGGCTTCGAATTGCCCAACCATTTCCTGCGCCTTACTGGAGCGGAAAACCTCCGCTTCTTCGCTTCCCTCTACAAGAGTGAGACCAGAGACCCGCTGGAGCTTCTCGAACTGGTCGGGCTCGGCAAGGCGGCGAATGTCCGAGTGTCTGACTATTCCAAAGGCATGATGATGCGCCTAAATTTTGTTCGCGCGCTCGTGCATGACCCCGATCTTCTATTCTTCGATGAGCCGACCTCTGGTCTCGACCCGGTAAATGCACGCATCGTGAAGCAGATCATTTTTGACCAGCGCAGCCGAGGAAAAACCGTCGTTCTGACTACACACAACATGTTCGATGTGGAAGAGCTCTGCGACCGGTGCGGCTTCATGGTGCGCGGACAAATGGCAGCGCTAGACACCGTTGAGACGCTCAAGGCGCGATATGGTCAGCGCAATGTTGAGATGACCTACCTTGATCATGACAACCGCACTCAAACGGCCATGTTCCCGCTTGATGGGCTCGGCGCAAACCCGAACTTCCAATCCGCACTTAATGGGTATGAGGTCCAGACGATTCATAGTCAGGAAGCGACCCTGGATCAGGTGTTCGTTGAGGTTACTGGCGTGGACCTTCAGGCTGACGACGAACTGCCGGTGACGCAATGAGCCGCCTGCTGCACATGCTGCGCTGGGACGTCACGCTCCAGGCTCGCAATTATATCTATATCGCGAACGTCGTCAGCACGGCTGCGATTATCGTCTTCGTTCTGCTGTTGCCGCTGGATCCCCTGCCGGCACCGGTGGCCTCTTTCTTCATTTTCGCAGATCCGGCTTTGATCGGGCTGAGTTTCATCGGAGCTATTGTGATGATGGAGAAGGCGAGCCGCGTGCTTTCCGCGCTCGGCGTGACGCCTTCTCCGCCTGGCGTGTACGTCCTGTCGAAAACGTTCACCATGTCGGTGAATGGCATTCTGTCCGGCCTCGCCGTGGCTTGGTTTGCGCTGGATGGTGAATTCACTTGGAGCCTGATGATCCTGGCGCTGAGTTTGTCGAACACCGTTGCTGTGCTCCTCGGGTTTGCGATCGTTGCGCGGGCGCCGTCCATGAACGGACTTATGATCTTCCTACTGTTCGGAACGTCGATCCTGTTCATTCCCCTGCTTGCGCATTTCGGACTTGTTTCCGGGCCAGCGGAATGGGTGCTTGCGATCATCCCCTCGTACGCGATGTTGATGTCGTTCGAGGGCGCGACCAATCCCGACCTGTTGTCCAGAGTCCAGTGGATATACGCTTTCGGCTATCAGGTGATATGGATTGTCGTTGGCTGGTTGTGGGCCCTGCGTGAATTCAAACAATCCATTGTTTCAGAAGGCCGTTAGGGCCGGGAGGTTTCCCATGAATGCATCCGCTTCCATTATTGCGCTGGACGCCAAGGGGATCATGCGTGACGGGGTCATGCTGATCAATGTCGGCCTGTCTGCCGTTGTTATCGCGGTGATCACTGTATTGGGCTACTACCACAACACGGATGCGACCATGATCGCGTGGTTTCCGTTTCTCATCATCATGTCCGTCATCACAGGACCAAGTGGCTTTGGTTTCCTATTTGGGCTGTTGATGGTGGACGAGAAAGATACCGGCGTGCGCAATGCTCTCGCCGTAACACCAATCCGTCCGTCGACCATGCTTGCGACCCGAACGGTTCTCTTGATTGCATATCTCCTGGCTTGGCCGGTTGGCACTGTCATTATCATGAACATGACGTGGCAGGCTTTGCCGATCACATATACTGAACTCCTCGTCGTCGCCGCCAGTATCGCCCTGATGGGCCCCGTGACGTCTCTGGGGGTTGCATCCTACGCATCCAACAAAGTCGAAGCTTTGGCCCTGTTCAAGTTTATCAGCTTCATCATTATCTCGCCGCTCGCGTTGAAATTCATCGAAGATGATGCCTGGTACCGTATGCTGTTCTTGCTGTCGCCGGCCGGCTGGGGGTACATGTCGTTCGACGCGTTCGTGCAGGGCGATCAGACGATGGGTCTGGTCTTTGCCGCCGGTGGGCTGGTGTTTAATTTTGTCCTGCTCATGGCGTGTATCCGGTACTATCAGTCCACGCTCTACAAGACGGACTGAGGCCTTGCGTCAGCCGGCCTCGAGCGCTTTTTGGGCCTCAAGGTCGGCGAGGATCCTGGCGTGGCGGTCTCGGGTAAGTGGATAGGTCCACATGATCGCGCAGGCGGTCAGGAAGAGGGTCGCCGGAATGATCGCAAATGCGAGCCGGATACCAACTCCTGCAAGTGCGCTCTGGCTGTTCGCCGTCGCGTCAAAACCGCTTGCATCGAGAACCAGGAACGCAAGCGCGCCACCGAGCGCCGTGTTCAGCTTCACCGCAAAGAGGAACACCGCGAAAAACCCACCCGCACGGTCCTCTCCAGTCTTCCAGCGGTCGAAGTCCACAATATCGCCTAGCAGCGTGTAGGGTGCGATCAAGCCCGCACCGACGGAGAGGACCATACCGGCAAACATGATCATGTAAGGGATCAGCGACTGTTCGCCGGGTGTGAGGAAGGCGGGCGCCAAAATCCAGGCGGATCCAAGCGCAAGCGAGATGGCCCAGGCCCGGTGCTTTTCCATACGGAGCATGATGAGATACCAGGCGACAATGCCGAATATTCCGAGCAGAACCCCGCTTCCGAGCGCAATGGATACGTGCTCTCCGAGACCGAGATAGGTGTCGATGTAGAGGAACTGGAGCGTGCCGTTCATCCCTGCAGCAAGGCCGCTGATCAGGAAGGCGATCACAAAGCGCCGAAAGGGACCATTGCTGAACATCGATACGAGGTAGGTGGGGCCGATTGGCATCTGTGGCTTGTTTGGCGCCTGGCTCGTGCCGCTCGGCGCAAGTACGATCGCCGCCGTCACGCACAGGATGCCCAGACCGAAAAAGACCAGCGCGGTGACGCGCATGGTTTCGAACGTGAACTCCGTTGTGTTGAAGATTGGTAAGAGCGGAACCAGCGCGAAGGCGAGTGCACCCACGGCGGCGAACATGGTTTTGGCGAAAAAGACCGTCGTTCGACGATTGTAGTTCGCGGTGATCTCTGCCGACCATGCGTTGTGGGGCACTTCGATCATCGTCCAGCCAAGATAGAAGACGACACTCCAGGCCGCAAAATAAAAGACGGCCGGGCCATCCGGCGGGGCGCTGACGAACCAGGCAGCCAGCGCCGTTACCGCGAAACCTGCGACGAGCCATGGCTTGCGTGTATTCCAACGCCGTTTGTACCTGTCTGACAGGAGCCCGATGATCGGGTCGGTTATAGCATCGAATATCCTCGAAATGAGGACGATGGTGGAGATCGCGCCGAGCGAGAGACCGGCGTACTTCGCGTAGAGTCCAGGCACCACGCCGATGAACGGGGCACTGATGAACTGAGATGTGAGAGAGGGAGCAGCCAATGCCAGCACGGCTGCGATGGTGATGGGTCTTGCCCTGGTCATTTAGTTATCCCTCCCGCGCCCGCCTGTCGGGGCGTCGTTGATCTTGCTGTGCGTCAGACAAGGCGCCGAGGCCTCAAAAACCGACTTGCGCTGTGATGCGATATCACTATGGTTAGCTACCTAATGAAAAAGTCGCAAGAAGAATGATGGGAGAGCTAAGTGACAAATATTCCTTACCCGGAGACTGACAATCTGGACCCGCGTGTCGAGCGCATGATTGAGGTGTCGCCGAAGATCAACATCATTCAGGTGATGGCGCATGCCCCCGGGAATACGGAAAGCGTGCTCCGCCTTTCGGACAGCGTACTCAACCGAGGCGAACTGGACCCTGTACTGCGTCAGGTGGCACTTATTCGCATGTGTACCGTGGTCGGCTCCGAATACGAACGCATTCTGCTGGAGAGCGTGTCACGCGGCGTGGGTCTCAGCGAGGAAATGATCCTTGCCGCACGGGAGGGTAGCAAAAGCACTGTACTGACGGATTCCCAACGGATGGCCGCAAAGTTGGGAGAGGAACTAGCTGTCGCGCCCAGACCCAGTCCGGAGACGTTCGCCTATTTCCGCGAACTTTTGCCAGTACGCGAATTGGTCGAGCTGGTGCAGGCGATTGGCTTCTACCTGATGCAGACGCGACTCATCGAGACGTTTGAGATTTCTCCGGAAAATCCGCCCGTCGACCTGTCGCAGCGGCCAGATCCAAACAATGAAGGCCTCAAGGCGTGGCGAGAGGGGCGTGGCTGATCGTGTCAGCCGCGTCCCTCTGGGTTCATTCAGGCTGGCCGGCCTTTCGCAAAGGCGGCCATCAGGTAGACGATCGCGCCACCCGCGACAGCGCAGATGCCAGCAGCGGCGAGATTTATCGGAGTAATCAGCCCGGCTGCCATCGCGCCTTGCCAGGCCAGGATGGCGCCGACGACGCCCGCGATCGGGCCGGTGACGACGCCCGGGTCACGATTCTTGAAGATCAGTCCCAGGAACTTGGCGACGACTGATCCGCCGACAATCACGATGATCCATGCAATTGTTGTGGGGTCCATACCTCTTTACCATTTCTGTTGAACGAAAACTTGATGCGAAGCCCGCCGCGCCGCTAAGGCTGCGGCCGATTTGACCGGGCGTTGAAGGCGAGGTGTTTGTCCGATCGGGGCTCTGCAGGCAGGCCCAACACCCGTTCGCCGATGATGTTTCGGAGTATCTCGTCCGAGCCGCCCTCGATCCGGACCGCTGGAGACCGGATCAGGACTGCATGCAGGAGGTTGTATCGCGCGCGCAGGTCAACATCGTCAGCGGGTGGTTGGCCATTGGTCAGCTCCCACGTCTCCGCCGAGATCTCCTGCATAAGGCGACCTGCCACCAGCTTGCCGATGGACGCTTCAGGCCCCGGCTCATTGCCTTGGGATACGGCGTAAATCAGCCGTGCGGAGGTGAACTTGAGGCCGTAGGACTGGCACGCCCAGTCCGCAATCTTTTCGTCGAACGTTGCCCCCGCTGAGAAATCAGGCACTTGGCGTTCAAGTGCGACGACATAGTCCACCGCTTCGGCAAGCCCGGTGGGGATCCCACGACCGATAGACAAACGTTCATTCATCAGAGTTGTCAGGGAGGTGCGCCAGCCTTCATTGACGTCTCCCAGTCTCTGGCTGTCCGGCACGTACACATCCGTCAGGAAAACCTCATTGAAGACGTGATCGCCATTGGCCTGTCGGATGGTGCGCACGTCGACACCGGGCGTTCGCATGTCAATGAAAAACATGGTCAGTCCCTTGTGCTTGGGAACAGTCGGGTCAGTTCGTGTCAGGATTATACCGAAGTCGGCCTCATGGGCCCAGGATGTCCAGATTTTCTGACCATTGAGAATCCAGCCGTCACCCTTGCGCTCGGCTCGGGTGTGAAGGCCTGCCAGATCGGAACCGGCGGACGGCTCCGAAAACATCTGGCACCAGACTTCCTCACCGCTCGCGATGCGAGGCAGGTGAACCAATTTTTGGCCGTCACTCGCATAGTGTATCAGAGTCGGCGCGCACATGCCTTGTCCGATGCTGACCAGTTCGTTCAACGCGGACACGCGAGCCTCTTCCTGGTCCCATATGACCTTTTCAATCACCGGGGCGTCTTTGCCGCCAAAAACTTCAGGCCAGTGGATGCAGGCCCAGCCCGCTTCATACTTGGTCCATTGCCACGCGCGCGCGTCCGCAACGAGGTCAGCACGCGTGCACTGACCGCTTCGATAGGCTTTCACCCGGTCGAGCGGGGCGTTTGTGTCGATCCAGTCGCGAACACGTGTGCGGAATTCGGCCTCGTCTGGCGTATCTTCAAACTGCATGGGCGTGCTCCTGCGCTTGTGCCTCGGCGCGCAAATGCTGGGCAATCATGCGCCTCCACGCAGGTCTGCCGCCGAGGCAGCCGGCGAGCCAGAGCGACCTGCGGTAGTGGAGGTGGCAATCGGCCTCCCAAGTGAAGCCCATGGCGCCATGAACCTGGAGGTTGCCTTTCGCGCATTCGAGATAGGCAGTTGTCGCGGATACGTGCGCCAGGGCACCCGCCAGTGGCAAGGTCTCTGCATCATTATCCAGCGCCCAAGCGGCGTAGAGACAATTGGAGCGGGCCAGTTCGACCGTGACATAAAGATCGGCCAGCATATGCTTGAGTGCCTGGAAGCTCCCGATCTTGCGTCCGAATGCACGACGGTCTTTTCCGAGCGCGACGGCTTGTGCCAGGCAGCGCTCGGCGCCCCCCAGTTGCTGGAAAGCGACAAGAATTGCCGACCGGGCCAAAAAATTGTCCGGGCTGGTCTGCGAGGATGGCAACTTACTGACTGCATGATAATCGGCACCTGAAAGCGTCACAGTCATGACCGGCCAACTCGGTTCCCGCGGTGCGGTGGGCCTTATAGCGACATCCGGCTGATCGAGATCAATCAGGACGAGTTGACCATCGGCACAAATTGCCACGACGGTATCCGCTGGCAGTCCGTCTACCGGCAAATTAAACGTGCCGGATGCGCTTTGGCTTTGCGTCTCGATAGACCCTGATAGAGGTTGGCGGCAGTCGACCAGAGCGCCAATGCGTTTGCCTGCGGCAAAGGATCGGATACAGTCTGCACATACCGGATCCTGCTTGAACGGAAGCAGGGCTTCCAGGGCGAGGAAGCGAGAGGACGTCACGGGCACCGGCGTCATGTTAGCCCCGAGTTCTTCGGCGATGATGCACAGGTCGAGGTAGCCGAGGCCGTTACCCCCAATGTGCTCGGGCAGTGCTGTACCCGGTACGCCAGCCTCACATACCGCCTGCCAGGCCGGACGGGCTGCTGCCATGTCGCCGTTCAGCATAGTTCGCAGCATGTGCGCGGATGGCTGCGCCTGGAGCAAGCGATCGACCTGTTCGCGAACGAGGTCGTGGTCTTCGGTGAATACAAAACTCATTAGACCTGTCCGTACGCTGGCCGTCTACCGGGAACTCAGTCGGCTTTTTCACTGACAGTCATTTGAGAACGCTGGAACTCCAGGAACTCGTCCGGGCTCATCGAATTCATGAGCTTGAATACGTCGAGGTTCAGCTCGAAGGATTCTCCATCCTCGCCGTGGAGTTCGAGGAAGCGGCCGTCCTTGTTTATGGCGGTGAGGATGACCAGAACATCTGCCACGTGACCATTGGTTGTCATTGGCGTGTGGGTAGACCCGAAGGGTTCATATGCGAGCGTTCCTACCGGGATTTCGGTCTCGTCGTAGACCCAGGTTCCGGTCAGCGTGTAGGCGATCGCCGTACAGTGATGGGTGTGCTTATGGTGGCGGGTATTGGCGCTGAAGCGCTGCACGAACACTACTTGCTGGGCAACTTCATCGACATGCAGCAACTTGATCGCATCGTCAGGATTTTGAATGAAACGGTACCAGGGCTTGTCCTCAAGTGCGTACAGGAAGCTCCCGTCTTCGAGTTGTGCCATGGTCCGTTTCTCCCAAATCGATTTTCCTTCGGCGGTACCCTGAACCCATCTGCAAGATGGGTTCAGGGTACCGTGCCCGACAAATAATTAGCTTCCGTATTATAATCTGACAATAGAGCAAATGACGGGGAGGCCAGTTTCCGTTGCGGAAGATGCGGCGAGGGGGGGCGGGAGA
The DNA here is from genome assembly GCF_963678875.1 of uncultured Hyphomonas sp. Taxonomy (NCBI): domain Bacteria; kingdom Pseudomonadati; phylum Pseudomonadota; class Alphaproteobacteria; order Hyphomonadales; family Hyphomonadaceae; genus Hyphomonas; species uncultured Hyphomonas sp. The sequence continues at coordinate 2,494,721 of NZ_OY787456.1, read as the reverse complement.
GTTTTCTGGCGAGTCGCGCGCGGCGAGCGGCGCTAGCGGCTTGCCTTGGCTTTTGCGGGCGACGCAGCCTTCTGGGGACGCGACAGGAGCGGTGCGGCGTCGCGCAGGCGCCGCAGCAAGCCGATCAGCTGCATCCGTTCATCCTTGCTCAGGACCTGCATAGCCTGAGTGATGTTGTAGTAGTGCGGCGGGTACACTTTCTCGAGCTTCTTGAGCCCCTTCGCGGTCAGGAGAACCGACACCTTGCGCCGGTCGTCTTCCCGACGTTGCCGCACGATAAACTTCTCTTTTTCCAAGGCATCGAGCAGGCCTGTGATCGTGGCGCGGGTCACGCCAAGCTGGTCTGCGATCTGTGCCGGTGTGATGCCTTCATCCGCCCCAAGCACAGCGACGCACCACAGGGTAACGTGCCGCCCCATGGTGAGGTTGTGGGTCGAGAGCTCCTTTTCGAGCTCAAGTTCCATCGACCGTGCTGTGCGCAGCAGTTCATTCATCGTGAAGATGGCTAGCGCATCCAGCTGCGGATGTTCTTTGATCTGCTCCTTGATCTGAGACAGCGAAGGTAGGTCTTTTGGCACCAGGAGGTCACTCATTGCGCAAATCTCATCAGTCAGGACTTGAAAACGTAGCCATATCAAATACGCCCGCTCGCCTGACATTGCAAATATCATGACACACCTTATAGTTAGGATCTAAATTAAAGGTGGGCAGCATTGATCAAACATATTCTGGGTGACCGGCTTTTCCTGACGCTGATTGGAGTGCTCGGAAAGCCATTTTTCAGCCGGTCGGTCGAGACAGCGACGTTTGGAGAGCATCTGGACGCGATATCCCTGGCGGTACCGATATTGCCGGACGTCGGCACGTTCACCCCCATTTCCGTCATGGGGCTCGCCGGTCCGATGGAGGCCGGGCTGAAACTTATCAGCCGGGGCGGGCCGGAAGCGCCTGTCGTCATCTATCATCAGGGCGGTGGAGAAATTCCGTTTGACCGAACGGTCTCGGCGGCGTTTCCGCCAGATATGGCCGCCGACTTGACGGTGATCGCGATCAAGACGCCATTCCAGACTGACCAGAAAGAGCTGCAGGAGCGGTTTCAGGATTTCAACAATTACGTCGCCATGATCGCATCCGTTGTAGCCCTTTCGGAAGCGCTCATACAAATGCCGGAGCTCTCCCGCGCATCCTGCAAGATCGTTGCGGGATACAGTCTCGGAGGATTCGTAAGCGGGCGGCATCACCTCCACTACAACAGCGCAGATGCCTATGTGCCGTTTGTATCGGGTACAGCGCATGCCGAGATATTTCTGACCACCGTCAAGGCTGCGGCGCTGGCCCGCAAGCGGCCCGAAGTTTTGCGCACGCGCCTCAACTATACGGAGGCCTGGGCACGGCATGACAATTCAAACGTCTATCCGGTGCTGGGCCGGTACGACCAGTTGAACCGCCTGTCCGTACAGGGCCCGTCCTATGGCGACATGCCCTATGAGCTGTGGAATGGCGGACATCTTCATGGGGCCCAACATCCGCACCTGATTCGAGAAAAGATTCTATCGGTGATTTCTGACATCCGCAGCGGTGGGGCGAGCAGGTGGTGACGGCATCGAAAGTCAGTCTTCTGTGCGTCCTGCCCGAGGCCTGGCGCGACTACTATCTGGACGGCTTCCGCAAGCGGTTGCCGGACGTACAGCTTGTGCTGCCGCAGGACGCCATCCCGCCGGAATCGATCACCTATGCATTCGTGCTAGCGCCGCCGCCGGGCTACCTCGCGCGTTTTCCGCGGCTCAAAGCCATCATGCCCGTTGGTGCCGGGGTGGAACATATCCTGGCTGACCCGGACCTGCCGGACGTGCCTGTCGTCCGAATGGTCCAGCCGGATATGGCGCAGCGCATGAGCGAGTATATCGTCCAGCACGTCCTGAACCACATGCGGCGGTATCGCGAGATCCGGGAGGCGCAGGCCCGGCAGGCGTGGAACCTCTTCGTCAGTCCGACGGCGCAGGACACAACGGTTGGCATCCTCGGGCTCGGTACGCTCGGCCAGCATGCCGCAACATACCTGAGGCCGCTGGGGTTCAAGGTCCGGGGCTGGTCGCGGACCCCGAAATCGGTCCAGGGAGTTGAATGTTTTGTCGGCGATGACAGCCTACCGGAATTCCTGTCCGGCTGTGATGTTCTGGTCAGCCTGCTGCCATTGACACCAGAGACGGCGCAGCTCATCGACGCGCAGGCATTGAAGTGCCTGCCGCGCGGCGCGTCGCTTATCAATGCATCGCGGGGCGGCATCATCAAGGATGCAGACCTGATCGCGTCTCTCGACAATGGGGAGGTGAGCGAGGCGACTCTTGATGCGTTCGACATCGAGCCTTTGCCGGAAGACTATCCGTATTGGACGCATCCACGGGTCACCGTAACGCCGCATTGCGCTAGCGCGGCAACCGTTGAAGCGGTGGCCGATCGCCTGAGGGAAGTGATCACTCAAGTAGAGCGGGGCGGCATGCCGTCCCCTGTGGTGGACCGGACGACGGGCTACTGAAATTTGATCGAAACAATCTTCTTGCGTGATTAGGCGCCTAATAATAATTAGGAGGCTAATCAAGTATGGGGAGTAAAAATGTTTTCAACGCGTTTCACAAAGTCATTCGGGATACAGTATCCCATTGTTCAGGGCGGCATGCAGTGGGTTGGGCGGGCCGAGCTGGTTGCCGCAGTTGCAAATGCAGGCGGACTGGGTCTGGTGACCGCGCTTACGCAACCCGATCCCGATGCGTTGGCGAAAGAGATCGCACGGTGCCGCGAATTGACCGACAAGCCCTTCGGCGTAAACTTGACCATCCTGCCGGCGATCAAACCACCCCCTTATGCGGAATACCGTCAGGCGATCGTCGAGTCCGGAATTCGCATCGTCGAAACGGCGGGCAGTAATCCGCAGGAGCACATTCCGGAGTTCAAGGCAGCGGGTGTGAAAGTGCTGCACAAATGCACTTCCGTGCGCCACGCCATCAAGGCTGAGCAACTCGGAGCCGATGCAATTTCCATCGACGGTTTTGAGTGCGCAGGTCACCCGGGCGAGGATGACGTCCCCGGCCTGGTACTGATCCCGGCAGCGGCGGACAAGGTTTCTATTCCAATGATCGCAAGCGGTGGCTTTGCCGACGGCCGGGGTCTGGTTGCCGCGCTCGCGCTTGGCGCGGAAGGCGTCAACATGGGCACGCGCTTCATGTGCACCGCTGAGAGTCCAATCCATCAGAGTGTGAAACAGCAGATCGTTGCGAATGACGAACGTCAGACTGACCTGATCCTGCGCACCCTGCGCAATACATCACGCGTCGCGCGGAATTCCATCAGCCAACAAGTCGTGGCAATTGAGCGGGCAGGTGGTGCAACGTTTGACGATGTCCGTGACCTTGTGGCCGGCAGCCGGGGACGATTAGTGTATGAGGAAGGCAATCCCGAGCACGGCGTCTGGTCCGCAGGCCAGGTGCAGGGACTGATCCATGACATTCCGACCGTCGGGAATCTTGTCGCGCGGATGGTGCGTGAGGCGACCGAAATTATTGAAGGTCGCCTCGCTGCGATGACATGATCGGTGTGGGCGTCTGGCCTCAGTCAGGCGCCCATTGCGGTTCGCGCCGTTCCAGAAATGCCTGAACCCCTTCGGCAAAATCTACAGAATTGGCGCACAGGATCTGGTTCCGATCTTCCAGCGCAATCACTGCTTCCAGGCTGCCAGCGTAGAGGTTTATTTTCAGCGCTTCTTTCGAGAGCCGCAGGCCTAGAAGCGACGTTTTCAGCATATACCCGATGTCCTCTTCGGCGGCAGCTTCCAGGTCAGCCTCCGGGACGACCTGAGACAGGAGCCCGAGACTGAATGCGCGGTCGGCGGACACAAACTTCCCTGTAAGGATGAGCTCCGAGGCAAGGGACGCACCGACCAGCCGTGGCAGGAAGTAGAATGAGCCCATGTCACATCTGCCCAGTCCGATGCGGATATAGGCGTAGTTCATACGCGCTGTGTCTGTCGCGATGCGTATGTCGGACGCCATGGCGAGCGAGAAGCCGCCGCCGCAGGCTGCTCCGTGCACAAGGCTGATAATCGGTTGCGGGCACCGCCTCATAGCGAGGTAGATGTCAGCGATCTGGCGCTGCATTCGCAGGCCGGCGGCGATTCCGGGGCCGGCTGAGCCGTCGTCGCGTTCGGCTTCGTTCTTCAGGTCCAACCCGGCGCAGAAAGCCTTCCCTCGCCCACGCAGAACCACGATGCTCCGTCCGGGCGGGCGGCGAGCTCGATGAAATATGTGCGCAGGGCCCGAACCAATTCAGGGCTCATCGCATTCAGGGCCTCAGGCCGATTCAGGGTGACCCCGTTCACGGGTCCGCGCGCTTCAATCTCGATTACGGGCATCCACGTCTCCTTGGTTTCTCCGCTTGAAATTATTCTGTCAGGTGATCGGCTGACAACAACCGCTGACCACGCCTCCGCACGGGTAAAAAGGCTGGCTGCACCCGGTATGGATGCAGCCAGCCAGGACCGACCGCAGGAGGAACGCTGGATCAGTATTTCGCGGTCAGTCGAACTCCGTAGGTGCGCGGCACGCCCAGCGTGACGTTCGTGCCGATCTGGTCGGGGGCGAGGCCGACAATGTAGTCCTCGTCCGCAAGGTTACGGCCCCAGAGTGCGACCGACCAGCGCGAGTCAGTCGTCTCGATACCAATTGTGCCGTCGACGAGGGTTGCAGAGCCGCCATTGTACAGCGGATTGTTCGTCACGTCGTAATATTGCTCGCCGCGAAAGGTCGCGCCCAGCCGGGAGAACAGCTGGAATTGCTCATTGAGCTGGCGGTTGTAGTTCAGTCCCAGAGAAGACGTGACGGTTGGGGCATAGACCAGCTCATTGCCGTCGCAGTTCAGGCCCGGTGCACAATCCGGATAGTCCTGGAATTCAGTCTTGTTGAAGCCGATCCCGAAATCCATTGAGAGGTTGTCTGTGAACTGGGCATTCAGTTCCAGTTCCGCGCCGTAGGACGTCGCATCGGCATTGCCGAGGATTTGCACCGTGGACGCGAGCAGCGGCAAGGTCCGTTGGGTCTGAAGGTCCTTGTAGTCGATATAGTAGGCCGCAGCGGCATAGCCAAAGATTCCGACCTGCCCCTTCATGCCAACTTCATAGTTCCACGAGGATTCGGGACGAACCCTCAGGAACTCGACATTGTCATTGATGCCATTGTTGTTGCCGTCGCTGATGCCGAGAATGTTGGCGAAGAAGGTGCCGGACTTCGATCCCTGTGCCGCGGAGGCGTAGAGATTGTTCGCGTCGTCCAGCGCGTAGGTCAGCGCGATACGGGACGTCCACACATCGTTCTCGATCGTGTCCGTGTACGGCAGCGGTGCGCCAAAGTCAGGATTGCCTTGGCCGGCAATGAAGACCACGCCGTCGGGGATGAAGCCGGGCAGGCCCGGGATCGCCGTGTTCACCAGTGAATCATAGACGAAGTCCTTGCTCTCGTTGGAATAGCGTGCACCGATATCGAGCGTCAGGCGATCATTGAGCTCAATTCCCACCTGGCCGAACGCTGCCATTGAGGTGGTCTTGAAGGTCCAGTTCACCACCGCAGGTACCGTGCCGACACAGGCCGGGTCCTGGAGCGGGCAGGGGGTGCCGCCGAAGAAGGCCACGTCACCTGCAAGATAGCCGGGTGCCCCGAATAGCTGTGCGGTCGGCCCGAACAGCAGACTGTAGAGTCCGTCGATGTTGACGGCATACTGGCCGTCAAAGGTCAGCTGCTGGTTGAGGTAGTAAGCCCCGGCGACCCAGTCGACCCGGTTGTCGCCGACGGAGCTGATCTGGAACTCCTGCGTGAACTCGTTCGATTCTTCGACATTCAGCCGGTCCACGAAAGAAACGCCCGCGACCGCGAGATTGGAGTCGCGTTCGTGGGTCGTGTACGAGCGCTGGGAGGTGATCGAGCGGAGCGCGAACGCGTCGAACTCCTTGTTCACGCTCAGCGAATATCCTTCCAGTTCCCGGTCAGCGAGCGGACGATAGGGAACGCTTGTCAGCTCGCGATCGATGGGCTCCAGCACATCGTCCTGCCCGCGCTGCTGCGAGAAATCGTCTTCCTGGTACTCGGCGATGAGGCGGAGATCCCAGTCCGGAGCGGGGGTCCAGCGGAGTTGGCCGCGAATGCCTTGGGTGTCACGCGTGTTCACATCGTCGCCCGTTGCCGCGAGGGTTTCGAAACCATCCCGCTTGACGCTGATTGCTGAAACGCTGGCATAGAGCTTGTCACGGACCAGTGGTCCGCGAATGTACCCCTTCAGCAGTGTGTGATCGTAGTTGCCAAGCTCGGCCGTAGCGCTGGCGACGAACTCGTTGCTGGGCTTCGTCGTGAACACGTTGATCACGCCCGCGGCCGTATTGCGTCCGTACAGCGTCCCCTGTGGACCGCGTAGGACTTCAATCTGCTCAATGTCGGCGAGATCGAAAGTAAGGCCGGCAACGCCGGCGAGCGATACACCATCAACAACCACGCCCACCGCCGATTCAGAGCCTGCGAAGCGGGTATCCGAAGAGATGCCGCGAATTATGATGCGCTGGTTGCGCTGGGACTGGACTTCCTCGAACTGCATGTTCGGAACGGAGCTGGCGATTTGCGTGTAGTCCGTAACGCCGCGTTCGGCCAATTGCTCCGCGCTGAATGCTGTTACGGCGAGCGGAACTTCGACAAGTGCTTGCTCGCGTCTCTGTGCCGTTACCTGGACCACGTCCATGCGGCTTTCGTCTGTCGCTTCTGCCGCTACTTCTTCCGAAGACTGAGCGAGCGCGCTGGCTTGCCACCCCGAAGCCGTCAGGATTGCTGCTGTAATCAGGCTCCTGCCTATCCTTGTTCGCATAGTTGTACTTCCTCCCAATATACTATAGTCCAAATAATTTGGGACCGAACTATTATTATGTCAATCGACGAAAATTGATGTTTGGGTCATGAACCATGGGATTTTCTGAGGGTCGCCCGGGTGCCCGCGTGAGACGGGTGGGCCAAAGGTTGGGAAATGCCTAACGGTCGACGACCGCCGCGCTCACCATGTCGACAAAGTCATAGGGCGTGTCCCATTCGCGAGTTTGAGGCGTTGGCCAATACTGGCAAAGGATCACTGCAGAGATATCCCGGCTTGGGCTGACAAAGGCGAACGTGTCGGTTGCTCCGGCCCAGAAGAAATCCCCCGGTGCCAGCAGGGATCGCGCACCGGTTTCCTCCGTTATCACACCGAATCCGAGGCCAAAGCCAGCCCCCATCATGTTCATCTCCAGCCGGATCGGTCGGATCGCTTCCGGCAGGACGTTCCGGGTCATTGCCTCGACCGAGGCTTGGGACAGGAATTGCTGCCCGTTCAGTTCGCCGCGCCGACGCATCATTTCCAGGAACTTCATGTAATCGCCGGCAGTGGAGATCAGCCCGCCTCCTGACATCGGGTAGCGGATTGTATCGATCGGCACGCCCTCGAACGGGACAAGATTGCCGTCGTCTCCGGTTATATAAAGCGTCGCAACGCCAGAGCGATCGACGCCCGCCATATTGTAGTAGGTATGGTCCATGCCGAGAGGAGACAGGACCAGTTCAGCCAAGGCGTCTTCTATCGAATGTCCTGTTTTTATTTCGATAATACGGGCCAGAACATCCACGCTGAAGCTGTATCCCCACTGCTCGCCGGGCTGGAAGACCAGCGGAAGGCTAGCGATCCATACGCTGGTTTCGGCGACGGAGTTTTGTTCAAAGAATTCTCCGTAGCGCGCGGCATAGACAGTGTTGGCCGGATATTCCGGCTGCCCGCCCGCGCCAAGACCGGCCGTATGGGATAAGAGGTCATGGATTGTGATGAAACGCTTCGCTGGGACGGTCTCGAGGTTCCCGCTTTCGTCCAGCGAAACGCCGACTCGCATGTCGGCGAATTCGGGTAGGTAGCGCACAACTGGATCTGTCAGCCGCAGCTCGCCCTGGTCCACCAGGCGCATGATCGCGGCGGAAACGAGCGGCTTGGTCAGGCTGGCGATGCGGAACTCCGTATCGAGCATCATCGGGGCCTGACTGGCGAGATCCCGATAGCCAAAGGCGCGGACGTACTCCGAGCCAGTGCCGTCCCGGATCATCATAACATATCCCGCGCGAGAACCAGTGGCCGTCTTCGCCTGAAAGTGATCTGAAATTTTCGACAGCTGCGTCTCGTCCAAGACGGTCTCCTGTTGCGTAATTCCGGGAGTGGACGCGGTGGTCTGGCATGCTGCCGCGATGGCGCAACAGACCAGCCCGGTAAGACCGGCAAGGGATCGACGAGTGATGCTGGACTCTGTCACGTCAAATTCTCCCCATGGGTTCATTCCGACAGGTTGTTGTCGGTGACCCGCAAATAATTAGCAGGCTAACCAAAAAGGCGCAAGGCGGTTCAGGTTCCGTCAACCAGTTGCCGCGACCTTTGCGCAGTTTCGAAGATCTGTTCGAAGAGTGAGAGACAGATGTCGGTCATGAAGTGATTAGGCAATGGGAAGACCGCTTCGTTTCTGGGAGTGAACCACAGCCGCGCCTTCACGCGTTGCTGGACTTCGTTCTGCCGTTTTGGTGCGACCTGTCGTGTCGAAAATCTTTCCAACGGGCATTGTCAGGTTAACTGACCTTGAGACAGCGCATTCCGGAGCTTAGGCTCCAGAAATGAGCCAGTACCCATTCCGCTATTTCAAAACGTCGCCTGAGATTATCCAACTCGCGGTCATGATGTACGTCCGTTTTCCGCTTTCACTTCGGAACGTCGAAGACCTGCTTCACGAACGTGGCATCGACATCTGCCACGAAACGGTATGGCAATCCATATGTCGTGGTTCCGGCGCATGCGAAGTTTGCAGAAATTCGCCGCAATCCATTCGTCAGTACACAATCACTTTAATGTCGAGAGGCATGTCAACTCTCGAAAACGATTTAAACAGAATCGAGACGCTGCGCTTCGTGAGTGGCGCGACCTTCTCGCCGCTTAGGACCTGCTGGTCCGCGAATTACGGAGACTGGTTCGAGTTTGTCTGACAGCACCGACCAAACTGCGGAATGCTTCTGCGGGTTTGGTAAGTGTCGCTTACCGCACGCGCAGATCGATGCCCCATAATCAGGGATATAGGTCTTCAGGGCTAACCTGTTCATTCTGAGTCTTGGGGGCGCTCCATGCAATCTGTCGGGCGAAGACCAATCCAGGAGCACTATTCCTTCTTATTGACGCGGAACGAGGTCCCAACGCCCCAATATCTCGTATCTGGATTTGCCGACGTGGGAATGTATGAGCGTAACTTCTCGAACGGGCAGCTCTATTGGTTGGATAAACTGGCTTGGTATTGAGCACTTATCCCAGACGAGTGTCACATGCGGATTGATCGGTCTGTTCCGGCGCATGGAGTGCCCTGACAGAACTTCAAATATCCGGCGGATCTGGTTCGCAAGCTTGTTGGACGTTTGCGAAGAGACTGCGTCAGCTGTCAGCACACAGGGCTGTTCTGCCTGACGATTTCGATATGAAAGAACTCTATCTAGTCTCAGACAGTACTCCACGAAGCGAATTGCATTGCCGACGGCTAGAGACATTTGCACAATTTCATTTGGCAGGTGATCCGCAGCAAACACGTTTAGCAAGGTCAGGTGCAGACGGTCATCGGGAATTCGTTTCTTGAGGATTGGATATTGTGTCTGGAGATGGTTGAATTCATGCGAGATTGCGCCGACAGCTGTGGTCGGAACCATCACCGCAAAGAACAAGCTATGTTGTGGACGTCGGAACTCGGAAGAATGTCGGGTACTCATTTTGAAGGCAGTCTGTGTTTGTGTGGCAAATTAGTTTCACCATAGCGCACAAAAAGAACAAAACAAGAACAATGTATTGCCACAAGATAGCCTGAGTTGTTGTCCTGATCCTCACCAGATGGTTGCCAGGAAGACCCGGTTCGTCCGTTTAATTACAGAGACAGGTTCGAATTGGTCTGACACTACCGCCAGCCATTCTGCCAAACAGAGAAAAGTACCGTCGCTTCCGTAATGAAGTTGCGTTGAGATTGTTCGGCCGAATTTAGGGCGAGAAGGCGGGAAGAGGTAACCGGAACTCATTCCTCTGAAAAAGCTTCCCCCTCTGCCCAAACCGCCAATTGCTTTGCCTATCCTTGAAATCGGAACGAAGGCGCCAAGGTGCACAAGCAGGGACGACATTCGAAGGTCAGGCAAGCAGACTTCTTGTTGACCGTTTATATCCTGCATATATGAGGGGATGATGGTTCCGTACGGTGTCCTAAAACGAATCCAAGTCACGCTGCTTGCGGTGTTTGCACTTGCATTTGCGGCAACGCCGCTGGCTGAAGCTGCGGAAATGAACGACTACATTTCTGATCGTCACGTTATTTCCGCGGAACTTACCAACGCCGTCAGTGACACGCCTGAACGCCCCGCGTCCGAACAAATTCTAGACCATGTACATCATTGTGGCAGCTGCCACGTGCCCCTTCTGGATATCCGGAGTGAGGTGACGATCATGCGGCCAGCACCGGAAATACGGTTGCGCCCCTGTTCGGAAGACCGGGCCAAACCTTCGGACACTGACGGGCCGTACCGCCCCCCTCGAACCTAGGAACGACTTCTTTGGAAGGAGCACGGTTTTGGCCGTGCGGTCGATTTACCTAGTCGAGGAATACACACAAAATGAAACGATTTACTCGCGGCGCACTCGCCGCGTTGGTCCTGCCTGTCGTGGCAGCGCCAGCCTATGCCGATGGGTGTTCGGCGGTCCAGGCCGTTGCAACGCCGGTCTACCCGTCAGGGCCACTTTCACTTGAAAGCGCTATCAGGCGCGCGGGCACGCTGGCTCCGGAAGTCCTGATCTCCGCTCTCGAAGCCCGTGCCACCAGCGCGGATGCCGACCAAGCCGCCAGGCCGCTGAACCCGGTTGTTTCGCTGGAAATGGAGAACTTCGCCGGTAGTGGGCTACTCGCGGGATACCGTGCTGCAGAAAGCACGCTATCCGTGGAACAGACGCTCCGCCTCGGCGACAAGCGCAAACTGGCAGAACGCGCTGGCCGGGCCGAAGCGGCACTGGCAAGTGCGGAATGCCGGGTTCAGCGCCGCGAAACCGAACTGCTCGCGGGCGAGTTGTTTCTGCAGCTTGAGGCAGCCGTCGATATTGCCGACATTGCAAATGAATTCGCCGCATTGGCCGAAGAGTTTGCCGGAGTGGTGCAGTCTCGCGTCGACGCGGGAGCAGCGGCGCCTCCCGAACTGAACCGGGCGCGTTCCGAGGCCGCCAGTCTGGCAGCCATCGCCGAAGCTGCGCGCGGTGAGATAATCTCCCGGGCGCTTGCGCTCTCGAAAGTCTGGGGCAGCCCGGAAGTAGACTTCGAACTGCCCGGCACGTCCGGCCGTTCGAGAACACGCGAGGTCATCCCGCCTGTAGGCGAAGATCTGTCCCATCCGGTACTTGATGTTGCCCAAGCCGGCGCTGGCGCGCGGTTGGCCTCCGCCGAATTGGCAAAGGCTGGCGCCTATCCGGACATCACCGTCTCTGCAGGTGTTCGTCAGTTTGAAGAAACAGGCGACTCCGCCGTAGTCGCGGGGATCAGCATTTCACTTCCGTTGTTTGACCGGAACAAGGATGCAGCAAGGGCCGCCAGCCTCCGGGCAAACGGAGCGCAGCTTTCGGCTAGGGCAGTCGAAGATCGCTTACGGTCAGAACAGGCGAGTCTCGCCGCACGGGTACGCACAGATGCGGTCCGTCTCAAGAAGCTCGAAGAGGAAGCTCTGCCGTACGCAGAACAGGCCTTTGCTGCCGCAGCGGAGGGGTACCGGGTCGGCAAGTTCGACCTGACCGCAACGCTCGATGCAAGGCGGAGTCTGATCGAGACACGCGCTGCGGTTATCGGCGCCAGGCTTTCACTTGAAACAGAAACACTCCGGTTGCGCGCCCTGATCGGTGCCGCACCATTCGACGGAGAGATCCAATGAAAATGACACTGAGATATGCCGCGCTCCTGTTGCCTGCCGTGATCGTCCTGGCAGGCTGTAGCGAAGCAAGCCGAACCACCGGACACGACGTCGACGCCGAACGCGTAACCGAAGACGATCATTCCGGTGAAAATGGTCATGAAGACGAAGGGCATGTTGAGCTTGAAGCGGACGAAGCCGCCGCGGCCGGCATCCGTCTGTCGAAGGTAGAGCAAGGCTCGGTTTCGGTTGGTCTTGACTTGCCGGCAGAAATCCGGTTCGACGCAGACCGCGTTGCCCGCATTTCTCCCAATGTGGATGGCATCGTCGCACGCTTTTTCGCCGGCGAAGGCGACAAGGTTGATGCAGGCGAATCGCTGGCCCTATTAACCAGCCGCGAGCTGGCGAGCATGAAGGCCGACTACCTGAATGCGCTTGGCGCAGAGGCGCTTGCTTCGGCCGAGTTGCAACGGGAGGAGCAGCTGTGGGAAGAAAAGATCACCTCTCAGGCAGACCTGCAGGCAGCACAGGCAAGATTTACGACAGCCAGTGCTGCGCTCGGGGCAGCGGAAAACCGTCTGCATGCGATCGGCATCTCCCATGCCGCTCTGGACAAGCTCGACCAGGCCGAAGATGGCGCCCTGGCAAAGGCGTATGTCTCGGCGCCGATATCGGGCACAGTCGTGCAGCGCACCGCATCGCTCGGCGAGGTTGTATCAGCTAGCGGGAATGCGATATTTGTCATTGTCGACGACAGTGTCCTGTGGGTCGACATTGCCGTGTACAAGGAAGACTTGGTGCGCGTCGCCGCTGGACAGCATGTTGCGCTGCTCTCCAGAAATGGCGAACAAATTGCCGTTGCCCGAATCGAAACTGTTCTGCCGATATTTGACGAAACCTCCCGCACTGCGACTGCTCGTGCGGTCATTCCGAATGAATCGGGCCTTCTGAAACCCGGACAATTCGTTACCGCACGGATTGAAACCAGTGAAATGCGTCAGGTCCTTCGTGTGCCTGCAGGCGCCGTCGTGACCTTAGAGGATCAATCGTGCGTCTTCGTTCCCACCGATGACGGTTTCGAATCTCGCCGGGTCGAAACGGGGACAAGCGCAAACGGCTTCATTGAAATACGCACCGGCCTCAGTGCCGGCCAACTCTTTGTCGCCGAAGGCGCGTTCGCCCTCAAAGCCCAACTCGAAAAAGACGCCTTTGGCGACGGCCACGCCCACTAGGAGACGCCGAACATGTTTGACCTAATGTATCGGCTTGCAGGCGGACGTTTGCTCGCCGCCATTGCCGCAATCGCCTTTTCCATCGGTGGGCTTTTTGCCTTCCGCAATCTTCCCGTTGATGCGTTCCCGGATCCGTCCCCGTCACTGGTTCAGGTGTTCACGGAAACCGAGGGACTCTCACCTGAAGAAGTCGAACGCTACGTAACCTACCCGATCGAGATCGCGATGTCAGGTCTCCCCAAAGTCCGGGAGATCCGGTCAACGTCGAACTTCGGTTTGTCTGTCGTCAATATCTATTTTGAAGACGGCGCCGACGTGTACTTTGCCCGGCAGGTTGTCGGAGAGCGCCTGGGCGAGGCGGGAGACGCCATTCCGAATGGCTTCGGTACACCGAAGATGGGGCCCATCTCGACCGGGCTCGGTATCATCATGTACTACCGGGTGGTCGACGAAACCGGCACGCGTTCGCTCGTGGAGCTGCGCGAGATCGCAGACTGGATGATCAAATATCCGCTGCAATCGGTTGAGGGTGTGACTGAAGTTCTTTCGCTTGGCGGCTACGAAAAGCAGTACCAGGTCCAACTCGATCCGGACCAGCTGACAGCATACGAGGTAAGCGTCGCCGATGTGATCGATGCTCTGGAAGCTTCGAACCAAACGGCAGGAGCCCAATTCATCGAAATCGGCGCGGAGCAATACACCGTACGCGGTGTGGGCCTCGTGCACTCGATCGAAGATCTTCGCGAAGTGCCTGTCCGAACCATCGACGGCCGCAGCATCCGCATCGGTGACCTCGGCCAAGTGGACATTGGTGGCGGCGTCCGACAAGGTCTCGCGACAGCAAACGGCGAAGGCGAAGCGGTCGCCGGGCTCGTCCTGAAACTCTACGGCTCGAATACATCCGACGTCATCGGCAACGCCAAGGCGCGGTTTGCGCAAATCAATGCCAGCCTTCCTGATGGCGTCAAAGCGATCCCATACTACGACCAAGGAACGCTCGTCGAAAAGGCGGCGGCGACTGTGACCACGGCCCTTTGGCAAGGTGCGCTGCTGGTAGCGGTGATCGTGTTCCTGTTCCTGGGCGGATGGCGCCCGAGCATTGTTGTGGTTCTATCGATTCCATTCTCTGTCGGGTTTGCTTTCATTGCCATGCAGGTGTTGGGGATCGGCGCGAACCTTATGACGCTTGGTGGGATCGCTATCGCCATCGGCATGATGGTGGATGGCGCGATTGTCATTGCTGAAAATGTCGACAGAGGCTTTCGGCAACGAGCGCCGGGAGAAGATGATCGGTCGACGGTCGCACGTGCCAGTGCGGAAGTGATTGCGCCGCTGATCTCCGCTGTGGCGGTCGTCATCATCGTGTTCCTGCCCCTGTTTTCGTTGCAGGGAACGGAGGGCAAGACGTTCAGGCCTTTAGCTGCGTCCGCTGCGCTCGCTATGACCGGATCTTTGATCTATGCGGCGCTGATCGCACCCGCGATGGCGCTTGGCTTGATGAAACCGAAGCAGTCGGGCCGAACGACGGAGTCAAACTTCCTGACAAAACTCGTTACGCCCCTGACGACTTACTTCGTTCGGCGCCGGTTGGTCGCCATCGGTCTGGCGGGGGCGATGCTCGTCGCCGGTGGCTTGTCGGCAACGCGGCTGGGTTCGGAATTTACGCCTGCCTTGGAAGAAGGTGATATTCTGCTGCGTGTAACGATGGCACCGTCAATATCGCTCACCGAAGCGAGCGAGACATCAACTCGTATCGAACGCCGTTTGTTGAAGGACTTTCCGGAAATCTCGTCGGTCGTCAGCCGCATCGGCAGAGGAGAAGTCGGGGCACACGCCGACCCGGTCAACAGTATCGAGGCATTTGTGGCACTCAAACCAAGAAAGGAATGGCGGTCGGATATCGGGCCAACCGAACTCAGAGCGGAAATTTCTGACAATCTGGGAAGCTTCCCGGGTATTCGCGTGAACGTTGGGCAACCGATCGCGATGTCCATCGACGAACTTGTCACGGGCACCAAGGCACAGCTCGCCGTAAAAATGTTCGGTCCGAATGCTGATGTATTGCTCAAAAGCTCCCAACAGCTTCAGTCAGTCCTGCAGGATGTGCCAGGTTCCTCGGATGTTCAGGCGGACCAGATCACGGGCGCGCCTCAGCTCATCGTGTCGCTCAACAGAGCTGCCCTTGGTCGATACGGGTTGAGTGTAGAGGACGCGCTCAATGCGCTCAGCTCCAGCGTTGGCGGCGCCGAAGCCGGCGTCGTCTTCGAAGGCGTTCGTCAGTTTCCTGTCACCGTGCGCTACGCAGCGGAAGATCGGAGTACACCTGAACGCATCGGCCGAATCATCCTTGTCTCAGATACCGGGGCGCGGGTGCCACTTGGGTCCGTTTCCGATATCCGGGAGATCATCGGCCCGCGCCAGATCACCAGGGAAAATGGCGAGCGTTTCATAACGGTCCAGCTCAACGTCCGTGGCCGGGATATCGGCAGCTATGTAGCTGACGCACAAGCAGCCGTGTCCGACCAGTTGGACCTGCCGGCCGGATACCGCATCGAATGGGGTGGTCAGTTCGAACTTCAACAGGAGGCAAACAGGCGGTTTGGCGTGGTGATCCCGATTACGCTCGGGATCGTGTTCCTGATCCTGCTTCTAACGTTCGGCCGTATGAAGTCTGCCATTCTGATCCTGCTCAACATTCCACTCGCCCTGACAGGCGGTGCGATGGCACTTTGGGTCAGTGGCTTGCCGGTCTCGGTACCAGCGACAGTGGGCTTCATCGCCTTGTTCGGCATCGCGTTGGGCAATGGTATGGTTCTGGTCAGCTTCATGGACGATTTCGCCAGAGCCGGAAGAGACCGTAACGCCTTGGCGATCGAAGCAGCCGGCCTTCGGGCGAGGCCGGTTCTGATGACCGCCCTGACCACTGCACTTGGTCTGGCGCCTTTGCTGTTTGCAGCGGGCGTCGGTGCAGAGGTGCAACGTCCCTTGGCAACTGTCGTCATGGGGGGGCTGCTTACATCAACCGTTTTGACATTGTTGGTGCTGCCAGCCCTCCACCAATGGTTCGCCCCCAAAGCGGACGCTCACCACTCGATGCTGGAGGCACCGCACCGCCGTTCCTCAAGCAATGGAACTGCTGTGCAATGATTGTCCAAACTGGACAGCCTTGCTTGTAAATTGGTCACCCCTGTGTGTGGAATTCAGCAGCACAGGGGTGATCGAGGCGAGCGATCCAGATCGTTAGCTTTGGGCGATGAAAACACCCCGCTTTCGTTGCTTCAAGACATCAACCGAGGGTGCCAGAATGACTGGCTTCAGGATGGTCCGTCCTGAACCTTGGGCCACCAAAATGAGCCAGAATCCATTCTGCGATTTCAAGACATCGCCCGAGACCATCCAGCTTGCAGTGATGATGTATGTGCGTTTTCTGTTTTCACCTCGGAACGTCGACGACCTGCTCCATGAGCGCGGCATCGACATCTGCCATGAAACGGTCCGCAATCGCCGGTCTGATCGAATTCGGCAATCGCCACAATGGAAGTGACACCTGGATGAGGTCTTCGAGAAGATCCGTGGGAAGACTCACTATTTGTGTTGCGCGCTTCGAGCCCCTCCAGAAACAGGCCAACTAGGTGTGTGCCTGCTGGAACCCATTTCGGACAAGATCGACCAGGATCTCAACAGCCGGATTATCGTGCTTGCGCCGTGTTTTCAGGACAACCTCCAGGGCAGGCGCTTTGGAAAGCGGTACAGCAATCACGCCGCTTATTCTTTCGTCGCAAATTGATCCCGGAACGAGGGCGACACCGAGATTGGCTGCGACCAGGCGGAGGATCGTATTCTGCAGCTGAGGTTCAAACCGCACGCGGGGCAGAACCCCTTCGCGCTCGAAACAGGCATTGATCGCCGCGCGCAATGTCGGTGCTACGGTAGAGGCGGCTGCGATCAGGTCTTCATCCTGAAGCTCGTTTGGCCGGATTGATTTCCTCTCGGCGAGCCTGTGTCCTGACGGCAGGACGACACATAGCCGGTCGGTGAATACGGGCAGACTGTCAAGTTGCGGCATGGCCCGGCCGGCAAACGTGATTGCCGCGTCCAGTTCTCCTTTCAACAGCAGGCGTTCGGCATCGGCAGGAATTGTCTCGGACACGGACATCCGGACATCCGGGCGGAGGTTGATGAAGCGTCTGATAATCTCCGGTACGACACTGTGCGCCGCATGCATCATGAAGCCGAAACTCAATTCGCCTCTGACACCTTGAGCGACCAGACGTGCGTTCTGGCAGGCATCGTCGAACCGGGCCAGTACATTGCGCGACTCCTCCAGGAACCGTTTTCCTGCCGGAGTCAGGGCGACACTGCGGGACGTCCGCTCCACCAGCTGAACGCCGAGGCCGCGTTCCAGGTTGGCAATCTGGCGGCTGAACGGCGGCTGTGTCATGTTCATGCGCGCGGCCGCTTCGCCAAAGTGCAGTGTCTCCGCCAAGGCCACGAAGTAGCGCATCTGCCGCGTATCCATTCATACCCTTTCTGTCTTAATAGACGCTTCCAATTGAATTGGATTGTATCGATCTGCGCGGTTACGCAAAGGCCAAAGACCAGTAGGGCGGCATTTCCTTGACTTCCAACCTTCTTGTTGTGCTGCCGATTTTTGCGCTCATCCTCACCGGGTGGGGCGCTAGGCGTCTGCGCGTGATGGGGCCGACGGCTGTCAGCGAGATCAACAGGTTCGTCGTGTACCTGGCGCTACCGGCGCTCCTTTTCGACATCATGGCGAATGCGGACCCGAAGGACCTTTGGCAGCCCGGATTCATCATCGCCTTCGCCGCTGGCTGCTTGTTCGTTTTCATCCTGACTGTCTTGCTTCGGCGGCGGAAGGGTGCACACCTTGCGGATGCGGCGATTGACGGGCTGAACGCCAGTTACGCGAATACCGGCTTCATGGGATTCCCGCTGCTTCTTGCCGTCGTTGGCAGCGCGGCCATGAGCGCAACATTGATCGCAACGATTGTGACCGTATGCGTATTGTTTGCGATTGCCATGGTTCTGATCGAAAGCAGCCTGCAGGCGGGCGCGAGCAGAAGGGCCGTCGCCTGGCGAACGTTTCTGTCGCTTGCGAGGAATCCGCTACTCTTGGCGCCCGCCGCCGGTTTTATCGTCATGTTGGCTGGGTTTCAGCTGCCGTCGGCGTTCGACAAATACCTGAAACTCCTGGGGGCGGCAGCGTCTCCTTGCGCCCTGATCGCGCTGGGGCTG
Organism: uncultured Hyphomonas sp.; assembly: GCF_963678875.1. NCBI lineage: Bacteria > Pseudomonadati > Pseudomonadota > Alphaproteobacteria > Hyphomonadales > Hyphomonadaceae > Hyphomonas > uncultured Hyphomonas sp. The sequence goes on along the minus strand of NZ_OY787456.1, from coordinate 2,476,240 downwards.
TTCCTGGCGGACAAATCGGGAAGCACTTCATCAGCACACCGTAGAAGCGAGGCAGTTCTGGCGGCGTTGAAGCTGGTCGCGCAACCTGCTGTTACATGGGTGATTGCGTTTCCAGTGCTCGGCCTGCCTCAAGCCATGGCACAAACAGCCGTACTGCTTGCCGCGCTTCCTACCGGAACAGGGCCTTTCATGCTGACGGAATACTATTCCCGGGATGGGTTGCTGACAGCCCGGACCATACTCACGACAACTGTATTGTCGATTGTTACATTGTCAGCCTACCTGGCATTGTCAGAGTAAAATGGCATTCCGCAAATCCTGTTCACGAACAAGCTTCGATCGCATGGAGCGCCATGGGCGAGATCGGCAATGTTCACCGCCGGAAAATCGGCAGGCAATTGGGCAATCGTGTCGAAAATCACATTTGCCGTTTCGGCGATGAGAGTCGGTGGTGTCCCGCAGCCCAGCGATTGTGAAGTTTGCAAAGGTTCGCCACAATCGAAACATTCGCGTACAGACAAAAAAATTATCAAAAGAATATTGAGAGCAGGGCCGGTTGAAATCACGACGCGACGCCGCTCTTTTCGCATGGCGCGAATGCCTCGCTGCGTGAAACCTGTGCGTCTGCGGAAAGGGGAGACTGGTGCGATTTTTCTGACTGCACCGTCGTGCAACAGACCGTCGAAAAATGAGCGGTTATGGAGTGCTCGCAATCAGGGCGAGTATTTGCGCGAAGGGTACTCATATTCCGGTTGCTACAAAAATTGAAACGTGTTCTAATAATTTTTCATAAAGGGTGGCACGGGCCTTGAGAGCCCACCGATAAATGCCACCTCTAAATGCGCGCCGGGCGTTCTTCAGAGAGTCCGAGGCCGGGAGGAAAAATTGCAGTCTCAATGTGAGGCTGGGCATGAATCATGTCCGGCAATAGGTAAGCTATGCCGGGATTTCACCCGGTGACAGTGGTTTCTGAATTGCCGCCAGCGTCCGCTCGGGTCGAACTGAGAACGCGGATCGCCTATGGCCTCGGCTCAATTGCCTACGGCGTGAAGGACAATGGTTTCAGCTATTTCCTTCTCTTCTTCTACAGTCAGGTTCTCGGCGCTCCGGCGAGTATGGCGAGCACCGTTATTTTTGTTGCGTTGATATTCGATGCGGTCTCCGACCCGATTGTCGGTCAGGTCTCGGACCGGCTGCATTCGCGCTGGGGGCGCAGGCACCCCTTTATGTATTTTTCAGCCATTCCGGTCGCCCTCAGTTTTTACCTCTTGTGGGTGCCTCCGGCTGACCTGAAAGGTGCCGACCTCATCCCCTACCTGCTCGTTGTGGCCATTGCGCTCAGGCTCTCTGTTACGCTGTACGAAATCCCAAGCACCGCGCTCGTTTCCGAAATCAGCGAGAACTATGAAGAACGGACGGCGCTGCTCAGCTACCGCTACTTCTTCCAATGGAGTGGCGGGCTATTGCTCGGATTCGTCATGTATGTCCTGCTTCTGCGCCCGACAGAAGAGGTTCCAAACGGCTTCTTCAATGTTGCCGGCTATCAGACTTATGGTCAGATTGGTGCACTGATGATCCTTGCCTCGATCCTGATTTCGACGGCCGGGACCCATCACCTCATACCCTCTCTCAATGCGCCGCCCCCAAAGCGCGGTATCCGGATTGGCCAGACCCTTCGTGAACTGGTAGAGACGCTGTCGAACCGCTCATTTCTCGCCATCTTTGTGACAACGCTCATCCTTGGACTCGGGGCAGCGCTGGCGGCGGCGTTGAATGTCTATTTCAACAATTATTTCTGGGCTCTCACGCCCCAGCAGGTTGGCCTGATCGTCCTCTCCGGATTCATTTCCACCCCGGTTGCCGTAGTCCTTGCCCGCCGGGCTGGGGCTGTTTGGGAGAAGAAAACGGCCGTGCTTTGCATTGGTGCGACCGCTTTCGTGATTGCGCCGCTGCCCATCATACTGCGGCTGATGGGGCTCTTCCCGGAAAATGATGATCCTCTACTATTCCCGATCCTCTTCGCCGTCGTGGCCGTCGATCTGTCGCTGATAATCGCAACGCAGATCCTGCTTGCCTCCATGGTGGCCGACATTCCCGAAGATAGCGAAATTCAGACGGGACGGCGATCTGAAGGGACTTTCTTTGCCGCATCGATGTTCGCCCGCAAGGCGGTGTCCGGTCTTGGTGTCCTGGTCGCCGGCGCTGTGCTCGAAGTCGCCGATTTCCCCGTTGATGCCGGTGTGAACCCGGATGCCGACGCGGCAACCGACCTCGCCATGATCTACGTACCGGTACTCCTCGCCGTTTACGTGTTCGGCTTGCTGGCTGTGTCCTTCTACAAGATCCGCCGGGCTGATCATCTGCGCAATCTCGAAACACTCAGGGCCCGCCGGGCGGGTCAATCCTCATGACCGAACCGGGACAGACGCGCCTTTTGTCACCCGCAAACAGTGTTGCGGTGCGTATGGCGCTCTGCTGCCTCCAAAGAACCCCCTCAGCCAATAGAAAAAAGGGAGGTTGATGGGGCTTTTTTCAGGGAGGAACAACAATGAAAAAACGAACCATCTGCTGCCTGACCGTTCTACTCATGTCCGGAACAGCAAGTGGGGCATGGGCCCAAGCCCAGTCCGAGGTCGAAAATGATGTCGACGCATCGCGGCGGCTTCCGACCGTTCTGGTCGAGTCGCAGCGTACTGAGGAGTACATTCAGGATGTCCCGATTTCGGTGACGGCTCTCGATACCGAATTGCTGGACCTTAAACAGGTCGATGCCGTTTCAGACCTCCAGTTCAACGCACCGAATGTGAACTATACGAAGACCTTCTTTTCAGGGAGCAACTTTCAGATCAGGGGGATCGGCTCGACCTTGACTGCAGCGTCTGCCGACTCCGGCGTCGCTGCCCATGTGAATGACGTATACATCCAGTCGCCACGTTTGTTTGAAACTGAATATTACGATCTTGAACGCGTCGAAGTCCTGCGTGGACCACAGGGCACACTCTTCGGGCGCAACGCCACTGGTGGCGCGATCAACATGATTACCGCAAAGCCGCTGGTCGGAGAGTTCGCCGGAAAAGCAAGCTTCGAATACGGTAATTTTAACTCGCAGCGGACCGAAGGCATGCTCAATGTCCCGCTTGGTGACACTGCGGCGGTGCGGGTGGCCGGGCTTTATCTGAAGCGGGATGGATTTGCAGAAACTGTAGATCCACGCGCCGATTTTGATGATTTCGATGACCGGGACATCTACTCGATTCGTGGTTCTCTGCGCTTTGAGCCGACAATCAATACGTCGATCGATCTCGTCGCCTCCTATTTCGAAGAGGATGACAGCCGGACGCGCGCAACAAAGTCACTTTGTGATTATGATCCGACAGCCGTTCTGGGCTGTACGCCAACCGGGCTCGACTTCGACTCGACCAATTTCTCCGCGACTCTTGGCGGCCTGTTGATGAGCGATCTCGCCCTGGGGCCGTTCGGTGCCTTTCCGTTCAACACGATTCAGAACAATCCGAACCCGCCCGACTTCCGCAAAGCCTATGTCGACGAAGCCCCGGAGTATTATGCCGATGAAACGTTCATCATGGCGGCTCTCGAGCATGACTTTGGCAAGTTCAGACTGAATGCAAATATCGGACGCCAGGAAACGGAAGTGTCTTCCAATGGCTATGGTGGAAGTCCGGCAGGTGCCGGCGAAGTCATCCCGCCGGCCCTTGTCCGAGCGCTGTTGCCGGTTACCTCGTCTGTCCTGTTCGACGGCAACCGTATCGCCGTATCTGGCATAGACCCGAATGAGGTCGGCTATATCGGCGGCAACATCTTCCGCTACGCAGACGGAATTTTCAGCTATGATCAATCTGACCTGATTGCAGAACAGACAAGCTTTGAGGTTCGATTGTCGTCTCAGTTCGAGGGGCCGCTTAACTTCACGTTTGGCTACTATAATCTCGATTACGAAAATCAGGCTGACTACTATATCTTTTCGAACTCCGCCGACTATGCTTCTGCCTTGTTGCCGACATTGCTCTTCGGCGACCCGGCAAATGGTGTCGTCCTGGATGGTGTTGCCCTTGGGGCGCCTTACTTCCACAGCGACACAGACCGGTTCAAACTGGAGTCCAGCGCGATCTTTGGAGAAGCCTATTGGACACCAAATGAGGAATGGACCGTCACGCTCGGCCTGCGCTCGACGACAGACAAGAAGTCTGAGCGTTCACGAACGCCGCCGCTGATCGCCATCGGGCCGATCCCCATCGGAGACGCGGCTGCCTCGACCATGGACGCGCTTCTGGACGGAACCTATCGCGAACTCGATGTGGAATTCGACGATGAGATAACCGGCCGGATTGTGGTCGACTGGAAGCCGAACCTCAATTTCACCGACGAAACACTGGTCTTTGGCTCCTATTCGCGCGGTTACAAATCAGGCGGATTCAATCCGCCGGTCGATCCCGCTGTGATTTCCGGCGTGCCGACGAATTTTGCTCCGGAACAGATCGATGCGTTTGAGGTCGGCACGAAGAACACAATCGGTGCCTTTCAGGCAAACATGTCGGCCTTTTACTACGATTACAAAGGCTTGCAGGTTGGCAAAATTCAGGCCCGAACATCTATCAATGAGAATGTTGACGCCGAAATCTGGGGGCTTGAAGGCGAGTTTCTTTGGGCGCCGACGGAAAAGCTCCTGCTCAACCTGACGGCCTCTTATCTCAATACAGAAGTGACCGAGTTTTCCTCCGAAGATCCGCGCGATCCAACGGCAGGTGAAGCGGGACACATTCTGATCAAGGATACGATGCTGGCCAATAACTGCGTTCTGACCGACGCAGATCCAGTGATATTCCAGACAGTACTTGCGGGTTTGCAAGCATTGTCTCCGACAGCTTTTGCATCGACTCAGCTGACGGAGATCAATGGACTGCAAAGCCCAGGCCTTCTCTTCAGTTGCAACGCCCAGGTTCTTGGCGCAGTGGTCGCGGGCATGAATCTGGCGGGCGACACCGATGTCGGCATTGGGGCAGGTGTTCCAAAAGACCTGTCGGGTAACAGCCTGCAGAATTCACCCGAGTACAGCTTCAATCTGGGTGGTCAGTACACCTTCGACCTCGCCAACGGCATGTCTGTCGTGGCTCGTACTGATTACTACTATCAGGACAAGATGTATGCCTCGATCTATAATTCACCGACGCAGGATACGGTTGATGCCTGGGATGTCTGGAATGCGCAGATTACGCTGAACAGCTCCGACGATCGCTGGTATGTGAGGGGCTTCGTCCAGAATATTCTGGATGACGACAGTATCACCGGTCATTACATCGGCGATCAGGGAACGGGACTGGCAACCACCGTATTCGCGCTCGATCCGCGCCTCTACGGTGTTGAGCTTGGCATTCGATTCTAATCTGATGACGGCTGCCGCCCCCAACGGCAGCCGTTCATTTGATTCCAATTTCAACTTTGTCATGAGAACCGGGTTTGAGGTGGCCGGTTCGGCGGATTAGTGCGGAGGAGTGGCCCGAAAGCGCTTGTCCATACTCGCAAAGGTTGCTCGCGATCATACGGCTTGCGGTGATTGTGCATGTTCGGTTTCCGCTGCCGGTTCAGCAACGGGTGAACGCGTAGTCGCCTTTGAGTGAAGCATATTCCTGCCCTTCGTCACGACCGACTTCTGTGCGGATGAGCACGTTCGTCATTGCATTTAGCCGTTCGATCTCCGTTCGAACTTCGTCCGGATTGATGGCAAGGTTCTTCAGCTCTTCCGGGTCGTTGAGAACGTCATAGAGTTCCAGGTCATTGCGGCTGACGAGATCCTCATAGGTTTCGGGAATGTGGTGATCGTCGGGCGCAAAATAGCGGGCGAACTTGTAGCGACCGTCGAACACGCCGCGGTGTAGTCTTCGTTTGGAGATGTCGTACGACCTGTCCGCCTTCCGATCCCAGGAATAGGTCACGCCGAAATTGAAGAAGTGGCCTTTATCGTCACGCTCGGTCGTCGCCTGCGCATCGTGTAGAATCTCGGAAACGTCAAAGCCGATCAGGTCCGGGTAGTGTTCATTTGTCCAGCCCGGGGCCTGACCTGCGAGGCCGATGATTGTGGGCGCGATATCCACGGCGCTCATCAGTCGCGAGGTCTCTCGCCCACCTGGGATGTCCGGATGGGCGATGATCATCGGCACATTGGTTTCCTCGCGGTAGATCGTGCCGCCCTTCTGGCGCATACCGTGTGCGCCCGCCCGTTCGCCGTGATCGGCCGTGTAAATAATGATCGTATTTTCCAACTGACCCGAAATTTCCAACGCCCAGAGCAGTGTCTCGACGTGCTGGTCGACGTCGCGAAGACAGTTGAAGTAGTAGTTTCGGAAGCGCCGCCAGCTGACTTCATCCTCGTGTGGAAGTGCGCCAAAAGCTGGCACGTTCTGGCGGACAATGGCTCGATGAGCTTCCGGCTTGGTGGACAGGTCATCCGCGTAGAAGCTGTGAGGCAGGTCGATACCTAGGTCCTCCTTGTAGAGAGGATGTCCCGGCTCTCCCTTCAGTGGACTCAGAAGGTTGGGGATTATTCGGGAAGCAGACTGCTTGCCTGTGGCATCGAAGAACATGATGTCATGCGGATTGACGTAATTCACCGCCAGGAACCAGGGCTTGTGACCTGTGCGTTCCGGGTCTGAAAATTCCTGTATGATGTCTGCAGCGTCAGAAGCGACGCCCAAATCGTCAATATGTCCTGCCCAGGTGAGGCCGACACTTTCCCCGTCGAATCCATAGTCCGCAAAGCCATACTGCGTCAGCGCATCCCGGGTTGTGGGATAATTGATCCGTACTTCCTGGTTCCAGTCGCGAGCACCATTGATCGACGATAAGTGCCATTTGCCTTTATAGGCGGTGTAGTAGCCGGCTGCAGTCAGCATGTCACCGATCGTCGGCATGTCTTCCGGAAGCGCTGGAGATTTCGCATCGTTGGAGTTCTCATACACGCCTGTTTTTTGTGTATGCTGGCCGGTATAGATGTTGGACCTCGATGGGCTGCAGGGGGTGGTGTTGACATGGTAATTGGTAAAATGCGTTCCGCGTTCGAGCAGCTTCCTGTGGCCAGGCAGGCGAGCGAGCATCCCCTCGGGATAATTGGTTATGCCGGTTTCCTGGTCCGTCAGGATCATCAGGATGTTGAGCTTTTTGTCCGGGGAATGCTTTTTTTGTGACATGAGATTCGTTGTGACCTGGGCTGATGTTGGGCGGGTTGCGCAGTGACTATTTGGGCGCGACGAGTTGGGTTTTCGTGGTGCGCGCGATGTCGCTTTTCGACGTTCACGGTGTATGTGCTGGCATTTCTACAAATATCGGCGTCGGTAGTAGGGTCGGTATAGTTCACGAGGGATGGGACGAGGCGTCCCATGGCGGTGGGTGGCCGCCGAGAATCAAAAGCTCAGGGCTCTGCGCTATTGAGGCCTAAGTGCCATGGAGATTGACCTCCAGACTTGAAATTGCTTGCACAAGATTGTTTGGCGCAATCCTTTGCTTGCCGGTCCACGAGATATTGGGAAAGCGCTCGAGGATTTTTGAGAGAGAGATTTGAAGCTGCATTTGTGCAATGCGATTGCCGAGGCATTTGTGTGGACCATGTCCGAAAGCGAGGTGCTTGGTCACATTGTCCCGCGTGATGTCCATTCGATGTGGATCTTTGAAAATGCCGGGATCTCGGTTCGCGGCCCCGTACCAGAGTACAAGCTTTTCATCCTTGGAGATCCGTTGCCCGTTAAGTTCGCTGTCTGCCAGGGCGGTCCGGCGCATGTTCATGACAGGCGATATGAGGCGCAAGGATTCTTGCACCGCAGCTGGAACAAGTGAGGGATCGTCCAGGAGCAACTGCCGCTGGTCCGGGAACTCAGTCAACAATCGTAGCGTGCCGGAGATAGAATTCCGGGATGTGTCATTCCCGGCAAAAATGATGAGTAGCCAGGAGCCATCGAGCCACTCCTGCGACAATGGCTCGCCGTCCAGCTCTGCCGCGGCAATCGCCGAAAGCAGGTCCTGCCTTGGATTCCGCCGTCGGTCTTCCAGTATACGCTTTCCGTACTCGAACATCTCCTGCACATTCCGGTCGAACAGGAAGGGGAAACTTGGCTCCGACAGAAAGGTTCGTGCCGGGCTGGAGACAAATTGTTGTGCAAGTTCTAGGAAGTGCATCCACCGTATGATTTTCGGGCGGTCTTCCTCGTCGATGCCCAGCATCTCGCACAGTGTGAACAATGGCAGCTTTTCGGAGAAGACTTTTACGAAATCCACGACGGGCCCGGCCCGTTCGGCCTCATCGAGCAGTTGGTCTACACGCGTGCTGACCCGGTTGGAGATTTCATTCACGTATTGAGGGATAAAGAAGTCCTTGTGCTGGATTCTAAACTGCATGTGGCGTGGTGCGTCGAGATTGATCAAGCTGTTCACGGCTGCGTTGGCTAGACGCTGATATTTCTTGGGCCGTTCACGTGGCATTGCCAGATTGATACTGCCGCGTTCGGATGAATAGATGTCCGAGTTCAATTCGACAGTTTTGATATCCTCGTAGCTCGTTATCGACCAGAAGCCTGCAAGCTTTTTGCCCGCATCGGTCCACATGAGTGGTGCCTGCGAGCGCATGCGGTCGAAAAGGCTATGCGGTGGCCCTTTGGTCCACGAATTCGGGTTCCAGAACACGAAATCATTGAACTGTGGATAAGTTGCCGGAAATCGTGGTGTGCGGACTGGCGTATCATAAAGGAGATTATCGCTGACGAGCGTCATGGTTGGCTCCATTGAGGTCAGGTTTTTGCAAGAAGCTAAAGTTTCAGAACGGTTGGCGATGAATGAGGCGGAGGTATATTCTGCCTGTCGGGCGAGGTATTACTGGTTCTCCTGAGACATTGCGGCGCCAGAATGATGATTAAGGCAAGCGGCGGCTAAGACCTCCGGTACCGACGATAGATCATGAGCATGATGATGGCGGCACACAGTCCGACTGCCAACAAGCTTATCTGACGGTTGCGTTTAATGATAAGAAAGTTACCGGCGTCGAAGCGCATCTGGCATATCCAGCCGCATTTTCCAGAAAAGGTAGTGGCAAGGTCCCGCGTGAGTTTCGGGTGAGGCGGAATTACGCCGTTTTCTCTCGCATAAGCCTCATACGCCGCGTGGAGCTCGGCAACGATCTCGGGATGCACCGCCGCCACGTCATTCGTTTCCCCCAGATCGTTGGTTAGGTCATAGAGTTCCGGAGTTCCGTTCCCCATCGGCGGGCCGACGACGAGGAGTTTCCAGTTGCCATCGGTCACCGACCAGTTTCCGAATAGTTCGGTTACCACAGGCGTGCGTTTGTCATTCCCGGATTCAAGCAGATCCAGTAGGGAGTGCCCCTCAGGCCTCTTGCGGTCTCGGAAGGTTTCATCTGTTGAAGTATCGATCCCAGCCAGTTGATATAGCGTCGGCGCAACGTCTTTCACATGCGCAAAGCCCGACACCAAGCCGGCAGGTTCGATGCCAGGGCCGGAGATCAGCAGCGGGCTGCGTATACCGCCTTCGTATGTTGTGCCCTTGAACAAGGCGAGTGGCCCGTTTGCTACGGAAACCCAATCAAAAGAGAGGTGGGTTTGTGTTTTCTTACGGCCGGCATGTGTGGGGTCCATGTCTCGGTTGGCGTGTAGCCACTCTCGGGTCGTACCGGGATAGGAGAGAGGTCCAATTGGAGACGCTCCGTTATCCGACAAAAATATGAAGTAGGTATTCTCCAGTTCGCCACGTTCCTTCACAAGGTCGACAATCCGGCCAATCTGGTCGTCCATGTATTCGATCATGGAGGCGTAGATTTCCATCGGCTTTACATCGAGCGCGCGTTGCTCAGGCGATCTTGTCGGCCATGGCCTCTCATGCGAAGGCAGTATGGCAGGCGGATTGGTGGGGGGGGCGATTGTGGTGTTTTCGGAGAGCAGGCCAAGTCCCCGGGCAGCCTGCAAGCGCATCCGACGAGTGGCTTCAGGGCCTTCGTCATAGCGGCCTTCATACCGGCCTAGCCACTCATCAGGCACCTGCAGAGGATCGTGCGGCGCCGTGTAGGCGACGTAAGCGAAATAGGGCGAACCAGCAGGCTGCTCTGAAATGTACTGGAGGATTTTATCCGTATAGTTCCGGCTCGAATAGAACCCCTCAGGCAACGTTACCTGTTTACCGTTCTCAAGATAGCGAACAGGTTCCTTCGGCTTTAGCGGAAGGGCATCATCAAAGTGACTGGCGCCGCCATCGAGGAGCACATAGGATTTATCGAAACCGCGTTGATCTGGATGCTGTTCATCAATGAAGCCGACGTGCCATTTGCCGGAGATCATTGTCGTATATCCATGTGGCTTCAACACCTCGGCAATGGTTGCCACACTATCGAGAAGATCTCCCCGGTAGTTCTCTGAGTCTAGCTGATTGGGTGCGGCCTGGCCTTTTTGGGTTCCAATACCAGCCGCGTGATTGTTGACTCCTGTCAGGAGCATGGCGCGCGTTGGCGAACAGGTCGGCGCGACGTGGAAATTGGTCAGGATGGCTCCAGCAGCAGCGATGGCATCCAGGTTCGGCGTGTTTATCTCGCTGCCGAATGCGCCAAGATCGCTCCACCCCAAATCATCCGCGACGATGAGGATGAAATTGGGCGCCGGATTGGGCGGAATACTCTCGTCTGTCTGCGCCCATGTGGCGGGTGCGAGGATGGCAGGAAGGATGCACGCCATCATCGCGAAAACAGATCTTTTAATTTTGGCGTTTCCGGACAAAATCATCGCGGCTTTTGCTCATGATTGGGCACAAATGCGATCCGCTCGATCAGGGTCATGATTTCTTCTACAATGACAGAGGGGTCTGCCTTTTCACCCGTCAACATTTCATATTGCGGTACATAGGCGAACGACGAGCCCACGATCGAGACGATTGAGTGGTAAAGCCGAGCAGGGTTTCCCGGTTTGATCGTACCCTGCTTTTGACCCTGTTTGATCATGGCGACGGCTTTGTCGAACATGCCTTGCATATAATTTTCGACCAGCCATTCCAGGCGCTCGGTCCGGTGGCGCCCTTCGAGGGTCATGATCCTGTGCAGTTCCGGCCGCTCCGCACAGAAGGCGGCGAAATCGCGGATTGTAATCTTCATTGCGATTTCAGGCTCAAGTTCGCCCAGCCCTTCTGTGCGAGCATTGAGCCGGTCGATGAATGGCCCGAACAGGGCCTCCATCACGCACTTCCATAGATTGTCCTTGTCACCAAAATGATAGGTGATCAGGGAATGATTGACCCCGCAGGCGTCTGCCAGGCCCCGGGTCGTCATACCGTCAAAGCCAAGCGTCGAGAATTGTTCGAGGGCGACCTCCAGGATGAGGTCGCGTGCTTCTCCGCGTTTGCGGCGGTCGGAAGGTTGTATTGGAATGACTTTATTGCGTTTTGTGGCCATCCGGGCACTCGCTCTTATTGACCGATTGGTTCATTAATAGGCTCTACTTGTCCAAATGGTCAAATACTATTTTCTCTGATTTCTGGGTTCTGGCAAGAAGGTCTGTATACTGTTCCTAACGGCGTGGCGCGGGACCAGATCAACTTTTCGAGGAGTTTAGAGTGTCAACAAGATTGACGTATTCCATTTGTTCAGCATATTGCTTCGGATAAAAGAAATCGGGGAGTTGCGAAAATGTCAGACAATAACCAGCAGGCTGAATTTGAATTTCAGGGTGTCAATCACCTTGCGCTCGTCTGCAAGGACATGGCGCGTACGGTAGAGTTTTACCGGGACAAGCTGGGTATGAAGCTGACCAAGACGTTGAACCTGCCGTTCGGCATGGGACAGCATTTCTTCTTCGATGTCGGTAACGGGGACAGCATCGCCTTCTTCTGGTTTCCGGATGCTCCTGAGGCGGCGCCAGGAATTGCGGCGCCACAATACCTTCCAATGCGCGGACCGATTGCGTCGGCACATGGGTCCATGAACCACATCGCTATTAATGTGCCTGCGGAACACTTTGACGACTATTGCGAAAAGCTGAAGGAAAAGGGTGTCGATATCACGCCGGTCATGAACCATGACGACTCGCCCATGCAGATGTCGCCAGAGCTCCATGATGATGTGTTTGTCCGCTCGGTTTATTTCTTTGACCCCGACGGAATCTGCCTCGAATTTGCTGCCTGGCACAGGCCGCTTACCCCAGCGCGCGACGTTATCCACGACCCTGTCGGAGAAGATGGGACGCCAGTGGAAGGCGTTGTGACCGGACGAGCCTGAGCCTTGCCATTCACCTGCGCTGACTACGAACCGTAGCCTGCACTCCGGTGCCGTCTGTTCCTCTGCGCCCGTTCACAAAATTCAACAGGAGACTCCCATGCCCAGCATTACCCCGTTGCCTCGCCGAGAGGTGACTGACGAAACCATGAAATTCTACTTCAATTTCCTGTTCGGGCCAGACCGGGACCCGGTCGAAGAGCCGGGCACCTCAACCGGAACGCCCGGAGACTGGTGGTCAGTCTTTGCCTTGTCAAAAGACATCTTCCAGCACTCGGTTGATGGTTTCAAGGTTTATCGTAGCCCGGAGCGCAAGCTGGATCCTGTCTTGCGTGAACTGGGCCAGACCCGGGCGGGGTGGCTGGTCGGCAGCCAATTCGTGTACTCACAGCATTGTAAATCCCTGCGCGGGCTTGGTGTCGCCGACAACAAGATCGCCGCTGTCCACTGCTGGCCCGCGTCTGATCTGTTTGACGCTAAGGAGCGGGCCGTTCTAGGCTTTACCGATTGCCTGGCGACTCAGGACGGACGGGTGCCTGTGGAGATCATGGATCGCCTGAAGACGTTCTTGACTGATGTCGAAATTCTTGAACTGACCTATATTACCAGCCTCTACATTATGCATGGGATCATGTCCCGTGCGCTCCGGACAGAGTTTGATGACCGGCCTGAGCCGATCGTCGAAGTTGATGCACCAGAAGACTTCAGCGCGACAGATTTTCTGGCAGGCAGCGGGTCGGAACAATCGTAACTAGCAGGGTACGGAGTAGACGTGCTGTTCCTGGTCTCCCTGAGCTTAATTCAGCTTCTTCGCACCATTACTAAGGTTCCTCGTCAGATGACAGAAGACGTTCCCGGACCGCGTTCGAGTCGTACAAGATTGGGAAGGCTCCTGCGCCAGCCCTTTCTCCATTTCCTGTTTGGTGCGCTTGCAATCTTCCTGCTGGATTTTGCCACGTCCGGAAGAGCTTCTGCGAAACAGGACGCGATATGGGTTTCGGAACCCGAGATTTCCCGACTGAGGGCCGAATGGGCGCGTAGCTGGGCGCGGTCGCCAACCAATGAGGAGCTCGATACGCTCATATCAATTTGGCTGGAAGATGAAGTCTATTTCCGTCAGGCCAAGGCAATGGGGCTGGATGAGGACGACCCGGTCATCCGGCAATACCTTAGCAGCAAGATGCGCTTTTTGACATCAGATGCCATTGTGGTTTCGGATCCCCGGCCGGAAGAACTGGCGACATACTTCGAAACGTACAAGGCAGAATTTTCTGCGGACCCACTCTATTCCTTCGAACAGGTTCGCATCGAAATTGGAGATGCTGATGCCATTCAGGCACTCTTGGCCTCGCTTAACGCCGGAGAACCAGCGCGCGGTGGAGACGGTGAGCGAATAGTCGCGGCCAGCCGCCTGGATGTCTCACGCAAATTCGGAGTGACCTTCTATGAAAAGTTGGCCGATTTACCAGCCGGTAAGTGGTCTGGACCTGTCGCATCCTCGGTTGGAGTTCACCTGATCCGCGTTAACGACAAGGACACGCCGGCCTTGCCTGAGTTCAAGGAGGTGGAAGCTGCCGTACGCGTTGCGTGGATGGCGGAAAAACGTAAAGAGCTCGAACGTGCGGCGTTTGAACGCCTGCGGGCTCAGTTTGATATTCGTGTCGATGACATAAAGTCATGAGGCTCGTCCGATATATCGTTTTCGGCCTTGTTGCGGCCATATGCGGTTGGCTTCCAGTGACCGCGCATGATCTGAGGTCTGGATATTTCGAGCTCACACAGGACGGCGCGGACAGTTATTCTGTGACCTGGAAAGCGCCCACCCGAGCCAGCAATTCGCTCGGTGTGGTACCGCTCCTGCCGGGGGATTGCCTTGTCAGGAAGCTGTCTGCTCAGCTTACATCCTCCGGAGAGTCGATTGAATCGTGGCGCGTTCAGTGCTCGGAGGGACTAGAGGGGCGAACTGTAGGGTTCGATGGCTTGCGGGGGGCGGGCAGTGATGTGCTCGTGCGTTATTCCCGCAGCAAAGGTCATGAGTTGAGCCTGCGCGCAACCTCCCGGGTCCCTGATGTGAATGTACCGAAGTCTGGCGGAACGGGCGCACTTCTGGTCACCTATTTCTATCTCGGTATCGAACATATCCTGGGAGGGGTGGATCATCTGCTCTTTGTGCTCTGCCTGATATTTTTAATCAGGGATTTCAGAAAACTCGCCCTGACGATCACAGCCTTCACGGTCGCACATTCCCTGACACTCGGCGCGACTGTGCTCGGGGCCGTTCACATGCCGGCGAAACCCGTAGAGGTGGTCATCGCACTATCGATCGTGTTCTTGGCCAGCGAGGTCCTGGCCGCGCGAAAGGATCCCGCCAGGCTATCTGAACGAGCCCCTTGGTTGGTCGCCTTCGTTTTCGGCCTTCTGCACGGCTTCGGGTTCGCATCTGCTCTACTTGATATCGGGATGCCGCCGGAAGCTTTGCCGGCTTCTCTCCTGGCATTCAATGTCGGTGTCGAAGCTGGACAGCTACTGTTCGTGGCTGTGGTCCTGATGCTGCTGGCGGTTATAAAGCGCGTAAAGCTCTATCAAATGGCCAGGCCTGTCGCGGTTTATGCCACCGGGATCGTCGCCATGAAGTGGCTGATCGAGCGGATGCTTTAAGTCGAAGAAAAACCCAACGTGTCCGGACAATCGTGTTGCGCTGCACACAAAAAGTTGCGGGCGATGATATTTCAGACCGTAAATTTGGTTTACAGTAATTCGGAAAGCGTATACCTAGTTGACGTTGTCGTCCCCTTGGGATGAGGGGCGCACCAACAGGTTGGATCCAGAAAACTCGTAAAGCCGCCAAGGCGTGGACCTCCTGTTGATAACAAAAAAAGTGCTCGAATGAGCATGGGAGGAAAATGTGAATACAAAGATGCCCGTAGCGGCTAGCTTGTTCGTGCTCGGTACACTTCTCTCACTGACAGCTCCTCCTGCAAGTGCGCAGGAAACGGGAAGTGCAGGGGAAACTGATGATGAAGCACGCTTGTCGACCGTGACCGTCACGACTCAGAAGCGCGAGCAAAACCTTCAGGATGTACCCATCGTTATCACGGCTTTCACTTCGGAAACAGCCGAAGCGCCAGGCGCGGTCGATCTTGTGGCGTTGAACGGCCTCAGCCCCAATGTCGTGCTTCAGACTCAGGGTCTCGTGCCAAATGTCCCGATGATTTCGATCCGGGGGATCAGTCACAGCGATCCGGATCCGAACAGTGACCCGAAGATCAGTACGATCATTGACGGAGTCTATGTTCCGTTTACGGCGGGAACAATGCTGGACCTGTTTGACATCGAGCGGATCGAGGTGATCAAGGGGCCGCAGGGGACACTGTTCGGCAAGAACAACCTAGCTGGAACACTCAATGTCATTACATCACGTCCAGCGGATGAGTTTGGCGGAGAAATTCGCGTCACGCTTGGGGAAAACGAGCTTCACCAGTTGCGGGCAAAGCTGAACACCGGACGTTTCGCTGATGGCAAAATGGCCGCAAAGCTTGCAATGAACATCCGGGAGTATGGTGGATACTCCACCAATGTGATTACAGGTTCTGACCTCAATACGAACGAAGTTGCTGCCTTCCGTGGCGCACTGACCTTTGATCCGTTTCCTGATCTGACGTCGACCATTACCGTCGACACGATCTCCGAAGATGCGGTGGGTCCGGCAGGTCATGTCGTCAACGATGGCTCGGCTGCTTACATGCTGCTGCCGGTCGAAGCCCGGGAAGACATCCGCGTAGCGGCGTACAATTTCGATCCGTACGTGAACACAGATTCTAGCGGGGTGGCATGGGAAACAAGCTGGTCGCAGGACTACGGCACATTCACGTCCGTAATCGGATACCGTAATATTTCCTATATCAATCAGGGAGACTTTGACGGATTGACGGTGCCCGAGCCCGGATTGAACGTGACGCGGGATTTTGAAAGCGATGCCTATAGTGGCGAATTCCGGTTTGCATCCAGCACCGGAACCGCTTTCGACTATGTGGTCGGCGTATATGCCAGCCTCGACGATTTTACCCAGGTCAATACTGTTCGGCCCGCTCCTCCGGTTCTCAGCCTTTCGACGATTTCTCAGGAAGCCCGCAGCTATGCCGTATTCGCGCAGGGTGACTGGAACTTTGCCGAAAAATGGATCCTGACGCTGGGCGGTCGCTACACGCAGGATGAAAAAGACTACGAGATTGATGCCGATGTGTTCGTTGGCGGCACGTTCGTTCCCCCATCATCCTTCGCGGACACGCTCAGCAATAGCTGGAACAATTTTACCCCGCGCATCGCGCTTCAGTACAGCCCTTCGGACAATGTGAACCTCTATGGCTCGGTGGCGACCGGATACAAGGGCGGGGGTTTCAATTCCCGCGGTACGGTGCGTGAGTCCATCGGCCCCTATGATGAGGAGACCGTGACGGCCTACGAGATTGGTATGAAGAGCGATCTGTTCGACAACACCATGCGACTGAACCTGGCGGCTTTTTTGAACGAATATAAGGATTTCCAGGGATCGGTTACGAGTCAGGGTGCTGTGCGGGCTGAGAATACAACGCGGAATATCGGAGACATTGAAACTTCCGGTATCGAAGTTGAATGGCAATGGCTTCCTACCGATCAACTGTCGATTGGCGTGAACTTCGCCTATCTTGATGCCAAGATTACAGACTTTTGCGCTGATGTTGATGGGGCTTTCACCGACGGTTCACCAGAACCAAACCAATGCGGGCCCGCTGAAGAAGTGCTGGTGAACGGGGTGCCAATCGGTGTGTTTGCCGTTCCAATCGACAATTCGGGCCTCGACCTGGCAAACGCGCCACCTTACAGCGGCAGTGTGCTGATCGATTACAACATCCCGCTCAGCTTCGCCGATATTCGGACCCATGTCGATTTCCGGTATACGGATGAGTACAACACATGGGGACGTAGCAATGATCCGGCATTCTACCGCGACTCTGTCATTCTCATGAACGGAAGCGTTACGTTGGCTGCCAAAGACGATCAGTGGCGGCTGGTGGCCTATGGCCGTAATCTGACCGACCAGGATGTCATCTCTGGATCGGCCAAAGCAGGTACGGCGCCGATCATTCAATATTACCAGCCTCCTCGTGAATTTGGTGTGGAAGTAAGCTTCAAATTCTAACTTTGCGGGCGCGGCGGGTAAATGCCTGCCGCGTCCGTTTTTGTCTTTGCGGAGTACCGATATGCGCCGAGTAATTCGTTCGGGAAGTGTGCTTTTTCTGGCAGCCTTCATGACTGCTTGTTGGGGCGGAACGTCGCCAACGGCTGCGACCGAAGCAGAGGCTGGCGAGGCGCTGCAGCAGAGCGAAGCCAGCATGGCGGCGCAGTCGGTGGGGATCGTTCACTGCGATAATTTTCAGAGCGGTGAAAAGCGCGCCCTTTGGGGCGACCTTCACGTACACACGGCATTGTCGCTGGATGCCTACGCGTTTGGAACGATTGCTGGGCCGGAAGATGCTTTCGCTTTCGCCAAAGGCGGAAGTATCGACCTCATGGGGCATTCCGCTCAGCTGGAACGCCCGTTGGATTTTACGGCCGTAACCGATCACGCCGAGTGGCTTGATCTGATGTATATCTGTACCGACCCTGAGCATGCAGACGATCTTTATTGTCAGAGCCTCACCCAACAGAAATCCTCACCGCGCATCGGAGCCCAGCTGTTTCGCGATTATGTTGTACCCACTCTGACAGGACCGGAACCCAAAAAGACCCCGATTTGCGAAGATGATCCGGAGCGGTGTGCTGTTGCCGCAGGAAATCAGTGGGAGCGGGTGCAGAAAGCTGCGAATGCTGCCAACGATCCCTGTAATTTCACGGCTTTCATCGGGTTTGAATGGTCGGCGACACCGTCATTCCGCCACACGCACAGGAATTTGGTCTTTGCTTCCGATCAGGTAACTGCCCAAGCGATCGACTATCTCCGCTATCCGGATGTCTCCCAGCTCTGGGGACAGCTGGAGCGCCAATGCCGGCCGGAAGAGGGGTGCGATGTCGTCGCGATTCCGCACAATATGAACATGGGTGACGGAATCAGTTTCGATGTTGAGACCGAGAGCGAGGCCAATCTACTCCTGCGTGCCAAGTATGAGCGCCTGGCAGAAATCCATCAGGAAAAAGGCGCTAGCGAATGTTTGCCGGCATTCGGTGTTTCCGATGAAGATGACTGCAATTTCGAACTCTACCTGACGTCTCATTCACAAGCGAAAGTGCGGGACGATTTCGAAAAGGAAGAGTGGGAAAAGACCCGTAGCACGTATGTGCGCAGCCTGCTGTTGCGCGGGCTGGCGGCTTATCAGGCAAGCCCGGATCTGGGTAACCCGTTACAACTCGGCATTATTGGGTCTACGGATAATCACGAGGCCACTCCTGGGTTTGTCGACGAAGCGGCTTGGGGCGGCCCCGGCTTTGCACTTGGCAATCTGGACGCCATGATGACACGAGTTGATTTCAATCCGGGCGGCATTGTTGCCGTATGGGCGGAGGAGAATACGCGGGAAGCGGTCTTCGCAGCCCTCAAACGGCGTGAAGTCTACGGCACGAGCGGACCCAGAATTGAACTCCGTTTCGCCGCGGCGGCACAAGGTGAGGCGCTGAGTTGCGATATGCCTGGTCTTCCTGATTCTGTTGTCACGATGGGCGGGCAGTTTGAAGAGGCAACCGCTACACCGCACTTTATCGTACAGGCAAAGGCGGACCGCGAGGATCTCGACAAGATCGAGATCATCAAGGGCGCCTATGCAGACGGCGAAGTCGAAGAGGTAGTTCAGCCGATTTGGACACGCTCGGAGTCCGGACGGGAGGCTTGCGCGGTATGGAGAGACCCTTCATTTGATGCGGATGTACCGGCTTTCTGGTACGCGCGGGTCAAAGAGGCGCCGACGAAGCGTTGGTCTCAAGTAAAGTGCGAAGCAGCCGGCCGCTGCGATGACTTCCCGCAAGCTGTTGGCAACATTCAGGAACGTGCCTGGGCCTCGCCGATCTGGTACCTGCCTTCGGGCGGTTGATACGGTTCGGCACTCCCGCAAATAAGCTGTCCATTATTGGTCGGCTGATATATCCGCGCCGAATGTCGGGATTTCGCCCCAGTCGTCAGACAAAACGTCTATGGCATCTTTAACCCGGGTGGGGCCGAGGCGGTCGTTCAGAATAAGAAGTATCAACCGCACCGCGTCGCCCGAATCCTTCCGCATGGCCAAGCCGGTCTCTGTGAGCTCGACGATTTTTACCCGTTTGTTCGAAGGGTCTTCGACCAGCGTGATCATGTCGAGTTCAATCATCGACTTCAGTGTCTTGTGGATCGCTTGGCGTGTAATCCCGAGGCGTCTTGCAATATCGGACGGGTGAACAACCCCCATGACAATATTTGCCATGACCATTGATTGTGGGCGGGTGACGGATGGCCAGCCTTTAGAACGCATATAGTTCTGCAAGCCTTCGTCGATCCAGGAGAATCCGTTGAGCAGGCCCAGTAACATTGCGCCCGCTGCGCTGATTTCTCCTGCTTCCTGTTCTGTCACGTCCAAAAATCTGCTCCGTGTTCGCGTCGGTGCGGATAACGCCCCGAGGTATAAGGTGACTTGTACATTTTTATTCAAATATTTCAATTAGATGTGGGCGGTGGAGCATAAAGGGGCGTTGTCTAGATCGTTTGTCGAGAAGACGCATGCACAAGCTTCAGCATTGAAACACGTGAGAAACGCCAAGAAGCATTGTAGTAATCCCCAGGTCGTTATGCCCCGACAAGTGCCACTCTTATTCTACGGCTTTGAAGGAAATTGGGAATGCCAGGTGTCTGGAGTGTGGTGGGCATCTAAGCAATCGGTCTGAAACTTACACTTGCCGCTTCGCCGACGAGATCGGGCAATACCTCGTTTCCGGCAGTTGCGAAGTCGCCAGTGTATCGCCGGATTTCACTCATCTGTGTACAAATTCTGAATTCACCAACGGTATATTGAGGGCAAAGTCGGGTTCAATCTCTACGCGACGGCGTTCTATTCCCGCAGAAATCATTAGGCACACGAAGTTGGCATGGACGTACGTCTTCCGGCGACGGTCTTTGCTTGTCCGCCCTTCAATCCCGGGCCGGCTGCTAGTTGCGACACAACGACAGTCGTTGCCTCGTGAGATATAGATACACGTTAAGTGTTTGAAAAAACAGGCCCAATGTTTGTGCTTGACGGTGCAGCATAAATAGGTAGCATGTTAAATAATATTGAGTCAGCGAGTTCAGTCGTGGCCAATCAAAACTTACGGACGTGCCTTTAAGGGAGGAAGTTAATGCGTCGTTATTCAGAAATTTCAAAAAGCTCGTTGAGGTATACGCTGGCGGTTTCCGCACTGCTTGCTTTCCCGGCGATCGCGATGGCTCAGACCGCGGACACGCCGGCGGCAGATACAGAAGACAGCGTTTCCGTTCAGGATGTTGTGATCATTACCGGGATGAAGTCGGGCGCTCAAAGCCTGCAATCGGTTCCATCCAGCATCGCAGTACTGAGTGCTGATCAGCTAGAAGCTGAGGGTATTGTCCAGTTTGAAGATTTTGCTCGCAAAGTGGCCGGTCTGTCTTTTCTCGACAACGGGCCAGGTGACAAGCGCTACACAATTCGCGGTATCAATAGCGCCGGCGAAGCGCAGACAGCCCTGTATTACGACAACTCGCCTGTTACAGGTGTTGGTGCTGCAGCATCTGACTTCGGCGGGTCCCAGCCCGATCTGGCTCTTTACGATGTAGAGCAGATTGAAGTTCTACGTGGTCCGCAGGGGACGCTTTATGGCTCGAACTCCCAGTCTGGCGTCATCAAGGTCGTCACGAAGAAGCCGGTGCTCGATGAATACCAGGCAAGCGCGCAAGTCGGACTTTCCAACACGGAGGATGGCGGCTGGAGTTCCAGCGTTCGTGGCATGGTGAATGTCCCGATCATCGAAGACAAGATCGCCCTGCGCCTCGTCGGGTATTATGACAACGTGTCCGGATTTATCGATAACCCGCTGCGTAATGTCGATGATGTCAACGAGACTGAAAGTATAGGATTCCGTGCGGCTGTTCAGGCTCAGCTGACGCCTGCCACGACCCTGCTGGCGCAGGTGTTTTACCAGGAGCTCGACTCCGGTGGCCAGCCGGTCCAGCGACCCTATGACTATTCGCTTCCGGTGCCTCCGATTCCGGGGTCTCCCGTGGCTCCGAATTTCTTTGCGGCGGATGGCGAGCGCGCGTTCTCGCAGCTCGTGTTCACGACACGTGATGACGAAACGCAGAATTTCGCGCTGACACTGGACCACGATATGGGATGGTCTGACTTGACCGTCACCAGTTCGCTTTTCAAGCGTGATATCATTCACTTTGAAGACTATACGACGTCGTTCCGGTTCTTCGAGTACCTTCAGGCGAACAATGCCTTTCCGGTTTTCCCGATCCCGGTCGGAGGCGGCTTGGACGCCCATGACGAGGCTGAGCTGTTCAGCGCAGAAGCGCGGATCAGTACAAAGCTCAATGGCCCGGTCAACGGTGTGTTCGGCGTATATTATTCCGACCGTACCATCGACTATACAAACGACGTCTACACAGCTGACCCCTCTACGGGCGGATTGGACTATGACGGCCTTGTCGTTTCAGCGCGAACCTTCAGCGACGTGACTGAAGAGTTCGCCGTGTTTGGCGAAGGCACATGGGATGTAACAGACAAGCTATCGGTTACAGCCGGGGCACGGTGGTTCCAGACAGAGCGGACAAATGACGCCAACACGACAGTCCCGTTCTTTGGGTTGGGAGCACCCGGCAGAACTCCGACTCGTGAAAGCCAGAATGACGATATCATTCTGAAGGGCGGAGTTGCTTACGACCTTACGGACGATGTCATGGTTTTCGCCCAGTATGCTGAAGGCTACCGGGCGGGCGGTACGAATGCGTCGGTCGCGGTGGAAGTGCCACCGCAGTACGAACCCGATGAAACGTCGAACTACGAAATTGGTACCAAGACGCAATGGTTCGATGGTCGCCTGCTCCTGAATCTCACGGCCTACCGTATTGACCTCAAAGAGCTGCAACTCGGCATGACCTACGGTCCTGGCGGTGCTTTCTCTGGTGTGGGGAATGTGGATGGTACCGTTGCGCGGTCCGAAGGCTTCGAACTGGATGCCACTATTCAGCCGATTGACCCTCTGACCATTGTCGTCTCGGCAGCTTCGATGGACGCCAGCCTGACTAAGGACCTGACAGAATTCGACTTGCCAAGTGCCGTGGATGGCGCAGGGCTGATCGGTGTTCCAGATCAGATGTTCAGTATTTCGGCGGACTATGATTTCCGGGTGTTTGGAGATGTGGATGCCTCAGTCGGCGCCAGTCTGTCCCACACCGGCGATGTCGAAGTGCACCGGTATGACGCCTATAATCTGCCAACAGATGCCTACACGCTGGTTGACCTCAGAAGTTCCTTTGATTGGGACCGGTATACGCTGTCGCTCTTTGTCACCAACCTGACGGATGAAAATGCTCAGGTGAACGTTATCAACAGCGTGAACAATGCGTATGAAGTGCTGACCAACCGGCCGCGTACGATTGGTGCCCGTTTCGGAATTGAATTCTAACCGGTTCAACTGTCTCCTCCGGTTCGCCGTCAGCACTGCCTCGTTCATCGGTGCACGCGTTGACGGCGAACTTTCTCTCTGAAGAAGAGGTGGCGTCGGAACAAGGCAACCTGGGAAATACGCACTAAATTTAAAGCCCCGCGTGGTATCGCGGGGCTTATCTTTTGTGTCGCGGTTTAAGAGGGTGTGCTCACTTGAACTGAGCCCGCAGTGCTTTCGCCCCATTCATCAGCACCCCAATATCAGTGCCGATCGATACAAAGCGTACGCCTTGCGAAATGCGCTTGTCAGCATCTGCCTTGCCGAGACCGAAGATCCCGCAAGGCTTGCCCGTCGCCAGGACGCGATGAACCGCATCGTCGACGGCGGATTGCACTTCGTCTGCCATGGGGGCGCCGAGGTGCCCGAGGGCCGCTGACAGGTCGCCAGGGCCGATGAACAAGGCATCGACGCCTTCAACAGCGGCGATCTCCTCGATGGCGTTCAATCCAGAACGACTTTCGATCTGCACAATGACGCCCGTGGTGCTGTTGGCTGTTGCGAGATAGCTGGTCGCCTGGCCAAAGCGCGCTGCCCGGCTTGTCGAGCTGGCGACTCCTCGGACGCCATGGGGCGGGTACCGTGTTGCTGCAACAATGGCCTTTGCTTGTTCAGCTGAATCCACCATTGGAACAAGGAGAGTCCGAAATCCCAAGTCGAGATATTGCTTGATGATCCAGTCATCATGGGCAGGCACGCGCGCAATCGCGTGGACAGGTGACGCCGCGACGGCCTGCAGCTGTCCCAATAGCGTCTGGGCTGTGTTGGGCGAGTGCTCGCCATCGAACAGCAGCCAGTCAAATCCCGCTTCGGCGCAGATTTCAGCGGTGTAGTTATTTGCCAATGCTTGCCAGAGGCCGATCTTGGCCGGTCCGCTAGACAAACTCTCGATAAAGGCATTCATGGATTGAGTCCTCTACACGAAGCGCACAGAAATTGATCCCTGCGGACCATAGTCGACATGAAAGCTGTCCCCGGGTGCAGCGGGGACGGGGGCTGTGAAGGATCCACTCAGAATGATCTGTCCGGGTTGGAGAGATTGTCCGTGAGGGTGAAGCTTATTTGCCAGCCAGGCGACGCCTTTCGCGGGATGACCGAGAACAGCCGCAGCAACTCCTGAATCCTCGATAACGCCATTCTTGTGAATGAGGGCGCTGATCCAGCGAAGGTCGACATCATCTGGTTTGGAAGGGCGTCCGCCGAGGACAAACCCGCCATTGGCGGCATTGTCTGAAATTGTGTCAAAGACTTTGCGTGTCACACCGCTTTCTTCATCGAAACGCTGGATTCGCGCATCGATGATTTCAATCGAGGGCATTACATAGTCGGTGGCATGATAAACATCAAAAATAGTGCAGTCCGGGCCAGTCAGGGGAGCTTTCAGGATAAAAGCGAGTTCGACTTCGACCCGCGGCTCTACGAAGTTTTCGTGGGGAATATCGAAATTGTCA
This sequence comes from uncultured Hyphomonas sp., assembly GCF_963678875.1. NCBI lineage: Bacteria > Pseudomonadati > Pseudomonadota > Alphaproteobacteria > Hyphomonadales > Hyphomonadaceae > Hyphomonas > uncultured Hyphomonas sp. The sequence goes on along the minus strand of NZ_OY787456.1, from coordinate 2,451,841 downwards.
TTGTAACCCATATAGTCCAGCAGAGTGCCATAGTCTGGTTCGGTAATATTTGAGGCGCGCTGCATAGCCCGGCTGGTCAGGCCGATCTTGTGTCCGGCCAGCTTTGCGCCTGCCGCGATCTTCATGTCGACCCATGCGCGCTGCACCGCATAGGCATCACTGATATCCATATCCGGATGGCGCAGGGAAAACTGTTTGATCTGCTTGCGTGATTTTTCGGCGGCCTCGAGCTCGTTCACCAGCCCCGATATTGTGTCGGTTGAAAGTGCCATCAGTCAGTTCCTTTCAGGCGAATATGAATTGTGTTGGCCTTGAAGCTCGACTGTGGGGTGGCTTCATTGATGTACATGGACAATGCCAGCGGGCGTGTTTCGAATATGGGTTGAAGGTGTGCTTTGAGCTTATCGAACAGGGCGGAGAAATAGCTGGACTTGAATTCGTCCGACCGTCCAGCTCCCATCAAAATGGCGATGTTGATGAAGGCGTCCTCAGGACCAGAATCGTCGGCGATGACGTAATCGTCCAGCCGGATTGCGCGAACCCGAATCCCGCCTATCGGAAACACGCCGTCCGCTTCGCGCATATCGCACGCAATCAACTCGAGAAAAGGACGCGGTACGAACCCGCTTTCCTGCAGGTTCGCAGTCCATTCCACGACGGCGTGTGCCATCAGACGATCTCCATGGAAGCAACTACGCAGCTTGTTGCAAATATTGGGATCGGCTCGCAAAAGTGTACATGCCCTTGGCCGCCTGCTGCCGCTGCGGCTGTGATGAATGTCCGGATCTCGAAAGCACCTTGGCCTCCGTCCCGATAGCACTCTTCATCTGTATACGAAAGGAGGGCGTCCTTGTCGTTCCTGGCCCAGCGATCGAGAAACTCACGGTCCCAGGCTTCATTGATCTTGCCGCTGTCAGGTGTAGCCGGCCAATGTGAAATTCCGCCTGTGCCAATCACGGCAATGCGTTCTGGCACGCTGTCAGCTGCGCGGCGAATGGCTTCACCAAATGTCCAGGCTCGGTGCAGGGGTGTCAGCGGCGGGCCCTGGCAGTTGATGTTTACCGGGATGATCTTGTGCTTGTTGTCCGGGTCGAGGAAGTTCAGCGGTACCATGATGCCGTGGTCGAAGCGCCATTCTTCGGAGAACGCGACGTCGACGGTCTGCATGATTTCGGTGATAAGGCGCTTTGAAAGATCGGGCGCCCCGGCAACGTCACGGTGTTTTACGCCCAGCCACTCTTCATCCTCAATCGGTCCATCATACTCTTCACCCATGCCGACGGCGAAGGCCGGCATGTTGTTCATGAAGAAGTTGCCGAAATGTTCGGCGGCCACGATCATCACAGCATCCGGGCGCGCGGCCGCTAGAGCTTCTCCCATCTTATAATACGCATCGAAAAACGGGTCGCGCAACTCAGGTGGGGCCATGTCTTTTCGTCCGGTGATGCCCGGTCCATGGCTGGCAACGCCTGCAAATACGAGACTCATATTGTCACCTTTTCATCCGGAGAAGTTGTCATGACGTAGACGCCGGCGCGCGGTTGGCCATGCTCTTTCACGCCATCGCGCATCAGTTGAAGGTAGTCCGTCCACTGGATACCGTGCAGAGCGGCATAGTGCATGAGAAGTTGTCCGTTCACGCCAAGCACATAAAGCAAACCGATATCGACATTGAGGAGGGCCTGGTTCTCTTCATTCGTCAGCTTGAAGCCGGACAGGAAAGAACGGGCATCGGTCTTGAACATCTCTACCGCCGCCGGGTCCCGGTTTAGCGTATAGATGACTTTCTGAAGCTGGTAGAGGCTCATTCCTGGGCTCCCAATGTATTCGTAAGCTTACCAATCTGCTCAATCTCGCAGACGACCTTGTCTCCTGGCTTGCAGAAGTGGACGCCATGAGGTGTTCCAGTCAAAATCAAGTCACCGGGACGCAGCGTCATGAAATTTGACAGCCACGACACCAGCCAGGCAATTGAAAACACCATGTCAGACGTCGATCCGTGCTGCACTGTTTCCCCGTTTACGGTCGTTTTCATGCCAAGCGCTTGCGGGTTGTCCACGTCAGCGGCATCGACAAGCCAAGGGCCGATTGGCGTAGTTGCGTCGCGGTTTTTTACCTTGAGATTAGGGCGGTAATAGTTCTCCAGATACTCGCGCACAGCATAATCACAGGCCAGCGTGTAGCCGCCTACAAACGAAAGGGCATCCGCTTCGCTGACATTTCGCGCAGTCTTACCAATCACTGCAACCAGTTCACATTCCGGATGGATTTGTTCGGCATCTGGCGGATAGGGGGTCTCACCATTGTTCGCCACAAAGGTGCGATGGCCTTTAAGGAATACCAGCGGCTGTTCTGGTGGTTTGAAGCCGAGCTCGCGAGTATGGTCCGCGAAGTTCAAGCCCAGCGCAAAAACACTCGCTCCGGGTATTACGGGCGGCAGCCAGATCGCATCCTCAGCAGCAATCTTGGTGCCATCAGCGAGTAGAAGTTGGCAGTCGTTTTCAGCGGCGCTTGCCCATTGTGCGAGGCCCTTGTGGAGGATACGGGCGCGTTTCATTGGCTTTGCTCCCAGTCTAGTTCAACTGTCAGACCGGGCATGCCGGGGCCAGCAACAGCCAAGCGGAGGGTTCCTTTTGGAACGTTGACTTTCAGTGGAAGGCCAACAAGCAGCGCATCTGCGTCGCACAGAGTCATGAAGCCGGAGATATCTTTAACTAACTGAGCCGGCGCTCGAACCAATTGTTTAAGGTCGAAGGTGAGAGGAGGCTGAGCATCAAGACCAAAACTGAATGTCTTGCCTAGAATGTCAGGTGTCCATTCGCATGATGCGCCGAATGGCAGGAACCCGTCGCGGCACTGCTGACGGATCGCTGGCCGGTAAACCGAGTCATGGGCCTCAAACAGATCGATGGCGAGCGCGATGCCCGTTGGTGTGTTTGGGGCGCCTTCGAACAGCAATGCCAAGGTCGGTGCAGCGATCAATTGTGCGATGTCAGCATCGATGACAACGCGGCCCGCATTTAGGGTAACGCAATTGTGCGGCTTGACGTAGAGAACCGGTGCATTTGGCGGGAGCTTGTATGGCGTCTCATTAAAGGCATCAGCCATTTCTGCGCGCTCTTTCTCGTCATTCAGCGCGACGCCGTAGATGGTTCCTGTAATCAAAGTCAGTCTCCCGGGGCCGATTGGTGAAATCGAAAAATCATTAACATGATAAATAGTTGTCATTCAAGGCTCGCGGATGGACTCAGAAGATCTTCCCGCGATTAAGCAGGTTGTGCGGGTCCAGGGTTGATTTCAGTACCTTCATCAACGCGATTTCTGCGGGCGTTCGGGAGAGGTGAAGCCACCGCTTCTTCTCCAAGCCAATGCCATGTTCAGCAGAAATCGTACCACCAATGGCTTGGAGCGGACGATAGACCACACCCTCCACTATTTCGCGAGCATCCTCAGACCAAGGGCGGGGGGCGACAATGACATGCAGGTTGCCATCGCCGAGATGCCCAAAAAAGACCGAGCGGGAGCCTTCAGGAAAAGCATCGGTAAGGTCGGACTGAACCTGACGGATGTAGGCTTCCATATGCGTGATCGGCAGTCCAACGTCGAATCCGACTGCAGGCGCGAGCGAATGGACCAGGCCCTCCAGATCTTCCCGAATGGCCCACAAGCGCTCTCGTTGCTCGTAAGAATTGGAAAGTACGGCGTCTGCAATGTGTCCTGCTTCGATCATATCCCCCAATACACGTTCGAACATAGACGCATCGCGTTCAGGTTCCATCCCGCAATAATCGACAATAGCATAGATGGCATGCGTATCCGGCAGGGGGGCGGCGTGCCGACCGGATTGTACGGCCACGATACGATAGTGTTCCTGCCACATGACCTCAAAAGCGGTCAGGTCACTGCCGAACTCACGTGCAAGTGCCCGGAAGCATTTGGTCAGGGTAGAGAAATCTGAAAACGCCAAGAGCGCGGTATTCTCGCTGCGGGGCTGCGAATGCAGCCTCAGCACTGCTCGTGTGACAAGCCCTAATGTACCTTCGGTTCCAACAAACAATTGCTTGAGATCGTAGCCAGCATTGTTTTTCAAAAGCGTGTTCATTGAGCTGACGATTGTGCCGTCGGAGAGGACAGCCTCGAGACCGAGCACCTGCTCGCGCATCATCCCGTATCGTAGTACCTGATTGCCGCCGGCATTGGTGGAGATGTTGCCGCCAATGGTCGCGGAGCCGCGCGCGCCGAGATCTACTCCGAACAGAAGGCCGTTTTTGCGTGCGATTTCCTGGACCTTCTGCATTGGTGCGCCCGCCTGAACAGTTATGCAGCGACCATCAAGATCTATACTCTCTATTGCATTCATACGTTCGAAAGACATCAGGAGTTGGTCTGGTGTTGCGTCCGTTCCATGTACAGTCCCTGTCAATCCGCCGGCACCGATTACAGGAACCTGAAACGAATGGCAGACTTTAAGAATTTCTGAGACCTGTCCTGAGTTCGCAGGTCGCGCAATGGCGCCCGCTTGGCAGTTTTCTGTGCCACGCCAGTTTGATGCACGTGCGGCGACATCATTGCCAGTCAGGAGGCCAGACGGGCCACATATTGCCGTTATGGCGTCGAGTACCTTCGGGGCGATTCCTGACTTTGGCATGCTCGACACTCCAGTCTCGCTTTATGCGAAGAGCGCCTTGTTCAAGTGCCGTGTCTGTAGCTGCATATAGTCGGCCAGGCCCCACCAGCCGAATTCAACTCCGATGCCGGATTGCTTCGCGCCGCCAAACGGGGCCATCGGATGCAGGGCCGAATGTGTATTGACCCAAGCCGTACCACATTCCAGTTGCTGAGCGATTTTCCAGCCCTTGTCGATATCGCGGGTCCAGACCGAGCCTCCCAGACCGTTTTCGCTGGCATTGGCCCATTCGATAGCCTGTTCCACGGTATCGTATTTGATAATTGGCAGCAGCGGTCCGAACTGTTCTTCGTCCACAATCCGCATGCCGTTTTTGACGTTCGTTGCAATCGACAAAGGGAAGAAATAGCCGGGTCTGTTTAGGGGCGCGCCGCCAGTCACGAATTGTCCGCCTCTTGTTTTGGCGTCGTCGGCCAGCGCGCAGACCTTGTCAAATTGTGCTTTGTTCTGAACCGGTCCGAACTGAACGCCTTCGTCAAATCCGTTTCCAAGAATAGCTTGACGCGACAGGTCGGCTAGCTTGTCGACCAGGGCATCATGGATGGACGCGGGAACATATAGTCGCTTCAGCGCGGCGCAGACTTGTCCGCAATTGCCGAAAGCTGACTGGAAGAGAGCCGGGGCGGCCGCGTCAATATCGATGTCATTCAGTACGATGCCAGCATCGTTGCCGCCCAGTTCCAGCGTCAGGCGTTTGAGCGTGGGAGCCGCACTTGCCATGATCTTGCGCCCTGTTCCCGTGGATCCGGTGAACACGACCTTGTCGACGCCTGGATGGCTGGTCAGTAGCGAACCGATTTCACCTGTGCCGGTTACAACATTGACGACACCGGCTGGTAGAATTTCGCCCATGAGTTCGATCAGCTTAAGCGTTCCGAGAGGCGTCATTTCCGAGGGTTTGATAACGACCGTATCGCCGGCGATCAGGGCTGGCATGATGTGCCAGCACGCGATCATGATCGGATAGTTCCATGGTGTGATCGAGGCGACGACCCCAAGTGGCTTGTGATGAACCTCTATGCGGGCGTTTTCATCATCCTGAATCGTATCCACCGGCGGACGAAGTGCTGCTGTGGCACGAATCCAGGCTACCGCTCCACCGCAGACTTCACCTATGGCGGCGTTTATGGGTTTGCCTTGCTCGCGAGTTGTCAGCTCTGCAATGTGCTGGCCACTATTTTCCAGGGCTTCGGCGATTTTCAAAAGAAAGTTCGCGCGCGTTTCAGTCGGCAGCGCAGCCCAGGCGGGAAAAGCGGCTCGAGCAGCTGCGACGGCATCATCCACGTGCGATGCGTCGCAAGCAGGGCAGTCGGCAAAAACTTCACCGGTCGACGGATCAATGACGGGGACTGTTGCACTCGTCTCGATCAAGCGGCCATCTATCCATACATTTGGAGTGGACATATCGGTGATCTCCTGTTGACGCGGCATCACGCCGTCGCGGTGTCTTGATTCTGGCGGGTCTCTGCTTCGGCGTAGGCTTCCCGATACTGCTTAAGGCCAACCCAGAAAGTCACAGCAGTCACGGCGCCCAGCATGGCGGCCGACACTGACAATGAATAGCGAAGCGCGGATTCGTCCTTGAAGACGAAATCCGTGAGGAAGGCAGGGAGGATCGGGCCAAACGTTACTCCCAAGATTCCAACACTCAACAGGAACAAGGCACCTAGCTGACCGCGCAGCTGATTGGGGGCAACCATTTGGATGGCGGAGGGCACCAGAACGGGGTTGAACGCAATGAAGAATTTGAAAGGAAACATCATCAGTGCCATGAGTGTTGCGTTTGGCATCAGCGGCAGGGCGATTGCGATCACTGCCAGCGCAATGGAGGCGTATGCAAGCATTCTCAAGCAGGCATCTGTGATACCCTTGCGGATCAGAGTTGTGGTCAACCAGCCGGCGAAGATGAGGCCGATCGGTCCACCGACAATGGTGGCAAATCCGTTGATGCGTCCGGCTTCGCGTGGGCCCCAGTCCCATGTCCTGATGAACAGTTCCGGGTACCATTGATCGGTGTAAGTGATCATCGAATAGAGAGCGCCGCCAAGGAACATGGATACGGACATCCATTTGTGACGCTTGACCCAGCCAAATACTTCGCCGGTATCGAAACGTTTCCGCGACTGCGCTGTGAGGTCCTTGCGAGCAGGTTCCTTGAGAGAAAGGACGAGCAATGCCACCAGGAGCCCAGGAAAACCGACAGCAATGAAGACGAAATGCCAGGACGTTATTTGGCCGAGCAGGGGTACGGTCACATAGGGATGATCATTGATCATGCCGACGACTTCTCCGCCGAGGAAATAGGCGAGACCCGCGCCAATGAAAATCCCAGCGGTGTACAGGCTTATTGCGCGTGGCAGCTGCGATTTATCGAAATAATCCGACATGAGTGAGTAAGCGGCAGGCGATAGGGCCGCTTCACCTACGCCCACGCCCACCCGTGCCAGGAAGAGTTGCACAAAGGTTTTTGAAATGCCGCACAAGACGGTTGCCATGCTCCACAATGCAATACCAATGGCTGCCAGCCGGGTGCGGTTGAAGCGATCAGCGGCCCAACCTAATGGCAGACCCATGATTGTGTAGAAAATGCCAAATGCCGCCCCGGTCATCAGAGAGAACTGAAAATCCGAAATGCCGAGGTCCGCTTTAATCGGTCCAACCATCAGATTGACGATGTAGCGATCCAGAAAGGAAAATGTGTATGCCACCATGAGCACGCCAACAACGTACCAGGCGTAGATGTGGCTTTTCTCGGAAGATGGCGTCTGTGAATGCGTTTGTTCTTCTTGCATGGACCTCGGCCTGTGTAAGGGATCAAGTCGCCAGATCCAGTTTGCACTCTGGAAACGACCTCCCCATTTGTGTCGTGCAGCATTCTCTGGTGCGCACTCGAACACCAATAATTAACAAGTTAATCGGTCGGGTCAAGGCAGGACTAATAGGCGCCGAGGAATGGTCATCGAGTGATTGGGAATCCTGTTTGTCTGGCGTGCCGGTGGACGCAAATCAATCAATCAAAGCAGTATGCTATGAAGGGTTTGATGAAATTCCGCTCAAGGGCGGGATCGATTGAATCCTCGAAAAGACGTCGGCAAATTATTCCCGGATTTTGACAATTTTATCACGGGCTGGGGAGAGCAAACAGCTGATCATGGCCCGCCACCCCTTCTCAAGCTTTGAGGGCTCTGCATCTGTCCGTGCGAATTGGCTCGAGGGAGAGGAGACGGTGAAAGTGCCAATCTTTCTGGCGTTTGCCAGGAAAACGACTGCAAGTATGATAGGATTGTTGCTTGATCGGTGATGGACGCAGTACAATTCCAGATTGGTGGTCTTTGGCAATTTATTGGCAATTGGCCTAGGACTCGGAAGGGATACAGGAGCGATATGCAGCAGCCTCGTTTGAAGCAATATCTGGTGAGACAAACAACGTGACCACACCATCGGCAAAAGCCGGAAAACTCTCAGCAAAAAAGAGTGCCCGCGAGGCGGATGGCTTGTTCTATGAACATCAAAATCGCCAGTCTGATAGTGACAACCCCTATATGCGGCCGTTCTCGCGCTCACTACCGATGATGCTTTTGCTGGCCCGCGAGGCGATCATGGTTCGGTTCCGGCGCCTGCTGCATGAAAGTGGACTCAACGAGCAGCAATGGCGTGTGCTTCGGGCCTTGATTGAGGTTGACCGGCTGGACATCTCGGAGCTTAGCCATCGCGTGCATGTGCTTAGGCCCAGTTTGACGCGTATGCTCAAAACGCTTGAAGCAGGGGGGCTCATCCGGCGGGAAAGGTCCAAAACTGACCAGCGATACACCTACATTGCCATTACACCTGCGGGTGTACGGAAATTTCAAGCTGTGGCGCCATTCTCGGAAGCAGAATACAGCCGGATCAGCAATGAAATCGGGCCAGAAAAAATGCGAGCCTTGTATGAGTTGCTAGATGAATTGATCAATGCAACGGGTGAGGGGCGGCGCTAATCGGTTCCATCACCAATCACGGTGTGATGATCTATGATCCGATGTCGTCGTGCCATCATTCAACAGGACGTTCGTCAATCTCCATACAGAGGTATTTTAACTCGACATAGTCGTCGATGCCGTGGCGAGAACCTTCGCGTCCAAGCCCCGATTGCTTTACACCGCCAAATGGAGCGACCTCTGTTGAAATAAGACCTGTGTTGATTCCGACAATGCCGGCTTCCAGCTGTTCGGCAACCCGCCAGACCTGGGAATGGTTGCGAGAGTAAAAGTATGCAGCAAGGCCGAATTCGGTATCATTGGCCATTGCTATGACGTCAGCTTCAGTTTCGAATTTGAAGATCGGGGCGAGCGGACCAAAAGTTTCTTCACGCGCGACACGCATTTCACGTGTGACACCTGTAACCAGTGTCGGATGAAGAAAGCGTCCCCCAAGGGTCGAAGATGCTCCGCCTATTCGTACCTCTGCCCCCTTTGCCAAGGCATCGTTGACGTGTTCCCTTACTTTTTGCCGGGCTTGGTCATCGATCAATGGCCCGATTTCCGAACCAGCTTCCAAGCCGGGGGCAACCTTCAGCCTAGAGATGGCTTCAGATAGCTGCTCGACAAAAGCATCGTGGATGCCTGACTGCACATAAATACGATTGGCGCACACACAAGTCTGGCCTGCATTCCTGAACTTGGATTGCATGGCTCCCGCGACAGCCTTGTCGAGGTCTGCATCGTTGAAGACGATAAATGGAGCGTTACCACCCAGCTCCAACGACAGTTTTTTGATCGTCGGGGCTGATTGTTGCATCAGTAAGGCACCGGTCCGGGTTGACCCAGTGAAGCTGATTTTGGCGACGTCAGGACTTTCTGTGAGGGCTGCTCCAATCTCAACGGCATCACCGGTGATGATGTTGAGCGCTCCCGCGGGAAGCCCGGCTTCTTCTGCGAGAACGCCAAGCGCAAGCGCTGAGAATGGAGTTTGCTCCGCAGGCTTGACGACACATGTGCAACCGGCAGCAAGCGCAGGTGCAATTTTTCGTGTAATCATTGCAGACGGAAAGTTCCAGGGCGTTATCGCAGCAACAACCCCCACGGGCTGCTTGAGAACCACGATGCGTTTGTCACGCTGGTGACCCGGAATAACTTCGCCGTAGAGCCTTTTGGCTTCCTCACCGAACCATTCGATGAAGCTGGCAGCGTAGGCTATTTCCCCACGTGCTTCAGACAGTGGCTTGCCTTGCTCGAGGGTGAGCAAGTTGGCTAGCTCTTCCTGATGCTTCATCATCAAGTCGTGAAAGCGCCTTAGAAGCGCTGCGCGTTCTTTCCCTGTCCGGGCCGCCCAGTCGCGCTGTGCCGACCGGGCGGCGGAAATCGCTTCTTCTGCTTCCGTTCGTCCACTATTCGGTACACGGCCGATAATCTCGCCTGTGGCCGGATTGTCGACGTCGATAGAGCCCGGACCTGATCGCCAGTCTCCTCCGATAAGGTTGGCTTGGCGCTTCAGCGACATGTTCAGGCCCCGAGCCGGGGAATTTTATGTTCGCCCATCGCAAACGCGATGTTCTTGGTTTCCATGTAGAAATCAAAGCTCCAATCGCCGCCGTCCCGACCAATGCCGCTGGCCTTCACACCGCCGAATGGTGTGGGTAGATGGCGCACATTCTGAGAATTGACCCATACCATGCCAGCTTCCAGAGCTTGGGAAACGCGCAATGCACGTCCATGATTTTCAGTCCAAACATAACCGGCGAGACCGTAAATCACGTCATTGGCCTGTTTGATGGCGTCCGCTTCATCAGTGAAGGGAAGTGCTGTCAGGACGGGACCAAAAATTTCCTCTTGGGCGACACGCATTTGGTTATTGGCCCCGGTGAACAGCGTGGGCTGCACGAAGTATCCGCCATTCATGCTAACAGGGTTGCCTCCGACACGAATTGCCGCGCCATCCTCACGGGCAATATCCATGTAGCTGCAGACTTTTTCGAAATGGCGGGCATGGACCAGAGGACCGACCTCCGTCTTTGGATCGAACGGGTCGCCTACTTTCAGGTTTGCGACTCTCTGCGCCAGCTTTTCGACAAAAACATCATGAATACTTTCTTCGATCAGCACACGGGAGGAAGAGGTGCAGCGCTGTCCGTTCAGCGAGTAGATCATGAAAACTACTGCATCGAGTGCGCGTTCCAGATCTGCGTCGGCAAATACGATTACCGGGTTTTTTCCGCCCAGTTCAAAGTGCACGCGTTTGAGGGTGTCGGCGCCTTGTTTCATGATCATGGAGCCGGTGCGCGACTCTCCGACAAAGGCTACAGCTTTGATATCGGGGTGTTCCGTCAGGCGTTTACCTGTTGTTTCCCCCAATCCGTTGACCAGGTTGTAAACGCCGTCAGGAATACCAGCGTCGTGCGCCAGTTCGACCAGCATCCGGGCACTATAAGGAGCCCATTCTGCCGGTTTGTGAACGACAGTACACCCTGCTGCGAGAGCGGGGGCTATTTTCCAGGTCGAAAGCATAAAAGGCGTGTTCCACGGTGTAATAACACCGACAGGACCGATTGGAGACCGGGAGGTCACGTTGAGATGCTCTGGCGTTGGCAAAGACTGTCCGTTGCTTGCGGATGGCGCCATATCGGCGAAGAAGCGAAAATTGTTGGCCCCCCGCAACGCCGCCTGGGACATGTAGCGCCAACATTGCCCGGCATCCATGCATTCCACAGCCGCGATTTCGTCAGCATGCTTTTCGATCAGGTCGGCGAGCCGGTTGAGGGCCCGTCTGCGTTCAGCGCCGGGGGTCTTCGACCAGATTTCGAAAGCGTCTCGGGAGGCTCCGACCGCAGCGTTCAGTTCCTCTTCGGTCGCGTCATGTAGCTGACCGAGCACACCGCCTGTGGCCGGCTCAATTACGTCATATACCGGGCCTGCTCCCGACACGGCCTTGCCTTGATAGAAATGACCTAGTGGAGCAGACCTGAATGCCTGTGTGGCAGCCAGCGCAAGATCCCTATTCTTCTGCGCCATGGACGGCAACTCCTGATGCGCCATCGACGACACCTCCTGAAAGTAATTATCATGTTAAGTGTATAGGATCGGGCTTGCTGCATCAACCCGCTGATTTGGATTACGCTGTCAAAGTGGTGATAATTCGGTTCGGTTGAAAAGGACCTGAACCGGGCACATCACGCCGGACCTTTCCAGACATAGGCACATCACGGCTAATCGGGGAGGCTCCAGTTCATTCGGGAACCTTGAAGCGTCGATAGGTGTTTGGATTGAGGCCATCAGGTCGCCAGCCAGAGTCTCTTCATGATACTGGCTGGCGATTGAGGTTGGCGGGATTATTTTCCCAAAGCGTCCGAATAGAATGCCTCAAGGTCGTCATCCATGCGCTTTAGCTCATCCATGTTCACATAGAACATGTGCCCACCTTCGTAGAACTTCTCGGTGATGTTACCGATGAGGGATTCATCCAGCAGCATGTGGCTGAGGTCCCATTCCGTCGCAAAGAACGGGGTCACCATATCAAAATATCCACTAAGCGCCAGAATCTTCAGCTGCGGGTTCTTACGCATTGCTGCGGCCAGGTCGATCGTGGAGTTCGCTCCTGCATATTGGTAGGGAGCGCCTGGAGGTTTGTGGCTCCAGTCCCAATTAGCCATGATTGAAGAGTTTCCGACTTTATACTGAAGATCGTCTCGTGTGTAGCCCAGCGTTTCCGCAAGGTATGAATGGAACAGGGATATGTACGCCGGGCTCATCGAGCCGGCTGGATCGTAAGCGGATGTCTCACTGACGCCGTTGGGGGCACTTCCGACTGCCCGTGCATCCATATTCCCAACATACTTGCCTTCATCGCGAAGCAATTCTGCAGTGAAGCTCGGAGCGCGCAGGCGGAGATTGGTTCGAAGCCAGAAGTCTTTGGACAAGCCCGTCAGGCGTGCCAGCTCAGTTGCGACCGAGTTCGCCTCTGCCTCGCTGATGTGATGACCTTTGGTGAGTGCGGTGGTGTAAGCACCGAGCGCAAACTGTCGCGCATCTTCAACATGGCCTTCCAAGCCCTCAGGATGGCGTGGGGTCTTGCCGTGATAGTATCCGGTTGCTGCATAGGTCGGCATCAAATTGACTGTGTGGCGATCTAGTCCGGCCGCATGCTGACTGAAGTTCATGATAGGGGACAGAAGGACAATTCCATTGAGCTGGATTCCGGCCTGTTGGAGCTTGTACGACAGCACTCCAGAGCGCGGGCCTCCATAAGACTCGCCCAACAGGAATTTCGGCGCATTCCATCTGTTGTAGGTCGTCAGGTAGCGCTGAATCGCTTGTGTGAAGGCGTTGGCGTCAGCATCAATGCCGTAATAGTCAGATGCTGCGTCTTGGTCGAGTAGGCGGGAGTAACCTGTCCCAATCGCATCGAGGAAGACTAGGTCAGTCTTGTCGAGAATGCTCGATGGGTTCGTTTTCAAAGTGTATGGTGCGGGTGCTGTTGCATCTGGCATATCCGATTCAACGACGATCGGCGCGAGTCCGCCCATGTGAAGCCAAATGCTGGAGGATCCAGGGCCGCCATTGTACAGAAAGGTCACGGGGCGCTGAGGCTCCCCCTGCTTTTGCGGTACCGTGTAGGCAACATAGAACATCTTGGCGGTTGGAGTGTTCTTCTCGTTAGTCAGCGTAAGCCGACCCGCGGTCACTTCGTAGTTCAGCTTTTTTCCGCCAACGATAGCATTGTGCGTCGTTGTCTTTGTTGGCTCTTCCGTTTGCTCCTGGCTGGATACAGAAGGCTGAGCAATTGCCGGCGATATGCTGAAGTAGGCAAAGCCTACGAGGCTCGCGCATAGAGCAGTGAACAGACGCATTTTAGGGTTCCTATTTCTGATACTTTGTGATCAGCGCACATGCTGCGTGTTCCAATTGGTTCGGCAGGCGCGACATCTAATACACATGTTACATACAGTCATCTTGCGCATGCGAAACCTGGTGTCAAATGCTATCCACCAAAGGCATATATCCAAGATGATGGTGCCTACTAAAACGGCGCAACTCTGCCGAAGATCTGGCACCAGGTTTGTTTGCGTATTGGCGTTAAAATTTTCGCGGATGTTTGATTCACCAGGCAAGCAAAGAAATCTTCGCTCGCTCAAGTACGTAATGCGGATGTAATCAAAAAAGCGCCCCGCCCATTTGGGCGGGGCTTTCTCAGAAGACATTGACCGGTCGTGCCTATTTCTCCCCGTCCTTGATAAACTTATGTATGTTATCGGACAGTCTCTTCAGAGACGGTTGATGCGTATACATCATGTGACCGCCTTCATAGTATGTCAGCTCGACACGGCTGCGATCGAACCCGATTTGCGAAAGCGCCATGTCGGTCGCAAAGAACGGAGTTGCGAAGTCATAGAGACCGCCAGCCTGCAGAACACGCAGGTCTTTGTTCTCCCGAAGACCGCGAGCAATATGAAATGAGACATCGTCGGTGTCGCGTCCACTTTCACTGCGCCACGGCAGACCGATATTAAGTGGGATGTACTTGTAGTCCATATCTACGCCGAGTTCGTTGTAGAAATGGTCCAGCATCGCCGTAGTGTACGCGCTCTCCACACCAAATCCGGCGGGGTCCGATCCAGGTTGTCCAGGAAGGGCAATGATCGCTTTCGGGTCAACCTTGTATCTGGCATCAAAGTGACCAATGGTGAAGTTTTCATCGCGCAACAGTTCGGCGCGAAACTCCTCACCTGTGATGCGGAAATCCTCACGATCTACGTAAGCTCTATCGAGACCAGTATAGGTCGACAGTTTTGATACGACATTGTTTCGTGTCGTCGCGTCAATCAATTGACCTTGAAGCAGCGCCGGAGCGTACTCCTTCAGCGCAAAGCTTCGGACTTCGTCAAGGAATGCGTCCTTGTTGTCGTTCCAGCGCGACGTTTCTATCTGACCGTGATACCACGCCGTTGCTGCAAAACTGGGCAGAAGGGCGACATGGCGCAATTCGCCTGCCTCAAGATTCCGATTGATCAATGTGGACATGAGAACGATCCCGTTGATCGGGATGTCGTTCATGCTGCCTTCCAGCTCTTTGACAAGCAGGGCGGTGCGAACGGTGCCGTAGCTTTCACCCATGATGTATTTAGGGGCGCCCCAGCGCTTGTTTTCAGCGAGCCAGACGCGAATGAATTCCGCCACCGATGCTGCGTCTTCATTCGGTCCCCAGAAGTCTTTTTCGGGATCTGATCCTTTGAGCGGCCGGCTGTAGCCCGTGCTGATGGGATCGATGAATACCAAGTCCGCGACATCGAGAAGCGTGTGGGGGTTGTCACGGACATCGTACGGTGGCGCACCATCATCCTCCGGAGTTGGAACAACGACAAGTCGGGGTCCGAATGCGCCCATATGCAGCCATTGTGAGGCAGAGCCTGGGCCGCCATTGAAAATGAACGCCACCGGGCGATCCTTCTTGCCGTCCTTGGCGAGATAGGTCGTTGAAAACATGGAGCCTATGGGTTCACCTGTTGCGCTCTTGATGTAGGTTTCTCCGGTCACGGTTTTGTAGCGTACGGTGCCGCCCGCAGTCGTGCGGACTTCTCCTTCGCTCATGAAGCGGCGCGGTCCATCCTCGCGTGGAGCAACGACGGACATGTCCTGAGCGCTCGCTTGCAAAGCGCCCAAGCCCATGGCGCCTGCCAGAAGGGCGAGGCTACCTGCGAGTATAGATTTTGCTTGCACTGATATTATCCATTCAACCTTGTTGCGGGCTTCAAATGAAGCGCGCCGTTCTGCTCGATACAAATCAGGAGCGCTGGCGTGCAGGATCCTGAGTGCCAGGTTATCAATTGCGGTGCGTACGATTAACCTGTTAATTTATAGATATCAGATGCACATCTGATGACAAGTTAAACCCGCCAAAAGGAAACGAGATGGTCTGGAAGAAAGCTGCTGTTACTGCATTTGGGCTCATAACCGCAATGATGCCTAGTTTTGCATCAGCGCAAGAAGGGGCAGAGCCCGTGTATTTTGTGGGCGCCCAGCTAGTAGATGTCGAGACTGGCGCCATTCAAGGCAAATCAGCGATTAAGGTAACAGGTGAACTGATATCCGCAATCGGCACTACAGATACTTTAGCGATACCTGACGAGGCGGAAGTCGTCGATGTGTCCGGTACCTATGTTATCCCGGGTCTGATCAACGTTCACGAGCACATGAATACGCCTCCGAAGGCCTCATACACGGAAGCGATGATGAGACGTGAACTTTATGGAGGAGTCACTGCCGTTCGTGACCCGGCGGACGATACCCGTCTGCTTAGCGAGATTGCGCGTGCCGCCAAGCTTGGCGAAATTCCTTCGCCAGACATCTATTATGCGACGTTTATGGCGGGGCCGTCCTTTTTTAAAGATCCGCGCACACAAGCGTCCGCTTCAGGTGAAGTGGCAGGCAAGGCTCCATGGATGCAGGCGATCACCGATGATACGGATATACCGCAGGCGATCGCCTGGGCGCGTGGAACGTCAGCGACGGGTATCAAGATTTATGCAAACCTTCCTGGGCATCTCGTAAAAGCGCTCACCGAAGAAGCTCACAAGCAAGGTATGCTGGCCTGGTCCCATTCCATGGTGTTCCCGGCGACGCCAAGCGACTCGATTGACGCAGGCGTCGATGTGGTATCCCACATATGCGACTTTGCGTATGAAGCATTTGATGAAAAACCGACATCCTACCCGGATCGGCAGAACTTCCCGATTCCTGCCGAGAAGTTCGCTGCAGGCGACAACCCCGTTCTTCAGGACCTTTTCGAGCGTATGGCAGAGCAGGGGACAATTTTGGACCCTACACTTTTCGTCTATCAGCCGCGTCCGGAGTTCGCACGCTATTCGGATGCGCCACCTCGCTGCCCATACAATGCGATAACCGGTATGTTGCTTCAGGCGTATGATGCCGGGGTCCCGATGGTGACCGGTACTGACGGCTTCTCCGCCTGGGATGATCCGTATCTGTCGGTTCATATCGAAATGGACCTGATGCAGCGGGCGGGTATGGAGCCCGTAGACGTTCTCAAGTCTGCTACTCTGAACGGCGCAAAGGCGATTGGCCAGGAAGAGCTGATGGGTACGATTCAGCCGGGCAAACTTGCGAACCTTGTCTTTCTGAACGAAAACCCGCTCAACGATATCAACAATACGAAAGCGATCGAACTCGTTGTAAAGCGTGGCACACAATATCCGCGTAGCAATTACATATCGCTTACTGAAGAAGAGGCGCGGCCACGACCAATGGATTCGGTGCGCATCTCAACGCCGGTGATGGAATAGCATTCGTCGCCCCTGACAAATACGGCCCGCAGACTAGCTGCGGGCCGTACAGGGTTGCCGAAGAAGGAGGTAGGTTCTTCAGCAGATCCGAGCGGGATTAGAAGCTGGCGGTAGCCCGGATCATGAATGTCCGTCCGAGCTGTTGTGCCAGCGTGTAATAGCCCAGTGCCAGTTCTTCGGTATCGGGCTCTGAATCAAACACATTGTTCACGGACAGTTGCAGCATCGCGCTTTGCGGGCCGCCGGAGAACGGCTCGTCGAACGTGTAGGATACCGAGGCATTGTTCATGAAGTAGGCGCCAGCCTTATCAATGATTTTTCCGCTGGCATCTTCATAAGTGCGAGTGCCCGTCAGATCGATCGTAGCTTCAGGTTGCCAGAGCGTGCGCCAGAAAACACGCCAGTTGTCACGCTGCCAAGTCGCATCGAACGTTGCGGAGTATTCTGGTGACGTGAACGACCCGACTTCCGGAATCGGGTTTTCACCCGTTACGGATGTTTCCTTTTCCAGAACCTGATGCAGTCTGAAATCCAGATTCATGCCACCCCAGTCGCTGCTGCGGCGCAGAAGTTCCGCAACTTCGAAGTTGTAGCCAACGCGATAGTCCATGGATTCAAACATGAACGTCTCGGCATTGGTCTGACCGATCGTGTATCCTGAGATCTCACCGGCTGCGTCGCGCGTAAAGCTCGCGCAGGCGGGGCTGGATCCATCGGAGTCGTAGCAAGCGTTCAGAACCTGATCGAGCTCAAGCACCGTAATGGCATCCTGAACTTCGATGTTAATGTAATCGATTGTCAGGAGGAGGCCGGGAACCGAGGACGGTTCGTAAATGGCGCCAATCGTAAAGGCTTCTGCCATTTCGTTTTGAAGGTTCTGGTTGCCGCCGCTGGAGCCGAGGACGCCAGCGCTGACGATACCGGAGGTGAATGTGTTCGGATCATACCCCGCGATGTCGGCTGCGCAGTTTGCAGCGCGTGCCGCCGACCCCTGCGCCACAAAACGGTAGTCACATGGGTCGTTTGCCAGCGTAAAGGTGTTCAGCGTGGGGCCGAAAAGCTCGCCGATCGAAGGCGCCCGGACAGATTCGGTGTAGTTGCCGCGGAAGCTCAGGTCTGCAATCGGAGAGAAGCGTCCGCCCACGGTCCATACGTCGGCGCTGCCGGTGATCGAGTTGTCGATGTTCCGGTAGGCGACGCTGGCTTCAGCTGCATACATGAACGGAAGGTCCATGCCTGGGCTGACCAGAGGAAAAAGTACCTCGCCAAAGATTTCGCTGGTGTCGAACGAACCTTCGGTAGGCAGAACCGCTTCGTGGCGACCCAAGGCAACTTCGGCAGCGGTTGAGGGGCGGTAGCTGCCTTTTTCTTCGCGGGTCTCGTAACCCACGTTAAATGCAACACCGCCAGCTGGCAGCTCAAACAAGGTACCGCCAACGTTGATGTTGAAAACAGTCTGTTCGATCGTGGATTTGGAGTCTTCGGGACCCGTTACCCAGTCCACAGCGGCTTGAGACGGTGCGCCTGCGCCAAATAGGTTCAGTGGCACGCAGCCAGTCACGTAGGGCAGGTGGTTGTCGGTGAGACCAGAGCCGGTTTCACCAACCAGATTGCCCTTGGCGGCTTCCAGAGAAGAGCTACAGACCACATCTCCGACGTTCGCTGTTTCCGTTCCGGAGAACGTCAGCAAGGAGTTGCCGGCCGCGGCCACTTCGTCGAGATCCGTTTGTGTCAGTTCGACGGCGTCCAGTGCATTGATGAACCGACCGTCGATGATCATGGTTCCGCCGGAGTAGACGTCTGTTTCGCCGTGAACGAATGAGCCTTCCCAAGTGAAGTTTCTGTCACCAATGTCGAAATCCCCGCGAAGACCGCCAGCAACACGCCAGAGGAAGTTTTCGTTCTCCCAAGCCGTGTCGTAGACGTCTGTGTGGTAGCGGTTGACAAAGAACTGGTTGAGGCCATTCGCACTCAAGACGCCGCGTGCCTGGTCATTCAGGAGCGGGTGATCTGCAGAGAATTGAAGCGGACCATATTCACCGCCAGGTCCGGTCAGGGTCTGGAAGCCGTCCTGGTTTGCCAATTCGGTCGCCGTAGTGCTGGCAACCTGGACATCGCCAAAGAATGTAACGCTGTCGGTCAGGTCGTAATGAGTCGTGCCGGAGATAACCATGCGCTCCAGCGGCGACACGATTTGAGAAGAGACATCATACAGATCGGTTCCGTCACCGCCGCGAGCCCAGACGAACGAGCCGTCCGGTGCAATCTCACCGGCGTTGAAAGCAACCAGATCGCCATTCGGGGCGAACTGATAGATGTTACCATCTGAGAGTGCGCCGACGCCGTACGCGGCGCGCACCAGCGGACCGGCAGAGATGATGCCGCCATCGCTGAACGTATCAATTGTCTGGTTCCGGAAGATCCGGAAGACGCCGTCGCCTGTGACGAGGCTGTCTGCGGCGTAGAAGGGGTCGTTGGTTGTGTAGAGCGACCGGTCTGTATTCAGCAGTCCCTCTTCCTTGGTGTATTCGATTGAAAGGGTCGCATTACCGCGGTCTTCCGCGAAGTTCCCGCCGACGAGAAGTTGGAGGCGCTTTTCTTCCGCATCCCCTTCTTCGGTCAGGCCGTACTGAGTGCTGATATCGAACCCTTCATAGTCGTCACGCAGAATGACGTTTACGGTACCGGCGATCGCATCGGAGCCATAGATTGGCGCCCCGCCGACACCAATGGTTTCAACGCGCTCAACAAGCGCCATCGGGATCACATTGAAGTCGACCTGGAGGCCGGATCCGGCTCCGCCACCACCGGGTGGGTTGGACGACACGAAGCGCCGGCCGTTCACCAGGGTGAGAGTCCGTTGCGAGCCCAGGCCGAGATAGTTGAGGTGATTTTGCCCGACCACGCCGGTTTCCTGAGCGCCAGCAGGAGAAGCGCCAGGAGTTCCGAAGCCGGGCATTTCATTGAGCGCGTCAGCGATGTTGGAAAAGGCGCCTTTCTCGAGGGTCTCTATGTCGACAGTGGATGCCGGATACATAGTATCGATGCCGGGACGTTTGATTCTGGATCCGGTCACGATCACTGCGTCCTGAACCTGCGTGTCGGAGTCGACAGCGGTTGGGACCGTTTCTACCGATTCCGTTTGTGCCAGAGCTGCTGGGGTCAGCAGAGAAGTTGCGGCTACGCTTAGCAGGAATGCATGGCGTAATGCCGTTCGCTTGGTGTGATTCAAGTTGGGTATCTTTTTCATCTTCAAGTCCCTCCGCGCCTTAACAGGCATATTGGATTGGTCATGCCCGAAATGAGTCCGGGCGATTAAAGGGAGGCAACAAGCCGCCTGTACTTAACAAGTTAACAAACTTGGTAAGCGTCAAGTGCGGATTGTGTCAACTTGATTGCGTGGCTCAAAATGATCAAAGCGCACTCAGGAGTGATAGCATGTTAATCAAAATTCAGAATCTCTGCCGTCGCAGGAATTCGCCAGCGAAGTCCGAAGTCACCATCAAATGCGAGTTTTCGAGGAATGTGCTGAGCTACTGTAAAATAGGCATGTATGGAATTCTTTCTGTGCGAGCGCTCCTCCCTACCAATAGTGGTGCTTTGGAAACTCAATTGGCTGTTTGTTTTTCGGCGATGCTTGTAATTCACAAGTGAATTCAAATCGTTGCAAAGCCCGAATGATTGAGTTTTGGGAGAAAGTACCGACCATGATTCAAAAAAGTATAAATAATTAACGGGTGAACTATTGAAATATGGGGGCGGTTGAGTATCACTCTGGCGATACGCATGCGACAATCATGGGAGGCAGATCCTTGCCACGCCGACTCTCTGGACTTGTTTTCGTAGCCGGGCTGGCCGTCTGTCAGGCCACAGCAACGGCCCAAACAATTGACTATTCATCACTTGAACGGTCCGCTGACAAAGTTGAAGATTCGGTCATCAGTTGGCGCCACGATATTCATCAGAATCCGGAACTCGGAAATCGAGAATTCCGCACGGCGGCGATGGTCGCAGAGCACTTGCGTGCTCTCGGGTTTGACGAAGTACGTACGGACATTGCCCACACTGGGGTAATTGGTGTGCTGCGCGGTGATCTTCCGGGTCGAACCGTCGCGCTACGCGCAGATATGGATGCGCTACCAGTCGAAGAGAAAACCGGTCTTTCTTTCGCGTCCACCGTGACAACGGAGAGCGAGGGCAAAACTGTACCTGTTATGCATGCGTGTGGGCATGACGCACACACCGCGATCCTGATGGGGGTTGCTGAGGTGCTGGCGGGGCACCGCGATCAGATTCATGGCACTGTGCTGTTCGTTTTCCAGCCAGCTGAAGAAGGTGCACCTCAAGGAGAAAAGGGGGGCGCCAAACTCATCCTCGAAGAAGGCGCGCTGGATGGAGCTTACAGGCCAGATGCAATTTTTGGGCTTCATGTTTGGCCGGGCCGAGCGGGATCTATTAGCGTGCGTCCGCGGGGCACGATGGCGGCCGCAGACCGGCTGAGGCTCAGCGTTATCGGCGAGCAGACCCACGGTTCTCGCCCCTGGGCGGGCGTGGACCCCATAATCACGGCAGCACAGATCATGGTCGGCCTTCAGATGATACCTGCGCGCCAGCTGGATGTGTCCGTAGCCCCGTCTGTCATCACGATCGGTGCTATCAACGGTGGCGTACGCAGTAATATCATCCCGGAGCGAGTGGATATGCTGGGTACGATCCGAACCTTTGACCCAGAGATCAGAGAAGAGCTTATCGCTCGGGTAAAACAGACAGCAACATCGATTGCCGAAAGCGCCGGAGCAAGCGTCGAGATGCATGTCGATCCGTATGCGCCCTCTGTTTACAATGATCCAGACCTGACGGCCCGGATCACTCCGCAGCTTCAGCGGGCGGCGGGGAATTATGGGTTCGAGGAACGTGGCCTTGTTATGGGGTCAGAGGATTTTGCGCACTATCAGACACGGTTTCCTGGCACATTCTTCTTCCTGGGTGTTAATCCTGAAGGTGTATCGGCCGAAGAGGCCGCGCCAAATCATTCCCCCTACTTTCTGGTCAACGACGAGGCCCTCAAGGTCGGCGTAAAAGCGCTGAGTTTCGTCGCCGTTGATTACCTCAAAAATACAGATCTGGACGAACAATGAGTATGAGTAACCCCATCCTGCCGCATGTCAGCCTTATCCCGCCTTACCCGCCGGGACGGCCCATTGAAGATGTTGCGCGAGAATTCGGTCTCGAGCCGTCCGCAATCGTCAAACTGGCGTCGAATGAAAACCCGCTGGGAACCGCGCCCGCCGCGACCGAGGCTATTCGACAGTGCAACGAAAAAACCTACCGATACCCAGACTTTCACAATTTCTCGCTGATCGCCGCATTGGCCGCGTACTGCGGATTACCCGAGGATCATATCCTGCCTGGCTGCGGCTCCAGTGAGCTTATTCTGATGATTGCGCACGGTTTTCTCAATCATGAGCGTCAGTCAGTTTATCCGCGCTATTCCTTTGCCTCATATGCGGGGGCGAGTAAGGCGGCAGGATCGGAGGGGATCGCCTGTGATGTGCACGCCGATTGGCGGCCTGATCTCGATGCCCTGTTGCAGGCGGGTAGGGAAGAACGCACCAAGGTCGTCTTCCTTGCTACCCCGAATAATCCTACCGGCGCGTTGACACCGGCAGCAGACGTGCACGCGTTGGCTGAGGCTCTTCCGGATGATACACTTTTGGTTATAGATGAGGCGTATCGAGAGTATCTTGATGAAGCAGACCGGCCGGATATTTCGCGTCTCCTGTCAAGTCGAAAGCATATCGTCATTCTCCGGACATTCTCGAAGATTTTCGGTCTTGCCGGAGCACGCGTCGGATATGCCATCACCCACCCGGAGCTTCTCAAGGTGCTTCAGCCTATGGGGATGCCTTTCGGCGTGAACATGGTGGGCCAACAGGCTGCGGCGGCAGCGCTTGGCGATGACGAGTTCATTAATCGTAGCCGGCAACACAACGCAGTTGAGCGCGTTCGTTTGTGTGATTGGCTCACTAAAGCTGGATTCGAGTATGTGCCCTCCCATGGCAACTTCGTTCTGATGAAAAGCGGGGATGGGGCAACCGTATCCAGGGAGCTGATGAAGCGCGGCGTCATCATACGGCCCGTCGGCAATTATGGTCTGCCGGACTGGATTCGGGTGTCTGTCGGTACCGCCGAAGAAAACGACACCTTCATCGAAGCTCTCTCACAGGTCAGCAATATTCGGACACACGCCAACTGAGCGGGTCAAGTCATGTTGGTGGCCTTTGGAACCTGACATGATCTTGAATACCCCGGCTCGGTCAGGGACCGAGCAGAAAGCCCAAGCATGACAAATACAGACAACGCCACTGCCTCAGAGCCAGCGCAGGTTGATTACAAGTACGCCTGGTATGCTTCCGGCGTGCTGATGCTGGCCTACACATTTTCCTTTCTGGACCGGCAGATCCTAAACCTGATGGTCGGTCCAATACGGGCTGATCTGAATATCAGCGACTTCCAGTTTGCTTTGTTGGCCGGTGCGGCATTCGGCATTTTCTACACGATCATGGGGCTTCCGCTCGGGTGGGCGGCAGACCGGTTTAAGCGGAAGTGGATCATCACTGCAGGAGTGACAGTCTGGAGTTTGATGACGATGCTCTGCGGGTTCGCTCGGAATTTCCCGCAGCTTTTTGCGGCTCGCATCGGGGTTGGGGTAGGCGAGGCTGCGCTGTCTCCGTCTGCCTATTCGATGCTGTCAGACTATTTTGATAAATCGCGGCTGCCGCGCGCGATGAGCATTTATACCACCGGGATCTTTGTCGGGGCTGGAATCGCGCTGATCCTCGGTGGTGCGGTGGTTTCCGCAGTCCAGACACATCCGGACATTACGCTGCCACTGATAGGACAGATGAAATCATGGCACATGGTTTTTGTCATCGTCGGACTGCCAGGTCTTTTGCTGGCGCTTTTGATGTCGACGCTGAAGGAGCCAGAACGACGAGACCGCACGGTTGAAGACAAGGATATCAAACTCGGCGCCGTTTTTAGCTACATGCGTCGCTTTCCCATGATGTCCGTCTCGTTGATGCTCGGCGCAGCGCTTTATTCGGTCACCACCTATTCAGATACCTGGTATCCAGAGCTCTTTATCCGGACATGGGACTGGTCACCGGCGCAGTCGGGGATGGTGAACGGTATTTCTTCGCTGGTTGGTGGTCCGATCGGTCTTATCTTCGCCGGCTGGTATTCCGGACATTTGCTGAAGCGTGGTGTCAACGATGCCTGTCTGCGACTTACAGCCTATGGTGCGCTGGCGATCACGATACCGGCGACGCTTATGCCGCTGATGCCTTCGTCTTGGATGATGGCCGGGCTCTTGTTTCCCACCAAGCTGTTCAGCGCGTTGACGCCTGTGCTCATACCGTCAGCGATTCAACTTGTCGCGCCTAACCAGATTCGTGGACAGATGGGGGCGATCTTCCTGTTTACTGTGGGCATTCTCGGGGTCAGCCTTGGGCCGATTCTACCGGCCACGCTTACCGACTTCATTTTCCACGACGACAATGCGCTACGCTACTCCTTGTCGATTACCACAGCGATCCTTGGGCCACTGACCTTCGTCACCCTCTGGATGGGATTGAAGGAATACCGAGCAGCTTTTGCCGAGGCAGAAGCACGCCGGGCAGGCCAGGAGGTCGCCAGCTAGATTCTGCGCAAAAGCAACAAGATGTCTCTGCAGTGAAAAAGCGGGCGCCTGAAAGGGCGCCCGCTATTCTTTTTATGGAGGAGGCGGCTGGTTCAGGAACCCTTCTTGGTTTGGACCCAATCATTGACGATCTCCTCAAGGAGGGAGAGTGGCACAGCGCCAGAGCGCAGGATAACATCGTGGAATTCCCGAACGTCGAAATCATCTCCAAGTTCGACTTCTGCTTGATCCCGCAGATCCTGGATCTTGACCATCCCGATTTTATAGGCGGTCGCCTGGCCAGGCATCACCACATAGCGTTCGACTGCCCGTCGGGCGCCATAGTATGTGGTCGGCGTATTGTCGACCAGCCAGTCGGTAGCTTCATCGACTGTCCAACGTTTGTGGTGAAGGCCGGTGTCGACAACCAGGCGACCAGCGCGCAGAAGCTCGAGCGAAAGGCGGCCGAAATTGGAATAGGGGTCGTCATAAAGGCCCATTTCCAGTGGCAACCATTCTGAATAGAGGCCCCAGCCTTCGGAATAGGCTGTCACACCAGAATACTTGCGGAAAAGCGGAATGCTTTCCAATTCCTGCGCGATGGCGATCTGCATATGATGGCCTGGCAATCCTTCATGATAGGCTAGCGCCCTCATGGAATAGTTGGTGATCGTCGTCATGTCGTAGAGGTTGATATAGTAGATGCCTGGTCGAGAGCCGTCTTCGGCTGGGGCGGAGTAGAAGGCTCTGGCAGCTGATTGTTCCCGGTAGGGTTCGACTGCGCGAACCACGAGCGGGGCTTTTGGCTGCGTGATGAACATCTCGTCCAGTCGGTCCCGAATTCCGTCGATAATGGCCGTTGCGTCCGCGCGGTATTGGTCCCGGCCGTCAGCGTCGTTTGAGTAGCGAAACTGATCGTCCGTCCGCATGAATTCGAAAAACTCCTGCAAACTCCCCTCAAATCCAGTTTGCTGCATGATGTCCCGCATTTCGTCGTGAATGCGCGTGGTTTCCTGGAGGCCAAGTTCATGAATCTGGCCGGGAGTCAGGTCGGTGGTGGTATTGTCCTTCAAACGGTAGGCGTAGAAGTCGGCCCCGTCCGGTAACGCCCAGGCACCAGCATCTTCGGTGGCATTCGTGCGTTGATTGTTCAGGACATCGAATATCTTCTGGTATGCGGGCTGAACGGATTCCTGCAGGGCCTTGCGGGCGTCTTCCAGCAAGGCGTCGTTTTGATCAGCGGGCAAATCCAACTCGCTGAGTTTTGACTTGAAGTCAGCCCAGAGAGGGGAATCTTGATCAGCTTCCTCAAATGGTGCGCCGGATGTCATCGTCGTGATATCCCGTAATACGTGTTCGAAGACGAATCCGGGGGGGACGATACCTGCATCGTAAGCGCGTTCGGCCTGAGCGAGACCCTGTTCCAGATATGTGCCCATCCCGTACAAGCGGGAAACATAGGCTTCAGCGTGTTTCTGTGTCGTGACTTCGTGCTGGCTGATCAGAAAAGTTGGGGCAGTCACGTGCAGGCCAAACATCTGGTTGAACGTGTAGAGATGGTCCCGATAGGGCCATCCTGCGCTTTCGCGGTCTTTGTGGTATTCGAACAAGCGCCAGGACAGCTGTGCTTCCCTGTCCAGTTTGTCGAAGTCGAATTGCTCCTTCATTGCGGCCAGTTGAGCCTGGGAGCGTTGGTATTCTTCTGCACGGTGTTCTGCAGATATGTCATCCCACTTTCCATAGTCCTCATCAACCAGGCCGCGTCGGGTCTTGGCCATCGGTGAGAATGAAAGATCGGCTTGATACTGTTCATCAAACCATGCGTTCAGTTTCGCCGCTTCGGTTTCAGTCTGTTCCTGGGTGACCTTTGTTGGCGAGGGCTCCGGAACAGTATCAGGAGCAGAGCAGGCCACGACGCCGAGAGCTGTGAATGCGTAAAAAAATGACTTCATGGAATCCTCTTCTGAGACCTTTGCTTGCCGAGTGGACACTTAGGTAATTAACGTGTTTGTTTTAGGGTAAGTCCAGCCGTAACAGAGGAACTTTGTCATGAAACTGTTCATGCACGCGCTATTGCCATTGATGACCATCGTTGCGGCGCCGACGGGCGCTGCGGTAGCGCAGATGGTTGATGTTTCTCCATGTCGGGGGATCGTCGACAATCAAAGTCGGCTCATCTGCTATGATCAACTTAAGGCGAGGACTTCGCCAACTTCCTCCACGGCAGTTGAGCCACTTGCCGGTGAGGCGCCCCTTTCTGTTGCTGCAGTTGCTCCGACACAGTCCGCGGAATCGAAAATGCCCGCCGCGTCCGGATCGCGGGTGTCCGAGGAGCCTGTAACATCGGCTCTTGTCCAATACTCAAAACAGAGAAACGGCAAGATCATACTCGTGCTCGCAAACGGAGACACTTGGCGCCAGACAGATTCACGCCGTGTACGAATCGTTAAGGGTCAGCCCCTCGATGTAACAATCGAACCGGGGGCATTCGGCAGCTACTGGCTCAAGGTCCAGCACGGAGGAGGGACCTTCCGGGCGGAAAAGGTCGAATAGGTGGAACGTGACCAGGCATTCTGCCTGGTCGCCAACTTCCATTGTAGAGAATCTGTCCATTCGCTCCGCACATGCGGCGTCGGGTCTAGGCCATCGTTTTCTCGATGCGATAATTGCCCGCTTCCGTTGTCAGGACCTCGTCGCCTTCTCCAGGCTCCACGCCAAGCGGGTCTGCGCCATTCGCCATCGCATCCAACTGGCGTTTAAATCGCTTGCGCAGCATCATGACTCCGCGGTCGCTCGTGACGAGATGTTCGTCGCGGTGGATCGTAATCGGGCCCTGACCGGCCTGGGCTTCGATGTCTCCAGGCATGTCGCGGCGTTCTTCTTCGCTGAGCTGATCCCAGGAGCGCCCACCTTCGAAGCGTTGCCGGCGCAACTCCTGGGGGGAACCGTCCTCGTTCTTTCCAACTGTTGTGATCGAGAAGAAAACACTGTGCGTATCGTCCCGCGGAACCACCCATGTAAGATTGCCGCCGCGTGCGAAGCTGTCGTCTCTTTCACCGACGGCGACACTTGCGACATAGCGGATGTTTGGCAGCATTACTTCAGTGATCCGCCGAAACACCTTATCAGACTCCAGCGGACGGTCCTGGATGCTCTTTACTCCGAGATCTGTTTCTTTCCACGTGATCTCAGGAACGATGCCCATGGATTTGCCGAACTGCTCACCCGTAAATTTCATGTGCAGCACATAGGCATGGAACGGGTCCATGGCGTTTTCGAACAATTGGAGCCAGTTGCAGTCGACAACAGGTTCGCCGGTCTTCAACCCGATCTCGGGACAGTACACATGACCACCTGAGCCGTAGCCCATGCTGGCAAGAATCGCGAGGTCGGGATTGGCTGCCTGTTCCTCGAGCATATCGAACCGCCGGAAACGAGGCATGCGTTCGGGAGGGCCCATATACGCAAAGATGACGCCATGCGCTTCCTGCACCGGGTACCAGGGCTGGCGGACAAAAGACCGTCGGTCTGCATCCGCGGGCTCGCAAGGCATCTCCAGGCAGTGGCCTTTCGTATCAAACAGCCAACCATGATAGCAGCAGCGGATGCCGTTTTCTTCCACTTTCCCGTAGTGAAGAGTCGTGCCGCGATGGCAGCAGCGAGATTCGACGAGGCCGACAGACCCGTCAGCGACGCGGAAAAGGATCAGGTCCTCACCGAGAATGCGTGTCGGGACAGGCTTGTTTTTGACGTCCGCAGACAAGCCAACCGGTTGCCAGTATCGGCGAAGCAGTTCGCCCATCGGTGATCCGGGGCCGACTGCCGTCATACGACCGTCAGGCTCGTTCTGCGGGCGTCCATATCCGGTGCTGTCTTCCATAATCGAACTCCTTGACATTGTGCAAAGTCCCGACCGGACGTATCTCACTTTCATCCGGAAGCTATCAAACTCTCAGGGCGGGTGCATGAACCTTGGGCAGTGGCAACTGCTCTGAATATAGATTAACGTGTTAATCAAATAATCTTGTGCTCGTCAACGCCGGGGCGTTATACTTGCTTGAAGAGAGGCGTTCCGGCGCGCGTATCAACGTCTGGAGAAAATGACTTCAGAACAGATGTGGTGACAGCCTTAGGAAGTGCGGGCTTTGCCGATTGAAAAAAGTAGGCCTTGAGGTAGCTTAGGTGCCTGAAAAATAAGTATTCATTCGATAAGAACCAGTTGGGACGCAGGACAATTAGATGAGCAAGAAAATTGCATCGGGGCGTGAAAGCGTGAAGGACACAACTTCAGGTGCCACATCGAAGCCGCGGGCACGAGAGAGTGTGGACTCTTCAGACGGACTTTTTTTCGAAGGCGCTCATGATGCATCCGGGGAAAACAACCCGTATATGCGGCCGTTTTCACAATCCTTGCCGATGATGCTCTTGCTCGCCCGGGAAACTGTCATGAGCCGATTTCGTCGGCTGCTGCATGAGAGCGGTTTGAATGAGCAACAATGGCGGGTTTTGCGTGCTCTTATTGAGGTTGAGTATCTCGATATCACTGAGCTCAGCAATCGTGTGCACGTCCTCAAGCCCAGCCTGACACGCATGCTGAATACACTGGAGTCGTCGGGTCTTATTCTCCGTCGCCGCTCCTCCACGGATCAGCGCTACAGCTATATTTCGATCACGCCCGCCGGCCAAAGGAAGTTCAAGGCTGTGGCCCCATTTTCTGAAGCAGAATACGCCCGGATCAGCAGGGAGTTCGGTGCTGACAAGCTCCGCGCGCTTTATGAGCTACTGGATGAGTTGATCCAGACCATTGGTGACGCGCCTCGTTGAAGGAACCGCTAGAAGTCGGACTGTGTTCCAAATCGCATGGATGACTTCGTTGACCGCCGATAATTAACTTGTTAATGAGTAGCTTTGAGGGCGCGTAAGCAAGTGACTTGCGGCCAAGGTGTGTGGTTTTGTGGCTCTTCATTTGAAACGCCCTCTTCACATCATATAAGACAATATGGAGTGACCAATGAAGATGACAGGCGGTCAGGCGCTCGTGGCCCAACTCTTGGAAGAGGGGGTTAGCGATGTGTTCGGGATCCCAGGCGTTCAGCTTGACTGGGCGGTCGAGGCTTTGCGTCAGCAACAAGACAAGATTCGCTTCATTGTGCCTCGCCATGAGCAGGCGGCGTCCTACATGGCGGATGGGTATGCGCGCACAACCCAGAAGGAAGGTGTGAGCATGGTTGTGCCCGGACCGGGCATGCTGAATGCACTTTCCGGTCTGGCAACGGCTTACGCCTGCTCCTCCCGCACACTTTTTATCAGTGGGCAGATTTCATCAGACACCATCGGCAAGAACCTTGGTCAGCTGCATGAAATTCCTGATCAGTCCGGCATTCTGAAGTCACTGACAAAATGGCACCGCCTGGTCAGGCAGCCGGAAGAGATTGCGGAAGCGGTGCATGAGGCATTTGTTGAATTGAGAAGCGGTCATCCGCGCCCTGTGGCGCTGGAAGTGCCGCCAGACGCTCTGCAGAGCGAGGCAACGGTGGAAATCCTTGGGGCAGCCCAGGAGCGCCGGATTGCGCCAGAAGCAGAAGATGTCCGGGCGGCTATCGAATTGCTGCGGTCAGCCAGATTCCCGACGATCCACGCAGGCGGCGGGGCGATAGGCGCACGTGCGAGCGAAGCGGTCGAAAAACTCGCCGAGATTCTTCAAGCCCCCGTTTGCATGACGGAAGGCGGACGCGGGTTGATTTCTGACGATCATCCTCTGGCGTTGACAACGCTCGGGCAACGGGCGTTGCTGCCGCACACAGATCTTGTGCTTGTATTGGGAAGCCGCTTCGTGGACGCGCGCGGACTGCCATGGCATACATCTGACAATTGCAAATTCATTTACGTAAACCTGGATGCCGACCACCTTGGAACTCCGCGGCAAAGCGGCGTAGCTATTCAGGCTGACGTGCGAGCTACAGCAGAAGCACTGTTGGACGCACTTTCCGGGCACTCCGCCGAAGTGAGCCGGGTCGAGCAGGTCGCAAAGGTCAAGGCTTGGCAAACGGCACAGACTTCGCAGATTGCGCCACAAAACCAATACCTTGACGCCATCCGGTCTTCCATGACGGCGGAGGATATCCTGGTAAGTGAGCTCACACAGGTCGGCTTTTACGCCAATGTGGCGATGCCTTTGTCTGGGCCCCGCAAGCTGGTGACACCAGGCTATCAAGGCACGTTGGGCTATGGCTATCCCACCTCCTTGGGGGCCGCGGCCGGCAATCCCGACCAGCGAGTTGTCTCGATAACAGGCGATGGCGGGTTTGGATGGGGGATGCAGGAACTTGCGACTGCAAATCGCTACGGATTCAATGTCACAGTCGTCGTGTTCAATGACGGGCATTACGGCAATGTCCATCGCATTCAGAAGCGCGTTTTCGGTGAGACCTATGTGTCGAAGATTGCCAATCCGGAGTTTGTAACCCTAGCTAAGGCATTTGGGATACCGAGCACGCAAGTGGATTCGCCGGAAGGCCTCGCCGCCGCCCTCGCAAAAGCACATGAGACGCCCGGTCCGCATCTGGTGGACGCGCGAGTAGGCGAGATGATGAGCCCCTGGGGCCTCATTCATCCGTTCGTTCCATCGGCCACACCGGCACCGGAAAACCCGCTCGGGACTCCCCACCGCTGAATGCTGGCGTCCCGGTTTGGTTTACGCGTCAAAGCGGGAACTTGAATCGCTCAGGCTCGATTTAAGAAAAGCTGCCGGTTTGTTAGGAGTCTTCAGTCTGTGACGCAGTAGCGACTAATGGAGTTGAGAATCCACAATGTATAAAGTGCTCGGCATTATAGCGTTGGCGTTGCTTTGTTGTGGGCATCTCAAGGGAGCTGCTGAATCTCAGGAAGAAAAATACCAGCGTGCGGAGCGGTTCCTGCCGTGGAACAAACAAGAATACATGCGCAACGGCGACATCCAGCATCATTGGATTGGTGACAGCGATCGCTTCTGGTATCTGCGAACCACTGAAGCCGGAAAGAAGCAATTCATCACGGTTGATGCAGAGACGGGTGAGCTCATATCGAGCTTCAACCAGAACAAGCTAGCCTCAGCGTTGGCGAAGATCCTTGGTCGGCCAGTCGACGCGGACGACTTGCCTTTCAATCTCTTTCGTTTTGTTGATGATGAAAAAGTCATCGAACTGGATGTTGATGGCAAGCTATTGCGTTGTCGTCTTTCTTCTTCGGCGCAGTGCAAGGCGGTCGAACTTCCTTATGCTGCCAATGAGGTGGTTTCGCCTGATGGCAAATGGGCCGTATCTCTCTCTGCCGACAACCTCTACATCCGCAATCTCGAAACGGACAAAAAGTCACCGTTAACGGATGATGGAATGGCCGACTTCGCATATGCTGGTCAACCAGGTGACGCTCTGGCTGGAGTGAGCAGAAAACTGGGCGAAGAGGAAGCCACGCCTGAGGTCATCTGGTCACCAAATTCCCGCTATATTCTGAGCCACAGAATTGACGAGCGCAAAGTCGGAGAATTTCACTTGGTACAGGCTGCCGCACGCGATGGAGTCGTTCGGCCAACGCACTATGCATATCATTTCTCCACACCTGACGAGGAACACATTGCATTGCTGCATCCTGTCGTATTCGATGTGGAAAGTGGAACACAGGTGGACCTCAAGGTCGCTCCGGTTGAGCGGTACTTCGGCAGCCTGATCGCCAATGAGTACACATGGTGGTCTGCCGATGGCACGACTGTGTATTTTATCAATCGTGGCCGATACTCCAAAGCCGCCACCCTGGTTGCTGCGGATCCGGAAACTGGCGATGTGAACACGCTGATCGAAGAACAGAGCGATACGTGGGTCCGCCTTGGGGATGGCGGTTTGCAAGAAATTCCAAACGTAAAGACTTTGTCGAACGGCAATATCATCTGGTTTTCAGAACGAGACGGGTGGGGGCATTTGTATCTCGTGGATGGCCGAACAGGCTGTATCCTGAACCAGATCACCAAAGGAGAATGGGTGGTCCGTGACATCATCAGAGTGGATGAAGAAAGCGAGACCGTATACTTTACTGCCGGTGGCGTTGATAAAGACGAAGACCCTTATCTTCGAAAACTGTATGCGGTGAAGTTCGACGGTTCTGGCCTTACGCTCCTGACACCTGAGGCGGCGGATCATGAGGTTCATATCCACAGAGGTTTTATGAGCGCGCCTGTCGCTGCTCTTTCGAGTAAAAAGGAAGAGAGTGGGTTTTCTCCATCCGGCCGGTATTTTGTCGATTCCTATTCGAGTACAGACATGCCCCCAAGGCTTGTGCTTCGTCGCAGTGATGGCGCGTTGGTGCGTGAACTGGAAGCTGCGGACATATCCAAGCTTGAAAATGGTGGCTATGTCGCGGTGGAGCGGTTTGAGGCGCTCGCGGCGGACGGAGTTACCAGGATATACGGTAATTTGATGCGCCCGAGTGACTTTGATCCGTCCAAGAACTACCCAATCATCGATTCAATATATCCGGGGCCGCAGATCAGCAGGGTGTGGAGTGGGTTTTCCGGAGGGACTTTCAATGACCCATTCAGTGCTCAGGCGCTTGCGGAAACGGGATTTATTGTGGTCGCGATTGATGGGCGCGGTACGCCGCACCGATCGAAGGCGTTCTACGATGACTCCTATGGGCATCTCGGAAAAGCCGGCAATCTTGAAGATCATATCGCTGTAATCCGGCAATTGGCCGCCCGTAACCCCTATATGGACATTGAAAGGGTAGGTATTTGGGGAGCTTCCGGCGGCGGGTATGCTTCGACTCGTGCAGTTTTGCAGTATCCGGAGTTTTTTAAGGTCGCTGTATCTGCCGCGGGGAACCATGATCAGCGTGGCTACGGCTCAGCATGGGGGGAAATCTATAATGGGCAGGGTGTCGATGAGGACAAGTTTGATGCAGCGTCCAACCCGCTGATTGCGCACCAGCTAAAAGGTAAGCTGCTTTTGGTGCATGGTGAGATGGATGACAACGTCAATCCAGCATTGACCATGCAGGTTGTGGACGCCCTCATTCAGGCAAACAAGGACTTCGATCTACTCATAATTCCCAATGGCGGCCACAGAGCCTATCGTCAGCCGTATTTTATACGCAGGCTTTGGGATTACTTCGTTGAAAATCTTCAAGGTGTAGACCCTCCCCAAGGCTACGAAATTGGACTGAATTGAGTCTCAGGTTTCAATGACGAAGTGCCAAAAAGGCATTTGTCAGAGCATATCGGATTTGGACCTCTACCCCTTCAATCATCAAAGGAATATTGAGAATGTGGGCGCTTCACATCGCCATGTGGCCCTGTTCGTCTCGATTGGTGCCAGCTCCATAGCAGCTTGAACTCAATTCGTCCTCGGCGAAAGGAGACCGGTTCGAATTCATCTGACACCTTCATTTGAGACGTGGTGTCAGATGAGAGCCAATTTTCCGACACAAGTCAGCATCTTCAGTTTCCTACCATGCCGCCATTGCGGTGAGTAATGACGACAATAGAGGATCTCGGAGGCACCGTGGGGTCAAAGTCAGGCCAGTGCGTCGGAACCTCGGACAAAGACGCTGCGCCTTCACCCGGGTGTTGGATACCAAGGAAGAGTGTGCGGCCAGCATCAGCAAAGGTTGGACTGCAACATTCCGCGCCAGCCGGTGGTGCGTAGAACAATTTGGACAAAGCCCGCCCGTTGCCGTTCAGGTCCATGGCATAGAGCCCATCATGCCCGGTCGGCTGTACACCGTCAGTACAGATCCAAAGCCGGCCCTTCATGTCGAAGCCAATATTGTCCGGATCGGTGAACCAGCCGCTGGCGCTCGTTTCCGGATGGTATCGTGCCTGCAGTGCCGGGTCCTGCGGATCACCGCAAAGCGCCAGCACTTCCCAGGTGAAAACGTCAGCGGCGTGGTCAGGGCCTTCTGCTGTGGGTGGTGGATGAAGCTCCAGCAAGTGCCCATACCTGTTCTGAGTGCGAGGATTGGCTGCGTCCGGCTCTTCCCGGTAGGCATTGCTGGAGAGTGCGATAATAACGGTGCCTGTTACCGGGTTTGGCGCAAACCCTTCCGGCGAATCCATTGGTGTCGCGCCAAGAAGGTCGGCCGCGCCGCGCGTGTTGATCAGAACATCGGCCTGGGAGTGGAAGCCATTTTCCGGCGTGAGTTGCCCCTCGCCGAAGACCAGCGGTATCCATTCCAGACGACCGCTTTCGCTGAATTTGGCGACAGACAGGACGCCATCGTCGAGGATGTTGGTGTTAGCTTTCGCGCCCCCTGGCCGGACCGGATGTGTGCTGACGAACCGGTAGCAGTATTCGAATTCCCAATCATCGCCGAGATAGACAACGACACGTCCATCCGGGGCCTGCGTGGTGCTGGCACCTTCGTGGGCAAAGCGACCGAGTGCTGTTCGTTTCACCGGCACGGAATCCGGATCGGATGGGTCAATCTCTACCACCCACTCAAATCGGTTCGGTTCATTCGGTTCATTCGCCAGAGAGAAACGCAGCGCGACGCGTGACCAGCCCCAGCGGTTGTTTTCTGGTTCATCGTAATAGTAGCGATTCAATAGGGGCTCATCCGGTAAGCCAGCCGGGCTACCGCTAAAGATCCACGCAGCACCTTCTTCGCAGGTGAGGATTGTGCCCCAGGGCGTTACCCCGCCATTGCAATTGGAAAGGGTGCCCAGCGCTTGGATGCCTGTTGGATCATACCCTGTGCGCATCTTCTCGTGTCCCGCGGCGGGGCCGGATATACGCATGGGTGTGTTGGCCGTAATGCGGCGGTTGTACTGGCGACTGAGCAAGGGTTTCCAGCTCCCGGCCTCCCTGTTGAGTTCGACGACCGAGCCGCCGACACTCGCCATGGTCACGGCCACCTGCGTATCGGTCATTGCCTCAGCCATATTGGCTTCGGTCAGACCGGGCCACATCAGGTGTGGATTCGGGTATTCGTGATTGGCCCAGAGCAAGCCGCGATCCGGTTCGCCCTCGATCGGCAGGAAGGCCAGAAAATCATTGTTGATACCGAAGCGCTGTTCCGCATCAGTAACAGTCAGGTTCCGCGGGTCGAAATCCGGGACACCTTCAAACAAGGCGTCGCCCCAGCGGATTACAACATCAGACCGGTAGCCGGGAGGCATCACTTCGCCCGGCGTTCGTAGCAGCTCAATTTCCTTGAAACCAAGACTGGAGGGGCTGGAAGCACCATTGGTTGACCGGCACGCGGCCAGTCCAGCTACACCTGCGCCCATGCCTGCCAGCATTGCCCGGCGGGAAATAAGGCTGCCCATCGGAGCAGCCTCAGTCCGTTTCACATAAGGTCTCGAAAGGCCACGGTCGTTCGAGATGCGCATACAGGATGCTCCTTGCAGTGGGATCAGAATTCCAGCGTAACGCCGAAGGTGACCGTGCGGCCGTTGAAGGTCACATCTTCCGGATAACGGCCATCCTTGCCAAGCGTCTTGTTCACCACCGGGTCCAAGCCATCATCGAGGATGTCGATTGCGTTCACATAGATGCTTGCCTTCTCGTTGATGGCGTAGCGCAGTTGACCGTCCAGCGTATTGTAGGACTGCTGATATTTGTCGATCAGGTAGGGGCCGAGCTCTTCCAGCGAGTCGCCGCGGAACGTGTAGGCGAGGTTCCCTTCGACGCCGTACTTCTGATAGGTCAGCGCAACCGTGCCGACATAGTCAGGGGCGTTGAAGAAAGGTACATCGTCCCGCCCCTCGAGACCGGTGTCTGCGCTGGTCTCCTGCAGGGTCAGGTTAGCGTAGACACCAAAACCGCCGAGGAAACCATCGAGGCTGGTGAACTGGTTCATGTAGGCCAGTTCTATACCGTACACTTCTGCCTTGTTACCGTTGAACACGGTTTCGACGTCGATATTATAGCCGGGGAACCGCTCTACCAGTTCCGGAACTACCGTCTCACCTTCCGGTGCTGCATCGGTGAAGATGAAGTCATCGATCGACTTGTAGAAGATGCCGCCCGAGATCATGCCGATGCTGTTGAGGTAGTATTCGACTCCGAGGTCGAAGTTCCAGGCATAAGCTGGCTTCAGGTCCGGATTGCCGACAAAGGCTTCAAGGCTGTTGTCGTCTTCGATCTCGATTTCCGTCGCGGCGTTCAGGAAGGCGAATTCCGGACGGGCGAGCGAGGTGAAGGCCGCGCCGCGTACGACAAGCTTGTCGGACGGGCGGTAGTTCACCTGGAAGCGCGGTAGCACCTGCGTGTTGTCGGCACTGCGGCTGCGCGGGGCGACGATCTCGTCATCTTCGGTTTCGATCACTTCGAAGCCGTCGGTGGTAAAGTCAAGATATTCGACGCGGACACCGCCGATGAACTCGAACTTGCCGACATCCGCGCGGGCCATGACATAGCCTGCATAGAGGTCTTCGGTGGCCTCGTAGCTGTCCTCGTCCGGCGGGTCGCCATCATACTCGTTTTCGAGGATGCCGTCGGCCACCAACTGCTGCCCAATGCTGCGCCAGTTGCGCACCGAGGTCGGGTTCAGGCGCAGGATCTGGCCGTACGGCGAACCGATATCGGACGTGTCCAGCACGCCGCCTTCGAACACCGAGCCCTGCAGCGCCAGGTCGCCATCGGCTTCCAGAACGTTCGCTTCGAACAGCGAGTGTTCCGACCGCTGGAACTTCGCACCGGCCTTCACGAAGGTCAGCCAGTCGGAGGCCGGTTCGTAGGTCGTGTCTAACTGAGCGATGTATTTCTCGTCTTTGGAATCGTCGAGGTCGATGTCGTTGCCGCCTAGGTAGAAGTTCGACGGATCGCGGATTGCCGCTTCGTCTTCGGCGCTGAGAATCGGCTGGGGAAAATGCTTCTGCGAATAGTCGTAGAGCACGGGACCGGACAGCTCATACTCGAATGCGACTTCATAGTCGTTTGGTTCTTCGAAGATGCCGCTGGCATAGCCGAGCGAGTAGTCGAACACGAACTGGTCCATCGCGGTCGTACCGCCAATGGTCAGTGTGCTGTTGGTGAAGACGGATTCTTCGTACTCGCTGCGCACCTGGTAGACCGTACCGCCTTCCGGGTTGTACTCGCCGTCTTGATATAGCTCATCGTCGTCAGCGATGATGAAGAAGCCGCTCGACAGCTCGATATCCTCGAGCTTGTTGTAGCTGCCTTTGAGGTAGAGGCTGGTCGCATCGTTCACCCGATAGTCGAGTGCGATGGAGACGCCGATATTCTCGCGCTCATTGTCGAAATTGCCGAGGCCGAACCACCACGGGATCAGCTCATTGCCGCCGCTCATGTCGATCGGCTCGCCTTCATCCTGCTCGAAGAATGGAATGTACTCCTCGTCCTGCAAATTGTTGTAACCGAGCGTGTGGCGCTTGTTGTACGTCCCGGAGATCAGAACGCCGAACTGGTCTTCCACACCGAACGTATCGCCATAGGTGCCCGATACTTTACCGCCCATCTTCTCTGCGAAGTCGTTGTAGTTTCCTTCGAGATTGAAGCGGATCAGGCGATCGCTGAGATCGAAGGCGGAGCCTGTCTCGAGCTCGACCGAGCCGCCGATGCCGTCGCCATCCATGTCCGGCAGCAGCGTCTTGTTGACGACGATCTTTGACAGCGCATCGGCCTGCACCACGTCCAGCGGCACGCGGCGCGTATCGCTGTCGGTCTGCGCGACGTTGATACCGTTCAGCTTGAAATTGTTCAGGCCGGAATCGAGACCGCGAATGGAAATGTAGCGACCTTCGCCCCCTTTTTCCTCACGGTTGATGGAGATGCCCGGCACGCGCTGCAAAGCTTCTGCTGCGTTGGCGTCGGGGAAGCGGCCTGCCTGGTCGGACGAGACGACATTGGAGAGGTTCGCGGCCACACGTTGCTGGTTCAATGCCGAGGCTTGGGAGGCGCGCTGACCGACCACCGTGATACGGTCCAGCGTCATGTGATCCGGCACCGCGATGTTGAGGCGGGCCGTCTGCCCGCCATCCACACGCACCGGAACCGTAAAGTCGGCAAGGCCGATATAGGAGACTTTCAGCGTATAGTCGCCGGCCGGCACATTGCGCAGGTCGAACGCACCGCCATCGCGCGTGGCTGTCTCCGCGCCGGTCTCGACCAGCACCAGCTGAGCACCGGTAAGCGGAGCGTTGGTGCCTTCATTCGTCACCCGACCGCTGATCTGTCCAGCCTGTTGTTCCTGAGCAGCTGCGGGCAGGGCGAGCGCCCCGGCTGCAACCAGTGAAATTGTAGAAAGGGCGTACGCGCTCGCGCGCAGCGCCTGTCCAAATGTGGACCCCGTGAAACCTTGTGCCATCGTCATCTCCCGCAGGCATTTCGCAATACGTCTGGGGACAGCCGAAGGCATAGGGCATTCGTTCAGAAGACCATCGGGCATCATCCAGACCTGGATTTGCCTCGAACTTCTAAGCCCTGGTCCCACACGCGAACGGGAATGAAAAACACTCGAAGGAATGTTCGCGATAAGGAAGTTGCCGGTAAGCCGAGCGCCTCGTCCTTACGAAACGTGGTCGCTTGGGACAACGACAGTTCTATGAAGTTTTTTTGTTGGTTCAGCTACGCTATTCGCGCGGGAAATCCTGAGGTGCCGGCTGAGTTCCCAGAATGCGAAAATCAGAAGGTAAGCGCCTCCCGCCTGATAAGCTTTCACAACGCTCAGTTGACTGAAGAGGAAGGCAATCCCGAGGTTGAACACGACTGACAGGCCTTCCATGAATGCGCTCATAACTGATGTTGTTGTCGCGCGGCTGGCACTGTCCAGTGTCTTCTGGAACCGGCTCATGGTCAGGACGATCAAGGGCGAAACGAGGATGAAGGTGGCCGCCATGGCCACAAGGGCGAAGACCGGTGGCAGGAATCCCGCAGCGACAAGCGCACCGCCGCAAATGAGGGGCGAAAGCCAACTGGTCGCCGGAAAGCGTTCGAACAGGCTGGCATGATAGGCGAGTGTCAGGCGCGCGACTCCGATACCTGACACGATCAGCCCGATCGACCAGACCGGCATGTGGATCGCCAGCAGGAACAGCTGGTTGAAGTCCTCCAGCGTACCTAGAAACGTGACGCAGAGCGCCACATACAGCGTCAGGTAGCGCACGTCCGGTTTGGAGAGGTAATCCCTCAGCGTGGTCCGTAGCAGCCCGGCAGACTTCGTGACTGAGGTATCTGTCGCTCTGCCTCGATTGCTTCGAATATCGGCAACGAAGCTGGCGGCGATGGCGCACAAGACGAGCGGCGGGATCGACACCCAGAAAGCCAGCTCGAGATTCCGGCTGGCGACCAGGCCGCCCAATGCGGCGCCCAACAGGGTCGCGCCTTCCTGGTAGGCTCGTTCCCTACCGAGTATCGCAGTGTAGCGGTGGAACTGGTCGCTGGCCATAATATGCTCATAGAGCAGGGCCTCCTTGGTGCCGGACCGGAGCGCCGAGGCGAGCGACCAGAAGGCGATGCCAATGAAGTAGAATGCGACATCGCCGTTAGCTGAGACCCAGATGAGGAAGCACGCCGCCTTCACCAGCGGAGCAAGGCAAAGCAAGCGTCGTCGGTCGACAATGTCGGCCAGCAGGCCGGCCGGAATTTCAAACAGGATTATGCAGGCGGCCCAGAAGGCCAACAACGAGGCGATCAGTTCCGGCGATGCGCCCTTCAGCTGGAAATAGGCTGGAAAAATCGCATAGCCGAAGATGAAGTCGTAGAAAAAGACGTGCGCAAAGTAAAAAAACAGAGTTCGCGAGAGAGGTGTGGCTCTTGGTTCCATACCTGCTCCGGATCCATATCGCTCGGGCGCCCTTACTATCGCCAGATACGTTCATCAATCCAAATCTTATCTTCTATAAAGGCAGAAAATAGATTTCTGCTCTTTCGCTTCGCGTCACGTTCCTTTCAGGGGGCGGATAAGAGAAAGCTTAGTGTAACGTTAGCAATGCGACGAACGGCAAACCACCTGAGACAGCAAAGACATCTACGATACCTCAGCGGTTGGGGGTGTCAGAACACCCCCTAGGTGGTTTGCCATTCATGTGCTTGCCGGTAGCTATCTTTCGCTGCCGAACCGGTAAGTCAGGCTCACGCCGTAGGTGCGAGGGTCGCCGTAGACAAGTTCGTCAAAGCCGAAGTCGGAGACATCGAACGCATCGACGACATATTCCTCATCCGTCATGTTCTTGATGAAGGCTGCCAGCTCCCAGCGGGCATCATCCGGCTGAAGAGCCAGACGGGCATTCGCGATCCAATAAGCATCCTGTCCGATACGGTCGGTATTCTGCGTATCAAAATATTGATCACCCGTATAAGACGCATCTGCGCTGGCGACGAGACCAAGGTCCCCCCAGATCGGGCCTGTCTCATAGCGTCCGCGGGCGACCAGGCTCCATTCCGGCGCGGCGACCATCGTGTTGCCGGAGAAGTCCTGCCCAATCGGAGAAACGAAGTCTGTATACTCTGCGTCCAGATAGGTGGCGGCGAGACCAAGTTGGAGGCCGGCGAGTGGAACGCTGGTCACATCAAATTCAAAGCCTTTGATTTCGGCTTCCTTGGCATTGAACAGGGTTTGCGTTGGCACAGCCCCCGGAGCCAGGCCGAAGACCTGAAGGTCTGAGTAGTCGTAATAGAATGCCGCCGCGTTGGCGCGCAGTGTCCTGTCGAACCATTCAGACTTGATCCCCGCCTCATAAGCCGTGAGTTTTTCAGGTTCGACGACAGACGCTTCGATGGGGTCAGACGTGGCGCCGGTATTGAACCCGCCACTCTTGAACCC
Organism: uncultured Hyphomonas sp.; assembly: GCF_963678875.1. Taxonomy (NCBI): domain Bacteria; kingdom Pseudomonadati; phylum Pseudomonadota; class Alphaproteobacteria; order Hyphomonadales; family Hyphomonadaceae; genus Hyphomonas; species uncultured Hyphomonas sp. The sequence goes on along the minus strand of NZ_OY787456.1, from coordinate 2,410,447 downwards.
GCGGGAAACAGATCCAAACAGCATCACGTCATCGCTGACGTCATAGGAGAGTGCGGCGCGGAAGGTCGGCTCTTCGAAGCTGAGTTCGTCTGTTTCAAAAAATGACGTATCGAGCAGTGTTGCATAAATCGGCATCTCACCGTCCAGCGGGACAGCATTGACAGGGCCGGCATACACAACGTGATCTAGCGTGCGTTCTTCCCAGGTGAAGCGTGCGCCGAACGTTGCGGTGAGGCGGTCGGTCAGCTCGTAGTCGGACTGAGCGAAGACTGCGAACGTGTCGGTCTTTTGCGTGTAGAAACGGTCTGTCCGAAGAATGTAATTCACCGCATCAAAATAGGCCGTGTCCGGCGTTGGATTAGCGTCAGCGAGAAGTTCGAACGAATCCTGTCCAGTCAGTTCGTCCTGAAGATAGAAGGCGCCAAGGATAAGGCTCATAGGCCCATCCCATTGCGAAGCCAGGCGGATTTCCTGGCTGAACTGTTCCGAACCGTCATTGATGTATTCTTCAACCAGGCGATAAGGCGACGCGTCCACTTCCAGAATCGCTTCGCGGCTGGTGTCGAGATACCCCGTCACGGACGTCAGTGCCCAATTCCCAAGATCCCACTCTACTTGCAGATTGGCAGTGAAGGCCTCGACTTCTTCAGGTGTGTTTTTCAGGTTTTCTGCACCGGAGTAGGGATCCGGGTCATCGGTATAGCCAAAGGCGTCTGCGCAGATCGCTGCGCCTCGTCCTCCGCAGACGCGGTCGTACTCGGTAAGGCCATATTCAAGCGTGGTATAATTGATGAGGCCCTGGCTTTCATAGGAGCGGGAGGTCGCGCTGCTTTTACCGTATTCGAGCTTGCCGAGAACGCTGAGTTCGGAGGTCGGCTCGAACAGCATCTGAAGGCGGCCAGCCTGAAAGTCGACATCATTCTTTTCTGCGCTGGTACCGTCGGGAAATGCGATGTCGCGCGTACCGTCGCGTGTGTTAGACACACCCGAGATGCGGAACGCGAGCTTGTCGCTTACGGGCAGGGTGAGCGCCCCTTCGAGATCCAGCTGGTTGAAGCGCCCAACCGCCGCGTTGATGTAGCCGCCTTGCTCAAAAACGGGCTTCTTCGTGTGAACACTCAGCACGCCGCCGGTCGTATTGCGACCATAGAGGGTTCCTTGAGGGCCTTTGAGAACTTCAACCCGGTCTAGGTCGAACAGCTGGAAGAGTTGGCCGGTCGTCGAGTTGTAGAACATGTCGTCAATCATGACCCCGATCGCGCCGCTGTTGGCAGGATTGAAGTCATTGATACCGACACCGCGGATGAAGATGGTCGGGTTGGATGCGGAGAAAGAAGATTTGATTTGGAGGCCGGGAACCTGCTGTGCGAGGTCTTCGCTGGTACGGTAATCGCCTTCGGTCAGCATCTTGGAGTCTACGGACGTTACAGTGACCGGCACATCCTGCTGTGACGCTTCACGGCGCTCGGCCGTAACTTCGATGGTCTGGAGAACGCGGCTCCGAGTGTCGGCTTGTTCCGCTTCCTGTGCGACGGCGGGTGCTGCCACCGATAATGCAATCGTGGAAACAAGTCCTGCCACGAGAGGCAATCGATCTATTTTATTCATTCTTTTCTCCCTGTTCCGTGTCTCGACCAAAATCAGCGATTGACGGTATTAAAATGGAAGGTCTTCGGGCTTCATCTGCACAAAGACGCTCTTTTTTTGTGTGTATTCGTCGAGGACGTCCCAGCCGTTCTCCCGGCCGATGCCGGATTGCTTGTAACCGCCAAAGGGGATCTGAATTGGCTGGGCCTGATAGGTGTTGATCCAGAACATGCCGGTCTGAATGTTTGCGGCGATGCGGTGAGCTCGCGTAAGGTCTTTGGTGACCACACCACCTGCCAGACCATATTCCGACTGATTGGCCCGGGCGACGACTTCATCCTCGGTTTCAAATTTTAGGACGCTCATCACCGGGCCAAAAATTTCTTCCCGGACATGTTCCATATCGTCTGTACAATCGGCGATGACGGTCGGGGCGTAGAAGGCGCCATTCTCATGGCCCGGCACGTCTGCGCGGTGTCCGCCGCAAACGACCTTCGCACCGGCTTCCCAGGCGCGGTCAACAAAACCGCTCACCACTTCGAGATGGTTCTGAGAGATCAGCGACCCGATCTGTGTTTCAGGATCTGCGGGTGAGCCGACCTTCAGCAATTTGGTGCGCTTCACGATTTCATCCAGAACCGCGTCGTAGATGCTCGAATGGATGAAGACGCGCGTGCCATTGGCGCAGATTTCGCCCTGGGTCAGGAAGTTGGCGTACATGGCGAGCCGGGCGGCATGTTCCGGATCGGCGTCTTCGAAGATGATGAGAGGAGATTTGCCGCCGAGTTCCAGCGAAACCTCCTTGAGGCGCGGCGAGGCAGCTTCCATGACTTTGCGTCCGGTGGGGGCGCTGCCGGTCAGAGACACTTTTTCGATGGCCGGGTGAGCAGCAAGCGTTGCACCTGGATTGCGTTCGCCCTGCAGAACATTGAACACGCCGGGTGGCATGCCGGCTTCAATGTAAATTTCAGCCAGGTGCACAGCATTGATCGGAGTCAGTTCCGATGGCTTGAAGATCATGGCATTGCCTGCGGCCAGCGCAGGGGCGGACTTCCAGCAGGCGATCTGCAGCGGGTAGTTCCATGCGCCGATCCCGGCGCATACCCCGATGGGTTCGCGGCGCGTGTAGTAGAATCCGTAGCCGAAATCCTGATACTCCCCGGCAATGCTGCCAGCCAGGTTGGCATAGTGTTCGATGGCGTCGGCCCCGGTCTGGATGTCGACCACCAGCGCTTCCGCAATTGGCTTGCCCGTATCCTCGACTTCGATGCGAGCCAGTTCATCGTTGCGCTCGCGCAGCAGTTCTGCGGCCTTGCGAAGGATGCGGCCACGCTCCTCAGCAGACATCGCCGCCCATACCTTCTGGGCTTTTGTCGCGGATGAGATGGCTTCTTCGATTTGCGCCGGGCTGGCTTCACGAAACTTGCCGATCGCGGCGCCCGTTGCCGGGTTGTGGCATATGAACTCTGTTTCGCCTTCACCGGCCACACGTTTGCCGTCGATGAACAAGTCTATGGCGTAGCTCACGTCGCGCTTCCTTTTCCCTTGCGGATATCCGCCGGTTCGATTACGGGTTCAAAAAATAACTGCACGTTCAATTACATTTTGTCAATCGCGTGCGGCCCGGACACTCTGAAGGCCGTCATTTCGGCGCCTGACGAGGCTTTCCAGCCGCACGTTGAGGAAAGGGGAATCATGCGTATCGGATTTATCGGTCTCGGAAACATGGGCGCTAACATGGCCATGGTGCTGTTGCGCTCTGGCCTTGAGCTGAAAGTGCACGACATCGATAAGTCACGTGCCGCACAACATGTCGAGGGTGGCGCCAAATGGGCGGAGACACCGGCGGAGTGTGCCCGCGACGTTGATATCCTCATTACATCGCTGCCCAAGCCGGATGTCGTCGATCGTGTCATGCGCGGCGAGAATGGTGTTTTCGAAGGCTTGAGCGAAGGCACGATCTGGGTCGACACGACCACCAATGATGCGGGGCTTGTGATCGAGCTCGCAGAGCAGGCTGCCGGAATGGGCGTGAAAACAGTCGATTCGCCGGTAACCGGTGCTGTTGATGGCGCACGCCGGGGGGAACTAACGTTGTTTGCAGGCGGAGAAGATCACGCACTGGACGTGAGTGAACCAATCCTGGCGCGGATGGGCCGGGTGATCCGTTGCGGAACGCTGGGTACCGGCAATGCCGTGAAGCTCGTGACCAATTACCTTTGGTTCACGCATGCGGCTGTGATCGGCGAGGGGCTTATGCTGGGCAAGCGGGCCGGTGTTCCGCTGGACGTTCTTTGGGACGCCATCAAGGACAGCGTCGGTGATAGTTTTGTCGCCCGACACGATGCCCCTTCGATATTTGCCGGTCATTACGACCCGTCCTTCACGCTGGATCTCTGCCTGAAGGATCTGCGTTTGTGCGCGGCACTTGCCGAGCGGGGCAGTGTCCCGATTCCGATCGGTTCGCGGGTGCGCGAGCGGTTCGCCGATGCTGCCGAAGCCTACGGAGGCGACGTCGGCGAGCTTCATGTCGCCAAGCTGATTGAGGATGCGGTGGGAGAAGACCTGCGCCTGAAAGGAGACTGGCCGCTGCATTGGGAGGCCTGAGGCCTTCCCCCAGCTACCGCTTCAGGTGAGATTGCAGGCAGCCCTGCGCGATTTCATCTGCTGAGTGGGAGGTCAGCTCCGAGCCACGTTGGGCATGGGCGATCCAGAGACCGTCCACAATAAGCGTGATCTCCGACACGAACGCCTCGGATTCTTCCGACGGCATCAGCGTTGTTGCATAACGGCTGAGGCTGCGGCGTAGCAGGCGATCACTAAGGCGTTCTATCCGCGAGAAGCTCGGATAGGACTGGGCGTGTGCCCAGAAGTGCAACCAGACTGTGCAGAATTCGGAGTTGAACAGCGCCGGTGCGAATTTTGACGAAATGACCGCTTTCAGGCGTTCCGTATCAGTTTGTGCTCCAGCAACTGCACGCTTCTCTTCGACCAGCACCAGCTTGAGCAAGTGCCGCATTGTGGCTTCGAACAGGTCGCGTTTGTTGTCGAAATGCCGGTAAATGGTCCCGCCTGTCAGGCCGGCGACAGCTGCGATCCTCTGAATGGTCGACTGGGCATACCCATACTTGTTCACGCAAACGATCGTCGCCTCGATCAGGCTTTGCTTGCGCAGCAGTTTTTTCTCGGCTCGTCCCATTGCGCTCAGCCTTTGACTGCTGCAGATTCGAGGCGCCGTTCCAGATAGCTGAACACGATTGCCCTCGCAGTTTCGGGCGTGACCGCATCATTGTCCTGCGCCTTGCGGATCCAAAGCCCGTCAACCATCGCGACAAGTTCCTGGACGATCTTCTCCGCATCCTCACGTTCCAGCAGCTTGCTGAGGGCGTCGAGCAAATTGCGATGGAAGCGCTGAGCGTTGATGCGCTCAAGCCGGGCCAGTTCTTCCGATCGGGCCGTCTCCGACCAGAACTGTAGCCAGACGAAACAATTGCGGTGCGTGTACAGCGGTTCGGACAGGTTTGCGTGAATGATCGCATGGGCGCGCGCCAAAGGTGTGTCGGCCTTGCCTAATTCGCGCACTAATGTGTCGCTGATATCCGACATGAGCTGGCGCATCACCGCGGCGAACAGCTCTTCCTTCGATCCGAAGTGATAGTGAATGTTGCCTGCTGACAGACCGGCTTCCTCGGCAATCCGCTGGGCGGTCGCTTCGTGGAAGCCATGCTTGTAGATCACCGAAATAGTCGCATCGACCAGATGGCTCTGGCTCTCATTCCGTTGGCGGCGTTGGCGTGGCAGTGTCGTCATGACCCCTGTCTGGCTTAAAGCATTGTGCATAGTCTCTCGCACAGGTTTTCATACCGCCAAAGGGAAGTCTGTGCCGCGAGGCTGGTAACATAATAAGCTAAACACAAATGTAATTGCTTGACCATTTACATATGGTAGTGATTTTGCGATTGTACGGTTTCGTAATGGAAAAGGCCGGGAGGACACTTCATGAGTGCGACTGTGAAACAGCTGTCAGGCTCATCAACTGGCGCAGAAATCAATCGGGCGCTCGAAGAAGATGGCGTCGTCATTGTTGAGAACTTCTTCTCCGAGGAGCTGATCAAAGCGCTCAACGGAGAACTTGAGCCTCATATCGCCGAGAGTCGTCCGCGTGTTCAGAACAATATGTATGACGACTTCCTTGGCGGCTACACCGTGCGCCTTCACGGCATTGCGGCGAAGGCTGATAGCTTTGGTCCGGTCCTCACGGATAAGCGCATCATGGAAGTCATGGACCAGCAGCTCAAACCGAACTGTACGGATTATCGCCTGAGCGCTGCCGAGTTGATTGAGATCCGCGGTGGAGAGACCGCCCAGCCGATCCACCGGGATGACGATTCCTGGCCGCGCGCTGCCCAAACCGCGGCGCCGCTTGTCATCAATGTGATGATTGCGCTCAGCGATTACACTGCGGAAAACGGGGCGACGGTGGTTGTTCCCGGCAGCCACAAATGGGACATCGACCGCGAACCCGAGCTAGATGAGATCACTCAGGCGGTCATGTCGCCGGGGTCGGTCGCCATCTTCACCGGCCAGACCCTTCATGGCGGTGGGAAGAATGTCAGCGGTGTTCCACGGCGCGGACTATCGGTTTCTTTCTGTCATGGCTGGCTGGTGCCGGTTGAGAACAGCTGGCTGGGTATTCCGCTGGAGAAGATCCGTCAGCTGCCAGAACGTGCACAAAGCCTGCTTGGCTATGACATCTATGACGGCACGAGCCGGGGCGGCGGCATCATCAATATGTATGAAGTCGGAAGTCCAAGAGCGCTTCTGGACCAGTAAACATGGCCAGTTCTCTCGAAATTGGTACGGCGGATTATGTCATCGTCGGGGCCGGATCGGCGGGCTGTGTTCTGGCGAACCGCCTTTCGGCTTGCGGCAATCATAATGTCGCCTTGCTGGAATATGGCGGCTCGGACATCGGGCCGTTCATCCAGATGCCGGCGGCATTGTCCTATCCCATGAACATGAATCGATACGACTGGGGGTATCGAAGCGAGCCCGAACCTCATATCGGCGGACGAAGGCTGGCGACTCCGAGAGGCAAGGTTCTGGGTGGATCCTCTTCGATCAACGGCCTCGTCTATATTCGCGGGAATGCCAAGGATTTTGATGCCTGGGAAGCACAAGGCGCCAAAGGGTGGAGCGGCAAGCATGTCGCTCCCTATTTCCGCCGGCTTGAAAATGTCGAGGGAGCCGATCCGTCCATCCGCGGAACTAACGGCCCGTTGCACATCACGGTGCCGAAGCAGCAACATCCGCTCGACCAGGCCTTTATGAACGCAGCCCAGGAAGCCGGGTTCAGCAAGACGGCGGATTGTAATGGTCTGCATCAGGATGGCTTTGGTCCGATGGACCAGACCATCTGGAAAGGCCGGCGCTGGTCGGCGGCGAATGCCTATCTGAAGCCTGCCCGGCAACGGGAAAATCTAAAGCTTTATCGTGGGCTTGCCTGCCGCGTCCTCTGGAAGGGAAACAAGGCGGTCGGTGTCGAACTGGTCCAGAAGGGCGAGCGCCGTGTGCTTCTCGCGCGCAAGGAGGTCATACTCAGCGCTTCGGTGTTCAATTCGGCAAAATTGCTCATGCTCTCAGGCATCGGCCCGAAGGATCAGCTGAGCGCGCATGGCATCGACATGGTCAGCGAGCGCGCTGGCGTGGGACAGAATCTGCAGGACCATCTTGAGATCTATCTCCAGTCACGTTGCACCCAACCCATCACGCTGCGCCGGTACATGAACCCGCTCAGCAAAGGGCTTGCCGGCTTGCAATGGCTCCTGACCAAATCAGGCATTGGGGCAAGCAACCACTTCGAGACGGCCGGATTTGTTGGGCTCGATGAGAAGTCTGACTATCCCGATGCGCAGTATCACTTCCTGCCCGCAGCGATCCGGTATGACGGCAGTCAGCCTGTGCAAGCGCACGGGTTCCAGGCGCATATCGGGCCGGGACGAACGGCCGCAAGGGGCACGGTGAGGCTGGCGTCTGCGGACCCGCTGGCGGCGCCCATTATTCAGTTCAACTATATGTCGAGCGATGCCGACTGGAAGGCGTTCCGTGCCAGCGTGAAACTGACGCGGGAGATTTTCTCCCAGCCTGCTCTGAAGGCGTACAATGGTGGAGAAATCACGCCGGGCCTCAACTGCATGAGCGATGACGATATTGATGCGTTTGTCGCACGGGAAGTCGAAAGCGCTTACCACCCCTGCGGCACCTGCCGGATGGGCAGTCCGGATGACCCGGGCTCGGTCGTGGATTCTGAATGTCGTGTGATTGGTGTGGAAGGGCTGCGTGTGGTCGATTCCTCTGTGTTCCCGAACATTACCAATGGGAACATAAATGCCCCAACGCTGATGTTGGCAGAGAAGGCCGCCGACCATATCCTGGATCGCGAGATTCTTCCTGCGGATGCCAATTGATGGGACCCCCCTCCGAAACAGGTGCGTTGCAGTCTTCCGGCCCAGCCAGGGGTGAGGTTGTTGCGGCCATCCTGATTGGGGGGCTCGGCGTCACCCAGGTCGTGGCTATGCCTTTGCTGGCAAGCCTCATCGCGCAGGCCTTTGAGGTTGCGGAAATAGATTCAGGTTTGATCGGGCTCGCCAACCTCCTTGGCACTGCGCTTGGCTCCTTGTTCGTCACCGTCTTGCTGCAGCGTCTGCCATTCCGGTTGACCTCCATTTTTGCGACCCTGTTGGCGTGTGTGGCGCAGCTGGGTGTCGCCTTGGTTCCAGGCTTCAATGGAGCCGTCCTGATGGAAGCACTTGCGGGCTTTGGGGCAGGCATACTCCTTGCGCTGTCTGCGGCGATTGTCGGGGCGTCCAGAAACCCAGACCGTGGCTTTGCTTTCATCCTTACCCTGCAGGCTTTGGTGGCCGTTATCGTTCTGCTGGCCATTCCTGCTCTCGGTGGAGCGTCGGCACTCTTACCTGTCGGGATATTCTTGGCGGGTGTGCAGCTAATGCTGCTGCCAGCCAGTTGGGCATTGCGGCGGAGTACTTTCACGGCGGCTGGGGAAAGTGACACCAGCGCAGAACCATCGATGTTTCATCCGGCCGTATTGCTCAAGGCCGCATCCTATTTCGTCTTTTCTGCCGCAGTAGGGGTGCTCTGGGTCTTCGCAGGTGTGCTAGGCTCGATTGCCGGCCTCTCGGATGGCGGGATCGGGCAGGCCCTGGCGGTTGGCAATGTAGCAGCAATTGCGGGGTCACTGCTGGCCGCTCTTATCACATCCCGCTTCGGCCGGATCGCACCAGTGCTGACCGTTTGCCTGACATTGGCCTTGAGTGTCGCGCTGTTCACCGAACATATGGATTTGGGCCTCTTCTACGCGGCAAGCGCTCTGTTCCTATTTGCGTGGGGTGGAGGCCTGCCGCTGATGATGGGCATCGTCGCGGAAGTCGACCCGACTGAGAGGGTGACGTCTCTTCTACCAGTCCTGGCTTTCGCCGGAATGGGCATCGGTCCGGCTCTCGTCAGCTTGTTTCCCGAAGTTCAGGGCATGTTCGTGAGGGTGGCTGTTTGTACTTATGTTCTCACTCTTCTGTCCTTTGGGCTGTTCATTATCGCCCATATTATGTGGCGGAAAGAACGCTCGGAAAATCGGACCTGATGCAAATGGAAGAAATCCGCAGTGGGTCGTAAAGGCTTGGCGGTTTCCTGACCAAGCCGGACACAGCACGAGACTTGATCATCTTTGCCTATGGCAACGGATCCAGCCAGCATTCCCTACGCAATGCACATGCCGTGCGCAGCTACGAACAGCTTGGATTTCGTTTGGGTACCAAGTAAATGGAAGTTCTGGTTGAGGCGTTTTTGCGAATGTATCCGAACTATAAAGTGACAGCTGAGCCAGAGTACATCCCGTTGAACTTCGTGAGCGCGAGACAACGTTAGTCAATCCAAATGCGTGGCTTAGGGGAAGGTTGGATTGTATATCTGTGGTAGACGAAGGCGGGAAAGACGAGGCTCACTTTCGGAAAAAGACTGTCCACAAATTACAATGGGTTTCACCTGTTTGGCGTCCGCCGGGCCTCGGAGTGGAGGTCATTTGCCGGCCAGAAGTCCGGTCACAATGATGTCGACAGAGTCTTCCAGAGACTTCCGTACGGCGCGGTCGGAGGCTGTCAGGCGGGCGTCGACGGTCTGGATCAATGGGCGCAATGCCAGTATGGCGCCGGCTCCATGAGCGAGCAAGGTGAAGGGCACGACCGGGTTCACCTTTTTGAAAACGCCTGCGCGTTGTCCCTTCGCCAGAATATCGGTGAACGCCCAGTTCCGCTGGTGGAAAAATTTCTGGACGATGTAGTCCAGCCGGTCGCTTTGGTGGCCGCCTTCTGCGTTCATGATCATGAAAATTGTCGGAGATTCGACGAGACCCATCAGGAAATTAAGGCTGACCTGGCGTAGCTGATCCGGCAAGTCGTGATCGGACTCTGCTGTCTGTTCATGGGCGGCCATGCGGTCGTACAGCCGGTTCATGCCGAAATCGAAAGCCGCGGTCCACAAGCCTCTCTTCGACCCATACTTTGCATTAAGCAGGCTGTGACTGATGCTGCTTTTCCGGGAAATGTCGCGAACCGAGGCGCCTTCGAAGCCGAATTCCGCAAAGGTTTCGAGCGCTATCTCCATGCATCTTTCTTCGTCGACGACATGCCTGCCGCCAGCGGCGGGACGGCCTTTTCCGCGTTTCACAGTCTTGCTCATCATGCGTGGCTTATAGGCGATAAAAATTTCCAAATCTAAAAAAATAGACAAGTGGACATTTAATGGTATGGCTTCCCGAAAATCTGAAGAGGAAACACTCATGCCTGCTACCGACATTGAGCTGATCAACCGCGCAAAAGCTCTGGTCCCGGCGATCCGGGCGCGCGCCGCAGAAACCGAAAAGCTGCGGCATGTGCCGGATGAGACGCTTCAGGAACTGGCGGATGCGGAGATCCTTCAGATGTTCGTCCCGAAGCGGTGGGGCGGATCGGAAGCCAGTCTCGATACGATGCGGCAGGTGGTGGAAACGATCAGCAGCGCGTGCGTGTCCACCGGCTGGATCACGGCCTTCTATGCCGGCCACAACATCTATGTGACGCGGTTCAGCGAGCAGGCCCAGGAGGAACTGTTCTCGCCGCGCGGCTATGTCAAAATGCCCGCTGCAACGGAGCCAAACCTGGAGGCCAGGAAGGTCGATGGCGGCTGGGAAGTGAGTGGGCGTGCTGTATGGGGCTCCGGCGTGGTGAATTCCGACTGGGTCCAGATGAGTGGGCGCGTTGGCGATAGCGGGCGCTCCTTCCTGATCCCGGCATCAGAAATGAAAATGATCGACACATGGAACTTCTCCGGCGCCGCGGGGACGGGCAGCAACGACTATTCCGTCGAGAAGGTATTCGTGCCGGACTACCGTTCTCTGGACCTTGTCGAATTCAACAGCGGCAGAACCGAAGGTTCCAGCCTGCACGAGAACCCGCTCTACAAGGCGCCGTTCCTGCTGCTGGCTTTTTGCACCATCGTACCTGTCGTAACGGGCGGTGTCGTCGGCGCCAAGGCAGAGTTCGAGGAGATGGTTTCCCGGCGTGTTCGCAACTTCACCGGCGTTGTGGTCAAGGACTTACAGCATGCCCACATCGTGCTGGGTGAAATGGGAATACGTGCGCAGGTCGCGCAGGAGATGGCGCAGGATGTCTACCGGCGGGCTGAAGAGATCGTCGCTGCAGGTGAATACACGTGGGATGATCGGATCGCGATGAAGGGGCGGGCCGCCTTCCTGTCTGAACATTGCCGTCAGTCGGTGAACGTAATGATGTCGAATGCCGGCGCATCGAGCTATCATCTCGACCAGCCCCTGCAACGCTATTGGCGCGATCTCAACACGATCTGCTCGCATGCCTTCTGGGACTGGGACGCATCGCGTGAGGTCACCGGGCGGAACATGCTGGATTTGCCGGTTCAGTATCCGCTCGTGTAGCGGGATCAGTCCGCGAGGAGCTTGTTGATCCTTTCATCCGCAGACTGTTCGATAAACTCATCGATGCGGGTGATCCTGTTCCCGGAAACCGTGAGGAAGATTGCGGCCTGAATTGCGGTTTCCGATCCATTGTCGCGCCGGGTCAGGTGGAGGCGGTGATGCTGGGCAACCACGTCGCCCTCCACCGACCGGTGGAGGATGTCATATCTGAATCCAACCAGCCCTGATGCGCCTTTCAGGACGGCAAGGTTCTCAGCTTTTCCCTGCGTCTGGTCGTCATTGCTGTGCCAGATGGCAACGTCATCCGAATAGATGTTTTCAACTTCTGAAAAACTGCCCCGTTCAATGGCGTCGAAGAACTTCGTGGCGGTTCCATTGGGATCGTTCATGCTTGGAATCTCATTTCTTGTTTCGGGCGGAATACGTTGACAGTAGATACTGATAAAACTATCAGAGTTTAAGTGTATTGCCAGAGGCGATTTCGTGCAGGTTCCGGCACGGGGTGCAAGGCGAAGACGCGCATGAATGCAGGGAGAAGGCCAATGCCAGAAGAAGCACAGAATATTCTGAATAACGCAAACCACACGGCGTATCGCTGCCGCGATGCAGAGCAGACGCGCTGGTTTTACGAAGACGTACTGGGGCTGCCGCTCCGGATCGCGTTTTCCGAAGAGAATGTTCCGGGAACGAATGAGCCTACACCGTTCATGCATCTGTTCTTCCAGCTTGGAAACGGTGATTTCATCGCTTTCTTTGATGAGCCGACCAACGCCACTCCCGCCCACTTCGCGATGGCTCACAGTTTTGACCGGCACATCGCATTTGAGGTGGATTCCGAGGAAGAAGTGCTCGCCTGGCAGAAGAAGATCAATGAGAAGGGCGTCATGTGCCTTGGTCCGGTGGATCACGGTTTCCTTAAATCGGTCTACATGTATGACCCGAATGGCATGCAGGTCGAGATCACCACCAAGACTCCGATTTATACGGAGTATGCCACCGAGCAGGGACCGAAAGCGCGCAAGAACCTCGACGAGTGGGTCCAGCGCACCCGGGAACAAAAAGTCGGGAAGTTCGGCGCCGATGCGCTCGATAATCGCAACATTCCCTATCCGGGGATCTGATCACCCAGGCACATCGCTAAGGGCGAGTGACCGCCGGTCTCTTTTTGCGGAGACCGGCGGTTTTTCAATCCGCAAAGTGCTTGCGCAATTTTGCCTTGGCGATCTTGTTCAGTTCCGCGCGCGGGAAGTCGTCCACGAAGATCACCTCAACGGGAACCTTGAAATCCGCCAGCTGAGCGCGGCAGGTTTCCAGAATCGCTGATGCCAGTGCGTCCGACGCTTCGGCGGCGCGCACGAAGACGGCCGGGACTTCGTCCTTCATCTTGTCAGGCTTGCCGACAACGGCGCACTCCAGAACACCCTCGGTCAGCATGACCGCGCCCTCTATTTCAGACGCGGCGACGTTTTCCGCGCCGACTTTCAGCATGTCTTTCGCTCGGTCCGCAAAGCGGAGGTGGCCGTCTGCGGTCTGGAACACCCGGTCGCCCGTGTCGAACCAGCCTTCCTCGTCGAAACTGCCGGCCGTCGCTTCCGGATTGTAGAGGTATTCCTTGAACAAGGTGATGCCCGGCACACCGCGCACTTTCAGCAGGCCGGTTTCGCCCTGTGCAACATCCTGTCCGTTGTCGTCGACAATCTTCAGTTCGAACTCCGGCGCAGGCATACCCATGGATCTTTCAGGGCTGGACAGCTGGGGCGGTGTATATGTTCCGTGAGCGATCAGTTCCGTCATACCCCACGCGCCGACAAATGTGACCCGGAACAGGTTTTCCGCCGGGCCGATGTTGGCCGCACCGATCACCCAGTAGCGGAAGGCGTGATCTTCCGGCACCGGGAGGGTCGCCAATGCCTGCATCGCAAACGGAATGACATTAGCCCAGGTGCAACCATGCTTCAGCGCAGCCGGCCAGAAGCGGCTGGCCGAAAATTTCGGTTGCAGAACCATGGCGCCGCCAGACCAGAGCACCCCATAGTGGGCCCAGCTCATCGCATTGGTGTGGCAAAGCGGGGTGAACACGATGGCCGTGTCGATGTCCCGCAGCAGATTGTGTGAGGCGACCGTCTGCGATCCCCACAGGGCGTTGGCATGGGTCCAGACCACGCCTTTCGGTCGCGATGTCGTGCCGGATGTATACTGGACGGACAGCGGCGCCATCGGGTCATTCCGCTCGATGTCGAAATGCGTGTCGTCTGCGAACAGTTCATGAAAGGCGACGATGCCGTCAGGGATGGAGCCAGAAGGCTCCGTACTGTTGCGTTCTGTGCTGGCAATCCATTCGAGATCTGGGCCGGTTTCGCGGATCAGTGCCACGAATTCCGGCTGCGTGATGGCGAAGCGCACCCGCGAATGGCTGATGAAGTAGCGCATCTCCTCGATTGCGGACCGCGGATTGGTCGTCACCACGACCGCGCCGAGCGCGGCGCAGGCATGGTAGGCGATCAGGAATTCCGGGCAGTTGTTCGCATGCAGCAGAACAAAGTCACCCCGGCGGACACCTTTCCCATGCAGGCCGGCGGCGCAGCGGCGGACATCCTTGTAGAATACGCCATAGGTCCACGTCTGCGCCTCACCCTCAAAAGGCTCCCAGTGAAGCATCGGGGCGTCGGGGCGCCTTTCTGCGTGGTTCTTCAGGAGCCAGTGGAAGTCCTTGTCCATGGCCACATGCAGGCTGCTCATCGGCTATTTGCCTTTGAATTGGGGGTTGTACGCTTCGGGATCAGGATTGCTGAGCCACATGTCGAGCGCGTGCTGGGCATCTTCGGAGACGATGATCTGCATGATCTCCTTGGCTTCCTGAGCCATGAAGTTCAGCTGGTCCTGATTGGTCCCGGCGTTCACCAGGCGCTTGATGCCGCGCATGGCGAGCGGGGCGCGCGCGGCGAACTTTTCCGCGAAGGCTTTCACTTCGGAATCGAAGTCCTCTTCGGAATACAGGCGCGAGATCAGGCCGAGTTCCAGCGCCGTGCTGGGCTGAAGAAAATCGCCATGGAGCAGAATGTCCAGGGCTTTTGCCCGGCCAAGATACTTGAGGGCATACCATCCGCCGCTACCGCCGGGTACGAGGCCGAAACTGCTCTGGGGCAGGGCGAAGGTAGCCGTCGGCGAATCCTTCATGAGACGGAAGTCGAAGGACAGAGAGAATTCGCAACCGCCCCCGCCGACATTGCCGTTGATCGCGGCGATCGTCACGACCGGGAGGGCTTCGATACGGCGGGCCAGCGTGTGATTGGCATTGACCACTGCCGGGATGTCGATTTGACGCTCACCGTGCGCCAGGCTTTGCATCTCGGTCAGTTCCATCCAGCGCAGGAACACATCATCTGTACCGGTCACGACCAGGACCCGCAGGTTGTCGTCCTGCTCAACCGCACTCAGCATGTCATGCAGTTCGTAGAGCATCTGGGTGTTCAGTGTCTGGTTCGGCGGATTGTGCATCCGGCAGGTCAGGATGTGACCTTCCCGCTCAAGTATCAGGTGTTGGTAATCCATGGTCCGCGTTTCCTCCCGGTTGTTGTGACTGCGCCAGGCCCTGTAGGGCCAGCCGATCAGCTGATCGCGGCAAGGCCTGCCTGGGCGACTTCCATGTCGTCGGAATAGTGGCCGCCGCTCACACCGATGCCGCCGACGAGTTCACCGTTCACGAACACCGGATAGCCGCCGCCAAAAACGACGAGACGGTCGGTCTTGACGATACCGTGCAGCAGCGGCGGATCGTTCTTGATGAATTCATGCCACTCATGCGTCGCCATGCCGAAGGAGATTGCAGTATAGGCCTTGTCCTGGGCGATATCGACGCTGAGCAGCGGGGCACCGTCCATGCGTTCATAGGCCTTGAGTGCGCCTGCGTCGTCGACGACGGCGATTACCATGGGCTTGCCCATCTCTTCCGCCTTGGCCTTTGCAGCCTCGATCATTTTCTGCGCTGCGTAGCTGGTGATGGTGCTTTTGGTTTTGACGAGATCCATGTGATCCTCCCTCAGAATTGATAAACCTATTAGCCTGTTTGATAGGTGCTCGCCGGAAATGCCGTCAATGGCGATTTCGGCTCACGTCGAGGGAAGCGGCGAGGCCGCGTCCTCTGCGTGCCGACCAGCATACTGGAAACACCAGATCGAAATCAGAGCGCACACCCCGACAAGGGCGAGTCCGGCGTGCAACGAACGCTCGCCCAGTCCGGAGAACACCGTGTCACTCAGTGTTCCGACGACAACAGGTGTGATCGCGTACCCGACAATGGTGACGCAGAAGGCGAGCAAGGCGACGGCCAACGCGCGTTCTGCAGGATCTGAATTGGCCTGGACAGACGCAAATACGGGCGCGGTTTCAAGATTGATGAAGATGTTGAAGGCGCCGAGATAGGCAAAGAAGACCAACGGCGAGTTCGCGCCCAGCATCAGATAATAGAAGGGAATGGAGGCTGCGACGAAGATGGCTGGCAGCCAGCTCATCCATTTCAGGCTTCGCTTGGCCATGAGGTCGCAGAGGACGCCGCCGACAAACAGGGACGGCATGGCGCAGAACAGAAGGACGCCGGCCGCATAGGCCCCGATCTCGGTTTTTGGCATGCCAAAGTTGCGTTCGATCAAGGGGTAGAGCCAGACGAGCAGGGCCTGAACAGTGACCAGCGCAAAGGTGTGTCCGGCAACCGTTCCGACATAGACCTTGTTGCGAAGCAGCGACCGTATAGTGTCGCCCAATGCGGCCTGTCCGCGGCTGCGCTGACCAGGCTCGAGAAGCCTGCCGCGCTCTGGTTCCCGTACGGAAATATATGTGAGGAGGCCGAGCAGGACGCCAGGGATCCCCGTTATATAGAACACCATCCGCCAGCCATAGGCATCTACAAGGGCTGTCCCGATCAGGTGACCGCCGAGGACGCCGAGCGCGCCACCCATGGACAAGAAGCCGATCGCCCGACCGAGTTCAACTTTTGTGAAATAGTCGGACAGGAGGGAGTGGCTGGATGGTGTGCCACCGGCCTCTCCGATACCGACACCCATACGCGCCAGAAACAGCGAGACAAACCCGCCTGCGGCACCGCATGCCGCGGTCGCAAGGCTCCAGACTGTCACGGCGGCGGCGAAGATGTTCTTTCTGTTAGTCCGGTCTGCCAAACGCGCAATCGGTATGCCAAAAGTCGCATAAAACAAGGCAAAAGCTGTTCCGCCGAGCAGTCCAAGTTGCGTGTCGTTCAGTTGGAATTCATCCTGAATGTTTGTCATGACCACCGAGATGAGGCCGCGGTCCACTACGCTCAGTGTTTGTCCGATCATTAGGATCAGCAGCACATAATACCGGTAGTGGCTGTTTCGAGTGGGGCTTGCCTCAGACACCGCAGACATTGAGATTCCTCCTTGAGCTCCGAGCCTCTTCTGAACGGGCGCGCCAACCTTTCTGATTTGAAAGGGAGGTCCCGGGCGGGCGGATTGAGCGCCAGTATTCTGATAAATCGATCAGGATCAATAGCTGTTGTGCCGGACAGTCGGTTTCCGTGGCGTGAAGGTGGGGCATCTCGCGCAGATAGCCTGACGAAGTGGCTCAGTTCCCAGGGAATGTTAGTGAGCTGAAGAAGAGTCCGCCCTCAAATACAGAAACAGAAAAATTTTCCAATTGGGACTTGGCGGCGACGAGAGAAGTCTTATAGACTTATCAGATAAAGCTCACAGATAAATACCGAGCGACCAGGGAGGTCATATGTTTAATACCAAGTTTGGTGCCAGCACCATTGTGCTTTCAATGCTGGCAGTGTCCAACGTTCAGGTGGCTGTCGCTCAGGAAGTCGACGCGCCTGCCAACAGGGAAAGTGAAAGCCGCCAGTCCGTCGTGATCGTTACGGCGACCAAGAGCGAAACCACTCTGCAGGATACGCCGATCGCCATTTCGGTCGTGAGCGGGCAGGATCTTGCGGAACGCAACATTCTCGAAGTCAGCGAAATTGCGCAGGACGTTCCAGGCCTGACATTCAGCCAGTCTCCCGGAGACTTGCCGTCCATCGTCATTCGCGGAATTGGTACGAACAATGCCAACCAGACCGCTGAACAGTCGGTCGGGCTTTTTGTGGACAATGTCTACAAGCCGCGGGCCCGCCAATATCGGGACTCCCTGTTCGACGTGGAGCGGGTGGAAGTCATCAAGGGCGCGCAGGGCGTTATTTTCGGAAAGAACACCAGTGTTGGTGCCATCAGCGTTGTCTCGCGCAAACCAGGTACAGAGTTCGGCGGCGACATCTACGGCAGCTACGAATTCGAGAACGAGAGTTACACAGTCGGCGCTACAGCGGACCTTCCGGCCAGTGACAAATTGCGGTTCCGGGTAGGCGGCCAGTATTCCGATACGGGCGGATATGTGAAGAACCTTGCCGGCAGCGATGATGTGCCTGCGACCGAGCGGTATGTCCTTCGTGGCACCATGGTTGCTGAGCCGACGGATACGTTGACCGCGACCTTCATGCTGCAGCACTCAGAGCAGGATACGACGGGTAATGCCTTCCAGCTGACAGAGGCGCTGAACCCGGCGCTTGTTTCATATTTCGGTTACACGACAAGGCCTTATGAGAAAAACCTGAACCCGACGACGACCTTCATCGACGGTGTCTCGGTTCCGGCTGATGCTGATTCTCAGGATAGCACCGATGCCGTTCTGACCTTTGATTGGGAGCTGTCCGACACCCTCACACTGACCTCCGTCAGCGCATATTCGGTGATGGACTACACCAACTATTCCAGCATTTTTTATTCCTCCAGCGATGCCGCAGGTCAGCCCAAGGGCTACCAGCTTTTTGAAGAGGAATTCGAGCAGTTCACTCAGGAGGTTCGCCTTAACTACTCAGGTGAGTCGTGGAACGGGTTCATCGGCGGCATGTATCAGGACCAGAGCCTGGCATTCGACCGGACCGTCCGGCTGCAGACCTGGTTCTCTCCCGGGACGATGAGCGGCGGTGCTGATGTCGGCGGCTTTGCCTTTGCCGGTACGTCGAATGCGCTGCTGGATCAGGATCTTGAATCCTATGCGCTGTTCGGCCTGATGACGTATGACTTCTCTGACAAATTCTCGGTCAGTGGTGGTCTGCGTATCGGATACGAAGAAAAGACGGCAGACTTCTCTGTCACGATCCTGGACCTGATCGGTCTGGACCCGATCAGTGTTCCGAATGATTTCTTCCTTCCTGTGGACCAGCGGGCCGGCATCTCGATCTATCCACTGATCAATGCGGCCGGTGTCGTGCCGACTACGACGACAGATGATACCTCCGTCGATGGAAGTTTGAATTTCAGCTACGACATCAATGATGACTGGATGACGTACATCTCCTTCGCGCAAGGTACGAAGAGTGCGGCGTTCAACAATGCGACCATCAGCGGCTCGTTCACGCCTGAACCTTTCATCATTCCTGAGGAGGTCGCTCGCTCGGTCGAGATCGGGGCCAAGGGCAATTATGCTGGTGGTCGGGGAACGGTGAGCGCAGCGGCGTTCTACACCGACCTGACGGATTTCCAGGACTCGGTATTTGATCCGAATGTCGGCGTCACCGGTGCGTTTGTGATCCAGAGCTTCGATGCCGAAACCTACGGGATCGAACTGGAAACGAGGTACAGCCTGACGGACAATCTCACCGCCTATGGCAATATCGGCCTGCTTGAGGCTAAGAGCCAGGATACGGGTACCCGACTTGCCGATGCACCAAAAGTGAGTGGGTTGATTGGTGCGGACTATGTCCGGCCGCTGTCTGGAAACCTGGAGCTCAACGCCGGTGGCCGGTTGTCCTTCAGCTCCAATCAGATTCACCGGAATCCCGCTCTGCCGCGTGGCACGGGTGAATATCAGGTGGCTGATTTCCATATCGGGCTGGACGACACTGTATCGGGCTGGTCGGTGCGTGCTGAAGTCAAGAACGCGTTTGAAGAACGTTACGAGGTCTTTTCGTTCATCCAGCCCTTGCTGTCAGCCGGGGTCGTGGGCGCGTATAATTCTCCCAGAACTGTTTATCTCTCCGTCCGAAAGTCCTTCTAGCCAGGCTTAGTCCCGGTTCGAGGGGGCCTCCAATGTGATGGACCACCTGCAGCGTCGAATGAGAGGTCTATGGCTTCTTCATTCGGCGCTGTTTCTTTTTCGGACGGCTGGCCGTAAGGTTCTGCAATCACCAAACAATTCAAGTGTCTGATGAATGTTGAAGAGAGAAAAATATACTGAGCAGTACTCCCAGATCCTGGGGGCGGCGATCGAGCTTTTCTCGACCTGCGGGTATGACGGCGTAAGCACGACGCAGATCGCCGCCGCTGCGGGTGTGTCTCAACCCAGCATCCACTACCACTTCGGAAGCAAGACAGAGCTCTGGATTGCCGCGATCAAATCTCTGGCCGCTCAAATTGGATCTGAAATCCCAACCGATTGGGCAACCGTCGAGGAAATGGATCCGATCGAAGCGCTTCAGTACCTCTGCGACCTGATCATCGACGTTTCAATTCAGCGGCCAGAACTCGCCCGGTTTATTCTACTGGAAGGGCAGGCTGGCGGAGAGCGCCTTGAGTGGCTGTATGATATGGTCATGAAGACCTCCTACACTGGATTTTGCCGACTCATCCAACGCGGTATAGACAGTGGGCAGATCAAAAACCACAAACCGCACCAGATCCTGATGCTGCTTCACGGGGCGGTCGTGACTTATTTCAACGTCGCGCCACTGGTTGAACTCGCGTTCGGCGAAAACCCGGGAGAAGAGGCGCCAGCTGCGGATTTCCGCGTAGCGTTTCTCGACATTGTGGTGGAGGGATTGAAAGTGAACCCGGCACCCAAGTCGAAGAAAAGCTCCCGCACCAGAAAGACGACCAGGCAGGCTTAGCAAATCGCTTGCTGAGCCCGCCTGGCACGCTTCACTTTCTGTCTGCGGTCCGGTGATGGATTATGCGACCGCCTCTTTGCCGCGCCGCACCAGACGTCCCGGAAGCACACCTGTCTGCTCGCCCTGCCAGTAGGTAATTTCTCCTGAAACAAGGGTTGCAATGTATCCGTCTGCGAGCTGGTTCATGCGTTTGCCGCCGGCCGGCAGGTCGTAGTTTACTGTCGGGACGTGAAGTGACAGAGCATCGAAGTCGATGATGTTGAGGTCGGCTTTCAAGCCGGGGGCAATGCGCCCGCGATCCGTGAAGCCGATCGTTTCGGCTGGCCGCGATGTAAGCTCCGCGATTGCATCGGCAAGCGGGATCTGTTCACCTTCGTTGGCGTCGCGTACCCAGCGTTGCAGGTAATAGGTCGGGAAACTCGCATCGCAGATGAGTCCATAGTGGGCGCCGCCATCAGCGAGCGCCATGACTGTATCGGGATGACCCAGCATTTCACGAACGGCATTGAGATTGCCTTCCGTGTAGTTGGCAGCGGGAAGATAGAAGAGCCGTTTTCCATCGTCCTTCAGAAGGAGGTCGTACGCAAACTCGTTGACGGTTTGCCCGGCGGCAGACGCGCGATATTCAATGCGGTCTTCGCGCTTCGGCTCGTAGTTGGGCGTCTTGTCCCATTCATGCGCTGCGCGGAACGCACTGATCAGGTTCAGCGTGACGGGGTTGGAATCGTCTGGCGTCTCTGAGAGTAACTTCGCGCGGAAGTCCAGATCACGCATGATGCGCACGCGCTCTTGCAGTGGCAGGGAGGCGATTTCGCGGTAGCTGGGATGCGCTGTAAATGGGTGCAAGCTAAGGTCGAGACCAAAGAACATGCCAACCGGACGGGGCGCGACCTGGCCGCGTATTTTCAGGCCATCGGCGCGGGCGCGTTCCAAGCCTTCCAGCACGGCCCGCCAGCCGCGCCCAGGCTGGTTCGGAACGTCAAGAAGCGTAAAGGAAATGGGACGGCGTCCATGTTCGGCGACCTGGCGCACCAATGAGAATTCGGATTCGGCGTCACCGTCCGGTGCCGGAATAAGCTGAAAGACGCCCGCGTCGGCATCGACAAGGCCATCCATCAGGGCTTTCAGTTCATCCGTCTCCGAATAGAGGCTTGGTGCCAGTTCACCCGCTTTGGTCCGGTGCATCATGTTGCGCGAGGTCGTCACGCCGAACGCGCCTTCCGAGATGGCTTCGGTGACAAGCGCGCGCATCTGCGTCAGGTCTTCGGCGGTCGGCGCTTCCTTGCGCGCGGCGCGCTCTCCCATGACGAAAATGCGCAGAGCAGAGTGAGGTACCTGGGTGGCGATATCGATATCGAGCGCGCGATCTTCCAGTGCGTTGAGGTAGTCAGGAAAGCTCTCCCAGTTCCAGGGCAGACCGTCGACCATCACGACTTCAGGAATGTCTTCTACGCCTTCCATCAGCTTGACGAGCATGTCCCGCTGGTGCGGCCGGCACGGGGCAAAGCCGACGCCGCAATTCCCCATGACGACGGTTGTCACACCATGACCGGAAGAGGGGGCCAGGCGGTTTTCCCAGGTAACCTGCCCATCATAGTGGGTGTGAATGTCAATAAAGCCCGGCGTAACGATGTAGTTGGCCGCGTCAATTTCGCGTTCGCCTTTGGTGTCGATAGCGCCGACCGCTTCGATCCGGCCATCGCGGATACCGATATCCGCCGTGTAGGGAGCACCTCCTGTCCCGTCAAAAACGGTGCCTCCGCGAATGACAACGTCATAACTCATCGTTCAAACTCCCTTTTCATATTCTATCAGTGTTTCTTGTAGTTTTCGGACATGCTCCCGGCTGAGCTTGCCAGCCGCAGCTGGATCGCCTTCCAGAATTTTCTTGCCCACGGCGATAAGCTCGGAGGCGTGCTGTCCTCGCAGCCTCAGAAAGCCGTACTGCGCCCGGAGGACGTGAACCCGCACATGGGCGAGCAGGTGAGACAGCTCGTCATTGTGCGCTGTGGCAGCGAGCGCGCTGTAGAATTGCCGGCGCGCCGGAACGAACTCATGCGGCGCCATGGAATTCTGAAGGTGTTCCAGTTCAGCGGTTGCGCGCGCGAGCCGATCCCGGCTTGCCCCGTTGGCAATTTCACGCGCAGCACTTTCGGCGGCTAGGCCGAACAGCAATTCGGTCACCTTGAGCGTGTCGACACCCTGTTGTGGCGTGAGCCTGACAATTGCAGCGCCGCGATTGGGTGTGATGGATACGACACCGCGCGCCTGAAGCTGCTTCAGCGCATCGCGTACGGCTTGCCGGCCGACGCCGAACCGGGCGCAGAGCTCTGCTTCCACGAGGCGCTGGCCGGGGGTGAACTCACCCACCTCAAGCGCCTCAATGATCGCGTGAGCCATGCTGAGCGCTGAGGGCTTTGGCGGGCGATTAGGTGAGAGAGCGTTTACGGACATGCCGGAATAATTCGTTCCAGCGCCAGATTGTCAACAATATTGTTGTCAATCTGGCGTATGTCGAACGTCGTCCTCGCTCGGCTCTACTGCCTTCCGGGAAAGGGCTTTATTCAAGGCACCGAGCAAGGGGGGATTGAGTCGTCTGGACTTGGAAAATCGACTTGCGCTCTTTTAATTATTTCAAGGCGTTACGCGTATTCATCCAGATCGCGGGGAGGATGCGCGTTCGGTTCCCATTTTCGGTTCGCAATGCGGGAGAGCTCTGCGAGCGTCTGCCTGTAAGAGTTCGGGACCTGCGGGCTAAAACCAAGTTCCTCAACTTGCCTGTTTGGTCGCGGTGTCAGCAGGGAGAAGACGAAACACCGAGCGGCGGATTGGTTCGATCGAGGCAACAATCAAGAGGCATGTGGCCAATAGCGTGATGTTGACCATCGCGGCCATTGCATCCAGGGGCATCGCCCCGAAGCGTATCACGTGGGCAACCACGACCAGCATCAGCATGCCTGCAGATGCCAACCGGAGCGACCGGGACATCATTAGATTGCTCATCCCGAATGCTGGCCCAAAAGCTGCCAGGCAGACCAGGAGATAGACCGGCAGCGCCGGCCAGCCGGTGTCTGTAAGTGCCAGGAGTGCAACTGAACAATAGGCGATCGGCTGCCCCCAAACAGTGCCAGTCCACGCCTTTTCCCATCCGGGAACGGGTTTGCCCTTGTCTCTACGGCGGGCGATCCAGATGACGACGCCGCTGGAAGTTACAAAGGTGAGGGCGAAGCCGAGTAGGATGTAGATTACCTTCACGAGCCCCGCGACCCAGCCATCGCTGAACCAGCCAAAGTGAAGCGGGCCAAGCGCGCCAATCACCTGGTTGCCGAGTGAGCCGTTCGCAAAGCCGCGCGCGCCCAGGAAGTTGCCTTCACCGTCGAAAATGTAGCGGTCGGTGACGGTCAGATCTTTCGCGGTGGTCAGGTCGATCTGCACAGATTGGCCTTGGGTACCGAAATCGCGCAGGCCCAGCCGCGCCAGTCGTGCGTCAGGATGCTCGGCCAACAACCCATCTATGATGGGACCGATGTCAGGCAGCGGGGCTGGCGCCTCGCTATACGGCACGCTTGGCCCGCCGACCACGGCGCGGGCGCGGGCCATGTCGCCGTCAAATGCCGCCATGGCAAGGATGCCGAGCACGAGGGTCGACAGACCGAGTATGGCGCCTGTCAGAGGCACGACGATGTGGAAAGGCAGGCCCCAGACACTCAGCCGGTTGTGCAAATCAGCTTCTTCGAGACGTTTTGAGCCGCCTCTCCGGAAGCGGAACGCATCCCGGAAAATGCGTGGGTGAGAGAACACGCCTGACCAGACAGAGGAAAGCAGGGCCACACCGATCAGACCTACGACGAACAGGCCAATCGTGTCCGGCAGGTGCAGGAAGATATGCAGGTGCTCCATGAAATGGCTGAAGCCGTCATGGCGAGGGCCGACAATCTCTCCGGTCTCATTTGCCGCGAAGCTCTCGTCGAGGCCGGTATGAAAGTCAGCATAACGAACAGAGAGGTTAGGGTGGCCGTCTGCTGTCGTGGTTATGCTGACGTAATCGTGGACGCCCGCGGCCTCAGCCATTTCGATTCCTGCGTTAGCAGCCGTGACCAGAGCCTCCGTCTCAATTGTGTCGACGATCGGTGCAGTCGGATTTTCCCACCGGGAGATTTCATGCGCTGCCACCAGGATGGAACCGGAGAGGCAGATGACATAGATCAGTGCGGCAAAGGCGAGGCCCAATGCCGAGTGGCCTGCAAGCATTGCGCTGACAAAACCTGAAGGGACTTTCGGCCAGATGGGACGAGCCATGTGGGTTCTCCTCAGACCAGAAAGGCGAGTGCGTAAGAGACCGCGGATACGGCCACGATCACGGCAAGAGCACGGAGGATCCGGTCATCGGACAGAGTCCACGCCATGCCACCTGCCCAGAGTAGCGGCACGGCCAGGCCTCCCAACGCTATCGCATCGACATCTGTAAGCGGCAATTGCTTGGCAAGCGCTACGCCAACGAGGATGGAGGCCGCGCCGGACAAGGGCCCGGCGAGCAGGACGCGCAGTACGCCCCGCCACCAACGACTCTTGCGGTCCGATGGGTCGATCACTTCGTCGCGTGGACGGGCTTCCTTTCGTGGTCGGACCTCCCGGTTTGCCACGACGGCACAGAGCCCCGCCGCGGAGATGACGATGGCAGCCAGTGGGACGCCGGTCTCCCCGCCGATGGAGAAAGCGAACACGAAAACCGCTATGGTGAGCAGGGCCCAGCCACAGGCGATCAGCCATGGCCGTGCAGGTGTCGGGCGTCCCCAGGCAAGTCTGAGGCTGCCGATGCCGGCAAACGTGGCGCCTATGCCTGCAATTGTGCCCACCATCTTGTGGTTCCCTGCTAGAAGTCTGGCTAGAAGTCTGCGTCGAGCCGGACCGTTACCACACGCGGGTCGCCTAGCCGGGAGAAACCGCCTGAGCCGCTGCGACTGAGGAACGAGTAGTAATCCTTGTCGAGCAGGTTGCGGGCATTGACGGAAAGTCGCCAGTTCTCATTGAAGGCATAGCCGACGCGCGCATTGACGAGTGTCCGGGCCTTCACCTCGTTCAGGTTCTCGTTTTCCTGATCTGAATAACTCTCGGACTGGTAGTTGATGTCAACGCCACCAAAAATGCCCTTGTCCGACTGGTAGTCGATCCCGGCATTCAACGTCCATTCCGGCGCAAACGGGAAGGCATTTCCCGCGAGATTTTCTGTCGGATCACTTGGGTCGGGGAAGTCGTCGAATTCGGTGTGCGCATAACCTGCGCCACCGTACACTTCGATTGCGTTGGTGAGACGGTAGGATATGTCCGTCTCAATACCGTAGATCGTGGATTCACCGGCGTTCGCTGTGGTGAAGAAATTGGGGGCCCCGGGCACCTGAACGGACACTTGCTGGTCAGTCCAGTCAGCATAGTAGATGTTTCCGTTCCAGGTCATGCGCCCGTTCAGCAGGCTTTGGCGCGTGGAAAGCTCATAGTTCCAGAGATACTCCGGATCATAAAAAGTCAGCGAGCCGTCCAGGGCGGAAATTTCTGATCCGCCTGCGCGATAGGCTTTTTGTACAACGAAGGCGTAGGTGGAGGTTTCCGATGGTTCCCAGCGTACGCCTGCCTTTGGCAGGAACGCATCGAATTCTGTCTCGCTACGTTCCCGCTGTACGCCTGTCAGGGGCAGGAGCAGCGGTTCGTAGATTGCCGGAATATCGCCCAGGATCTGGGTGTCGGAGATAGCGTCGTTCGTTTGTGTCTCGTTGTCGTAGCGGCCGCCGAAAAGGAAATGCACCTGATCCGTCAGTGCGTATTCACCATCCAGGAAGAAGGCGTAGTTTTCAGCCGCATAGTCGATGTATGAGTCGCGAGCCACAAGATTGGCGAGCGGAAGCTGAGGGTAGGCGAACGCCAGCGGGATGGTGAAGCTGTCGGTATAGTCCGTTGACGTATCGGTGTAGTAGGCGCCAAGTACGCCGCTGAGGCGATCGCCGAAGTATTTCAGGCGGATTTCCTGCGAGGTAGACTCATCGGTGCCGACCCGGTCAAGCGAGGAGATGGGCGCGATCGTCACATCATAGTCTTCGATACGCGTGTAATCCGTTGTCTGGTAAGCAGTGATCGACTGGATCGTCCAGTTGTCATTGATCTCCCAAGTGGCGTTGATCGACTGGATCCAGGTTTTCGTGCCCTCTTGCCCGGGAGTGTCATAGCTCGCTTCGCGGGAGAAGCCGGATCCGGGATTCACGCCGTCTTCGCCAGCGAAATTCTCGGTGTAGGAGGTGGTCGAGATGATGCGGATGTCGTCGGCTGCGTCCCAGAGCAGCTTGAACCGGCCGCTGGTGACTTCCGTTGAGTCTGCGTCCTTCTTCAGGAACGTGTTGTCGATGAAGCCGTCGCTCTTGCGGTGCTGGACAGCCGCGCGCCAGGCCAGTTTGTCGTCAATGATGGCGCCGCCGCCGGCCGCCGCGATCTGGAATGAGCCGTACTCGCCGGCTTCCAGTCGGGCGCGCAGGTCGCTCTCATAGGAGGGGTCCTCGGAGCGGACATAGATCGCCCCAGCGAGAGAGTTGCGTCCGAAGTTCGTTGATTGCGGACCACGATAGACCTCGACCTGCCCCAAATCCCATGCGTCGAGTGGTCCGAAGAAGGTTGTGTAATTGCCGAGCGACGCGTCATCGACATAGATGGTCAGCGTCTGGCCGCGGCCGGAACCGCCGATGCCGCGCTGGTCGATGCCTCGAATCGCAAAGCCGAGATCGCCATAGGACGTCGTGACGTTGGGAATCCGGTCAACAATGTCATAGAGGTCGCTGATCGGCTCGCGTGCGATCTCCATCGACGTCACGACTTCTACGCTCGATGCGACGTCTTGAAGGGCAGTTTCGACCTTCTGACCTTTCACGACAACGGTTTGTTGCCGGCTTTCAGCATCTTCCGCTGCTGCATTAAATGTCAGTGCGCTGGCAGCTGCTGCCAGAAAGAGGATTGGTTTCACGTTCGACCCCTGAGAATGAGATGTATTCTCACTCGCATTAGCTGGGTGGGGCCGTGCTGTAAAGGGCCGGGGAAATGTCAATGGAAACGGGCCCGGGGAGGCAAAGTCTGGCGCCTGGCGTCGGATAATGTTCCGGTCTTCCTTCTGCGACTTAAAGTCTTCACAAGAGGTCATCAGGATCGCGGTGATGATGTATGTTCAATCTCCAATGACATCGCCCAGAGGAAGTCCATGAGGCATACATTCATTCTGGGCGGGGCCCGGTCCGGTAAAAGTGCGCGGGCGCAGACGCTGGCCGAAAAGGCAAGCAGCGCGCGCGTCTACATTGCCACCGCGGAGGCTTTCGATGCGGAAATGTCAGAACGTATCGCTCATCACCAGGCTGATAGAGGTGAAGGTTGGCAAACGGTTGAAGCACCTCTGGACCTTGTTGCGGCACTGGAAGACCAGCGCGGAAAGGGGGAGCCTGTCCTTGTCGATTGTCTGACGCTCTGGTTGTCCAATCTCATGCATGATGACCGGGATGTTGAAGCGGAAACCGAAAAGCTGTGCACGTGCCTCTCGCAACTCGATTGCAAGGTAATCCTTGTTTCGAATGAGGTCGGGCTGGGGCTCGTGCCTGAAACCGCGCTGGGGCGCAGGTTCCGTGACGCACAAGGGCGGCTGAACCAGCGCGTGGCGGCGGTTTGCGAGGTCGTGGAATTTGTCGCGGCAGGGCTGCCGCTTCGTCTCAAAGGCTGAGAGCGTCTGCAAGACGGCGTTCGGCCTCTTCGTCAGGAGGCAGGCCGATGCGGAGCAGGCAATCCGACCAGTCGAAGCGGCGGACATAGATTCCTTCTCGCGCCAATTGCTGCCAGAGCGTCGCTGCATCAGGCGTATGAACGAGCCTGAACAGGTCGCAACCACCAGCAATGTTCAGACCTGCGTCCGTCAGCAGGATATCCAGACGCGCCCTTGCTGCACTCAGCCTCTCGCGAGTTTCCGCCTGCCAGGCATGGTCAAGATAGGCCCGTCGGCCGATAGCGAGTGCCTGGCCTGACACAGACCAGACGCCGAGACGTTCTGACATGGAGCGGAGAAGCTGTTCAGGACCAATGAGTGCGCCGAGACGGACCCCGGCAAGGCCGAAGAACTTCCCGAAAGAACGCAGGATGACAAGATTGTCAGTACCGCCGCTGGGGGCGAGGCTGATCGCCGGCGCCAGGTCTGCATATGCTTCGTCCACAATCAGCCAGCCGCCGCGTGCAGCCTGCTGCAACCGGACTCGCTCCAGTTCGGCTGAACTGAAAACCCGGCCGTCCGGATTATTCGGATTGCAGATGATGATGGCATCAGCCTGTCCTGCCTCAGCCAGCGGGTCTTCCGTCTGAATGACCTCGCAGGTGGATGCCCGCCAAACACGGGCATGGTCGCCATAGGTCGGCGACTGAATGACCACCCGTTGCGGCGAGAGGAGCGTTGGGAGAAGGCGTATCAGCAATTCGCTGCCGGGTGATAGGAGCAGGCTGTCAGGAGCTGCGCCGATGGCGCCCGCCATAGCCATCCGACAGGCGTGCTGCTCGCTTTGCATCGGCAGGTGATTGTGCATGTCTGGCGGAATGTCCGTCAACGGATACGGCCGAGGATTGATTCCCGTCGACAGGTCGATCCATGGCGTTGGCGCATCCGGGAAAGCCGCTCGCATCTGATCGAGTGCGCCGCCATGCAGGAGATCTTCTTTCATGAAAGCCCCACGATAACTGAGACAAGGCCGAGCAGGGCAGCGCAAAGCGCCATGGCTCTGACGTAGAGCCGGAGTCCCCGGGTCACGTGGCCGGGGGATGGATCGGACGCAGCGCCGTTCAGCCACGGCTCCGGACTGGTTCTGTCTCCATAAATACGTGGGCCCGACAACCGAATGCCGAGCGCGCCAGCCATTGCTGCCTCGGGCCAGCCGGCGTTCGGTGAGCGGTGGCGGGACGCATCTCGAAACATGACCTTGAAACCCCGCTTTTGTCCGGACACGGCAGCGATCATTAATCCCGTCATGCGGGCAGGAAGGAAATTCATCAGATCGTCCAGCCGTGCTGCAAACCCGCCAAAAGCTGCATAGCGTGAACTCCGATGACCGATCATGGAATCCAATGTGTTGATAGCCTTGTAAGCAACCAGACCTGGCAGGCCAAATATGGCGCCCCAGCACAGTGGAGCAACGACTCCGTCAGAGGTGTTCTCGGCAAGGCTTTCGATAGAGGCCCGGGCGATGCCGGCTTCATCCAGCCGGGCCGGGTCTCGCCCGACGATCAGGGAGACGGATCGGCGCGCTGATTCAATATCTCCGGATGCCAGCGGCCGCGCGACTTTGGCGACGTGTTCGTAGAGGCTGCGTGAGGCAAGCAGGCTGGACGCGATCATGGCTTCCAGGACAAGCGCGGCGCCGGTATTTGCGAGTGTCCTAGAGGTCATCCAGGCCAGTCCCGTTGCGAGTGAGATGGCAAGCAGGCTGGCAACTGCGCCGCCTACATATCGGGCAGCATGAGACCAGTGTTCCCGGTTAAGCCGCCTTTCGAGCCATCGTACCACAGCACCGAACCAGACCACGGGATGCCGGACCAATCGGAAGAGCCAGTCCGGCCAGCCGAACAAGGCTTCGATCGCCCAGGCCGCCAGCATGAGCAGAGCGGTGCTCATCTATCTGTGGGTTGCCAACCCGGAGAGCGCGCACCCGCCAGGAGGGCTTCTATGTCGACGACGGCCTCAACACCGTCTGCCAACCGGTCGAGCGCGCGTTCCACATTGGCGTTGTAGCTGACGCCATCGGCGCTGCTGCCGCCCGCCCGGGAGAGCCAGTTTTGCCGGAAGCTGTCGCTCGTAAAGGCGCCATGCAGGTACGTGCCTTCAATCCGTCCATCGGGACTGCGCGCGCCGTCAGGCGTGTCGCTCAGACGAAACATGGGCTGGGCGGCATCTGCACCCGTCGTCTGGCCCGTGTGAATTTCGTATCCTGAGATGGTGTCACCATTCATGGCGCATTCACCGGTGACCGGCGCGACTTTCTTTTCCGGAAGCATGCGCGTGACGACCTCGAGTAAGCCCAGGCCTTGCGCCTCGCCTGGATCGCCGTCGATGCCTTGCGGATCGAAGATCCGCTCACCGAGCATCTGGTAACCGCCGCAAATGCCGAGCACGCGGCCGCCAGCTTGTGCGTGGGCGATAATGTCATGATCCCACCCCTGCTGGCGCAGAAATGCCAAATCGCCAAGTGTCGACTTGGAGCCGAACAGGATGACGATATCCGTGTCGCGCGGAATATGCTGGCCCGGAGGAATCCAGCGGAAATCCACGCCCGGTTCCTGCTTCAGCGGATCGGCATCGTCGAAGTTTGCCATGCGGGACAGCATGGGTGCTGCGATCTTTAGCGGGGCGCCGGTCGACCGTTCCGGTCGCGACAGAACCACGGCATCCTCAGCGGGCAAGTCCACGGTCGCCGATAGCCAGGGAATGACGCCATGGCATGGCCAGCCCGTTCGCTGTTCAATGGCTCTCACGCCATCTTCGAAAAGCGCGGGGTCCCCTCTGAACTTGTTAATGAGAAAGCCGGTGATCATGGCGGCGTCTTCCGGGGCAAGGACGGCTTGTGTGCCGACAAGGCTGGCGATCACACCTCCGCGGTCGATATCGCCAATCAGGCAGACAGGTACACCCGCACGTCGCGCGAAGCCCATATTGGCAATATCCCTGTCACGGAGATTTATTTCGGACGGGCTGCCGGCGCCTTCCACAATGACGAGGTCATGGGCAGCCGTCAGCCTGTTGAAGCTGTCGAGCACCTTTTCCATGAGGTCCCCGCGATGCGCCATATAGTGGGCGGCATCCATAGCCGTAACAGCCCTTCCGTGCACGACCAGTTGCGCGCGACGGTCGGTTTCGGGTTTCAGAAGCACAGGATTGAAGTCTACATGCGGTTCCAGGCCGCAGGCCAGGGCTTGCATCGCCTGCGCCCGGCCGATCTCTCCGCCACCGGGACAAGCGGCGGCATTGTTCGACATGTTCTGCGGCTTGAAGGGGGCAACACTCAGGCCGCGCCGTCTTGCGATCCGGCACAATGCCGCGGTGAGGACGGACTTCCCGACATCGGAGCCCGTTCCCTGCAGCATCAGGGCTCTGGCCGTCATAGCGTGCCTTCGATCTCAACCGTCCGGCCGTCTACCCGCGCGCGCACACTGTAGACATCCGCGAGTCGCTCAGGCGTCAGTGTTTCTTCGGGTGGACCATCCGCCACGATCCTTGAGTCTTTCATCCAGACCATGCGCGTCGCATAGCGTGCCGCCAAGGCTATGTCATGCAGCACGACAAGCGCTCCACCGCCACCGTCGACGAACTGGCGGACAATATCCATCGTGCTGAACTGGTGATGAGGATCAAGGGCGGCGACGGGCTCATCCGCCACCAGCAAGGGAGCATCGGCTGCAAAGGCGCGCGCGCAGTGAACGCGGGCAAGTTCTCCACCTGATAAAGTGTCTGTGTTTCGGCCTCTCAGCTCTGTCAGGCCACAGTGTTCTATCGCCCTGTCCACGGCTTCTGCGTCGCTGGTGCTGAGCCTTCCTGGAGCCGCGCCGTACGCAAACCGACCGAGGGCAACGACATCACGGACCGTGTTCGGCCAGGCCAATGGGCGCTGCTGCGGAAGATAAGCCACACGCCGGGCCCGCTGCATGGGGGAGAGTTTCTCGCTGTCTGTTCCATCAAGTGTGGCCAGGCCTTCGGATCGCTTCTCAAGGCCGAGAGCTGCGCGGAGCAAGCTGGTCTTACCGGCGCCATTCGGACCGAGCAGGGCGACCAGTTCTCCAGGTATGAGGCGGAGGTTTGCTTCGCCTACGAGAGTTTGGGAACCTGCCCGAACGGAGAGGTTTTGTGTCAGAAGTTCAGCCATTCAGCGCGCGCCTCTGTACAGCGATCCACACAAATGCCGGTGCACCGATCAGGGCCGCGACCACGCCGAGCTTGAGTTCATTGGTCGTCGGCAGAATGCGCACGCCGATGTCTGCGATGACCAGGATGAGCCCGGCCAACAGCGCAGAAGGTATCAGAGAGCGGGCGGGGTCATGCTGGACGAACGGCCGGACAATGTGCGGGGCAACAATCCCGACGAAGCCAATTGCCCCCGCCAGAGCGACCGCTCCTCCGGTGGCAAGGCCTGCGCCTACCACCGTGAGAATCCGCTGGGTACGAAGGTTGAGGCCGACGCCGCTTGCTGCTTCTTCTCCGAGTGTGAGCGCCGAGAGCCCGCGCCGGGAGGTCAGCAGGATTGCTGCGCCGGCAAGCAGGAAGGGCGCGGCGAGACCGACTTCTTCAAAGCTGCGATTGGCCACCGACCCCAGCATCCAGTTGATCATGTCAGATAGGGAAAACGGGTTGGGGGCGAGGTTCATGAGCAAGCTCATCGCGGCGCCCGAGAAACTGGACAGTCCAACACCGATCAGGATGAGTGTGACGACAGACCTGGTACGGATGGCAGCCAGAGCGATGAGTGCTGTGGCGGAGAGGGCTCCGGCAATTGCCGAGATGGGGAGCACCCAGGGGGAAAGTGCTGCAAGTCCGTAATAGAGCGAAAACGTCGCAAAAAGCGATGCTGAGGCCGATACGCCCAGGACACCGGGTTCTGCAAGCGGGTTCCGGAGCAGGCCTTGCAGTGCGGCTCCGCTGATACCTAGCGCGCCGCCGGTGAAAAAGGCTGCCAGCGCGCGAGGGAGGCGGATTTGCAAGACGACGAGACGGTCGCCAACATCTGCTCCTCCGAAGAATGCCGACATGACGCGATCCGCCGGCAGGGGAGTCGACCCGAGTAAGCAGGCGGCAAACACGGCCAGCGCCGACGCGGCAATCAGGCCCGGAATCAGCAAGCGATCGCTCATGCCCCCCCGCTTTCCGCCAGCGCTTCAATGGCATCGATAATGAACCAGCCGCCACAGGCTGTCCACGCGCCCTTGAGCGGGATAACTGTCTGGTCCTGCATCTGGCGTTCAGCAACGGGGTGTTTCATGGGACTCCAGGAGTCAGGGTGGTTGGTCAACTGGTCGAAGAAGGCCGCTGCGATAACGTCCGGCTGTTCATAGGCGAGCCTTTCCAGCGGAATCGATCGCCAGCCCGGCTTGTCCTGGAAATTCTCGAAGCCTGCGGCGAGGAGCATTTCGTGGACCATGGCGCCAGGGCCGGTGGTGACACCGGCCGGGGTCAAGTAGAGCGCCGTCTCACCGTCCGCCCGCTTGCGAATCTGAGCAAGGCGTGAACGGAAATCGGATATGACCTGCCGGCCTTTTTCGCTTTGCCCAAGGCCATCGGCCATGTGCTGGACAAGACTCGGAATCGAGCCGACTTCCTCGCTATCGACATTGGACGTCCAGCCGACGGTAAGCACCGGCACGCCAGCGCGCTCGAAGAACGCTTCGGCATTCGGTCCGCCGCCATAAGCTCGTACTACCAGATCCGGTTTCAGGATGAGCACATCTTCGGCAACAGGACGAACGGTGGGCAGGCCCACCGCTTCATCCCGCATATAGGAAAAGTCTTTCACCGCGTCCGGGGAAATCGCCAGGATCTGTTCGCGATCTGCAAATTTCAGGACGTACTGGTCGGCGCAATAGTCGAGACTGACGATCCGCATGGGTCGGGGGGATTCTGGCGCTTGCGATGGGGTGGGGACACCGCAGGCAGCCAGGCCGATCAACAAAAGCAGGATCGTCAGTCTCGACATCGTGTCACCTAGTAACGCAATCTGATGCCGACAGAGCCAGACAAGCCGGGTGTGCCGTATCCAAGGATCTGCTGGTATTCTTCATCGAACAGGTTTTCGATGCGGCCATAAAGCTCGACACTGTCGGTCAGGTCGTAGCTTCCGGTCAGATCGACCCGCGTCCAGCTGTCCAGCGTGGTGCCATTTGTGTTGGCTTCGTCGCCATTGAACCGGACAAGGACCGCTCCGGAGAACGGGCCTTCCGGATCGAGCGATACCGTTACATCGCCAGAGCTTTCCGGCAGGCGGGAGAGTTCGTTGCCGTCGCCATCCTCGGCATCGATGTGTGCATAGTTCGCAGCGACACCGAGCCAGTCAGTAAGCTGATAGGAGCCGTACAGCTCGATGCCTTTTGACTTTACAAATGCGATGTTGTCGTACCCGGCCGTGTAGGAGAAATCGATCATGTTCTCCGTGTCCTGGTCGAAATACGTGATCCCGGCTTTCGCGCGGCCATCGGAGGACGTCCAGTCAAGGCCGATGTCGAAAGCTTCGGAGCTTTCCGGCTTCAGGTTGGCATTCGGTTCCGTCAGTCCACAGAAGGTACAGATATAGGTCGACTGGAAGATGCTCGGGGCCTTGAACCCCTGACCCCAGCTGGCTCGCACCACGACTTGTTCGGTCGGATTGTAGGCGGCTGCCACACGGCCGGTGGTCTCGGAACCGAACGTGTCGTGATCATCGACGCGGATGCCGCCCGTCAGGGTAAGTTTCTCGACCGGCTTGAATTCGTAAAGGCCGAACAGACCGTCGATGGTCGACTCCGAATCATTGGCGGTGGTCTCTTCCCGCTCGGCGCCGAAAGACAGCTTGTTCATCTCATTGACGGTGAACGTGCCCTGATACCGATAGATCTGGCGGTCGCCTTCAGCGAAATAGCTTTGGACGCCGTTGGTGAAATTCTCGCGGGTAATGTCGGAATAACCCACCATGAGCAGGTTTTCAAAGCGGTCATCGAAGAGTGGAACCTTCAACGAGATGTTGCCTGAAAGCGTCTCATTCTGGGTGCGCTCGTCACCATCGCCGACGCTGCCCTGCGCTCCGCCGACATAGCTGTCATATTCTGACTCCGCATCGTTCCAGAGCAGTGTCCCTTCCAGGCGTGCATCGGCCGGCAGGTTCAGCCCGCCCTTGGCGGAAATGGTTGTCGACTCGTATGCGTCCTCTTCACCGTTTCCATTGGCTTCGTCGGCCTTGGAAATACCATCTGTAGAGATACCGCTGGCGGACAGACGGAAATCGCCGGTCTCGTTCGCGTTGCCGATGGAGGCGCCGCCACGAACCGTGTTGAAGGAGCCATACTCTGCATATGCGCTGCCACCGAGTTGCTCTTCAGGCTTCTTGGTTGTGATCGAGACAACCCCGCCGATGGCGTCCGAGCCCCAAAGGGTCGATTGCGGGCCTTTGAGCACCTCGATCCGATCGATGTCGGAAGTGTCGAGATAGGCGAAGTTGAAGCTGCCGTCCGTTGTTGACGGGTCGCCGACCGGCACACCATCGATCAGCACCAGGGTCTGGCCGGATGAGGCGCCGCGAATACGGACACTGGCGGAGCCGCCATAGCTGCCATTCTGATTGATTGTAACGCCGGGTGCAGCGGCAACCGCGTCCAAGGCGAAATCGAAGTCGAGTTTTTCGAGATCCTCGGCGGTGATGATGCTGACACTGGAACCGATTTCGGTTGCAGTCTGATCGAGACGCGAGCCTTCAATCGTGATGACTTCGAGTCTGCTTTCTTCCGAGCCGGCATCCTGAGCGATGGCTGGCATAGTGACGCCGATGGCCGCTGCGGTGAGCAGAGCTTTCCTGTAAGACATGGGTTAACCCCTCATGGCACCCCGCCGCCCGGAAGACAGGTGCTGATAACGACAAATGTTGGCCACATGGAAAAAGCCATGCGGGCGGCCAGGCCGGTTTTCGAATGTCGTTACAAAAGGAGAGGCATCAGCCTTCCCGCCCGCTGAGAACTATTCCCGGCCTCCGGACGAACGACGCGATGGCAGGTCTCCTGGCTCGCCGATCAATGCTTCAGGCCGCCTTCCCAGAACCCGAAGGTTCCAGTGACTTCATGGCCATCAGCTCCTGGCTGACAGTTGCGGGTACAGCGCCGGATTTACACCGGCTTCCCTCTAGGCCCTTTTTAAGGGGCACCATCTGAGGCGTTAGTTGTTGCAGTTGCGAAAGCCTGTCAATAGGCGTTGCGCTGGCTGACGTTAAGGCAACGATTAGAAATCAATTCCGCGTTGGGCTTTGATCCCGGCTTTGAAGGGATGCTTGATTTCGCACATCTCGCTGACCAGATCCGCGTAGTCGCAAAGTTCTTGTTTTGCGTCGCGGCCTGTCAGGATCACGCTGGTGCGACTGGACCGGGCTTTTAGTCCCTCGAGTACAGACTGAATATCGAGATAGTCATACCGTAGGGCGATATTGATCTCATCGAGCACAACAAGATCATAATCGCCACTTTCCATCATCTCACGCGCGCGGTTGAAGGCCGCTTCCGCCGCGGCGATATCCCGCGCACGATCCTGGGTGTCCCAGGTGAAACCTTCTCCCATTGTGTGCCAGTCGATCTGGTCAGAGAACTTCGTGAAGAACTGACGTTCGCCCGTGATCCACTTTCCCTTGATGAACTGAACGATGCCGACCTTGTGTCCCCAGCCGAGCGCACGAATGATCACGCCAAAGGCTGAACTTGACTTGCCTTTGCCATTTCCTGTGTGAACGAGCACCAGACCCCGGCCGGGATCCCGCGCCTCGGATGTCTTTTTCTTCTGCTCTGCCTGCAAGGCTTTCATCTTTTCCGTGTGCGTTTGATCTGAGCTCATGCCTGGTTTCTCTCAATAGGTGGGATCAGGGTGACAAAGCCGCCAAAACTGATTGTTGCGGCATAGGCGGCAGCGGTGTCGCCAACTGCCAGAGCAGCCTTGATGACGCCTGCGTGCGTGACAATCAAGGCGTGATCTTGCGCGTCTTCGAAATCAGCAATGGCTTCCCGTGTTCGCGCTGTGAGCATCGCGACGCTTTCTCCACCATGTGGGCGGGCGTGGAGAAAGTCTGTTGCCCAAAGGTCAAGCTCGGCCCGCGGAATGTCGATCCAGGCCCTGCGTTCCCAGGTGCCGAAGTCCATTTCACGCAACCGCGGGTCGGTCGAGACCGGAAGTTGTCGTGCCGCCGCAATATGATTGGCGAGGCGCTGGCAGCGAAGAAGAGGACTGGAAACAACGCGGTCAATAGGCGGCAAATTTTCCAGCGCCAGCTGAGCTTCATCCTTAAAGGTGTCGGCAACATCAAGATCGCTGATGCCATAGCAGACGCCAGCGGCGATGGCCGGCGTGGTATGACGCAGCAGCGTTACGGGCATGCCAGTACACCAAGATAGAAGCCGATTTCGCTGGCCTGTTGGACCGCGCCGAGCGTGTCGCCGGTGTACCCCTTCAGCTTGAATTCGAAGAAGCACCGCATCAGGATATGACCAGTGCAGAGCCCTGCGATGCCACCCAGAAAAGGGGCGAGTGGCAGTAAACCAAACAAGGCGAGACCGATCGCGGCGCCTGTCAGGCAGGCGATCGCAAGTGTTGCGGGTGAGGCACCCGTCGCGACTGGTTTGCTTTTGCCTTCGCCACGAACATACTTGCTCGTTGCAATCGTAATGACGCTGGACAATCGGGAAAGTCCGTGTGCTGCTGGAAATGCAATCAAAAGCACAGTGGCGGGTAGAGACACAAGCGCGGTTGCCTTTAGTGCAAGCGCGAGCCCCAATGCGGCTGCACCATAGGTGCCCAACCGGCTGTCCTTCATAATTTCGAGAGACTTTTCGACGGTCATTCCACCGCCGATACCGTCGAATGTGTCTGCCAGACCATCTTCATGGAAAGCGCCAGTAACCAGCAACCCGGCGATGATTGCGAGTATCACGCTGACTGTGTGGGGGAAAATAAGCGTCGATATCCAGAACACTGCGGCGATGAGGCTGCCGATCAGAATCCCGACGAGAGGATAATAGGCTGTTGAACCGGCCATGCGAGTTTCTGTGTAACGGAAGATACCTGGCACGGGTAGGCGCGTCAGGAATTGAATTGCCAGCAGAAGTTTGGCCAGTTCATTGTTCATTCAGAGGTGCTCACGCCTGCGCTTTCGAAACTCGCCATATCCCGCAGCATGTCCGCCGCGGCCCGCACGAGCGGTACGGCGAGCAGGGCGCCGGTCCCTTCACCAAGGCGCATGTTCAGGTCGAGCAAGGGGGCAGCACCCAGGGCTTCAAGAATTCGGTTGTGCCCAGCTTCGGCAGAGCGGTGTGCGAAGACGAAATTGTCGGCGGCTTCCGCTTTCAGGGCGCGTGCGCAAAGCGCTGCGACGCTGGCGATATAGCCGTCGACTATGACGATCTTGCCGGCGTCTGCGGCGCCGCACATGGCACCGGCCATCATTGCGATTTCGAACCCGCCATATTCTGCAAGTGCCGTTCTTGCGTCCAGCTGGAGCGTTGTCCTCTCGGCCGCTTCGCAGAGCAGGGCTTTCTTGTGCGCCATCCCGTCATCATCAAGGCCGGTTCCCCGTCCCACCAGGATATCGACCGGTACCCCGAGCAGTTTCGCACCGACGAGGCTTGCGGACGATGTGTTGCCAATGCCCATCTCACCGAAACAGGCAATGTGATGCGGGGCCATTGTCTCAAGTTCGGCGCCTGCGCCGATCGCACGCTCGGCCATTTCATCTGTCATCGCGGGGCCGACCAGCGAATTTTCAGTCCCCGGTCCGATGCGCCGCGAGACGAGCGCTGCATTCGAAATCGGTTCGCCGGATATGCCGCTGTCTACAATCTGTATGTCCGCGCCGACGGACCGCGCGAACACGTTCGCCGCCGCGCCGCCGGACAGGAAGTTCAGCACCATCTGGCGTGTGACTTCTTGCGGGTACGCAGAAACACCAGCGCGTGCGATGCCGTGGTCGGCAGCAAAGATGGTCAGGCGGCAGGTCTGCGCAACGGGTGACAATGTCTTTTGAATTCTGGCGATCCTCGCCGCCAGCATTTCTATCCGGCCAAGCGCGCCGACGGGCTTGGTCTTGGTATCGATTGCTTTTTGCAGGGCGATTTCGAAGGGGGGCAGAGCGGAGTTCATCCCGCCTGATATCAAAAAACGAATTGTTGGGAAGGCTCCCCGCTGTGCCAGAGACCCATTCACCATATCCCGAGCGTTGCTGACTCACGCAACGACCGCCCCCATCATCTTGGGGCAGGTCACGAGATCAGGTCTCACGTGTGGAGCCAGCTTCCGAAGCCGCGGCTGAACCCAATCAGATATCCAGAACCATTTTCATCGCGCCTTCAGCCCGGCGGTCGAACAAGTCGTAGGCGTGCGCGCCTTCCGACAGGTCGAGCGTGTGGCTGATATAGCGTTCTGGCTTGATCCGGCCGGACTGGATCAGAGGCACGAGTTCCGGCCACTCTTGCGGAACGGAGCACGTTCCGATCCGGAAGGTCAGCCCCATCGCGAACGCCTTCGCCATCGGGAAGTCCATGGAGCGGTCCTGGTTCACCCCGATGACTGACACCGTTCCGCGGCGCCCGGCCAGCCCGAGCGCCGCACGGATCGTCGCGGAATGCCCCACCGCCTCGATCACACTATCGCACATACGGCCATGAGTGACCTCACGGATATATTCTCTGGCCTCGGCCGGGTCCGGCGTTTCCAGCCCGATGGCGCGCCCCATGGCGCGGCGCTCTTCGACCAGGTCGATCCCGAACACGCGTGCGGCGCCCATGGCGAGGGCGCCTTCCGCGGCCATCAGGCCGATGGGGCCGAGCCCGACCACAGCAACTGTGGCGCCATTGGCGATATCGGCATTACGGGCGCCGAACCAGGCGGTCGCCAGCGCGTCTGTCAGCATCAGCGCTTGCTCCGCCGTGACACCTTCCGGAATGAGCGCGGCATTGAAGTCAGCTGCGGGCACGCGGACGCCTTCGGCCTGACAGCCCTGCAACGCGCTGGAAAGGCCATAGCAGCGGCCGGAATTCGTCTCGCAATTGACGACATTGCCAGCCAGGCAGGAGCGGCACTGGCCGCATCCGACCGCTGCCGAGATCATGACCTTGTCTCCAACCTTCAGCTGGCGGACGGAGCGGCCGATCTCGACCACTTCGCCAACGGCCTCGTGGCCGACGCAGTATCCGACATCCTCAGAGAAAGTTTCCCCGTGATAGATATGCAGGTCGCTGCCACAGATGGAGCATTTATCGACCTTGATGATCGCGTCGCGATCATCTTCGATGACCGGGTCAGGCATGGACTCAAAGCCAATATCTTTGGGTCCGCGATAGACGAGTGCTTTCATGATGCGTGTCCTCCCGGGTTCAGCGAACCGGCATGGCGTTATATTCGCGGATCTTCAGCTTGCCGAGCTGGGACATGTGAACCTCGTCCGGGCCGTCGGCGATGCGCAGGAAGCGGTTCAGCGTGAAGAAGCGCGCAACCGGCGTGTCGTCGCTGACGCCCATGCCGCCATGAGCCTGGATGGCGCGGTCGCAAACGGTCTGGGCCATTTGCGGTGCGACCACCTTGATGGCGGCGATCAGGTCCTTGGCGTCCTTGTTGCCGAAGCGGTCCATTGCGTCAGCCGCCTTGAGCGTGAGAAGGCGGGCCATCTCGATGTCGCAGAAGCTGCGCGCGATGTCCTGGCGGATGGAGCTCTGGTCGGCGAGCTTCTTGCCGAAGGCGACGCGATTCTCGACGCGGCGGGACATGATTTCCAGCGCGCGCTGTGCCTGTCCGATAGAGCGCATGCAGTGATGGATACGGCCCGGGCCGAGGCGGCCCTGCGCAATCTCAAACCCGCGGCCTTCGCCGAGGATCATGTTTTCCTTCGGAACACGGACATTCTCGAAGCGCAGTTCACATTCGCCGCCCGGTGAGTTCTTTGAACCGAACACGGTCAGGTGGCGCACGATGGTGATGCCGGGCGTGTCCGGTTCAACCAGGATCTGAGAATGCTGTTGGTGGCGCGGATTGTCGAGCAGTGTCTTGCCCATGACGATCCAGATCTTGCAGTTCGGGTTCATCGCCCCGGAGATCCACCACTTGCGGCCGTTGATGACATAGTCGTCGCCATCCGGAAGGATGGTGAGTTCCAGATTGGTCGCATCGGAGGACGCAACCTGCGGCTCGGTCATCACGTAAGCGGAGCGGATATCGCCGGCGAGCAGGGGCTTCAGCCACTTTTCCTTCTGTGCAGGCGAGCCATACTTCGCCAGCACTTCCATATTGCCTGTGTCGGGCGCCGAGCAGTTGAAGAATTCGGAAGAATGCGGCACGCGGCCCATGATCTCTGCCAGCGGCGCATATTCCATATTGGTCAGGCCAGCACTGTACTCGCCATATTCTTCCGGCAGGAACAGGTTCCACAGGCCTTCGGCCTTTGCGTGTTCCTTGATCTTGTCGATGCCCGGCCAACGTTTCCAGAGGTTCGCCGGGTCTTCATCCCAGGCATGGTATTCCTCTTCGGTCGGGTAGACATATTTGTCGAAGAAGGCCTCAACGCGTGCGATCAGGTCTTTGGTTTTCTGGCTATGCTCAAACAGCATCTGTGTTCCTCCGGTGTTTTGTCTGTACTCAGCTGATCCAGCGCAGCGCGCGTTCGAGCAGCCATATGGTTCGTCTGTGAAGATCGTCGCCGGTCTCCTTCGGCGCCTTGCCGGCGCAGGCACGCGCATAGGTGCCCTCCAGGATGATGCCCAGCTTGTAGCAGGCGAGGACGCCGTACCAGTGAATGCCGGAAACGTCCCGGTCTGACTGGGACGCATAGCGTGCGACCAGTTCCTCCGCCGTGGGGAAGCCTTCCCAGGGCTGCACGGCGACTGTTCCGGCGTCGGACCGGTCGGTTTCATCAGGCCAGGTGGCCAACAGCCAGCCAAGATCCAGCAGCGGATCGCCGATGGTTGTCAGTTCCCAGTCGACGATGGCAGCCAGTTTCGGCGTATCGAACCGGAACATGACATTGGCGAGATGATAGTCGCCATGGATGATGCCCGCTCGGAAACCCGAGGGACGGTTTTCGTCCAGCCAGTCGCCAATGCGATTGATGCCGGGCAAATCCTTGCGGCCATCCCATTCCGGGATTTCGGCATAGCTTTCGAGCTGTGCCTTCCAGCGGCTGACCTGACGTTCCAGGTAGTTCTCGGGTTTGCCAAGGCCGGTGAGCCCGACAGCGACATAATCGACCGCGCCGAGCGCTGCGATCCCGTCGACGAGCGAAAGGCCCATTTGATGACGCAGGTCCGGTGAACTCGCGAAGGGGGCCGGCAAGCCTTGTGTGGCATTGAACCCGTCGATGGGCTCCATCAGATAGAAGGCTGCGCCGAGGACCGTTTCGTCCTCACATGCCGCAATCAGGCCCGGATGTGGCACGTCCGTATCGCGCAGGGCCGCCAGGACGCGTGCTTCCCGGCGCATCGTCTCGTTGGAATTGGCACGTAAAACAGGGGGCGGACGGCGCAGGACATAAGTCCGTCCGGCGCGTCGGAACTTCAAAAGGATGTTCTGGGTGCCTCCGGCCAGGCGCTCGGCCTGCTCAATCGGGCCATTCCCCAGCCCTTGGCTGTCCATCCATCCTGCCAGTGTCTCCAAGTCTACCGGCTCGTCCAACTTATCCTCCCGATTAAATCAGTTGGATAATATGCTTGACGTGGAGTGGATCAGATTGCAAGCCTTCCCCATGGTCCGGCTGCAGGAAAAAAACGAGAGCGACGCCGTCGATGCGCTGAAGCGCGCGGCGTTGAAGCTGTTTGCGGGGCGGGGCGTGGACGGCGTCACCGTCCGTGAAATTGCCGCTGCAGCCGGACAAAAAAATCACGGCGCGGTCGGCTACCATTTCGGTTCAAAAGCGGAGTTGATCCGTCAGATCGTCGTCGATGGCGCCAAGCTGATCGACGAGCGGCGCAACCAGGCGCTGGACGAACTCGCAGAAAACGGCCGTCCGCCCGAGCTGGAAGACGTGATCCGGGTGCTTGTGTTCCCATCCATCGATCTGGCGCCTCCCGGCGAGGAGGAGTGCTACAACCGGTTTGTCGTCCTGTTCGCCATGGCGCACAGGGATCTGTTCATGAGCGCGCTCGAGGATCGCTGGAACACCGGATACCAGCGGTGCATCGCATTGCTTCGGGGCTGGATGAAGCATCTTCCCAAGCGCGACCAGACCGAGCGGATCGTGTTTATCGAAGCGTACCTCGGCGGTGTCCTGTCGGCACGGGAAACGCGTCTGGCTGACTCAACACGCGCGCACTCGACCTGGTCGACGTCCCGCGTGCTGGATCATTTCGTTCAGACCATCGCCGCAATTGTGAGAGCGCCTGGTCTGGGGTGACCAGACCAGGCCGCCATCATTGTTCCAGGCCTAGGCGTTTTTCGCAATCAGAGCCGCAAAAGCTGTGGCGATCGAGCCCAGGAACTTGCGTGTGCCTTCTGATTTCACGTTGCCTTCGTCGTCAAACATTTCCCACAGGCCGCCGATATAGGCTTCCGGCTGTTGCAGGACCGGCATGTCGAGAAACACGAGGGACTGGCGCAGGTGGTGGTTGGCGCCGAAGCCGCCGACGCCGCCCGGGGAGGCTGTCACGACTGCAGCGGGTTTGCCGGAAAACACTGCCTTGCCATATGGGCGTGAGCCGACATCGATCGCATTCTTCAGGGCGGCCGGCACGGAGCGGTTGTATTCCGGGGTTACGAAGAGCACCGCGTCAACGTCGCCGATCTGATTGCGGAAACGTGTCCAGGGCGCAGGCGGCGTGTCTGTCTCCAGATCCTCGTTGTAGAGGGCGAGATCGCCAATTTCGGCGAACTCGAATTCCAGGCCAG
Organism: uncultured Hyphomonas sp.; assembly: GCF_963678875.1. Taxonomy (NCBI): domain Bacteria; kingdom Pseudomonadati; phylum Pseudomonadota; class Alphaproteobacteria; order Hyphomonadales; family Hyphomonadaceae; genus Hyphomonas; species uncultured Hyphomonas sp. Next base: position 2,366,332 of record NZ_OY787456.1, on the reverse strand, counting down.
CCGGCGCTTCAGCGATGATCGCCTTTGCCAGCGCACGGGTTTTGGATTCTGCGCGAAGACTGCCAACAATGACTGCCACTTTCTTTGTCGAAGACATGAAAACCTCCTGAGATTTCGAACTGATAAGTGCTGGACAGGAAATAGGGGGTGGACCGCAGATCCGGGACTGGAAATGTTTGCCTATCCGCTATGCGTTTATGTATACCCATTTGATGCAATGGGATGATCTCCACACTTTTCTGGAAATAGCGCGACAGGGCAGCCTGTCCGGTGCCGCGCGTGCGCTCAAGCTGACACAGCCGACCGTGGGGCGGCGTCTGGCCGCCATGGAGGAGACGCTTGGCGCGAAGCTCCTTCAGCGGACGCCCGATGGTTTCGTCCTTACGCCCATCGGTGAGAGCGTTCTGGCGAATGCCGAGCGGATGGAGCAGGAAGCGCTTGCGGCCGAGCGATTGATCTTCGGCGGCGACATCAAAATGGAAGGGGATGTCCGCGTCACAACAGTGGACACGCTGGCTTCACAGTTCGTGACGCCGACATTGATTGCCCTGCAAAAGGACCATCCGAACATCAATGTCGAACTGGCCCCGGCGACGCAGGCGCTAAGTCTCGCCCGGCGGGAAGCAGATATCGCGATCAGAATGGCGCCTTTCACCGGGAACCAGATTGTCGCGCGCAAAATCGGGGCAATCGCGCTGAATTTCTTCGCCAGTACAGATTATCTGAGCGGCGCGGACATGGATGCGCCCCAGCTGATCACCGTCATGGAAGATCAGGCGCATCTGCCGGAAGCACTCTGGATGGAGAAGCAGTTTCCGAATGGAAAGATCAAGATGCGATCCAACAGCCGTGAAGTCTTCTTCTGGGCCGCCATCTCCGGGGGCGGGGTGGCCCTGTTACCGCGGTTCCGTGGAGACGAAGACGACCGGCTGGTCCGCGTATTGCCGGAACTGCCTGATCTGAAGCGGGACATCTGGCTCGGTGTGCATTCGGATATGCGGCAAACCCCACGCATTCGCGCGACGATGGACGCTCTCATCGCGACGTTTGAGGAGAATGCGTACCTGTTGGCCCCCGACGGTTAGGCACGCTTTTGGGTATACGCTTTTGCATGCCCATTAAACCTACTTCCACAATGGTGGATGCCGGCGTCCGCATACATCTTCCTGGCATCAGATGAAGGCCCGGTCCCGGTTTCAAGATTTGCGGGAGGCGGCCTGACACCAGAAACAGGAGTTGGACATGTTCCGTAAATCAGTTTTCGCCGGCGCCGCCATCGCAGCTCTTCTCGCAACGGGCGCCATGACGGCCATGGCCCAGAGCGCGGGCAGTGAACAGGCAGAAGCCGTGACCATTCCGGCCGGCACTTATGTGCTGGACCCGGCGCATGGCAAAATCACCTGGTCGGTCAGCCATCTGGGCTTTTCGACCTATACCGGCCAGTTCAGCGGCGTGTCTGCAACATTGGACCTGGATCCGGCTGCTCCGGAAGCCAGCACGCTTGATGCCGCGATCGACGTGAATTCCGTTGGAACACTGAATGCCGCGCTCGATAACCACCTCAAGACGCCCGACTTCTTCGATACGGCGAACCATCCGGAGGCAAGTTTCACGGCCACATCCATTGAGCTGACAGACGCTGACTCGGCCGTCGTTGCCGGCGATCTCACCCTGCGGGGCGTCACCCGCCCAGTCAGCTTCACGGCCGACTTCAACAAGGCCGGGGTTAATCCGCTCGACAACAAGTTCTCGCTGGGCTTCGATGGCTACACAACGCTCCAGCGTTCGGAGTTCGGTGTCAGCTATGGTGTGCCCATGATCAGCGATGATGTGGAACTGCATCTTGAAGCAGAATTCAAACTGGTCGAACCGGAATACGGAGCAGGTCAGTGAGCAGGATGCCGGCATTGTTCATCGGACACGGTAGTCCGATGAACACGCTTGAGGAAAATCAGTACACCCGCACCTGGGAAGCGCTTGGCCAGCGCCTTCCCAGGCCAAAGGCCATCCTGTCCATCTCGGCGCATTGGTTCATTGGCAGTACGGTTGTGACGGCGATGCCGGATCCCCGGACAATCCACGACTTTTATGGCTTCCCGCAGGCGCTGTTCGATTACGACTATCCCGCATCCGGCGCGCCCGAACTCGCCAGCCGCGTCGCCGAGCTGATCAAGCCCGACTGGATCGGGCAGGACAAGGACCAATGGGGGCTCGATCACGGAACATGGAGCGTTCTCGCGCACATGTTCCCCGAGGCCGACATCCCGGTGGTCCAGCTGTCGATCAATGCGATGAAGCCGTTTGACTATCATCTCAGGCTCGGGCGGAAGCTTGCGCCGCTCCGGGATGAGGGCGTGTTGATCCTGGGAAGCGGAAATGTCGTGCACAATCTGCGGCTTGTGCAATGGGGGAAATCCGATTTCGGCGAAGACTGGGCCCGGGAATTCGATCAGGCGGTCATCGACCAGATGGCGGCGGACCCTGCTCATCTGGGGCAGGTCCTGAGCCATCCCGCCCTGGCGCGGGCACTCCCGACGCCAGATCACTTCCTGCCGCTTGCTTATGTTGCCGGGGTGGCCGCCGAAGGCGAAGGGAAGGCCGAAGCTTTCCTGCAAAGCTACACGATGGGGTCGCTTTCCATGACCTGCTTCTCGGTCGGAAACATCGTGAACTGAACGATCGTCCTTGGCCTCTCGACATATGCAGAGAGGCCAAGAACCAGATGCGGGTTATTCCGGCAGTTTAACCGTCAGGGACTGGCCTGCCAGTTCTGACAGGGACACGCCGGGCAGGGTAAGCGTTTCACGCCCTGCCGGGGTGAAGTAGGTCACTTCCACATCCACGGTCGTCAGGCCGGGAAGACCGAAGTGAACCGGTATGGCGCTCTGGGCATTGTAGCCGCCACCGGTTGTCATGATGCGGGTGGCGAGAAGTGTGCCTGCGGCATCGTAAGCACGTACTTCGGTGCCGGGCTTGGTGAAATAGCCCTTCGCATCGAGCACCATCACCGAGAGTGATTGTGCACGTTGGGCTTCGGGCATGTCATTTCGGAAGACGAAGTGACCACCTTCCGGGCCATAGCCATCCGTCACCGACAGGTCCAGGTCGCCATCCAAGTCATAGTCTACCCACACGACGCCATGGTCGGCGGCGTTCATTGTGGATTCCAGCGTCAGGATGTTTTCGAAAACACCGCTGCCGTCATTGACGTAGAGCATGTTGACCGGGGTCTGTTCCCCGGACGGGCCTTCATAGCCGACCACGAACAGGTCCAGGTCGCCATCATTGTCGAAGTCGCCCCAGTCTGCTCCGACGACATGATCGGGTTCCGTGATACCGGCCGCCTCAGAGACGTCGCTGAAGGTGCCATCGCCATTGTTCTTGTACAGCCGGTTCGGGCCATAGGCGGCCATGAAGATGTCGAGATTGCCATCATTGTCATAGTCGCCGATGGCACAGCCGACGCCGCCTTCCATCCGTTCACGTCCGGGGCTGTCGATGCCGAGGTCCGGGGCAACGTCGGTGAACTTGTCGCCCTCGTTGCGCCAGAGCGCATCCGTTGCGCCGGACTGGTTTGCGAGGAACAGGTCCAGCTTGCCGTCCTTGTTATAGTCGAACCAGCAGGCCCCCACTGTGGCGCGGGCATCGGTTGGACCGGCATCCGGGAACATCTGGGTAAAGACGCCCCCCTCGTTTCCGAACAGCTTGTTGTCGGCGATACGGTCTGCTGCGTAGAGGTCCAGGTCGCCGTCATTGTCGACGTCGATCCAGTTGTTCTGGCGCGAAGACCGTCCCGGCACCGTCAGGCCGGCCTCTTCCGCGACATCGACAAATCCTGTGCCGCCGACATTGCGGTACAGGCGCGATGCCATGTTCGGCATGGTCGCCCCGGCGAACAGATCAATGTAGCCATCGCCGTCGAAGTCCCCGAAGGATACTCCACGGAACTCCTTGTATTCCGGGTTGCGGAAGTCCGCCGCGCTGGGTGGCGGGGCGCTCGGGTCAAACGCAGGCAGGCCGAAGGCAGCAGTCACATCGGTGAACGTGCCGTCGTCTTCCTGCAGGTAGAGCTGGATGGCTCCGCCTTTCAGGGAAACGGCATAGTCCAGGTCGCCATCATTATCGATGTCTGCCCAGGCATTGGACAGGGAACCGACGATGCCGAAGAGGTCGCTCTGCACGGATGTGAACTGAGGCGCCGGAGAGGTTACCGGCTCCACGACCGCTGCCTCTGCAGCTGGCGCCGCAGGAGCAAGGGCGGGGGCCTCCGCGCTGACTTCTTCCGAAACAGGCGGACTGGTCGTGCATCCAGCGAAGACCAGGGCCGCGCTGGCCAACAGTATCTTTCTCATTTTGCTTCTCGCCTTTGGAAGATTCAGTTCGGATCGAGCGGCGTGCGGCGTTCGAGATTGTCCTCGATCTGCTCACGCTGCAGCCAGAGTTCGCGGTACTCATTGTCCGACAGCAGCTTCAGCTGATCGCTGTAGTGCGTCGTCCCCGGTTGGCGCGAGTTGCCGTAGCTCATGCGTCCATAGGCCTTGATGGGCGTCGAGAACTCGACCATCGCCACCCAGGTTTCGCCATGCGCAGGTGTGCGGACACCGTCTTCGTTAGGTTCAGACCAGGTGATCACGTCGAAGGAACCGAGATTGCCGTAACCGCTGTGTCCCGGAACGTTCACGTCTTCGAGAATGAAGCGCGAAACCTCGCCGTAGACCGGATCGATCACGCCGAATTTTTCCTTGGTGGTCGCGATCGCCTTGCGAAGCAGTTCGACACCTGCGGCCGGGTCTTTCAGTCCCGACGGGGTGTTGATCGGATCTTCGGCGCTCCATGGAACGGCAAAGCCGTCCTGTCCGGTCATCCGCGGGCCGGCAAACAGCTTTGCCCATTCTTCGAACAGAACCCCGCCGCGATTGTCGGCAGAGAAGGTCCGGTCCCAGGCAGACAGGGTTTCGACGGCCTTCTGCATGTCCGGGTCTTCGTCACCGGCCGCCGCTGCGAGCAAGTCCGGAAGCACGCGGTCTGCCATCAGGGCCTCGGCCGACAGTTTCAGTTCGACAAATTCGTCGAACGTGAAGCCATCGTTTTCGGTCATCATCTTCAGGGAGTTCTGAGCCCGCATCGACAGCGGTGTGCGCGGGGCGAAATAGGCGGGATAGTCATCCGGCTTGTAGGCAACCGGTAGGGTGGATTCCCACGGCGGATCGTTCGAGTTCTGAATGAATCCCGACTCCGGATCCGTCACACGCGGCAGGTCGTCAAAATCATGAATTTCGGTCCAGAGGTATTCGGACGTGTCACCGGGGACCAGGCCGCGCCAGAAATTGATGTCACCTGACGGGCGCTTCGGCGCCATGCCGTTGAAGATGTATTCGATATGCCCGTCGCGGTCAGCATAGGAGATATTGAAGGTCGGCACCTGCAGCCGGGAAATTGCTTCATGGAACTCGTCATAGCTGTCCGAGGTGACCATGTCGAAATACTGGTTGAGCATACCCGGGCGGTCGAGACCAGCGACGCGAAGCGCAACGGTCTTGCCATCCGGCCGTTCGAACACCGGGCCGTGAACTGTGGAGCGGATCGAGACGGGAACGTCGAGGACGCTGCCATCTTCCTGCTTCAGCTTGTAGCTCGTCTCCTCGACATCGAAGGGTAGGACTTCACCGTCGAACAGGTAGCCATTGTCCTTCAGCGTAAGTTCGTAAGTTGTTGCGCCAACCATGCCGTTGACGGTGTTGGAGATACCCATTTGCTGGTTGAAGGCAAAGCGGATGACCGGCAGGCCGACCTGGGTTGCGCCATAGACTTCGAAATCAGGGCCGACGAGGTGCGCTTCATAATAGATGAAGAATGGCATGCTCCACGGCAGGTGCGGGTTCTGCAGCAGCATGCTGTGGCCGCTTGCCGTTTTCGACGGTGCGACAGCCCAAGTGTTGGAACCCTGCTTTTCAAGTTCCGGCGGATCGCCTTCACCGATGGTGCGGTTGGGAGAGGCGACATAGACGAAGTTCATGAGGCGGTGTGCATGTGCCACAACATCGACGCCTGAAATGGGCAGGACCATTTTCACATCGTCGTCGATCGCTTCGGGGTGTTCCTCGGCGTAGGCGTTCATGCCCGCGGCAAAGGCATCGAGTTTGGCCTGGAATTCCGGCGTCTGAGCATCATACCAGACTTTGGCGCGTGCGGGCACGCCGTTCATGACCAGCCACTTGGTCGTATCTTCGTAAGCGGCGCCCCAGAACTCTGCGCCTTTGCCCCGCGCTTCACCATAAAGGCGGAAAATCGTATTGGCGTGGCTGTTCGCCTGAGCGTAACCGTAGCCGTAGAAAACCGTTTCGGCGTCGTCGCCGTAAATGTGCGGTACACCATAGGTGTCCCACAAAATCTCGCCCTTGGGGGCAGGTGCCTCCGCCGGAGTTTCAGCCACGAGCGTCGCAGGCTCTGCCGCTTCCGTGCTTACAGCCGCGCCCGCACATGCCACCAGCGCGATCACGCTCGTTGCGCTGATCATGCCGCTCATCAGATGTCTAATTTTCATCCCGAATTCCCTGTTTTAATCCCGCAAATGCAATTCTGGCCGGTCGAGCAACCGACCGGCCAGAAAGCCACTTTACCAGTTGTAAGCCCCACGGAGGAACCAGGACCCGCCTGTGAAGCCGAATGGTGCGAATGTGTTGTACATGTTCGATCCGTTCGTCGCGCCGGGTGGGTTGATCTCTTCCGGGTACGTGTTGAACACATTGTTCGCCCCGGCATAGATCGTGAAGGCCTCCGACACAGCATAGCCGACTTCGAGGTCAGCGATCCACTCCGGATCGACGTCATAGTCTGCGTTCGGGTTGGTTGCGTTCCGGACGGTGTATCCACCGAACCGGGTGCCCCGGACGTTCGTCGAGAAGCGGCCGATGTCCCAGCTGACGCCGAGCGTGATCTTGGAGTCCGGAATGGAGTCCGTCAGAGCGCCCTGCTTGCTGCGGTCGAACAGCTCGACATCGCCAAGCGCGTCGAGTTCCGCCGGGTTTTCGACAATGCCGCGGATGTCGGTTTCGTTCTTGTTGAAACCGCCGCTGATGTTGAAGTCACCATAGTCGGTGGCCAGCCGGTAGGTTGCCACGACGTCGATACCCTTGGTCTCGGTGTCGATGGCGTTGGTGTAGTACTGTCCGCTGATTTCGGAAGACAGTCCGTTGGCGACAAGGATCGCCTGGATCTGTTCACCGACAGTGGTCACACCATCAGCAGACAGACGGGTGTCCAGCGGAGAGAAGGTCGAGGTGACAACGATGCGGTCGTCCACATCAATCTGGTAGGCGTCCACCGTGACGGAGAGGTTCGGCAGCGGTGTCAGGGTGAAGCCGACGCTTGCGTTCTTCGACGTCTCCGGTGTGAGCGGTTTGGAGCCGAGGGCCTGGGCCGCTGCAGAGTTCACCGGCAGGTTCTTCAGGAGCAGCAGTTCGGATTCTCCATCGCCATCCAGGTCGCGGAACTGGCTGGTAGTGGAAGAATAGCCCTGCTGAGCCAGAGTCGGTGCGCGGAAACCCGTGTTGTAGGATGCGCGGACAGCGACCCAGTCAGCGAGTTCGTAACGGCCATTGACCTTGTAGATGAGCTCGTCACCTGCGGCGTCGTCGAAATCCTCGTAGCGCAGCGCTGCGTCCAGGAACAGCTTCTCGGTCGGGCTCCAGCCCAGTTCGCCATAGACGCTGAGGTTGGTGCGTTCGAGTTCGCCTGCGTCATCCGGACGGAAGCCTGGTGTCGCCTGAGAGCCAGGTGCCAGAAGCTGGCCTGCGAAGGGCTGCCCGGCCGGGCGGACATAGTCGCCGCCAATCCAGCTGGCTTCTTCGCCTTCTTCGACTTCGAACTTTTCGAGACGGTGCTGAAGGCCGAAGGAGACCTGCAGCGTGCCTGCTGTTTCGAGTTCGTAGAGCTTCGTCATGTCGAGGGAATTGACCCACTCAGACGAGATCAGACGGCCGACTTCGAAGAAGGTCGGGCTCGCCGGGCCAAGGCTGGCGTTGAGGCCGTTGGTGTTTTCCCAGTCCGTGATGTCGGTCCCGTAGTTGGAGGAGACGTCCCACGCCCAGCCATTCGCGGTTTCACCGCGCATGCCGCCTGCGATCTCGTAGTCGTCTTCCTTGATCGTCAGGCGCGGACGGAAGCCGTTCGGATAGACTTCCGGCAGGGCCACGTCCCGTGTCGGAGCGCGGAAGGACCAGTTCAGAACCGACTCACGTGCGCCATAGGTGCCGAAGGCATAGAGCTCGACGCCAGAGGTCTCGTAGGTGAAGTTCCCGCCGAAGATGTGCGAGGTTTGCGGGAAGGCGCCGTAGTTCTGGGTGACCATACGGTCGATGGATTCTTCACGCGGATCGCGCGAACCGTCGCCCAGCAGCGGATATAGGTTGATGTCTTCGCTGATCTCGACGGCGCGGTTGGACTCATCGCGGTCCATGAAGCTGTAGGACAGGTTCAGGCTGCCGGACTCGCCAAGTGCGTATCCCTGATTGACCGAGCCGGTGAGGAATGCGCCGTCGTTGCGGTCAAAGTTCTGGCCGTAGCTGACGGACGCTTCACCGCCGTCGGTGCCATCCTTCAGGATGATGTTGATCACGCCTGCGATGGCGTCCGATCCGTATTGCGCCGCAGCGCCGTCACGCAGCACTTCGATCTGCGCAATCGCCGAAGACGGGATCATGTTGAGGTCCACGCCGGCCGCGCCGTTGTAGAGCGAGGACACCGAGTTGATCAGTGCGGTCTTGTGGCGGCGCTTGCCGTTCACGAGAACCAGCGTGTGGTCCGGGTTCAGGCCGCGCAGGCCGCCTGTTGCGATGATGGTTGCAGTGCCGCCGCCCCCACGGCTCGGCAGGTTGAAGGAAGGCACGAGATAGCGGATGGATTCGTAGATGCCTGTCGGGCTGCCCTGTTCGATGTCTTCGGACGTGAAAACATCGATCGGCGTCGGGCTGTCGATCACGGAGCGCGGCGCGCCGCGGACACCAGTGATAATAACCGTATCCTGAACACTTTGTTCCTCAGCCGCAGCCGACACTTCTGCGGCCGTAGGTTCCGCCTGGTCTGCGAAAGCGCCCATGGACTGCATTGCGAGCACGGAAGCCGCGCAAGCCAAACCCGCTCTTCCCAGCGGTCTGTTGATTTTAGACATCCTGAATTCACCCCTGTTCAATGTGACCCCGGATAGTCCGGCCGAGGCAACCCGCGGAAACGCCACGCGATGGGCGATCACCACGAAGATGACGAAACTGCGACAGGAATTATCCAGACGCCGGAAAAAAATTCGCTTCCTCCCGGGGCGCGGAGCCACTCCCACCTTCAATTGGTTGGGAATTCAGGGTGAACAAAAAGCAGCGGGACGCGCGCTGACCCGGCGCGTTCAACCCGGGCCTGCAACCTTCCGGCAGCACTCCGAATAGGTCAGGCGGCGGGGATCTGGCGCTGGAGAAATTCGGAAATGGCTGAGACAGCCTCGGGTTCGGACAGCATGGGCGCATGTCCGCGGTTTGGCACAGTCACCAGTCTGCACTGCTTGTGGCGGCGGCACATTCGCTTGGCCGTGGCGGGGATGAGGATGTCCGAATATTCGCCGCGGATGGTCAGCAATGGAATTGTCTTCATACGTCCGAACAGGCGCCACATCATGAAATTGACCTTCCAGCCAGCGCCGGAAACGTCCATGTTTTCAGTGATGGCAGGATCGTAATCGAATTCGACACGGCCTTCTTCCGTTTCCCGGCAGGTTTGCCGGGCGAAGCTGGCCCAGTCCGTTTCGGTGAAGTCGGGAAAAACCGTGTGTTGACTGTCCCGGATGGCTGTCGCGGCACTGTCCCAGTCGGGGAAAGACCTGACATCGCTGGTGTAGCTTGCGATACGCCGGAGACCGGCGGGGTTCACCGCGGGGCCGACATCATTGAGGACAATTCCCTGAATGCGGCCTTTCAGGGCCTGGGACATGATCATGGCCATCAGGCCGCCCATGGACGTCCCGATCAGGGTCACCTTGTCGATCTGAAGCTGGGTCAGAAGCGCGATCATGTCACCGACATAGACATCCGGGGAATAGGCGCGGTTCGGATCGCGGTCCGACGCGCCCCTGCCGCGAACGTCGACCGAAAGGAAGCGGCATGGCAGGTCCAGCTTGCTGATAAGCGGTTCGAAATCCTTATGATTTCGCGTCAGGCCGTGCATGCACAGGACGGTCAGGGGCGCATCCATGGGGCCATAATCCGCAGCATAGAGCTGCAAGCCATCGGGCGATTGGTAGAAGACGTCCCGTTTGCCTGAGAGGCCGTCGGCAACCGCATCAGCCTCTCCCGCTGGCGCGAAGTCAGAGTGGTTTGTCATGCTGTTGCGGCTGCGCGTTTCACGTCCCGGTCATAGGTTCGTCCCGACAGGAACAGAAACACGACACTGAGCGCGTTCAGGGCTAGAATGATTTCGAGCGCCGATTTGAGCGGCGTTGCCGATCCGGTCTCGTTGAAATGGGTGCTGAGCCAGCCCGCGAGTGTAGGGCCGCCACCGATACCGATGAGCGTCAGGCAGAACAGCATGAAGGCCGAAGCGAACGAGCGCATGCGCAGCCCGACCAGTTCCTGCGAAGCCGTATAGGCGACGCTGGCATAAATCAGGCCGATGAAGCTGGGGACGACGTTCCAGGCATAGGCCAGTTCGATTGTGGGCGCGCGAAGGAACATCCAGGCGAAGGGCAGGGCCAGCGCGGCGCAGATGGCGATGGTCCAAGGCCGCCACCGCAGGTCGCGCGCCGAGAGGCGGTCACAAAAGCGGCCGACCACGACGGCACCGATGCCGCCAACCCCGCCGATCAGCACGCCCAGCGGGATCGCGACATCCCCCGGCCCAACGCCATAGGTCCGCTGCAGGTGGCTGGATGTGAAAACCAGGAAGGCGTTCGCCGAGATGCAGATCAGGCAACACCCGGCAAGCAGGAACAGGAAAGAGGTTTGCCCACCGATAAAGGCCAGCGTTTCTTTCAGGGTCGGCGCCGTGCCCACATCCGTGCGCGCTTCGACCGCTCCGCGTACCGGCTCTTTCAATGTGAACCTGACGAGGAGGGCCAGCAACAGGCCCGGCACGCCGGCGATGAAGAATGCTGCCCGCCAGCCCAGGGCCTCGTACACGACGCCGCCAATGATGAAGCCGGCGAGGATGCCGATACCGATTCCGGTCGTATAGATCCCGAGTGCGGTTGCGCGCTCGTTCGGGCCGTAGAGGTCTGAAATAATTGAGGTTGCCGGTGGTGTTCCCCCGGCTTCACCGACACCGACGCCCATGCGGGCAATCAGCAGATGCCAGTAGTTCTGCGCCAGGCCCGAAAGCGCGGTCATGCCCGACCACACGGCCAGCGCGAGCGAGATGATCGTCCGGCGGTCGCCCCGGTCGGCCCACATTGCGATGGGGATTCCAAGCGTTGCGTAGAAGGCGGCAAAGGCGAGTCCGGACAGAAGCCCGAGTTGGGTATCCGTCAGGCTGAGGTCTGCTTTGATCGGCTCCAGCAGGATCACGAGGATCTGCCGGTCGATATGGTTGAAGGTGTAAACCAGCGTCAGCAGCGCGAGCACATAGGTGCGGCTGGATGTTCCTGTTTTACCTGTACTGGATGAAGGCACATCCACACTCATGTTTCCGATCCTTCCCGGTGTTTTTGGCCGTCATCCGCATCCGGCATGCGGACCGGGAGGGTGGTCCGCATGCCAGTTGTCCCCACTGCCTGAACTAGAAGTCAGCGGAAAGCGAAACCGTGAAGGTACGCGGCGGTCCGTAGAAGGCCGAGTAGGCGGAGTCGAGGCCGAGCTGGCTCGGCGTGACGAAGTTGTAGGCCGCCACGCGGTATTCCTCGTCTGTCAGGTTCCGGCCATGGGCGCCGACCCGGTACTTGCCGGAGGGTGACGTCCAGACAGCGCTGAGATCGAACAGGTAATAGCCTGACGGATCCAGTTTCGGGCCGCCGCCCGGGAAGATCGCGCTTTGACCGGACGGGAAGCCTTCGTTCGGGATGTTGAACAGGTAGTATTCATCCCGGCCGGAGACCGTACCGGTCAGGGACAGCTCGCCGCGGTCCGGACCCAGGTCGAACATGTAGTTCGCGGAAATCTGGCCCTGAAGTTCCGGCGTGTTCTGCGTCACGAAGGAACTGGCGACATTGGTTCCGCCAGACAGGATCTCGGTGATCTCGGCGTCGATATAGCCCAGCGTTGCGAACAGGGTCAGATTGTCTGTCGCAAACCAGGTGCCTTCGATTTCCAGACCCTTGTATTCGGATGCACCGGCATTGAAGACGGACGAAACGAACGTGTCGTTGATGCCATCATTATCGGTGTCCGCACCGCTCTGAACGGTGATCTGCTGATCGGTATAGTCAGCGAAGAACACGGCCGTGTTGAGCAGGAGGCTGTCGCCGAAGAAAGAGCCTTTGACGCCGAGTTCGTAGGAGTCGACCTTCTCCGGGCCGAAGCCCTGGCGGGACAGGCCGGTCGGGTCGAGGTCTTCCCGTGCACGCGGGTCGAAACCGCCGGCTTTGAAGCCCTGGGCATAGGTCGCGTAGAAGTTCAGGTCCTCATTCGGCTTGTAAGAGACCGATACGCGCGGCGTGAACTGGTCATCGTCACGCTCAACACCTTCATAGTCGGTCTGGGTAACGAGGAAGACCGAGGTCGTGTTCGAGGGATCAAACGAACCGGTTCCGAGGCCCAGCCAGGCTTCACGCAGAACGTCCGCCGTCGTCTTGTCTTCGGTGTAGCGGCCGCCCAGCGACACGCTCCACTGGTCGTTCAGCTCGTAGGTGAAGTCGCCATAGATGGAGAAGTTTTCCTTCTCCTGCGCGCCGCCCTGGAAGATCGAGAGACCGAGGGAGCTGAGAATGACGTCGAACGCGCCGTCGGCATTGCCTTCCAGATAGTAGATACCGGCAACACCGCTGAGCGGGCCGTTGTTGTATAGGAGCTGGAATTCCTGCGAGAACTGGTCATCCGCATAATAGGCCGGCACGTCGAAGTCCGGCTGGGGCAGGGCGTCGAAGTCGATCGGCGTGACGGTGGAGCCTTCACGGTAGGCCGTGATGGACTTCAGCGTGACGATATCGTTGACGTCCCACTGCGCGGTCAGCGAGTAGCCTTCGGTCTCGACCGAGTTGTCATCGCCGATGCCGGCGCGGGTGTCGTAAACATCACCGGTGACCGGGATGGTTCCGTCCGCACTCGGAAGGAGGCGATGGCCGTGTTTCGCGTTGGAATCGTCCTCGGACTTGTCATAGGCGAACCGGAGCGAGAAGCTGTCGGACGGTGTCCATTCAGCGCTCAGGCGGTAGGCCAGCAGGTCCTTGTTGTAGTGTTCCGCGCCGGTGTTGAGGTTCTTGCCGTAACCGTCGCGCGTGTATTTTGCGATGGCACCGCCGACGGCAAACGTATCGCTCAGCGGCGTGGAGCCGGAGACGATCACATCGGCCTGGCTGTAGCTGCCGAGATTGGCCTTGACCTTCAGGTCCGGCTCATTGCCCAGCGGCTTGGTCACGTACTTGATCGCGCCGCCGATCGTGTTGCGGCCATAGAGCGTGCCCTGCGGGCCGCGGAGCACTTCCACCCGGTCCACATCGAAGATGTCGAGGATCGCGCCTTGCGGGCGGGCGATGTAGACGTCGTCGACATAGAGGCCGACGCCGGGCTCGAAGCCCCAGAGCGGGTCTTGCTGGCCCACGCCGCGGATAAAGGCGATCAGCGTCGAGTTGGAGCCGCGGGCGACTTCAATCGTGGCGTTTGGCGTCGAGCGCTGGATGGAGGTGATATCCACCGCGCCGGTCACTTCCAGGCGCTCAGCGCCGATTGCCGTCACGGAGAGTGGCACGTCGAGGAGGTCTTCCTCGCGCCGCTGTGCGGTGACGGTCACGCGGCCCAGTGTGCGGGCGCTGTCTTCGCCTTCGTCGGCGTCTTGCGCCCAGGCATGATACTGCCCGCCGGTCAGCGCGATCGCTGAAACCAGGCCGAACTTGAACGTGTGAAATTTCTGCTGCTTCACGATTTCCTCCCGCAGTTTATCTTATTTTGGGAAGATTATTCAGAAGCCGATCAGGATTTCGATGACGGGACGGCTCAGCCCTAGTGAACAGTTTCGCTCACGCGCCTTCGTTCAGGACGTCATCTTTCCGGGCGTAGACCGCAGGCGAAACGCCTCTCAGATTCTTGAAGGCCCGGTTGAAGGCCCGCACATCCGAATAGCCGAGCAGTTCGGAAACCTCGGTGACGGACGTCCCGCGTGTCAGCAGGGTGTTGGCCCGGTCCATGCGGTGGTTCAGCAGCAGGTCGCGGAAGGATGTGTCCTCCTCGCTCAGCCGCCGCCGGAGGGTCGCAACGCTGATGCCGAATGAACTTGCGACGGCTTGCTGCGTCTCGAGGCCCTCGGAAATCAGCTCTTCGGTACGAATGGCAAAGGGACGCGTATCCGTCTCGGACTCGGTCGTTTCAAGGTGGTGCACGACGCGTGAGAAAATGCCGTCGGTGCTCAGGTCTGCATTCGTGGCGGGCGCGATTTGCTGACAGGCAATCTGGTAATCGAAAACAAGTTCGTATGCAGTTTTATTGTACTGGACCGGGACTTCCCAGAAGGAGGTGAGCGTGTCTTCGATGTCCTTGCGGCGCTGCACAAGGCTAACACGGGTCAAAGCCTTGCTGGCCGTGCCGCCGGTCAGGCTGTCGATCAGGCAGAAGACCTTGATCAGCAAGGCATCCCGGACGAAGTGAATCAGCGCTTCATTGTCCCTGAACCGGTAAGGGAACTTCGAGTCGTCGAGGACAAGCGTCAGCGTCTGCCCGCTCTGGCGAACCAGGTTGTAGTTCCCGCCATGCAGCATGTTGAAGTAGGACGCCAGGCTGCGGATCGTGTCCTGCAGGGTCCGCGAGGATTTCAGTTGCGAAATGACAAAGGAGCCGCTCTGGTAGAGCAGCTTGCGTTCCGACAGCTGCGCCGTCAGGTCGTCCAGCGATTTGGCGATCTCCGACTGGATGCGGAAATAATCGGCCAGCGGCAGCTTCGTGTGCGGGGCGTTCTGAAGCACATCCGGGTCAACACCGATGCGGCCAGCGACCCTGTCCAGATCGACGCCGGCCTCTTCGGCCCAAGCCAGAATTGGAGAGATCTGCCCGATCTCGAATACAATTCTGTCGTTGCCGCGGGATATATTCATCCGTCCCATATATAGAGATTTCCGGTTGCGGGAAATACAGGAGCGGCTGTGGCCCGCCTGAGACCTTTGTCGGATTGACCCGCATCACCGCAGCGAAGCGGACAGTTCGATCATCTCGGTCGTCATCTGTTCCTGCCGGGCCTGCTGGTAGGCCTGCTCGACTTCCGTCCGGCGGGAGCGGAGGTTGTTTTGCGCCCTTGCCATCGCCTCCACCCGGGCGCGCGCTTCCGTTTCGGCGCCCTGCATCAACACATGCGCGACGCTGGCGAAGAGGGCTTCCTGCAGCAGGCCTGTGAGCAAGTCAGCGGCAGGCAGGGTCATCAGCGGCGGGATCTGGGAGGTCACGCCTTCCGGCGGTTCCGGAGGGAAGAGACGCGAGACCAGTGCGGCATGCCCGCCATGCGGGGTGCCGGTGAGCGCGCGGATCGGGCCGGGATAATGCGCCGAATGTTCCACCAGCACATCGGTCGTGCGGCTGGCCAGCGCCGGAATGGCCGCCGGGTGCCCCGGCAGGTCGTCCGACCACAGGACAGGAAGCCCGGCTGCGCCCAGCATGTCCGCCGTCCGCGCGCCGACGACGACCAGGCCCATGCCGGGTTGCAGCGTGGCTTGGGCCATTTCGGCGATGTGTTCCGGATAAGCGCCGCAAAACCCCTGTGCCGCGCCGACGACCAGCAGCAGGCCCGGTCCCTCCGGTTCGGCATGCGGCGCCGCGGCAGCGATGGAAATGGCGAGCGCGTGGTTCACCGTTCCGGCATAGGCCTCAATCGCCCGCATGGCTGTCTCCGCGGAACCGGCATGGCTTGAGGCAATGGCGCGCAACGCCCCGACAACGTCGCCGATCTCGTCGAGACTGCGCAACCGGTGCTGGATCTCTTCCGGCCGCTTGCTCATGCCTGTTTCAGTGCTGTGCGCACTGCCTCCAGGATGGCCGACTTCGTGTCTTCTTCCAGTTTGGCTGAAGTCAGGTCCAGTCCGGAAAAGGCCGCATCCGCCGCGAAGACCGATGGCAACACGGTTTTCAGATGAGCAATCTTGTCCAGCGCCACATCGTCCAGAAAGCCTTCATTCAATGCGCTGAGCAGGGCGACCTGGGTCAACAGGTCCAATGGCGAGAGCCGCGGCTGGGCGAGCAGGGCGGCGATCCGTTCCCCCCGCTTCATGCGCGCGGCCATCGCGTCATCCCCGAACCCGCCAAACCGCGCGAACATCTTCATCTCAAGGTATTGTGCATAGTCGAGCCGTAATCGTCCGGAGACGGATTTCATGGTGCCTCGTTGCGCCTTGCCGCCAACCCGGCTGACCGACAGGCCGATATCGATGGCCGGGCGCTGGTTCGCCGCAAAGAGCGATTGCGAGGTGACGATCTGGCCATCCGAAATCGAGATCAGATTGGTTGGAATATAGGCCGAAAGGTTCCCGGCCTCGATCTCGGCAATCGGCAGGGCGGTCAGCGAGCCGCCGCCCCGGGCTTTCGACAGCTTCGCCGCGCGTTCCAGAAGGCGCGCATGAAGATAGAAAATGTCGCCGGGATAGGCTTCACGGCCGGGCGGTTGCCGGGACAGCAGCGCGAGTTCCCGATGGGTCGCGGCATGCTTGGTCAGATCGTCATAGACGATCAGCACGTGCTGGCCGCGGTCACGGAACCATTCGGCAATCGATGTGGCGGAAAAAGGGGCCAGCCATTGCAGGCCGGGTTCGGCAGACGCTTCTGCGACGATGAAGATCGCCTGCTCCATCCGGCCATGTTCCCTCACCGCGTCGATCACATGCCGCACCGCAGATGTCCGCTGGCCGATGGAGACATAGATGCAGATGATGTCGCTGCTGGCCTGGTTGATGATCGTGTCGACGGCAATGGACGTCTTGCCGGTCTGGCGTTCGCCGATGATCAGTTCGCGCTGCCCGCGGCCGATCGCGAACAGGGCATCGACGACCAGCAGGCCCGTTTCAACAGGCTCGCTGACAAAGTCCCGGTCTATGATCGCGGGCGCCGGTCGTTCGACCGGCAACCGCTCCTCGCTGTCCGGCGTCGGACCATTGTCCAGCGGCCGCCCCAGCGGATCCAGCACCCGCCCGAACAGGCCTTCGCCGACCGGTACCGACGCGAGCACGCCGGTCCTTGTAACGCGCGTGCCAGCCGCGACATCATCGGCCGGGTCGAGACAGGCAACGTTCAGATGGTCTTCTTCCAGGGTCAGGACAAAGCCGCGGGCGCCGGTCGAAAAGGTCACGATTTCATTGAGTTCCGCTCCTGGCAGACCGTCGACCGTGGCGAGCCCGTCCGCGATGGCGATGACCTTGCCGCGCTCTTCCGCTTCGGCGCCAAGCTGGACCCCGGCGATGCGTTCCTTCAGCGGGTCGAGCGCGGGATCAGTCCGGCTGGTCATCGCGCATCGCTTCGGTGATTTGTTCAAGATCGTGGGCGAGAGAGTTCCGGATGGCGCCACTGTCCGACTGCAGCTCCAGTCCGGCGATCAGGTCCGGCGCTGTCGAAATTTCGGGATCGATGTCGAAGGGGGCGAGGGCGGATGTCACCGCGGCCTCATCGCTTTTGGACAGCGGCGTGGCGGTCAGCAGCTTCAGGTCTCCGCCCTTCAAAAGGGCCTCGCGCTCGGCCGGCGGCATGTTCTGCAGGGAGACGACCAGCCGGCTCAGATAGCTGCCGAAATCCTGCGGCTGCGCGGTCAGCGCGCGCTCGGCGATGACGGCGGCAAGGTCCCGTGCCCGGGCGAGGGCTTGCGCTTCGGCATCGCTGGCGCCGCGTTTGCGCGCGGCTTTGCCTTCCGCGATGATCCGCGTGGCTTCGGCATGTGCCTTGTCGATGAGGGCCTTGCTCTGGGCTTCGGCTTCCTTGTGCGCCTTGGTGAGGACATCCTGCCGGGCGGCCACGTTTTCTTCGGCTTCTTCAAATGCCTTGCGGGTTGCAGCCTCGGCCTCCGCCTTAGCCTTGTTCGCTGCGTTCAGGGCCGCTTCGGTTTCGGCCTGACGGCGCGCGATGACATCCGCCACCGGGCGGAACAGGAAATGCCGCAGGATCGCCAGCAACAGCAGGACATTGACGATCTGGAAGCCGAAGGTGACCCAGTCAAAATTCATTGCGTGAAGGGATTGGCAAAGAGCAGCAGCAGGGAGACGACGAGGCAGTAGATCGCCGTGGTTTCGATCATGGCGAGGCCGACGAACAGCGTGCGCGAGATCGTGCCCGCAGATTCCGGCTGGCGGGCGATCGCTTCCAGCGCGGCGGCGACGGCCCGCCCTTCCGCCAGCGCCGGGGCGATGGCGCCGAGGCACACCGCGAGCGTGGCGCAGACAATGCTGGCGATCTGGACGTATTCGGTCATGGGTGGGGTTCCTTTTGCTGTATTGGATCATCTGAGGCTGCGTCGCTCACGGCCGATCCGACGAACACCAGCGCCAGCGTTGCGAAGATATAGGCCTGTACCGCGCCGGTCAGCATTTCGAGCGCCATCAGCGGGATCGGTACCAGCAGCCCTGCGAGGGACAGGACGATGCCGACGACAAACACGCCGCTCATGACATTTCCGAACAGGCGGATCATCAGCGAGAAGTGGCGCGTGACCTGTCCGATCAGGTTCAGCGGCAGCATGAGCCAGCTGGGCCGGACAAAGCTGCCAAGCCAGCCGCCGACGCCCTGTGACCTTATCCCCCAGAATACCGAAGCGAAGAACACTATTGATGCGAGCGCGGCATCGGTTTCGAGATGCGCCGTCGGCGGTTCGACACCGGGGACCAGCGAAGACCAGTTGGCCACCAGGATGAAGATCAGCAGCGTGCCGATCAGCGGCCGGAACCGGGCAGGGTCGCCCGGCACAGTCGCGCGGATCTCGCTGTCGAGCGTGGTGACGATCAGTTCAAGGACGGCCTGCGCCCGGCCGGGCTTCAGGCTCAGCTGGCGGGTGAGCAGGAAGGATCCCACGGCCAGCACGGCCATGATGCCCCAGGTGACAACGACCGGCCAGGTGATGGCGAGCGGCCCAAGCGTGAAGGCGGTCTCGATATGGAAGGGAGAGGATTCCATCACCGTACACCTTTCAGGACAATCACCCGGCCCAGCAGAATGCCCGCCGCTCCGGCCAGAAGGACGAGCGCGCCGGCCTGCGAGAACAGGAACAGGATGCCCACCAGCAGGGCCATCCGGCCAAGCTGCAGCCCGATGGCAGACAAGCGGCCTTCAACGATCCTGTTCGCGATCCATTCGAGGCTTGCGAAATGCAACCAGCCGATGCCCAGTCCTGCGAGGCCGGCCAGCAAGGCAAGTATGAGTTGGCTCAGGTCAGGCATCATTGCTCCTGTATCCAGCGCCACGCCAGCACGAAACCGAGGGCCGCCCCGGCCATCAGCAGGGCCGCAGCCATCGTGATGCCGGTGCCCAGCCACCGGTCCAGCCAGTGCCCGATCAACAGCCCGGTCAGGATAGGCACGACGATGATCCAGCCAAGTGCGCCGATCGTCGCGAACCGCCGGGCGAGGGACGGCTCGGGGTCTGCCTTGCCGGCCTTGTCCAGCGCATCGGCGCGGCGGGCGGCTTCCTCTGTGCGGTCGCTGTCGTCGCTCATTGCTCGGCATCCGGTTGCAGGCCCAGCGTGTCACCCCCGGCCGCGAGTTCATGCATCAGCCGGCGCACGGCATGCGCATAGAGCTTCACGCCCTGCGCCCGGGCACGCCGGGACGCATCCAGCGCTTCCTTCCGCGCGGCCGACACGCGCGGCCTGAGAGAGGCGAGGTCGTCGCTGACAATCGCCTCCCGGCAGGCGACGCGTACATCCTTGCCGCCGGTGACGCTGAAGATGCCGCCCCGCAGGGCGCAATACCGCCACGGTCCCTCAGAGGTCCGCCAGCGCATGACACCGGCATCGATCACGGTCAGGAAATCCGTATGGCCGGGCCGGATACCGAAATCCCCGCTCGCATCTTCGGCGCGCAGGGACGTCACATCATCCGTCTGCAGGATGATCTGCAGCGGCGTCGTCACGGTGAGTTTCAGGACGTCTGTCATGACGCCTTCTTCCGGCGGGCCGTTTCCTGCGCGCGGGCCTCGTCCAGCGATCCGATCATGTAGAGCGAGCTTTCGTCCCAGTCGTCGCACTCTCCGGACAGGATGGCGCGGCAACCGGCAATCGTCTCATGTGTCGACACGCTGCGGCCTTCCATGCCGGTAAAGGCCGCCGCCACGAAGAAGGGCTGTGTCAGGAAGCGCTGCAGCTTGCGTGCCCGCCCGACCAGAAGCTGCTCATCGCTGCTGAGTTCCTCCACGCCGAGCAGGGCGATCACATCCCGCATCTCGCTGTAGTGCTCAATCAGTTTGCGGACTTCCGTGGCCGTTCGTACATGATCCTCGCCGACGATCAGCGGATCGAGCAGGGTCGAGTTGGTGCGCAGCGGGTCGATGGCCGGATAGATGCCTTCCGCGGCCAGGTCACGCGACAGCATGACCATGCTGTCCATATGCGTGCTGATCGCGGCAATGGCCGGATCGGTGAAATCGTCTGCGGGCACATACACCGCTTCGATGGCGGTCACGGCGGCGCGGTTGGAGGAGGTGATGCGTTCCTGCAGGTAGGCCACTTCCGTCGCCAGTGTCGGCTGGTATCCGACGCGGGACGGCATGCGCCCCAGCAGGCCGGAGACTTCCGCCCCCGCCTGAACGAAGCGGAAAACATTGTCCATCATCAGCAGGACATTGCGCTGGTCGGTGTCGCGCACATGTTCGGCAATCGTCATTGCCGTCAGCGGCACGCGCCAGCGCGCGCCCGGCGGCTCGTTCATCTGGCCATAGACGAGTATGGTGCGGTCCAGCACGCCGTAATTCGTCATGTCGTGGAGCATTTCGTGCCCCTCGCGGGACCGCTCGCCGACCCCGGCAAAGACCGACACGCCGTCATAGTCTTTCACCATGGCGTGGATCAGTTCGGTCACCAGCACCGTCTTGCCGACGCCTGCGCCGCCGAACAGCGCCGCCTTGCCGCCCTGCGCCAGCGGGGCCAGCAGGTCCAGCACTTTGATACCGGTTGAGAACAGCCGCACCTGCGGATTTTGCTTCGCCAGCGGCGGAGATGTCTGGTGAATGGAGCGGCGCGGCGTGTCATCGGGCAGGGGTGGGCCACCATCGCCGATGTCACCCACCACGTTCAGCAAGCGGCCCAGCACCGCGTCGCCGACCGGCACGGTGATCGGGGCGCCTGTCATCCGTGCTTCCATCAGCCGGGACAGGCCCTGCGTCGGCTGCAGCGCAATGGCGCGGAAATGCGCCGTATCGAGATGGGCCTGAACCTCGCACACGATGGCAGAACCGTCCGGGTCCACGATCACGGCGTCATGGATGGCTGGCAGGGCGCCGTCACAGGCGAAGTCTATCACCGGTCCACGAACGGATGTGACCCTTGCCATTTGGTCAGGCAAACCACCCTCCCGGCTCCAACACAGACCAGAGCATAGCATTTGGACTGCCGCCCGCAATGGCATAGAAGGCCGTCGGGAGCGGGTGCGGCAGTGGGCCGCTGTGCGGTTCGATTTCCAGCGCGTTCCGGCATTCTGCAGACCATCCGCCAACAGGCCAGGGCGCCCTGATCCGGTATAGTCCGGCTTAGTCCGCTATAGTCCGCTTTAGTCCGGAATGGTCATGCATGATCATGCCGAAGTCATGTTTCGTGCGTCTTTGGTCATAGCGGAGATGTAGCGAGGGACAGGCCAGCGCCAATCCCTCACCTCCCACGCCCTTACGGGCGCGGGTCCCGCCTCTCCCGGAGGGAGAGGGGTGAACCCGGCGCCGCCTCGAACCTGTTGCAATGACGAAAGAAAACCCCTCTCCCGCTCGCGGGAGAGGAGGGGCCCGCCGCCACAGGCGGTGGGAGGCGAGGGCTCATCTCTATCCACCCCTTTAGCCCTCTGTGGCACGCTCGTCCCCATGACCGACCGCACAGCTTTCCTCTCCCAGGCCTTCAACACGCTCGCCCGCGCCATCGCAGAGGCGGATGTGAATGTCGACCTCTACAAGTCGCCCGAGACGATCTCGAAAACGGTGAACCGGCGCGTGCGGGCGGAGCTGAAGCGCCTCGCCGTCCTGCTCCGCCGTCTGATCTTCCTGCTGGCGCTGCAAATGGAACTGGCGCCATTGAAGGCGCGTATCGGCAGCAACTACTACGAACCGAAGCAGGAAGAGGCGGACTATCGCTACGTCTTCACAATGGTGCCTGCACCCTCACGCCCATGCCCGCACTTCCTGAAAGGGCCAGTCACCGTCCCCGTGCCCGGCCCTGTCCCCGCCGCGCCGCTGATTGCGCGCTGGCAGGCGATGCTGGACACGATGAAACATCACAAACGCCGCGCGAAGCGGCTCGCCCGCACGCTCCAGCGCTGGCAGGCGGCAGGCGAGGCGCGTCCTCATGTGCCGCCTGTTCCGAATGTGCACCGCTTGCCGGCGACCGTCGCGCTCGTGTCGGGCGGGCTGACGGTTCAGCTGGTTGAGGCGCTGAAGGCCTGGCCGGAACCGGATACGAGCTGAGCTTTCCCACAATCAGGATACCTGCCGGAGCGCTGAGGCGTTTCCGGGCGGACGTGCTGGGCGGGACCTAAACTGCCTGACGGAACACGCTGAAGGCCTCATCGGCGATCACGCGTTCTTCATTGGTCGGAATAACGAGCGCCTTCACCTGGCTGCCGGGCGCCGAAATACAGATGGCATTCTTCCCGTTGGCGTCATCCGACAGGGTGAGGCCCATCCAGCCGAGGCGTTCCGCGACGGCGGCGCGGATCATGGTGTCGTTTTCGCCGATACCGGCCGTGAAGACGAGGGCATCCAGCCCGCCGATGCTCATCGACAGGCGGCCGATTTCTCCGGCGATCCGCAGGGTGAACAGGTCCAGCGCCTCCTTCGCCCGCGGATCCTCGCTCGCCTGAAGCGCGCGGCAATCGGCACTGATCCCGCCGGAGACGCCTTTCAGGCCGGACTGGTGGTAGAGCATGTCTTCCACCTCTTTGACGGGGCGGTTTTCCTGCTGCAGGAAATGGAGGATCACGCCGGGATCGAGCGCGCCGCAGCGGGTTGCCATCGGCACGCCGTCAATCGTGGAAAAGCCCATGCTGGTATCCTGGCTCTTGCCGTCCAGCATGGCGCAAAGGCTCGCGCCGCTGCCGAGATGGGCGGCGATCACACGGCCGGGCGCGGTGTCGGGGAACTGGCGGCGCAGCTCGGCGGCGATGAATTTGTAGGAGAGGCCATGGAAACCGTAGCGCTTGATGCCGCGGTCATGCACTTCGCGCGGCAGGGCAAAGCGGCGGATCAGTTCCGGATTGGTCCGGTGGAAGACCGTGTCGAAGGAGGCCACCTGGACAAGTTCCGGCCGGACTTCTCGCATGGCGCGGATCAGCCGAAGCGCCTGCGGCTGGTGGAGTGGTGCCAGAATGGAGAGCGCGTCAATCCGGGCGAGAGACTCATCGGTGATCAACACCGGGCCATCGAACTCATCCCCGCCATGCACAACGCGGTGACCGACACAGCTCAGTTCACTGAGGTCATAATGTTCGGCAATCCAGTCCAGCGTTTCGGCCATCACATCGGTGAGATGGTCCGCATGATCGGCTTTCAGTTCCACGTCGAAAACGGCCTTGCCTTCAACGAGGTGGAAGGTGAGCGGGCTCTGCCGGAAGTCGATGAGGGCGTGGGCGACCCGGTCCAGCCTGTCGCCTTCGATGCTGAACAGGCCGATCTTCACGGAGGAAGACCCGGCATTGAACGTCATCAGCAGCGGACCAGACATGTCAGCTACCCGACTTGGTGTAAGTCATGCCGACACTCAGCCGGGCGAGCGCCGCCGAGGCCATGCGGGCCGTCAGTGGATCGGCCCGGCTGGTCAGCACGATCGGCACCCTTGCGCCAAGGATCAGGCCGGCGGCGATGGCGTCGGCGAAATAGATCAGTTGCTTGGCCAGCATGTTGCCGGCTTCAAGGTCCGGCACGAGCAGGATGTCCGCCTGCCCGGCGACGGGTGAGACGATGCCCTTGGTCTTCGCGGCGGCCATGCTGATCGCATTGTCGAAGGCCAGCGGCCCATCGACCCGGGCGCCGGAAATCTGCCCCCGCGCCGCCATCACGGTAAGCGCGGCGGCATCGAGTGTCGCGGGCATGTCGGCATTGACGGTCTCGACGGCGGCGAGCACGGCGACCAGCGGTTCGTCCACGCCCAGCTGGTGCAGCAGGTCGACGGCGTTCTGGCAGATGTCGCGCTTCTGATCGAGGGAGGGAAGAATGTTCACCGCCGCGTCGGTCACGATCAGCGGCTTTTCATAGGCCGGGATGTCCATGGCGTAGACATGGCTGATGCGGCGCTCGGTGCGCAGGCCGGAGTCGTGGGCGATGACGGCACCGAGGAGTTCATCCGTGTGGAGACTGCCCTTCACCAGCACGGAGACTTCGCCGCTGACAGCCATTTCCACGGCCTTCGTCGCGGCGGCGTGGCTGTGTTCGGTTTCAATGATGTCGAAGCCGTCGAGAGAGACGCCGGCTTCTTCGGCGGCAGCTTCGATCTTGGCGCGCGGGCCGATCAGGACCGGGTCCAGCAGATCTTCGTCCCGCACCTCGACCGCGCCCTGAATGGCGATCGGCGAGCAGGGATGAACGATCGCCGCCCGGACGGTGGGCGAAGCCTTTGCCCGCTCGATGAAGGCGTCATAGCGGTCATGCCGGCGCAGGCGGATGCCCGGCATGTTCTTGCGTTTGACCCGGACGCTGTCTTTCGGGGCGATCACGGTCGCCTCGCCTTTCAGGACGGTCTCGCCATCCTGGTTGGTGCAGACGGTTTCCAGCCGGACGAGGCGTTTCTTGTCCTGCTTCTCCAGCACGGTCACGGTGGCGGTGACGGTGTCGCCGGGAAAGACGGGCTTGGTGAAGGCAATGGTCTGGCCGAGATAGATGCAGCCAGGGCCGGGCAGGGTGGTGCCCAGAACGGCGGAGACCAGCGAGGCCGTCCACATGCCGTGGGCAACCGGCTTGCCGAAGATGTCCTTCGCGGCGAATTCGGCATCGAGATGGGCCGGGTTCACATCGCCGGAAACGAGGGCGAACAGTTCGATATCATTCTCCGTGACAGCGCGCTCCAGCGAGGCGGTGTCGCCGACCTTGATCTGGTCATAGGTGCGGTTTTCGAGAAAGGCATCGATCATGGGCAGGCACTCCTACCTCTGGAATACATAGGTTCCAGGGGCTTCTTCAAGCACGGGATAACCCTTACGCGCTGCGCCGGTTCGCGGCGGGCGGATCAGGTCTGCCGAGGAATGCTTCGTCAGCCAGCCGCTCCAGCCGGTCCACCAGGAGCCGGATTTTTCCGTCGAGGCTTCCAACCATTGGTCCGGGCTGAGAATCTGGTCGCGGTGGCGGTGATGGGCGATGCGGTAGTGGCGGCCATTATGGCCCGGCTCGCTGACGATGCCTGCATTGTGGCCGCCATTGGCCAGGGCGAAGGTAATATCCGTGTCGGCCAGCTGGTGGATCTTGTAGACCGACCGCCACGGCGCGACGTGGTCATGCTCTGTGCCGACCGCGAAGACCGGCACGCGCAGGCCCTGAAGGGTCACCGGCCGGCCATCCACCATGAAGCGACCATTGGCGAGGTCGTTGTTGATGTAGAGCTTCTTCAGATACTCCGAATGCATCCGATAGGGCATGCGGGTCGTATCGGCGTTCCAGGCCATGAGGTCGAACATCGGCGACCGCTCGCCCATCATGTATTCCCGGACGAGGCGGGACCAGAGCAGGTCATTCGAGCGGAGCAGCTGGAACGCTCCGGCCATTTCGTCAGCCGACAGGAAGCCGCGGTTCCACATGATGCTTTCAAGGAAATGCATCTGGCTGTGGTCGATGAAGAGGGCGAGTTCGCCGGGTTCGCTGAAATCGGTTTGCGCCGCAAGCAGCGAGACAGAGGCAAGCCGGTTGTCGCCATCCCGCGCCATTGCCGACGCTGCGATGGAAAGCAACGTCCCGCCGAGGCAATAACCGGCCGCGTGGACTTTCCTGTCCGGGCAGATGGCATTGATGGCTTCCAGCGCGTCCATCACGCCCATCCGGCGGTAATCGTTCAGCGACAGGTCGCGGTCGTCGGCTGTCGGATTGCGCCACGAAATGGCGAAGACGGTGAAGCCCTGATCGGTCAGGTATTTGACCATCGAATTGTGCGGCGACAGGTCGAGAATATAGTATTTCATGATCCAGGCCGGCACGATCAGGACCGGTTCGGGATGAACCTCGCTGGTCGCGGGCGCGTACTGGATCAGTTCGATCAGGTGATTGCGGAAGACGACCTTTCCGGGGGTGACGGCGACATCCTCGCCCGGGATGAAGTCTTCGGTGCCGGCCGGCGGCTTGCCCTGGATCTGGCGGCGCATGTCTTCGCGCCAGTTGTTGAACCCGGCGACGAAGTTCTGCCCGCCCGTCTCCCGCGTCCGCGCCAGAACTTCCGGATTGGTGAACGGGTTGTTGGAGGGCGAGAAGACGTCCAGCAGCTGGCGTGCGACGAAAGAGACGACCTCTTCATGGTGCGGGCTAACGCCCGGCACATCATGGGTGACGTTGTGCCACCATTGCTGCGTCAGCAGGAAGGACTGCGACCAGATGCCGAAAGGCTGCTGGCGCCAGGCCGGATTCCGGAAGCGGTTGTCGCCGGGCAGGGGCTCGATGCAGCAATCGGCCTCTTCCTGCCCCATTGTGGAGAGCAGATAGGCCGACAGGCGGCTGCTTTTGCGGAAGGCCTTCTGGACCATTTCCAGCTGCTTTCCCGGTGCAGACTGCAGGTGGAGCGCCCAGTCCATGTAAGCGAGCGCGAGGGAGGCCGGGGACACGCCGCTGGAAAAGCGGCTGATCAGCATGTCCCGCATCCGGTCCATGGCCTCGAATGCAGCCTGGCGTGCTGCATCGGGATCAGAAGGCAGCGGATCAGGGGCGGCGTAGGCGCCACTCTTGTTGCGTGGGGGCTTGGACATCGGGCTTCTGCTCCGGGGCCATGTGGTGGCCAGTTAGACGCAACCCTATCAGGCAAATGTGCGTCTTTGCTTAACCTGCCTGTTGGAACTCCAACGGTTTTAAGGCCTTACGGGCGTCAGGGCAGCATTTGCATGATGGATTGTGCACCGCAGCATGCATGCGGCAACCCGGTCGTCAATTCGGACAGAATGAAGCTTTCGTCACAGGCGCAGCGACAAGAGTCGCGTCCTACTCGTCTTCCGGCGGAGGCGTGCCGCGATTCATCCACGCGAACAGGGGCCGCAGCGGGAAAATCCACGCGATGCCGGCGACAATGTAGAAAACCAGCTCCGCCCAGCGCGGCCACGCCGAGGTCATGCCGCCGATCGTGGCAGCCAGCACGATGTAAACAAACAGGTAGACCAGCAGGATCAGAGCAGTGACGGGCTTGCGCATGAATGCAGTCCTTTGTGCAGATGCGACCCCGCAGACCCTTGCCGCGCGGCGACCTCACGTCAATTAAAGCGCATGAGCGAAACCACAATCCCCCCCGCTGCAGCCATCTGGATCCGCCGCTGGCTGATTCTGGTCGGCCTGATGGTCTATGCGATGATCCTGATTGGCGGCGCGACGCGCCTGACCGATTCCGGCCTGTCGATCACGGAATGGGACCCGATCAAAGGGGCGCTCCCGCCGCTCTCGGCAGAGGCCTGGAACGAGGCCTTCGCGAAGTACAGGGAAACGGCAGAATACCGCTACATCAATCATGGCATGTCGATGTCGGAGTTCCAGCACATCTATTGGTGGGAGTGGGGGCACCGATTCTTCGGCCGGATGATCGGCCTCGTTGCGGTGCTGGGCATAGCATTGTTTGCCATCCGGAAGTGGCTGACCCGTCCGCTCCTGTGGAAACTGCTGGGCCTTGTCGCGCTGGGCGGCCTGCAGGGCGCGATCGGCTGGTGGATGGTGTCGAGTGGCATCGGGGAAACGACCCGGGTGGACGTCGCGCCTTACCGGTTGATGACGCACTTCATGTTGGCGCTGCTGATCATCGCGATTGTCGCCTGGCTGTGGCTGGACCTCGGCCAGCGGGAGAGGCACGCGGTCTCCGGTGCCATGCGTTTGACGGCGAAAGTCCTGTTGGTGGCGATCTTCGTTCAGATGGCCGCCGGGGCCCTGGTCGCCGGCCTCGACGCCGGCCGCAGTTATAATGACTGGCCGCTGATGGCGGGAGAACTCGTCCCGTCACACTATCTGGAGGGTGACCTTGGGCTCCGCAGCCTGTTTGAAGGACGCGCGGCGACCCAGTTCAATCACCGTATCCTCGCTTATGCGATCTGGGCGGCCAGCCTCGTTGCGGCCTTCATGTACCGGAAAACCGCGTACGGGCGCAGCTTCATCGTTCTTGCGGGACTTGTCAGCCTGCAGGCCGTCTGGGGCATATTCACGCTGCTGCACGCCGCGCCGATGAACCTTGCGCTGCTGCATCAGGGCATCGGCGTTGTGGTGACGCTGGCGGCCGTCCGCCTGGCATGGCTGACGGCGCGCCCTGTCGCGTCGGCTTAGTTCAGTTCGATCCGGTCTGCGCGTTCGGCAGGGTGATCGGGCTCGGGTCGACGAAGACGACCTGGCTCTTGCCCGGTTCCACCTCTCCGGCCAGCGCGATCACGCCGCCCGGATAGCCGCCCGACATCATGGTTCCCATGGCCGCCATGGCGACGGGCTTGTCCGGCGCGAAGACACTGAGACCGTTGCGGATGTTCACATCCGTCGTCGTCATGCCGAGATCAGTGGAGATTTTCAGGCCCGAATCCGGCTCCAGAGAGAGGAGCGCAGAGACATCGCCGCGGATCAGCGGCGCAGCCGCCTGGGCGCGCGGGGAGGCCACCAGCGTGTCAGTCGTATAGGCGCAGGACTGGATCGGGAAATCGGTGAAAGTGGAGTCGCCGCGCTCCCAGTTCAGTTCGCCACCGCTTTCCTTTACAATGCCGGCCTGCAGCACGCGATTGTTGCCAAGGGTCCAGAAGGCGAGGCGCATGATGCCCTCGGTGCCCGCCGGGCCGGAGCAGATGCCTTCCACCAGGGTCTCGCCATCGACCGAAAGGTCCACCTGGGCCGGGGCGATCAGGCCGTCGCCGAACACATAGGCCTTGACCTCACCTTCGCGGTCGATACCGGGGAAAACGGTCAATGTGCTGTCAGCGATATTGGCGGACTGGCCACCCGCGAGCGCTTTGACGCGGAAATTGGTGGGCTCGCCGATCCGTTCGGCTTCCATGTCGAAAAATTGCAGTCCGCCAGTCTCATAAGCGACCGCCAGAATGCCCCGGGAACCGCCTGAAAGGGCGATTGAAGAGACCGATGATTCGAGTGTACGGGTCGACCAGACGGCCGGAAGCACCACATCTGCAGTGATTGCAGAGGATTCCGGGGGGGATTCCGGCGCTTGTTCCGGCTTGCTGCAGGCCGCCGTGGCAAAAAGCAGGGCAAGTCCAAGCCCTGCGTTGACAACGGTGGATGTGGCGCTTAAACGCCAGCGCTTGAATTCCATTCCATGAACTCCGAAAGCGAGAGGCTCTGAGTAGAGCGATGAAAACCTATAACGCACCTGTGGACGTCGAGAATAAGTGGGTCGTGATCGACGCGACTGATGTCGTTGTCGGACGTCTTGCTTCTTACGTCGCCAAGCGCCTGCGCGGCAAGCACCGCCCTGACTTTACTCCGCACATCGATACCGGTGACCATGTCATCGTGATCAACGCGGAAAAAGCAAAGTTTACCGGCAACAAGCTGACCGACAAAGTCTACTACCGCCACACCGGCCACCCGGGCGGCATCAAGTCGACCACCGCCGGCAAGATCCTTTCCGGCCGCTTCCCGGAGCGCGCCATCGAACTGGCCGTCAAGCGCATGCTGCCGAAAGAAAGCCCGCTGGCGCGCAAGCAGTTCTCGAAACTGCGCGTCTATGCCGGTGCTGAGCACCCGCACACGGCCCAGAGCCCCGAAAGCGTCGACTTCGCGTCGATGAACCGTAAAAACGTCAAAACGGCCTGATCATTATGACCGACACTGCAAACTCCCTCCAGGACCTCGGCACCATGACCGGTGACGAAACCGTCACTGCCGCTCCGGAGACCCTCGCTGAACCGAAAATCGACGCTCAGGGCCGTGCTTACGGCACCGGCCGCCGCAAGGAAGCCGTCGCCCGCGTCTGGATCAAGCCGGGCTCCGGCAAGATCACGATCAATGGCCGTGACCAGGAACAATACTTTGCGCGCCCCGTGCTGCGCATGGTGATTGCCCAGCCGCTGATCGAAGCTGGCCGCGAGACCGAGTTTGACGTGATCGCGACCGTGAAAGGCTCCGGCCTCATGGGCCAGGCCGGCGCTGTGCGCCACGGCATTTCGCGCGCCCTCGTCGCTTACGAGCCGGGTCTGCGCCGCGTGCTCAAGCCGTTCGGCTTCATGACCCGCGACCCGCGTGTCGTCGAGCGTAAGAAGTACGGTAAGGCGAAAGCCCGCCGCAGCTTCCAGTTCTCGAAGCGCTAAGCCGCATCCGGTTTATTCTTTTCGGGCGGGCGCTTCGGTGACGGAGCGCCCGCTTTGCTTTTGTTTTGCGTTTGCATAGGGACGAGAACGCAATGCTGCCCAAAGTTTTCATTGATGGCGAAGCCGGTACGACCGGGCTTCAGATCGCTGATCGGCTGCGGAATCGGACGGATCTTGAGGTGATCTCGATCGATCCGGACAAGCGCAAGGATCATGATGAGCGCGCGCGCCTCATGAACATGGCCGATGCCGTGATCATGTGCCTGCCGGACGATGCCGCTCGCCTGGGGGTGTCGCTGGTTACCAGCCAGAACACGGTGATCATCGACGCTTCCACCGCCCACCGCACAGTGGCCGGCTGGACGTATGGCTTTCCTGAAATGGACAAGACCCAGCGCGCATCCCTCCGGGCGTCGCGGCGGGTTTCCAATCCGGGGTGTTACCCGACGGGCATGATCGCGCTCGTCCGTCCGCTCACATCGGCCGGGCTGCTGCCTTCGACCTGGCCGGTCGCCGTCAATGCCGTGTCGGGCTATTCCGGCGGTGGCAAGGCGATGATTGCCGAGTTCGAGGAAGGCGGCACCGCAGACAATCACCGGATCTACGGCCTGACCCAGAAGCACAAGCATGTGCCTGAAATGAAACGCTATGGCCGACTAGAGCATCCGCCGATGTTCATGCCGTCGGTCGGGCGTTTTGCGCAAGGCATGCTGGTCGAGATCGCGCTGCCTTTGTGGGCACTGCCAGCCAAGCCGACGCGGGCGGATATCCACGGCGCATTGGCCAAAGCCTATGACGGCGAAACCTTTGTAAAGGTCGCGTCCGTCGCGGATTGCAACACGATCACAGGCCTTGAACCGGAAGCCTGCAACGGGACCAACCGGCTGGAATTGTTTGTGTTCGGATCGGATGACGAAGTGCGCCTTGTTGCCCGCCTGGACAATCTCGGCAAAGGCGCTTCAGGGGCGGCTGTGCAAAACCTCAACATTGCGCTGGGCCTCGATGAGGGAGCGGGTCTGGAGGCCTAAAGCGGCAGCTTGATGTCGGCCAGGCGCACTTTTGCATAATTGCCGGGTGCAGCGCCGAGGCCCATGTCCTTCGGCTGCTTTGCCTCGACCTTGCGGCCGGATTTCGGGCGCAGCCAGTCCCACCAGGTCGGCCACCAGGAGCCGGGGACTTCTTCCGCATTCTCCAGCCATTCGCCGCCGGTTTCGGTCAGGTCCGGGTTCAGCCAGTGCTGGTATTTTTTCGCGTCCGGATGGTTCACCACGCCGGCAATATGTCCGGACCCTGACAGAACGAATTGCGTGTCTCCGCCAAAGACGAGGGCGGTACGATACACGCTCTCGAACGGACAGATATGGTCGTCCTTGCTCGCCTGCACCATCACCGGGATCTTCACCTGCTTCAGGTCCACGGTTTCGCCCAGCACTTCGAAGCCGCCGGTCGAGAGGCGGTTTTCCGCGTAGCAATCCTTCAGGTAGCGCTGGTGCACCTTGCCCGGAATGTTCGTCTGATCGGCGTTCCAGTAGAGCAGGTCGAACGGGCGGGGCGATTTGCCCAGCATGTATTCGTCGATGACGTAGCGCCAGACCAGATCGATCGGCCGCAGCCAGTTGAAGGTCTCGTACATCATCGAGCCGGGCATCACGCCGCCATTCTCTTCGATGATGCCGCCGATGTATTTCTGTCCCGGTCCGTCGGTGAACACTTTCAGGTCGCCGGCCAGTTCGAAATCGGATTGCGAGGCGAAGAAGGTGGCCGATTTGATCTTGTCATAGCCGGTCTTGGCCATGTGCCCCAGAGCTGACGAGAGCATCGTTCCGCCGATGCAGTAGCCGACCGTGTTGACGCCGGTTGCGCCGGATGCCTGCATCGTCGCCTCGACAGCGGCATAGGCGCCCTTCTGGACATAGTCGTCCCAGGTGTAGTCCTGCGTGATCTCGTCCGCCGAACGCCACGACACCACAAACACCGGCACGCCCTTGTCGACCAGCCAGCGGATCATCGAGTTCTTTTCCTGAAGGTCCAGGATGTAAAACTTGTTGATCCACGGCGGGAAGATCAGCAGCGGGCGGGAATAGGTCTTTTCCTGCGTCGGTGCATAGTGGATCAGTTCGATCAGATCATTGCGGAACACGACCTGTCCCGGAGCGGTCGCGATGTTCTCACCCAGCTTGAAGGGCGTTTCATCGGTCTGGCTGATATAGAGCTTGCCGCCGCCTTTCTTAACGTCGGCGCGGGCGAGGCGGAGGCCTTCCAGTACGCTCTGGCCGCCGGTCTCGAAGAAGGCGCGCAGGGCTGTCGGGTTGGAGCCAAGATAGTTTGTCGGCGACAGCGTGTCGGTCAGCAGCTGGGTGAAGAATTTCGCGCGCAGCTGCAGGTTTTCCGGAATGCCGGGCGCCTCGTCGGCCAGGCTGTTCATCCAGTTGGCGTTCACTTCATAGGCCTTGCGAATGAAGCGGAAGCCCGGATTGGAAGCCCATTCAGGGTCGGAGAAGCGCTTGTCCTTGTCTTTTTCGGGTTTGCCGGAAATCGCTTCCAGCGACATTTCCTGCATCAGCTTCATCCAACTGGTCATCAGTTCCAGGTTCGCATTGAACATGGCGGCCGGATTGGTGGCGAAACTCCAGCCTACGGCGCGGAACGCTTCGCCGACATTCATCGGGTCGCCCTGGGAGACGGTGCCCAGCGGGCCGGACCCCATCATGATGTCAGCCAGCAGGCCCTGGGACTCGACATTCGCCAGCGCGAGCGTCGTCATGAGCATCTGCATACGCGCGGGGTCCTGGCTCATCATCAGCTCAGCCAGGGGGGCGGGGGTGTCCTTGATTCGCTCGCTGCCACTCATTCGTACAAATTATGCCTGTTTTAGCTGTCCTTTACTATGCGCCTGAATATTTGTGATTTAGTGACTCCCAGTATGAAAAACACGGCGATTCCCCTTTTAAGCGTATCTGTGCTGCTCATTGCGGGTTGCACGAACTCTTTTTCGCGGGTTCGCGAGGCAGTTAATCAGGCACCCGACTGGTATGATGCCCGCCGCAAGGAAATCCGTGGGGAAGGCTATCCGAAACTGGCCGAGGTTCAGGAAATCCCTGTCGACCAGCTTCCAGGCAAGACATTGCCTGACTCAGCCGCCCGTGTGGACATATTGCAGGCCTATTTTGACTCTAATGAACGAGCGGAGCCACCCGTGGATGTTGCCGGCCAGATGGCCGTGCTGCTGAAGCGGGTAGAAGCGGAATTCGCGGGTCTGCCCGCTGATCCCGATTTCCTGACGCAGAAAGAGATCGCCGAGATCGAAGCTGCGTTTAACGTTCCCAGAGTTACTGAAGGCCTCAAGGTCAAACGCAAATGAATACCGACTTTCACAAGATCCGCCGACTTCCCCCTTATGTTTTCGAGCAGGTGAACCGCACCAAGGCGGCCCTTCGCGCAGACGGGGCGGACATTATCGATCTCGGCATGGGCAATCCGGACCTGCCCACACCCAAGCATATCGTCGACAAGCTGTGCGAAACGGCCCGCCGGCCGGACGTTAACGGCTATTCCGCTTCGCGCGGTATTCCCGGCCTGCGCCGCGCGCTGACCGACTATTACAAACGCCGCTTCGATGTGAAGCTGGACAAGGACCGGGAGGTGATCGTCACTCTCGGCTCCAAGGAAGGCTTCGCCAACCTTGCTCAGGCCATTTCGGCACCGGGCGATGTAATCCTGGCGCCGGACCCGTCTTACCCGCTGCACCATTTCGGCTTCATCATTGCCGGTGCCTCGATCCGCGGCGTACCGGCCCAGACGCCGGAACAATACCTGTCGAACCTCGGCAAGGCCGTGCACTATTCCGTGCCGCCGCCGACCGCGATGGTGCTCTGCTATCCGTCCAACCCGACGGCCGCCGTGTGCGATCTGGACTTCTACAAGGACGCCATCAAGTTCGCGAAAAAGCACGAGCTGTGGGTGCTGTCGGACCTTGCCTATAACGAGATATATTTCGACGAGCCGACGCCTTCGATCCTGCAGGTCGATGGGGCAAAGGACATCGCGGTCGAGTTCACCACCATGTCGAAGACCTACTCCATGGCCGGCTGGCGCATGGGCTTCGTGGCGGGCAATGAAAAGCTGATCGCCGCACTTGCCCGCGTGAAGTCCTATCTGGATTACGGTGCCTATACGCCGATCCAGGTTGCCGCCGTCGCCGCGCTCGACGGTCCGCAGGACTGCGTGGAAGAGACCCGCGCCATCTACAAGTCACGCCGCGATGTGCTGGTGGAAAGCTTCACACGCGCCGGATGGCCCGTGCCGAGCCCGGCTGCGTCGATGTTCGCCTGGGCCCCGATCCCCGAACAGCTGAAGCACCTAGGCAGTCTCGAATTCGCCCTGCAGCTGATCAACGAGGCGCATGTCGCGGTCGCGCCCGGCTCCGGCTTTGGCGAACATGGCGACGGCCATGTCCGCATCGCGCTTGTGGAAAATGAGCAGCGCATCCGTCAGGCCGCGCGCAACATCCGGAAATTCCTGGAGAAGCGCGGCGTGAAGGAAATCAAGCCTGCAGCCGCGGCGGCGGAATAGCCGCCGCCATCAGGCGTAACTGAAGCCTCCATTGTTGATGACGACACGGCCATCTCCGCCGACGGTCTGGAAGATGGCCGTGCCGTTATCGCCTTCTCCGGTCCAGATCTTTGTGGTCAGCGCTTCGCCCGGCAGGACCGGGGAAGAGAAGCGTCCGTCCATCGCCGTGAACCGCGCCGGAGCGTTTCCGCAGAGCGAGGCGAGCAGGGCGCGGCCCGTGAAGCCGTAGGTGCACAGGCCGTGCAGGATCGGTTTCGGGAAGCCACCGACATCAGAGAATTTCTTGTCGGAATGCAGGGGATTGCGATCGCCGCTCAGGCGATAGAGCAGGGCCTGGTCCGACCGGGTCTGGTAGGTCACCTCGTGATCCGGCGCCCGTTCCGGTGCGACATTCGTCTGGCCGGACGGGCCCTTGTCGCCTCCAAAACCGCCTTCACCGACAATGAACACAGATGAGGTGAGTTCGAAGAGCGGTTTGCCGTCCGCCGTCAGCGTCGCCACGGCTTTGGTCGCGACGACGGCGCCTTTGCCTTTGTCGTAAATGCCGGTGATTTCATCGACGATGGATATCTCGCCTTCAACCGGAATGGTACGGTGCAGGCGGATGCCCTGTTCGCCATGGACCAGCATGCGGGGGTCATAGGTCCCGGCATTGGACATGGCGCTTTTTCCGCCTCTGGCATTGAAACCCGCCAGCACGCCGAATGTGGGCAGCACTTGCTGGTCAACGCCCATCGTGTTTTCGGTCGTGAATTCCAGTTCGGCCCCGACGGGGTCTTCCATCCCGGCGCCGACGCCCAGCGCATAGAGCAGGGCGTCCCGTGAATCCCATGCCCAGGTTCTCGGTGTGCCCTTCGATCCGACGGCATCTTGATTGATTGGCATGGATTCGCCCTCCCTCATCAGTTTCTTGTCCGCGCATTAAGCACGGGGTTTCCATCCGCTGCAATGCCACCAGTTTGGGCGGTCGCCCCCTTTCCCCCGGCCGCCAAACCAGCTAGGCACCTGCCGGGACATTCAGCAACAAACAGGGGGCCCTTTTGGCACCTTTGAAGATAGGGATCGCCGGGCTTGGCCATGTCGGCTGCGGCCTGATTGAACTGGTTGAACGCCAGCAGAATCTTCGCCTGCCAGGCGAAGTTCAAATTACCGGCGTCAGCGCACGCAGCCAGTCGCGTAACCGTCCAGTCGATATCAGCCCATACCGTTGGTTCGACGACGCCGCGACGCTGGCCGAAGATCCGGACGTGGACGTATTCGTGGAGCTTATGGGCGGGTCCGATGGTCCTGCCAAATTCGCTGTCGAAACCGCGCTGAAGGCTGGCAAGCACGTTGTGACGGCGAACAAGGCGCTGATTGCCAAGCATGGCATGGCTCTGGCCCGCCTCGCCGAAGAAAAGCAGGTGGACCTGCTGTTCGAAGCCGCAGTGGCTGGCGGAATCCCGGTCGTGCGCGTGCTGCGTGACAGCCTCGCCGGCACCGAGATCAAGCGCATCACGGGCATCCTGAACGGCACGTGCAACTATCTCACGACGGTCATGCTGGAGCAGGGCCGCGAGTATGATGATGTGCTCGCCGAGGCCCAGCGCCTTGGCTATGCGGAAGCGGATCCGACGCTGGACGTGTCGGGCATGGATGCCGCGCACAAAGCAGCGATTCTGTCTGCAATCGCCTTTTCGGCAGACCTCGATTTCTCGAAGGTCAGCGTCTCGGGCATCGACAAGGTCAGCCTGCTGGACCTGCGTCTGGCCGACCGTCTTGGCTATCGCATCAAACTGATCGCCGAAGGCCTCCTGACGGATGAGGGCGTTGTTTGCCGCGTCGAACCGCTCGTCCTGCCCGCCACCCATCCGTTGGCACGCGTCAATGGCAGCCTGAACACTGTCCGCATTGAGGGTGACCCGGTTGGCGCGATCACGCTGACAGGCCCCGGTGCTGGCGCAGGCCCGACTGCAAGTGCCGTCATGGGCGACGTCGCAAAGATGTTCCGCCCGGCAATCCGCCCAGCCTTTGGCCGCGCTGCGCACCATACTGGCCGGCCGTTCGTGCAGGGGGCGCCGACCGAAGTCGCGCCTTTCTTCCTGCGCGTGTACCTGCCGGACCAGCCGGGTGCCCTGGCTGCCCTCACAGAAGCGCTCGCCAAAGAGGGCGTTTCGGTAGACAAGCTGCTGCAGGAATCGGGTGAGGAATCCGGTGCCGCACCAGTGGTCATCGTGACCCATCGCTGCCCGCGTGCAAACATGCAGGCCGCGCTGGAGCGGTTGGAAAAAATTGCAAAGCCGATTGACGCGCCACGGCTAATTCGTATCGAAGCGGCAAGCTAATTGCTTACCGTCTAGGCGTAAGAGACAAAAATCCCGCGTTCGGAGACAAAAAAATTATGGAAAACAGCGTTCTGACGCCTAGCCTGGCGGATGCCATGGTTCGCGTGACCGAAGAAGCAGCCATCGCTGCGTCAAAACTGGTCGGTCGTGGCGACGAGAAAAAGGCCGATGCGGCCGCCGTCGATGCCATGCGTACGGCATTCAACCGGGTCGATTTCAAAGGCCGCGTCGTGATCGGCGAAGGCGAGCGCGACGAAGCCCCGATGCTCTATATCGGTGAGGAAGTCGGCACAGGAAACGGTCCGGAGATCGATATCGCCCTCGACCCGCTGGAAGGCACCACGCTGACCGCCAAGGCCATGGCCAACGCGCTCGCTGTGCTGGCGATCGCGCCGAAGGGCGGCCTGCTGCACGCGCCAGACACCTATATGGACAAGATCGCCATTGGTCCGGGGTATCCGGAAGGCATCATCAGCCTCGATGCCAGCCCGGCAGAGAACATCACGGCGCTCGCCAAGCACAAAGGCGTCGACGTGAGCGACATGACCGCTTGCGTCCTCGACCGCCCGCGTCACGAAGAGATCATCGAGAGCCTGCGCTCCGTCGGCGCCCGCGTGGCCCTCATCACCGATGGTGATGTTGCCGGCGTGATCGCAACGACGAACCCGCACACCGGCATCGACCTGTACATGGGCTCCGGCGGTGCACCGGAAGGCGTGCTCGCGGCAGCAGCCTTGAAATGCGTCGGCGGCCAGATGTTCGGCCGTCTCGTCTTCCGCAATGATGATGAAAAGAAGCGCGCCGCCCGCGTCGGGATCACCGACCTCGGCCGTACCTATGCGCTGAACGAGTTGGCATCGTCCGACACCGTTTTCTGCGCCACGGGCGTGACTCAGGGCTCCATGCTGAGCGGCGTGCAGCATCGTGACGGCGGCGTGCACACCCACACGCTGGTGATGACGTCCACCGACGGCATGGTCCGCTACATCCGGTCCAACCGGAAGGCATAAGCCCGGGGGCATTCGCCCCATCCCTGTGATAGGCTTCCGGGAATTCTGATTCCCGGAAGCCTCATGACAGCTACCGCCCGAAAAACCGACAATGGCCGCTTGTTTGCGGTGGACCGCTCTGCAACGGGCCGGTTCTGGACGCTTGCGGATGCCGATGAGTCGCTTGTGCGCCGACTCGCGCCAGCTGTGGGCGGCTCGGATCTTCTGGCGCGCCTGCTGGCCGAGCGCGGCGTCGATCCCGAAGGGGCCGGCGCTTACCTCGCGCCGACTTTACGTGAGACTTTCCCCAACCCGTCCAGCTTTGCCGACATGGACAGGGCCGCCGAGGTCGTTCTCGACGCGATCCTCGAAAAGAAACGCGTCACGGTCTTCGCTGACTATGATGTGGACGGCGGGACAAGTTCTGCGATCCTGGCGCGCTATTTCCGTGCCTGGGGGCAGGAGCTGGGGCTCTACGTGCCGGACCGGCTGGAAGAAGGCTACGGCCCCTCACCAGAGGCGTTCCGGCACCTGAAGGAGACCGGATCGGATCTGGTCATCACGGTTGATTGCGGCGCGGCGGCGGTCGGTGCTCTGGAAGAAGCTGAGCGGATCGGTCTGGAAGTGGTGGTGATCGACCACCACCTGATGTCCGGGCACAATCCGCCTGCATTGGCTCTGGTCAACCCGAACCGGCCCGACGACACATCCGGGCAGGGGCATCTTGCCGCTGCGGGTGTGGTCTTTGTTTTTGTCGCCGCCCTGAACCGCCTCGCGCGGGAGCGGGGCATCGCGCCACCGGATGGGCTGCCCGACATCATGGCCCAGCTGGATCTCGCCGCGCTTGGCACATTGTGCGACATGGCTCCGCTCCACGGCGTGAACCGCGCCTTTGTGCGTCAGGGGCTGACCATGCTGTCACGCGGCCAGAATGAGGGCCTGCGGGCGCTGGCAGAAGTTTCGGGCATCCAGAAGGTCGAGACCGTCTACCACGCGACATTCATGCTGGGGCCGCGCCTGAACGCCGGTGGGCGTGTGGGCGACCCATGGCTGGCTGCCAAGCTTCTCGCCACTGACGACCGCGCTGAGGCCATCGCGCTGGCTGAACAGCTGCATGGCCTCAATGAAGAGCGTAAGGCGGTGGAAGCCGCCATTCTCGATCAGGCCGTCCTGCAAGCCGAGAAGGCGCTGGAGAAGACCCCGGAGCGCGGCATCCTGATCGCAGCGGGAGAGGGCTGGCATCCGGGCGTGATCGGCATCGTTGCGGGCCGCCTGAAAGACCGGTTCCACCTGCCCAGCATTGTGATCGGATGGGGCAAGGGGCTCGGCCCCGTCGCCAAGGGATCTGGCCGCTCCGTGACGGGCGTGAACATCGGTGACGCGATCGCGGCTGCCGCGCGTGAGGGCGTGATCCTCTCTGGTGGCGGGCATGCCATGGCAGGCGGGCTCAGCCTTGAACCGGAGCAATTGGAGGCCTTCGATGCGTGGATGGTTGCCCATATGGCGCAGTTCACCGCAGAGCGCGCTGCCGCGCTGGAATTGCCTATCGATGCGGTGCTGGCGCCGGGCGCAGCTTCACCGGAACTGGTAGACCGTGTGGCGGAGATCGGCCCCTTTGGGGCAGGTTCGCCGGAACCGGTATTTGCGCTTCAATCGGTGCAGGTTTCCTATGCCCG
Organism: uncultured Hyphomonas sp.; assembly: GCF_963678875.1. NCBI lineage: Bacteria > Pseudomonadati > Pseudomonadota > Alphaproteobacteria > Hyphomonadales > Hyphomonadaceae > Hyphomonas > uncultured Hyphomonas sp. The sequence goes on along the minus strand of NZ_OY787456.1, from coordinate 2,326,035 downwards.
GCAGGTCGGCGCCAATCACTGGAAGTTCACCGCAGAGGACGCTTCCGGCCGTCTCGATTGCATCGCCTGGCGCGCAGTCGGCGCACCTCTGGGCGAGGCGCTGATGCCTGGAAACCGCGTGCATCTAGCCGGCCGCCTCAAGGCGGATGAGTGGAATGGCAGGCGCCGTGTGCAGCTGGACGTGATGGATGCGGCCAGTGCCTGAAATTAAGTGCAGCAACCCTCACCAACATGGCTTGCGTAAGCCGCCGTCCCTCGCTATACGGCCTCTTCTTCGAACCGGTGCGGTCCCTTCGTCTATCGGTTAGGACGCCAGGTTTTCAACCTGGAAAGAGGGGTTCGATTCCCCTAGGGACTGCCACCGATTTCTCCCCAGAAAATCAACGCATCACGACATTGGGTAAATCGGCTTTTCAACACCGATCTCAACGCAAGTGTAATGTCGAAATGCGTGCGTCTCCCGACGGCCTGCTCATCAAGGCAGGTTCTCGACTCTTAGGAGGTCTTGCGAACCAAGACCGTTGCTCACGGTTTTCCTGAGGTGCTTCAAGGGTACATTTGTTGCGCCAGTGGTCTACTGTCTCACGATGGGAGCGCTAGCCTATCCAAGCTCTTCTGTGAGCTCATCCGGAATTGGAATTATGGCTCCAGGAAACGAGGTGTACGGTGTGTGGCTGGATGTTCTTCGAGTTCCAGAAAACGCCGTGGAGGTCTCCTAATTCGTTTTATCGACTAGAAGAAGGTAGTGCGTCGGCGAACTGAATGCGGATGGTACAGCTCTGCACGCAGGGGGCATATCGAACTGGTGAAGCTGTAAATCTGGCGAGGTGTAATGCTGTATGCTTGGAAGTCTGGACCGCCAAACTTTGCGCCATGTCATTTGAAGGCGATGGCTTCGTTGAGCGTACGCAAATTGACTGGTTGCTGCATTACGACAGCAATCCTGCGTGTCTCGTAAAATGGATGCCGGAGCCGAGCTTCAAAAGGACCGGCGGTCACTTGTCCGGCAAATTGCCGGACAAGTGACTTCAGCTGAAAAAGTGTTGTTACGAGACGTCAGTAGGCATCCGCGGTATCTGCCTCATTGACGGTCCCATCACCATTGGTGTCGAGATCTGAGAACATCCGGTCGCCTGAGGCGTTAAACTCAGAAAGCGTAATGGTGGCATCATCGTCGGTGTCCAACACGTCGAAACGCACATAGGCCTGCTTGATCTGCATGTCGTGGCGCTCTTTCAGTTCTTTCACGAGGCGGCCTTCGTATTCGGAGACATACTCTTCCTCGTGCACTGTGCCGTCACCATCGGCGTCGCGGACATGGTAACCTTTTTCGCGCTCTGCGGTGAATTCGGCGAGGGTGACGTTACCGTCCCCATCAATGTCATAGGTTTCAACAAAGGCACGTTTGCTGTGCCCCGCAGTAGCGCGGCGAGGCGTCGGCGGGGCATCTGCCTCGGCAGAGACAGCCGGGGCAATATCTGCAGTGTCCGCCGCAACGGTTTCACAAGCTGTCAGCAGCATGGCGGCAGCAGCGAGCGGGAGGGAGAGAAGGGCAGGTTTCATGGTCTTTCCTGGGTTTGTTGGCGCTGTTAGCGCAGGACTTCAAAAGTAAGGGATGTGGTGTAGCTGCGTTCATCGGTCTCCGCGCCAGCAGGCGCTTCGGCGCGGTGACGCGTCATGATCAGGTAGATTCCGGGCTTGTCGAAACTGATGTTGAGATGACCTGCGGCGTCCGTTTGAAGCTCTTGCTCGAATTTCGGGGCTTCATAGTCGCCTCCATTGCGGGAGAGTGTGAGCGTCTGATCCACGAGCGGAGCGCCGTCGAATGTCACGTCGAGAGAGAAACCTTCGTCGAGATATATTTCATTTGGATGGGTGTCCGGGCGGATGGCCAGCCGTCCGATTGTTGTGTCGACGGAGGCCCGCGTCGAAGGCCCTTTGGTGACGTAGACATCCGCAACAGTTTCGGTCTGGCTGGTGATGACTTTCGTCGCGTTTTCGGGGACTTCCGCGCCTGGTTCGAACAGTGGCTTCCATTCACCATCCACAAGGACGACCTTGCTGGAACGTCCGAGGCGGGCGCCCGTCGTGAACCGGTAGGTGCCTTCCTCGGTAAGCGGACTTTCCAGGATGACGACCTGGCGAAACGGCGTGATTGATTTGTACTCGTCACGAGATCCGTCGGGTGAGACGACATGATAATCGTCCGAATCAACTGCGATTTCCGGCGTGGCGAAGTCATCCGTAAATGAAGCCTGCAGGGTCACGAAATTGCCCTTGGCGGTCGTGAATACGGTCGGCAGGAGGTAGGAGGTGTGGGCGGACGCGGCAGGGATGGCCATCGCCGCCACGAGCGCTGCAACGCAAAGTCTGAATTTCAAGGTCTAGCCCCTTCGATTGAATTTTGATCGCAGAAAGTGGCTTGCACAAATTGCGATTGAGAATTATTCGCAATAACGACAATCCGATCCGAATGTCAAACACAAAACGCCGGATACGGTGCCTCGGACAAAAAACGTAGGAATTTTAAATAGATGCTCTTTCCGAAAGCCTTGCTCGCCGTGGTCCTGTCAGGTGTCGCGACTCTGACTGCAGCTGCTGAAGCCAAGACGTTTAACCGGCACAGGGATCACGTGCTGGGCACGTCCTTCGACCTTGTCGTCGTGGCCGAAAGCGAGGCCGCTGCAAACCGGGTGGAGGCCGCCATGCTGGAGGAAATTGCCCGGCTGAATGATGTGCTCAGCAATTACGATGCCTCAAGCGAAATCTCACGGCTGAACACCAAACCCCAGTCGAAGGTCTCGGAGGATCTGATGCAGGTGCTCTCCACCTGTGAGGCGTTCCGTGAGCAGAGTAATGATGCGATAAGCTGCCGCATCGGGGAAGTTGTTTCGATTTGGAAAACCGCGGAAGAGAATGATGCGGTTCCGGACCGGGCGAACCTCCGCTTGGTTTCCGGCCAGGCCAAGCGCGCGGATGTTGTGCTCAACAAGGCGGCCGACACCGTATCGCGTCCCGAATCGGTCGTGTTCCGAACGGACGCAATCGCCAAGGGCTACATTATCGACAAGGCGCTGGAGGCGGGACGCAAGGCAGCACCTGATGCACACGGGATGTTGCTGAACATCGGTGGAGATCAAAAGGTCTGGGGAGTAGCCCCTCATGACGGCGAATGGCGCACAGGCATCAGCAGCTTCTCTGCATCCGGTGCTTCTGATGGGCCAATGCTTAGCTTTGCTGCAGGGGCACTCGCGACCAGTGGCACCGGGCCGCGCGACCGGGTCATTGGCGGCAAACATTTCGGGCACATCATTACGCCGGCTGATGGCTGGGTCGCCGAAGGCAAACTGCGAGCCAGTGTCTACGCAGAAGATGCAATGACGGCGGATGCACTGTCCACGGCGCTGATGGTGATGAATATAAGCGACGCGATTTCCATGATCGAGGGAATGGAAGGCGTCGAAGCGTCCGTGACTGCCGATGATGGCCGGGTCTACAGTTCAACTGGTTGGGCGGCGCTGGAACATGCGGACACCGCCGCCGGGACAGGCCGTGCCGAGCCAGCCTGGCCCGGCGGCTACCAACTCACCGTCGATCTGGAAATTCCGGACCTCAGTGTTGCGAAGTATGAGCGCCCCTACGTCGCGGTATGGATTGCCGATGCAGACCGGAACCTGATCCGTATCCTGATGCTGGCCGGTGACGAGCCGCGCTGGATGGAAGAGAACTACTATTGGTTCCGGCGCTTTGGCCGGAAAGCGGGAAGCCTCGTGGACGCCATGTCCGGTCCAACCCGGCGGCCGGGCGAATATACGCTGGTCTGGGACGGACTGGACGATGATGGCAAACCTGTGCCACCCGGTGACTACATCCTTCATATCGAAGCTGCCCGCGAACATGGCGATCACCAGCACGAAAGCCTGGACCTGCCGCTAGCGGACGGGAGTTTCACAAAAGACATCCCCGCGGGTGTCGAACTCGGTACGGTGCGCGTCAGCTTCGGAACACCGAAATGAAGGCCGACCTCAACATGCCTCTCCGCAGCCGGCTGCTGAAGCGACCCAAATTCAACAAGGGTGCGTTCTATCGCACCTGCCGGATGCTACATGCGTATCTTTCGGCGGCAGCTTTTATCTTGCTGATTTTCTTTGCGCTGACAGGGTTTCTCCTGAACCACCCTCAATGGTTCGGCGCCGCGCGCGTCTCCGGCGGAGAGAGCATGGTTGAGCTCGACCCGCAATATCTCGATCAAGCGCTCAACTCGCCTGACGCCGGAAAGGCGCTCGCTGAACTGGTCGGTGCGACGACACCGATCAAGGGCGCCTATCAGGATGGCGAAGTGTTTGAGGACGAAGCTTATCTGCGCTTCGCTGGCGTAAAAGGTACGACGGACATTGTTGTCGACATCGAAGCCGCTTCGGCTGAGGTGGAGGTGAGCCGGGCAAACCTGACTTCTATTCTGCACGACCTGCACCGGGGCAAGGATGCAGGACCGGTCTGGAAGCGGTTGATCGACGTGACGGCCATTCTGATCATCGCCATGTCGCTAGCCGGCCTGATCCTGTTCCTGTCCCTGCGTTTCCGTCTGGCGACCAGCTTGAAGATCATGGGCGCGACGCTTGGCGTGTTCGCCGTTATCTTTATTTTCCTGACGCCCTAACTGCCTTCGATTTCGACCGAGAAGGACCGGTTGACACCGGGTGGCGGGACGGGGAACGGCGTCGCCCGGCGCACGACCTTCATCGCATCCCGGTCAAACCGGGCAGAGCGTGAAGATTTCACGATGCGGAGCTCTTCGAGCTGGCCCTGGAACCCGATGGTGAAGGAAACAAAGGCGGAGCCGGGGCTGGATGCCCGCGGCCGGCGGACTTTGGAAAGGTGCAGCATTACGAGACCTGCATAATTCGTGGACGCTGCATCGCCGGCGTCGGATGCGCCGGAGCCAGTCGAGGCACTGGCTTCTCCGGTGGTTCCGGAAGCCCCCTCATTCGAAGCGGATTTGTTGCTGGCGCCGCCTGAAGAGGAGGCGTCAGTGCCCTCAACTGGGCTGCGATCACTCCCGGAATATGCGCTTTCATTCGCCGTCTGGTCGTTCTCGGGCTGGACGGCGGTATTCGGAACAGGTGCCGTTGGTGGCGAGGCTGGCGGCACCTCAGCTATGTCGGTGGGGGCAAGCTCAGCCTGCGCAATTGGGGAGGGCTTCGGTTTGACGGGCCGGGGAGGTGGTTCCGGCTGGGGGGGAGGTGCCGGGGTGGGGGCGGGTTGAGGTGGTTCCGGATCCGGGGCGCGCATACTGGCAGGCATCGTCTCTGGTTCGCTGCCAGCCGCTTTCGTGGCAGGACCATGGCCTGGTGGATGGCCGATGCGGATTTCGGCGCTGTTTCTAGGCATTTGCGTGGACGAGCTGCCGGAACCTGCTGCGGCGAAAACGGCAAGGTGGAAAGCCATGGATGCGCCAGCGGCCACTCCGACCCGGATCATCAGAATACGGTTCATTGCGGCAAAGTCTCCGTCATGAGAATCACGTGGTTCGCCCCGGCGTCCTGCGTCTGACTGACGAAGCGCAGCAGGTCTGCCGCCGGAAGTGCCTTGTCCGGCAGGAGGCGGGCAGGGGTTTCGTCACCGATCTGCTCAAGATAGGCTTCGACGGTCGGCACGGGCTGGTTGCGGAAAAACAATTTTCCATTCGCGGTAATGATAAGCGCATCAGGCGGTACGCAGCACTCGCCCGCATCGCTCTCGACATAATCCGGAGACGCGAGCGGCGGCGCTGCCAGTGATCCGGTCACCATGAAGAAGATGAGGATCAGGAATACGATGTTGATCAGCGCAGTTGTGGGCTCACGCTCCGACTGTGAACGGGTGCGTCTCATGGTGTCTCCACCAAATAGACTGTGAGACCGGGTATCTGGTTCAGCTCGGCCAGCACGTCCGTCATTCGCTGGGTCCTGATTTCTGGTGCGACACTCAGCGCGACGACAGTATCGTCTGTCAGCCTTGCCTGAAGCGCTGCCGTCCAGCCATGTGCGGGCAGGACCGCGCCGTCGAGGCGCATGTGGTGGGCATCAATGGCAAGTTCGATGACAACGGACGCTGCACTGTCGGCCTCGTCTCCCGGTCCGGCGGCGGCGATATCCATTTCCGAAAATTTCGAGAAGGTTGAGGCCAGCATGAAGAAAAGCAGCAAAAGGAAGATCACGTCGATAAGCGACGTGATCGACAGCGTCCTGCGGCGAGTGATGCGCTTAAGTGCCATACCGCACATTCGAGTTGGCGGTTGTGGCGGGGGCTGGCTTCAGCGGCGTCAGGAACACGGCAAAGGCAGTCTCTGCGAGTGTGCGGTCGGCATTGATACGGCTTTCGAACCAGGTCAGCGCCATGGAGGTTGGCATTGCCACGGCCAAGCCTGCCGCTGTGGTCAGGAGCGCCACCCAGATTCCGCCAGCGAGCGCTGATGGATCGACCTGTGAGCCTGCTTCCTGTAGCGACTGGAACGCCTCGATCATGCCCAGCACTGTGCCGAAAAGGCCGAGCAGGGGGGCGAGCTGAACGACAATGTCGAGCACGCGCAAACCTCGTTCCAGCGGCATGAAGGCTTCCTCGGCCTCCGCCTCCATGCGGCGGGCACCTTCTGGCCGGTCTTCCACTTCGATAGCGAGCTGGAGGACGCGGGCAAGATAACTCGCCGATTGTTTCAGGCGCCCGGTGGCGGCCTCGGCCTGTCCGGCATCCCATTGGGCCAGTGCCTCGCGGATTTCCTTGTGCCGGCCAACGCCCTCGGCGCGGAACTGCCAGAATTTCAACAGCACGATCGCCAATGTGACGACCGAGACGCCGGCGAGGATCACCAGCACCGGTCCACCAAGGGAGATGAATTGCTGCACGGGGGCGAGAATGGACATTTGCATGCTCCGGTCTGCAGACGGTCATTCCGGTGGAACCGGCACCGGCGGATGGCCGGTACCGGTCCGAACCGGAAGGCGTGGCCTTAGAAGGTTTTTGACACCGTGAACTTGAAGTTCCGTCCAGGCGCCGGGCGCGTGGCCAGGTTCGGCGTGTAGTTCTTGTCGAGCAGGTTCTCGACGCCGAACCGGAATGCGATGCCGTCCAGAACGCCTTCCTGAGGAGAGAAGGTTGCCCGAAGGTTTGCGATGACGAAGCCGGGGTCAGTCGTTCCGTTCACGTCAATTTCGTCGACCGCAACAATCTCACCGGAAAGATCAGCGAGGCGGTCAAACCGCTTGCCGAGCGTCATGCGAAGCGAACTCGCCGGCAGGTTACGCCAATCGCTGATGGCGCCGGTGCTGGAACTGGTTTCTTCACCATCGACAATGTGGGCGTTGACATCGGCATAGTAGCCGTCTGCGCGGGCATAGGAACCTTCAAGTTCCAGACCCTGCAGCTCGACAGAATCAACGCCGGAGTAAGACGTGTTGTCCTCAAGGTCCGTGTGGTAATAATTCGCCTTCAGGGCGAGCGAGTCACCTTCTGAGAAGATGCCGATGCGGTCATACGACCCGCCGAATTCATAGGTTTTGCCGATTTCCGGCTGTTCCATGTAGGTGGCGTTTTCGAGGTCATCGATGATGGGCAGGCTTTCGGTGTAGGCATAGCTGCCGAAGAGAGCAAAACCATTGTCGAAGGCCTTGCGCAGGGATGCACCGCCCATCAGCGCGCTGTTGTCGTAGCTGACATCGCTTCCGCTATCGAGTGTGCCTTCAACCTCGGAGGTCTCGTAGCGCAGGGCAGGTGTGAAGCTCCAGCCCTGACCGAATTCGACCTGGTCGACCACGAAGAGCGCGTAGCGATTGTCTTCACCACCGGGGGCCGAACTTGCGTCCAGACGTTCCTTCAGCATGTACTCGATGCCTGTCCGCAGATCGTGGGTGATGGCGCCCATTTCGATGAATGCGGAGTTCTTCACGGTCAGCTTCGTGGTTTCGTATTGCTGGTCCGCCTCTACGACCGCGAAACAACCGAAGGGGGCGCTAGCGGCAATACACTCCTGTTCAATCTCCTGATTTGCGTAGGAGTAAATCGCATCGATGTTCACAAGGTCGTTTGCGACCGGGTTGTAGTTGTACTTGACCGAGAAGGTTTCCGAGGTCGTGTCACGGTCAACATTGCCGAACGAACCGCCACTGGTTCCGAAAGAGTCATAGGGCTTGTCGCGCTCGGTGGTTTCTGTGTTCGTATAGCTGCCCGTGATGCTGTGATCGCCGAAGGTGTAGCGGGCTTTCACCAGGTAAGACGGGAGTTCGAACGCGCTGTTTTCGATGACATTGTCCTGGCCGTCTTCCTGGTCGTGCTGTTCGCGCCAGGAGTAATTGGCAAGGAATTCCAGATTTTCGGTGGCCTGCACGGCGAGCGTGCTGGATGAGTTGAAGCCATCCATGTTGGTCGATCCGCCGAGCGTCTGCCGGAAGGCGAAGCCCGGTGTGCCGCCGGTCATGTCTGAGGCATCGATCGTTTCGAGGCGGACGACACCGCCGATGATGCCGGAGCCGTATTCAAAGCTGCCGACTGTCCCGCGGATCACCTGAACGCTCTTGTAGAGTGCCGGATCAGTGAAAAGCTGCGTTCCGATCCGATAGAGTTCTTCAGAGCCAACGCTGGCGCCATCCACCTGCACTGCGACTTTCTGGTCGGTGCCGTATGTGCCGTTTGCGCCGAAGCCGCGAATGTTGATTCCCGAGCCGATCGGAGTCTGGCCGTTCACCAGGGACACGCCGGGAACTGAGTCGATCAGCTCGGCGATTGTGCCGGCCTGGCGGTCGTCGATCTCTTCCTGGTCGATTTCCGTTTCCGGCACGGCTGTATCGGTCTTCACCGCGCGCTTGCTTTGACCAAGTTGAATTGTTCCCAGAAACTCGTCGTCTCCCTGTGGCAGGCTTTCCTGCGCGATAGCATTCTGCTGTACGGCCAACAGAACGAGAACGGACGTGGTTACCTGAAGTGTCAGCCTTCCGGCGCGGTGATTGAACATGAAGGACCCTTTTCAAACACGCGAATGCAAATCATTCGCAATTAATGGGCGCCTCCATAGCGCACGCTTTTGAAGATTGCAATTGCGAAGCATTCGCAGATATGATTTTGTGCATGTGTCGCGGCGATGCGTCGCGGGTGCGTTTAGGATTCGGATGTCCGGCTCTTGTCCGGTCAGGCGGCGTCGTGCTGGCAAAACGCACCGCTAGGCAGATATGAGAAGGTAATTGCAGGTATGAAGACTCTGGTAGACCGGTGCCATGCGAAAGGGCTCCGCTTGACGGACGCACGGCGGATTATTGTCGAGGTAATTCAGGATGCGGAGGACCATCCGGATGCATTGGTCCTGCAGGAGCGGGCACACATGCGTGACTCCTCAATATCCATGGCCACGATCTATCGCACGCTTAAATTGTTGGAAGAGCTTGACCTGATCAACCGTCATGACTTCGGCGATGGCCGGGCCCGGTATGAGGAGGCTGACAAGGAGCATCATGACCACCTGATCAATCTGGAAACCGGAGAAATCATTGAGTTCCACAATGAGGGGCTTGAAGAGCTCAAGCGCGCGATCGCGGAGCGTCTGGGGTATGACCTAAAGGATCATCGTCTTGAACTTTATGGTGTTCCCCTAAATGACTAGCAGGCTGCTGTGTTTGCAGAAGCGGAGAGAAAGGATGCCAGAAGTGCCAGAGTTTTCTTCTGCTACGATCCGCGTCAACTGAGTCCATCCCTTTGGGACTGCCGCCGTCGAAAATCGTCCTGGTCAAATTGATTGAGCGTCGGTCCGGGGGCTGGTCAAATCGTGACTATATGGCGTTCCAAGGTGCTGGAGCCTTGTCAGACCCGCAGCAGGGTACGCGCGCCGGCGGCGCTCATAGGGGCCAGGCTCAGGCTTTCCAGCGATGCCCTGCAGAGGTGCGCCAGTTCGGCATTGTTTCTGGCAAGAACGCCGTCAGGCCGGTGCAGCCCGTTTTCAAAGCCTACCCGTACATGACCGCCAAGGGCTGCTGCTGCCGTGAGAATGGCGATCTGGGCGGTTCCGAAGCCGCAGACGGCCCAGTCTGGAATCGACGTCTCCGGTGCGTGAAGCGCGTTCATCAACTTCAGGAATTCCGGCTGCCAATGTTCTGGGTGAAGCGTGTACCGGCCAACGACCAGCAGGATGAAGGGGCGAGGCTCCGGTATGATCCCGTCTGACCGATACTGACGGAAGCGATCCAGGTCAGCGACGTCGTACAAAATATGCTGAACCCAGACACCTTCTTGATGGCAGTCCGCGAGGAAGCGGGCGTACAAATCCACACTGGACGGATCATCTGCCGGACAAAGCTCTCTCAGGGCAACCGAGCAAGCTTCGGGCTTCAGGGTCTCGACGGTCCGGATTTGTACATCGCGGTCGTAGATGCCGCACGCCTCCGTCGTGATTTGGATCACCAGATGATCACCCACAGCGTCTTTTACGGCGGACATGGATTCCTGATACCGGACAGGATCAAGGCTATGGCCTGCCGAGTCGTCTCGGACATGCAAGTGAAGGAGGCCCGCGCCAGCGGAAACGATTTCGCTGGCCGTCTGAGCCATTTCCTCAGGCGATATCGGAAGAGCGGGGTGGTCTGTATGTGTGCGGCGAGCTCCATTCGGGGCGACGCCGATCAGGCGGTGGTCCATTATTCGGTTTCCGTCAGAACAGAGGCCAGGGCGCGTGACAGGCGGTCGGCAATTTGTTCGAGGTCTGAAGTCTGGGAGATGTAAGGCGGTGCAATCAGGATATGATCGCCGTTGCGGCCGTCTACGCATCCGGAATTCGGGTAGACCATGAGGCCTTCTGCCATGGCGGCTTTCTTGACGGTCTTCGAGACTTTCATTTCAGGGGCGAACGGCGATTTGGTGACAGGGTCCCTCACGAGTTCCACACCGATCAGGAAGCCGCGTCCGCGAATGTCACCAATCATGCCGGTCGGCTCCAGCGCCTGCCGGAGGAGGTCGACAAGAACCGGATGGAGCGATCTCACATGCGCGAGAAGGCCTTCATCCTCGATTGTCTGCTGGACAGCCAGCGCGGCCGCGCAGGCCGTGGCGTGGCCGATATAGGTGTGCCCGTGTTCGAAATACCCCGGACCGGACACGATGGCATCGTAGATTTCACCAGAGGTGACCACGGCGCCAATTGGCTGGTATCCGCCGCCCAGCCCTTTCGCCATCGTGATGATATCAGGCTGAACGCTTTCCTGCTCCACGGCAAACAACGTGCCGGTGCGACCCATGCCGCACATGACCTCGTCGGCGATGAACAGGACGCCGTACTTTTTGCAGATCTCGGAGATGCGGGTGAAGTAGCCGGGAGCCGCTGCGACTGCCCCGAGCGTGGCGCCAACAACGGGCTCCGCAATGAAGGCCGCAACATTCTCGGGACCGGCAGTGAGAATTTCGGCCTCCAGTGAATCCGCTGCCCGCTTCCCGTAGGCTTCCGGCGTTTCATCTGCAAACTGATGGCGATAGGCGTAGCAGGGCTGAATGAACCGGCACGGACCGAGAATGTCGAGATAAGGCGCCCGGCGGCCTGGATTTCCGCTGACAGACAGCGCACCCAGTGTCGCTCCGTGATAGCTTTGGTTCCGGGCAATAAACACGGACCTGGAAGGTTCGCCCCGCGAAACGTGATAGGCCCGCGCAAGCTTGAGTGATGTTTCGGTCGCTTCAGATCCGCCCGAGCAGAAGAGCACCTTCGGTGCGTCCATAGGGGCACGAACGGCGAGAAACTCGGCCAGCTTTTCGCTCGGTTCGTTGGTGAAGAAAGCCGTGTGCGCATAGGCCATCTTCGATGCCTGCTCACAAATCGCTTCAATGACTTTTGGATGGCCGTGGCCCAGTGCCGAGACGGCAGCGCCACCTGACGCGTCCAGGTAGCGTCGGCCGTCAGACGATTCCAGCCAGACACCCTGTCCGCCAATTGCTGTTGGCAAGGATGAGGTTGGAGATCGATGAAAAATTGAGGTCATGTCCGGCTCCCGAGGATGCCGGGAATTAGGCGCGAGACAAGGTATTCGTCAAATACAGTATATTTTCATATATATAGTATTATGTTATGGGGGCGGTATGCTGAGTTACAGACAAATCGAAGTTTTTCACGCGATCATGAGTGCAGGCAGCGTGAGCGGTGCAGCTGGTCGTCTGGGACTGTCTCAGCCGTCGGTCTCCAAAACACTTCAAACCATGGAGTACGATCTCGGATACTTGTTGTTCGATCGGATCCGGGGACGGCTCCAGCCGACTGAAGAGGCCAGGGCATTGTTGCAGGAAGTGGAGCGCGCCAGAGAAGCGTTTCACGACGTGCAGTCTTTTGCTCGCCGCCTGCGGCATGGTGAGGATAGCAAGCTCCGTGTCACAGCAACGCCGGCCCTGGGGTTGCAGGTCTTGCCGGAAGCGGTGTCTCGGTTTCGCCAGAAGCAGCCAAGGAGCCTGTTCGACATTACAACGCACCACTCCGGGGACATCCTGGACACAATTTCCAGAAAGAGCTTCAGCTTCGACATTGGCTTCACATTCGGTGCAGAAGGTGCAGAAGCGCCGGTCGGATCGCTGGAAATCGGATCAGTATCGCTAGCCGTGGTGGCCCAGCGCGGCGTTCTGGACAATTATCCGGCAGAGATCGCCCTTGCGGACCTCGAATCGCTCCCCGTCATCAGCTTGCATGAAAACGAGCCGCTGGGGCGCTTTCTCGCGGAGAAATCGCGAGAGTTGGGCTTTGGGCTGGACACGCAGATTCGCGTTCAGACCTATGGGATCGCCTGCGCATTGGCCGAGCGTGGAAACGGCATCGCGATTGTGGACGCCATGACCGCTGTCAGTCACGCCAGCAACAATCCGGCTGTCGCCCTCCGCAGGTTCGACAGCGCATTGTCGCTGCCGGTGACTGCAATCTATCCGCTTGCGCGTGGACTACCTGTAAATACAAGGCGGTTCGTCGAAGGATTTGCTGAGGTTCTGGAAGAGCGCCATGAGCTGTTCTTGGAGCGAACGAGCCAAAATCCAGATATGGATATATAACAAAAGAGAATAAGATTTTACATTGGTTTGTACTAAGTTATGGGTGGCTTCGGCAAGGTGTACCCGGCTTGATGGTTAGTCCGGTCAACCTCGGCAAACCAATTGCGGGAGAAATCGAAAATGAAAACAGTAAGTCCAGCCTTGCGCGCTCTGCTTCTGGCAGGCGTGGCCAGTTCGGCCCTGCCGGTCATGGCGCAGGAAACCGGAGCGGCATCTGAAAGTACCGTTCAGGATGAAACCCGGGTCGAAGACAAGATTGTTGTCGTCGGATCCTACATTGAAGGCGTTGGCGATTCCGGTGCGCTTCCGGTTACCGTTCTCGGCCGCGAAGAGCTAGATGTGACCGGCGCATTGTCGACCGGCGACCTTCTTGTGAACATCCCGTCTGTTGGCGACCTTGAGTTCTCCGATGGCAACACCGGCACCAATGGTGCACGTGGTGACGTCACCGGCATCAACCTGCGTGGCCTTGGGTCTGGCCGCTCGCTGGTTCTGGTCAATGGACGCCGCATCACGGGTCACCCGCAATCGGAAGCTGTGGACGGCGTTCCGGTCACTTTCTTCAACGTCAACTCTGTTCCCTCGACCCTGATCGAGCGCGTGGAAGTGCTTCGCGATGGGGCCTCGGCCCTTTACGGATCCGACGCGATCGCCGGCGTTGTGAACCTTTCGCTCTTTGACGAATACGACAAATCCTATGTCACCGCCCAGTACGGCGCCTCGACTGAGACAGATCTCGCTGAGTACTCTATCGGTGGACGGACTGGCTTTGAGTTTAATGGCGGCCGGACCCACATCACGGTCGGTGGCAGCTACTATGGCCGCGATCCTGTCTCGTCTTGTGAGATGGGGGAATGGTTCTGCAATCTGGACCGGCGCGAACTGCTGCCGGAAAGCTGGCAGGGTGACACCCAGTTCGACAACCGCTCGACAATTGGACCGTACGGCCGCTTCCAGGTAGGCGTTCTGAATCCGGACGGCACGTTCGACGGCACCGCCGTTGCTCAGAACGGTACCAACCTGACCGCGTCTTCCGGCGTGTTCCACATGCAGCCGGACGACTTCCCGGGCAGCCGGGCAACGATCGGTGGTGGCATCTCCATTGATGACGGCACACAAGACCGTGATCTGCGCTACAACTTCAACGAAACGCAAATCGCGATCCCGGACATGACGCGCTTCAACATCGCGTCGACCTTCTCGCACGAGCTTCAGAACGGCGTCGAGCTGTTCGGTGAAGCCATGTACTACGACTCGGAATCGACGACCCAGCGGGCAGCAGGTCCGTTCGACCAGTCGCTTGCTCTGATCATTGTTCCGGCCTCGAACTACTATAATCCGTTCGGTGCTGTCGGCAGCCCGAACCGCCTGCCGGACACCGATGCTCCGGCTGAAGGTCTGGACATCGTGATCCAGGGCTACCGCCCGCTGGAAATGGGTCCGCGTATCATCAAGGTTGATCAGGACCTGTACCGCCTGCTCGGCGGTGCGCGCTGGGAAATGAGCGGCTGGGATGTCGAGACCGCACTCGGATACTCCGAAGCCACCGCGCGCGACGAGGAATTCAACCGGATTTCCAAGACGCTCCTGCAGGACCAGATCGCACTCAGCACGCCTGACGCATTCAACCCGTTCGGTGGCCCTGACGCGAACTCTGCCGCCGTGCTGGAGCAGGTGCGCGTCAGCTCTGTCCGTTATGGCGAATCCGCACTGACGACCTGGGATATCAAGGCAACCCGTCCTGATCTCTTCACGCTTCCGGGCGGTGATGTCGGCGTCGCGGTCGGCATCGACTACCGTAAGGAAGAAGTCTCCGAAGACAGCGATCCGCGCCTCGACGGCACGATCCAGTTCACCAATGGTGCCATTCCGGACGAGAGCGATCTCGTCGGTGTGTCCGCCACGCGGGACTTCAGCGGCGAGCGCGATGTCTGGTCTGCCTTCACGGAATTGCAGATCCCGATCGTCGGTGAAGGGAACCGCGTGCCCGGCATCTACGCGCTGGACCTCCAGCTCGCTGCCCGGTTCGAAGACTCTTCGGATTTCGGCGACACGCTGAATCCGAAAATCGCTGGCCACTGGTTCATCACGCCGGGCTTCTCCCTGCGTGCCGCGTATGGCGAAGGCTTCCGCGCTCCGAACCTCGTTCAGATCAACCAGGGCACCATTACGCGCCGGAACCAGGGTGATGCTGATCCGTATCGTGAAGATGTGGTTGGCACCCCGAACGACGTGGGCGACACCTACCGTCCGTCGATCCGTGAAGGTAACCCGGACCTGGATGCAGAAGAGAGTGAAAGCCAGGTCTTCGGCCTGATCTTCCAGCCAGTCGAAGGTCCGCTGGACGGTCTGCGTTTTTCGCTCGACTACTGGAAAGTCGAAACGACGAATGCCATCACGACGCTCGGCGTCGACCGGCTTCTGGATGATGACTTCGCCAGCCTGATTGCCGGTGGCGCTGGCAGCCCGAACGTTATTCGTGCGGCGCTGACGCAGGAAGATATCGATGCGTTTGCGGCCTACAATCTCGCCAACCCGACCGACCAGCGCGTCGCTGTGGGTGAAGTGCAGTATGTCATCGATGGATATGTGAACCTCGATGGCCGTGAAGTCGAAGGTTACGACATCGCCGCATCATACGACTTCCGCCCCGGCCGTTTCGGAGATTTCAGCATCGGTGCCTCTGCAACGAAGCTGGAAACCTACAACGAGACCCGTGACGGTGCTGTGTTCGATGAACTCCGCCGCAACGGAAATCCGGAATGGCGCGCCAGCATGTTTACCCGCTGGAGCCTCGGTCCGTGGAAAGCAGGTGCCCAGCTGCGGTATGTGTCGGACGTCTTCGATACGAGTGCCACGAATGATGACACCGGTGAAGACTGGAAAGTCGATGAATGGATGAGTGTGAATGGCTTCGTCGGTTATTCCTTCGGCGAAGACACTGGCATCCTGTCTCAGGCAAATGCTCGCCTCGGTGTCCGTAATCTCTTCGATGAAGCACCGCCCAAGGCCGATGAATCTGCAGGCTACCTGTCCGGTCTGTATTCGGTCGAAGGACGCGTTGTTTACCTCGAACTGTCGAAGACGTTCTAGTTCGAGAACTTTAGCCGGCCGGGCTCACGCCCGGCCGGTTTTTTTATCGCTGTTCGTGTGATCCATTGGCTTCGCGGTTGCGTGCAAGCTATCCCTGACTTGTGTCCGGCGGTCTGGTCACCGAAAGAACTGACACAGCACGAAATGGAGTTTCCCGTCGTGATGCCTTCTCGCTTGTTTCTGATGTCCGGCCTTGCCGCCGCAGTCATGGTTGCCTCATGCGCTCCGTCCGCGCCGCGAGAGGCGCTTGTTCACTTTGGCGTGGTTTCGTCCGGATCACCTGAAGCGACTGCAGCGGGCATCGAGATCCTTGAGCAGGGGGGCAATGCGATTGATGCGGCGGTCGCTGTTCAGTTTGCATTGGGCGTGACCGAGCCGGCCATGTCCGGCCTGGGAGGTCAGACCCAGATCGTGTTGCAGAAGCCGGGAGAGCAGGCCGTCGTCATCAACGGCACATCCTATGCACCGGCAGCGTTCGGAAGTGATGTGACCAGTACCGAGCTCAGGACCGGCTATACCTCAACAACTGTTCCGTCCACGGTAAAGGTCATGGACTTTGCCATGCGGAACTTTGGCAGCGGGAACGTCTCGTGGGCCAACACGCTGGCGCCGGCAATCGTCTATGCAAATGACGGGTTTGAGGTCGGGCCGTTCCGGGCGCTTGTCTACGCGCGTCACGACGCAGACCTTCGGGTGAATCCCGTTGTCGAAGACCTCTTCCTCAATCCGGATGGAACATTGCCGCAGCAGGGGGATGTGCTCCTGCAGCCGGTCCTGGGTGCGACGCTGGAACGCCTGGCCGAGGCCGGGGCCGACGATTTCTATACCGGGGAAATCGCTGCGAAGATCGCTGCCGATATGGCCGCAAACGGCGGCTGGATCACTGCTGAGGATCTCGCGTCCACACCTGATCCAAAAATCATGGCGCCGCTGACGACCACATACCGGGGCTATGACATCTCCACCCTCCCGCCGCCTGCAGGCGGCTGGGTCGTTCTTCAGGCCCTGAACCTGCTCGAGCAAATGCCGGAAGACGACCTCGATGCACAGGATGCTTCCCGCGCCGCCGCGCTTCTCACCGCGCTGGACATTGCACACGCGTCCCGCGCAACGTCGCCGGAAGTCGATCTCGTAAACTATGGCTCTGACATGGCCGCTCGCATCGACAAGGCGACGGCCGCCTCGTTGCTGAACCCGGAAGGTCATGGCGAAACCACTCACTTCTCGGTCGTGGACAAGGATGGCTTCGCCGTTTCCGTCACTTCCAGTGTGGACTCATATTTCGGATCCCGCGCCGCGAGCCCGGAATTGGGCTTTGTCTACAACAACTACATGCAGACCTTCGACCTTTCGCCGGGAACGACGTTCTCGCTTGCATCCCGCGCGATGCCGTATTCCTCAATGAGCACGACTATCGTGTCGAAGGATGGCAATCCGGTGATCGTGGTTGGTAGCCCCGGCAGCGCCCGTATCATTTCCGCGGTGACGCAGGTTGTCAGTCACTGGATCGATGTGGATGCCGGCATCGAGGCGGCTGTGGCGGCCCCGCGTGTGCACGTAGTGTACGATAGCGGAGACGGACGAGATAATGCCTATGTCGAGCAAATGCCCGATGGCCTGAATGTCGATGCGATGGGGTTCGACCTGACCACACCGCGCGCCGACCTGGAGATGAATGGCCTCAACGCCTATTTTGGCGGGGTTCATGCGATCGCCATGGAAGAAGACGGTTGGCGTGGCGCGGCTGACCCTCGGCGTGATGGGGCCGTTGGTTACACGAGCGGAAAATAGGCAGCGCGCGCAACAGCCTGTTCGCGAGACTTGACGCCGCGACGGAATGCCGACGCTTGATCCTGCGTGCCTTGGTTCTGCGGGAACAGGGGCATATATGTGAGGAAGAACAGCGACTCACATAGGAGACCGCATGCAGCCGGTCAGTTTCAAGGGATTCGCCGGAGCGGCGCTTAAGGGTGATGCATTCGGTTCTCCGGATGACCCGGCGGTTCTGCTCATTCACGGCGGCGCCCAGACGCGGGCTGTATGGGACGATGTCGCGGATGCGCTCGTGAAAGCGGGGCGCCATGTCATTCGTATCGACCTGCGCGGCCATGGTGAGAGCGAGTGGCCCGTTGATGCGCGCTATGACTTCGAGGCGTTGGTGGAAGACCTGCGCGCGGTGCTGGCGCAAATGGCTTCGCGGCCGGTGGTCGTTGCGGCGTCACTTGGTGGCTGGGCTGCAACTGCTGCGCTCGGCGAAGAGGGCGCGCACCTGGCTGCCGGGCTGGTGCTGGTCGATTCCGTTCCGGACATGGATTTTGATGCGGCGTGTCCTCAGGCAGACGTGCAAGAGAACGGACCGCGTTTTGATCCTGCATTCGCGGAGACGTTCGACCCGGAACGGGCTGTTGCCCGCGTGTCCAGCGCGGCAGCTCACATCAAGATGCCGGTGCTGTTTGTACGAGGCGCAAAGAGCGAGTTGTCCGGAACCGACGCAACGAACCGATTTATCGGTAATTTCGAGGATGTCGAATATGCCGAGATCCGCGAGGCAGGCCAGATGGTGGCGGCCGAGCGGGCGGATATGTTCAGTGCCACACTGCTGGACTTCCTCGAAAGGAGAGTGCCGCGTTTCGCGCCGGAATACCGCCAGGGATCAGATGCCCGCACGCTGCGGGATGCGCTTGGTTGCTTCGCGACGGGTGTGACGGTTGTCACGACGCTCGATGAAGACGGCCAGCCGGTTGGATTGACTGCGAATTCATTCACGTCCGTTTCACTGGACCCGCCGCTTCTGCTGGTTTGCATTGCCAAATCGGCTGGGAGCCTCGCGGCCATGGAGGCGGCGGAGAACTTTGGCGTGAATGTCTTGCACATCGGCCAGCAGCCCACCTCAAATCTGTTCGCCAGATCGGGAGAAGACCGGTTTGCCGCCACACCGTGGAGCCGGGGCCATAATGGCGCGCCGCTGCTGTCCGGCGCGCTGGTGAATTTCGAATGCCGCCGGCACGCCCTGCATGAGGGGGGCGATCATGTGATCCTGGTAGGAGAAGTGATCCGTGCCCGGTTTGAACCGCGCCGTGACCCGCTGCTCTATTTCCGTGGAAAGTACCGGCGCCTACACTTCGCGTAAGGTCTAGCCGAAGGCCGCCTGTAGCCGCGAGACATCGTAGGGGCGTTCGCTAAGCGTTTCCTCGTCCCACTCGCTACGCGGTTCGGCGAAGAAGTCTCCGCCATAGACGTGGATGGCGCCGGTCAGGCGGCTGAGCGGGTTGGTCACCGAATGGATGATATCCTTGCCCAGCGGGGTAACATCACCTGCGAGCAGGGTGCGGGCGCCGGCTGCCTCGACGCGGGCTGGATCGTCCTGCGTGCGGCGCCAGAAGATGTTGTCCTCGCGGCCGGTATAGATGCCGATGATGGCCCACATTTCGTGGTTGTGCGGCATCAGCGTCTGCCGCGGAGCCCAAACGATGTTGAGAATGGTGAGGTCGTCCGAGCGGTAAATCGCGTTAATGCCGGGGCCGGTGGGCTCGCCCAGAGCAGTGAGGATGGCGGCTGGGTCGTCAAATGCGGCTTCGACAATTTCAAGCGCTGTGCGGTGAGTGTCATCCTCGGCGACAGCGGCGCGGCAGTCGCTGACAAATGTATTCAGATCGAACATCACGTTCCTCCCAGCGTGAAGTGTCCCCCCGCCGGTCAAAGGCGTCAATCCTCTGGCAGGCAGATCCGGCGCGCAGCATCGGCCAGAACCCTGGTGATGTCGATCGCGTTTGTCTTGTGCGGCAGGGCGTTCGTGGTGACCACTCTGGCTGCGCCGGCCGCGATCAGTTGTTCATAGGCGTCTTCAGCGAAAATGCCATGGACCGCGCAGCAGATCGGACGGGGCTGTCCGCTTTCGCACAAGGCGCGGACCAATGTTGCGAGGGTGGTCCCGGACGAAATGATGTCATCAACAATGACCGGTGTATGACCTTCGGTATCTATTCCGGCGGGCACGTCGATCTGCACGTTCCTGTCGCCGAGCCGGGTTTTCCGGAAAACATCGTAAGGGGCGCCACAGACCTCAGCGATGGCGCGAACCCATTGTTCGCTTTCCTCGTCCGGTCCGTAAATCACAGGTTTTTCAATATGGGTCTTGATCCAGCGGGCGACAGGCTCAGTCGCGTGAGCGAGTTCACCGGGAATGGTGAAGACATCGTCGAGGCCGGCCAGTCTATGCAGGTGCGGATCCAGAGTCGTCACCCATGACAGGTGTGCGGAAAGAAGTGCCCCGATATGACGGGCACTGATGGATTCTCCGCGGTGGAACGCAATGTCCTGCCGGAAGTACGGCATGTAAGGCGCGATCAGTCCGACGGAACTCGCGCCAAGATCTTTCGCCGTCATGGCGGCAAACAGAAGGGGCACGAGCTTCGGATCAGGGCGGTCCAGGCAATCGACAAGCGCGATGTGGCGTCCGTCCGGCGGTGTCAGAAAGCGCAGATAGCTCTCACCGTCCGGAAACTTGTGAAATTCGATCTCTCCGATATCGGCGCCGAGCTCATGGGCGAGCGGCGCAGAGAGGTGGCCCGTGCCTGGGAGGAAGTAGAGGAGGAAGCGCGTCATCTGGTCAACTCAATAATATCAGGGTTGGTATTCACATAGTCGAGTACATAGGAAAGCTCGCCGATTGTTTCCGTGTGCAGTGTATACAGGGGTGTGCCCTGTTGGACGGTGTCGCCGATCTTTACATGGAGGTCGAGCCCGGCCGCCTTATCGTCAGGCGCACCGGCAAGCTTTGCGACACGCGCGAGGCGTTGATTGTCGATCGCGGCGACACGGCCACTGCGTGTCGCGTTCACGGGGCGCTGGTACTTCGCGATGGGGGGCTCAAACACACCGCCCTGTGCCATGCAGATCGCGAGGAACTTATTCCAGGCCTTGCCACTATCGAGTGTCTCAGCGGCGCGGGCCGGGCCTTCGCCTTCAGGTACCTTTCCGGTGAGTTCGAGCACTGCACCCGCGAGCGCAATGGATTTGGTCCGGAGATCCTGAGGGGCGTTCAGGTTTCGCTCGAGCACATCGCGTACATCGCGTGCTTCCAGTGCCGGGCCGATGCCTCGGCCGATCGGTTGAGACCCGTCTGTGATCTCGATGCGAAGTTTCAGGCCGAAAGTGAGCGCAACGGTTCTGAAAAGGTCTGCCAGTTCCCGGGCCTGCGCGCGATTGCGGACCTTTGCCGTCGGCCCAACCGGAATGTCGATCACGACATGCGTTGCGCCCGCAGCAATCTTCTTGGACAGGACCGAGGCGACCATCGACCCCGCAGAGTCGAAGTTCAGCGCACGTTCCACACGGATGATGGCTGTGTCTGCCGGTGAAAAGTCGACCGCATCGCCCCAGATGAAGCATCCGCCTTCTTTCTGGATGACATGACGCAGTTCATCCCGGTCGAGATCCACGCGCGTGAGGGTCTCCATCGTGTCCGCTGTGCCCGCAGGCGATGTAATCGCGCGTGAGGATGTCTTGGGGATAAGCAACCCATTGGCCGCGACGATCGATACAACGATCGGGGTCGTGCGGTTGGCAGGCAAGCCTCCGACGCAATGTTTGTCCGCAACGGGTGTGACGCCCCAGCCGATCCGCTCCCCGGTATCGATCATCGCGCGAGTCATGGAGATGACTTCACGGGTGGCGAGCGGTTTGGCCGCAGTCGCGGTCACGAAGGCGGTCAAATGGATGTCGGAGTAGGCGCCTCTTACGATGTCACCAATGACCGAGCGGATCTGGGCATCTGTCAGGCCATCATCGAATATACGTTCGCGGACGTATGCCAAGGATGCCAGTGGCGGTGCGTGCGTAATACGCACCAATGCGCCGTCTTCCAGGTCAAGGCGCTCCCAGGCCAGATCCGTCAAGCCGACCGACCCGATCGGGAACCAGTCTTCCGTAACATGATAGAGCGTGGCAATCACGGACTTGTCGCCATGGGTCAGGGTCACCTGGCTATGCGCGCTCATGCCCTCAGAGTGGCAAACAGGACAATCAGCATGCACAAGGGCGATCATTTCGTGCTGAGTCAGCACGCCCAGGCGCCGTGCTCGCATCAGGTTGGCGGTGTCGTCTTTCATTTTAGCCGTATTGTCTCGCCGTGTTCGGGCACTTTGCAGGACCAATCCAGTTCTTCGCCAATTCTGTGTCGCAACGTGTCGGATGCCGTTGCTTCTCCATGAACGATGAAGGTTTCCTTAGGAGGTGTGCTGAAATTGCCGAGCCAGCGCATCAATTCGTCTGCATCGGCATGGGCAGACAGCATGTGGAGGTTCTGCACTTCCGCGTTCACCTCATAATAGCTGCCATGAATTTTGATCTTTCGTACGCCGGCGAGCATTGCGGCGCCACGGGTGCCACCCGCCTGAAACCCGGCAAACAGGATCGTGTTGCGTGCGTCGGGCGCGTAGACTTTCAGGTGATGCAAGACCCGTCCGCCCGTGGCCATGCCGGAGGCGGAGATGATGATCTTCGGCATCAGATCTGTATCGAGCTTCCGGGACTCTTCGCTTCGGCGTGTGTACGTCGCCACATCACATGCGGCGCGCGCTTCTTCCCGGGTAAGTTTGTGGGCGGCTGCGTGGCGAACGAACAATTCGCTCACATTGATGGCCATCGGGCTGTCCAGATAGACCGGCATTTCGGGAATGCGTCCGGCGGCCCGTAGCCGGCTGATATGGAACAAAAGTGACTGTGACCGGCCGACGGCGAATGATGGAATGATCACGGTGCCGCCGCGTTGGAAGGTACGATTGATGATCGCCTCAAGAACGTCCTCCGGGTCGGTATCCGGGTGGACCGTGTCGCCATAGGTCGACTCGACAAGCACGTAATCGGCTTCCGTGAGGGGGCTCGGATCGTGCATGATGGGATTGTCGTACCGGCCGAGGTCACCTGAGAAGGCAATCTTGTTGCTGCCCGTATCCAGCAGGATGGAGGCCGCCCCCAGAATGTGTCCCGCTTCCACGAACGTTGCGCTGATGCCATCTCCCAATTCGACGCGGTCGCCAAACCCATGGGTACGAAAGTGCCTGAGGCAGGCCTCGGCGTCGGCCTGCGTGTAGAGCGGCAATGCCGGGTGATGCCGGGAAAACCCTTCGCGGTTTGCGAACTCGGCTTCGTGCTCCTGAAGATAGCCACTGTCCGGCAAAAGGATGTTGCAGAGATCACGTGTTGGCGTCGTGGCGTGGATATGGCCCCGAAATCCCTCGCGGACCAGAAGAGGCAGATAGCCTGAATGATCGATATGGGCGTGGGTCAGCACCACTGCGTCGATATCCGAGGGGGCAATGGGCAGGGGTTGCCAGTTCCGGGTCCGTAACTGCTTGAAGCCCTGGAACAAACCACAATCGACCATGATGCGCCGGCCATGCGTCTCGACCAGGTATTTCGAGCCGGTTACCGTGCCGGCGCCGCCAAGGAAGGTGATCTTGTCGGCCATGTCTGGACCTTTCCCTGCTTCCGATCCTGTCTATCAAATGCCACATGCGCTGGTTTCACAAGCTGATCATTCGTCGCCATGGGCTGCGGAGAATACGGATGGTCCACGGACAGGAGTTGGCGTTAAACTATTCGGCTTACTGGTCGGGAGGAGTGTGTTGGAGCCGTCCCAAAATATCCTCACCCTATCGGTGAGCCTTCTGGCCTCTCTTGCGATCGGGCTGATTATCGGGTTGGAGCGCGGCTGGAAAGAACGGGGCGATCCGACCGGCAGCCGCGTTGCGGGGTTCCGTACGTTCGGCCTTATCGGTCTTGTGGGTGGGCTTGCGGCGACGCTGGATGCCGGAAATGGCCTCATCATTTCGGCCGGGGCGATCGGGCTCGCGATCCTGTTGCGCCAGGGCTTTGAGGCCCACATTGACGAAACCCGGAATGTGAGCGCCACAACGATGATCGCGGCGCTGATCACCTTCAGCCTGGGAGCGATCTCAGTGAAGTTGTCGCCGCTGCTGGCAGGCGGCGGGGCTGTCGTAACGGCGTTCATTCTCTGGCTTCGCGAGCCGATGCACCGGTTGCTGGACAGGATTGATGCGCATGAGATGAGCGCGTTTCTGCGGTTGCTGTTGATCTCGGTCGTTATCCTGCCAGCGATGCCCGATGTGGGGCTGGGGCCGTATCAGGTTATCAATCCACGACATATCTGGTGGATGGTGGTTCTGATCAGCGGTCTCGGGTTCGTCGGCTATGTCGGGGCGAAAACCCTGGGCGAGCGTGCTGGGGTCGGCCTGCTGGCATTTGCGGGCGGGTTGGCATCCTCGACTGCGGCAACGCTATCGCTGTCCCAATTGTCAAAAGCAGGCGGGCAGACATCTGCTTATGCGGGCGGGGTAGCAATGGCATGGTCCGTTATGATCATGCGTACGGCGCTTATAATCGCGGCCATCCGGCCGGCATTGCTGCCGATGCTGTGGCTGCCTTTGGGGGCGATGTTTGCCGTGACCATGCTGGTCGCCGGCCTCCTGTTGAAGCGCCAGCCCGCCACGACAGAAGCCAGACTGGCCTTGCCCAACCCACTGGACCTGAAGTCGGCGCTGGTCTTTGCGGGCGTGCTGACCGGCGCGCTGGTGCTGTCACGGGCCGCGCAGGCCGCCTGGGGGGATAGCGGCGTTTTCGGCGTCGCAACCATCGCCGGTGCGGTCGATGCAGACGCGGTGACCCTCTCCATGGGCCGCCTCAGTGCAGGTGACTTGTCCGATCATGTGGCCGCGCGAGCGATCGTGATCGCTGTCGTGGCCAATACAGTTTTCAAGGTCCTGCTAGCGCTTGGATCGGGAACCCGGCGCTTCGGCAGACTGGTATTGCTGACCGGTGTTCTCACCATCGCGTCCGGCTTGTTGGTCATGATGCTGGCAACTTCGCTCGGCAACAGCTGAGCCCGTCAGGCCTCGTTGATCAGCGCTTCAATGGCTGAGACGGGGCGATGAACATGATCACCGGTAATTGAATGTGCAATCCGGCTCAGCGTGTGCTCATTCAGGGCCTGTCTGAGGGTCCCCATTGAGCGAGGATCGGCCGCAAGCACGAAGCGGCGATCAGGTTCTGCAGCCGCCCATCCGTCCATTTGCGTTGCAAGTGCTCCGATAAAGCGCTTCTCTTCTTGCTCATGCCAGTCAGTATCCCCGACTGCTGAACTCTGGCCGCCCGGGCCGGGAAGACGGCCAGGTCTATCGGTTCCCTGTTCATGCGTGGGCGGATTGGTGTGATCATCGAAGCTGATGGTCCGCAGGTCCAGCCTGTCCGTATCGCCCTGGTTTTCGTAAACGACATACTTTCCGGCATCGCAAACGACGACCCAATCTCCATTTCTGAGATGCATTTTCGCCTCCCTGTCTGTTTCCTCCAACAGGAAGGATACCGCAGGGAAGGAAAGAAGACGATGCGTAACTTTCCGGACCCGGTTTCAGCCTGTTGCGGCAGCAGTGCTGTCTACTGCACGATGTGTTCTGGATGCGGCACGAACTTTCACTTTCGCACCGCGCTCCAACTGCCGTGGCGGATGGATAACGACGCGGTTGCCTTTTTCAAGACCGCTCAGGATTTCTGCAAACGTCCGGTTGGTATGCCCGACCGAGACGCTTCGCCATTCGGCTTTTCCGTTGGATATTACGAAGACGGCCCAGCCATCAGCATCCCGGAACAATGCGGACATGGGAACAACCAGCCGGTTGGGGCCTTCCCAAACCGCAATATTTGCGACGAACCGATAGCCGTGCCCCAGATTTTGCCGGGCCGAAGGATCATTGAGATCCATGACGATGTTTACGCGCTGCTCTTCAATGCCGAGGGCTGAGACTTTGGTGAAGCCTGCAGGTTCCACACGGCGGACCCGGCCCGGCAGGGGCGGGCCGCCCCAGTCCGTAAATATCACAGGATCTCCCGGCTTCACGCGCACAGCTTCTTCCGAGAGAAAATCGGCGACACATTCGAGGGAGTTCAGGTCTCCGATTTCGGCGATGGGTGTGCCTTGCGCGATCGGGCCTTCGCTTTCACGGTCAATGGCAAGAATCTGGCCGGACAGGGGTGCGATGACAGCAACCGTATCGCTGCCATTCTGGGTCTTGCTGGGCATCAGGGCGGCGTGTGCGGCAGCAAGTTCCTGCCGCCGTACACCGATCACCGCTTCGCTGGACCGTAAGGCGAGGTAGCCTTCCCGTTCCGCTGCTTCGGCATTGTCGACTGCTTGCTGTGACACGGTTGCGGATTCAAATAGCTTTTTTGCACGATCAAGATCGCGCTTGAGGCGCTTGTGTTCAGCGCGCAGGCGTTCCGCATCAGCGCGCGCCGCCGTCAGCGCCGCTTCCGCGGAGGAGACGTTCGACTTTAATTGTGCCGTGGTGCGTGCAGGCAGCAGCGGTGGCAGCAATGGGCGAATTGTGGATATGACGGTTTCACCCACCGTCACATGATCTCCCGGCTCAACTTCCACCCTGGACATGGTGCCATCGAGTGGAGCTGATAGTACGAAAACGTCGCGGACTCTCGTCATGCCATCGTCTGAAACAGTCACCGTCATGTCCGCACGAGTGACCAAAGCTGCATCGACTTCAATTGCGCGGGGAGAAAAGGTCCACGCAAAGCCGAGCGCCGTAAGAGCGGCGAGTGCTATCCAGATACGCATACGGACTGATGGCATCTTCATTCCCTTGTCTTCAATACTGCAATGAGGTCCAGCGACCGGACCCTGCGGACCACGAACAATGCGGCGACCGTGGATGAAACAAGGACGATCAGGGCCGCTATGCCCAGTGTTGACGGGTTCACCGTAACGGGAATCCGATAGAGTTCAGTTGCCATGGCGGTCGCAATCAGATGAGCGAGGGCAATTCCGCCAATGCATCCAAGAGGGATACCGATGAGCGCAACGATCGCCAGTTCTCCAAGCAGGATGTAACCGACCTCATTGTTCGTGAAGCCGAGCACCCGGAGGCTGGCCAGTTCCCGGCCGCGCTCCGTCAGGCTGATCCTCGCGGCATTGTAAACAACACCCGCAGCGATCGCGCCGCCAATCACGGCATATATGCCCATCATGATGTAGATCGTCTCCTGCAGCGTCTCCTCGAAGGATGCGATGGCTGCGGCGCGTAGCGACACCCCGGCGATTCCGGGGCGTTCGATGACGCTGAGCTCGAAATCGGTCTGATTGCGGGGGTCCAGTTTCAGGTAAGCGCCGGACACTGTGGGCGGCTGGTCCAGCATGGCGTTCATCGCCTCCAGGTCCATGAAGGCCGGAGTGCCAACAAATTCATCAATGATCGCCGTGACAGGCAAATCTGCAACTGGTCGGGTCGCGTCGAGAACATGAGCGGTTACTATTTCACCCGTCGTCACATCCAGCATGCCGGCCAATTGGGATGAAAGCACGATCCCCGTGGAGGGGATGTCGATATACCGTCCGTCTGAAGACAAGACGCGCCTCAGCTGAGCATCGGCAGGCAGGCCGGTTATGCTGACCCGTTCCGACCGGTGGCCTGACACAAGTCTCGCGGGTACATCCCGGACGCCTTCCGCAGACACCACGCCAGGCAGGCGGGACAATTCCGCGACAGCCGTATCGTTACGTGCCTCGAAGAAGGTAACCGCAGCATCGTGGGCGTTCGTGCGGAAGAACATCTGATCGATCATGTCGTCGATCGCGTCGAAGCTGAAGAGTGTGCCGATCAGCAGGGTTACCGCCGCTGCGATGCCAAACAGGTTCGCCGCAGTCCGCGCTGGAAACCGGAAGATGTGGCGCAGGATCAATCTTGTCGGTTCATCCAGCCATCGCATTTGCAGGATGTAGCGCAGCCAGCCTTGGTGATAATTGACAGGTGGCGCAGGTTGCATGGCCTCGGCGGGTGACAGTTTCGCGGCGCCAAGCGCTGCGCTCATTGCGCCGACGATGGCAGATCCCAGCGCTGCCACAGACCCGGCAACCAACGCGAAGCTATCGACACGCCAGGTCAGGTCCGGGATCCGGAATGTCTCGGCATATAAATGGGTAATGAGATTCTGAAGCACAAAGCCGAGCGCAAAGCCCGCCAGTACGCCGCCTGTCGTGATGGCGATGGCGAATTTTAGATAGTGCCAGGTGATTTCACTGCGCGAATACCCAAACGCCTTGATAAGGCCGATTTGTTGGCGTTCGGTTTGAATCAACCGGTTCAGGATGGAGTGTATCAGGATCGCCGACACGATCAGGAAGACGGCCGGAATGATCTGCGCCATGGTCTTCAACTGGTTCATCTCTGAATCGACAAAGGCGTTCGACAACTGGTCCGAACGGTCGAAGGCTCCGGTTCCTCCGTAAGGTGCGAGGACATCGTCGGCATGGTCGATCACGGTTTCCGTATCGGTTCCCGGCGCGACGGTCAGACTGAGATTGTTGAAGGCGCCATCGAGATCAAAAGCGGCTTCCAGCGCGCGGCGGCGCATCCAGAAAATGCCGAAGAGGCGATCATCGGGTAAAAGGGTGCCGGGGCCAAGCGCGTAGATGAATTCAGGACTGTCACCAATCCCCACCACTGTGAGCGACCTGAGGCGTCCATTCATCACCGCTTCAATGGCGTCTCCTGTATTCAGGTCATTGGCTTCGGCGAAGGCATTGGAAATGATGATCTCGTTAGGCGAGCGGGCCTCAGGGTAGCGTCCGTGAAACAGGACGATCTGGTTCAGGACGCTTTCGCTATCGTCCGGCAGGGACACAATCTGGGCGTTGGCCGGTTCTTCCACGCCTTCTATGCGAAGGATCACAAGCCGTACGATGCGTGTTTCAACTGTCTGCACACCGTCGATTTCGCGCAGGCGCTCAGCAGCGCTTTCAGGGGCGCGGCGCACGGACGCGAAGACGTCTGAGAAGCGGTAGCGCTCATAGTAGGCGTCACGGCTGGCACCCAAGGTGCTGAGTGTGCCGAGTGCCATCACCATGATCGCGACCCCGCAGGCGACGATAATACCGACGGCAATCGCCTGTCCTCGCATATGCCAGATGTCGCGCAGCAGCTTGGTATCGAGAGGTGAAAGTCCCTTCACCAGGATATCTCCTCCGGCTTGAGGCGGCGATTGGGCCGCGTTTCCTCAATGATTGATCCATCCTGCATTCGCAGAACACGGTCGGCGATATCGCCGATACCGACATTGTGCGTGATGATCAGCATCGTTGTGGAAAGTTCGCGATTCACCCGGTCGAGTGCTTCCAGGACGCGGATACCTGTTTGACTATCCAGTGCGCCTGTCGGCTCATCGCAAAAAAGGATCTGCGGCCGTTTGGCAATGGCGCGTGCAACGGCGACCCGTTGTTGTTCCCCTCCGGACAGCTGCGCTGGAAAGTGCCTCACCCGTTCGCCCAGGCCGACAAGTTCGAGGGCATCATCCGGTTTCATCGGATGATTGGCGATCTCGGTGACAAGCGAGACGTTCTCTCGTGCGGTGAGCCCGGCAACAAGATTGTAGAACTGGAACACAAACCCGACCGATCGCCGGCGGTAGCGGGTCAGTTCAGCATCGTTGGCATGGGTCAGGTCCTTGCCTTCAAATTGAAGTGTTCCGGCGGTCGCCCGGTCCAGCCCGCCGAGAATGTTCAGCAAGGTGGACTTGCCGCTGCCGGAATGTCCGAGCAGCACAACGAGCTCACCACGCTTCAGTGAGATGTCCACGCCGCGCAGTGCTTTCACCGCCACTTCGCCTGTCACGAAGGTCCGTTCCAGGCCTTTGCCTTCCAGCAGAATATCCGGGTCGGCGGTTGGCTCGTGAAGGCTTTTGGACGATTTCATTTGGCGTTTTCTACCCTGACGGTGGCTTTATAACCAACATTTGAGCGAACTCTGCTACGTAGGGACGCGTATTGAACCGGAAGTTTTTCCGCTATGATGTGCTTTGAGATCAGTTTTACCAGCAATGGAGATTTCAAGTGAATATCAAGGATATCAGCGTCTGCATGGCTTCGCCTGACGGGGACAAAGCCGCATTTGACTTTGCCCGTGCGCTTGCCACGTCAAAAAATGCACACCTCAGCTGCGCCGCGTTCACGGTTCTACCGCCGATGATCCTTGGTTATGGAGATGGGTCCGCTGGCGAGGTCTATGCATCTATCCTTCAGCAGACACGGGACACCATGTCTGGCGCGTGGACCAAGTTTGAGAAAACCCTGGATGTTCAGGATCCGCCTGTGGAAATGCGCCATTTCGAAGCGTTTCCGAACCGGGTTGAGGCCTTGTCGGCAATGAACGCCCGTCATGCGGACATTGTTGTCGTACGGGCGCCGGGAAAATCCGATGAGCAACCCCATGCCGACTTGCTGGAAGGTGTGTTGCTGGGAGGCGGCCGTCCGGTGTTGATCGTGCCGGAAGACTGGACGGGAACGACAGTCGGCGAACGCGCAATGATCGCCTGGGATGCCAGCCGTGAAGCAACCCGGGCCATGCATGACAGCCTTCTGTTGATACCGGATGATGCGAAGGTCTGCGTGGCCACAGTTGATGCCAAGCCTGGAGATACCAGTCACGGCGCCGGTCCGGCATGGGACATCGGTGCCCACCTGGCACGGCATGTCGCAGACGTCGAAGTTCGGAATGAAGACAGCATCGGGCGCTCGACAGCGGAAGCGCTGATGGATGTCGCGGTATCATTCAATGCCGACCTGATTGTCATGGGCGGTTATCGCCATTCGCGTCTGCAGCAGGCATTCCTGCCGGGGGTGACGCGAACCTTGCTGCGCGAGGCGAAGGTGCCTCTGCTTCTGTCTCACTAAGGGGGCTTGGATGAAGAAGGTCATTCAGGGCGATCGTGCCTTTGATCTCACGATCGATCCCGACGTTGCCTACCGGATTGCTGTGCTGGCCCAGTCTTATCAGGGCGAAGGCATCATGCCGATGGAAGAAGACGATGTCGTGGACAGCGATATCGGAGATGATCCGATAACGGATATTGAGGCCATCGCTGATGAGGCGGAGGAGCCGCACGAAGATGTGCTCGACGATGAGTTGGAGGGCCTGATTCGCGGACTCAACATTGACGCCAAACATGACCTGCTTGCACTGATCTGGGTCGGCCGCGGCGATTATGAGGCGCGCGATTGGGCCTCGGCACGACGTGCCGCTCGCGAGGCTGAGCCCTTTGATGTGACGGACTATCTCGAGGAGCTGCAAATGGGCAGCGACTATATCGAGAATGCGCTGGAAGCCATGGGGTATCCACCGCCGGATGAGCTGTCCTGAGATGACAAGGGAAGGACGGCTGCATTGAACGCGTCGCCGCCTTCCACCTCGTCTGCGCCGGTATCGAAAGACATCTGGCTCAGAAAATACCGGTTCAGGAACGAAGCTGGCGTTGAGGAAACGTGGGCACGTGTTGCGAACGCCGTTGCAGCTGGTGAAACGAATAACCGGCATGTGTGGGCGGGTCGGTTCCACGAACTGTTGGCGGGCTATCGGTTTCTTCCTGGTGGCCGCATTCTCGCGAATGCCGGAACCGAACGCAACGCAACCCTGCTGAATTGCTTCGTCATGGGGACGTTGGACGACTCCATTGACGGACTTTTCCATTCTCTTCGCGAGAGTGCCATGACATTGCAGGCGGGGGGCGGGATCGGTCTCGATTTCTCGCCGATACGCCCTGTCGGCTCCGCAGCGGTGCGGACAGGAAATATCGCCAGCGGTCCGGTCTCCTTCATGCACCTCTGGGACGCCATGTGTGAAACCATGACGGCAGACCGGGTTCGCCGCGGTGCGATGATGGCCGTTTTGCGCTGTGACCATCCCGATATCGAATCCTTCATCGATGCAAAGAAAGAAACGGGTGCTTTGTCCTGCTTCAATCTTTCAGTGCTCGTGACGGATGATTTCATTCGCGCCACCGAAACCGATGCCGACTGGCCGCTCGTGTTCAATGGCCAGGTTGTCCGTGTGGTGAAGGCAAAGGTGCTCTGGGAAAGAATGCTGCGTGCGGCCTATGGTACAGGAGAGCCGGGTGTCCTGTTCATTGACCGCATCAACCGTGAGAACAATATTGGCTATGCCGAAACCATTCATGCCTGCAATCCATGCGGTGAAGTACCATTGCCACCTTATGGGGCATGTGATCTCGGGTCGATAAACCTCACATGTTTCATCCGTGAGCCGCTCACATCCCGCGCAGCATTTGACTTTGATGGCGTCGCTGAGACTGCGCGGTTAGGTGTGCGGTTTCTTGACAATGTTCTGGACGTTTCTCACTTCCCACTCGAGGCTCAGGCGGAGCAGGCGCTAGCGGGGCGCCGCATCGGGCTTGGGATTACCGGCCTTGCAAATGCGCTGATCATGCAGGGGCTCGCTTATGACAGCAAAGAGGGGCGGGAGTTCTGTGCCCGTGTTCTGGGTACGATACGCAATGCCGCCTATGAGGCATCGGTCGATCTGGCGGAAGAGAAAGGGAGTTTTCCCTTGTTCGAAGCGGATGCATTCCTCGACCGGCCTTTTACGCGACGCCTGCCGGAGACTCTGAGAAACGGCATCCGAGAGAAGGGCACCCGCAACAGCCACTTGATGGCGATCGCACCGACAGGGTCTATCAGCCTCCTTGCCGGAAACCTGTCCGCCGGCATCGAGCCTGTCTTTGCGGCCTCGGTCGATCGCCGGGTCAGGCGATTGGATGGTGGGTATGACATGATGACGATAGAGGATTACGCCTGCCACCTCTGGCGCGAACGCGGTGGAGAGGGCTTGCCTCCGGCGTTTGTTGCGGCGGGGGAATTGTCGCCGGACGCTCATCTCGCCATGCAGGAGACCGCGCAAGGCTTCATCGACAATGCAATTTCCAAGACGATCAATGCCGACGCCGACATGCCCTACAAAGCCTTCGCGCAGGTTTTTCGAAAGGCCTACGATCTTGGACTCAAAGGCTGCACCGTCTATCGGCAGGGCAGCAGGGGTGAGGATGTCCTGGTGCCTGCGCAGACCGGGGCCTGGTGCGCATCGGATACCTGCTGAATGAACATGCCTGTCGAGGGTGTAATGTTGCGGTGCTAGGCGGGCGTCTCTGGCGGGTCTAGACTGAACCAACTGACTGAAAGGGACTCACATGCTTCTGCGACGCACCGGACTCCTCGCCCTTGGGCTGGCAACAGGGTTGGCCATCTTGGCGGCATGCAATTCGACTCCTTCCGCAGAAACAGAAGATGTTGCATCAGCCGCACCTCCGATCGAAGAGGACGCAGAGCAATTTGCCTATGACAGCAAGGTCAAGGTTGGCAAACTGATCTCTGAGACGCGGTGTTCGGCGTGTCACGCCATTGGTCCGACCGGCAACAGCCCCCATCAGGATGCCAAACCGTTCCGGCAATTGTCAGAAAACTATCCGGTACGAAACCTCGAAGAAGCGCTCGCAGAGGGTATCGTTGTGGGTCACCCGGACATGCCCATGTTCGTACTCAGCCCTTACGAGATCGATGCGCTGATCATTTACCTTGAAAGTATCCAGGAGCCACACCCGGCCTGATGGTGGGTGTCATTCACTTCGGGTCGGGTCGTTCATCACGTCCGGCGACAGGTCCGGATCAACCGTTACGCCCGTGACCTGCCGCTCCAGCATGCGCACGATGGGTGGCGGCCAGCTGCCCTGATGCAGAGTGTGCAGGATAATCAGGCTGTCCCGGTCGGCATGCGTACGCCGCTCATTGTGCAGCACATAGTCCATCCAGCGCCCGAAGCGGTATTTCTCGATCCAGACTTCCGGGTCACTCAAGTCACGGACCAGGGCCCAGTTCCGGGCTCCGTCTCGCAGGCGTACGCGGCGGCTTTCGTTCATGGCGGCCAGGAACCGGGCCACGTCCTGCTCGCGAATGCGGTAGTGCACCGCGATGTGAACCGGGCCAGCGCGTGGTTCGACGGGCACTTTCACATCCGGCGCTTTCCACCGGCCGACCAGTTCGAGGTTAAGGTCCTGAACTTCCGGCAGGCGCAGGAAGAAGCCGACAGCCAATCCGATTGCCTGCACAGCCGCCATGATCAGGATGGCTTCCGCGATCCCGTGCTGTTCGGCGAGATAACCGCTCATCCAGCTTCCCGCCGCCATCGTGCCGAAGACGCACATCTGGTAAAGCGATAGCGCCCGGCCAACGACCCAGCGCGGCGCAGACATTTGCACCGTTACATTCATGGTCGCCATTGCGAGCAGCCAGCCCCAACCGAAAATGACCAACCCTCCTACGGTGAAGAGGAGCCATGGGCTGAGGGCAATCACGATGGCCCCCGCAATCATCGCCGACACCGTCAGTCGAATTGTGGCTTCATTCGTCAGGCGCGCGCGCACGCGCCGGTTCGACAATGCCCCCATGACGGCGCCGACCCCGAAAGAGCCAGACAGGATACCGAAGGTAACTGCACTGCCGCCGACCAGGTGGCTTGCGACCAGCGGCATGAGGGATGGCACGCTCGCCGCCGCAAAGCCGAACAAGGTAGCCCGGAAGAGGACGCGGCGAATAGGCGGAGACAGGACCACATAGCGGACACCAGCGGTCATTGCCGTTCCGAGGTCTTCACGCAGGCTCGGCCGGGTCGGCTTGTCTGGGCGCCATCTGTACAGGACCCAGATGATCCCGAGATAGCTGAACGCGTTCACTGTGAAGGCGGCTGCTGAGCCGAAGGCGGCAACGATCGCGCCGCCCAGTGCCGGACCGGCAGTACGGGCCATGTTGAAGCCCATGGAGTTCATGGCAACCGCGCCAGCGATCGTTCCGCGAGGCACGATGTCGCCGACGGTCGCCTGCCAGGAGGGTGCGTTCATGGCTGTGCCGCAGCCAATGAGGAATGTGAACCCGAGCAGCGCCCACGGTGTCATGTGCCCGAACCAGGCGAAGGCACAGAGCGCGACGGACAGAATGAACATCCAGCTCTGGCAAGCCAGCATCACCAGGCGGCGGGGGTAGTTGTCCGCGATCGCACCGGAAAGCAGCGCGAGGATCATGATGGGCAGCGTGACCGACGCCTGAACGAGGGCGATCTGGGTCTTCGTGCCGCCCAGCTCCACCATCAGCCAGGCCGCACCGACACTCTGGATCAGGCTGCCGAATTGCGACGCAACGTTCGCCACCCAAATCCGCCGGTAAAGCGGGATGGAAAACGGTGGCGGGGCGGGGGCGTCAGGCATGATGTCCGGTGTGAGTCTCAGCGCGCAATCGTGGGAGTGATTGCCATCCGGTGCAAGATGCCGCCTTCAATCGGTGTCCGTATCAGCTGTTTTCTGTCGCGGCATAATAGGCCTGCCAGCATTTCCGTCCGGCATCGTTGTAGTGCACCATCGTGTCGACCATGCGCAGGAATGCTTCCTGATCGGCGAGCTCTGGCGGTAGCAGCGGGTCAAAGTTGATGGCCCGGATGACCGCCTGGCCGATCAGGAGGGATTCCCGCGCGGACATGTCCTTGGGGAGGCTTGGAAGACGCTCGAGGCTGGCGAGCATCGTGTCTGTCGCCTGCTCATAGGTGCGGGCGAGATCTTCCGTCGACCACAGGCTAGTCCAGGGAGCCGTTTCCGAAAGTGCGTGTTCGCTGACGCGTATGAGAGAGATGTCTTCGTCTGCCCCGATGCCGATGAGGTCTGCGCGGTGCTCTGCCAGTTTCCGGGAAAGATTTGCAGGACGGACCCAGTAGCCAGACTCTGTTTCCTTGTAGCCGGAGAGGGCGAGGGCTCTTTCACGGGCCCGCAATTGCTTGCGATCGGTTCGGCCAAGGTGGCCTGTCAGCGCAAGCAGCCAGTCGCCCTGCCAAGGCACGATCCTGTCTGTGACGTCCTTCCAGCCCTGGACCCTTCTGGTCAGCGCCCTGGATTTCGGGCCGGGCTGGTAGACGCCGCGATCCGGGCTTTCCAGCAATCCTTCCTTGAGCAACCGGGTGACTGCCACTCTCAGGGTTGCCGGTTCAATATCGAACAGGGCAGCCGCGTTGATCAGGCGGCCGATCGACTGCGGCGCCGTGAAGGCACTGCTCATTAGCGACAGGACCAGCGCACGCGGCGACACGTCCTTCGGATCGAGAGGTTTAAAATAATACACAGATTGACCAATACTGCTATATTATGTAATAAACGGTAAAAGAGTTCAATGGGAGAGTGCCACCGTGTCGAACCAGCTCAAATTATCTGACGTCCTGACGAAAGACGAACTGCGTGAACTGCGCAAGAAGTCGAACCTGAGGGCGTTCGTAACGCTGAGCTGGAACTGGGGGCTGATCGCTGCGGCTTTTGCGGTGGCAATCATCTGGCCGAACCCGCTGACCATCCTGGCGGGTGTCGTCATCCTTGGCGGGCGCCAGTTGGGGCTCGGCATTATTAATCATGATTGCGCCCACCACGCCTTCTTCAAAAATCCGAAAGTGGATGAGTTCGTGGGGCACTATCTTGTTGGCGCGCCCATGAACATCTCGCTGCCAGCCTACCGGGCCTATCACCTAAAGCACCACAAATATGCCGGCACGCCAGACGATCCGGATATCGTGTTCGTGAAGAACTACCCGGTGTCCAAAGACAGCTTGCGCCGGAAGTTCGTGCGTGACTTCACGGGGCGCACCGGGTTCCGTGACACAATGCGCAAGGTCCGGAGTTTCAAACTGTCACGCAACTGGCCGTGGCTGACCTTCCATGCCCTGCTGCTGGGCACGCTTACGCTGGCAGGCGCGCCATGGGCTTATCTGATGTGGTGGGCGGCGGAACTCTTCGTCTATCCGGCCATCGTGCGCCTGCGCCAGATCGGTGAGCACGGAACAGCCAAAGACCGCACTCAGCTGGATCCCCGGCTCAACACTGGCACGACGGTCGCGCCTTTCTGGCAGCGCGTCCTCATCGCGCCGAATGATGTGAACTACCATCTGGAGCATCACATGTTCGCTTCCATTCCGCCTTACAGGCTGAAGCGGCTGCACCAGCTGCTGGCGTCGCGCGGCTACTATGATGGCTTCGAGTGTATTTCGAAGGACTATTTCGACGTGATCCGCCGCGCAGTCCGTTCGGACGACAAGCCGGCGATGGTGCCTGCCGAATAGAGACCTACTCGGCGTCGCTGTCCGGATTCCGCACCTGGATCAGCCCGTTGGAGACCATGCTCATGACGATGTCGCCGTCCTGATTGTAGACGGTCTGCTCTGTCTTCATGAGACCCATCTCCGGCCGGCTCTTCATCCGCCGCTTTCCGATGAGCGTTGACTCCACACGGAGTGTGTCGCCCGGATAAACCGGCTTTCGCCAGCGAAGTTCATCAACGCCGGGAGACCCGAGAGACGCGGTCGGTTCCTGCGTGCTCCAGCCTTCGACCATCATCCGCATGGCCATTGCAGCGGTGTGCCAACCGGACGCCGACAGGCGCCCGAAATGGGTTTTTGCTGCGGCGTCATCATCAAGGTGGAAGGGCTGAGGATCGTACTTTCCTGCGAACTCGATCACTTCCTCGCGGGTGACGTTATAGGTCCGCTCGGATTTCGTGACCGTTCCAATCACCAGGTCTTCATAATAACGCATGGGCAGGTTCCTTCATGCCAATAAGAAAGCCGCGCCTGAATGGCGCGGCTTGCGTTACGTCAGGCAAGAAGCCGGACGCCTGCCTGAGTGGAAGCGTCCGGCGTCTCGTAGCCTTAGCGGCCGCCCATGTGAGGCAGCTCGGTCGTGACCTGCACGGCAGAAGCCGATGTCAGCGGGTTCTTCGCCGGTGCTTTGTGGAACGCGGTCCAAAGCATCAGGCTGGATGTGCAGAGCAGGTAGACGCCGAGCGCCTTTTTCAGCTTTGCGGAATCCAGGCTGTGGGCAAGGGCTGCACCGATCGGTGCGGTAATCATGCTCATCGAGATAATCGCCAGCATGGCCACCACGTTCACATAACCAATCGAACCGAACGGCAGGCCGGTTTCGCCCAGGCCGCTGATGATCGAGCCGATCGTGCCAGGCACGGCGATGATCGTTCCGAAGCCTGCCGCCGTGGCAATGGCCCGGTGTACGGGTTGGCCGGACAGGGTCATGATGAGGATGGCTGGTGTGCCGCCGCCGATACCCAGCAGCGTGCAGAAGCCGCCGAGGAAACTGCCAAGACCACCGCGGGCAACGCCCTTCGGCATTTCGTCCGACACGGTGCGTTTGGACAGGATCGGGAACAGGAAGTGCCAGGCCATGATGAACACGCCCACGCCGAAGATGATTTTCAGCGATTTGCCATCCAGGAAGCGGGCCACGCTGAGGCCGAGCACGACGCCCAGCACAACCCAGGGTGCCCATTGCTTGAGGATATTGAAATCCACAGCCCCTCGTTTCGCGTGCGCCTGCACGGATCGGAGGGATGTGAAGATGATCGTGGCCAGCGACGTGCCGATCGCCACGTGCATGATCTTGTCCTCTGACATGGGCTGCCCAGTGGTCGAGAGGATTGTGAAGACAGCTGCAAGAGCCGGGACGACAACAAAGCCGCCACCGATTCCGAACAGCCCGGCCAGCAAGCCGGCAAAAGCGCCGGCGACCAGCATGGACAGGATTAGCGGGAGTGCATCAGCTAGCATGGTACTCACTCGGTTTCATAATGGGAAAGAGATTGTTCAGGCGCACGATCAGAACCGGACCGTCAGGGTCGCCTGGAAAGTGCGGGGGTTCAGAGGGCGGAAGAAGGCAGAGCCGGCAAACACGAATGCCGTCGGAACTTCTTCATCGAGCAGGTTATCGATGTTGAAGCGCAGGCTAACATTTTCCGGAATGCCGAAATCGTTCGGACCACCGAGGTCGAGGTAGCCGCTGAGGACGGTGTAGCTGTCCATGTCATAGCCTTCGGTGAAGTCGGCGTAGCGTTCGCCTGTATACTTGCCGGAAACATTTGCGACCAGCCATTCCGTCGGCTCGTAGGTGATGCCGCCGGTAAACAGCCATTCGGGGCTGTCGGCCAGAATGAAGCCACCCTCATTTTCGGCGTGGTTGTAGGTCAGGTTACCGTCCAGGAAGACCTTGTCGCCCAGAAATGCCGGCTGGTACACGCCTGACAGTTCGAATCCATAGGATTCGGTTTCGCCCGCGTTGATGTAGAATGCTTCGGGTTGTTCCGTAGCAGGGTTGATCACGCTGCCTGACACGAGACGGTTGTCAAAAGTCGTGTAGAACAGCGCGGCAGACCCGTAGAACTGCGCGCGGTTGGTGCGGACGCCGATCTCGTAGTTCTTGGACTCTTCGCCCTTCGGTGCCGGTAGGGGCTCAGTCGAAGCATCTGTGGAGGCAATGGAGAAGATGTCGTCTGCTCCGCGCGGCAGGGCGTAGTTCTGCGAATAGGACGCGAAGATCTGATCCGTGTCATTGAGGTCGTAGACCGCACCGATCATCGGCAGGAAATTATCGCTATAGTCTTCGCCGACTGTCTGCGGGCCGAACAGCTCGTAGTCATTGTAGTCGCGGTAGCCGCTCAACTCATAGTCGACGCTCAGGCTCTTCACGCCGACTTCGACGTTCAGCTTGTCTTCCATCAGGCTGATCGTGTCTTTCAGGTAGAACTGCGTGGTCTTGCGGGTGGATGTGTAGTCGCGGCGATAGTAGGCGACTTCATCCCAGATCACGTCGCCGTCTGCAGAACCGTTGGTCTTGTTCAGGCGCTGCTGGGTGCGGTTGTAGTCTTCGTCTTCATACCAGACGCCGGCTTCCAGTTTGTGGTTCGCCACTTGCCATTCGAGGCCGGCCACGGCGCCTTTGCGCGTTCCGCCAACGCCGGAGAGGCCGTACTGGACGCCGCGCGGATGGACCACGTCGAGGCCGGCGGCGACCTGGCGGTTATAGATGTTCAGTGAATTGGAGTAGCTGTCCGGAGAAACACCGTACCCGTCCTTGTCTTCCTGATAGGCGGTGGCCTTGAACATCAGGCCGGGCGCAAGGTCCGTCTGGAAGTTCAGGGAGTAGAGGCTGTCATCGCGGATGTTGATACGGTCTTCGTAATAGCTGGTGCAGCTGGAGCCCGTGTAGATCGGCGAGAAGTCATTCCCGTCGATGACGCTGTCGCCATTGTAGTCGTAAACGCCGGAAATCTGGTTGATACACCCGGTTTCCGGAATGGCATCGAGATAGCCATAATAGTAATCGTTTTCGAAAGTCGCCTCCGGACCGGAGGGGGAGTCATAGTCGAAGAAGTCATTGTGCACGTAGCCGAACTTGATGAACGTATCTTCGTCGAACTCGTACTTGATCTTGCCTTCGATGTGCTCGCGGTCGATCGTGCCGGGGCCGCGCCACAGGTCGCTGTCGGTCTTGGAACGGCTGATGTAGGCCGAGAAGCCGTTGATGTCACCGGTTTCCAGCTTGATGAAGCTACGCTCCAGATTGTCGTCGCCCATCGTGTAGGACAGGATGCCGCCGGCCTCATCGGATGTGTCGATCGTGTTGTAGGAAACGATCGGGCCGAGCGAGGCATAGCTCGGCAGGGAAACGTCGCCTGCGCCGGGCGATGCCACGACGGAACCGAGGTTCTCATTGTCCACATAACGGAAGATCGGGCTGCCGCCGAAGGCATCGGAGCGGCCCATCGGCACGCCGTCCAGCACGAAGCCGATCTGCTGGAGGTTAAAGGCACGAACCGTAACCGAGTTGCCGAATTCATAGAGACCAAGAGCGCCATCGGTCTGCACGTTGAAGCCCGGCAGGGACTCCAGCATCTTCAGGCCGGAAATGCCGCCCGGGGCGGAGAGAAGTTCGTCCCGCGTGACGGCGACGGTGTTGGTTGCCTCGTTCTGGCCGATGGCGGTGTCGGCGGTCGAGACCCGGCGGCCTTCTACAACAACCGCCTTCATGGTCGCTTGCTCTTCTGCTGGTGCCGCTTCCTGCGCCTGCGCGACCGTGGTCATCGATGCCGCGATCAGTGAGGCAAGACATATTCCGAACTTGAGACGGGTGTTGAAGCGGCGCATCGCAATTTACTCCCAGCGACTTATTGAATCTGCGCGCAAGATGTCCGCGCCGCCGGGATGCGGGAACTGCGCACGACAGAGTGAATGTGTTAAAAACCGAGTCCTGCCTGCATTCGGGCGCAATTGCGCAAAGCTGAGTGTTTCTTGTGCAGCGCAAAACGCCGCGCGCGTTTGGCGCGCCGAGTCGTGAGTTAACTTTACGCTGCCTGAAGTGGATATTGCGCAATCGAGGATTGCGCATCGTTCAATCTGAGTCGGTTGCTGTTTTGGCTTCTACGAACCGGAGGCCTGGTCCCAGGTTTTGGACCAATCGCTGAGCTGCATCAGGATCTCGCCGAGTTCCTTGCAGGATTGTGTCGGCAGGTAACCTGCGTCCCCGAGCTCAACCAGGCCGTTTTCGCGCAGCAAAGCCAGCCTTTGGTTCAGCACGGTGGGAGAGATCTGGTCGCAGCGCTCTCGTAAGGCGCGGAATGTCAGCGGGGCGTCACGCAACTCCCAGATGATGCGCAAGACCCATCTCTGACCAAGAATGTCGAGCAGGGCCATGATCGGCCGTTGTGCTTTTTTCTCACGCATTGGCACATCACCCTCTTTCGCTACGAAAAATGTAGCGACAGGTATCGCTACCGAATATGTAGCGAGAAGAGGCTTTGTCCAGTCCAAAGGAATCCAAATGACACGCAGCCATGCTGCGCGTGCAGGTTCGTTCGCGTTCAATTCCGCCTCCGCGGCTCTGACCGGCACCTTTTTTCCGCCGCGTTTTCCGCCGCGCCGATACCTGCCTCTTCAACGCGAAGGCGGGCGGAACAAGGTGCATTGCGAGCCGGACCACGACCTGTCCGGCGGCGGGGCCGACAGTGCTGCCTGGCAAGCAGCTTTTTTCCATTTCGCCCTGATCTCCCCTGTTCAGGGCTCACCTGAACAGGGGAGGGGCAGGTGGGAAACCGCATGCGATAACCGCCCGTCGTCAGCGTATTGGAGATTCGCATGTTGAGAGGATTGGTCGTCCTTGGCTTGTCAGCCGGGATTTCATTTGCCGCAATGGCGCAGGGGTCCGCGTCGGAGAGCGCCTGCAACAGCGGAGACGCGGAAGCATGCTTTTACACCGGCGCGGAATATGCCCAAGGGGCCGGCGTCGCAGAAGACAAGCAGAAAGCTGTGACGTATTTCCTGAAGTCCTGCGAGATGGGTGTGCCTGATGGCTGCTCGACCAGCGGTATCCTGGTGAGTCTCGGAGAAGGCAATCTCGAAAAGGATGTCCTGACAGGTGTTGAATACATGGAGCGCGCCTGCGGTATGGGACATGCCGATGGCTGCAGCCGGGCCAT
The DNA here is from genome assembly GCF_963678875.1 of uncultured Hyphomonas sp. NCBI lineage: Bacteria > Pseudomonadati > Pseudomonadota > Alphaproteobacteria > Hyphomonadales > Hyphomonadaceae > Hyphomonas > uncultured Hyphomonas sp. The sequence continues at coordinate 2,283,695 of NZ_OY787456.1, read as the reverse complement.
AGGCCATCGGATCAGCGATACGTCTCCAGCCCTTAACCTTCGCAAGGCTGTCGAGACAGCCAAAGCCGGCTGCACGGCGGGCGTCGAGAATCCCTGTTATTGGGGGCTCGACTGGTCCTGGGATGGCAAGAAAGGCCAGTATCCAAGCCTGATCGACATGCCGACGGCGGGCTGGTTCGCGGAAGAAGCCTGCAATCGATACCATGACGTAATGGGATGCGACGTTGCTGCCCGCCTCTATGCCAACCCGGATGCGTCCACATTCGATGCTGAGAAAGGCCTCACTTATTCGATGATCCGCTGCGACGAGCAGAAAAGCGGTGCGGATTGCCGCAATGTCGGCGGCGTTTATCTCAGCATCGAAGAGTATGAACTCGGTGCGCTCTACATGCGGCGCGCTTGCGATTTCGGTCATAACGATGCCTGCAAGGTTGCCGCCGATTGGGAAACCTACAACCGCGAAATGGCCGAGTACGAAGCAAAAATGGCTGCATTCCGGCAGATGGTCGATACGCCCCTCTCCCAGGGGCGGTACGGTGATGCCGTCCGTGCCGCGATCAATTCTGCAGGCTCCAAAGACCTTGCTCAGAAAGCCATCCTCGCGACGAGCTCCGCGGGCCGCATGAGCGAGATCTCCACAAACGACCTCTACGCCGCCGCACTCTGGTTTCCGTCCGGTCCTGTGCGGGCGGCAGCCGATGCAGAACTATCTGCGCGTGGAACCGGACTCGAAGGCACATTCGGCACCGGTACGAACGCGCCTGGTATGGCGGATGCGCGTTGGAAGCAACTCTATGGAACGAGCGCCCCAAGCTATTCCAGTGGAAGTTCGTCCTTCAAGCCGGCCCCCATGAAAAGCGCTTCGCAGATTTCGGCCGAAACCCGCGAGAAATACCGCTGGGCGCATTGCACCATGAAGGGTAGCAATGCGAGTGCAACGGTCTGCCAGTAGGGTCGGACTGTCCGCTAATGCGGCCGCAACGCATCGAACAGAAGGCCGGCAGGAGGACGACCCTGCCGGTCTTTTTTTGAATGGACTGCCTGGAAATTCAGGATTGCGTCAGCCCCAACCGGGCCGCTTGCAGCGCGGCTTCCGCGCGGCTGGAAATGCCGAGCTTGGCGTAGATCGATTTGATGTGGCTCGCCACTGTGCTCTCGCTAAGCCCCAGAGCGAGGGCGGTATCGGCGTTTCTCAAACCCCGGCCGATCAGGCCGAGCACATCCCGTTCCCTCGGGGTGAGGTCGCTGCGATTCTCCTGCGCAACAGCCGTTTTGCGGAAGTGTTCCACGATACGCCGGGCAATCGACGGCGACAGCGCAGGCAGACCTTGTTCGATCAAAGTCAGCTGCCGGACGAACACGTCAACAGGCGAGTCCTTCAGAAGGTATCCCTGCGCGCCCTGTGACAGAGCGGCAATAACAGACGCATCATCTCCCATCACGGTTGCGACCACCACAGTTGTTTCCGGGCGGGAGACAGAGAGGACGGATATTATGTCAGTACCGGAACCGTCCGGCAGCCCAAGGTCGACGATCGCGATGTCGAAATGGTGTCCCTTGATGGCATAGACGGCTTCCCGGACATTTGTTGCTTCGCGGATCTCGTTCCCTGGAAAGGCTGCTTCGGCCGCTTCGCGCAGCCAGGCGCGGGTTTCTGCGATGTCTTCGACGATCAGGATGGATTTCATGGTCCCGCGACCTCATGGGGAAATTCTGCCAGAAGCCTTGCCCCGCTTGTTCCCTGAGCGAGTGTAAACTCACCACCCATGCCTTCGACACGGGCCTTCATATTGGCAAGTCCCTGACCGAGCCGGGCCGTTGCCAGGTCAAAGCCTGATCCGTCATCTTCTATCGCGACCTCGACCTTGTGAGGTGTAATCCGAAGGTGGACGTCCAGGCGTTTCGCACCGGCATGCTTGATCGTATTGCTTGCAGCCTCGCGGACCAGCGAACGGAACGTATGGATGGTAGAGGGTATCAGCCGGATGCCGGCGTCGGCCTGCAGGCTCCAGCGGAGAGATACACCGTGGGGTTCGAGGCGTTCGGCTGTCTCGGCACGAAGGTCTGCAAGGACTTCGTCCAGCGGCAGGACCGGGCTCTGGGCATTGTTGATGACATCGCGCAAGTCCGCCAGCGTATCACGGATCATGGCATCCTTCCGGTCGGGCATGGCTGAGTGTAAGGCCCGCATGAGCTGGGCGCCAATATTGTCATGAATATCCCGTGCGATCCGCAATCTCTCTTCAGAGACACCCCGGTCATAGGCTGACCGGCTGGTCTCGGCCTGCTCCATCAGGCGGACCAGATGCATCACGATACCGGTATCGCGCGGTGCAAACAGCGCCCGGCCATGATTGGCGTGCATGAGCCGAAGAGATGGAATACCCGCGACACCAGGCACGGTCAGGCTGATACCTTCGCGGTCGATTCCGGGTTCAGCAACCGCCCCGTCCACTTCGGTCAGTTCAAGGGGATGGAAGTGGTCCTGGAGTAGTGCTTTCCACCCGGCGGTCCGTTCCTGTTCACTCGGTTTGAAAGCAGCATCCAGTACGAGGTGAAACAAGTCATCGTCAGTGGCACGGCGCCGCTGAACAATCCTCCGCCAAAGGAAGTCGCGCGCCGGTAGGTATGCAAAGGCGACGAGCAGCAGCGAGATCCCGAATGCCTGTCCGGGGTCGAGCGCCAGAAAACTGATCAAAGCGATATCAAGGAGTATCAGAGCGATAGAAGCGGATGCGTAGAATACCAGACGGTAGGCCCATGACCCAAGGTCGAACAAACGGTAGCGCATCAGTCCGATTGCAAGGCCAACATAAATGACCAGGAAGAAGCTGAATGCGTAGTTTTCCAGAATGAGCGCGCTGAAGCCGAGTGTTATCGGTGCTGCCACCGTCGCGATGAAAGCACCCGCACCCAGCAGGGTCGATGCACCGAGCCAGACTGCAATTGCGCGCCTGCGCGGGTCGCTGGCAGATGACCGGAATTGCCAGATCACAGCCGCGACGATGGCCAGCATCTCAAATGTCGTGATGCGCTGGACTTCCGCGAAATCCTGGAAGGGGCCAAAGGTGCGCAGCAAGGTCCAGCTACCAAATCCGAAGACGGTCAGAACGCTCAATGTCTTCCAGTTGGTCAGGCGGGAAGGGTAGATCAGGAAAAGGCAGGTCATGATGATTCCGAAGGCCGACGCCCCCAGCATGTTCACGGCCCAGATCCATGCGACCGTTTCTTCTTTCATCGGGACCGCAATCCATGGGGCGAAAGATGAAAAGCAGAACGCCAAAGTCGCGAAACCGCTGGCCGCGAATAGCATTGCAGGAATATGTCCTGGCTTCAGTGCCCAGACCCAGGACGAGATAAGCCAGGCCAGAAGCCCCGTTAAGAGCGATGCCCAGATTGCCGGATGCGTCTCGTCAAGCGAACGCCAATGCTCCGGCGACCAGCTCCAGCCGGTCGCAGGTTGCAGGGCGACCAGAACCATTCCCAGGAACATGACCAACCCTGTTGCTGACAACAGGACAAGTCTCATCAGCGGCGCCAGGAGCATCAGTCTGGTGGCATTCATTTTTCGTGGACCCATCATGATCACAGACGTCTAACCTGTCCGCAGCCCCTGTCACCTCCACAACTGGAATACATTTCTCCTTGACCGCTATCGGTAGCGCCAGGGCATTCCCCGTTGCCACACATGCGGACGCGCCGCGCCCCCTGTTCAGGGGATAGCGCGGGTGCCCGGTCCGAAGTTAGCAATAAACACTTGTCAGGCTGGGTGGGCGCGCAGGCTTGATAAGCGGGCTCCAATCCCGGGTTCATGACCCTGTCACCTCTCTCGGCAGGGTCATGAACCATTCTGGACCCATGTGACCGGCGGCACCGGGGCACCAAAGAAGTTGTCGCACCCGATTGTGGTCACCCCGATCGCGGGCGGATGGATTGACCTCCGAAATGACACCACTTGCATAGACCGGCGCTGGGGCCACGTATGCATTTCAAGAGAGGGCGGCTTAATTTTCTCCCTTGATTGTGGGCCAGCTTTTGGTCGGTGCCGTATTCTGCAATGAATATTGGGAAGCCTGATGAGTGACCCGTTATCCGGTATGTCCGTATGGTGTCCTGGTTATCAAACTACCGCTTCTATGCGCTGATCAAAATGTCCAGATACGAACAAAGGCGATAGCCGAAATCTGCCTTGAGTTTACAATTTATTCACCGTAAGCGAACAATTCTGCAAATACAACTTGTCGGTTAGGAGAGGTGCCCATTCAACGATGGGTGGGGTGCCAGAGCCTGGAGGGGCTTGATGGACTGTCTCAGACCTGCGGTGATTTTGGCAATAATGGGCATGCCCGGAGGGCAAGTGCTGGCGCAAACGGCGAGCGACAGTTTCGCGGTCACAGCCGAGGTGATCGATGCCTGCGACATCACTGCAAACGATCTCGATTTTGGAAATTACAGCAGTATCTCCGGCAGCGCTCTGGATGCCTCCTCGACCCTGGATGTGACGTGTACAAATGGAACATTGTATGCGGTGGAGCTCAATGAAGGTACCACCAGCGGAGGCGCATTCACAGAGCGCCTCATGACGGATGGAAGCGATACGCTGGGCTACAATCTCTACACTTCGTCTGCAAGGACCACGGTCTGGGGGGACGGAAGCGGGGCGACATCTACCGTCATCGGAACTGGAAGCGGTGTCCTGCAATCCCTTTCGGTCTATGGCCGGGTGCCGGCATCGCAGAACGTGCCTGTCGGTAGCTATTCGGACACGGTTACGGCGACGATCAGTTTCTGAGGAGACGCGCCATGATGAAGTGGCTGGCTACTTTCCTGATATTTCTCCTGATGCTGGATTTGCGCGCCAGCGCTGAGGGGCTGACCGTTTATCCGACCTCGCTGGTCCTGGATGAGGCCCGTCGTGTCGGAGTTCTGACGCTTGTGAACCAGGGGGGTGAAGAGGCCATTTATGAGCTTGCCGGGTATCGCTGGACAGAAGCGGACGGTGCAGATCATCTGATCCCGGATAAAGCGTTCATCGTCACGCCTCCGGTCGTGACCCTGGCCCCCGGCGAACAGCGTGTTGTGCGTGTCGGAGTTTTAGCGGGTGGTGCGCCTCTGGCTGTCGAGCAGGCCTATCGTGTCAGAGTGAGCGAACTTCACTCCGGAGATCTTTCCCGGGGCAATGCACTTGATGTGAGGCTGCAAATACTCCTGCCGGTGTTCCTTGGCGGAGGCAGCCGCGATCTCGACCTTGGCTTCTCGGCCGAAGAAAATCAGGACGGTCAGCTCTGCCTGGAGGGACTGAATTCGGGTGACAGTCATGCCAGACTCGTCTGGGTCGCGCCAGCCGGCCATCCCGAAAAGAAGACGCCGATCCACAAATACATGCTGGCGAAAAGCAGCGCGCGGTTTTGCGTCGATCCGGTCGCAAAGCCTGGCGGAAAGGTATCGGTTGGCGCGACGTCGATTTATCAGAGCGATGTCCAGAGCTTCCTGACGGATATCGCGGTGCCCTGAAACCATGATGGCCAGGTACGCCAGTTGCTGCGTGTTGACAGCGATCTGCGGCGCCGCCGGGACAGAGGCTGGGGAAACACCTGCTGCGAGCGATATCGCTGCATCGGCACTTCCTGTTTCCGGGGCAGGGTCTGATGGTTCCGGCCTGTCGGAGACAGGCAGCCTGGCAGCCTCCGTCGTCCAGCTAGTCCTGAACGGAGATGCACTTCCGGACCCGGTCATCATTGCGGAAAGTGAAAACGAAGTCCTGCTTCCGGAAGCATTGCTCAGTCAGAGCCGGATCCGTCAGGCCAGTGATGCCAGGTTGATAGACGGACGCAGATATATCCCGGCTTCGGCGCTTGGTGCCCAGGCCGTTGAGCTTGACCGGCGGACCAACACGCTCCGCATCGATTGTTCTGCCGATTGCTTTCATGAGACCGTGATCCCGGTCAGGATGGATAATCGCCCTGAACTGTCTCCAGTCCGCACGGGTGGGTTCCTGAATTATGATATCTTCGCCGAGGGAGGCGACATTGACCATCGCTCGGGCGCCTTGCTTGAGGCCGGATTGTTTTCTTCTGCCGGAAGCGGGGTGGTCGATTTTGCCTGCACGCGCCAGCATTCTGAAACCGATTGCGTGCGTCTGGATGCGACATGGACGATTGACCGGCCATCCACCGCGACGCGCCTGGAAATTGGCGATACGGTGACAGGTGCGGGACGATGGGAGGCGCCAGCCAGGTTTGGCGGCATCCGTCTTGGAACGGATTTTTCCCTGACGCCGGATTTCATCACGTTTCCAACCCCATCAATTTCCGGGGATGCCACGCTGCCGGGCGTGGTGGACGTCATGGTCGACGGTTCACAGAATTATTCCACCGATGTTCCGGCGGGGCCTTTCACGCTGACCGACTTGCCTGTGGTGACCGGCGCCGGTTCTGCGGAACTCGTTCTGACAGATGTTCTCGGCCGGCAATCCATCGTGACGGCAGATTATTATACAGCGCCCCAATTGCTGAGATCGGGGTTGAGCGACTGGTCGCTGGAAGCCGGGTTCCTGCGGAACGCGTTTGGCCAGGATTCCAGTCACTATGATGAAGGGTTCATTGCTGCTGGCTATGCGCGGGGGATTTCCGATCAGTTCACATTCCAGGCAAGATCTTCCGTCAGCGAAGCCTTGCAAAGTGCAGGTGTCTCCGGAACCGCCTCGCGGCAGGGGTTTGGCGTCGTCCAGGCGAGCGCCGCTGTGTCGCAAAGTAACGGACGATCCGGCAATCTTGTCGATTTCAGCCATGAATGGCGCTCTGCGGCATTTTCGGTTGGTAGCAGTGTCCGCTACATGACCCCTGAGTACCGGCAATTCGGGCAATCCCGCAGCCCGCCACGAACAACCGCCCGGACCTATGCAAGCTTCTCTGACGACCGGATCGGGTCCATTTCACTCTCCTGGTCTCTTAGGGATGAACGCGAGAGGGACGACTTCTCGACATTCGGGCTGCGCTATACCCGGCCCGTCGGCGCCATGTCCCTCAACCTGTCCGCGATAAGGCTGGCAGGGCAGAATGATGCGACGATTGCTGCGCTTTCGTTGACCATGCCTCTGGGGGGCGGGGTCAGTTCGAGCATGGGGGCGGATTATCGAAACAGGATGCTTGATGGGGATATCCGGATCCGCAAAAGTGCGCCGCCCGCTGGCGGCCTTGGCTATTCGGCACAGGCCAGTTCCGGAACGCATCAGCGAATGGAGGCTGGTATCGATTACCGGACCCGGATCGGCGATGCCGCTGGTATCGTCAGCCAGGTGGAAAACCGCACGGCAGGCCGGATGACGCTCCGGGGCGGGGCCGCAATCGTGGACGGAAGCTGGGTTGTTGCGCCATCGATCACCAATAGCCTGGCGGTGGTCACGGTGGGAGACCAGCCAGGTGTGCAGGTGTTCCAGGACAGGCAATTGGTGGGCCGGACTGACAAGCAGGGCCAGATCGTCCTGACCCGGCTGCGGCCGTTTGAACGCAATGTGCTTTCCTTCGACCCGCGCGACGTTAGCCTTGACCGTTCATTTGGATTGACCCAAGCGATTGTTGTGCCCGGGCTCCGCACCGGCCATCGGGTTGAATTTGACGTTGGCCGGTCGAGTGATGTCCTGGCCTATATCGTAACCCCTGATGGCGCGCCCATTTCATCCAGAGGCAAAATTGCAAATCCTGATACCGGCGAGGCCTATCCGATTGGCAAGGACGGCCGTGTCTTTATCGAAGGCGCCCGGCAGGTGACCCGGCTGCAGTTCGTTCGGAACAAGGTGATTTGTGAAGCCAGGATTGTTCTTGGCGACACGCCGGTATTCGCACCTTACCGGGATACCGGGACGATCCCCTGCTTGCCGACGGGGAGGCTCAGATGACCCTTCGCCACCTCTTTCGCCTGCTCATTGCCAGCGGCCTTCTGGCGATCATCCCTTCCGGTACCGCATCGGCGACCTGCGTCGGTCTGAATTGTTCCTGTTCGGTATCGGCCGACCCGCTGGATTTCGACATCTACAATCCGCTGGGCGGGAGTCATGCAGATGCCGTCGGAAATGTCAGCGTCACCTGCGGCGCGCTCGTTCTGGGCGCCAATATTTCCTATGAGGTGGTTCTGGGAGCGGGAGGGAATGGAACGGGATTCAACCGGGCCATGTCGAATGGAAGCGATCTTCTGGACTACAATCTCTACACGGATAGTAGCCGTGCACTGATCTGGGGAGACGGAACAGGCGGGACCGATACGGTCATGCATGCCTACCTGTTGTCATTGGTCTTCTCGACGACGGATGATTTTCCGATTTATGGCCGTATACCATCGGGGCAGAATGTGGAGACCGGAAGCTATGGCGATACGATCGTGGCTACGGTCATCTTCTGATTGCCTTCGCGGCAAAAGGTTAGTTCCGGCCGATCCATGATGGCACCTTTTGTGTCCGGTGTTGGGAGGAGGTGTAGGGGCCTTCCAGCCCCGCCAAAATCCTCGATATGTGGGAACGCCTGGATCAATTCCTGAATGAGATGGGCGCCACACCTGAGGGAGCGGTATTGGATAGTTACTAAGGGCGATAAATCCGCTTGAAGCGGACCCTGCCATGCCAAGAGCTCAATGACCTGGGTTGGCCTTAAGTGGTCGTTTATCAGCCTGGTGCGGTCAATTTCAGCCGATCGGGTTGTAGTCGTTGCGTCGCGGAGCGAGACTATCCTGAGCCGAAGGTTTCGGATGAGGCTGTTACAGTTCTTTCAAATGCCCTTCACAAGTCCGTCGTGCTTCTTCTTCAAAAGCGCAGACAGAGACCTGAAGGCGCAACATGCAAGCAAAGTCATCCTGTCCGGACGACACCGTCCCGCCCGGTACATATGCGGATACGGCGAACAGAGCTGTACGGAATGGCGGGCAGGATGATGCGGCGGATCGTACGCGGTTCCTGAATCATCTTTTCCGCCAGCACTATGGTGAGTTGGTCGGGCGACTCAGAAAAATACATGGGGCAGGCCCACCTGAACCAGAAGATGTTGCGCAGGCAGCGTTTTCGAAGCTCGCTGAGCTGACTGACCTCAGTCGAATCCGCTCTCCACGGGCCTTCCTGTTTCGGACTGCGATCAATCTGGGTCTGAATTCGAACGACAAGCTCCGGCGTGGGCGCAATTTCGTCAAAAGCCAGATAGACGGAAAGTTTTCGCCTGATGTGGAAGAAATATCGCCCGAAACTGTCTTAATGGGAAAGCAGGACCTTGAGCGGGTCGCGCACGCAATGCGGCAGCTGTCGCCAAAGCAGAAGGACATCCTGTTGCGGAGCAGGTTCAGGGGGCAGACCTATGCAGAGATCAAAAAGGACACAGGCTGGAGTGAAGCGGACATTTCCCGCCAGCTCAGCACTGTCATGGCGCTGCTCCAGGCCGAGCTGGACAGGTAAGTTTCCGCTATGAAGAAGCCCGACAAGCCGGTCCGGACCGTCAAACCTGAAACCGAAAAAGTATTGGACGCTGAAGCGCGCGCTTGGGTGCTTTACTTTGCCTCTGGCAAGAGCGCGCCGGAGAAGGAACACGCCTTTGCCGCATGGCTGGCGAAGTCTCCCGAGCATTCTGCGGCGATGGAGCGGGCACGTCGATTGTGGGATGGGATCGCAGACGTCGACGGCGTTGAGGACATCCTCACAGATCGGAACAACATCAAGCCATTTCATCCGCGTCAGACCTTGTCGCGCCGCCTCCTGCTGGGCGGAGGCCTTGCCGCGAGCCTTGCTTGCGCTGCCGGTATCGGCCTGCTGGTTTTCCAGCCAGCCCCGGCTGAGGCCATTCTCCTTTCCACAGCGCGCGGGGAGATCAGGACGTTCACCCTGTCTGACGGCAGCGAGATCACACTGGGTGGCGCCAGCCTGGTCCGAGGCGAATTTTCTGCCAGGGAGAGAGACCTGCAGCTGGTCGGCGGCAATGCTTATTTCGACATCGCGCGTGATGAGAGCCGGCCGCTGACCGTCGATACCGGCAGTGTGCTGGTTCGCGTCCTTGGTACCCGGTTCGATATCAAGAAGCGGACAGGGCAGGTTTCGGTGTCTGTCGACAGCGGGCATGTCCGCGTCATGGCTGATGCCGCGGCGCAGGACCTGCGGGCCGGAGACCGGATCGTTTCGACAACAGCGCTGCGCCTCGGTCCGATTGAGACCTTCGATGCCGCGAAGGAATTGTCGTGGCGGTCTGGTCGTCTCTCTTTCGTGGATGCGACGCTCCGGGACATCGTTGCGGACATGAACCAGTACAGCGACCGCCCGGTCAGGCTCGCGCCCGGCGCACCGGCGGACATGCGCCTCACCCTGTCTTTCTCCATCCAGCAGATCGGTCAGGTGCTCGCCGGTCTCGATACCGCCTATCCGATTGAGGTGCACGAAAACGATACCGAAATCGTGATTTCGAAAGGACTCTGACAGCGCCTGCGATGAACCTTTTATGAAGTTCGCAAAATCGCTGAAAGGTCTCCCCACCTGGTCTGTCTTCCCCCTGACCACGCAGGAGCGTGGCGGCGGGTGTGATGTCTCACCCCGCACGGTTCACCATGAGGGGAAAGTCATGAAAACTTCGATCAGCCTGCGCAAGGCGCTTGTCCTGACGGCATCGGGCGCCGCCCTTTGCTTCAGCAATGCGGCCCTTGCCCAGACAGCAAACGAGCAGGACGATACCAGCGTCCAGCAAACCGTTATTGTCACCGGTACGCGCGGCGCTCCACGCACCACGTTCGATAGCCTTGCGCCGGTTGATGTCATCTCCGACGATGCCATCGACATGACCGCCTCTGACGAAGTGATGGATACCCTGTCCCAACTGGTGCCGTCCTTCAATGTCAAACGCCTGCCGATGGCGGATGGCCAGGTCTTTGTGCGTCCGGCCAGCCTGCGGTCTCTGTCGTCAGACCACACGCTGGTCCTGGTCAATGGCAAGCGCTTTCACCGCTCTGCTCTGCTTGGTTCCAACGGCGCTCAATCGCCTGACCTTGCTCAGATCCCGTCCTATGCAATCAAGCGCATCGAAGTGCTGCGTGACGGTGCATCTGCACAGTACGGCTCTGACGCCATTGCCGGTGTGATCAACATCATCCTCGACGATGAAGCTGGCACGAACGCCTTCGCGCAGGCCGGCCAGTACTACAAGGGCGACGGCGAACAGTACCGTCTTGGTGCTCAGCAAGGCTTTGTGTTCGACAATGGCTTCCTGAATTTCTCCGGTGAGTACACCGACGCAGGCCTGACCTCCCGTTCGCGCCAGCGTCCGGACGCCATCCAGCTGCAGGAAGACTTCCCGGACCTCGACGTGCCGAACCCGGTGCAGCGTTGGGGTCAGCCGGAACGCCAAGCCTACCGCTTCGCCATGAACGGCGCCTATGACCTTGGCAGTTCGGAAGCCTATGTCTTCAGCACGTATGGCTGGGGCTCCGGCGTCACCGACTTCAACTGGCGCAACCCGGTTTCCACCAGCGCCTATGGCGACAGCGCCATGGACCCGGAATATGATCTCAATGAGATCTACCCGGCAGGCTTCTCGCCGCGCTTCGGACAGGACGATAACGACTTTTCGCTGACCGGTGGCTATCGCAGCACCGATGAAGGTCCGTTCTCGTACGATTTCAGCGCCAGCTATGGCCGGAACCAGATCGAATACTTCATGTACAATTCGATCAACGCCTCGCTCGGCTCGGCCAGCCCGACCTCGTTCGATATCGGCACGCTGACCCAGACAGAGCTGAATCTCAACGCAGACTTCGCCTATAGCGCCTCGCTGGATTTCCTCGCGGACGACCTGACCTTCGCGTTTGGTGCCGAGACCCGCAAAGAGGAGTACGAGATCGGACAGGGTGAGTATGCCTCCTACGCCGTCGGGCCGCTGGCCGAAGAAGGCTTCCCAGCCGGTTCGAACGGCTTCCCGGGCTTCTCGCCGGACCAGTCTGGTTCGTCTGACCAGACCAGCTATGCCGGCTATATAGATATCGAAGCTCCGGTGACCGATCGCTGGACCGTCGGCGGCGCCGTTCGCTACGAAGACTTCTCCGAATTTGGCAGCAGCACGACCGGTAAACTGTCCACCCGTTTCGAGGTCACACCGAACCTTGCCCTGCGCGCCACGGCGTCGACGGGCTTCCGTGCCCCGACACCGGGCCAGCTGTTCTCGGAACGCACCTCTCAGGGCCTCGACACGACGACGCTGAACATCTTCACCACCGGCCGCTTCAGCCCGCAGGGTGCCGTGGCCGAGGTGATCAGCCAGCGCGCTGACGCCGACATCCGGTCGCTGGAGCCGGAAGAGTCTGAAAACATCACGGCAGGTCTCGCCTGGACTTCCAGCTTCGGTCTCATGGCGACGCTGGACGTTTATCAGATCGATGTCGAAAACCGTCTCAGCACGTCCAACACGTTCACCGTTACCGATGAAGAGCGTGCCCAGTTTGCTGCCCTTGGCGTTGTCGGCGCCGAAGGCATTACGCGGGTCAACTTCTTCCAGAACGACTTTGACACGCGCACCAAGGGGCTCGACCTCGTCGTCTCCTACGGGCGTCCTGTCGGCCCGGGTGACCTCACCCTGAGCGCTGCCTACAATTACAACAAGACCGAAGTGACGGGCGGTGACTTCGCCTCGAACGCGACCGGTGCTGACCGGTTTGAAAAAGGTATTCCGGAGAACACCGGAAATCTGCAGGCGACTTATGACGTGGGTAACTGGAACGTCTTTGGCCGCATGCGGTACTATGGCGAATGGCGCGATTATTCCGGTAACTCGACCGGCGACATCTTCCAGGATTTTGGTGCTATGGTCCTGTTCGATCTCGGTGCGACCTATGACGTGACGGAAAACCTTTCCGTTCGTGTGGGGGCGGAGAACGTGTTCGACCAGTATCCGGACGAGGCGACCTATCAGGCAAGCCGGGGTCTGATCTACTCGCGCAACGCGCCTTACGATACCGATGGCGGCCAGTATTATGTCCGCCTGGATCTCAGCTTCTGATCTCGGAAAGAGACATGAAACTTACCAGACGACTGGTCATGAAGGGCGCCGCTGCTGCAGCGGCGTCCTTTAATTCCGGGTGCGCTATGGCCTCTCCCACACGTGAGGCCTTGGTGCAGGACATCGCGACAGACGAAGCCTTCTGGCGGTCCATTGCGGCGCAGTATGACGTCACGCCGGACGTGGTGAATTTCGAGAACGGCTATTGGGGCCTGATGGCAAAGCCTGTCCTTGAAGCCTTCATCCGCAACACCGAAAAAGTGAACCGCAACAATTCCTGGTATGCCCGCCGGGACTATTACGCGGAAATCCAGCCGGTCCATGCGCGCATCGCGGATTTCCTCGGCGCCGGGCCGGACGAGATTGTCTTCTCCCGAAATGCCACCGAATCCCTGCAGGCGCTGGTCGGCGGCTACAACCGGCTGAAGCCGGGCGATGCGGTGATGTATGCCGATCTTGACTATGACTCGATCCAGACCGCCATGGACACCAAGGCCGAACGGGAAGGCGCCTCCGTCGTCCGCATCACCATTCCGGAACCGGTCACCCATGACCAGCTGATCGACACCTACCGGCAGGCCCTTGAGGCGAACCCGAAAGTGCGCCTCCTCCTGCTGACCCATATCAGCCACCGCACCGGCCTGATGATCCCGGTGCGCGAGATCGTGGAGATGGCGCGAGGCTTCGGCGTCGACTGTATTGTCGATGCGGCCCATTCCTGGGGCCAGACCGATTTCCGCATGGAAGACGTCGGCGCAGACTTTGTCGGCTTCAATTTGCACAAATGGATCGGCGCACCGATCGGGGCGGGGCTGATCTATATCCGTCAGGACCGGCTGGCGCACATTTCACCGGACATCTCTGAACGGCCGGAAGGCGTCGGCACGATCTATCACCGTATTCACACCGGCACGACGAACTTCGCGACCTTCCTGACGCTGAAGGATGCGCTCGACTTCCACGAACTCGTCGGCCCGGCGCGCAAGGCAGCCCGCGTGTCTTACCTGCGCGACCTCTGGGCCGAGGAAATGCGAGGCGATGACCGGATCGAGATCCTGACGCCATCAGACCCGCGCCTGCATGCGGCGATCACGTCTTTCCGTTTCAAGGGCAAGACGAGCGTGGACGCCAACAAGGCCATCGTGAAGGCGCTGGTGGAGAAGCACGGTATCTTCACCGTCCACCGCAGCGATGTCGCCAAGGGCGCCTGCATCCGTGTCACACCGACACTCTACAACACGCCGGACCAGTGCTTCCAGCTCGTGAAAGCCCTGCGTTCGCTCCTGGCGGAAACCTGACACCGGGCGCAGAGCCTGACCGTGGCATTTGGGTTTCACTGGCGCAGGAATAGCGGTTCCGGGCGGCCATTGTCATCTGCCTGTCATCGCCATCGGCTTCTTAGGCGCGACTCCAACGCGGAATGCGAGGGCCTCCCTGAGGGACCAATGCGATCGGTCTGCCTGTTCCTGCTGACCTGCGCAGCCGCGGTACTCCCGGCGGCGGCGCAGACCCATTCCCTGCGTGTGCCAGACATGCCGCTGGCCGACGCCATCAACCTGCTGGCTGAGCAGACCGACACCGTCATCATCGCGGAAGCAGAAGATCTGGACGGCCTCGCTGCAGGGCCGCTTACCGGAGACATGGAGGTCGGCGAGGCGCTGGAAGCCTTGTTGTCAGGTATACCCCTGAGCGTCAGCCAGGATGCGAACGGCGTCTGGATCATCCGGCGCAAACCAGCGCAAACCACCTCGTCAGAAAAGCCTGCGCCTGTGGCCTCCCGGATTCGGCCCAGACGGATGCCTGCGCCTGCCATGGATCTACCCAGAACCTATGACACGATCATTGTGACCGGTTCACGCGCAGGCCTTCAGGCATGGGAGAGTCTGTCACCGGTTGACGTGTTGGACCGGGCGGACCTTGCCGCGCCAGTGTCAGACGATTTTGCAGACGTTCTGGCAGACATCGTGCCCAGTTTCTTTGTCCAGCGCCGGCCGCTCAGCGATGGCGCGGTGTTTGTGCGGCCCTACAGCCTCCGGAACCTGTCTGCGGACCACACGCTGATCCTCCTCAATGGAAAGCGGCGCCACCGCTCCGCGATGCTGAACACAGGCGGGTCCCAGTCGCCAGACCTGTCGAAGATCCCCACAAATGCCATCCAGCGCGTCGAAATCCTCCGGGATGGAGCGTCTGCGCAATATGGTTCAGATGCGATTGCTGGAGTGATCAACATCATCACCCGCGACGACGAGATGAGGGAGGGGGTTGCCCAGTATAGTCAGTACTATGAAGGGGATGGAGTCCAGAAACGCTTCGGCTTTGGCGGTGGGATCCGCGGACCTGAGGGCGGCGTCCGTCTCAACCTTGACTATAGCGATGCTTCTCCGACATCACGTGCGCGCCAGCGGCTCGATGCACTGGAATATCTGGAAGACCATCCGGATGCAGACATCTCCGACCCGGTCCAGAAATGGGGCCAGCCTGAGCGGGAAGATTTCCGCGGACTGCTGACAGCGGACCGGATTACCGGGTTCGGGCAGGTCTACGGACTGGTCAATGCCAGCCAGGGGCAGGGCGTGAGCGACTTCAATTGGCGTAGCCCTGCCACGCCGAGTGTCTATGCCGCCAGCGCCGCCTTCGGGGACTGGTCGCTGATAAATATCTATCCCAATGGGTTCACTCCGCAGTTCGGGCAGGAAGAGCGCGATGTTTCCGCAACGTTGGGCCTGAAAGGTGAATGGGCAGCCGGCCTGACTTATGACTTCAGTGCCGGGTTCGGCCAGAACAGGATCGACTATTTCCTTTACGACACAATCAACGCCTCCATGGGCCCGGACAGTCCGACTCAGTTCGATGCTGGCGGCCTCAGACAGCAGGAATTCAATCTCAGTGCAGATTTCCAGGCCCGGCTTCCTGCGCCGTCCACCTTTGCCGAGCCGGTGAACCTTGCCTTCGGAATCGAGCATCGGGTGGAGCGTTATAGCGTCGTCGCCGGTGAACCGGCGTCCTATGAGATCGGTCCGGGCGCCATCGACGGCCTGACGTCCGGCTCCAACGGGTTTCCTGGTTATACGCAGGTGCAGGCGAAGACGCACGAACAGTCGAACTGGGCGGTCTACGCCGATGCGGAGATGCGTCCCGGACGATACAGCCAAATGGGTGCCGCCTTGCGCTTCGAGGAGTTTGATACGTTCGGCAGCCGCTTGAATGGCAAGCTGTCCTATCGCCGGGATGTGTTGCCTGGCCTCGCCTTGCGCACCACCGTCTCGACAGGTTTCAAGGCTCCGACACCAGCACAGATTTTTTCCGAGCGGACGTCTCAGGGAGTCGCTCCCGACACGCTGGATGTTATGACCAATGGCCGTTTCAGCCCGACGGGAGCCGTTGCAAGCATACTTAGTGAGCGAACTGATGTTGATATCGCTTCGCTGAGGCCCGAAACCTCGGTCAACCTGTCTGCGGGGGGCGTGTTCCGGCCGCTGGACGGTCTGGTCGCCAGCGCCGACGTCTACAGGACCGACGTTCAAGATCGAATTTTTACGTCGGAAAGTTACACGTTGGATGCGTTGGAGCGCGCCCGACTTGCAGCCCTGGGTGTTCCGGGTGGGGAAAGTATTACGGAAGTCAGCTTCTACCAGAACAGTTTTGACACGCGGACGACCGGCATTGATCTGGTAATGGACTATGACAGGCGGCTGGACGGCGGGGATCTCACGCTTGGCCTGTCCTTCAACTACAACAATACCAAAGTTCTGAACGCCGACTTCATCGCCAATCCATCCAGGATAAGCCGGTTCGAACGCCTCTATCCCCGCGTTTCGACCAATGCGTCTGTGGGGTTTGCGAAGGGGCGGTGGTCCTTTGATACGCGGTTCAGATGGATTGGCCCCTGGGTGGATTACACCAACCAGGACGGCGCGCCCATTCAGGAATTCGGCTCGGAGCTATTCGTCGATGCGAGCGTCTCGGTTCAACTCAACGATCTTCTTACGCTTTGCATCGGGGCAGAAAACCTGTTTGACGAATATCCGGATGAAGCCGTTCTGGAGGTCAGCAAGGGGCTGATATATTCCCGCAATGCACCTTATGACACGGACGGTGGGCAGTATTTCCTGCGGCTGAGCGCACGCTTTTAACCATCGCTCCGGTCGCGCGTTGAATTGAAAACTGACCTTGAGAAAGCGAGTCGCGTCAAAAACTCCAGCTGTCTGCGTTCAGTCAGATTGGATTCCTGAAAAGCGAGAATGGAACGGCAGGCAAGTTTGCTTCCTGCCGCTCGAGGTTTTCCTAAATGGATGCCACTCGAGGTCTCCAATGCGCCGTCAACGTCAAAGCCCAGCCACATTTCCAAAGAGGGAAAAATATCGTGACCTCCGTGCAAGGCCCCACTCACCGCGGGCTTTGGCGCCCGGGCTGCGTCTCCGTATCCAAAACGGAGTGAATTTCGCGCGTGAAGTCCTTTAATCCGGCCGCATAAAATTGGGATAATTGCCAGTGACTACGAATTAGAGCGTATGCAGACTGTCGCTCGGTTCCGGACTGAATTTAGCGGCAGGTGCCGGATTCATATTGCTCAGCTTGTTCGCCGATGGTTCGATCCATTCGGTACGTCACGCCTTTCCCAAGGGGGCCCAAGTATGGACCAGCGCTTCCAGCTGGAACGCTATGCGTTCCAAAATCGAGAACCAGAAATCCTGTACTGCTTTGAATATACATATAAAATTCTGGAGCGGGTGAAGGGAATCGAACCCTCGTCGTCAGCTTGGGAAGCTGCTGCTCTACCATTGAGCTACACCCGCGTGCCGACGCGTATTTGAGCCCGTTTTAACGCTGGCGCAAGAGGGCTGGGCATGCCGCTGGCGCCCGGAGCCGTATGCGGTTAGAAGGCGGGCCATGAACGGATTTCTCGCAGTCGCGGCAGGCGGCGCCATCGGCGCGGCCATGCGCCATGGTGTCGGCCTGATGGCCGTGCGCCACCTGCCGGCTGGCTGGCCGCACGGCACCTTTGCGGTGAACATTCTCGGCAGTTTCCTGATGGGGTTCCTCATCAGCTGGCTGGCGTTTCGCGGGGAGGGCGGGCCGCAGGAGCTCCGCCTGTTCCTGGCGACCGGATTGCTGGGCGGTTTTACAACCTTTTCTGCCTTCTCGCTGGAAGTGGCGAACTTCGTCCGCGCCGGGGACATGACCAAAGCGGTCGCTTATGCCGCCCTGTCGGTCTGCCTCGGCCTGATTGCGCTGTTTGTTGGCCTCTGGCTCTCACGGAAAGTCTTCGCATGAGCGGCCAGATCGTCACTGAAACCGTCACCTCCAAGGAGGAAGGTACGCGCCTTGACCGCTGGATCAAGCGGCGGGTGCAACTGACTCAGGGCCAGGTCGAGAAGATGCTCCGTACCGGACAGATCCGGGTGGATGGCGCGCGGGCGAAATCCAACACCCGCCTGTCTGCCGGCATGCAGGTGCGTCTGCCAATCCTGAGCGCCGATGAGGCGCGCCCGGCGCCGGACAAGACGGCAAAAGTATCGAAGGAAGACCGCGAATTCCTGCGGGAGATCACGCTCTACGAGGACGATGACATGATCGCCCTCAACAAGCCCGCAGGCCTCGCCGTGCAGGGTGGATCAGGGCAGGGCAAGCACATCGACGGCATGCTGGCATCCCTGAGCGATGGCACGCACCGGCCGGTGCTTGTGCACCGCCTGGACAAGGACACGTCCGGCGTCCTGCTGGTGGCGAAGCATCCCGCGGCGGCGGCTCGCCTGGCGGAGCTCTTCCGCAGCCGCGACATGGACAAGGTCTACTGGGCCGTCACGGTCGGCGTGCCCAACCCGCCCTTCGGCCAGATCCGCTGCTGGATGGTAAAGGGCGTGCCGGACGAAAACGACGAAGACGGCTACCGCGTCGTGAACCCGAAAGCGCGTGGCCGCCGGGACGCTGATCGCGAGCGCATGTTCCGGTCTGCGCAGGGCGTTGAAGGCGCACGCCACTCGATCACGGACTATGCCGTTGTCTCGACCGCTGGACAGCGCGCCGCCTGGGTCGCGCTGAAACCCTCGACCGGGCGGATGCACCAGCTTCGCTTCCACATGCTGGAAATGAACACGTCCATCCTCGGCGACTTCAAATACCAGTGCCGCCGGGAAGTGCCGCAGGGGCTCGCGCCCGGCCTGCACCTGCATGCCCGCGCACTGGTCATTCCGCGTCCGAACGGCAAGCCGCTGAAGGTCGTTGCGCCGCTGCCGCCGCACATGAAGCAGACCTTCGAGGCGCTCGGCTTCCTGGAGCAGGAAGCGGGCAAGGATCCGCTCGCCCCCTTCGTCTGATACGGGAAATCGATGACCGATCTTCGCCTTGCCATCTGGGATGTCGACGGAACGATCGTCGATAGCCGTGAGACGATCCACAATGTGATGACGGAGGCCTTCCGGCAGTCCGGGCTGACCCCGCCGGAGTATGACGATACACGTCGTATAGTCGGTCTTAGTCTGCATGAAGCATGCGCCCAGCTGGCGCCGGGCGTTGCTGGTGCCGAGCTTGACCGTCTGGTTCAGGTCTACCGCGAAAGCTGGGTACGGGCCCGCGGGCGCCCCGATTTCCACGAGCCGCTCTATGAAGGTGCACTGGAAACGCTGGAGGAACTGCGCTCTGAAGGCTGGCTGATCGCCATGGCCACCGGCAAGACACGTGCAGGCATCGCCAGCCTGTTTGACCGGCACAAGCTGGAGCATTTCTTCGATACGATCTGGTGCGCCGATGACGGCCCCGGCAAGCCGCACCCGCATATGGTGCTGCAGGCCATGGACGCCCTCGGCATGGAGCCGCACGCCAGCCTGATGATCGGCGATGCCATCCATGACATCGCCATGGGACGGGCTGCCGGGGTGCGCTCGCTCGGCGTCAGCTGGGGGTTTGGCGCTGCGCACGAGCTGGAAGAGGCCGGCGCGCACGAGGTGCACCATGACTTCGTGACACTGCGGGAGAGCGTCCTGAACTTCTCGCCATCGCCGGAGACGCGATAGGTCCGGCCGTAGTTGCCTCTTGGAAACCGCGCCTTCACGGCGTACATGCGCGGCCATGACGACTTCACCCTCCGACAAGCCGAAACGCTTTTACAAAGAGGCCGCAGCCGAGCAGATGCCGGGCGGCTGGACCGTGGCCCTTGACGGGCGCACCATCAAAACACCGGCGCGCGCCGCACTTTGCCTGCCGACCCAGCGCCTTGCCCGTGCCATCGCAGCCGAGTGGAGCGAGCAGGGGCAGATCATCGATCTTGCCGCCATGCACCTGACGCGCCTCGCCAATGTCGCTATCGACCGGACGCCGGAAACGCGCGAGGAAATGGCCGACGAACTGGCCCGCTATTGCGAGACCGATCTGCTCTGCCACCTGGCCGAAGGCCCTGAAGAGCTGGTCGAACGGGAGGAATCTTATTGGCGGCCTGTGCGTGACTGGGCAGGGCAGGAACTGGATATTCTTCTGGTGCCGGTGGAGGGCCTGGTTGCCTCTCCGCAGCCTGATGCATCGCTGGAAGCCGCACGTCGGGCGGCGCTGGAAATGGATGATTTCCGCCTCACGGGTACGCTGTTCGGCTGCGGTCTGTTCGGCTCCGCATTGCTCGCGCTGGCCGTGGCCGAAGGCCAGCTCTCCGCGGCTGACGCGTTCGAGGTCTCCCGCGTTGATGAGGCCTGGCAGATCGAACAGTGGGGCGAAGATGAAGAAGCCAAGGTGGCCACGGAGTTGCGCCGGAAAGAAGCGCGCGCCCTGGAAACCTGGATGCGGGGGCTCCGCTAAATTCACAACAAGATAAATCTGAACCGCATGGGAGGAAAGCATGGCGGACAATGGTTATGTCGACGGCAAGGTCATCGTCGTTACGGGCGGCGGTGGTGGCTTCGGACGCCTGATCTCGCAACAGGCAAGTGAACGCGGCGCAAAAATGGTCTGCGCCGATATCAATATTGAAGCCGCGGAAGAAACAGCAGAACTGGTCCGTTCCGCCGGTGGCGAAGCGATTGCCGTGAAAGCGGATGTAACGTCTGCCGAGGACATGGCAGCGTTGGCGGCGAAAGCCGTCGAGGCGTTTGGCCGGATCGATGTGATGATCAACAATGCGGGCATCATGCCGCTCGCATTCTTTGCCGATCACAAGGAGGCGCTGGGCGCCTGGCACCGCTGCATCGATATCAATATCCGCGGCGTGCTGAACGGCATGGTCGCGGTGCATGACCAGATGCTGTCACAAGGGCGCGGCCACATCATCAATGTCTCGTCGATTTATGGAAATTTCCCGGTTGTCGGCGCGGGCGTTTACGGCGCCAGCAAAGCTGCGGTGAATTTCCTGTCGGAAGCGATGCGTATGGAATCGCGCGGTCGCATCAAGGTGACCATCGTGAAACCGACTGGCGTTCCGGGGACGGGGCTCGGAACCGGCGTGATCAATCCCGCCGCCGTGGTTGGCATCGTCGGCCAGAACATGCTGGAATACGGCGCGGCCATGGAAGCGTTTCGTGAAGGGAAACTGGACGGCCAGTCGCTCGATCCGGACAATATCGACTATCTGGTTCTCGACCCGGCATTCATCGCCCAGGAAGTGCTCCACGCCATCGACCAGCCATGGGGCGTGTCGGTCGGCGAGGTTACCGTCCGGGCGGCAGGCGATCACTACCTGCTCTAGGCAATCCGTTACAGGATATTCTGGACCGGATTTGCCGCGGTGAAATTGCTGAGGTTCGGCAACGCCGCGGCAAGTTCGCTGTCGTTCAGTCCGAACCAGCGGCCCATCGGCTCGGCATATTGTTCCACGGAAATCGTCGGGATCAGGCGGCCGCTGTCGGCGTCCTGCTCGTGACCGAACTCCGCTGGCGGAACATTGCCATAGATGCGCTGGCCCTGCACGGCGCCGCCCACCACCATGTGGTGCGAGCCCCAGCCATGGTCCGTGCCGTCGCCATTGGCGGCGAGCGTCCGTCCGAAATCGGATGCGGTGAATGCCGTCACGTTGCTTCCAACACCCAGCTCCTGCATGGCGGAGTGGAAGGCGGTCATCGCCGCAGAGACGGTGGACAAATGCCCTGGCAGGTCCGCCGCCTGGCTGGAGTGCGTATCGAAACCGCCAATCGCAGCGAAGAACACTTGCCGGCTCACGGAGAGGTTATCGCGGATCGCAATTGCGTTCGCAATCGCATGCAGCTGAGAGCCGAGATAGGATTGCGGGAATTGTGTCGTCAGGGGCACCAAGTTTGAGATGGCGTCGTTGTAGGATTCATTGAGGACAACCGATTTGTCGGATATCCGCGCGATATCCCGTGCGATCAGGTTGCTCTGATTGAAGTCTGTGGCAGAGAAATGCCTCCGCAGCAGGTTCGAAATGTTGGCATTGTCGAAGTCTGTCAGGAGATCGATTTCGTCCGTACCATTGACGCCAATCTGGTAGGGCAGCACTTCCTGCCCCGTCAGGAACAGTTCATTGCCCACGGCCGTAATGGTGCTGAACTCCCGATTGATGTTCGCGCCCGATACGACGGCGGCATCCGCGAAACGTCCACCCCAGCCATATTGGGCGCCCTCGGGCGCGCTTGCCGCCCAGGTCGATTGCTGGTCATTGTGGGAGAACAATTGCTTCGGTACCGGCACCGTGCGGCTTTGCCATTGAGAACGGCTCAATGGTTGGATCAGCGGACCGGTATTGGCAACAAATGCTGCGTCGCCAGACTGGAACAGGCCGTGCAGGCCGCTCATTTCCGGCGGCATGGCGAACTGCCGCCCGCCAAAGTCTCCGGAATTCACGGGCGAGAGCGGTAGCAGCACGTTCCGGTCGCGGCTGCCATTGTACCCGCCGAACATCGATGACCGGATGTTCCGGAAACTGTCATAAGAGCTCTGGTCATAAGGCAGCAAAACATCGTGGGTATCGCATCCGCCCAGCATGAAAATGCAGACAAGCGCTTTGTAGCCAGAGACTTCAGCCGCATTCGCGGACTGAAAGCCATGCATGGCATTGCCGAGTGTCGTCAGGGTTGCAGCACTGAGTGCGCTGGCGCCGATGCCCTTGAGGAGATGTCTGCGGGAAATGCTCATGTCCGTCTCCTAGCGCTGCACAAGATATTCAGGGCACGTCATGACCATCAGGACTGCCGTCCCGATCCGGGTCAGCGGGCCGTCATAGTTGAAGACGTTTTCGTTCGTCATCGGAATCGCCTGAACTGTCTGGACGATATTGTTCTTCGTCTCGCTGGAAAGCTGGCCGGACGCGAGCAACAGGTCCAGGTGTTCCACCAGGGCGGTTGGATTGTCCGCCAGCGCTCGTTCATCCGTGTAATTGGGGATAAAGCTGGAGCTGTGCTGGTCGTTACCGCCCAGGGCATCCGCAAACGCGAAGTGCGCCATGAAGTTTGCATACCCCACCATGGTCGCGCTGTTCGTGATCTGAAGCTCCGGCACAGTCATGCCGGCCGCGCCGGTCACGCTGCCAGGCGCAATGTATCCGGGGCGGTAGAAGTTGAACACCGAGGGAGACTCATAAGGCGACTGGCCAAGATCGTATCGCGTCGTCAGGTCGTAGGGGTCAAAGGAGTCCTGCGGCGTTACGGCAGATGCATCGAACGCGCGTGCCCATTGCGTGAATCGCAGGGCTGGCTCACGGATTTTTCCGAACGTGTCAAATGCGAGCATCTCTTCGGCCCGCGCTTCGGCATCCATGAGAATGGCCGCGACCAGAGTCTGCATGTTGCCGCGCCGGCCATCCCCGATGGGCGTCCCGTCGGGAAGCGTATACGAGCCTGTTTCAAAGGCCGTCGCCACCCGGTCCACATATGCCGGCGAAGGATCGCTGGTGACCATGCGCTGTATCATCTGGCGGCTGATGAATGGGCCGAGGTTGGGATGTTCAAACAGGGTATCCAGCGCAATCCGGACGCTTTCAGTGCCGCTTGTGCCGGCCGGAATGGTTGTGCCCAGGAAGGATTTTTCTGCCGTTGAATGGTGGGCGGGAAAAATCTTCATCGGAGTCGACTGGAGAGGGTCGGGCAGATTCCAGATGGAATCGAAGAACTCGCTGCTATCCTGGCTGAAACCCGTGAAGACCTTCGCCAGCCCTGTGACGTCCGTGTTATCGTAGGTCTGGATGGGTTGTCCGTCCGATCCGATTTTTACCGTTCCGTCATGGTTCAGTTCTTCCAGGCCGATTGTGAACAGCTGCATGATCTCGCGCGCATAGTTCTCGTCGGGCATGCGCTGCGTCGCCGGATCTTCCTTCTGGTTCTGGTAATAGGTCAGGTAGAGGCCCATGGCGGGCGAGTAGGTAATCTCTTCCAGTATGTCCCGGTAATTTCCGAAGGCGTTCCGTGTAAGGATATCCTGATAATAGGCAACTGCGCGCGGGCGGTTGTAGGTCGCGCTTGCCGTTTCGTGGTGAGACACGACGATGATCTGGGACAAGGCATAGGCGACGCGCTGGCGCAGCTGGTCGTCGGCAGTGATGGCATTGATGTAGAATGAGTGGGTCGGGGCCGCGGCGCCGCGATCATTGACGTAGAGGCCATCGCTCGTGCGCGAGCTCGGCAATTGCATGAAATTGATGACCCAGTTCAGGTTCAGGCTCGCCGGTTTGGCGAACTCTCTGACCAGCCAGTTCGCAGCGCTGGTGCCCGTCAGAGCGTCGATATCTTCCGTGGTCGGGCCGAAGGTTGCCTGGGTCAGCAGGCGCGAGGTGCTTTCCCGTGTCGCGAAACCTGAATCGCCCTGTGTGGCAGGCGGAGGTGGCGGGGGAGGCGGTGACGGAGGAGGAGGCGGAGGCGGAGAAATTGGGGTTGTTACACCGCCGCCACCATCGCCACCGCTACTCGTGCCGCTGCCGCCGCCGCCGCACGCAGTCATCAGTACCACGAGGGATACAGTCGTAGCTTTCCAGGCCAATGATTTCTTCATGGCTCCACCATCCGTTTTGGATTGTCGGTTTATCCACCCGCATGCCTGTGTCACGGAGTTTCGTCACCTTAAATATCGGAATGGTTCGAAAAAATGCAGTTATGCGTGCGTTAAGCGCTGCTTCATTCGCCTGATGCGCGAAATTAGGCGAAATGGGTCGTTTTTGTGTCGAAATGAATGGGTGGCGCCAAATTCGTCCGGCAACGGGAAATGAACGCTCATATCAGGCACGGTTCCGGTACGGTATGTTTTCTGGATCTCATGATGAACCACGTCATGACTTCTGGAGCGGCTGTCGTTGCCTTTGCTGCGTCGTCTCTCCTCGCTCTTCCTGCTGCAGCGGACAGCCCGCCGGTTCGCGCTGCCATTGCCGCCGGTATTGGTGACAATTCCACACTCTTTATCGAGGTTGGACACGGCAGTGATTATCGTCCGGCCGCCTACAGCTATCGCGGAGCAGCGCGCGGCTATGCCCCGCGCTATCGGGACCGAATGAGCCGTGAGGCTATTCAGGCGTGCCGATCTGGGATCAAGTCTGAAGCGCGCCGGCTCGGCTATCGGGATGTCGATTTCGACAGTCGCGCATGGGCCCAGCCTTTCGGTCGCCGTGGCTACACCATTCGCTTCCGTGAAGTGGAGTTCGAAAGCCGGCGCCATGACTTTGAACGGAGCGTCAGCTGCACCGTTCGCAATGGCCGCGTGACGGACATTCAGGGCTTGCCCTATCGTGGTGCCGGGCCGCGCTATGACGGGCGGCGCAGCCGCCGGTAGATCCCGCCATTTCCTCCTTCCGCCAGAACGGCAGAAAAGGAAAAACGCCCCGGACCGAACATCCGGGGCGTTTCATTTGCAGGTCCCAGTGTGTTTAGACGTCAGAACTGGAAGTAAATGAAGGGCCGGTAGCCGAGCGGAACGAATGACAGCGCAAGCGCGGCGAGGGCGCCTGTCGCCAGCGCAAAGCGGGCAGGCGGAATCTGAGCTAGCAGCTCGCCAAGTTTGATCCGGTGACTGAAGATATGGAATACGCCCATGGCCAGGATGAACGGCCAGACAACTGCCGGAAGGTTCTGTGTGCCGCTTGAGCTGAAGGTCACATAGGTTTTCGCGATGGCCAGGGATTCCGCCAGGGTCGGGGCGCGGAAGAAAATCCACGCCAGGTTCACCCAATAATAGGTCATCGCTGTGCCGATGATGATGCCGATCATGCCCATGGGCTTGAGGCGCCTGGCGAAATGGTCGCTCCAGGTTCGCTCCACCATGAGGGCCAGGCCATGCAGGAAGCCCCAGATGACAAAGTTGAACGATGCACCATGCCACAGGCCGCCGAGCACCATCGTGGTCATCAGGTTCACGTCGCGGCGCATGTCGCCTTTACGGTTTCCGCCCAGCGGTATGTAGAGATAGTCGCGCAGCCAACTGGACAGCGAGATGTGCCAGCGCCGCCAGAAGATCTGGATATCGCGCGACAGGTAAGGCGAGTTGAAGTTCGGCGGGAACTTGTATCCCAGCAGGCCAGCGGTTGCGATGGCCATGTCGGAATAGCCTGAGAAGTCGCAGTAGATCTGAATACCGTAAAGAAGCACGCCCGCGATGACACTATACGCGGTATAGGCGGACGGATCGGCAAAGATGAGGTCAACATATGGGGCGATGTTGTCGGAGACGCAGGCCTTCTTGAAGAAACCTACCAGGAAAAGCGCCACATTCGCCCGAACAGCCACATCGCTCCATTTTCGCGCTGTGTCCATTTGAGGGATGAAGTCTGACGCACGCACGATCGGCCCAGCTACGAGCTGCGGGAAGAAGGCGATGTAGAAGGCGACATCAAGGAAACTGCGCCGCGCGCCGATGACGCCGCGGTGTACGTCCACCATGTAGGAGATGGCCTGGAAGGTGTAGAAGCTGATGCCCACCGGCAGGACGAGGTTCAGCGTCACATGTCCGGCACTGAAGCCCATCAGGCCTGCGAAGTCGACGAAGCTGTCAGCGAAGAAGTTGAAGTATTTGAACAGGCCAAGCACCATCAGGGCAAAGACGATGCCTGTTCCCAGCGCCCATTTGCGCTTCTTCGTTTCAGATTCCGGCAGGGTTGCCGCGTTGCCAACCAGGTAGCTGACCACGGTCACCATCATGATCAGGCCGAGGAAACGCCAGTCCCATGCGCCGTAGAAAACATAGGAGGCCAGCGTCAGGACACGCTTGCGCCACAGATTGCTGCGCAGCGCCCAGACAAGACCGAAGACGAGGCCGAAAAAGAGGAAAAAGCGGGCTTCAACGAACAGCATTGGCGACCGAATCCTTTCCGTTGGATGACATGGCGCAGTATTCCGCACCGACCTTGAGGCTCAGGATACGCGCACCGGTTTCGCCGAAGTGGCTGAAGTCGAACCAGAGGTCGCGCTCGAACAGGTCGGGGTAAGCGTCCGGCCGATTGAAGTTCAGAACCTTGTAATCGCCGAGCGCCCTGACGGCTTCACCCGTGCGCGGCGTCCGGTCGAGTTCCGGCAGGTCCGGCGAGATATAGAGTGCCGCGTTCAGACCACGTGCGTTCAGCTGGTCCAACCGCTCAGCCAGATAGGCCGCGCGGGCGGTGACGTCTTCATCGCTGTGTGCGCCGTAAAGGGCGAGGTCCTGTTCGAACTGTTCGGGCTTGTCTTCGAAATCCTTGCGCCGGGCTTCGATGTCCGGGGTCATGATAGAGCCGAGGGCCTCAAAGCCGTCATTCGAAAGGTCGAAGCTTTTCGGGGCTTCCGGATCGCCCGGCGGGAACAGGAGATCCGCGCCGCGGCCGACGCCGGAGAGATCGAACCCGGTGCCCAGCGCAAACATGCCGCCCCGGAACACGCGCTTCGGCAGGGATTCAGGGTAGGAGGCGATGCTGGCAATCTGGGCTGACCACATGTCCGGGCTGTTGAAATAGCGGGCACGGTTTGTGGTGACACCGTCCAGCGTGCGTTCATTCGGCAGGGCGTCCTCGATCACGATCCGCTTCAGCGAGTCTCCGCCGGCGGTGACCACCTGATCGATCATCCAGTCCTGCTCAGCGCCCGTCAGGCCGAAGACGCCGAGATTGTAGACCTTCCAGTCCGGACAGCCGGCTTGCGCCGCACCTGCTTCCACCGCGTCCGGCAGGATGTGATAGAAGGTGCGCGAACTGCCGATGAAGACTGTGTCGTATGACGCCGGCGCTGCCTTGTAGGCATCCAGTTTCGGGCTGAGGACGAGCAGGTCCGGCATCGGGGTCGCAGCGCGCAGGCCGAGCGACAGCGGGATCGCTACGGCAACAAAGCCGATGGCGAACAGGATGGCGGAAAACAAGGCGGTTCGTATCTGGGTAATCATGGCGGCCGGAACAGGAGTTTCGTATCAGGCGGGTTGTGCAGGATGTATGCCAGTTCGCCGGACAGGGGAATCAGCCTTGCGGCTGTTCCAGCGCCACTACGCGGTAACCTTCAGATTTCAATGACTGCAGCAGAAGACGCGTGCGAGCCGCGGATTTCGGAAACGGATCGTGTAGCAGGATCATGCCGCGCCGGTCGTGCTGTTCCAGCATTTCCAGGATCTGCGCGACCGCTTGTTCCGGGGAATTCCCGGTCCAGTCGGCGCCGTCCACGGTCACCGTGACATCAATCAGGCCCTCGGCCCTGATTGCCTTGGTGAGTTCCGGCGTGGTCGCGATGAAGGGGTAGCGGAAGAGGGGCGTTTCCTGGCCGATGGCCCTGGAAACGGCGTCCTGGCCCTGTTTGGCGTTTGCCACCGCCTCATCCAGCGGAAGTTCGGCCAGATTTGCATGGTCCCAGCTGTGGCTGCCCACAGAATGGCCCGCCTCACGGAGGGATTTGGCGATGCCGGTCCAGGGCTGGACCCTGTTTCCCTGAAGGAAGAAGGTGGCCTGTGTGCACTCTTTCGACAGCTCATTCAGGACTCGTCCCGTGCGATGCCAGGCCGGTCCATCATCAAATGTAAGGATCACCTCGCCGGGCTCCAGAAGATCGTAGGGTGCGGGTGACTCACGGGTCAGCATCAAGGTACGCGACACCCCCAGCGCGTCCGGGCCGCAGTCCGCTTCTGACCTGCCTTCAAGGCATGCAGACACCAGGACCAGGCCTGCAAAGACGGTCGCTCGCAACAGGGGGCGCAAGGCTGGTCGCATCGAAGTTTCCCGTTCCGGAAGGGCTGGTCTGACGCTAGCAAGGAACAGGCCGTCCTGTCAGCAACCCATCCAAAATGCGTACTGACGCTGGGGCAATCCGCCGGGGCAGCGGCGAGATTGCCCACCGCTTGCCCTTGCCATTGAAATTGGGGCGATTATCAAGCACTTCGGACAAAACATATGACACTCTTTTGGCAAGGAGCCCGGGCGAATGCAGGATGTGATCGAAGCACTGGAGCAGAAACGCGAACAGGCCCGCCTCGGCGGCGGTGAGCGGCGGATCGAATCCCAGCACGCCAAAGGCAAGCTGACGGCCCGCGAGCGGATCTCTGTCCTGCTCGATGAAGGCAGCTTCGAAGAGTACGACATGTTCGTGGAGCACCAGTGCTCTGACTTCGGCATGGAAAGCCAGCGCATCCCGGGTGATGGTGTCGTCACCGGCCAGGGCACCGTCAATGGCCGCCTCGTCTATGTCTTCTCGAAAGACTTTACCGTCTTCGGCGGCTCGCTCTCTAAGGCCCACGCCGCGAAGATCGTGAAGGTTCAGCAGGCAGCCGCCCGCGTTGGCGCGCCGGTGATCGGCATATTCGATGCTGGCGGCGCACGCATCCAGGAAGGCGTCGACTCGCTGGCAGGCTATGCCGACATCTTCATGGAGAATGTGCTTTCTTCCGGCGTCATCCCGCAGATCTCCGTCATCATGGGCCCGTGCGCTGGCGGTGACGTTTACTCCCCGGCCATGACCGACTTCATCTTCATGGTGAAGGACACGTCCTACATGTACGTCACCGGTCCGGACGTCGTGAAAACCGTGACGAACGAGGAAGTCACCCACGAGACCCTCGGCGGTGCCTCCGTGCACGCGGCCAAGTCCGGCGTCGTGGACGGTGCGTTCGAGAACGACATCGAAGCGCTGGTGCAGATGCGCCGCCTGATCGACTTTCTGCCGGGTTCCAACCGTGAAGACCCGCCGGTGCGCGACGTGTTCGACGATGTCGAGCGTATCGACGAGAGCCTCGACACGCTGATCCCGCCGAACCCGAACTCGCCTTACGACATGCGCGAGCTGATCGAGAAAGTGGCCGACGAAGGCGACTTCTTCGAGATCAGCCCGAAATTCGGCGCCAACGTGCTCTGCGGCTTTGGCCGGATCGAAGGCTCGACGGTCGGCTTCGTCGCCAACCAGCCGATGACGCTGGCTGGCGTTCTCGATATCGATGCGTCCCGCAAGGCCGCGCGTTTCGTGCGCTTCTGCGACTGTTTCAACATTCCGATCGTTACTTTCGTCGATGTGCCGGGCTTCATGCCGGGCACCAAGCAGGAATATGGCGGCCTCATCAAGCACGGCGCGAAACTGCTCTTTGCTTATGCCGAAGCCACCGTGCCGAAAGTCACTGTCATTACGCGGAAAGCCTATGGCGGCGCCTATGACGTGATGAGCTCCAAGCACCTGCGCGGCGATGTGAACTATGCCTGGCCAACGGCCGAGATCGCCGTGATGGGCGCAAAGGGCGCGGTCGAGATCATCTTCCGGAAGGACATCGGCGATGCCGAGAAGATCGCCGAGCACACGAAGATGTACGAAGACAATTTCGCGAACCCGTACGTCGCCGCGCGCAAGGGCTATATCGACGACATCATCATGCCCCACTCAACCCGCCGCCGTGTCGCCAAATCCCTGCGCACACTGAAGAACAAGCAACTCGAAAACCCCTGGAAAAAGCACGACAATATTCCGCTTTAGGGCATTCTGGAGCCTGATAACTGTCGCGAGTGACAGGATTGTCAGATTGATTTCGCCAGGGATGACCAGCCTTCGGTCGCGCGTCCGTATTCCCCCTTCCGTCCGCTTCGCCACCACTTCCACCGCATGTGGAAGTGGTGGCAGCTGGCTGGCAGAGAGGGGCTTCTGCTCTCCCGTTCATGCTTCGACTTCGCTCAGCATCAGTCCTGCAAGCGATATACTCGCGAATCGCCGGGCCCGAGTGCAGCCGAAGCATGCCGCGTGAGCGGTCGGCTTCAGCCCCCGATGCACTTCGCAGCGGTGGGACGAATGTTCACGGCTTTAATGCGTTCGGCCGTGGTCAGATCCTTAGCTAGCGCATCTACCGTGTCGCGATAGGCCTGAACCGTATTGGCGGTCTGGGTGATGTTGTCCCACGCCATCCACTCGTTGTAGAGGAATGCCCGCTGCATCGGGCTCAGATTTTCCGCAGAGTCCCGCGCGGCCCTGCAGCAGGAATTGATGGCCTTCTTCTGGTCGGCTTTCGACTTGGAAGACAGCCGCGTCGCCGTGATCGGGGATTTCGGCGTGACGGCCTTGCAGGCCTTCTCTACATCGGCGGCCGAGACAGCCTTGTAGCTAACGCCGGTGCTGGTCTTCGGCCCGCCGCATCCCGCGAGCAGGATGAGTGTGCAAGCCGCAAATGTGCTGTAAGCCGTGCGCTTCCGCATGACGGTCCCCTTCTGCCTGTTGTGCGTCCGGTTTCGTTGTATTTGCCGAGCATATTCTTGCAACCCCGGAGAGATAAAGGTTTTGTGTCTGGCCGGGTTCCTGCACAAGTGGAGTGCAGGGTGCCTGCCAATTCATCCTGCGGCTCCGGTCTTAATGCCCGTGCCCCTATCTCTGCCGCCAAGGAGACGATCCCATGAAAACCGCCATCATCGGAGACGTTCACGGCGCCCTCGGGCCGCTGGAGGCGCTGGTGGCGAAGCTGGCGCTTGGTGCGGGCGACCGGTTGGTTTTCGTCGGGGATCTTGTCGACAAGGGGCCAGACCCGGCGGGCGTGGTCCGCTTCGTCCGCCATCTGAGCGAGTCGGCGCCCTATGATGTGATCCTCGTCGAAGGCAATCACGAGGACCGCCACCGCCGCTATCACGAAAACACCGCCCGGCGCCCGAAAGTCGCGCGGGAGATGGCCGCCGGCGCGCCGGAGCTGCCTGCGCTCGATGCCGAGCTTTCGGAAGAAGACAGGGCTTATCTGACAACTGCCATTCCGTTCCTGCGCTTGCCGGAATGGGGCGTTCTGGTTGTCCATGGCGGCATTCCCGGCACGCAGCGGACGTTTCCCGAAACTGCGGACGAGGCGAACCAGTGGCATGGCAAACAGGCCAAGGCATTCCGTAAAGTGCTTCGCACACGATACGTCTCCGCCGAAACCGGTGAGTTCCTGGCCCTCGGGGAAAACCAGCCGGGCGATCCGTTCTGGGCAGAGATCTATGATGGCCGGTTCGGCCATGTCGTCTTTGGTCACCAGCCCTGGCTCGACGGGCCAGCCTGTTTCGCCCATGCCACCGGCCTCGATACGGCGGCAGTTCATGGCGGCCAACTGACCGCGCTTATCCTGCCGGCAGACCGAGCACCGTACTTCGATAGTGTGCCCGGTATCGACTACGCTCCCCGCAAGACCAGCGACTGGCCAGACCATCCGGGCCACAATCTGCGCTTGTCCCGCGGCTGAGGCAGCGATGGGGTGGGGCGAATATTCGCCGGAAATGCTTCAGATCGGTGCGAACTGTCGTAGAATGGCAACGATTCGCAGGCAGTGCCGTGAGGCAGCAGTCTATCTCAAATCTGGAACGGATGGTGCCGATGCCTGTTCTGAAACGCATCTTCGGAATGGATCAGCACGTGGATCCCTCATGGCCTGCGTCGGTCGATCCGTTCGGCCGGGAGGTGCATCGGTATCAGAGTGATGTGGCGTCCCTTGAATTTATCGTCGATGGCGCTCCGGAACTGCGGCCGCTGGTCGTCGTGCAATCCATGGAATTGTGCTGTTGGCCGACAGAAGCCTTCTGCCAGACCGCCCAGAAAGCCGGCTTTCGCGTAATTTCCGTCCGGCGTCCTGGTTTCGGGGCGAACTCGCCGCTCATCGACAAGGACGCTCAGGCGAACCTGATCAGGCACTTCCTCCAGGATCTTGGGCTGGAGGCCGTTGTTCTGGTTGGAATTGGCTGTTCGAATCCGATTTGCGAGCGCGTGGCCCTGTCGGGAGAATCGCGAGTCGCATTCAGCGTGTTCTCGAATTGCGGCTTCAATTACGATCAGATGGGCGAGTTCCAGCCGGAATGGATCGCCAAGGCTCTGGAGCAGGCGCTGACCAACCCTGCCGGCGGGCGGCTCTCCCTGATGGCGCTGAAGAGCTCCTGGGGGGTGTTCGGGCAGACTTGGGTGTTCGAAAACCTGTGGCGAAAAAGCATCGGCGACATTGCCTATCTCCGGAACCATGCCGAGCTGATGTCTGAAGCCATCACCATGCTTCAGGCCCGGCTGGATGTGCCGACTTTTACCTTCGAACTGGGCAATGCCCTGAATGAAGACCCTATTTTGACGGATGGCTGTTTCAAGGACATGCCGGCCATCACCGTGTCCGGCACAGAGACCACGGGAAGCTGGAAGAATGGAATCGAGAGCGAGGCGGAACGGCTTGGCCTGCCGCCGGTGGCTTACCTGACTTCAGGTGACATGGCCGTGCTCTACCAATCCGCCGACGAGTTCTTCTCGGTTCTCACCGACGTGCTCTGATCAACATTACGAATTGCACATAACACGGCGGCTTTAGGCACTTGGTAACCAAGCCTGCGCATTCTGCGGACAGTTAATTTTCTTGCCCGTATTGTTAATGAGGATGCGTTATGGCGAAGAACACTGTGCGCTGGGGCGCAGATGTCGGTTGTCAGACCAAGGTGAAGCCGCTGGAGCTTCGCAACGACCTGGCCGAACACGGCCTTAAAGGAAAGCGTGCCAAGGGCGAGCTGGGAATCAGCCGCCAGATGACCCGCAAGGATGCCAAGGCAGATGCCCAGGACGGTTTGCCCGTATCCGAGGCGCTGACGCAGGATCAATGGAGCGAGCGCGAGCAGATGATCGCCGAGCGCGCCGAGGAAGTCCGCCGCGGCCTCGGCACATGGATGTCCACGGCGTCCGCGACGGTCCGCAATTACATCGCCGACTATACGCCGATCGACATTCATCCCGACCAGCTCCGCGAGGCGATCAAGTCGGAAGAGAACGAATACCGCCACTATGAAACGGACGACACGACCGAGGCGAAGGAAACGCACTCTGCGGCGATCATCGAGCTGCAGCAGTTCCGTGCCCGTCACGGTGACCGGATCGGTGACCGGACACCGGACATCAAGAAGAATGTCGAGCAGGCGATCGCGATTCTCGTCTTCATCATGATCCTTGAAGGCGGCTTCAACGCCCTCCTGTTCAAGGATGCGCAGGCGAACGGCCTGATCGGCGGCATGATGATCGCCTTCGGCGTCAGCGCCGTGAACGTCTGTGTTGGTGTCGTCGCCGGCTTCTTTGGCCTGCGTTACGCCTTCAATCACGCCAATATCGGCTGGCGGATCTTCGGCGGTACGATTGCAACGGTCTGCATCATTGCGGGCCTGCTGCTGAACTTCTTCGTCGCGCATTTCCGCGATGCCGTGGAAACCGGGCTGATCTCGGCGGATGCTGCCGGAGAGATGGGCGCGTTTTCGCTCTTCTCGATCTCGCCGACCGCTGTGTTCATGTCCATGTTCCCGAACATCTTTGCGCTCGACAGCTTCATTGCGCTTGGTCTTCTCTTCATGGGGCTGACGGTTTTCGGTCTTGCTGTGTACGAAGGCTACGACCGGATCTCCGACCGTTATCCGGGCTATGGCCGCGTCTGGCGCAAGGAGCGCAAGGCTTATGAACGCCGTCAGCAAGTTCGCAATGCTGTGCGCGATGATCTGTCTGATTACTTCACCAATTGCCGCCAGTGGTTCGAGACACAGCAGTCGCGCCATGTCGCCGCAAAGCGTGAGATCGAGAAGGCGATGAACCTGCTCGATGCCCGCCGGGACTTCGCCATCGCCATCGCATCCCGCGCTGCTGATCAGGAGCGCAGCCTGAAAGTCGCTTACCGTCAGGCGCATCGCCGGGCGCGCAACGCGAACCGCGACCGCCTCGGTGACCAGGCGCCATGCCCGGCTTATTTTGACGAGATCGTCACGCCGCAGTTGCCATCCTACGAAATGGCCAAGGAGCGTGAGCAGGCGCAGGCCGCGATGAAGACGATCGACAATAACATCACGGCGCTGAACATCTGCCGTGAATGGCTGGAGCAACACATCCAGCACGTCCAGCAGGGGCTGTCGTCCATCGAGAAGAAAGTCGCTGAAGAAATCGGCAAGGTCCGTGAGGTCAAACAGGCCAAGGGTTCCACCCATGTGCCTGTTGATCAGGCCCGCCGCGCCTGAGGAGAGAACAGGTCATGGCAAGACGCAGGAGTACTCGAGGTCCCTGGTTCTGGCGTGGCACCATCGGTGCCATGCTGACCGGCGTGTTCGGCTTGTTCGCGCTGGTGGCGTTCAGCCAGCCCCCCGCCGTGGCGCCGGAAAACAGTTGCCGCCTGGATCACAAGGACCCGGCGCACACGATTCTCCTGATCGACCAGTCCGATCCGTTCAATCCGAACGACATGGACTGGGTGCGCGAGCTGGTGAACGAAGAGGCCCGGTCGCTTCCGAAGTTCGGCAAGCTGACCATTATGGTCCCCAACGCCGCCG
Organism: uncultured Hyphomonas sp.; assembly: GCF_963678875.1. Classification (NCBI taxonomy): domain Bacteria; kingdom Pseudomonadati; phylum Pseudomonadota; class Alphaproteobacteria; order Hyphomonadales; family Hyphomonadaceae; genus Hyphomonas; species uncultured Hyphomonas sp. The sequence continues at coordinate 2,248,073 of NZ_OY787456.1, read as the reverse complement.
ACCCGTACAATCCGAAAGCTCTGTACACATCCTGTTCGCCGGGCAGTGCCGCGGCGGCGAACCCGATCACGCAGAACCCGAAGATGATCGAGCAGGCATGGCAGAAGAAATTCTACCAGCCGCTGGTCGGCACGGTGGAAGCTGCGCTGATGGACAAGGAGCAGCCAAGCTCTCCGCTCAGCGAGGCGATCTATTCCATCTCCGACCGGGCAGACTTCCAGCCACAACAGGCCGGGCGCCGCGTTGTGATGGTGTCAGACCTGATGCAGCATTCCGGCGGCTTCTCCTTCTACAAGATGGGCGCCGACTATGACGCCTATCTGGAATCGGAACTGGCCGAGACGCAGCCCAAACTGGAAGGCGTCGACGTCGTCGCCCGCGTCGTCCCCCGCCAGATCTACGACCTGCCGGTCGCAGACGTGAAAGGCTTCTGGCGCGCTTACTTCAGCGACGCTGGTGCGACCTACGGGTCTGTGAACTAGTCCTCGAAGACGCCGATCACCGGCACGTGGTCTGACGGCTTTTCCAGCGCGCGGGCCTTGCGGTGGATTTCCACGGACTGGAGCCGGTCGGCGGCCTGCGGGGAGACCAGCAGGTGGTCGATCCGGATGCCGTGATCCTTCTGGAAGGCGCCGCCCTGATAGTCCCAGAAGGTGTACTGGTGGGCGCGTCCGTCGGTGATCTCGAACGCGTCGGCCATGCCGAGGTTCTTGATCCGGCGGAAGGCTTCGCGCGTCTCGGGCAGGGCGAGGGCGTCATCGGCCCATTTGGTCTCGTCCCAGCAATCCACCGCCGTCGGGATCGTGTTGTAGTCGCCGCAGAGAACATAAGGCTCTTCCGCCTTCAGGCGCTCGCGGGCATGGCCCAGCAGGCATTCCATCCATTCGAGCTTGTAGTCGAATTTCGGGCCCGGCGCCGGGTTCCCGTTCGGCAGGTAGAGCCCGCCGACTCGCACCGGCCGGTCGGCCATGACCAGCGCCTCGATGAAGCGGGCCTGGTCGTCCTCCATGGTGGAGAGACCTTTGGTCACATCCTCCAGCGGATATTTGGAGAGAAGGGCCACGCCATTATAGCTTTTCTGGCCCAGCACGGCACAGTTCCAGCCGGCTTCCTCCAGTTCCATGTAGGGGAAGGCATCCGTCTCGCACTTCAGTTCCTGAAGGCAGACGACATCACAGTCGATGTTCTGCAACACTTCCTGCACAGTCGGGAAGCGGGCTTTGATCGAATTGACGTTCCATGTGGCAATACGCATGCGCTGACCTTTAAGCAGCTTCGCCCCATTGTTCCAGCCAGTTACGGCCCTTATACTCCCGGAAACTTCAAGGAGACCCCCGGCATGGCCCCCAGCTGGATTCAATTGCTGATCGTTGTGATCGTCGCGCTGCTGCTGTTTGGCGGCCGGGGCCGGATTTCCGGTATCATGACGGATATGGCCAAAGGCATTGGCGCATTCCGCAAGGGCCTCAAGGATGAGGACGAACCCAAGGCGGTCGACAAGGAAGACATGGTCGATGTCACGCCTCAGAAGGACGAAACCAAGGCTTCGTCCTGAACCCTGACGGAGGGCACACCCCATGCTGCCCGGACTCGGTTTTACCGAACTAATGGTGCTGGCCATTGCGGCCCTGATCATCGTGGGTCCCAAGGACCTGCCGATGATGATGCGCCGTCTTGGCCAGTTTGTGGGCAAGGGCCGCGCCATGGCGCGCGAGTTCCAGGCGGCGTTTGACGACATCGCCCGCCAGAGCGAGCTGGAAGATCTGCGCAAGGAAATCGAGGAACTGAAGATTTCCAATTCCCTGAAACAGGCGACGAGCGACCTGACCGACTATGAGAAGGATGTGAACTCTGCCGTCATGGCCCAGTCGCGTTCCGAAGCTGCCGGGACGGCTGCGAAGGCGTCCGACGCAGAGCCGCCAGCCAAGCCGCCAGAGGCGAACCCCGATCCGGAAGCGAAGCCCCAGACAGGCCCCGAGCCCGAGGTTGGGACTGAGCCGAAGGGGGACCCGGCATGACCCACACGCCCCCCGAGGATGAGCAGCCTGAAATCCTGGACGAGGTGGAGACCTCTCGCGCCCCGCTGCTGGAGCATCTGACCGAACTGCGCTCCCGTCTCATCTGGACCCTGCTGGCGCTCGGCATTGCGACCATTGGCTGTTTCTTCTTCGCGCAGGACATCTACGAGTTTCTTCTCGATCCCTTCGCCCGCATGGCGCAGGAGATCCGCGGCACGAAGCTGGACTTCATCTACACGGCGCCGATGGAGTTCTTCTTCGCCAAGCTGAAGCTCGCCCTGTTTGCCGGTATATTCGTGGCGTTCCCCTTTGTCGCCTGGCAGGTCTACGCCTTCGTGGCGCCCGGCTTGTACAAGAATGAACGCGGTGCTTTCTGGCCCTATCTGGTGCTGGCGCCGATCCTGTTCTCCACAGGTGGCGCCTTCGTCTACTACGTCATGCTGCCCATGCTCGCCCGCTTCACTGTGGGGATGGAACTGACCGACAGCGAAGTCGCCAACATCACCATGTTGCCCAAGGTGGGGGACTATTTGTCCCTTGTGATGTCGCTGATGCTGGCTTTTGGCATTTCGTTCCAGCTGCCGCTGGTTCTGACGCTGCTCGGCAAGATTGGTATTGTCAGTTCCAATGGACTGGCCAAGGGGCGTAAATTCGCGATCGTCGGAATTCTGGGCTTTTCCGCACTGTTCACGCCGCCCGATGCAATCTCGCAAATCCTGCTCGCAGCGCCTGTGCTCTTCCTTTATGAGGTCGGCATTCTGAGCGTGAAGATGATCGAGAAGAAAGAAGCTGAGCAGGAGGCTGCTTCCGAGGCGGAATGACCGCGGTGCTGCCGGTCGCTGTTGAAATGCCGGCGTGGATGTAGAACCTTACAAATGAGCCTGGCCTTGAGAAGCAAGGAGTAGATCGTGGCGCGCCTGAAGAGCGTACTGCTCGTGGATTTCGACAATATATACGCTGCCACGGGCATGGCCTTGGTCGACACGTTGCCGAAATGGCTGCTGTGGCTGAGCGATGGTGCGCTGTCGGAAAAGGGCCGTCGCCGCAAATTCGTTTCCAAGCGCGTCTACTGGAACAGCCAGTATGACGTTCACCGCGAGGCTTTTCAGGCGGCGGGGTTTGAGGCGTTCGACTGCCGGGCTCACGCCAAGACCAAAATCGCCTCCGGCAAGTCCTCTGCCGATATCGTCATGACCATGGACGCGATCGAGCTGCGCCATGCCATGCGCGGCATCGACGAGATGGTCATCCTGACCACCGATTCCGATTTCGTGCCCGTGGTGAACCGGCTCCAGCTGGCGGGCCTTCGGGTCGTGACGGCGGGCAAGGAGACCGATCCGACCTACGAACTCTATTCCGAACATGCCGACGATGTGATCCACATCGGTGCCCTCAAGTCCGCGTTCGATTATGAGCGCACGCCGCGCAAATGGTACAAGCTGCGCTCCGATCCGCCGGTCATTGCCCCCTTGCGCCAGCAGGCAGAGCGGCGCTCGCCCCTGATGAAGAAAGTGCGCGAAGCGGTACGCACAGAAAAGGCCAACGGCACGCCCGGCGCAGTCCAGCAGATGCGCCTCGCCGCAGACATCATCATGCAGCTCGGCGCCCGCACGCCGGACCAGCCGCTGCCGCGCAACAAGGTGATCCGCGCGCTGGAGGGCATGGAAGGCTTCCAGACCAAATATGGCAACCGGGTGAAGCCGTGGCTCGGCCAGAAGAACTTCAAGACGCTGATGTACAAGCTGTCGAAGGAAAACCCGGACATCGAGGTCACGGAGCTTGCCGACAAGACCGTGCGCATCGTGTGCCGTGTCCGCGGGCCGCGTGGACGGCGTGGACGCATGGTCGGTGTGCCGTCGCCGCTGGCCCCGCCGCCGAAAAGGCCGGAACCGCCTGCGGAAACAGCATCAGAGAGCGCCCCGGAGACATCCCCGGAAAAATCCAATGGCAAGGCGCCGGAAAAAGTGATCGACACCTCTGCCGACAAGCCCGCAGAAAAGCCGGCTGCGGCTGAAACGCGAGTGGACGCGCCTGCCGCAGCGGATTAGAGGCAGGGGCTGTAGAAGACCCTTAAAAGTCATCAAAGGCCCGCCACGATGTTTGACCTCCGCGCGATCCGCGAAAACCCTGAAGCCTTCCGCAAGGCCTGGAACCGGCGCAAGCCGGGCCTCGGCGATGCGGTGGATGCCATTCATAATCATGATGCAGCGCTCCGCACGGCCCTGACCGACAAGCAGGAAGCCGAAAAGCTGCGCAATGAAACATCCAAGCTGATCGGCAAGGCGAAGGCCTCCGGAGACGAGGCGGAGTTCGAGCGCCTGCGGGCCGTGGTGGCTGATGCCAAGGAAACCATCGAGGCCTGCGCCGAGCAGGAAGAGGCGGCCCGCAAGGAGCTGAACGAGCTGCTCTACGGCCTGCCGAACCTGCCGCTGGACGATGTGCCGGAAGGCCAGGACGAGGAAGGTAACGTCGAACAGCACCGGTGGGGAACACCCAAAGGCATCAACGGTCCGAAAGACCATGCCGACCTCGGCGAAGCCCTCGGCATGATGGATTTCGAGACCGCTGCCAAGATGAGCGGCGCCCGCTTCGTCCTGCTCTCAGGCAAGCTCGCCCGGCTGGAGCGCGCACTCGCCTCCTTCATGCTGGACCTGCAGACCCTCGAACATGGGTACACGGAATGCTCGCCGCCGCTGCTGGTCAAAGACCAGGCGCTGGTCGGCACCGGCCAGCTGCCGAAATTTGCCGAAGACCTGTTCAAGACGACGGCCGACCACTGGCTGATCCCGACGGCGGAGGTTTCGCTGACTAACATCGTCCGTGAGACGATCATCGAGCCGGGTTACCTGCCGCGCCGCTTTACCGCACACACGCCATGCTTCCGCTCGGAAGCGGGCAGCGCGGGGCGCGACACGAAGGGCATGATCCGGCTGCACCAGTTCAACAAGGTGGAACTCGTCTCGGTCGTCGAGAACGAGGAAGAAGGCCTTGCCGAGCTGGAGCGCATGACGGCCTGCGCCGAGGAAGTGCTGAAGCGGCTCGACCTGCCGTTCCGCCGCATGCTGCTATGCACCGGCGACATGGGGGCAGGGGCACGCAAGACCTATGACCTCGAAGTCTGGCTGCCGTCGCAGAACACCTATCGCGAGATCAGCTCGTGCTCTTACTGCGGTGACTATCAGGCCCGCCGCATGGATGCGCGCTACCGCCCGGAAGCCGGCGCGAAGCCGGAATTCGTGCACACGCTGAACGGCTCCGGCCTCGCCGTCGGCCGCACCTTGGTCGCCGTGATCGAGAACTACCAGAACGAAGACGGCTCCATCACCGTCCCCGAAGCCCTGCGCCCCTATCTCGGCGGCCTTGAGGTGATCTCGTGAGAATCCTCCTCACGAATGATGATGGCATCAACGCCCCCGGCCTGTCGGTGCTGGAGGAGATCGCCAAGGAGCTGTCGGACGATATCTGGATCGCCGCGCCGGAGGAGGAACAGTCCGGCAAGGGCCGCGCGATCTCGCTGACGCATCCGGTACGCACCCGCAAGGTCGGCGCCCGCGCCTTCGCGATCACCGGCACGCCGTCCGACTGCGTGCTGCTGGCAACGCACGACCTGATGCCCGAGAAGCCGGACCTCGTCCTCTCCGGCGTCAATCGCGGCCAGAACATCGCCGAGGATACGAGCTTTTCCGGCACGATCGCCGCGGCCATGTTCGGCATGCAGATGGGCATTCCGTCCATCGCGCTCAGCCAGTCCCAGAATTTCCGCGAGCGCGGCTCCCTGCCATGGGACACCGCCCGGACCTGGGGCGCGAAGACGCTCCGTCCGTTGATCGATATCGGCTGGCCGGACGATGTGGTCATGAACGTGAACTTCCCCGACATGGAACCCGAGGACGTCCGCGGCGTGAAAATCACCCGTCAGGGCTTCCGCGACGAGTCGATCATCCACACCGACCGGCGCGAGGACCTGCGCGGCAACGACTATTACTGGATCGGTTACAAGGGCAAATTGTCCAAACCGGACGAGGGAACTGACTTAAGAGCGATCTATGAGGGCTATGTTTCGGTGTCTCCGCTACATGTGGACTTGACGCACGAGGCGTTCCTCCAAAAGCTCCGGGAGTCATGGCAGGCCTGATCGCCGATCCCTTTCGAGCAGCCCGTCTCGTCCTCCACCTGCGGCAGGAGGGCGTGACCGATGATGGCGTGCTGCGGGCCATGGAAACCATCGACCGCGCCGCCTTCATCGACGATCCGGCGCTGACCCAGCTCGCCTTCGAGAACGCGATGGTGCCGATCCCGTGCGGCCAGATCATTCCGCGCCCGGTGACCACCGGCCAGCTTGTTCAGGCGCTGAACCTCGAAAAAGGCAACAATTCCCGTGTTCTTCTGATCGGGGCAGGCTCGGGCTATACAGCGGCGCTGCTGGCCCAGCTGGCGTCAGACGTGTTCGCCGTGGAGCGGTTCAACACGCTGAGCGAGGCGATCCGGCGCCGCATCCTCGATCTGGAACTGCCCAACCTGGCCGTGCGCAGCGGCGACGGCCTGCTCGGCTGGCCGGAGCGGGGGCCCTACGACCGCATCCTGCTGGCTGGCGCGGTCACGGAAATTCCGGATGTCCTGCTGGGCCAGCTGGGCAAGGGCGGCCTTCTGGTTGCGCCCGTGGCCATGTCCGACGGGCAGATCCTGATGCGGCTGCACGAGAATGGCGAACGCGAGCGGCTGGGGTTCCGGCATGCATTGCCCTTGCTGCGCGAGGGGCCGGCACAGGCGCTCTGACAGCGAATTCGTGCCTGCAGCCCTTGTTTGCCAATCCCTGCGGCCACAGCTATAGGGGCGTATCTTTTTCAGGGGCCAGACGAGAGGAAAATCATGGCGAACAAGCACGTAGCACTGCTTATCGGAGCGGTCCTGTCGGCGCTTCCGGCAGCTGCCCAGGAAGCGGGTGCCCGTCCGGGCGGCGGCCTGTTCGAACTGCTGATCATGCCGATCGGCCTCGTCGCCATCTTCTACTTCCTGCTGATCCGTCCGCAGCAAAACCGCGCCAAGAAGCATTCGGCCATGCTGACCTCCCTGAAGCGCGGCGACACGGTCGTCACCTCCGGCGGCCTCGTCGGCAAGGTGAACAAGGTGTTCGACGACGAAATCTCCCTCGACCTCGGCGAAAACGTGAAAGTCCGCGTGATCAAGACCATGGTCATCGAGGTGCGCGGCAAGGCCGAACCGGTCGCCGCAAACGACTAGGCCTAACGACTGAGCCCGGCGCCCTGCGCGCGGCCATTCAAGGATTCCCAAATGCTTCATTTTCCACCCTGGAAGATCGGACTGGTTACCCTGGTTCTTCTGTGGGGCGTCATCCTGGCGCTTCCGAATGTGGTGAGCATGTCCGGCGCGCCGGGCTGGATGCCGAAAAAGGGCGTGAACCTGGGGCTGGACCTTCAGGGCGGTGTCTACCTGATGATGGAAATCCAGGCGGACGAAGTTGTTGCCAACCGGCTGGACGTGCTGTCGCGCGACGTGTCGTCGACGCTGACCACGCCGCAGTCTGACCGCATCTTCAACCTGCCGGAAGTGAAGGGCCGTCAACTGGTAGTCCGGCTGACCCGCGCGGACGCCAACGGCAATTTCCGCACCGAAGATGCGCTGAAGCGCCTGGAAAAGCTGAACGGCCCTGTCGGCGGTGTTATTGGCGGCGCGCAGATGTACGAAATGCGCATCTCCGGCAAGGACACGATCACGATCACCGTGCCGCAGGCCGCTGAAGAAGCGCTGCTGAAGGATGCGCTTGGCAAGACGATGACCATCGTGCGCCGCCGCGTTGACCCGGAGGGCGTGTCCGAGATCGCGATCACGCCTCAGGGCATCAATCGCATCATACTGGAAGCCCCGGGCGAGCCGGACCCGCAGCGCCTGAAAGACCTGTTGAACCGCGATGGCCGGATGACCTTCAACCTAGTCGATTCCAGCCCCGCCGCGATCCAGGCTGCGCAGGCCGGTGCCGTGAAACCGGGCTATCGCCTTCTGTATGACGACCAGAACTTTCCGATCCTGGTCAACAACATTCCCGAAATCGTCGGGTCGGACATCGCGAACGCCGCACAGGGCTTCGACGAACAGAACCGTCCGCAGATCACTTTCCGCCTGAATGGCAACGGCGCCCGCAAGTTCTATGAGACGACGGCCCAGAACACCGGCAAGCAGTTCGCCATCGTGCTGGACGACCGGGTCATGTCGGCCCCGAACATCAACGAGCCGATCCCGGGCGGCAACGTCCGCATCACGGGCAACTTCACCCAGCAGGAAGCCATCGACCTCGCCGCCATCATCGAGGCCGGTGAGATGCCGGCCAAGCTGCAATTCCTCGACCAGCGGACGGTCAGCCCGACGCTCGGTCAGGACTCGATCAATGCTGGCTACACCGCGGCCCTGATCGGCCTTGCGGCGGTCGCTGTCTTCATGGTGCTGATTTACGGCACGCTCGGCTTCTTCGCCGTGCTGTCCCTGTCGTGCAACATCATCCTGATCTTTGCCGGCCTGTCCGGTGTGGGCGCCACGCTCACCCTGCCGGGCATCGCCGGGATCATCCTCACCATCGGTATGGCGGTGGACGCCAACGTGCTGGTGTTCGAGCGGATCCGGGAAGAGCAGGGCGAAGGCCGTTCGCCGTGGACCGCCACCCAGGCCGGTTATGAGCGCGCCCTGTCGACCATCATGGATGCCAACATCACCACGCTGATCGCGGCGACGATCCTTTACCTGCTCGGCTCCGGCCCGGTGAAGGGCTTTGCTGTGACCTTGTCCATCGGCATCGTGACCTCGGTCTTCACGGCCTATGTCGTCACCCGGATGATCACGGTCGGATACATGAAACTCGTGAAACCCAAGCGGTTCGGAATCTAGGGGCAGGAGAGACGCAATGCTGATCAGATACTGGCCCGACCGGACCAACATCCCCTTCATGAGCATGCGGATCGCCGGGGCTCTGTTCTCGATGATCCTGATCGCCGCTTCCGCATACCTGCTGGGAACGCGCGGCCTGAATTTCGGTGTCGATTTCGCCGGTGGTACGGTCATGGAACTGGCGAAGACCGACACGGTGACCGTGCCGGCCGTTCGCGATGCGATGCCGATCAATGCCGAAGTCAACAGTGCACGCGGCACTGACGGGCGCGAGATCGTCGTGGTCAAATTCGGCGAAGCCCCGGCCGAACTGCTCGGCGAGGCCTTCAACGGCCTGCCGGACGCGCAAAAGGCAGAACGCGCCTCAGGGGCAACCAATGAGCTGATCGTCCAGACTTTGTCGGACCAGTTCGGCCTCAGCGTCGAGAACGGGGATTTCCTGCGTAACGACTCGGTCGGCCCGAAAGTGTCGCAGGAACTGTTCACGGACGGCATCACGGCGCTCGTCGTCGCGCTGGCCATGATGCTCGTCTATATCTGGTTCCGCTTCCAGTGGCAGTTCTCTATCGGCGCCATCGCGGCGCTGGCGCACGACGTGATCATCACGCTCGGCATGTTCGCGCTGCTGCGGATCGAATTCAACCTGACCTCCATCGCGGCCCTGCTGACGATCATCGGTTACTCCATGAACGATACGGTCGTCGTGTTCGACCGCATCCGGGAAGACCGCCGCAAGTACAAGAAGATGCCGGACCGTGAAGTCATCGACCTGTCGCTGAACACGACCCTGTCACGGACCTTGCTGACCTCGGGCACGACGCTGATCTCGCTGTGCGCGATCTATTTCCTCGGTGGCCCCGTGCTGCAGGGCATGAGCTTCGCGCTGATCTTCGGTATCTTTATCGGTACCTATTCGTCGATCTTCATCGCCTCGGCGCTGGTCCTGTCGCTCGGCATGGACTTCACCAAGAAGACAGTCGAAGAAGTGCAGGGCTTCACGGGCGTCTAGGCGCCCGCGAAACTACCAGCGGGTCGTTTCACTGATCGCCATCGCCTCGCGGCGGTAGCCGAACGAGTCTCCGCCGGTCCAGGACTTGCCGTCCGGATAGCGGACTTCCACACCCGACAGGTCTTCAGGATCGAAGAGGCGCATATTGACGCCAACCATGTCGTTCGTCTGGTACTGGGCGATGAAGGCTTCGGTCCGGGTCCAGTGCGTGGTCGTTCCGCAGCTTGTGCACGAATGGATGTCGACTGCGGGGGATGACTTGTCGGCACGGGAGTAGGTTGCTGTCTCGCCGGACGCGGTCACCGAAGCGGGCGCGAAATAGCCCCATGCGCCGCCCGTCTTGCGGCACAAGCTGCAGTTGCAGTCATTGATGAAGGCGGGCTTCGCGTCGATCGTGACGCTGACGGCGCCGCACAGGCAGGTTGTGGTCATGGCATGGTCCTGTTCAGGTCTGGTCTACTGGCCCAGCATCACGATCCGGTCGCACAGCGCATCGATCGCCTTGTCGGGCGTGTCGCTGTGCACCAGCGCGGCGCGGAAGCTTTCCGGCGTGAACTTGCCGTCGATGATGTGGCCCATCAGCTCGAAGAAGGGCGTCCAGAAGCCGTCCTCGTCCAGGAAGGCCATCGGCTTGGCGTGCAGGCCAAGGCGTGCCCAGGACAGGATCTCGACCGCTTCTTCCAGCGTTCCGATACCGCCCGGCAGCACGATGAAGGCGTCCGATTCGTCGAACATCATCTGCTTGCGCGTGTGCATGTCCTCGACGATGCGGTGTTCCACGTCCTCGTAGATCATTTCCTTGTTCAGCAGGAAGCGGGGCATGATGCCCAGCACGTCGCCGGCCGATTCGTGCGCCGCCCGGGCGCAGGCGCCCATCAGGCCGACACCGCCGCCGCCATAGACCAGCCGGATATCCCGTTTCGCCAGTTCGCGGCCCAGCTTTTCAGCGAGCGCGATATAGTCCGGCCGCACGTCGCTGGACGCACCGCAATACACGCAGACCGACCGCAAATTCGACATCCCCTGAACCTCTTTTTCTGTTCTCATTCCTTCCCTCATATGGGGCGCCTTTTGCCCGCGCCAGCGCGAAATTCAGGCCATTTCAGGCCCGAAGCGGCGGTTCCGGGTTCCCTGTACGCCAAAACGGCCCCATATCCGGGGGGATGAGTCCTCCACCTGCCAGCCAGAACCATGACAGTATCGAAAGCGCCGATGGCGGCCTTGGCCAGTCAATCTCGCGCATCCTGAAGCTGCTCTGGCGTCCCGAATTGAAGAAATGGCGCCCGGTGATCGCGATTGCGGTCCTGCTGACGCTCGGCGCCTCCGTGCTGGAGGTGGTCTCGCCGCTGGTCGTCGGACACGCCATCAACCAGGTTGCCCCGTCGGGCGGCGCCGCGGCGGCCTTCGGCACGGCGGCCATCTGGCTCGCCTTCGGCATCGGCGTGCGCTTTGCTGCGGGCGCCATGCCCCAGCTGCGGGACTGGCTGTTCTCGCCGGTCAGCCAGGATGCCCAGCGCCTCGCCAGCGTGGACGCCTTCGGCCATGCGCAGATGCTGTCGCTGAACTTCCATCAGACCCGCCGCACGGGCGCCCTCAACCGTGTGATCGAGCGCGGTGCCAGCGCCATCGATTACCTGATCCGCTTCCTCGCCTTCAATATCGGGCCGACCTTCGTGCGCCTGATCCTGGCCTCCGTCGCGCTTGGCCTCGCTTATGACTACAAGCTGTCGCTGATCGCGGTCGCGACGATTGCCGTCTATGTCATCGCCACGGTCATCATCACTGAATGGCGCGTGCGCCAGCGCCGCCGGATGAACGAGGCGGACACGCATTTCCGCGCCACCTCGGTCGACATCCTCACCAATTTCGAGACGGTGAAATCCTTCGCCGCCGAGCGCCGGGAGACTGCCCGCTTCGGCAAGGCGATGAAGGCCTACAACCACCATTATGTCGAGACCGTCCGGTCCATGTACATCCTGAACGCCACGCAGGCCTTCGTGATGAATGCCGGCCTCGCGGCGGTGCTGGTCCTGTCGGCATGGAACGTCATCAACGGCACGATGCAGATCGGCGACCTGACGGCGGTCATGCTGATGATGCTGTCGCTCTATGCCCCGCTGAATATCCTCGGCTGGGCCTGGCGGGAGATCAAGCAGGGCGCCGTTGACCTCGAAAAGCTCTACGGCCTGCTCGACATGAAGCCGGAAATCACCGACGCGCCGGACGCCATCGAACTGGCGCATCCTGTCGGCAGCGTGGCCTTCGAGGCCGTCTCGTTCAGCCATGAAGGCCGCGCCGTCGGCGTGCAGGATGTCAGCTTCAACCTTGAGCCCGGCAAGAAGATCGCTTTCGTCGGCACGTCCGGCGCCGGCAAGTCGACCCTGCTGAAGCTCCTGTTCCGCTTCTATGATGTGCAGTCCGGCCGCGTTCTGGTCGACGGCCATGACGTGCGGGCGCTGACGCAGGAATCGCTGCGCCGCGCGCTCGGCCTCGTGCCGCAGGACGTGGTCCTCTTCAACGACACGATACGCAGCAACATCGCCTATGCCCGGCCGGATGCGACCGACGAGGAAGTGCGTGACACGGCCCGCCGGGCTCAGCTGCTCGACTTCATCGACGCCCTGCCGGAAGGCTGGAACACCCGCGTCGGCGAACGCGGCCTGAAGCTCTCCGGCGGCGAGAAACAGCGTGTCGGCATCGCCCGTGTGATCCTCGCCGATCCGGCCATCCTCGTGCTGGACGAAGCGACCTCCGCCCTCGACAGCGCCACGGAACAGGCCGTGCAGGAAGCCCTCGACGAGGCCGCTCAGGGCCGGACCACGCTGATGGTGGCGCACCGCCTCTCCACGGTGAAATCGGCTGACGAAATCATCGTGCTGGAAGCCGGGCAGGTGATCGAACGGGGCGACCATGCGACCCTGCTGTCAAAGCACGGGAAATATGCTGATATGTGGGAAAGACAGGCCCGCAGCGCGAATCTCGAGCTCGCGGCCGAGTAAGGCCCTGAAAAGTAGGGATGGAAAAGAAAGCGTGCTGAATCATGGATGACCTGGAGCACAAGTCCACGCCCTGGCTGAATGGCGGCTTCGACATTGAAGGCATCGTTGTGGCCTTCGCCGTATTCCTCGGCGCCCTTCTGCTCGGCTGGCTGTGGGCTCCGCTGTTCTGGCTCGGCTTCATCGCGTTCATTGCGACCCTTCTGGCGACCCGCTGGTCTCAGCGCACGCCGCCGGAACTCGCCAGCGGTATCGTCGCGCCATGTGACGGCATCGTTGTCTCCGTCACCCAGATGGAAGCGCCGCCGGAACTTCGCTTCCACACGCCGGTTGTCACCCGCGTGCGCATCTCGTCCGCGCCGGTCTCCACGAACAAGGTCTACACGCCGATCTCCGGCAGCCTGGAACATGTCACGCTGGAAGAGGGCGACTCCTCCATTCCGATCGCCATGCGGGCGGATGATGAAGGCCTCGCCCGGGCATGGCTCTGCTTCGAAAGCCACAGCCAGCAGGTGGGCATCCGTCTGGCTTCCGGTGGCTTCGGGCCGCGCATCGAGATCGACATGAATGCCGGTGACATCGCCCGCCTCGGCAAGCCGTGCGGCACGCGCCGCCTCGGCGGCTGGTGCGATCTCTACATCCCGGTCAGCTCGGGCAAGCTGATCTGGCCCGGCCAGAGCCTTGTCGGCGGAGAAACCGTGATCGGCCGCCTGCGCTCCGATGCGCATGACACGGACGATGATGAGATCGAAGAAGCGTTCGAGATCCAGCGCGAAGCTGCCGCCGGCGTCGCAGAAGAAGATCCGTTCGAACCGATCATCGCCGAAGACGAGGAAGACGACGAACAATATGTCTCGCCGGAAGACGCCGACGTCTCGGAAGAAGACCCCGCCATCCTCTTCGCCCGCCTCCGCGAAGCCGCCCGCCGCTCCGAAGAGGGCGATTGATCCGTTATAGTCCGGTATGATCCGGCATGGTCATGGCAAGTCATGCATGATCATGCCGAAGTCATGTTTCGTGCGTCTCTGGTCATGGCGGAGATGTAGCGAGGGACAGTCCAGCGCCAATCCCTCACCTCCCACGCCCTTGCGGGCGCGGGTCCCGCCTCTCCCAGAGGGAGAGGGGTGAACCCGGCGCCGCCGCGAACCTGTTGCAATGACGAAAGAAAACCCCTCTCCCTCTGGGAGAGGAGGGGCCCGCCGCCGCAGGCGGTGGGAGGTGAGGGCCTATCTCTATCCACCCCTTAAGCCCGCCATGCCAATCTCGTCCCGATGACAGACCGCACCGCTTTCCTCTCCCAGGCCTTCAACACACTCGCCCGCGCCATTGCGGAAACAGGCGTCAATGTTGATCTCTACAAGACGCCCGAGACGATCTCGAAAACGGTAAACCGCCGCGTACGCGCGGAGCTGAAACGCCTCGCCGTGCTGCTCCGCCGTCTGATCTTCCTGCTGGCGCTGCAAATGGAACTGGCGCCGCTGAAGCCGCGCGTGGGGAGCAACTATTATGAGCCGACACAAGAAGACAAAGCATACCGCTACATCTTCACCATGGTGCCTGCGCCCTCACGTCCATGCCCGCATTTCCTGAAAGGCCCGGTGACGCTGCCCGTGCCCGGCCCTGTCCCCGCCGCGCCGCTGATTGCGCGCTGGAACGCCATGCTGGACACGATGAAGCACCACAGGCGCCGCGCGAAGCGGCTCGCCCGCACCATCCAGCGCTGGCAGGCCGCAGGCGAAGCCCGGCCGCATGTGCCGCCGGTCCCGTATGTGCACCGCATGCCAGCACCTGTCGCGCTCGTTTCGGGCGGGCTGACGGTGCAGCTGATCGAGGCGCTGAAGGCCTGGCCGGAACCGGACACGAGCTGAGCCGTCCCACAATCAGGATTTTTGCCGGAACGCGAAGGCGATTCCGGGCGAAGGTGCTGGGCTCTAATTCAGGGAGGACACGGGACGCAGGGACCCAGCGCCCGCGCGCGAAAGCGGGGACTGGTGCTGTGATCTGGACAAGCGCAGCTGGCGGGTTATTTCATCGGCCCATGAGCCAATACCATGATCTGCTTGTGGCGCTTCGGAAGATCACCCGCGCCATTGATATGCACTCCAAGAAGCTGGCCAAGGATACCGGACTGACGGCGCCTCAGCTCCTGGTGCTCCAGAGTGTGGCGGGTGACAAACGCGCCAAGCCCAGTGACATCGCGCGGCAGGTTCATCTGTCCCAGGCAACGATTACATCCATCGTGGACAGGCTGGTGCGTGCCGGACTGGTGGTACGTGAGCGCAACGAGCACGACCGGCGAAGCCTTGAAGTGGTGATCACCGAAGAAGGCAAGCGACGTCTCGTCGATGCTCCCGAACTGCTTCAGGAAGGGTTTCTTGCGACTTTCGAGGGGCTGGCCGATTGGGAAAAATCGCTACTGGTTGCCAGCATGCAGAAAGTTGCCTTCATGATGCATGCGGACAATCTTGATGCCGCCCCCATTCTGGAAGTCGGGGACATCAGTGAGGCCGATACCTAGCGGTCCTCGATCTGCTCCAGTTCATTTTCCGGCGGGGTGTCCCATTGGATGTGGCGGCCGTCGAGCACAACGATATTGTCGCGGCTGACAATCGTCGCGTTCGTCTGGAAGCCGAGCAATTGCTTGGCGGGAATTTCCTTGTTGCGCGCGAGAATGAGTGTCTCTTCCGCGGTGAAGTTCGACAGGCCGCGAGCGCGCTCATTACCCGCTTCATCGTAGATGTGGAGCACATCGCCCCGGACGAACGTGCCCTGGATCGACTGGATGTCCTGGCGCAGCAAGCCGCGCTCCCCCCGGCAAAGCGCATCTGCCGAAGCTTCGGAGACGACGATGCTGCCGGCCATCTGAAGGCGGTCGGTCAGCCACGCGGTCCAGTCCGTTGCCGGTTTGTCGTGCGCAATACATCTGGTGTGTTTGCGGGTTCCGTCGAGCAGGGAGGTGACCGGATGCTCGGCTTCGCCATTCCCGATAATGGTGGTGCAGCCTGAGTTCTGAGCCATGTTGGCTGCCTGCATCTTTGTCAGCATGCCGCCGCTGCCGAGACTGCTGACGCCCTTGGTGACTTCCAGGAACTCGTTCACGTCGTTCACGGTTTCGACCAGCTGTGCGCCCGGCTCTTCGGGGTTGCGGTCGTAAAGGCCGTCCACGCACGTCAGGATGACGAGTGTCTCGGCCTGCACCATCTGGGCGACCTTGGCGGCGAGCCGGTCATTGTCGCCGACGCGGATTTCTTCGGTGGTGATGGAGTCATTCTCGTTGACGATCGGCGTGATGCCGGCCTGGATCAGCCTGTGCACTGTATTCTTGGTGTTGAGGAAGCGGCGCCGGTCTTCGAGGTCTTTCAGCGTGATCAGCACCTGAGCAATGTCGAAGCTGTATTCGTGGGCGACCTGCTTGTAGGCATTCAGCAGGATGGGCATGCCGCAAGCGGCAGCTGCCTGCTTGTCCCGCAAGCCAGCCGTTTCAGGCGACTCGCCAATCGCGCTCAGTCCGAGGGCGACAGCGCCCGACGAGCAGATAAGGACCTCATACCCCTCATCACGGAGCGTTTTTACATCGTTCAGCAATTGCTGGATGAACGCCCACCGGGGCGTCAGCAGCTCCGCATTGGCGAGCAGGCTCGATCCGATCTTGATGACGATACGCTTAGATTTAGGCACACAGGGCTCCCTTGGTTCCTTGGGCTACGACCTAGGCTGCGTTGGTGTCGATCGCAACACGATTAGAGCACAAAGTAACAGTCTTTCGCCTGTTTTGTGGTCGTAACCCCGAAAATCTCCCTGAATTAACAATCTGTTGGCCATGATGGTTCCATCTGCGGATTGCAGGAGGAGGAAAACCGCAGCCGAAAATTTGAATTCAAAGTAAGATCGGCCTATGTGCGGGGCAGCAAGATTCGGAGGACCTATGCACGTTTTGATGGTTGGTTGCGGAAATATGGGCGCATCATTGCTGGCCCGTTGGGTGGACGTTCCTGGTATGACGTACTCGGTCGTTGATCCGGTCGCGACGTTTCCGGATTCCCGTGTGAAGATGTTCAAGTCGGCAGATGACGTCGAAGGCGGGCCGTTTGACTTGCTGGTCATCGCCGTGAAGCCGCAGATGATTGGCGATGTGATCCCCGACTATCTGAAGCATGTTCGGGACGATGCTCCCGCTCTGTCCATTGCGGCGGGCGTCTCCTGTGAGCGTTTGGAAACGGTCGTGGGCGCGCGTCCGGTCATTCGCGTCATGCCCAATTTGCCCGCCAGTATCGGCAAGGGTGTGAGCGGTCTGTATTTCAACGACAAGACGCCAGACAGCGCGAAGGAAACGGCGCGGCAAATGATGAAAGCCGCCGGCTCTGTCGTGGAGGTCGACAAGGAAGATGATCTCGACAAGGTGACTGCCATTGCCGGGAGCGGCCCGGGCTATGTATTCGAAATCGCCCGCGCCTACATGGAGGCTGCCAAGGAGCTTGGCTTCGAAGAAGCCCAGGCCCGTAAGCTTGTCCTCGATACAATTGCCGGAACGGTGGAGATGGCCGCCGGGTCAACTGACGATCTGGCGGACATGCGCAATGCCGTGACCAGCAAGGCCGGCACCACCGAAGCGGGTTTGAAGGCCTTGAATGGAACCGGAGACCTTTCGCGGTTGTTGATTGGAGCAACACAGGCAGCGTACAAGCGCGCAATCGAGTTGCGGTAAGGGGCTTTCATGGCGATGCAGGGGCAGGGCATGACGATAGCAGGCAGGACATTCAAGCAACGCCCACCGGGATTGATGTGGGTTTCATCGGAGCGCGTTTTCTAGGCGCCAAGCGGACTTCGCCGGGGCAGCGGCCCCACATGCGGGCCGATTAGCGGCCATTCGAAACAAGAACACCTGAAAAAGCGAGCCTATGAACTACGAAGCTCTGATCTCACTTGCGGTTTACTTCATTCTGATGCTGGCCATCGGCCTCTACGCATATCGGAAGTCTACCAGCGATGTTTCCGAATACATGCTGGGCGGGCGCCAGCTGCATCCTGCTGTCGGCGCCCTTTCTGCCGGTGCATCCGACATGAGTGGATGGATGCTCATGGGCTTGCCGGGCGCCGTTTTCGTTTCCGGTTTCAGCGCCGCCTGGATCGCGGTCGGGCTCGTGATCGGCGCTTACCTGAACTACCTGTTCGTCGCGCCCCGCCTGCGCGTTTATACGGAACTGGCGGATGATGCGATCACCATTCCGGATTTCTTCGAAAAACGGTTTCACGACAAATCACGTGCGCTTCGTGTCCTGTCTTCGGTCGTGATCGTTATCTTCTTTACACTGTATACATCAGCGGGGGTCGTCGCGGGCGGCAAGCTGTTCGAGGCCTCATTCGGTCTCGACTATCAGCTGGGCCTGTTCCTGACGGCCGGGGTGGTGGTCGCGTACACATTGTTCGGCGGATTCCTCGCCGTCAGCCTGACCGACTTCGTGCAGGGCTGTATCATGTTTGTAGCGTTGATCCTCGTTCCGATCGTCTCTTTCATCGTCCTGAAAAACGAAGGCGACTGGGCGTCCGCTGCCGCGTCGGTTGAGCCTGGCTATTTTGGCATGTGGCCTGAGGGCATGACCGTGATGGGAGTCATCTCATTGCTTGCCTGGGGGCTCGGCTATTTCGGCCAGCCGCATATCATCGTCCGGTTCATGGCCATCCGGTCTCTCAAGGATATCGCAACCGCCCGGTATATCGGGATGAGCTGGATGATCGTGACGGTGATTGGTGCCGTTCTGACGGGGATCGCCGGTTACGCCTACACCTATGCGCACGGCACTCCTGTGGATGACCCGGAGACGATTTTCATTATTCTTTCCCAGATCCTGTTCCACCCGCTGGTGGCCGGTTTCCTGCTGGCGGCCATTCTTGCGGCGATCATGAGCACGATTTCGTCTCAGCTGCTCGTGTCATCCAGCTCGCTGACGGAGGATTTCTACAAGACCTTCCTCCGCAAGGAAGCGAGCCAGGGCGAATTGGTCACCGTTGGGCGGATCTCGGTGCTTGTTGTGTCTCTGGTCGCCATCGCTCTCGCATTCGATCGCTCCAGCAACATTCTCTCGCTTGTGGGTAATGCCTGGGCTGGCTTCGGCGCAGCGTTCGGACCGATCATCCTTCTCAGCCTCTATTGGCGGGGACTGACCCGTGATGGTGCGTTGGCCGGCATGATTGTCGGCGCCGGCACTGTGCTGTTCTGGCTGTACGCGCCGATCGAGATCGACGGAAAATCCCTCTCCGCCATCATCTATGAGATCGTGCCGGGCTTTGTGCTGGGCGGAGCGACCGCAATTGTGGTCAGCATCCTTGGCCGGGATGTGCTGCCGCACGTCGCGCACCGTTTCGGCGAAATGGAACAGGCCATGGAAGATGGCAGCAAGTAACGACAGCCTGTGGGGCGGCGCTCAGGCGCCGTTTCGCAGGCGTGCGTGATAGCTTGCGACCAGGAAGCAGACTTCCTGTGTGATCTCGTCTTCCCGCTCCGGGTTTTCCAGCGCCATTTCGGTCGCTGAAAACATCAGTTCGATGGTGAGTTTCGTCGCCATGGCGAGTCGGTCTTCAGGGATATCGGGCAGGTTCTTGCGCAGGGCTTCGAGGATTTCCTCGCTGACGAGATCGCGGGATTCCAGCCGGACTTCCTTCAACACCGGTATGACGCGCATGACCCGTACGACCCATGCGCCGCCGGGGAAGGATTTCGTGATCTCGTTCACGCGTCTCTGAATCCGAAGAATGCTTGCGGCGGAAGCGTCAAAGGATTGCGTGTCGATGCCGCCTTCGCGCAGCCAGTCGAACACGGCCTGGTCCTGCGCCTCCATCAGGCGCCGGCCAAGTTCATGAAGGATGGCGTATTTATTTGGAAAGTACCGATAGAGTGCAGGCGGCGTGAGGCCCGCTCGCTTGCAGATCATATTGGTCGAGAGGCGCTCGAAACCGACTTCCGAGAGCAGGTCGCCCGTGATGGAGAGAATCGTTTCGAACGTATTGCGGGCACGGTCCTGCGAGGGGGAAACCTTGGTTTCAAGTTCAACGCCGTCCGGTACCAGAGGCGAGCCGTCGGCTGAGCCGCGCTTGATCAAATCTGATTTCGGCCCTGAATCAGGCATGCTTTTTCCCTCAGCCCCGTACTTGGTCCCGCTCGCGCAGAGCTTGCGGTGTCACTATTACATTTAGGTGACAGATAATCGCAGGTGGCAAATGCAGTCTATCTGTTTCGATTTTCTGGATGGCTCTATCTCTATACAAATACAGGGTTTTTTTTGTTGTTTCTCGTGAAATGGTCAGAGCTTTTTGCTGTGATGACTTCTCTGATTGAGTATCCATAAACCCTAACCCTTAGAATACTTTAAGTCTAGGTGTTCTGCCTTTGGTAGAATTTGGATGCCCTGCGCGAATATATGAGCAAAAAAATGCTGTTGGATTTGGATAGAAACTTCCTTCAAAGCGTCTTGGTTTATAGGCGCGCGTGAAGAGGGCAGAGGATTGCATATGGTCAGCAGGTTGTTGGGTTCGTGCCTTTTGGCGGTTTGTGTGGCTGGATCTTCGCTGGCCCAGGATCTGGCGATCACCGGCGTGACCGTATTCGACGGCACGGGCGCTGACCCGTACAAGGCAACCGTCATGTTCGATGATGGGCTGATCTCCGCGGTCGACAAGACAGCCGGTCCGGCGCCGAAAGGCGTACCCGCCATTGATGGCAGCGGCCTGTCGCTGCTGCCCGGCTTCTTCGACCTGCACGTTCACTACACGCCCATCGGCCAGCCGGCCACGACGCCCCAGATTTCACAAGAATACGCGAAGACGGGCGTGACCTCTGTCTATGATTTCGCGCAGCCGCCGGAGGC
Organism: uncultured Hyphomonas sp.; assembly: GCF_963678875.1. Classification (NCBI taxonomy): domain Bacteria; kingdom Pseudomonadati; phylum Pseudomonadota; class Alphaproteobacteria; order Hyphomonadales; family Hyphomonadaceae; genus Hyphomonas; species uncultured Hyphomonas sp. Next base: position 2,227,291 of record NZ_OY787456.1, on the reverse strand, counting down.
TTTTGCCCCGCGGCGCGAATGGCTGGAGTCCCTGAACGGGCCGCGTGTGAATTTTGCCGCGCGGATGAGCACGACCAACGGGCATGGAGCGGACTGGTCTGACAAAAGCACAACCAAGTGGGTCAACACGCCTTATGCGGCCACCGAGGCAGTCAAGGAATTGCTGCCGTACAAGCCTGACGTCATCAAGGTCTTCACCGATGGTTGGCGTTATGGTTCCGGCGTCGACAATACGAGCATGAATGAGCCGACTTTGACGGCGCTGGTCGAAGAGGCGCATGCGCATGGTCTGAAAATCCTGACCCACACGGTGACAAAGGACCGGGCTGAAATCGCCGGCCGGGCGGGCGCGGATGTCATTGCGCATTCGGTGCTCGACAAGCATGTGGATCAAACAACGATCGATGCGCTGAACAGCGAGGGCACTGCCTATGCGGGCACGCTCGCGGTTTACAATCCGGACAAATTGGAAACGACGGCGTTTGAAAGGGAGCACCCTTCCTTCAAGTCGCGTCAGGCCAGGTTCCAGGTTGGACTCGACAACATGAAGGCGCTTTACGAGGGCGGTGTTCTGATCGCGCTCGGTACCGATGCAGGTATGCCGCGCACACCGCACGGCTATTCCACGCTTTCGGAAATGGAGCTGATGGTGCGTGCCGGAATGCCGGCGAAAGCGGCTCTCATGGCCGGAACCTCAAACAGCGCTCGTGCGGTCGGAGTGTATGACCAGCGTGGCTCGATTGAGGTCGGCAAGGACGCGGATGTCGTGCTGATCGCCGGCAAGCCCTGGGAAGATATCTCTGATCTGCACAACACCCAGTACACTTTCGTGGGTGGCAAAAAGGTCTTTGGCGAAGGCGCGCCAGCTCCGGTCGCTGCAACCTTCATGGCGTCATCCAAAGTGACCCAGGAAATGATCAGCAATTTCGATCGTGAGGATGGCCGGTCTTCGCGTGATACGCTTGTTGTCGGCGATCCGGACGGCGGCATGGAGCGTAGCTGGCAGCTTTTTGAGATTCGTGAAGACGGCGAGCGCGGCGGTGTCATGCATCTGTCAGCTGAGCTCGCGCTGCGAGAAGACGCTCGCGCCGGAGTCGTTATCCCCCTGAATGCGGGTTCTGTTCAGCCTGCTGACGGTTCGTCCTTCGAGGGTGTTGTTTTTGACATGCGCGGAGATGAGTTGCCGTACACGCTGGTCGTTTCGACCACAGAGGGGCGCTGGACCCGCGAATTCGAAGTGAGCGAAGACTGGCAAACCGTCAGTGTTCCGTTCAAGGATCTTGCGGCCCCCGCATCCGGAGCGGAGTGGGGTGGCGATGAAATTCTCGACGTGCGGTTTTTGATCAAACGGCCAGGCGGCGACAAGGTCTGGTTCGAGTTGGATAACGTCAAGTTTTACTAGCCGCCGAAACAGTGTGCGGGGCTGAAAAAAAGCCCTGTCCCCAATTATCGAATAGCAAATTTGATTGTCATAGTCGCCGCTGATTGTCGGTGGCCAGCTACTGCATTTGTATCACCTGTGCGCGCCTCGATCTGCGGTGATAATTTTGTCTGCGCAGGTGCAACATTTGTGTGCACCTGACACAAAAAAGAAAAAATTTTACTTTTTTGCGTGTGCGAAAAGAAGTCCGCCGATAGCCTGAAATTGCTCAAGGAAGAGCAAGGCGTGGGGTCAACGGCGACCTCTGAAAATCCGAATACAGATTAAACTAGTTCTGGCCGTGATCGATCGTGCCAGCGGGCGCAAGGAGTGCCCGAATGTCCGGCAGGGGGTCTGCCGGCAATGCGGGAACTTGCGGGAAAACAAAGCTCAGGAGTCAGCGAGAAAATGAAATCCAGAGGATCAACGGGGTTGATGGATAAGGCCGGCGCGGCGCATGCCGCGCGGTCTGGCCGCTTTATGCGGCGTTGTGCCATGACGGTATCGACGAGCGCACTTTTGCTCGGCGTGCTGTCGCAAGGGGCGATGGCCCAGGAGGCGGAAGACGACACCGCCCAGATGGAAAAGGTTCTGGTTGTCGGTTCCCAGATTGCTGGCGCCAAGGTGTCCGGCGCCCTTCCGGTTTCGGTTGTGTCGCCTGACGAAATTGAAGCGACCGGTGCGGTCTCCGCGGAAGAACTTTTCCGGACCGTTCCGTCGGCAGGCGATATCACCTTTAACGGCACATACCTTGGTGGCGGCAACTCGAACGCGGCCCGCGGTGACGTATCTACGGTCAGCCTGCGTGGCCTCGCTCAAGGTAACACGCTTCTCCTGATCAATGGTCGGCGTTCGGTTGTTCACCCGACTTCGCAGACCGATAACCAGACACCGGTCTTCGGCTACAACGTTAATGCCGTTCCGGTTCAGGGGCTTGCACGCGTCGAAGTCCTGAAAGATGGCGCCGCCGCTCTCTATGGTTCCGACGCTGTCGCAGGTGTTGTGAACAACGTTCTTCGGTCCGACTTTGAAGGTCTCGATGTGAACCTTCAATATGGTTTGGCCGAAGGCACGAACCTGACGGAATTCACCGGAGATATTCTCTACGGGACCGATTTCGCCAACGGCAAGGGTAATATCTCGATTTACCTGGGCGGCACCACGCGAGATTCCCTGCTGCGGTCTGATCAGGACTACACCAATCTTGCAGATATGCGCCCTCTGACCGATGGCACGAACTGGGCTGGCGTCGCATGGGACAACCGCTCGACCTGGACCAGCCCCTGGGGCCAGTTCACCCCGACAGATACGTCTATCGGCCAAATCAGTGCAGACGGCACACCCTTCACAGATGCTGCCGGGACATTCCATGTTCAGCCAGCTGATTTCGGAGCCGGGTGCCAGTATGATCTTGGCGGAGACATCTGCTACGGCGGTGGCAGTATCTTTACGTCGGCATACAGAGATATGCGCCATGATGATCTGGAGACGTTCGACACTCTGACCATGTTGCCAGCGGTTGACCGCTTCAACATGTTCAGCTTTGCCAACTATGATGTTTCCGACAGCCTGCGCGTATATGGTGAAGTTGGCTATTACACAGCGACCTCAGAAGCGGTCATCGCTTCCAGCGGTTCGCTGGGGTCGGGGCCGATCTACATCTCTGCGGACGCATACTGGAACCCGCTTGGCCCGGTCGGTTCAGCGAACCGTATTGATAATTTGAGTGCGAATGTTCCGACAGAGGGTGTCGATCTTGTAATCAACTCCTACAGCGCTGTGGATGCGGGAACGCGTGACGTTACCGTCGACAACGAGCAGATCAGGCTTCTTGCTGGCGCAAAAGGTGATGCGTTCGGATGGGATTGGGATTCTGCGATCCTCTATACTGAAGCGACTGTGAAGGACTCCGCTGACGGGTACGACTCGCGTCTTTTCCAACAGGCGATCAATCGCACAGACGCTTCTGCGTACAACCCGTTCTGCGGCGGCGACCCGGCTGTTCCGGATGTCGGCGCTCCGACCTGCAATTCTCCGGATACGATCGACAGTTTCCGCATCACGCAGGTTCGCGAAAACAAGACAACGCTGGCTCTGGCTGACTTCAAAGTCTCCAAGCCGGATCTGTTCTCGATCTGGGCCGGTGACATCGGGGTTGCTGGCGGTATTGAGTTCCGCCGGGAGACATATCACGACGATCGCGACCCGCATCAGGATGGCTCGCTGCCATACTACGATCAGATTACGGGTAACCTGGTGTCTGACTCCAGCCTGATGGGGCACAGCCCGTCGCCGGATGTCAAAGGTAGCCGGAATGTGTCGTCTGCCTATTTCGAAATCGCGGTGCCACTCGTCTCTCCCGAGATGAACATTCCGTTCGTTCAGGCCGTCGATCTGCAAGCTGCCGCACGTTATGAAGACTATTCAGACGTCGGATCGGTGTCGAAGCCAAAAGTCGCGTTGTCCTGGGACGTTATCGACGGTCTTCGTTTCCGCGGGTCGTGGTCTGAAGGCTTCAAGGCGCCGAACCTCGAAGTGGTCAACACGCCGCTTCTGGAACGCGTCAACGGCTATCCGGACTACATCCAGTGTGAAGCTGCTCTCAGCCAGGGCCGGATCACTGATTTCAGCCAGTGCGCGACACTGGGTGTTACGGTTGCCAGCCTTCGTTCTGGTAACTCCGACCTGGAGCCGGAAGAGTCGGAGAGCTCGTCCTACGGTGTGGTGTTCGAACCTCAGTTCCTTCCGGAATCCCTCGGCAGCATGACGTTCACGGCCGATGTCTGGAGCATCGAGCAGAAGAACCCGATTGGTCTCCTGAACGACTCGGTTGCGCTTTCGTACGACTATCTGCTCCGTCTGCAGGGTAGCTCCAACCCGAACGTGATCCGTGCGGACCCAACGCCGCAACAGATTGCAGACTTCGCGGGTACGGGCCTCACACCGGTCGGTGATGTGGTCAACGTGGTTGCCCGATTCACCAACCTCTCGCCGCTGAAGGTCGAAGGTATCGACTATGGCGCCTATTGGGATGTCCCGGTGGGGCCGGGTGAGCTGTCGGTCAACCTCAATGCCACCTATCTGGACACCTACTACCAGAGCCCGACGGCTGAAGCGGCTGCACTTCTGGCAGGCCTTTCTGACGGAACGGTCAATCCGTACGTCACGGTCACCGGCGGTGGCAGCCTGATCCAGGAGAATGGCCGTCCGGAGTGGAAGTATTCCATGTCGATGGCTTACGACATCGCGAACTGGAAGTTCGGCGCGTTCTCGCAGTACACAAGCGAAGTCTACGAGACCGGTGTTAGCAGCACGACCTACGGTCCATGGCCGATCGAAGACCACATGACCTGGAACTTCTATGGCCAGTACACCGTGGAGAACGATAGCTGGACTGACGGCACAGCAATTCGTGTTGGCGTCCGGAACGCCTTCAACGAAGATCCGCCGCTGGCCGACACCTATGGCTATCTCTCCTCCCTGTACCAGCCGCTTCCGCGCTACTGGTACGTGAATGTGAAGAAGTCCTTCTAGGAAGGTGCTGCCTTAAAAAGGGGCCCGGGGTGATGCAAACGCGTCGCCCCGGGCTTCCATTCCGGAGGCGCCGGTCTGTTGAAAGCCAGCGATGTCCGGTATCAATTACCTGTATTGCAATGACAGCTCGCCGAATTCGACTGCGGGCTGTTCAGGGAGGGCTCCGGGATCATGAACAAATACGAAGATGACGAAAACGTAGAAGGCGAGCAGATCGCGGAGGAGGCATCCTCAGGTCTTGATCGGCGTCGTTTTCTGACGGTCGGTGCTTTCGCGGCGAGTGGTGTTGCCGCTGCATGTGTTTCACCGGTCGATGCAGCCGGCGCACCGTCGGCGGTTCAGGAACCGCCCCTGCCGCCGGATGCGCCCGAAAGCGGCGACCTGACGATTTCGTCTCACCGTGTCGAGACACCCGGTCCGCATGGCGTGGTCAGCGCGGGTCATCCGCTCGCCGCTTCGGCCGGACTACGCATGTTCATGCAGGGCGGAGCTGCCGGTGATGCCGCAGTCGCCACAATGGCTGTTCTCAACCTTGTTGAGCCATGGGCCTCCAGTATCGCTGGCAATGGGTTCGCAACCGTCTATGACAAGTCGGGCGGTCAGGTGAAGGCGCTGAAATTCGGAGGCGCAGCGCCTTTCGCGCTCGATCCGGAAAGCGATCCGGCCGCATTCGATTGGGGAGTGAAAGCAGCCACGACGCCCGGTGCATTCGACGGCTGGATCGAACTGCTCCGCCGGCATGGACGACTGTCGTTGGCTGATGTTTTTGCGCCGGCGATTGATCTTGCGAGAAACGGGCATCCGATCGACCCTTCGATCGCTCGCATCATTGGATACATGCAGGACCGCCTGCAAATGCACCCAACCACGGCGGAAGTCTTCCTACCCGGCGGACAGGCGCCGCAACCGCGTCAGCTTCTGACCAATGAAAACCTCGCCCGGACTTTTGAGGCCCTCGTCGCCGAAGAGCAGAAAGTACTGGCTGGCGGCGGCGACCGTGACACAGCGCTGCTGGCAGCAAGAGAGTATTTCTACAATGGTCCGATTGCGGCCGAACTGGACCGCTTCTTCCGAGAGGTGGGTGGCTGGCTCCGCAAAGACGACCTCGCGGCCTACAAGGCTGAGTGGGCTGATCCGGTTAAAACGACCTATCGGGGATATGAGGTCTATTCGACGCCTCCGACATCCCGGGGTGGTCTCGAAGTCTGCATGCAGGCCAATCTGATCGAACGTTTTGATGTGTCGGCGCTAAAGCCTGGAAGTACCCAGTTGCTGCACTTGCAGGCGGAAGCCATCAAGCATGCCAAGGCGGACATCTACGCCTACGCAGCGGATCCGAAATTCGCGTCCGTGCCGGTCGAGGCAATGTTGTCCAAGGAATATGCCGCAGACCGTAGCGCCATGATCAATCCGTCGCTGGCGCTGCCGTTCCCCGACGTAACAGATTTCCGGCGCTATGATCCGGCGGCGCCGGAACCCCCGGTGTCGGCAAAACGGACGCCGGATGACGAGGCCAGATTTAGCGATACGACCAGTCTCACGGTTGTGGATGAAGACGGAAACACGATTGTTGTCACCACGACTCTCGGAGGCGGGTTCGGCGCCGGCGTCGTCGCGGGCAACACCGGTTTCCTGCTGAACAACGGCATGCGGCTTGGCTCAACATCGCCGTATCGGGACAATGTCAATTTCGTTGCTCCGGGACAAATCCCCATACTCAACAACTCCCCTGTGGTGATCATGAACAATTCCCGGCTCTGGGCTGCGTTCGGTACTCCGGGGGGAGAGACGATCGGGCAGAGCGAGTTCCAGGTTCTCATGAGCCTGGTTGACTACGGAATGGGCATTCAGGATGCGATCGAGGCACCCCGGTTTGCGGTGAAGGCGGATCCGAACTTCTATCTGCCGGGCGCCAAATGCCTTCTGCAGCTTGAATCCCGATTCCCGCAGCAAAGCCTCTCCGGTTTGAAAGAGATGGGCCACGCGGCCGATTTTGTGGGTCCATACGCAATTGGCAGCATCCAGGGGGTGCGTGCCTATGAGAACGGTGCGGTCATGGCCGGGGCAGATCCGCGCCGGATGGCGATGGCGGCGGGTTGGTAAGATGCAATACATCCGTACACACGCAAACAAACAGACTTGAAGTTTAAGATTGGGAGCAATCCACGTGAATTACAAAATGCGTTTGAAGTCAGCCGGGGCGGCGCTCGTGTTCTCATCGGCACTTGTTGCCGGTTGCGGCAGCCCGGGTGCGCCCGCTGAAAGCGAAACCAAGCCGGTTGCAGCGGCATCCGAGTCGGTTCTGATCGATGTAGTCATGACCGAAGGAACGAACATGTCGGCAGCCATGTCGCCCGATGGCAGTACGCTGGTTCTTGCGCTCCAGGGTGTGCTCTGGTCGGTTCCGGCGGCGGGCGGTGAAGCGACGGCGCTGACGCCGGCAGAGCTCGATTCGCACGAGCCCGCATGGTCTCCGGACGGGTCGCTGATCGCCTTCTACACCTATGCGTCGAACGGGTTCACGATCTGGACGATGAAGCCGGATGGATCGGACCTGACGCAGCGGACCTTCGGGCCGTCTGATGCCCGCTATCCGACGTTCACGCCTGACGGCAAAAGCATTCTTTATTCGGCCGATACGGAGGGTGGCTACCAGGTCTGGTCCCTCGCCCTTGAAGAGGGCGCAGAGCCGAAGCAGCTGACTGTCGCGGACGAGACGGGGTACGAGATCCCGCTGACCCCGTATTTCGCAGGTTTTGGCAACGCGGTTTATCCGGCGTTGTCGCCCGACGGCACCAAGCTCGCTTTCGTCATTGACGGCCAGATGGATGCGCTCGTGGTTCGGGATGTCACCACGGAAGAAGCATTCACAGTCACCTACACCGCCAACACCCTGGGGGCACCGGTCTGGGCACCGGATGGAGAGTCTCTTTACGTCGCAGGACTGCTCGGCCGGGAAGGGCGCGTTGCGCAGGCATTCCCTGACGGTTCGGACGCCAAGGTGCTGGTAGAGGGCGGAGACGTCTTCCCATTCCGTCCATCGGTCCTGTCCGATGGCTCTGTGCTCTATACTGCAGACGGAAAAGTGAACGTTCTTGCTCCGGACTCGGCGGCACCGACCAGCATCGAATTCTCTGCTGCTGTCGAGCTCAACCGGACTCCTTACAAACGCCGCACCTATGACCTGAAGTCGACGGACGCCCAGCCAGCGCTTGGTGTGATCGATCCGACACTGTCACCGGATGGTACACGTGCGGTCTTTACCGCTGTCGGTGACTTGTGGGTTGCTGACCTGGAAAGCGGCGAAACCACACAAGTGACGGATGATGACTTCATTGATATGTCACCCAGCTGGTCCCCGGATGGTTCCAGGATTGCTTTTGTTAGTGACCGGGCTGGCAAGGCGGACATCTGGCTGATGGACGTTGCGTCGGGCGAGTTTACGCAACTGACCGACGGCCCCCGCCCGGCAAACTCCCCGATCTGGTCTCCGGATGGATCCAGTATTGCGTATCTCTCCGACGCGCTGACCACCATTTTCCTTGGCGCCACCGTGAACATCATCGATGTCGCAACCGGTGGCGAGACCGTAATTTCCGAGCCGGTTTTCGGCCCCAGTCCGCCCGCCTGGTCCAGCGATGGCGAAACGGTCCTGGTGGTCAGCCGGCTGCCTCAGACCAATAGGTTCCGGGAGGGCTACAATGCCCTGTTCCTGATGCCAGCTTCCGGAGAGGGCGAACCAAAATGGGTGGCGCCGCAAGGCATGGATGCGTCGCTCGGGCGCCGTCAGTGGAACCGACCGGCATGGTCCTCCGACGGAATGATCGTCTATCGTTACAAGGGCGCTCTCTACATGGCATCTTTGTCTGCCGACGGCACGCTTGGTGAAGAATCCCTGGTCGCTGAATCGGGTGAAAATCCGAACTGGTCGGCAGATAGCAGCAAGCTGATCTATATCGACGGCGCCGACATCATGATGTTCGACCGCAATACGGGTGAGACCAGTCAGCTGGATATTAAACCGGAATGGCATCGCGACATGCCGGAAGAAGACTACACGATCCGTGCCGGGCACATGCTGGATGTCACAACGGGTGAATACCTGGAGAACGTGGATATCGTTGTCGAAGATGGCGTAATCGGCACGATTACGCCTGCAGGTTCTGCGGATGTTGTAGGCACACTTGTGGATGCATCTGCCAAGTTTGTCATCCCGGGTCTGATCGAAAGCCATACCCACCAGTCGATCACTCAGGGCAAGGCCCTTGGCGATATCTGGTTCAAGTATGGTATCACCACGGTCCGAGAGACGGGCGATGATCCATATCACGCGGTTGAACGCAGGGAGGCAGCCGATGCCGGGCGCCGGTCGGCGCCACGCGTGTTTACCGCCGGCCCGCTGAATGAGGGCGCACGGGTTTCCTACGGTGTCTCGGAGACGGTGGGTACGGTTGAGGAAGCCGAAAATTCGATGCGCCTGTCGACTGAGCTCAAGCTCGATCTCTACAAAAGCTATGTTCGTCAGGATTACACCGTCCAGAAAACGGTGATCGAGCTTGCTCATGAATCCGGCATACCGGTGACGGGCCACGAACTCTATCCGGCCGTCGCGAACGGTGTTGACCAGATGGAGCATTTCGGCGCGACCAGCCGGCGCGGATACTCACTCAAAAGTTCGCAGAACGGAAAATCCTATCAGGACGTGATCGCGCTGATCTCCCAGTCGGGCATGTATGTCACGCCTACGCTGGCCATGGGAAAGCGGGCAGGGACAGAATTTGTCCAGGCCGGCCAGGAAGCGCTTGTCAAAATCATCGACAATGGAGGCAAGATCGTCGCTGGTACGGACTCGCCATTCGTGCCGTACGGCGCTTCGCTTCACGATGAGCTGGCTGTCTATTCCGGGGCGGGCGTTTCGAATGCCACTGTTCTGAAGCTGGCCACGAGCCAGGCGGCAGAAGCCATTGGTGTCGGCGATCAGCTGGGGCAGATCGCGCCCGGCTATCTTGCCGATGTCACGATCCTGGATGCAGACCCGCTGGAAGATATTTCCAACACATTGAGCGTCAGCGAAGTGATGAAGAACGGGGAGATCGTTTACACCAAGCCGGAATAGGTTCCGGATTGCGTGCGACATCAACCCTTAAGAGCGGCCCGTTCTTCGCAGGATTGCGAGAGCGGGCTGCTTTCGTCTGGGAGCTTCAAGTTGTTGGTTTCCGGGATGGTTCTGCAGGGGACGAATTTTTCGCACTCAATGCGGATTTATGCATCACATCTGCGCAACTGCCGTCATTTGGCCGCGCGTGAAACCGTCGCGCTTGTCTCTCTTCCGATCCTGGGGATGGCTAGGATTGGTGGGTGTTGAAGAGCGAGCAAGGTCTTGAGCAAGTCCAATTCGAAATCTTTGCCATCCAGTCCTGATGCGATGAGAGCTGGCGGCCCGGTGGCGTTGAACGATCCCGGTAACTTTGAGCAGCTTTACCGCGTCTATTGGCAAGACCTTTGCGGTCACCTGCGGCGGATGTTCGGGGCTGGGCCACCCGAACCGGAAGACGCTGTACAGGCTGCCTTTATCCGTTTCGCTGCACTGGAAGAACCGCAAAGTGTCAGGAACCCGCGGGCCTTCCTCCTGGTCACGGCGCGCAACATCATGCTGGACCAGAAGCGCCGTTCCGGACGCCATCTCGACTATGCGAAAGCAGTGCTTGCTGAAAATTCTGGGCCCCAGCTGGATGATTTGTCCCCCGAACGCGTCCTACTTGAGAAAGAGCGTTTTGAAGTAATCAATGAAGTGTTCCGTACATTGCCTCACAAGCAGCAGGTGATCCTGACTTTGAGGCGGCGTTACAACTACACTTACCAGCAGATTGCCAATGAAACGGGATGGTCCTATGGCGATGTCTATCGTCAGATGGACAAGGCACTCGCCAGTTTGTCGCAAGCGCTGAAGCGCTAGCGTTCCGGGAGGAAATTTTGAGTTTGGAACGGCCAGATTCCAATAAAAACAAGGGCCACACCGAACGTGTGGAGGCGCAGGCACGTTCCTGGGTCGTGTACCTGCATTCGGGCGATGCCACCGCTGACAAGCTGGCGGAGTTCGAAACCTGGCTGGCCGCCGACGCCGATCATGCCGTTGCCTATCATGACTATGAGCAGATCATGACGGACCTGGGCCTGCCTTGCGGATTGCCGGAAGGCGAGCTCGCCGGACCGGAAATGACCGCTCCGATGCCGTTGCCGGCGGTGAAGAAAACTTTTTCTCCGATGCGCGCGCTGGCGGGCGGCGTCCTTGCCGCAGCTTTCGCCCTGGCCGCGGCAGTGGGTGTGTCCCTGTACGAGCGGCCCTCGACCGATAGCGCACTTCAGACGGTTGATATTCCTGCCATCGAAACCCGGATTGCCGAAATCCGGGAGGTCACATTGCCGGATGGCACGATTGTCACGCTCGGAGCGAAATCCCGGATCGATTACAAATTCGAGGACGGCCTGCGAACCGTGTCGCTGGAAGAAGGCGAAGCCTTTTTCGATGTGGCGCCGGACAAGGCTCACCCGTTCTATGTTCAGGCCGGAGACCGTCTGGTGCGTGTGGTGGGCACGCAATTTGACGTTCGCCAGTCTTCCAGTTCCGTCATGGTTTCTGTCGTTGAAGGCGTGGTGGAAGTGATCAAGGCACAAGATCCCGAAGCCACCGAGAAGCGGCATGCGACCCTTGTGAAGGACGTGCTCACAGCTGGCGACAAGGTGACGGCGACGATCGGGCAGGACCGGCGTCAGATTGAAACCATCGATCCCGCAAAAGCCGCCAGTTGGCGTACGGGATGGCTGGCATATGATGATGTCAGCCTCGACGATATCATCGTGGACCTCCATCGCTATGACGACCGCGATTTCGTCTTTTCGGACACGAATCTGGGCCAGGTACGCGTCACTGCGGCCTTCGGTGCGGATAGCGTCGACCAGTTCCTCTACGCTTTGGAAGCGTCTTATCCATTGTCGGTAGACCGCAGCGATCCCTCAAAAGTGGTGTTCCTTCCCGCTGGCGGATAATGGCCGGAAGGCCCTGACAAAATTATGGACAGGGGCGCGCGTTTTCCGCGCGCGAGGCAGGCTATTGCTGCGGCACCGGCCCGGGATGGGTGCGTTCCTGCGACTTGGCAGCCATATTTTCCAAAGAACGTAGGTTCGCATCTTCCTGTCGTCACGTTTGCGGACCGGGGTTCTGTGACGTGTCGTTGCGGTCGGAGCGGCTGGTCCATTCGGAACCTTTTCGCAATTTGAGGGGTGAGTTCAGGATGCCAAAGGTCAGAAGTCCGCTCAGTCGAGCAGGCCTTGCTGGCGTGGTGTTCCTGCTGACCCTGCAGGCAATGCTGGCACGTGCCGACCCTGCCGACACTGAGGCTCCGTACTACAGGATCGAAGCGCAACCCCTTGCGCACGCGCTTATGGAGTACTCGGAGCAATCAAAGATAGTAATCGTCGTTCCGTCCGGCATGCTTGAGGGGAAGACATCCCATGACGTTGAGGGACGCCTTGATCATGAATCGGCGCTCGAACTGCTTCTCAAGGGAACCGGTCTGAACGTCGAGCAATTGGCGAACGGCGCGTTGACCCTGCAGCGGGTCGAACCGGATATCCCCGTCGCGCCACGGGTCCCGCCGCCAATGGAAGTTTCCGAACCGGAAGCGCGCGTTCCGGCGCGTCCACCTGTCAAACCGGTCAACACCGGTGACGCACAAAGTATTCAGGATGCGGTAATTGTGACGGGTGTTCGGGGGGCGCCGCGGTCCATCATTGATAGCCCGACGCCAATTGACGTTTTCTCTTACCGGGACCTTCAACAGGGGAGCCCGGTTGGCATCTACGAGTCGATCCGGTACCTGATCCCGTCCTTCAACCTGCCGACAAGAGGTGGCGGCGGGACAGCAAGCATCATTTCGAGCGGAGGCATGCGTGGCCTCAATCCGGACCACACGCTTGTCCTGGTGAACGGCAAACGCAGGCACAAGACCGCGCTGATCCATTCTGTTTCGTCGCTCTATAACGGTGCCGCGGGTGTTGACCTGAACATGTTCCCCGCATCGGCTATTTCCCGCATCGAGGTTCTGCGGGATGGTGCGGCGGCGCAATATGGCTCCGACGCCATCGCCGGTGTGATCAACATCATTCTGAAAGACGACCCGGATGAAGGGGAACTCGCGATCAGTGCGGGCCAGAATTTCGACCGTGATGATGGGGAGTTCTTCACTGTCGCTCTCAACGACGGCACGGCCGTTGGTTCGTCAGGCAGTCTGAACGTCTTCTACAACTTCATGAGCCGGGAGGAATCCAACCGGGCTGTACCGATCTCGGACCGCGTCAACCTTTATCCTTTGCTGGAGGGTGGTGCCCGCGATCCAAGAGAAGCAACGATCGATCGCATGATCACGCAAAACTACGGCGCTTTTCCACAAGCGACGCATGTTCTCGGCGGCAATTTTTCCTATGAGGCAGAAGACTTCGAATTCTATGCGTTCGGCACTTATGGCACACGCAAATCAGAGCTGAACTGGTCCTTCCGTGCACCGAACAGGGATGTCTCCCTCCCCGAAATCTACCCGGACGGTTTCCGCCCACGGCTGACGATCCGAGAGGACGATTATGAATTGGCTGCAGGTGTGCGGGGGGAAACGGCGGGTGGCTGGGCCTGGGATGTGTCTTCAAGCTTTGGCACCGACTTTACGGACTGGGAGAATACCAATGGTCTCAACGCCAGCCTTGGTCCGGCCAGCCCGACACGGTTTCATGTCGGGCGTCTGATATCGTCCGAATGGGTCAATGCGCTTGATGTCACGAAGCTGCATGAACTCGGCCGTGCCGGCGCGCTGCAAATTTCGTTCGGCCTTCAACATCGACTGGAACAGTACGAAGTCGAAGAAGGAGAAGTGGCCAGCTGGACAGTGGGGGATTATGTGCGGCCGGACGGGCAGCCTTTTGCGGGCCAGCCTCTTGCGCCGGGCGCCCAGGCAACGCCCGGATTTCGTCCGGATGATGCCGGTGAGCTGGACCGCACGAACCTCAGCGCCTATGGCGAACTCGGCTGGACACCGTCGGAGAACCTGTTCCTGAACGCCGCCATGCGGTACGAGGATTTCGACGATGATGCGGGTGACGAGCTGATCTACAAGGTCGGTGGACGGTACGCGCTCACCGACTGGCTTGCGCTTCGGGCGTCCTACAATACCGGGTTCAGGGCACCATCTCTTGCACAGCAAACCTATTCGTCGACGACCAGCCAGTTCCGGGATCTCGACGGCGACGGAGAAACAGAACTCCTGCTCTTGAAGAACCTGCCCGTCAGTTCCGTCGCGGCCCGAGCGCTGGGGTCTTCTTCACTGAAGCCCGAGACGTCCCGGAACACGAGCGTTGGCTTTGCGCTGACACCGCGTTCGAACTTGTCGGTGACTGTCGATGCCTACCAGATCGATCTGGACGACCGGATTGTGGTGACGTCCACTTTCTCACCTCTGGACACGAGGCTTTCTGTGGACGGTGTGACGACGATTGGCGATCAGATCCAGGCGCTGCTGGTGGCGAATGGGCTCTCCTCCGGTATCAGCGGGCAATACTACACCAATGCAATCGGCACCCGCACGCGTGGCCTCGATGTTGTCGCAACCTATCAATTGCATACAGACTATGGTGATTTCAAAATTATCGGCGGGTTCAACAGGAACGAGACAGACATCACAGGTATTGTCGAAAACCCGCCGGAGCTGGACGCGCTGGGTGACATTGTCATCTTCGACAGGAGCAAACAGGCGGCCCTGACCGACACCATCCCGGATTCCAAGATCAGCCTCGGCGTGGGGTGGGAGCATGGCCGATTCAGGACGCATGTGCGCGCGACGCGTTTTGGCCGTTACATGGTCCGCAATGCGACCAATCCGGAAGAGGACTACGATGTCGATCCGGAATGGATTGCAGACCTGGAAGTCGGCTACGCTCTATCCGACAATTTCACCATCTATGCCGGTGCCAACAATTTGCTGAACACCTACCCGGAGCAGATCAGCGAACCGGGTGAAACCACCGGATCGAACATGTACAACACGTTCGCGCCGTTCGGCTTTACCGGGGGCACCTGGTTCGTGCGCGGCGCCTTCAACTGGTAGGCCGATTGGCTGACTTGGCCAGGAACCGTCGCGCTGATCTTACAGATCCTTCGTACGCATTTCCACGTCGGTCCCAACCGGCGAGTCCGGGCGACCGGAATCTTCGACTACGCGGAACTCGGCGCGGCAGTTGTCCCTGGAAAACGTCGTACGCAGATAACCGCGTTGTTGGCCGTTCAGGTATGAGACATGAGGATTGGCATCACGTACGACCTCCATGTCCCGTGCCCAGGGGGAGTAAGACGAAATCGAACTGCCGACCAGTTCATGCCCGATGCGCCGGGATTTCGGATCGAACTGGTTTTCGTGCAGTGTTGATGCCATCGCCGTATGCCAGTCGCCCGTAAGGAAGACCGGGTTGGATATGCCATCGGCCAGCGTTGCAGACAGGCGCTCGCGGGCGCCGGGATACCCATCCCAGCTGTCGAGGTTGGTGACAGGCGCCTCTGGTGTCTCATTGTAGCGATAGGAGGTGAACCAGACCTGCGTGGCAATCACGTTGAACGGGGCAGGCGAACTCTTCAGCGACTTTGTCAGCCAGGCCTCCTGCGCCTTGCCCATGAGGGTGCGATTGGGATCCTGCGCATCGTCGCAATAAGGCCTGCGCCCGTCGCCGCAGGGCTGGTCGTCCCGGAACTGGCGCGTATCGAGCAGGTGAATCAGTGCCGGACCCAGATGGTACTTGCCGTAAAGCTGCAGCGTCGCTTTCATTTTGTGGAACGCTGGCGGCGCCTCGATCGGCATGTGTTCATAATACGCCTTGAAGGCTGCGTACTTGCGGATCTCGAATTCGAGCGGTGTCTGCTTTTCCGGATCCTGCGGAATGTCTGCCGCCCAGTTGTTGTCGACCTCATGGTCGTCCATCGCGACGATCCAGGGTGCGATCGCATGGGCGGCCTGCAGGTGCGGATCGGACCGGTAGAGTGCGTAGCGATTGCGGTAATCCCAGAGGGTGACAATTTCATTGCTCGTGTGCTGGCGTACGATCTCGAACAGGCGCCGTTCGCCGCCTCCGACATCGCGCATCTGAGCGCCGAGGGCTGAGATGCCGCCTTCATAGATGTAGTCGCCTGTGTGGATCACGCAGTCCGGAACCCAGCTGGCGAGATCGCGGTAAGCTGCATAGTGCCCGGTCTCGTAATGCTGGCAGTAGGCGAGGGCCACCTTTGCCTCCGGCGCATTTAGGTCTGTCGTCCGGGTGCGTCCGACGGGACTCTCCTCATCACCGAAGTAGAACTGGTAGAAATACTCCCGGCCAGGCTTCAGGCCGGACAATTTGTAATGGATGGAGTGCGCATCTTCATCCGATGTCTGTATAATTTCGTCCCGGATAGCGTTGCGCATTGCCTCATCCGTGCAAACCCGCACGCGGACGTCGGCGGTGCCACGCGGCATGCCGCCGCCATTCAGGGGATCGGGCGCAAGGCGTGTCCAGAGGATAACGCTGGACGGTGTGGGGTTGCCGGAGGCGACTCCCAGAGTGAAATGCGGCTTCCCGCCCTCTGCATAAGCCATCTTCGGGATCCAGAGCGCAGCGCTGCTGGACGCGAGAAACAAGCGACGGGAAAACATGGATCACCTCAGCAAGCATGATGTATGGCGGGCGGGCAGGGAAGGGGCGGGCTTGCCACCCTGAAACAAGGGAGACCCGGCCAGTGGGGAAAGACTGGCCGGGTCCTGAGCGTGGTTAGAACGAGTATTCGTACTGGATCCAGAAGGACCGCGGTTTACCGTTCCAGCCATACTGCCTGTAGTAAGCGCTGTCGTTCGGGCCAACTTCGCCACGGACCACGGCGCGGTCACGTGTGTAGGTCGACCCGCCGGAAGCGCGCTCGAAATAGTCTTCGCCGAGCAGGTTCACACCGCGGATCAGGAAGCGGTGCTGCTTCTCATCGCCCAGGAAGTACTGAACCGAGCCATTGAGAACGAAGTAGTCGCCGAAGTTGAGGTCTTCCACAACACGGTCACCATTCTCGTCCACAAGACGGGCGAGGCTGGTGCCGGCATATGCCCATTCCGGACCCTGCCAACGTGGGTTGAGGGAGAACACCCAGCGATCGGTTGGCGTGTAGGTGATGAGACCCGACAAGGTCCATTCCGGACGCTCGGAGGACTGACGGAAGTCCGCGCTGCCGGCCTGGCCCGGGATGACGAAGTCGAGGTTGGTCGACGTGCCGTCAAGGCGGGCAAGCGTGCCTTTCACCGGGTTTGGCTCCAGCGATTCCATATCGGTATAGCTGAAGTCGGCCTGCCATTTGTCGAAGTCGAAAGCGACGTCGATGGTGAAGCCCTTGATGTCCTGGTTCGCCAGAGCGTTCACGGCAACAGACTCGCCAGCGTCAGCTTGGCCAGCCGCTGCGGTGGAGCAGAATTCGTCCGGAGCGATGATGTTCCGGCGGTTCTGTTCGATGGCGGCTGTGTCGTTCGTCAGATTGTCGAACAGCGGATTTGCTAGGTCGTTGGCGTATTCCAGGCAAACTGCGCCGACGGCACGGCTGGAGAACAGGTTCTTGATGTCTGTTTCGAAGTAGCCGAGTTCGACGTTGTAGGTACCGCCGAAGATGTCACCGTCGATACCTGCACCAACGTTGAATGCATCGACTTCCTGCGGCTGGAGGCCCGGGTTGATGTTCGCGCCGGCACCGAAGGCGCCGATCTCGTCGATTTTCGGAAGGCTGTAGGAAGTCCCGCCGGAACCGCGGGCATAGATGCCGTGACCGAAGTTCTGGCGCAGGCCGACTTTCCATACGGACTGGTCGTCGAAATTGTCATTGAAGTCCTGACGCGCCGCGAATGAACCGCTGAAACCATCCAGAACCGGAAGCGACAGACGCAGGTCACCATAGACGCCCGTGCTTGTCAGTTTCACATCACGCACGCCGAACGAGTCATCGGAATTGTCCTTGTAGCTGGTATTCTGAACACCGGCGACAATCTCGACATAGTCATTGAGCGTGTAGGTGGCCCGGGCGTTGAAGCCATAATCGACATAACCGGACTCACGCTGGTCGGTGGTGCCGAAGCCTTTGGTCAGGCCGCCATCGCCGAAGGAGGCAGAGGACTGGACGACATAGCCGATCGGTGCGCCGATCGGGAACGGGTTTTCAACCGTACCGTAGGGTTGGCCGTAGAACGGGCTGTCCGGGTCCTGGTTGATGTAGAAGCTGCTGCCACCATTCCAGTTGTCATCACCAGCGCTGCCAGCACTGCCGTAAGGGTTGGTGACACAGCCAGCGGGCAGGCCCGGAACCGATGCGGCAAATGCCTCGTATGCGGCTGCTGTGGAGAAGCCTGTGATGCCCTGGTTTGCAGCGATGGTCTGAATGTCTGCTGGCAGGTCGCCGAGGCGCGGGATCTGACAGATGCGGGCGTCGATCTCGTTGTTCTTCAGCTGCGGGTCCTGGTAGTGGGCTTCCAGGTCGATCTTCAGCTTGTCATTGAAGCGATGCTTGAACGCCGCATTATAGATCGGGAATTCCGTAAAGTTCGGCTGGAAGACCGTGCTTTGCGGGAAAGAGTCGCGGAAGTCGATGGTCGAGTAGGTTGCGCCAGCGCGGAATTCGGTATCCGGGCCGATTTGCCAGAGGTATTTCAGGCCGAGGCTGTTATAGCTGTATGGGAACTCGTGACGGCCGCCGAGTGCCAGGACGTTGTCGCCATAGGCTTCCTTGCTGAACAGTTCGTGCGCGTCAGTCTCATATGAACGGCCGAAGACGAGGATCGAGTGCTTTCCGTCCTTGTCGAGCGGGAAGGACATGTTGCCGTAAATCTCGCGGGTCTTGAACGCACCTGCATAGACGCCGAACTGGCCTTTTGTGGTGCCGTCCGGCTCTTTTGTGCGGACGCTGACGACGCCCAGGCCGCCATTGGAGCCGAAGTAAAGGCTGTTACCGCCGCGATAGACTTCGACGCTTTCGATCATGCGTGGGTCGATAGCGGTTGCAGGCCACAGGTCTTCCAGCGGCGAGGAACGGTCAAAGTAAGGCACGCCGTCCACCAGGAGCAGCGTATCCCGGTCGGTGCCGCCATCGATGCGGATGGTGAATTCGCCTTCATCCGGCGAGTAGCCAATATTGGCGCCGCGGATCAGACCGGATGCAAGTTCACCGAAATTGGTAAAGCCGCCGGTTTCGATTTCTTCCGAGCTGATCAGCTGGACCTGTGTGCCGAACTCGGCAAAGTCGACAGCAATGTCAGACGTCAGAGCATCGACAGCCTGACCTTCGACGCGGATCGTTTCCAGGCGGCGCGTATCACCATCATCTGGCTCCGGTTCAGCAATCGCAGCCTGAATGACGGACGTCGCCATCAGGGCGCTCAAGCAGAATTTCACACTGCTCTTCAGTTTCTGTTTCATGGCTGGTGTCTCCAAATAACCCCATCACCCGCCGGACATCGACGAGCCGGACGCGGACGGCCGGATCAGCCGTACTCGTCACGCCGCCGATCTAGACAGCCATCGCAACACTTCTGTGAACTTTGAATAAAATTGGTATGAATAGTATTTACATTAAGCGTGGTTTGTAATTGAGGAAAATTCAAACAATGAGATGAATTCTGGAGTTGAATGCATGGCGCATGGCTTTTTGCCCGCCTCATCGGCCGAAATCGCGCATGTTGCGCAATCGGTCAGAGGCTTCCTTGTAGACTGGGATGGTTGCTGTGCAATCGATAATCAGCTGACCGAGTCTGCTGCAGCTTTCCTGCAGGCGCATCAGGTTCGCACGGCCATTGTGTCAAACAATTCGTCAAACACAGTTGACGACTTTCTCGAAATTCTTGGCAGAGCCGGTATCGTCATGCAGCGAGAACAGATCGTGCTGGCGGGTGTAGAGGCCATCGACCGGGCGGCGATGGAGGGGCAGGTGGACGTGATGGTCCTGGCTCATCCAAGAATGCGCGCGGTTGCGCGGAATATGGGCATTCAGCTCAATCGGGATGAAGCGGATGTGGTCGTCCTGCTGAGGGATACCAGATTTAGCTACAGTCGGCTGGAACGCGCTGCGAACGCCTTGCGCAAAGGCGCGCGCCTGATCGTGTCCAATCCGGACCTGACCCACCCGGGTGCGGAAGGCCGCATCAAGCCGGAGACCGGGGCGCTTCTTTCTGCCCTCGGATCATGTGTAAACCTTGATGCCGTCGATATGGAGATCGTCGGGAAGCCCAAGCCCGGCCTTTATCTGAAGGCCTGCCGGGCGCTGGACCTCGCGCCAGCGGATGTGGTGATGTTGGGGGACAATCCCGCAACAGACCTGGCGGGTGCCGAGGCACTGGGGATGCAGTCTTTGCTGGTGCGGGCGGACGAACCGGGCGTGTTGAAATCTCTGGTCCGGGAAACGCGCTTCTAGAAGCGCTTCAGGGACAAAACATCGAATGTTTTCCGGAGTGTATCAGTCGCGCGATCATAGTCGGCGAGGGCGAGCGCGGCGATCAGCGCGTCGAGGACGCAGAGCTGCGCGATACGGCTGGTCATGGCTTCGGTCCGGAACTTGGTTTCGCGCGCCATGGTGAACAGTTTCACGTCGGCATAAGCCTGCAATGGCGAGCTGGAGAAGTTCGTGACGATAATTGTCTTTGCGCCGGCTTCCTTGGCGAGGCGGGTCGCCGCCAGTGTTTCGTGGGTTGCGCCCGAATGGGAGATCGTAAGTACCGCGACTTTTGGTCCGGTCCGTGACGCACTGATCGCCTGAATATGACTGTCCACGACCACCTTCGCGTCAATACCGATCCTGAGCATCCGGTATTGGGCGTCTTCGGCAATCGGGGCGGATGAGCCGATCCCGTAGATCTCGACGCGGTCGGCTGCGCGGATGATCCGCACGGCTTCATCTATGGCATCTGCATCCAGGATCGAGAGCGTGTCCCTCAGGGCCTGAATACCCGCATGGAAGGTCTTCCGGCAGACCGTCGGCGTGGAGTCGCTGGGGCGCAGGTCCTCGTGGATGAACTGGACAGGCTGGACAACTTCCTGTGCGAGGCTGAGCTTTAGTTGCTGAAACCCGGAGAGATCGAGCTGGCGGCAGAGATTGATGACACTGCCGTCGCTTGCGCCCGTCGCCTCGGCGAGCTCTGTCACGGACATGCCAACGACCTGGCGGGGGTTCTCCAGGATAAAATCAGCGATCGACCGCGTGCTGGGGCCGAGCGAAGAATGGCGGACCCGAATGCGGGTCATGACATTGTCCACGATCGGCACGTCACCGCGCTTTTTGGTTGGGCTTCTGCGCTTGGGTTTGCTCTCGGACATTGATCGCTTCCTAGGGTTCGCATCACACTAATTGAATTTAGTTCAAGAAACGTCAAGAATGAACGCATTCCGTTACACCAATGTCACAAGGGACTGTTATCGACGATCCTGAGGTTTGTTGCGGCGCACAAGGCGGCGCTGCTCTGCGGTGAAGAGGGAAACGGCATGCGCCTGGTGATGCTCCTGTCATTTCTGATTGTGCTGTGTTTCGCCAGCCTTCCTGCCCGTGCGGAGCGTACCGGCACAGCCGACAGCCCCCTCCGTGTGCTGTTGATCCCTGCTGATGGTGGAACGGAAGACGGAACCAAGTCGGACTTCCTGCCGCTTTTCAATGCGATCACCCGAACCAGCGGTATTCACTTTGATGTCCAGACGGGTCAGAGCTACTCGGCTGTTATCGAAGGCATGTGTGCCGGGCAGGCCGAAATTGCCTGGCTGGGGCCGGTCTCCTACGTCGAGGCGCACAAGCGCGGCTGTGCGGACCTGCTTGCCATTGAAGAGCGTGACGGCAGCTCAACCTATTATGCGGGCGTGTTCGTATCGCGGGCGTCCGGGATCGATGCACCCGAAGACCTTGAAGGCAAATCCATCGCGCTTGGGTCCCAGCATTCGGCCAGCAGCTATTCCTATCCCCTTGCCATGCTCTCAAAGGCGGGCATCGACCCATTGCGCGATCTATCCGCCATCCGGATCACAGGCAGCCATGCGAACAGTCTGCTTGCCCTGCAGAATGGACTTGTCGATGCTGCCGGTGCGTCTTTTGTCTCGTTTGAGCGGGCGGTAAATCAGGGCGGCCTGAACGCTTCGGGTTTCCGTCTCCTGATGAAATCCGACCCTATTCCGAACCCACCCATCGCCATGCACCCGGCGCTTCCTGTTCAGGTGAAGTCTTCTCTGAAGGCATCACTCGGCAATGTGCATGAATCCCCGGGGATCCGTCCGGAGTCGATTCGTGGATATGGGGGCAAGCAGGTGGATCGGTACAATACCGATACGTCCGATGCGCTGTTCGAGGCGATGGCGGGAACGATCGGCTTTATCGATACCGATTATCAGGCGGCCATTCTGCTGAAGTCGGGTTCCTGAGCGGCAGGTTGCGGGATAGAAATGAGCGCGGTCCGGTCTTCCGAACATTCCACACGTGCGGTGCTGTCGGTGACTGCCGCCAGCAAGTCCTTTCAGAATGGGCCGACCGTTCTGGAAGACGTTTCTTTCACGATAGAGCCCGGCAGTTTTTGTGTCCTGTTGGGGGCGTCCGGTTCGGGAAAGACGACGCTTCTGCGGTCCGTTATCGGCCTTGTTCCTCTGGATGGCGGGCGCATTGATGTGGCCGGAAAGCTCCTCGCGCCGAAGTCACTTCGCCAACTGCGCCGGGAAATCGGCATGGTGCATCAGGATTTCGGCCTGTCCCAACGCCTCACGGCGGCTCAGAACGTCATGGCTGGCACGGCAGCAGGACTGCCCGTCTGGCGCCTTATGTTTCAAGCTTATCCGAAGGCCATTCAGGACAGGGCCTGTGAGCTGCTCGAACAGGTCGGCCTTGAAGAGGGGCACGTGAACCGTCCTGCCAGCGGCCTGTCCGGCGGCCAGAAGCAGCGGGTCGGCATCGCCCGTGCCCTGATCGGCAATCCCCAGCTGATCCTCGCGGACGAGCCTGTTGCGAGCCTCGACCCTCAGACGGCGCAGGATGTGATGAGCCTGCTGCGCCAGACAGCCAAGGCTCAGGGCGCCGCCGTGCTTTGCTCCCTGCATCAGATCAATCTCTCTCGCGCCTATGCGGATCGCATCATCGGTCTGCGTGAAGGGCGCATCGTC
Source organism: uncultured Hyphomonas sp. (assembly GCF_963678875.1). Classification (NCBI taxonomy): domain Bacteria; kingdom Pseudomonadati; phylum Pseudomonadota; class Alphaproteobacteria; order Hyphomonadales; family Hyphomonadaceae; genus Hyphomonas; species uncultured Hyphomonas sp. Next base: position 2,204,124 of record NZ_OY787456.1, on the reverse strand, counting down.
TTTGACGGTCCGCCCGGCCAACTGAGTCAGGACATGCTCGCCCGGATTTTCGGAACAGGACGAGAGGCGTTTGCGCCCTCCGCGGCGGTAGCTTGATATGTCCGGAACAGCGACGAGCAGAGTACCGGGCCCAGCCCAATGGCAGGTGAAACCGGCGTTCGATTGGAAGACCGTCCTGGCCGTCGTCGCAACGTTTATCCTGTTGTCGGTTTCCGCACACCGCATGGAGTTGCACCGGCTTTCCAGCCAGCTGGGCGAATTCCTGCAGGCGAGCGTCGGTCTTAAGGAGTCCTCGCAGATCGGGCGAGGTATCGGCAGCGTCACGCAGCAGATGTACCCAATCGCCATTGCCGAGCGTACCCCGGTAAGCCTGATCGATGATTTCGATCCGGCGCATCTGCCGTTGTTCTCGCATCTGGAAACTGAACAGGTTGAGGAGTCTGCGCTGGATCCCGAGACCATGCAGATGACCACGAGCATGATCGAGAAGACATTCCTGGTCGAGCCCGTCGGCTATCTCGCCTTTACGCTCGAAAAGATGCTGGAGACGATCGAGATGGCGGTCTGGGCCAGCCTGTTCGCCGTCCTGATGAGCTTGCCACTGTCCTGGGTGGCAGCGCGGAATTTTACGCCGCATCCGGCACTTTATGCATTGGCGCGAAGCTTCATTTCATTCCTGCGTGCGGTGCCGGAATTGATCAGTGCGCTCTTTCTTGTGCTCGCTTTCGGATTTGGCGCGATTGCCGGAATCCTTGCCCTTGCGCTGCATAGTGTGGGGTTTCTGGCCAAGTTTTTCGCTGAAGAAATCGAGGCCGCTGACAAGGTTCCTCAGGATGCCGTGCGTGCGACCGGGGCGGGGGATCTCGCCGTCCTGCGTCTCGCCGTATTGCCTCAGGTGCTGCCGAGCTATACGGCGCTGACCTTCTACATTCTTGACCGCAACATCCGCATGGGGACGGTTATCGGCCTCGTTGGCGCGGGTGGAATCGGACAGGAGCTGAAGGGCCGTTACGACATGTTCCAGTACGATCACGTGGCGACGATCCTGCTGATCATCTTTCTGTCAGTTCTGGCGCTTGATGCGCTGGCCGCAAAACTCCGGCGCAAACTGATCTAGGGCGGCAGCAAGACTGCCGCCCGCAGATCACGGTTCAGTGCCCGGCGTTCTGGAGTTCTGCGCTGAGGCGGTCGCGCAGGTCGCGTTTGACGAACTTGCCGCTGGCGTTCCGAGGCAGGGCATCCGCAATGAACCAGACATAGCGGGGAACTTTGTGCTTCGCCATGGTGGCGGCGCAATGGGCCCGGAACGCGTCAGCGGTCAGTTTCTCGCCCGGCTTCAACACGATGGCGATGCCGACCTCTTCTCCGAGCCGGTCATCCGGCACTCCGAACACGCTGCACTCTGTGATGGCCGGGTGGGTATAGGCAACGGATTCCACTTCGGCGCAGTAGACGTTTTCGCCGCCGCGAAGGACCATGTCTTTCTTGCGGTCGACAATGAAGATGAAGCCATCCTTGTCGATGCGGGCGATATCGCCGGTGTGCAGCCAGCCATCCGTGATCGATTCAGCGGTGGCCTCCGGCCGGTTGATATAGCCCTTGATGACAGAGGACCCTTTTACCCAAAGCTCGCCGAGTTCGCCGGGAGGGACAGTCTCCCCCAGTTCGTCCACGCATTTGACTTCGAAGTTCGGCATGGCCGGGCCGGCGCTGTCCGGTTTGTCGACGAAGAAGTCTGCGGACACGGAGGTGATGATCCCGCATGTTTCCGTCATGCCATACCCGGTAGCCGGGCGAGCGGTCGCGATGCTTGATTCAATCTTCTGAACCAGATCGGGCGGCACTTGCGCTCCGCCGCCCGAAAGCTGGACGAGGCTGGAGGTATCGGTCTTTGGGAAGTCGGGGTGATTGATCAATTCTCTGCCCATGACCGGCACGCCGCCCAGGCTGGTGACCTTCTCCCGTTCGATGATTTTGAGCGCTTCGCCAGCGTCCCAGCGGTACATCAGAATAATCGTGCCTCCGACCGCCGTCATGGCATAGGCGCCACAATTGTTTGCGGTGACGTGGAAGAGCGGTGTCGTCAGCAGGCCTACAGGCGGCGGCGGGTCTGCCGGCGGCTCGACCCCTGTTGCGCGTTGCACCGCCAGCGCCGTGGACGCTCCGGCATACAACATGTTCATGAGATTGGAGACGCAGCCGCGTTGTGTGAGCTGTGCGCCTTTCGGGAAGCCTGTGGTGCCGGAGGTATAGAAGATGCAGGCATCTGATTCCGGATCGACCGTGACGTCCGGCATGTTGCCACCATGGGCAATGACATCGCTCCACGGTATCACGTTGGATGGGAGGTCAGGGAGTCTGACCCCGACAAGTTTCATCGAGCCGGTAAGGTCTGGCCGGTCGCGGACGCGTTCGAGCCGTTCGGCATCCAGAAACAGGATTTTGGGTTCAGAGTCCTTGAGGGCATAGGCCATTTCGTCGGCCGTCCACCAGGCGTTCATGCCCACAACAGTGATCCCGACAGATGCGCCGGCCCAATAGATGAGGAGCCACTCCGGGTAATTGCGCATCGCGACAGCGATCCGGTCGCCCGGCTTTACGCCCTGGTCAAAGAGCCAGGCTGCGATGGCATTTACCCGCTCATGGGCTTCGGCGTAGGTGAGGCGCTCGTCCTCGTAAACCAGATATGTCCGGTCTGCGAACTCCTTGGTCGCGGCCCACACTTCCCGAATGCTCGGCGGGGCATTCTTGTAAATGCGAAGCTTGTTGCCGAGCACTTCGGCTTCCACGATCTCGAAGTCACCGCCTGGTCCGGTCAGTTCTTCGCGTGCTTTCAGAAGTTCTGCGTAGTGCATGGCTCTCCCCAATCGTATTTTTGGGGATCATACATGCCTTCCCGGTCAAGGAAATGACTTGCGTAGGGGCAAGTGGCTGCGCAGAGGCCACGTTCCGGCGCCTTACCGGCGTCGGAACGGGTCTGCTTAATCGCGGACGGCGACGACTTCGATTTCGATCAGCCATCCCGGGTTGGCGAGCCCGGCAACTTCGAAGACCGAACGGGTCGGCAGGTTAGGCTGCGCTTCCGTGCCGAAATACTTCACATAGCCCTTCATGAATCCACCGAAATCGAGCGAGTCTTCGCCTGGTGCGGCGACGATATAGACCTGCATCTTGATGACGTCGCTCATGGTGAGGTCCAGCCCTTCAAGGCGGGATTCGATTGTGGCCAGCGTTGTTTCGGTTTGGGTTGTGATATCGCCGAAGGCTGCCGGCGATCTCGGATCGACCGTCTCGTCCGTAATGCTGGGGCCAGCGCCGCTCAGGTAAACCAGTGTTGCATCAGGTGGCACTTCAACCGCCTGAAGGATCGGGAAGTCGGATCCGGGGATCTTGTGGCGAATGACTTCACTGTCGGCCGCGCCGCAGGCGCCAAGCGCGATTGCGGCAATCGAAAGAAGAGGGGCAGTAAGGCGCATGGTTTCACTCCGTATTCTGATTATTGAGGCCGGCTGAGCTCGGCGTGTTCGGCCGTTGCCGTTGGTTCGTAGGCGTTACCGCCCAGGCCGGACTGCAAGTAGTTGACGACCGCGGCAACCTGCTCGTCTGAAAGCGTGTGGGCGAAGGGTGGCATCGCTTTGTATCCGTTCAGGATGATAAAGACAGCATAATCCGGATATTCAAGCTTCTCGTTCCCTGCGAGCGCGGGATACATGCCGCCACCAACGGCGCCTTCGCCCTCGGGCATATGGCAACCTGAGCAGAGCGTGGAATAAATTTCCTGGCCGCTCGTCACCGTCACGCCCGGCCCGTCGAATATTTTCTTCTCGAGAGGCGTGGGTTCAAAACTGGTGACTTCAGGAATGCCTTCATCGGCTTGCATGCTGAAGGTGGCGGCCGCGAATGCAAAGACGGTCAGGGCGGTGCGGGCTTGATGTCTCATCCGTTGATCACCTTGTCGTGCAGTCTGCCAATCGCATCGAGTGAGGATTCGATCGCGCCTTCCAGCCAGGCCCCGAGATAAGATACGTGCTCGCCTGCGCAGACAACGCGATTGTCGATCTTCACCGCATTTGCGTAATGGGTCTTCTGATTGCGCCAGATGCCGAAGCAGCCGAGCACCCATGGAACCTTGTGCCAGACGACGCTGACGCCGGTCTTGTATTCTTCCAGGTATTGCGGGTGGATATGGGATCCGAATTCCAGGGCCCATTTGATCCGGTCTTCCGGCTGCATGGCGTTGAATTCATAGGCTTGCGCGTCGTCCCATGTGTATCCGCCCAGCACGACAGCCGGGCCTTTGGTGAACAGACCGCTGGAGGGATACGAGATCATTTCGATGGGCAGGTCGGTGTAGCTGATCCCGCCATAGATCTTGTCGTCTTCTTCCCAGAAGCGCCGTTTGAATTCGAGGCCCCATTTGGCAGACCCGCGATAGTAGACATCGTTTACCGCAGCGGTGAGTTCCGGCGAGAGGTTATGGTCCATCTGGCCGAGGATCGAGAATGGCACGGTGCAGACACACCAGTCTGCCTCTGCCGTCAGCGTGTCGCCTGTACGGGTATCTTCGTAAGCCACCTGAACGCCGGTCTTATCCTGCTGAAGGGAGACGACTTTGGAATTGAAGCGGATCAGGTCGCCGACTTCCCGCGCGAATGCCTGAGCGATCATGTCCATGCCGCCGACAGGCTGGAACATCGGCATCTGGTGATCGAGGATGTCTGCGTCCGCAAGGCGGTGCCAGAGGTTTGATTTGAGGATGTCCGACAGGCTGATCGGCTCCGACGGGGAAGGTGCGCCATCGAAACCAGCGCCTGGCGGCTTGCCATAGCCCCGGTACCGGCTGGTGGACATTCCTGCCATGTAGGAATTCGTGCTGTCGAGCGCGCCGGTTGCCCGTAGTGACTCGACCAGCGCTTCCTTGTCATCCGGGGTGAGCATGTCGTCCAGCCGGTTCTGGTCGACGGCCTTGGCCAGCAACTCCGATGTCTGGCCGCGATAGTCCGTGGCAATGTGCCTGTAGCGTTGCGGCTTGCCGCCAAAGGCCTTGCTGTTGTGGATGTAGGCGTTGTGGTTCTGCTGGATAAAGGGTTCCAGCTGGACACCCAGGCGCTGGCAATAGTCCAGTACGCCGTGATGATCATAGGGAATGCGCCAGGGGCCCGGATTGATGTAGTTGTCGCCGTCGAAGGAGACGTGTTGGGTTGCGCCGCCCAACTCGGTGTAGGTGTCGCCACCGCGCAGCGTCCAGCAGCGTCCGCCTGCTTTCTCGCGGTATTCCAGAACTTCGACATCATAGCCTGCCGATCGAAGTTCGAGGGCTGCTACCATGCCCGCAAGACCAGCGCCCAGGACAAGGACTTTGGCGCCTTTCGGGTCTCCGTCGAGTTTGATCGGTCCCTTATAGGAAGAGGGCTGGACGTGATGAATGGCTTTCATCGCGGAATAGAGCGCGGCGCTACCAGCCGTCGCGCCAATCATCGCCAATGCGTACCGCCTGGTTGCTCCCTCCATCACGCCCTCCGTTTTATATCTGTCGTAGCCCTCGCAATGGGACCGTAAAGGGAAAACTGGCCAAGCGCGTCGCATTCGGCGTGAGGGACCAATTATCGATCACGGATGCGTGATGCAGGGGATAAGTGGCAAGGCATCTTCGCCGGCGGTTCGGGAGAGCGGAAAGCTGGCCGAATCTCTGGCCTCGCTGTGTGCGGTCGCCTTGCTGATTCTGGTCAGCATATCTGGCGGGAGCGGGGCGTCAGACTGGCGGTGCAGGTGGCTGATTGCCGCTCACTGCTGGCGAATTTCTCCAGAAAATGCAGCAGATTGTGGAATGCCTGCATCTGCCCGTGGGTCGGCCCTTGTTTCCCAATTTAGAATAATTATAGAAAAGGACGCAGGGCGAAGGAAACGTCAGTCGCGGGATTTCAAGCGCAAAGATCTAAAGACAAGCGCGCGATTTGTCCCACCACAATTTATTGGCAAGCCATTCTGGACAGGTATTGGATTTGTCCCGGCAAGCAACAACAGACGGAGCCACAATGTCCCTTATCAATACGCAAATTAAGCCCTTCAAAGCCGAAGCATTCAAGCAAGGCAAATTCGAGTCGGTCAGCGATGCCGACGTGAAGGGCAAGTGGGCAATCTTCTTCTTCTACCCGGCAGACTTCACCTTTGTGTGCCCGACCGAACTGGAAGACCTGCAGTCCGAATACGCCGCGCTGCAGGGCATGGGCGTCGAAGTGTTCGCCGTGTCGACCGATACGCACTTCAGCCACAAGGCATGGCACGAAACTTCGCCGGCCATCGGCAAGATCGAATACTACATGCTCGGCGATCCGACGGGCACCATCACCCGCAACTTCGAAAACATGCGCGAAGACATGGGCCTCGCAGACCGTGGCACCTTCGTGGTTGACCCGGACGGTGTGATCCAGGTGATCGAAGTGACCTGCGAAGGCGTTGGCCGCAACGCGGCCGAGCTCGTCCGCAAGGTCAAAGCGGCTCAGTACGTCCGCGCAAATCCGGGTCAGGTCTGCCCGGCGAAATGGGAAGAAGGTTCGGAAACCCTCGCCCCGTCGCTGGAACTGGTCGGCAAGATCTAAGCCACCACAATTCTATTATCCGGCTGGCTGTGGACGTCACAGCCAGCCGGGTTTCCCTTTGCCCGCAGGAATCGCGCTGCCAGCCGGCGCGTCCGCGACCTTCGCAGGAGATGACTCATGTTGGACGCCAATCTGAAGAACCAGCTCAAAGCCTATATGGAAAACATCCGGCGCCCGGTGGAACTGGTGGCGGCTCTGGACGACACCAAGGGCAGCCGTGACCTCGAAGAGCTCCTGCAGGAGATTGCCGACCTTTCCGACAAGGTCACCTGGAAGCACGGCGACGATGCGCGCGCGCCGTCCTTTGCCATCACGGCGCCTGAGGCGGACATCAGCCTGCGCTTTGCCGGCCTGCCGCTCGGCCACGAATTCACATCGCTCGTTCTCGCGCTGCTCCAGGTTGGCGGACACCCGCCGAAAATTGCACCGGAAGTGATCGAGCAGATCAAATCACTCGAAGGCAAATTCGAGTTTGAAACCTATTTCTCGCTGTCCTGTCAGAACTGTCCGGATGTGGTTCAGGCCCTGAACATGATGGCTGTCCTCAATCCAAACATCCGGCACACCGCGATCGATGGGGCGCTGTTCAAGAGCGAAGTCGATGCACGCCAGGTGATGGCTGTGCCGACGGTTTACCTGAACGGCGAAGTCTTCGGGTCCGGCCGGATGGAGGTCGAGCAGATTCTCGCCAAGCTGGATACCGGCGCACAGGAAAAGATGGCGGCAAAGATCTCGCAGAAAGAGCCGTTTGAAGTGCTCGTCATCGGTGGCGGTCCTGCTGGTGCTGCGGGGGCGATTTACGCAGCCCGGAAGGGCATCCGTACCGGCATCGCAGCTGAACGTCTGGGCGGGCAGGTACTCGACACGATGGGCATCGAAAACCTGATCTCCGTGCCGTACACGGAAGGCCCGAAGCTTGCGACCGCGATGGAAACGCACATCAAGGAATACGACATTGATGTGATGAACCTCCAGACTGCCGCGAAGCTTGTTCCGGCTAAGGAGGAGGGCGGTCTGCACGAAGTCGTTCTGGAGAACGGCGCGAGCCTCAAGACCCGTAGCCTGATCCTCGCGCCGGGGGCCCGCTGGCGCCAGATGGGTGTGCCGGGCGAGGAAGAGTATCGTAACAAGGGCGTGGCTTACTGCCCGCACTGTGATGGTCCGCTGTTCAAAGGTAAGCGCGTTGCCGTCATTGGTGGCGGCAACTCCGGTGTTGAGGCCGCGATCGACCTTGCAGGCCTTGTGGCGCATGTGACACTGATCGAATTCGACACGCAGCTGCGCGCCGACGCCGTGCTTCAGAACAAGCTGCGCAGTCTGCCAAACGTGACAATCATCACGTCGGCCATGACTACTGAGGTGCTCGGTGATGGCGCAAAGGTGAAAGGTCTGGTCTACAAGAACCGGAACACGGAAGAGCTGCACGAAGTGGCGCTGGAAGGCATCTTTGTGCAGATCGGTCTCGTGCCGAATACGGAGTGGCTGCGTGGCAGCATCGAGCTCAGCGAACGTGGTGAGATCGTGACCGATATGCGGGCCCAGACGTCCCTCCCGGGTGTTTTCGCGGCTGGCGACGCGACCACGACACCTTACAAGCAGATCGTCATCTCAATGGGAGAAGGCGCCAAGGCAGCCCTCTCCGCGTTCGACTACCTGATCCGTCTGGCACCGGCAGAGGCACCGGTTCTGGAAGACGCCTGATCTGACTTAAAGGCCAAGGTCGCTGAGCCCCGGATGATCGTCCGGGCGCCGGCCCTGAGGCCAGTGAAACAGGCGCTGGGCTTCGCTGATCTTCAGGTTATTGATGCTGGCATAACGCTTCTGCATCAGGCCTTCGGCATCGAATTCCCAATTCTCGTTGCCATAGGCGCGATGCCATTGGCCGGTCGCGTCATGGAACTCATAGGCGTATCGCACGGCGATACGGTTGTCCGTGAAGGCGAACAATTCCTTGATCAGCCGGTATTCCTGTTCCTTTTGCCACTTGTCCGTCAGGAAGCGGACGATTTCTGCCCGGCCTGTGATGAACAGGTCGCGGTTCCGCCAGGCGCTGTCTTCGGTGTAGGCAAGGGAAACCTTTTCCGCGTTGCGGCTGTTCCAGCCGTCTTCGGCAAGGCGGACCTTTTCGGTTGCTGTATCAACGGTGAAGGGCGGGAGGGGCGGTCTCATGTCTGTTGTCTCTTGATGTTCCGGGAGGAAAGCGTGAGCGGCTGGAAGCAGCTTCCAGCCGCCCGGTGGCGGGATCAGAGGTCGCCCACGGCCTTGTGCTCGATGCGCGGCCAGGTGCGTTCGGCTTTGGCCAGAATGGGCTTGGAGTCCTTCTTGTACTTTTCGAAGACCTCTGCATTCACGAACAGGTAGAGCTTGCCATCGACGATGTCGGCAAATTGCGGGTCGCCATCGAACTTCTTGCCGAGGGCCACTGCGTAGGCGCAGAAACCGCCATATTGCGGTGCATACACGGCCGGGTTGGCTTTGAATTTTTTCGCCGAATCTTCGGATGCGAAGTAGTACGCCACGCCGTCTTCGACGACCGTGTATTGTGCATCGCCTTCAGCGACGGCGTTCAGCGTTGTCAGCGCGACAGCGTCGACGCCGTGCAGGCCGAGCGGAACACCTGCCGTCGTAATGCCGGTCGACACGTTGTATTCGTCTTCAGCAGCGGCCGGAAGGGCGGTTGCGACGGCGGCAGCCATCACCATGGCAGAGAGTGTAATGGTACGGGACATTTCATTTTCCTTTTTGGGAGGTTGGAGCCACAGGCTCGGTGGGGAGGGTTCCTGCTGGTCAGGGAAGATGACCGGCAGGGGGTGGATGTCAGGAGTTTCTCGGACACTGAGCTCCAGACGAATGACGAAAATCAGGGTGCAGACGACAGGAACTGGAAGGGGTGCAGGATCCAGGGGAGGGAGGAGTTCTTGCTGTGGCATGTCGCGCATCCTGAATTGGTTGATAAGGAAGGCTGGGAAAGCTCCAGGCTCCTGAAGAGCCCGGCTGATGGTGGGGAGAGAGGGGAAAGCCATCAGCCGGGCTGCAGGACATCCACGCGGGGCAGGCGTGGATGGGGAGGAGACTATTTTCCGTAAGCGGCCTTGATCGCTTTCACGGTGTTCGCCGTGTTGTCGACGGCGCTGGCGATCATGCGGAAATTGGTCAGGGAAGCGTCGTAGCCGTTGTAGAGCGGTGTAATTGCGCCGGCGGTTGCATCGGTAACCACCATCACTTCGAAGCCCTGCTCGATCAGCTCGCGCATGTGGGATTCCGTGCAGAGGTTCGATGACATGCCGCCCAGGATCACTTTTGAGATGCCGGCCTTGCGGAGCTGAAGGACAAGGTCATTGGTTTCCGGACCGTACACTTTGTGCGGGCTGGTCACGACCGTCTTGCCATTGTTGATGTAGGGTTTGTAGCGATCCAGCCAGTCTGCGCCTGAGCCTTCGAAGCCTTCCAGGGAGAGGGCGTGCGGGCGGTCGAACATGCCGATGCTGTGCATCAGCGTTTCGAGCGTGCCTTCGAATTCCCATTTGTGATCGTGCTCGAAATAATAGTGCGGCGACACGAAGACAGGCATGCCCGTTTCATTTGCAACTTTGAACAGGGCTTCAAGGTTTTCGACCGTGCCGGTCTCGGTGATGCTCTGGCCGACAACACCCCAGGTCACGCCGTCCGGTGAAAGAAAGTCATTCTGCGGATCAGTGATGACAACGGCGGTTGTCGCCGGATCGATCTTGAAGCCTGGCATCGGCAGGCCATCGTTCACCGGCGGCATTTTTGCGGTTGCAGCGCGGGCGGTTTCGGCGTTGGCGGTCTGCTGGGTGAGCAGCAGGCCAGCGAGCCCGGCCGAGGCCAGGACGAGTTTGAGCGGTAGGCGGGAATTGAACATGATGGTCTCCATGAAAGGCGTTCTGGTTTCCGCTTTTCCTTGGGAAGAAAGCATCGGTTGGTCCGTGCCTTGCCCCTCGGAAGTGAGCTGAATTCTGACTACCCGCCGGGGCGCCGCCGGTATTGACGGCGGACGACACAGTTTTGACCGGTCGCGTCAAAGCGCCGGAAGACGGGTGCGAACGGGTGAGGGAGACCGCGCACGCACAGAAAAGCCGGACCTTCAGAATGAAGGCCCGGCCGTGGACGCTTGTTGAGTCAGGGCTGGAAGCAGCTAGGTCAGCTTGGACGCCAGATAGGCGTGTCCGTCGACCATACGCCGGATTTCGTCCGCCCGGGGGTCGAGACTCCAGTCGCCCTTGTCGACTGATCCGCCGAGGAGAATGCCAGTCTTGCGGGGGAACGAATAAAGCAGGCCATAGTCATCCGTTGATCCGGCATAGCCATAATCAATGTCGTTCTGTGGCAGCAGGAAACTCAGCTGGCCGCGCGCGGGAATGATGCTCTCGTCTCCGAACACTTTGCCGGACCCGAGCCCCATACAGTTGACAATGCTGGACTCAGGCAACGTCTCAAGGTCGCCTTCCGTTTCAAAGGCCATCTCTTTCATGCGGCCGCCGGCTGCCAGGAAATCATTCACCAGCGCACGCATGTATATGTCCGGATCGATCATCAGCGTGTAGTACCCATCATGGTAGGGGAAGCCGAAAGGTCCGCCGGGCTGGTTGCGCTTGAGGCCTGGATAGAGTGCATCACCGCCCACATAAGGGCGGATCGTGCTCATCGGGCGATCGCTGAGCGAGAATTGCCGGATCCAGTAGACGCCATATTTGGGATCGTTCGCGAAACGGATGAAGCGGTTGAAGGCGATGCGGGAGGCGAGGTCGAGCATTGCCAGGGTCTCCTGTGAGACCTGATCGTTCTCATACAAGGTTACCGGGTGCCACATGGCGCCAGCGACATTCGATGTGGTGTAGGGCGGGAAGTCCTTGGCGTAGATCGTCACCTGTACACCGGCCCGCTGGAGCAGAATCGCAGTCGACAAGCCGATCGAGCCGGACCCGAGAACGGCTACGTTATCGCTACGGGCCTCCTTGGTGAGCGCAACGGCCAGTTCAGCAACGCCCCAGGAGAGGGACACGCCGCCGCCGCCATGACCGTAATTGTGTACGACATCCTTGGAGCCGACTTTCACCGTTTCCAAACGCGGACCAGGCTTCCGGAACGGGCGAAGCCCGACAATTGTGCGGGTCACGCGGCTCATGGAGGATTTGATGGGCCGCATCGGCGCGTCCATTGACTGGACCAGCGCGTCTCCGGTGGCTGGTGCCGGCGTAAAGCCTGGTGCTGGACTTGCGCATCCCGCCAGCGCGGCCACGCCCAGGCCCGTTCCCGTTGCCAGAAAGTCTCTACGTTTCATGATGTCCTCAATGCGATAGCGTTCCCGGGAAAGACTCTTGAGGTGCCATGGAGCCGGGTCAAGGAGAGACCGGCAGACCCGAAGCCAGGTTGGCGGTATGCCTTCCGATCCAGCGGTTTCGGCCGATCCCCTCTGAAAGACGCCCGTAAATTGGACGGCGTTCGCCTGACGGCCTTTCGCTCATGGCGGTATTCCTGCCGGGTATTTGTTCAATCGCGAAACACGAATGATCAGATACACCCAATATATCACGGCTTTTACAACTGACCTGTTTGGACTCGGCGCGGTTGTTTCCAAAATTCAAACGACATCAACGGTTTGAATGTGTTGCCAGAGAGCCCTGAACAAAATGGCTGCAGAGACTTCCCACTGTACAGCGCTGCTGAATGAGGCCCAGCAATCTACCGGTGCGTCAGACGCCGCAAGCTGGGACGGCCAGATACTGATTCTCGCCAGCGATGAAATGCGGGCCGGTTGCATTTCAAGCGGCTTGGGTGACCAGCCCCATCAGATCGAAATTACCGGCCATCCGGACTGGCAGACGCGGCGCCTCCGGCTGATGGGCGCCAGCGCGATCATTCTGGCGTCGCCAGCCGCAGACCTTGAATTGCTGGCCGGGCTTCTGGCCATGCGGCGTTTCAGGTCCGTGCCTGTTCTCGTATTTGTGGACCAGGGGTCCAGAGAGGATATGAGCCGGGCGCTTAAACTCGGTGTCAGCGCATTTATCGTCGATGGCCTGGAGCCGGAACGCATTGCGGCCATCCTCGATGTGGCTGAAGAGCGCCACGCCCTGACGCTGGCCCTGAGAGAGCAGTTGCAGAAATCTCAGGAAGATCTCGCAGCGCGCAAGACGATTGAACGGGCAAAAGGCCTGCTGATGACGAAAAGCGGCCTGCCGGAACAGGAAGTCTATGATTCCATGCGGCGCATGGCGATGACGCAAGGGAAGACGATGCGGGAGATCGCTGAAAACGTTCTCGCAATCTTCGCGATTTTTCCATGAAACCTCCGGTCTTCCGGAAGCCGATTAGAGCACTCCGAGTGCCGGGACTTTGGGCGTTGATTGGTGTGCAGTGCACAAAAGCATGACGTGTTAACGATTCAGCACCATCGGCGTCATCTTTCGAATTGGCATTCCCGGGGGTGCAGGACAGCTTGGTAAGCAAGTCAGTAGGTAAGAAATGCCAACGGAGGCGTTTTGAGCAGCCTGCTGATGATTGTGGCTCAATGGCGGGCCAATTCAACACCTCAGGATATCAGTGCCTTGGGCGTGCGGCCCAATGGGGGAAGCTGGTGTGTGCTCGACAACAGGGGGCAGACGAAACCTTTGAGAGAGTGATGGTTTCGCTGCGGAAAGGGAATACAAAGTGCGATTTAGTTCTTTTTTGAAGTGTGCCGTGTCATCCGCGGTCATGGGCGTGGTGGTCACCGGGGGGGTGGCTTACGCAGAGCCTGACGATGAACCGGCAGCAGATGAAACCGCCGTACAGGAAAAGGTGATCATCACCGGTATGCGGGGCAAGGCCCGTTCCGTGATGGATTCGCCGGTGCCGGTGGATGTGCTGGGTGAAGATGAACTCACGGATGTGCCGTTCACGGACGCCAACGATATCATCAAGACGCTGGTTCCGTCTTACTCGCTGGCGCGCCAGCCGATCTCTGACGGTGGTACGTTCATCCGTCCGGCAACGCTGCGGGGCATGCCGACCGACAAGACGCTTGTGCTCGTCAATTCCAAGCGCCGTCACCGTGCCGCGCTGGTTCAGATCGGTGGTTCCGGTACTCAGGGTCCCGATATTGCGACCATTCCGGCAATCGCCCTGAAGAGCGTCGAAGTCCTGCGCGACGGCGCTGCGGCTCAATATGGTTCTGACGCCATTGCCGGCGTTATCAACTTCATTCTGAAAGACTCGCCGGACGGCGGTTCCATCAGCGCCGACTTCGGTCAGTACTATGAAGGTGACGGCTTCAACACCACGCTGGCCGGTAATTTCGGGCTCGGGCTTGGAGACAACGGCTTCGTCAACGTTTCGGCCGAATACTCAAAAGCCAACGCAACGCTTCGCGGCGAGCAGTACTGCGAAAGCTGGGCTTGCGTCGATCCGAACAGCCCGGACTTCAACCCGGGTGATACGACGATTGCCGGGTATAGCCTGGACAGCTTCATCGCTGGAATCGATAGCGCAGACTATTCCGGGTCGGGCGTAGTTCAGCCCTGGGGCCAGCCGAATTCCAAGGCCATCCGGACGTTCGTCAATGCCGGTTACAACATCGGCGACGTCGAGCTCTACGGTTTCGGCAACTACTCGAACTCCGAAGCCGACGGCGGCTTCTTCTATCGTTATCCAGGCAATGGCACGATCCAGAACATCCGCCTTGAGGATGGCTCGCTCTGGTCTTCGTTGTTCCTGTTCCCGGGTGGCTTTACACCACGTTTCTTCGGTAACGTGATCGATTATTCGGGTGTCGTCGGTGCCCGTGGTGAATGGGACAATGGCATCACGTATGACTTCAGCGGACGTCTCGGCCACAACGAGATCAAGTACACCCTGAAAAATACGGTGAACCCGTCTCTGGGCGATATGTCTCCGACCTCGTTCCACCCGGGTGATCTGGTGAACGAAGAAATGCAGCTGCAGGCAGACTTCTCGAAAGAGTTCGAAACCGGGCTCGCCAGCCCGCTGCTTTTCGCTTTCGGTGCCAGCTATCTGGATGAGTCCTACGAACTGGTTGGCGGAAACTACGAGTCCTATGTCGACGGGCCGTACTCGCTTCCGGATCCCTGGGGCTTCTGTGACGCAGGCGCACCGACGGCAGCTGGCGCAGCTGTCATCGCAAATGGCTCCACGCTGAATTGTGCTGATGACGACGATCCTGTCTACCAGGCTCTGGGCGTCGGTTCGAATGGCTTCCCAGGCTACTCGCCGGAATTCTCGGGTGAATACACCCGTGACTCCTACGCGATTTACGGTGATCTGAGTGCGGATATTACGGACTCACTGTTCCTGCAGGGTGCCCTGCGCTTCGAAGACTATTCGGACTTCGACTCCGAACTGGTCTGGAAGCTGGCTGGCCGTTACGAGTTCTCGCCGAACTTCGCGGTCCGTGGCTCGGTCGGCACGGGCTTCCGGGCTCCGACGCCGGGCCAGCAGGGTACGACCAACGTGTCGACACGCCTGCCGAATGGTTTCCCGGTTGCAACCGGTCTGTTCCCGGCAGGTGGTCCGATCGCTGGTGCTCTGGGTGCAGAACCTCTCAAGCCTGAGAAGTCGACCAACTACACGCTTGGCTTCACTTCGTCCTTTGACGCCTTCTCGCTGACAGTCGATTTCTACCAGATCGACCTGGAAGATCGCGTGAACGCAATTTCAACCCAGGACGTCTCCAGTGATCCGCTTGGTGATGCAGATGCTTACGCCAACTACCTCGCCCTCGTTGGCGCAGGTGTTGTCGGCGCGGAATCGATCGGCGGGGTATTCTACTTCACCAACGCGTTCGACACGAGCACCAAGGGTGTCGATGTCGTCGGTACCTACAACAAGGACTGGGCTGACGGTTCCTCGACCAAGTTCACGGCATCCGTGAACTACAACGAGACCGAATTCGACAGCGATGTGGGCAGCCTGTTCAACGACGAGACACAGTACGACTTCATCAATTTTGATCCGAAGCTGCGTGGTGTCTTCTCGGTGAGCCACGATACGGGACCGTTCGGCTTCCTGGCTCGTGCCAACTACTACGGAGAATCGACGAACTCTGATGGTTCGAACGCTCCGCTGGTCTATCAGGACTACGGTGCCAAGCTTCAGATCGACCTCGAAGGATCCTTCCAGGCTTCCGAAGCGGTGAAGATCTCCATCGGTGCGCGTAACGCGTTCGACGAATATCCGGATGAAGCGGAACTTGGCGACAGCTGCTGTGGCCGGATCTATCGCTCCGGTGACATCATCGACTGGCAGGGCGGTTACTACTACGTCAAACTGCTCGCCAATTTCTGATCAGAAACAAAGCTCGCCTGCCCCTTTCGGGGGCAGGCGAAAATTTGTGAGGAGGGATATCGCTATCCCTCCTTGCTTTATTTGGAAGAGGCGGCTCAACAAGCCTCTAGCAGGAAACGCAGAGAAGTATGTCGGGCAACGAAGTGGACTACCTGTACGTCGCCGAGATGATCGGCGTCTTGATGGCGGCGGGTTTGGCGGCGGGGTTCGTTGCAGGCTTGTTCGGCATCGGCGGAGGGTTCGTTGTTGTTCCGGCGCTCCTTCTGGTATTTTCCTATTTCGGAGTTGAAGCGGACCTGATCGCCCATGTGGCCATCGGTACGTCCCTGGCCACGATCATCGTCACGTCGGCCAGGTCCGTGCATGCGCACAATTCGCATGGCGCGGTGGACTTCCAGATCATCAAGGATTGGGCGCCGCCACTGATCGCTGGCGTTCTCGTCGGTCTGGTGCTTGCGCGATACATGGATGGCCGGTCCCTGAAATGGGTGTTTTCTCTCGGCGTCTTTTTCATGGGCCTGCATTTCATCGCCCCTGTGCTGCAGCCCAAAAAACCGATCGCCAGTGATATGCCACAGGGTATCGCGCTTTGGTCGATTGCGACTTTTCTGGGCGGGTTTTCGGCGCTGCTAGGCATCGGCGGCGGAACGATTGCCGTTCTTGTCATGACCGCCTGCGGGCGTCCGATTCACCAGGCGGTTGCAACGGCTGCCGGCTTCGGCATCATCATCGCCCTGCCAGGCGCGATCGGATTTGCGATTCTGGGGCAGGGCGTACCGAACCTGCCATTTGGATCGGTTGGCTATGTCAATCTGATCGCCGTCGCTGCAATTACGACCATGTCGTTTCTCACTGCCCCATTGGGGGCCAAAGCCGCCCACAGTCTCAACGCCAAGGCCCTTAAACGGATCTTTGGCATCTATCTCGTCGCAACGTCGGCATTAGTTCTGTACAATACACTGACAGGATGATGCTGACGTTCGCATTTTCGCGAAACTCAAAGGAACCAGTTTCTATTCAACCCCAAGGCAACAGGTAAATCAGAATATGGCTTACGATATTTCCAGACGTTTTCTTCTGGCTGGCGCGACCGGCCTCGGTGTAGCAGGCGCGACAGCCTGCGCATCGGGCGCATCCGCGATCGCCGAAACCACAGAGGCAGCCTTCCCGCCTGAGAAGGTCGCTGTCGAGAATCCGTACCTGCTCGGACCGCCGGAAGGCGTTGCACTCCTGTCCCGGAACGAAAACCCCTACGGCCCGGCTCCGTCTGCACTGAAGATGATCGAGTACGCCGCTTCCAAAGGTGCTTTCTACGCATCCCAGGACGCTGTGCTGCTGCTGAAGACGATGATTGCCGAGAAAAACGGCGTTGCACCTGAGCAGGTCGCCCTGACCACCGGTTCAGGTGAGGCGCTGTCCGCCATTGCCATGATCTACGGCCCGAACGGCCCGATCGTCGCTCCGCGTCTGTTCTGGGATACGACAGCGCTTTACGCGGCCAATCTCGGCATGGCCACCATCGACCGCGTGCCGCTGAAAGCGGACATGACCACCGACCTGGAAGGCATCGAAGCGAAGGTCACGACAGAAACGGGCCTCGTCCAGCTCTGCAACCCGAACAATCCGACGGGTCTCGTGGCCGACGCAGCAACGCTGAAAGCAGCCGTGAAGCGTATGGCATCCAAGACCATGGTTCTGGTCGATGAAGCTTACATGGAGCTGGCTGACGATCCGGAAGGCAATACCTGTATCGGCCTGATCAAGGACCATCCGAATGTGATCGTGTCGCGTACCTTCTCGAAGATCTATGGCATGGCCGGCATCCGTATGGGCTACACGATTTCCTCGCCGGAAGTTGCCCAGAAGATCCAGGCGACTGCCATGTCCTGGTCGCCGTGCACGTCCTACGCGGCTGCGATCGGCTCCTACAATGACGAGGCGTTCCTCGCTTATTCCAAGGCGAAGGTCAAAGAAGCCCGTGAGATGATCACAGCGACGCTCGACACGCTCGGCCTCGAATACCTGCCGTCGCAGACGAACTTCGTCTTCTTCAAGTCCGGCAAGGCCGCCAATGACGTTCAGAAAGCGTTCGCTGAACAGAAGATTTCTGTCCGCGGACAATACATGGATTATGTCGACTGGACCCGCGTCTCGACCGGCAAGATCGAAGACGTGGAACGCTTCTGCAAAGCGCTCCCGGCGATTGTCGGCGCCTGATCAAGGGTGGCGCCCCGGCTTCGGGGCGCCTTCATCCTTGTCCTGACGTGGACGCAAAAAAGAAGGGCGGGGCGGTTCAGACCGCCCCGCCTTTTTTAGACTGGGTGATTGGGCTCAGTCCCAGCTCTGCAGGCCGGCGACCGCCTGGTCGCAGATATGGTCCGAAAGGCGGATGACATTGCTGCGCCAATCGGCGGCCCGCGGATAGAAGCGTTCGATCAATTCCGCCCGCACCGCATCCACATGCGCAGGGTCGGCATCGCCCGCCCGGTGCATCAGCCAATTGTCCATTGCCAGCGCCTGCAGCATTTTCTCGACATCATAGGTGCCCCATTCGATTGTCAGGTTCACCAATCGGGCCGGATTGAACTTACCGATCTCCGTCCGCAAACCGTCTAGCAACAGACCGTTGTAGAAAATGGAAACGCCATCCACCACGTCATCACAATGGATGTCGTGATCCGGCCACCAGTCAGAGAGCAGGCGGTATGTTTCCGAGGTTTTGGGCTCGTCCAGAATGAAGTGGGCCTGCCCGTATTCGCCGATGCCGGTGTGCCAATCGACATGAAGGATCCGCTCCGCCTGACCGAGATGCGCACGGGCAATCGCGAAAAGGGTTTCGCCTGACCAGCTGAGGGCGTGTCCGCCGAAGCTGAGCCCGTCCGGAAAGTCGAACTGGCCGGATGTTATGCCAGTCAGCGCGGCATTCATCCCATTGGTCGCCGCCAGGGCGTGAAATCCCTGCGCAAAGGCGCGGAGCCCTTCATCGTCCATGGATGCTGCAAGCAGGAGCGCGTGAATATCCGCATAGTCCGGATTTGACGGAGACGGTTTCGACCGGTCCGGAAAGTTCCGGTTCAGATCAATGCCGTCTTCATTGATCCGGTGTGACCAGGCCCAGCCGAAGGGATTGATCGCATGGACCAGCAGAGCCGCCATGTCTTCCGGCAGTCTGCCGGGGCCATCCGTGTCGAGCCAGCGAAGGATGGTGGCGGCGCCTGCCGCAGCTTCCAGACCATGGGTTCCGCAGCTGAAGACCAGAACCCGCCTGGCATCATGCGGGCCGACCCAGACGGCATCCATGGAGAGATCTTCTCCAGAGGGCCCTTTGCAGGACGGATGCACATGGCTCGAAGCGTGAAAGCCGTGTTTCTGACAGGCCTCAATGAATTTCGCCCGGCCTTCTTTGTATGACGACGAAAAATACCGGGAAGGTTCCGCATCAACAGAGGTCATGATGCGGGTCCTTCCCGGTATGGAGACACATGGGTGGATTAGAAATTCACGACCAGTTCGGCGCCATAGGTCCGCCCGATATTCGGGTGGTTCACAAGCGTGCCGAAGAAGTCGCGGAAATCATCCACCAGGCCATCTTCGTCGGTGAGGTTGCGGCCCCACAGATAGGCTTCGTAGCGGCCGTCATTGCTCATCAGACCGATACGGCCGTTCAGTTGCGTCATGGCGTCGATATAGCCAAACGGCACGACCTGCGTGGACGGCAGCGTTTGCGTCTTGATGTTGTCGGCGGTGGTGAAATAGCCATCCGAATAGGTCATGTCGAGACGCGTCAGGAGCGTGGAGTCGATCGACGGAATGTCCCGTGTGTAGACGGCGCCCAGCGATGCGCTCCACTCGGGTGCGTTGGTCAGGTCGTTGCCGGAGGCATCCGCGCCAGCCGTGCCGCCACCCGGGAAGGAGTCGAACGTGGCGTCGAGATAGCCAGCCGAACCCTGCAGGGACAGGTTATCCGTGGCCTGAAGATTGAACTCCGCTTCCAGACCCTGCGTGATGACCTTTGCGGCGTTGGTGATGCGGATCGACGTGCGGCCATCGCCGAGGTCGACAAACTGGTTCACCTGATAGTCGCTGTATTCGGAGTAGAAGCCAGCAAGGTTCAGGGTGAAGCGGCCATTCATGAACGTGTTCTTCAGGCCGACCTCATAGGCGTCCACCGTTTCCTTGCCGAACTCCAGTCCGGAGTTCGCAGCCAGTTCGTCCTCGTTGATGTAGTCGAGGTTGAAGCCGCCGCTTTTGTAGCCAGAGGAATATTTGGCGTAGAGGTTGCTCTGGTCGGTCACGGCGTAGCTGAGGCTGATTGCCGGAGACAGGAAGCTGTCGCTGCGGTCGTTGAGCAGCGGCGTCGGGACCGTCGTGGTGTCACCCGGCGCCACATTGGTTGAGCCGATACCGAAGACGCCGGAATTGCGGCCATCGAGCAGCCAGTTCACGCTTTTGTCTTCCGTGCTGTAGCGCACGCCGAAGCCAAGGGTCCAACGCTCATTGAAGTCGTAAGAACCGTTGAAGTATGCGGCGAAGCTCTCTGTTTCGACGCTCCCGCTGTTCGTGACTTTCGAGCCCACGGGGCCGAACCCGGCCAGCGAAGAGATCAGGGCGAGTTGTGCTGGTGTCAGGGTCGCCGGATCGAGGCTGAGAAGCGGCGCAACGCTGGGAGCAACAACCGGCTGGATGAAGCCTTCGAGGAAGTTCTCCCCGAGGGTCACGTCGCGGACCGTGTCGGCGTCCTGCTTGTAGTAGTAAAGGCCGCCCATATAGGTGAAGGCGCTGTCAGACGGGGAGATCAGCTGGAACTCCTGGGTCGTCTGTTTGAATTCGTCGCCATAATCGACGTACACGATGGAGATCGGTGCATAGTCCGTGGCGTTGGAGTAGGACGCATCCGTGTCGCGGTAGCCGGTGATCGACTTCACGGTGAAGCCGTTCTGGAACTCATAGGTGAGGTCCATCATGGCGCCGGAGACATCACGCTCTTCGGTCGGGTCGAAATCGAAGGCGACCTTGCGCGGTTCCGGTGCGAACGGCGTCACCATCACGCCATACGGGTCGGTGAGCGGTTCGCCGACCAGGATGTTGTTGTCAGCCGAGAGGCCATCATAGGCGAGGTTGATTTCGAACTGATCGGTCGGCGTGATGCGCAACTGGGCGCGGTATGCCAGCACGTCCTTGGTGTCGAGATCGTTGCCGGTGGTGATGTTGTCGATATAGCCGTCGCGGTCAGTCTTGGAGACGGAGACCTTGGCAGCGACCTTTTCGGAAATCGGCACGTTCAGCATACCCTGGAATTCGCGCAGGTTATAGTTGCCGACATTGGCGCTGACTTTGCCGAAGAAGCGGTCTTCCGGCTTCTTGGTCACCAGGCTGACGGCGCCGGCCACCGTATTCTTGCCGAACAGCATGCCCTGCGGACCACGCAGCACTTCAACGCGTTCCAGATCCAGCAGTTCCTGGTTCACGGCAGGGGACTGGCCCATGTAGACACCATCGACATAGACGCCGACGCGGCTGTCGAAGCCGATGTTTCGGGAAGCCGAGCCAACGCCGCGGATCGTGATGACGGAGCGGAAATCGTTGTGGCCAGAGATCGAGACGTTCGGGATGTACTCGGAAATTTCAGACAATTCACGGACGCTGGTCTGATCGATATTGTCGTCGCCGAAGACGGACATCGCGATTGGCACTTCAGACAGCTTTTCGGCGCGGCGGGTCGCGGTCACGACGATGCCTTCATAGACCTTGACGTCATCTTCCTGCGGCGGGCTCGTGGTTTCAACCGTGTCTGCCGTGTCGCTTTCGGCTTGCGTTTGAGCAGAGGCAGCAGCCCATGGAGCGGCTGCGAGGATAAGGCAACTGGCGCCCATCAGCAGTTTAGACGTCTTCATCTTGATCTTCCCTTTGACTTCTGAAGTCGGCCTGGAGTGAACCCCCGTGGCTACGCGCGCACGCACTTTCCAAGCCTTGCCCGCAGAAGTTAATTGAATTAACATTAATGTGTCAACGCGTCATGGTGACAGCGGTTTGGGGAATTACAGCGAATGGCAGATGGCTTCAAATCATCCACCAGCCGCGTCCGCAAAAAAGCGGCATACCACCATGGCGACCTGCGCAATGCGATCATCGAAGCCGTTGCCCGGCTGATCGCCAAAAGCCGCTCTCTGGACTTCCAGTTGAAGGACGTCGGCAAGATGGTGGGCACGTCGGCGCCGGCGATCTACAGGCATTTCGAGAGCAAGCAGGACCTGCTCGTCGAGACGGCAATCGCGGGATACGTACTGCAGGAGAATTACCGGAACTATGCGCTCCAGCAGGCTGGGGACATGGCGCTGTCCCGCCTTCTGGCCATCGGCTACGCTTATGTTCATTTCGCCAGGTCGCACCCCGGTTACTTCCTGCTGATGAAAAGCATGGAGACCGAAGAGATCCTGTCGTCCGCGACCTATCAGGCGCAGCGAGAGAAAACCGTCTCGTTGATGGATGAGCTGGTCAGCCGGTGCATTGAAGAGCGCTACTTCATCGAAGCTGAGAGGGACCTCGTGGTTGCCGCATTGCAGGCCGCCGCGTTCGGCATCGCCAATCTCTATACGGCGGACCAGCTCCGATATGTCGCGCCGACCCTGATCGGCCGGGAAGACATCGTGTCCCGGCTTTTCAAGATCAGCATCCGCGCGGTTCTCAGCGAGAAAGGCCTGCGCGCCATCGAGACAGTTCCGGACGACCCCTTCAACGAGTCAACAAACACATCTGAGTGAGAGACAGCATGACCACATCCGAGCAGACGGCCATCGGCATCAATGAGGTGCTGGCGACCTCCTTCGTGAATGCGAAAGCGCCGCCGGCTGCGACGCTGAACAATACCGCCCTGCTGCTGATCGATATTCAGCATCTGGCGGAGCCATCCTACCATCTCAAGAATGCGGTTGAGGCGGGGTTGCCCGAAGCCGAAGTCCGGGCCGCTCTAAGTGACTACGAAGTCCGGTTTAATGCTGCCGTAGTCCAGGCTGCACGTGTTCTGAACGCGGCAAGATCCGCCGGGATCCCGCCCATCCACGTGAAGATCCAGTCCTTGTCAGACAAGGGCCGTGACACCAGCCAGCTGCACACGCGCCTCGGCTGGTGCTTCCCGCCCGACAGCCCGGCAGCCCAGTTCCTGGAGCCGACCAAGCCGAATGCCGACGAAATCGTCATCACCAAGACCGCCAGCGGTGCCTTCACGGGCACGAGCCTCGACTCGACCCTCCGCAATATGGGGATCGAGCATCTGATCGTGGTCGGCTTCCTGACTGACGAGTGCGTGGAAACCACCACACGCGTCGCGCTGGACTACGGATACGTGACACGCGTGGTAAGCGATGCGACGACCACATACCTCATGGAGGCTTATCAGGCGACGATCGGGAAACTCGCCTCATATGGCTTTGCGTTGACCGCGGATGAAGCCATCGCCGAATTCGCGGCCATGTCGTCAGACGCGTAAGTCGGCTTATTCTATCAGGAGCTGAGAGCAAATGGGAAAGCTGACACGGCGCGCCCTGATGGGCGGAGGATTGGTTGCTGGAGCCGGCGTCGCGTATGGTGCCTATTGGCTGAACAAGCGGCCCGCACCTGCACCCTTGGGGTTTGAGCTCACGGAAGAGGAGCGTGCTGCGGCAATCGACTTGCTGGACAAGTATCCGGCGATCGACAGCCATGCTCACCCAGGGCGGACATTCGCCCGCGACGCCTCCGGTCTCGCGCCGCTGTTGAAAGTCTACAAGGCGCAGTCAGGCTTCGAGCGCCGGACCATCGGAGACATGCGCGAAGGCCACCTGGCCGCATCCTGTTTCGCAGCAGTTTCGGATTTCAACGTTCTGAACCTGTCAAAGGGCAAGGGACTGGAGGCGCAACGCCCGTTCCAGGAGGGCGAGGCGTGGGAGAGCTACAAGATCCAGATTGGCAATCTGAAGCGGTTGGCCGAGCAGAATCTTGTCACAGAAATGCTGACGCTGGACGACCTGCAGGCCGCGCGTGCCTCAGGCCGTCCGGGGGCGATCTGGACGGTCGAAGGCGGAGATTTTCTGGAAGGCTCTGTTGAGCGCGTGAAGGAAGCTTACGAGGACGGGGTCCGCTCCATTACGCTCGTTCACTATCGGACGAACGGCATCGCGGATGCCATGACCAATGAGCCGGTCCATGATGGACTGACGTCCGAAGGCGACGCCATTATCCGGGAGATGAACCGGCAGGGCATGGTGATCGATTTGTCTCATATGGCGGAGGCGGGAGCCTTCCGCGCCCTGGAACTCAGTACCCAGCCGGTGATGTTCTCGCACACCCACATCAGCTCGGCTCATTCCTATCACCCGCGCTTCATTTCTCTTGAGCTCGCCAAAGCGGCAGCAGACGCCGGGGGTATCATCGGGGCGTGGCCGACCGGGATCGAGATCGCTGACCTCGCAGGCTTCGCAGACAGAATCTTCCAATTGGTAGACATGGTGGGGATCGATCATGTCTGCCTCGGATCAGACATGGACGCGAACTACAAACCTGTCTTCGACGATTATCGCCGCCTGCCGGACCTGGTCGCGCTGCTCAGCCGCAAAGGCATGAGCGAACCGGAACTGGCAGCCTTCCTGGGAGGGAACTTCCAGCGGGTATGGCGCGCGAATGAGGCCGGCCGGGCAAACTGATCGAAACCGCCGCATTCGTGGCGCTGCAGTTCTCGCTCAGAGCCCGAGCACGGGCTGGAGCAACCGGAGCAGGGGATTCTCAAACCGCAGCTTGCCTTCGTCAACGATGAGCGAAATGCACGGGCCATCATCGTCGATGCGTAGGTCATGCATGCAGCCTTCGTCTTCCTGGTGAAGGTCACCGGGAACGAATTGCCGGGATCCGGATTTGTATCCTCCAGCGAGAACCAGCGTCCATTCCTGCCCGCTATGCGAATGGCGCGGAACGGGAAGACCGGGCCTTGCCCTCAGAAGATAGAGCCGCTCGCCGCGATTGTTGCGGCCAAGCCTTGCCTGCTGGACGCCGACGCCCGCATTACGCCATCTGATGCGGCGCCCGGAGCGGCGGACATAGTCAGCCAGCGGCGCCGGCATCCATTCCGGCTGCTCTTGTCCATTGGCGCTATCCGCATCCGTGTTCGCGGCCGGAGCGTTTTCTGGCGCCGTATCAAGGCCGGAGTTCAGCCGCGACAGGAAATCGTCCGACAGCGCCACAGGCTTGGCGCTTTCCAGTAGGGCACCGGCGACATGGTCGTTTGAGTCAAAAGTGTCTTTCAGGCGAGGATTGATATCCGCCTGACAGGTCAACAGAAGTTGTTTGAACGGAGAGAGCGAACCCGCTGACTGCATTGCCAGCCAGTCGTCATCAACCGTGACCGGCAGAGACTGTGCCGAACTCATGGTTCATCCTTTCGATAGGCTTCAAGTGTCGTTCTCAGTTTCTTCAAGGGTGCCCGGATCCGGCTTTTCACGGTCCCGATTGCGATACCTGTCCGTTCCGCAATGGCGCTGTGGGACAGGCCCTCAAAAAAGGCGAGGTAGAGCATCTGTTTTTGCTCAGGTGGCAGCGTGGCGAGCGCCTCTCTCACAGCCTGCGCTGCTTCGGCTTCCTCTAGCCCTGCGTGCGGTGAATCTTCAGGTTCGTCGGCGAGTTCAACCATGTCCTGCGGTGCGGTTGGCTGCAGACGGTCATGCTTCCGCTTGTGGTCGATCCAGCGATTGCGTGTCATCCGGAAAACCCAGGTCGAGAAACTGGCTTTGGAACTGTCGTAGCTGGCTGCTTTCTGCCAGACGGCTGTCAGCACATCCTGAACAATGTCTTCAGACGTCGAATCGCCTTCTCCGCGATGCATCAGCCAGGCTTTCAGTCGCGGCGCATAATGGATCGCCAGCGTGTTGAATGCGTCGCGGTCAGCAGAGCCGATTACGCGCGACATCAACTCGCCGTCCAGAGCGGAGCGGCCGGGAAGGGCGCTCACTTTGGCCGGGCTTTTCGAATTGATGCCATGAATGGCTCCTGATTGAGCGGACGTCACGGATCGCATTATCGCCTCCTTTGTTGCTGTTACGCAAATGCTGGCTGACTGGATCATTCAATCCGGCAGGCTGGCTGCTGCGTATCTCTTGGAGCAAACTGGAGAACGCCCATGCCATTTGATGTCGCCGCCCCTGCGATCCGCCGTCCTGCGGATGCTTCCGGAGGCCGCCGCCCGAAAGTTGCAGTGATCGGGACCGGCATTTCAGGTCTGTCTGCGGCGTGGGCCCTGCAGAACACATGCGACATCTCGGTGTTTGAGAAAGCCGGCCGGATTGGCGGTCACACAGCGACGATGATTGTGGAGGCGCCAGAGGGACCGGTTCCTGTCGACACCGGTTTCATTGTTTTTAACCAACCGAACTATCCCAACCTGACGGCGCTGTTCGAACATCTGGGCGTGAGCGCGAACCCCACGCGCATGAATTTCTCCGTGTCGATCCCGGAAGAGCGAATGGAATATGCCAGTCATGGCATGGACGGCCTGTTCGCGTGGCGCCGGAACATGGCCAGTCCGCGCTTTTTCCTTATGCTCAAGGACATCCTGCGTTTCCATGCGGCTTCGCATGATCTTGCACAGTGCAATCGAGGCCGCTCCATCGGCGAATACGTCGCGGAAGAACGGTATGGCCGGGCTTTCGTGGATTATCACCTGCTACCAATGGCGGCGGCGATCTGGTCCTGCCCTGTCTCGATGATCATGGACTTTCCGGCAGCGAGCCTCGCCCGCTTCTTCGTCAATCATGGCTTGGTCAGTGTCCGCCCGCAGTTTCCCTGGCAGTCTGTTGAAGGTGGCAGCGCATCATATCTGGCGCCCCTGACGCAAGGCTTTGCGGACCGCATCCATTGCAATGCGGGAATCCGTTTTGTCGCCCGCATGGAAGACGGCGTGCGCATTCATTTTGAAGGCGGGCGGTACCATGACTTCGATGAGGTGGTTTTCGCCTGCCACGCACCGGAAGCGTTCGCGCTCCTCGAAGATGCTGATGAGACTGAAGCCGGCATCCTGTCCCGCTTCCGAACTCAGCCGAACCGGGTAATCCTCCACCGGGATGAGAGCCTGATGCCGGAGCGCGAAGCTGCCTGGGCCGCCTGGAACTACAAGGCAAAACGCAGCGACTCGCTGGAACTCTCGGTAACGTACTGGATGAACAGGCTGCAGCGTCTGGAAACACAAACGAACTATTTTGTGACTCTGAACCCGGAGCAGGAGCCTGCTGCGGACAAAGTTGAACGTGAGTTTGTGTACAATCACCCTGTGTTCGACGGTCCGGCTATGGCTGCCCAACGCGAGATATGGTCCATTCAGGGCCGCCGCAGCACCTGGTTCTGCGGTGCCTGGCAGGGCTATGGGTTCCACGAAGACGGGCTTCAGTCTGGCTTGGCGGTTGCAGAGCTCATGAGTGACTGGAAACGACCGTGGGCGTTCGATTTCGGTCAGGAGCGTCTGTCGCGCGCGGGCGCCGAACGGGTGTTTGCATGAACCAGCCGGCTCGATTTTACATCGGCCAGGTGAGCCATCGGCGGTTCGGTGAAATATCGCATGTGCTGCGCTACCGGATTGCCTATCTCCTGCTGGATCTCGATCGGCTGGAAGAGGCCGGAGGTCTGACCGGACTGCTGAAAATCGGGAAGCGCGGTCTCATCAGTTTTGATCCGTTCGATCATGGCGATGGCGAAACAAAAGATCTGGCGGCATGGGTGAGGGCGTTCGTCGCCCGGCAGGGCATTCGTGAAGATGTCGCCAGCATCGAGCTTCTCACTTTGCCGCGAATGTTCGGCTATGTCTTCAATCCGGTGTCGGTCTACTTTCTGCGGAATAAAACCGGCGATCTCCACCACGTCCTGTACGAAGTCGGTAATACTTTCGGGGAACGGCATTTTTATCTGTGTGCTGCAGACATCCAGAATGGCCTTTGCCGGCATGAGTGCGAGAAAGCGTTCTACGTGTCCCCGTTCTTTGACCAGCGTGGGCACTATGAATTTACTGTCCAGCCACCGTCAGACAAAGTCACACTGGCCATATCCTACCGGGACGGTGAGACGGACCGGATGTCGGCTTATCTTGCCGGAGAGGCTAAGCCGGTCACGTCCCGGACGGCGCTGGGTCTGCTCGCGAAGTTTCCCTTCATGACCCTCGGTGTGATCGCGGGAATCCATTGGGAGGCATTGAAGCTTGTATTGAAGGGCGCGCGCTACCACCGGCACGGGGCTGAGCGCCGGGCGCCCGGAGCAAGCATCGGACGGACAGCATCGAAGTGGGCCGATCAACGATAGCGCGGCGGTCCCTCGGGCTGATCATCGTGACATCCCGAGTTTCAGAGGAGGCCCTGCTTCCTCGCCCCGGTTGTCAGCCCGGACTTTGACAAATGACTCATCTGATGACATTCCGAGTGTCATTATATTTGAGTCAGGGGTAGAAATGTCGGATCGGAAAACGGGCCATCCCGTTCGCAAAGGTTTCGCGTGGCTGGGTGGGGGGATCACCGCAGTCGTCGCGTTCTTCGGGATCAGCCTCGCGGCGTCAGCGCAGACGGAAGAGGCGCGCCCCAATATCGTATTGATCCTTGTGGACGACGCGGCCCTGATGGATTTCGGCGCCTATGGCGGGGAGGCGCGCACCCCGAATATTGATGCGCTGGTCTCTCGTGGTGCGATGTTCCGGCGGCACTATTCGTCTCCGCTCTGTTCACCGTCGCGGGCCATGCTTCTCACAGGCATGGACAATCACATGACCGGCATCGCCACCATTCCGGAGGTGCTGCCGAAGGAGCATGTCGGTCAACCCGGCTATACGATGCATCTTGAGCCGGGGATCCTGACCGTCGCAGACCGGCTGCAAGCTGCCGGCTACCGGACACTGATGTCCGGCAAGTGGCACCTCGGCAGCGGAGCGGGTGACCTGCCAAACGCGCACGGGTTCGACCGGTCGCTGGCGCTGGATGCGTCGGGCGCCGACAATTGGGCGCCCAAATCCTACATGCCGTACTACCAGAAGGCTCCCTGGTACGAGGATGGGCAGCCGGCGGACCTGCCGGACTCCTTCTACTCGTCCACCATGATTGTTGATCACATGATCGACTATCTGGATGAGGGCGATCAGAACCAGCCCTTCTTCGCCTATGTGGCATTCCAGGCGATCCACATTCCGGTTCAGGCGCCGCCGGAACTGACGGCCGGGTATGACGGGGTCTATGATCAGGGCTGGAGTGCACTGAGAGAAGCGCGCTGGCAGAAGGCGAAAGAGATTGGGTTGATCCCGCAGAGCGCGCCGCTGGCTGACATGCCGGACGAAATGCGCACCTGGACTGATCTTACTCCGGAGGATCAGGCGCTTTATGCCGCCCGCATGCAGGTCAATGCCGCCATGATGGAAGCCATGGACATCGAGATCGGCCGCCTTGCCGAGCATCTCAAGCAGACCGGCCAGTACGATAACACGATCTTTGTCGTCACGTCTGACAACGGGCCGGAGCCTTCGCGCGGCGACCAGGACATCCGCCTGTCGATCTGGATGAAAGTGCACGGCTACCATATCGGCATGGAAGGCATCGGCGAGGAAGGAAGCTGGGGGTTCATCGGGCCGGAATGGGCGATTGCTGCGGCCTCCCCGAACAACATGTTCAAGTTTCTCGGGTCCGAAGGGGGAATCCGGGTGCCGTTGGTCATGGCGGGGCCTGGCGTGCCGGAGGGAGAGGCATTCGACACGCGCACGGTCGTGACGGATATTGCGCCGACATTGTTGAAATATGCAGGCGTCGAACCCACCGACGGCGCCATCGTGGGGCGCAGCCTCGACCCGCTGCTGTCTGGCGCGCAACAGGCGGTCTACCAGCCGGACGACGCGATCGGGATGGAAGTGT
Organism: uncultured Hyphomonas sp.; assembly: GCF_963678875.1. Lineage (NCBI taxonomy): Bacteria > Pseudomonadati > Pseudomonadota > Alphaproteobacteria > Hyphomonadales > Hyphomonadaceae > Hyphomonas > uncultured Hyphomonas sp. Next base: position 2,174,330 of record NZ_OY787456.1, on the reverse strand, counting down.
CCGGCAACTCGGCCATCCTCAAGGGCCGCTGGAAAATCACGCGCAACCAGAAGCCTCACGGTGACGGGCAATGGCGGCTTTATGACATCGAGCAGGACCCCGGCGAGACGGCGGACCTCAGTGCCGAAAAGCCGGACGTGTTCGCGGACATGCTTGAGGAGTACGAAGCCTACAGCAAGCGCGTCGGCGTGCTGGAAGTTCCCGAGGGATACAGCTCCCTGAAAGAGATCACCCGCAACACGATGGCGCGTCAGTTCAAGGCCTACTGGCCACAGCTGCTTGTCCTGCTCTTCGGTGTGATCGCGCTTTTCAGCGCCTTCGTGTACCTGATGCGGCGCATTCTCCGGCGCTGACCCCGCGATCAGCTATTGACCCGGAATTAAATGACATGGAGAGTGCCAATAAATAAAAGATAAAGCCCGGAACGCGGGCGGGGAGGAATCATGAGGGCTGCAGGAGAAAGCCGCCTGAAGCTGATGGGCGCGCCCGGGTCGCCTTACACTCGAAAGATGCTCGCGCTGTTGCGCTATCGCAGGATTCCTTACGCCATTCTTTGGGGCGGTCACCAGAACCCGCCTCCGGACTTGCCGCAGCCGAAAGTGAAACTGCTTCCGACCTTCTATTTTCAGGGGGCGAATGGAGACTTTGAGGCGGTGGTTGATTCCACGCCGATCACACGCCGTCTGGAGCAGGAATATGCCGGCCGCAGCGTTATTCCGGAAAGCCCGGCGCTCGCTTTCCTGAACGAACTCATCGAGGACTATGCGGACGAGTGGCTGACCAAGGCGATGTTCCATTACCGCTGGTACTTCGAAGCCGACCGTGACAATGCCGGGCCGCTGCTGGTCTACTGGTCGCTTCCAACACTCGCCGCACCGGATGCCCAGAAGATGGCAGACATGTTCAGTAAGCGGCAGACCGAGCGTCTCTATGTCGTCGGTTCGAATGACGTGACCGCGTCGACCATCGAGTCGAGCTATCTCCGCTTCATCGACCTGCTCGATACCCTGCTGCAGCCTGCGGGCTATGTCCTCGGGGCGAGGCCGTCATCTGCGGATTTTGCGATCTATGGTCAGCTGACCCAGCTGGCGATCGTGGAGCCGACATCTGCCGCCCTGACCCGTGCACGGTCCGCGCGGGTGCGGGCCTGGCTGGATAGAATGGAAGACCTGTCCGGCTTGGAACCTGACAGCGGCGACTGGTTTACGCCGGAGCAGGCAGAAGAACACCTGAAGCCGCTGCTCTGCGAAATAGGCCGCGTGTATCTCCCATTCCTGAAAGCGAATGCGGCGGCAGTTGTTGCAGGTCAATCGAACTTCGAGACAGAAATCGACGGACAGGCTTGGTCTCAACCAACATTCCCTTACCAGGCCAAATGCCTCCAGCACCTGCGTGAGACGGCGCAAGCGCTGTCCGGTGATGTCCGGAATGAAGTCCGGTCGATCCTGTCCGGCACGGGCTGTGAAGAGTTGGTGGATTAGGCGAAGACATGCTGAAGAAAATCTCTCTCGGGCTGGCGGCGCTTCTGCTGGTTCTTGGGGCTCTGGCCTGGTTCAACAAGCCAGCCTTGATCCTGTTCCTTGTGACTCACTCTGATCAGGCGGATGTCGCTCCCAATCGGGCGATCGCCTGGGATACGGGGCCGGAAGATCCGGACACGAACCGTGCCGAAGGACCGCCGAACATCATTTTCATCGTCGCAGATGATCTCGGAATAAATGATATCTCTACGTTTGGGGGCGGTGTCGCAGGCGGGCAGGTGCCCACGCCGAACATCGATCGGCTCGCAGCGCGCGGAGCCTTCTTCCAGCAAGCCTATTCGGGCACCGGAACCTGCGCACCCAGCCGGGCTATGCTGATGACAGGGCGGTATCCGACCCGCACCGGGTTCGAATTTACACCCACACCGAACGGGATGGGGCGGATCGTCTCCTTGATCGGCAATGACATGGACAATGGCTTGCCGCCGATCCTCTGGAACAAGCAGGCGGATGAAGGCGGCGTACCGTTCGAGCAGCAGGGGCTGCCGGGTGGAGAGGTCACCGTGGCAGAGCTTCTGAAGCAGGCGGGATATCACACGGTCCATATCGGAAAGTGGCACCTTGGGCGCAGTGAAGAATCGAGACCCACGGCGCAAGGGTTTGACGAAAGCCTGCTGATGGCCAGCGGACTGTATCTGCCAGACGATGACCCGGATGTCGTAAATGCGAAACTCGACTTCGACCCCATCGATAAATTCCTCTGGGCCCGGATGCAATATGCGGCGTCGTTCAACAATAGCGACTGGTTCGAACCCGGCGGTTATCTGACTGATTATTGGACAGACGAAGCCAGCAAGGTGATTGAGGCGAACCGCAACCGGCCCTTCTTCCTTTATCTGGCGCATTGGGGCGTGCACACGCCCCTGCAGGCCACGCGGGAAGACTATGAAGCGGTCGGGGATATCCAGCCGGAGCGTCTGCACGTCTATGCCGCCATGGTCCGGGCGCTGGACCGGAGCGTTGGCCGCATCATGGACAAGCTGGAAGAGGAGGGGCTCGCAGAGAATACCGTGATCGTCTTCACCTCGGACAATGGCGGGGCAGGATATATCGGATTGCCGGAAGTGAATGCACCGTATCGCGGATGGAAGATCACCCTGTTCGAAGGAGGAATCCGTGTGCCGATGTTTGTGTCATGGCCAGGACAAATTCCGGCTGAGGCGGTAATCAACACCCCAGTTGCGCATGTGGACCTGATGCCGACTCTTGCGGCGGTTGCCGGGGCGGTGCTGCCAACGGGTGTCGAGATTGACGGCGAAAACCTGCTGCCGGAGGCGACCGGGAGCGGACTCATCAGCCGGCAGGATGACGCGATTTACTGGTCGAGCGGGTACTACCGGGTTGTGCGGGCTGGCGACTGGAAGCTGCAGGTGAACACCTATCAGCAGAAGCACTGGCTGTTCAATCTGGCAGATGACCCCACCGAGCAGGAGAATCTCGCCGAGACCATGCCGGACAAGGTCGCCGAACTCCAATCCCTGATCGATGCGCACTGGGATGGCGCGCGCGAGCCGCTTTATCCCTATACCGTGGAGAGCCCGGTCATGGTCGACAAAACGGCAGCGGACAGGTTCGAGCCCGGCGACGAATATGTCTATTGGCCGAACTGAGCGGTCAGGAGTTCACATCCCGGGCGATACGGAACCCGATATGGTTTGACGAAAAGTCCACTTCCTCGGGCTGGCGGGCCGCAGGGCGGTAGCGCCGGCAGAAATTATCTGCACACAGATAGGATCCGCCCTTGATCGTGTTTGTGCCTGGGCCGTAGGGCGTGTCCGTCCACTCCCACACATTGCCGATCATGTCGGACATGCCGGCCTTGTCGGGGCCGAAGCATCCGACGGGAGAGGTGCCGGCAAAGCCGTCGGCAGTGGTGTTCGCCAGCGGGAATATTCCCTGCCAGGTGTTGGCGACGGGCTGGCCTTTCTCATCATAGGCGCCGGAGTTGGCGCGCGTCAGGTCCGGCAGCCCGAGCGACACGGCATATTCCCATTCCGCTTCGGTGGGCAGGCGACCTGCAGCCCAGTCGGCATAGGCTTTGGCATCAGCCAGCGATATGTGGACGACAGGATGAAGCTCGCGGCCGGATATATCTGAACCGGGGCCTTCCGGGGATTTCCACGTGGCGCCTGACACCAGCTTCCAGGGATATTTCCCGATAGAGCCTTCGGTGGAGAGGAAAACCGCCGATCCGGCGCCCTCACCCCCGGTCGCCGCGCTGCGCTCGGCATCCGTGACATAGCCGGTTTCTTCGGCGAAGCGGGCAAATTCGGCATTCGTCACTTCATGAGACAGCAGTTCGAATGCATCCACGTGCAGGCTGAGCGATGGGGTCTCTTCCGGATAGACCGGGTCTTTCCCTTTTTCGAAAGACCCGGACGGGAACAGGATGAATTGGTTCAGGGCATCGCGCTCAAGCCCGCAGGATTCGGAGGAGGCGGGCCGCTCGGAAGATCCGCTGCAACCCGCGGCCATCAACACCGCAATCACGAGGAACGGCGCGGGCCTCATTCCGCGGCGGCGATGAGGGCATCCAGCATGGCTTCGAGGGCTGCAGTCGCTTTGGCCCGGGAGAAGTCCTGATCCTGGCGCAGGCGCCGCCAGGTGTCGAAGCTCAACGCGACGTCGAATGCGAGTTTGAGCGGTTCGTTCTGCAGCACTTCCTTGGGAAGGGCGAGAGAAAGCGCGGCAGTCTCATGCGCGACAAACCGCTTGTGGTTCGCCATCAGGAATTCGGACCGGAAGCGCCTGACACGCGCGCAGATCCGGACGGGCATGATATCCTCGAAGATGCGGATGCGGCGGGCCATCATCTCCTTGACGCGGTCCTGCCAGGCTTCCGCAGTCAGCGGCTTGGCGATTTCCGGCAGGATGCGCGCTTCCATCTGGCCCGACATTTCGCGGTAGAGCGTGTCGACGTCGTCAAAATGGCGGAACACGGTGCGCAGACCCACGCCGGCGCGTTCCGCAATGCTGGCAACGCTCGGGTCGTAGTCGCCCTCGCGGACCAGCTCCATCATTGCTGTGACGATCTTCTGCCGGTTGCGTTCAGACCTCAGTCTGCGGCCATCGGAGACGTGGGTTTCGTCCTGCGTGGTCTGGTCTGTCGCCATGTCTTGTTTCCTGCCAATGCTGCCGGGCCCCGAAGCCAGTCTGGCTTTCGGTCATTGCGCCCGCACACAAACACTCAAAATAAGCAGGATCGGCCTTGAGGAAAGGTTTCCACTGCGGAGGAAACTGCGTGAAAATTGCTTTTCCGACCGCCTCCGATCATGCTTTTCGGAGAGCCTAGGGAAGTGGCATATGGAATGTCAATTATTATCGGGGCGTGTCCTGCAGCCTAGTAACCGCCGCCGAGCGCCACATACAGGTTCAGCGCAGACGTCAGCCGGTTGAGGCGGCCCTGCACGTAGCTGTCGGAGGCGGTGAAATAGGATTGCTGGGCGGTCAGCAGGCTGGTCAGGTCATCCGTTCCTGCCCGGTAGCGCAGCTCCGCCGCGTCCAGCGCGTCCTGTGACGCATCGCGCGCCACCAGAAGCTGCTCCTCCCGGCGGGCATCCGCTTCGATCGACGCCAGGCTGACATCGACATCACGCAGCGCATTGAGAATTGCGCCGCGATAGCTCGCCAGCTGTGCCTCGCGTCGAGCCTCGGCGCTCTCCAGCTGTCCTTCGAGGCGGCCGCCGGAGAAGATGGTCTGCGCCAGCGATGCGGAGATCGACCCGGTCAGGTCCCCGCCGCCGCTGAGAACGCTGGACAGGGCCGCCCCGACATCGATGCCCGGCAGGAAAGCGGCGCGGGCAACCGTCACGTTGGCGTCGGCGCCTCTGAGGTTCGCTTCTTCCTGCAGCAGGTCTGGACGCCGCAGCAGAAGGTCAGATGGCAGGCTCGGGTCCGCCAGCGGCAGCTCGAGGGCGAGAATGGGCTCATCCGGAGCGGAGTAGTCCTGCGGAACCTGGCCAAGCAGGATCGCCAGAGAGGTCTGAAGGCTGACAATCTGGGACTCGAGCTGCGGGATGCGTGCCCGGGCATTGGCGAGTTGTGCCCGCTGGCTTGAAACGTCAAACCCGGAAATGGCCCCGGCCTTGTAGCGCACTTCCACGATCTCGAAGATGCGTTCCGATATTTCGAGATTCCGGCGTGCGACCTCCAGCTGCTCCCGCGTGGCAAGCAGATTGAAATAGGTGGAGGCGACATCCGATTGTACGGTCAGCTCCAGAGTGAGCTGGGAATATTCAGTCGCTCTGAGGCTCGCCTCGGAAGCTGCGCGGCTTGCCGCGTTGGCGCCGAACAGGTCGAGTTCATAGGAGGCGGACAGGCGGCCGGAAGAGCTGACATCGTCGAGGCCCCTCTCCGTGTCGCTTGAGGCGGACAGGCTGGCGCTGGCTTGTGGCAGCAGGGACGCATTTGACACTTTCAGGGCTGCGCGCGCTGCATCCACATTGGCCAGGCCACCGGCCAGTGTCTGGTTTGCGGCAAGGGCGTCAGCAACCAGCGCATCGAGATTTTCAGACCCGAAGGCCGACCACCAGTCGGCTTCCACAGACCGGGCACCGGCCAGTTCTGCGCTGTTGTCATATGCAGCGGGCAGGGACATGCCATGCACCGTCGTATCCGTCTGCGGAGCAAGGGAGACGCAGGCCGTCAGCGCGAGCATGGAGGCGGAAAGGGTGATCTTCCTGATCATGAATTACTCCGATGCGAGGGCTGCGACCGGGTCGAGGTGCGCAGCCTTGCGGGCAGGCAACAGTCCGAAAACCAGACCGGTTGCCATGGCCGATGTGAAGGCGAGTGCGGCGGGCGTCAGCGTGACGGCGACGGGCATGCCATTGGCGTCCAGCAGGAAGCAGACACCGAAGCCGATCAGGATACCGGCAATGCCGCCGAGGCCGCCCACGACAAGGGATTCGATCAGGAACTGGCTCATGATGTCAGACCGGCGGGCGCCGGTGGCCATTCGCACGCCGATCTCCCGCGTGCGCTCTGACACGCTGACGAGCATGATGTTCATCACGCCGATGCCGCCGACCAGAAGGGAAATGGACGCGACCGAGCCAAGCAGGATGGAGAAGGAGTTTTGTGTTTCCTGTACCGACTCCAGAATGGAAGCGGTATTGCGCAGCTGGAAATCCTCCGTGCCATGACGGGTGAGCAAAAGGTCTTTCGCCGCCGTTTCCGTTTCGCCGATGCGGTCGGTGTCGTCGACGGCAATGGTTATCGAGGACAAATAGTTCTGGCCAAACAGTCGCATCATGCCTGTCGTGATCGGCACCAGCGCGACATCGTCCTGGTCCTGCCCCCAGGACGAAGCCCCTTTTTCTTCCAGAATACCGGCCACTTCAAACGGGGCTCCGCCAAGGAAAATGTATTGGCCGACTGCATCCTGAACATTGTCGAAGAGATTGCCAGCGGTTGTGGTGCCGAGCACGACGACGCCGACGCGCCGGTCGAGGTCATCTTCGGTGAAGAAGCTGCCATGGAGCAGGCCGCGGTTCTGGGCGATGGGCCAGCCCGCTGAAACGCCTTCAACAGACGTGCTGTAATCATTGCTGCCCACGCGCAGGGTCGCGGAGCTGGACCGGGAAGGAACTGCGGCGAGGACATTGTCCAGCTCATTCAGCGCATCGGCGTCGGCCAGCGTGAGGGTCGCGATCGCGTCACCCCGCACACGCGTACCGGGCGCGCCGGGGCGCACGAAGAGGAGGTTCGATCCCATGGATTCGAACCGGGCCATGACCTGCTGCTGGCTGCCCTGTCCGATCGCCAGCATGGCGACAACGGCGGCCACACCGATTACGACGCCAAGCAGGGTCAGGGCCGTCCGGAACAGGTTCGCCCGCAGCGACCGGAACGCCATTTTGACAGACTCGACGCTTTGCGAGGCGAGGGATGGACCCTTGCGTCTCTGCCTGCCGGTTTCCGGGGAAGGGGGGATGATGTCACCCGAACCGACATCGGATACGACGCGCCCGTCTTTCAGTTCGATCACGCGTTTGGCGCGTGCAGCCACCTTCGGGTCGTGCGTGATCAGGATAATCGTGCGTCCGGCTTCATGCAGCTCTTCGAGCAGGCCGAGCAGTTCTTCACTTGAACCGGAATCGAGAGCACCCGTCGGTTCGTCGGCGAGGATGACTTCTGCATCGTTGATCAGGGCCCGGGCCACCGCCACGCGTTGTTGCTGTCCGCCGGAAAGTTGGTTCGGTTTGTGGTCCAGACGCTCGCCAAGTCCGAGGCGGGTGAGGAGCGTGTCAGCCCGATCCTGGCGTTCGGCATGGCTGAGGCCGGCATAGACCGCAGGGATTTCGACATTCTCGGAGGCCGAGACACTGGCCAGCAAATTGTAGCGCTGGAAGATGAAGCCGAACGTCTCGCGCCGCATGGTGGCGAGTTCATCGGCGTCGAGGTCCGCCACGTCCTGTCCGCAGACCTGATAGGTGCCGTCGGTCGGCCGGTCGAGGCAGCCGAGGATATTCATCATCGTCGACTTGCCCGAACCGGACTGGCCGACAATGGCGACGAACTCACCGGCATGAATGTCCAGCGTGACGCCGTCCAGAGCGCGCACTTCCGTATCGCCCGCGCCGAAATAGCGCTTCACTCCCTGAAGGCTGATGAGCGTGGAGGTCATCGGGCAGCTCCTAGCGGCCCATCATGGGCGGCGGACCCATCCGTTGGCGTTGGCCACTGGACACCTGTTTGGGCGCAACATTGCCTGAAACGACCGTATCGCCGGGAGAAAGTCCGTAGAGCACTTCGGCCTGGGTGCGGGTGCGCAGGCCGGTGAGAATGGGGCGGGGCACAGGCTCGCCATCGCTGCCCAGCACCATGACCAGGGCGGTATCTGCTTCCGGATTGGCATCCCGCGCGGCTTGGAAACCGGCTGGCATCGGCGGTGGTCCTTTGACGGCTGCAGCATCCGTTCTGCTCCGGCGCTGCGGCGGCGTCTGAAGCGCAGAGACGGGGACGAGAACGGCATTTTTCGCAGAGCCGACGACGAAGAAGACCTGCGCCGTCATTTCCGTGCGCAGACGGCCTTCCGGATTGTCCACATCGAGCAGGGCCTTGTAGAGCACGACATCGTTCAGCACTTCCGGCGTCGGTAGCACTTGCCGGACGCTGGTCTCCCAGCGGTATTCGGAATCGCCGAGCGTCGTGAACCAGGCGGGCTGGTCCTTGGTGATACGCAGCACGTCCGCTTCGGAGACGTCCGTCTCGACCGTCATCGTCGTCAGGTCGGCGATGGTCAGGATCGTCGGCGCGGTCTGGTTGGCGTTCAGCGTCTGGCCTTCGACGGCCTCCAGCGACACGACCGTTCCGGAGATCGGGGCGTAGATCTTGGTGAACTCCAGAGAGGCAAGGTCTGCCTGGAGGGTGGAGCTCTGTCGTTCGATCTGCGCGTCGATCGCTTCAAGTTTGCCCTGGGCTATCTCGTAGTCCGCTATCGCCGCCTCATAGTCCGCCCTGGCCATGGCATCGGCTTCGTAAAGCATGGCCGCGCGCTCGGACTGGGACTTCACGAGTTCCAGCGTGGCCTGCTGTTGCTTCCGGCTGGCGTGCAGTTCTTTCAGCTGGGCGCGGTTGGCTTCCACGCCCGTCGTGGCGATGGTCGCGTCGATCTGGGCCAGCAGGTCGCCAGCCTCCACCGTGTCGCCGACATCGACATACAGCGTCTCCAGCTGACCGGACACCTGCGCCCCGACGGCGACTTCCTCCTTCGGCGCGATCTTGCCGGCCGCGGAGATGGTGACTTCGATATCGCCCCGCGTGACGATTTCGGTCTGGAGCGCCTGTTCATCGCCGTCCGAGGACGCAGAGACGAAGACGTACACGCCAATGGCGGCCGCTGCTGCAACAAGTGCGATGAGACCCCACCGCGAGGACGATTTCTTTCGTGCCATCTAAATTCACGCATTCAATGAGCTGATTTCTCTCTTGAACGGCAGGGGAGCCGGTTTCCGTCGCTGCAAGCTGCATTTCGTGTGCTGGCGCGGCTACAGCAGCTGCAAAGACTCTGCGACGATTGTTGCTGGTGACACGGGAAGCTATTATGAGAATGATTATCATTATTGATAATATAGCGCATCATAAAGAAAGTATTGCCGGGAATGTCCCTCACGCAGCCCAAATCGCCGGCTCCAGCCGGGATATTCCGCGCCGCGCTCCTGGCCGTGGGCTGCCTGTTGGCGGTATCCTGTAAGGCAGCTGAAGCGCCGGAACCTGCCTCCGGGGCGGATCTCGGCTGCGGTCCTCAGGTCTGCGCTGAAGGAGCTGCCCTGCGGGACGCTTATGCCGGCCCCGTCGAAGCGTGGCCCGCTGTGGAGACGACGAACGACACGCCATTCGAGGAAATGGCCCTGCTGGACCGGCCGCTCGCTGCCGAAGCAACGCCCATGGCGCGGCTGGGCGAAGCGCTCTTCTTTGATCCGATCCTCAGCGCATCCGGACAGATCGCCTGCGCCTCCTGCCACCATCCGGACCTCGCCTTCACCGATGGCATCCGGTCTTCGGTCGGCCACGACCGCCAGCAAGGCAGGCGCAACGCGCCGACCCTGCTCGACAAGGCGGACCAGCCGGTCTTCATGTGGGACGGCGCCGCGATGAGCCTGGAGCATCAGGCCATGATGCCGATCTCCAACCCCATCGAGATGGCGGAGACGCAGGCCGCGCTGATCGAGACCCTGAATACCGACCCGGACTATGCGAAACGATTCCAGCAGGTCACCGGCGAAGACACCGTCGCCATGGCAGACGTCACCGCAGCGCTTGCCGCCTATGAGCGCACGCTGACACGGCGCACGAAGTTCGATCTCTTCCTCGAAGGTGACCGGGACCGGTTCACCGATCAGGAACTGTTCGGCCTGCACCTGTACCGTACCAAGGCACGCTGCATGACCTGCCATTCCGGTTCGCGCCTGACCGATGACGAGTTCCACAATATCGGGCTGACCTATTACGGCCGGAAGTACGAGGATTTTGGCCGCTATGCGCTTACCGAAGAGCCTGACGCGGTGGGGGAGTTCAAGACGCCCAGCCTGCGCCATGTCCGCCGCACAGGGCCGTACATGCATAACGGCCTGTTCCCAAGCCTTCGGGGCATCGTGAACCTCTACAATGCCGGCGGCGCCCGGCCGCGTCCGCGCCCCGGCATGGAGAACGATCCTCTGTTCCCGGAAACCAGCGAATTGCTGCCGAAGCTGAACCTGACCTCCGATGAGCGGGACGCGCTGGTAGCCTATCTCGAAACCCTGTGATCCTTACCCATGTCTGATCTCCTGACCGTTCTCATGCAGCCAGCTGGCATCGTTCTGGTGCCGCTGTTTGCCTGTTCTATCATTGCGCTGGCCCTGATTGCCGACAGGGCTCTGGCGCTGTTGAGCCTGAAGGGCCTTGGCCGCCAGGCGGAGCAGTCTGTCCGGCGTATCGCGACGGAAAAGGGGGCGGCAGCCGCGCTTGCCGAGGTAGAAGCGGCGCGTCCATTCTACGCAGCTGCTGCCGGAGTTCTGAACGAAAATCTGCATGCAGACAAACACCTGCGCGAAGAGGCTGCGAGCCTGGAGCTGCAGGCCGCCGGGCGGGAGCTGTCGCGCCGCCTGACCGGTCTGACGACGATTGCAGGGCTAGCGCCGCTGTTGGGCCTGCTCGGCACAGTGATCGGCCTGATGGTCGCTTTCCAGGCGCTGGAAGGCACGAGCGGCCCGGTTGAGCCCGGCATTGTGGCTGGCGGTCTGTGGCAGGCCATGATCCCGACGGTGATCGGTCTGGTGATCGCCGTACCATGCCTTGTGTGCCATGCCTGGTTCCGTTCCCGGATCCGCTACCGGATGGCGGACGCTGCAGCCTTGCTGACCAGCCTGTCGCTCGCGGCCGACATGCAGGACGAGCGGCCATGATCCATGCCGTGCCGGACGATGTTGCGGACGAGAATGTCCAGCCGAACCTGACGCCGTTGATTGATGTCGTCTTCATGCTGATCGTCTTCCTGTTGCTCACGGCAAACGCGGCGCAGTATGCCGTGACGGTGGATCTGCCGGAGGCGAGTTCCGCCACGCCCAGCGAGCGCGAAGCGCTGGTGCTGCAGCCGCCTGAAACGGAAGGTGGTGCCTGGGGTCTGGATGGCCAGTCATATGAAAATGCCGCCGCGGTCCGTCAGGCGCTCGTCCGGGCGCTTGAAGGGAATGACGATCAGGCGCTCGTGATTGCCATCGATGCTGCAGCCAGCTCGCAACGCCTGATCGATGCCATGGATGTGGCGACGGAGGCGGGGGCAAAAGCGGTTGAAATCTCCACGGAGAAGCGCGCCGAATGAGCCGCGTGTCGCCCTTCATCTTGCTGGTCGCGGCTTCGGGCGTCATGCATCTCGCCGGCGCGGGCGGGGCGTTGGTCTACCTGTCGGGGCAGGAGCCAGTCTCTGTCGACAAGGCATCGCTCCGCGTGGCGCTGGGGTCCCGCGGCGCCTCGGCCGGGCAACCTGTTGAAACCGCGGCGCTGGACGTTCCGGAGCCGCCGCAGGAGACGTTGCCTCAGCCAGAGCCCGAGCCGAAACCGAAGCCCCGGCAAACACCGCCTGAGCCGGTGGTGGAGCCTCCGCCGGCACCTGAACCGGAAATCCACGCCGAGCCGGTCGAGCCAACGGAGTCTGAGCCTGCCGAAACCGTGATCCAGCCGGCGGCTGTCGCGGGAAATTCCGGGCAGACGGGAACATCCGCTGACAATGATGTGGATACGGACGGCGAGACGTCGGAGGCAGGCTATCAGGCCATGCTGGTCAGTTATGATGGCATCGTGCTGGGGCACCTTGCGAAATTCAAGACCTTCCCGACGGCCGCGCGGATGCGGGGCGAGGAAGGAAACGTCGGTGTGGAATTCATCATCGGGCGGGATGGGCAGATCGTGAAGTGCCGCCTGCTGGAGTCATCCGGTAGCCGCCGGCTCGACAAGGCGGCCCTCAGCCAGTTGCGCTCGGCGGAGCCTTATCCATCCGCGCCGGAGCAGGCGGACTGGACGACCCGGACTTACCGCACGGAAATGCGCTATTCGCTGAAATGAAAGCACCTGGCCAGCTTGGCGCCGGCCGGGTGCTTTGTCTCGGGCAGGTTCGATCCTAGTAAACGTAATTGATACCCAGCCAGACTGCGCGGCCGAGCTGGTACGGGTCCCTGTCAGTGACATCCGTATGCGGCAGGTTGCTGAAGAGGTTTGATACCCGCGCTTCCAGCTGCACCCGGCCCCGGCTGAATTCCGGGATCGTATAGGTGGCGTTGAGGTCCACCCGCATGGAGGCGTCGCGGGTCACAATATCGTAGACGTCGTAAGAAGAACCATCGATGGTTATGTTTTCTCTCGTGTCGCCAATCGTCTCATACTCGTCCTTCCAGTAGAGCCAGAGCGTCGTGTCCAGCGCCTCGTCGAGCCAGGTCGAGCGGACAGCGGCGTTCGCCGTGAAGGGTGTTGCGAAGTTCTCACGATACGCTTCGTCCTGAAGCTGCGACTTCGGCATGATCTGACCCTGGTAGTAGATGAAATCCTCCAGGAGTTCTTCCGGATCGTATTCGTCGAAATACTCACCTTCATCGTCGGCATTGTTGTAGGTTTCCGACCAAGCCGCGTTGAGCGTGAAGGATGTGTTCTTCCACGTGCCGACCCATTCCGCCGAGAGGCCGACATAATTGGTCTTGCCTTCATTGGAGGGATAGCGAACGCGGCGGGTATAGGGCACGCCATCGTCGTCAATTTGTTCGATCGTTTCTGTCGGACGGGCGAGAATCTGGTCGCGGTGCCAGCGCTGAACGGCCTTCAACCGTCCAATGCCGTTCAGGTTTTGGAAGGCCGGAAAGGTCAGCGCGAGCGTCGCTTCGTCAGAATACGGTGTGTCGAGCTCCGCATCATAATAGCTGGTCAGGATGCTCCAGCGGTAAAGGCTCCAATCGTCCGGGCTGAAGACAAGATCAGTTCCCTCCGAGGTGCCCGTGCGGCGGTAGAGATACGAGTCCGGCTCGTCTTCGCTGATGGCATAGGCAAGCAGGTTCCGCGTGTAGTAGCGGTTCGCACCAGCCGTCAGCTGCACATCGTCCCGGATATTCCAGACCGCGCTGAGACGCGGTGCGACGTTTGTGTTTTTCAGGTAGTCATCCCCCGACACGCGCAGGCCCGCGCGGACGTCTACCGGGCCGAAGCTGTTTGCCTGTTCCGCCCAGACAGCGCCCTGCAGGATCTCTGCGTCGGAAGAGAACCCCGGATACAGATTGTACTGAGTTGCTGCAATTTCACCATCGATACAGGACGCCTCTGTCGGGTCGGCGCAGACCGTGTCCGGATCATAGATGCCGCGCGAATACAGTTGCAGGTCCTGTTCGCGGCCCTTGTGGGCGTCGACATAGGAGATGGTTCCGCCGAAATCGAACGTCCCGCCGAACAGCGGATGGCTCGCTTCGCCCTCCAGCGCATAGTCGCGCTGGGTCTGGTCGAGATTGCCGATGCCGCCGGTTGTACAGCTGCTGCCGGAACAGAAGTCGATGCTCGGTGCGGCGGAGCTCCAGTTGTACTGGACTCCCGGCGCCTCCCGGCTGGCGTCGGAGTCGACATAGGATGCGCGGACCAGCCAGTCCAACTCGCCATTCTGCCCATCGAGTTCCGTTTTGAAGGTCAAGCCGCCGCCTTTGCTGGTGACGAGATTGTTGATGCCGGCCGCTGCGGCGGACTCGCTCTCATACGGGCTGTAGACCAGGCTGCTGGTCAGGCGCAGCGTGTCGGAGAAATCATAGATGCCTTTGACGAGATAGTTGTCGGAGGTCGACTGGAAGCCGCGGAAATTGTCGCCGTAGCTCGCGCTGACCGGATAGGTCACATCCGACACGGTACGGCCGAATCCGAAAAGCAGCCGCAGCTTGTCATTCACCGGTGCGTCGACCGTACCATGCACGCGCCACTTGGTGAACTCCGGCGGCGGATCGGCGAGGCTGAGGTCGGCATCGTCATCGGTGATGTAGTCCAGCATCTCGTCGTTCTCATAGCCGTAGCGCAGGCTGAAGCCGAACGCCTCGCCGGGATCTCGGATGCCGACATCGACGACACCGCCCGAGAACTCGCCATAACGGGCCGAGATGTTGGAATCGCGCAGCTCGATGCTGCCGATCAGAGACGGGTCGAGGAAGATCGACTGCGCCGAGGCGCCCGCGACATCGAAGATGCTCTGCGGATTGTCTCCGGACACATCCATCACGCTGTTCACGCCGACGCCGTCGATGCGGAACGCGTTGTCATAGGTCTGGCCGCCGGAGATGGAGATATCGGCCGGGCGCAGGTCCAGCAGGCTGTCCCGGTCGGCGCTGGAATGGTTCACGTCGAAATTGACGTTCGGCATCAGGCGCAGGGCATCCATGGCGTCGCCGGAACCATCTTCCAGGCCTGTCAGGGATTCCTTGTCGATGATCGACAGACCGCTGTCTTCGGCGATGAAACCGCGATAGGCAGGCATTGGCGCGCGTGTGTCTTCGATGTCGATCGCGTCCAGCTCCACCGCCTCGGACTGTACAGCATTTGCACCAGTTTCCTGCGCAATGGCAGGAAGCGCCCCGAACAGCAGGGCGATGCCTATGGCGGTGTGTGTCTTCAGTCTCATACCCGTCTCCGATTTTGCAACTCATTCGCAATATCGGCCTTGGTCCAGCAAGTAAATGAGAATTAGTCGCAAAAATCGTTTCGAAATGTCGCACCCGTTTCGGGGCGTGCCAGTCGGCAGGACTGCTACCAAAACGGGCCCGACGCGGTGGCGCGCCTAGTGAAAATCGCGGCTTGGCGGGATGACGCGGACATTGCGCGGATGGCGTCCGCCGGAGGGGCGTCCGGCCGGTCCCTTGCGCGGCGCCACGGGCCGGCGGACCTCGTCGGGCCGGGCCAGCACGCCATTCAGCGGATCGCGGAGCACGTCTTCCGAAAGCAGGGACAGGTCCTCCGTACAGTCGATCAGCCGCTCGGCGACAATATGGGTGACGTTGTCGGCAGACTGGACCCGGCCGACCACGTGCAGGATGCGCGCGCGCATCACGACCGGACGGAACCGCTCCAGCACACGCGGCCAAACGACGAGGTTCGCAATTCCCGTCTCATCCTCCAGCGTGACGAAGACAACGCCGCTGGCCGAGCCGGGCCGCTGGCGCACCAGCACGAGGCCGGACGTTTCCACCCGCTGGCCATTCTGCCGCCCGGTCGCTTCGGCGGTGGAAACGATGCCCCGCCGCGTATGCGCATTCCGCAGGAAGTGCATCGGATGGCCCTTCAGTGACATGCGGTATGTCTGGTAATCCTGCAGCACATGCTCCGAGGGCGGAACCTGTGGGAGCTCCACATCCGCCTCCGCGCCCTGTTCGGCAAGGTCGGCCGCCGCGAACAGCGGCAAGGCATGGCCCGGCGCATCGCCGCGGATCTTCCACAGGGCATCGCGCCGCGACAGGCCCATGGAGCGGAAGGCATCCGCCGCCGCCAGCCGTTCCAGCACGGCGCGCGTCAGCCGCGCCCGGCGGGTCAGCGCGTCCGGGCTGGCATAACCGCTGCCCCGGTGCTGCATCAGCTGCTCCATGTCGGTCTGTCTCAGCCCGTCAACCTGCCGGAAACCGAGGCGCACGGCGAACAGACCCGAGTTCCCCTCCATCGGTTCCAGCGTGTTGTCCCAGTCGGAATGGTTCACATCTACCGGGCGGATTTCGATGCCGTGCTCCTGCGCATCCCGCGCCAGCTGGGCCGGGGCATAGAACCCCATGGGTTGGCTGTTCAGGATGGCCGCGCAGAAAATGTCCGGGTGGTGACATTTCAGCCAGGAGGACACATAGACCAACAGCGCGAAGGAAGCCGCATGGCTTTCCGGGAAGCCGTATTCGCCAAAGCCCTTGATCTGCTCATAGCAGGACCGGGCAAACACCGGGTCATAGCCGCGTTCGATCAGACGGGAGACCAGCATCTCCTCATAATTATGGATCGTGCCGAGGTGACGGAACGTCGCCATGGCGCGGCGCAGGCCATTGGCTTCGTCGGGCGTGAACTTCGCCGCGTCGATGGCGATCTGCATCGCCTGCTCCTGGAACAGGGGCACGCCCTTGGTACGCGCCAGGATCTGTTCCAGTTCGTCCGGCGGGCCGTGCTCCGGCGCGGGGCTCGGGAAACGCACAGGCTCCGTCCCGTTCCGGCGACGCAGGTAGGGGTGCACCATGTTCCCCTGGATCGGGCCGGGGCGCACGATGGCGACTTCGATCACGAGATCATAGAACACGCGCGGGCGCAGGCGTGGCAGCATCGCCATCTGCGCCCGGCTCTCTACCTGGAACACACCGACACTGTCGGCCCGGCACAGCATGTCATAGGTCGGCTGGTCGTCCGCCGGAATGCTGGCCAGCGTGTGGTGGATGCCCTTGTGGCTTTCCAGCATGTCGAACGCCTTGCGGATGCAGGTCAGCATGCCCAGCGCCAGCACATCCACCTTCATGATGCCGAGCGCGTTGATGTCGTCCTTGTCCCATTCGATGAAGGTGCGCTTGTCCATCGCCGCATTGCCGATGGGCACGGTCTCGGTAAGCGGCCCCTGTGTCAGCACGAAGCCGCCGACATGCTGGGACAGGTGGCGCGGGAACCCGATCAGCTGGCGGGTCAGCAGGATGGCGCGGCGGATCAGCGGACTGCGCGGGTCCAGCCCCGCCTCGACAATGCGCTTGTCCGGCATGGCATCGTTCCAGCTGCCCCAGACGCCATTGGCCAGCGCGCTGGAAATGTCCTCGCTGAGGCCGAGCGCCTTGCAGACTTCGCGCACGGCGGAGCGTGAGCGGTAGGAAATCACCGTCGCCGTCAGGGCGGCGCGGTGGCGGCCATACCGTCCGTAGACATACTGGATGACTTCCTCTCGGCGCTCGTGCTCGAAATCGACATCGATGTCCGGCGGCTCCCGCCGTTCCCGTGACAGGAAGCGTGCGAAGAGCAGCTTGGTCAGCGTCGGGTCGACGCTGGTGATGCCAAGGCAATAACAGACAGCAGAGTTCGCTGCAGAGCCGCGCCCCTGGCAGAGAATGCCCTTGCTGCGCGCCCAGGCGACGATGTCATGCACGGTCAGGAAGTAGGGCGCGTAGGACAGCTCCTCGATCAGGGCGAGTTCTTCTTCCAGCTGCCGGGAGACCTGTTCGGGAATGCCGTCCGGATAGCGGGTCTCCGCGCCCTTCCAGGTCAGTTTCGTCAGATGGCTTTGCGGCGTTGCACCGGAAGGAACAGGCTCGTCCGGATATTCATAGGCCAGTTCGTCCAGGCTGAACTGGCAGCGGTCCGCGATTGCCTGCGTCTGTTCGATGGCAGCCTCGAAGCCCTGAAACAGGCGGGCCATTTCGGCGGGGCTCTTCAGGTGGCGTTCCGCGTTCGCTTCCAGCCGGTAGCCTGCGGTGTCGATGGTGCAGTGTTCGCGGATACAGGTCAGCACGTCCTGCAGGGGGCGGCGGTCCGGCGCGTGGTAGAGCACATCATTCGTGGCGACCATCGGCACGCCGGCATTGGCGGCGATTTCCTCCAGCCGGGCGATACGCTCTCGGTTGCGGCCGGAATAGGTGTAACGCGCGGCAAGGTAAGTGCGCCCCGGCGCGGTAGCGGCGATCTCGCGCAGCGCTTCGGCAAACTCCGCAGGCGGAACGGCAGGCGGCATGACGATCAGTACCTGGTCCTCGCTGGCGGCAAGGATGGTCTTCAGCGTCAGATGACATTCGCCCTTCGGCACGTCCGGCTTCATCTTGCCCTCGGACAGGAGGCGCGACAGGCGGCCATAGGCGGTCCGGTCCATCGGGTAGGCGAGGATTTCCGGTCCCTCCAGCGGCACCAGCCGCGCGCCGACCAGCAGCTTCAGTCCGGCCTCCTTCGCGGCGGTATGCGCCCGCACGACGCCCGCCAGCGTGTTGCGGTCCGCGACACCAATCGCCGACAGGCCCAGCTCGGCCGCCCGCTGCACCAGTTCGGCGCCATGGCTCGCCCCCCGCAGGAAGGAGAAGTTCGTCGTCACGGCGAGTTCGGCATAACCGGTCATGCCAGCAGCCCCTGCAGGAACCAGTCTGGATGACTGCCGCGCCCGTCATCATAGAGGCCTTCACGGAAGATCCAGTAACGGTGCCCGTGCTCGTCCTCGACGCGGTAATAGTCCCGCGCGCGGGGCATGGCCTGCGCGCCGCTGCCGGGTGTCGGCAGATGGGTCCACCATTCCGGCGCGATCCGCTCCGGCCCGTCGGCCTTCACCACGCGGCGCACCACCCGGCGCCAGACGAAGCGCAGCGGTGGCCCGTCCGGCACCTCGGCGACTGCATCGATCGGCTCCGGCCGGTCCAGCATGCGGATGGGGCGCAGGCCCGGCAGCGTGTCGGGGGGCGGCGGGGTGTCAGCGGGCATTTGGCCGGTGAAAGGCACGCGCCGCTCGGCCATGTCCGGCGGATGGCGGGCTTCCGGCTGGATGATCATGACGCGGCCCTCGCCTAGTCGTGCCTGGATCCGGTCAGAGAGCGCGGAAAGCAGCCCCAAGTCCGTTATAGTCATGGCAAGATCAGCCGATAATGGCTGGCTACCGGCTTCCATGGGGGCGGTGCGCACGGCCTCCAGCAGCAACAGATCGATGCCGAAACCGGGGTCGATCCGGTCCAGCCGCTCCCGGAAAAGGCGCAGGATGTGGGCCGGTTTGCGCACGGGCCGGGCCATATTGACGGTCAGGCTGCGCGTCTCGCCATCGGAACGAAACACATGAAAAACAAAGCCTTGCGCGCCGAGGCCGTGCGCCGACAGCTTCGCGCACAATTCCTCCGTCAGGCGGGCGAGGCCCTCGCTGATCCCGGCGCTGTCGCTCAGCGGCTCCGGGCAGGGCAGGCGCGCGGCATAGTCCAGCGGCGCCCGCAACGGCGCAAACGGCTCGGCCCGCACGCCCAGCGCCTGATCCAGCCGCAGCATCACCGCCTCCACCGCCTCACGCGACTGGAAGCGCCGGGAAAGTGCTTTTCGGTCAATGCTGTAGAGCTGCCCGATCCGCGTCAGGCCGAAGCGGCGCAGCAGGGTCAGAACGGTGCCGGACAGCCGCAGCGCCCGCACCGGAAGCGTCGCCAGCCCGCTCCGCTCCGCCCCCGGCGGCAGGATCACCGGCGCCCCGTCCTCCGCCACCGTACGCGCCAGCGCCCAGGCCGCACCGGGCGTGCCCGCAAAGGCCAGACGGTGGCCATAGCCCGCCTGCGACACCCGCGCCGACAGAGCCGCCGCCATGCCGGCCTCGCCGCCGAAAAGGTGGTCGCAGCCCGTCGTTTCCAGCAGCAGGCCATCGGCGCCATCCGTGCAGACGAGGGGAGAGAAGCGAACCATCCAGTCGGCGAGTGCCAGCAGGGCGGCGGTATCGCTCTCCCGGTCGATCTGCTCGGTCAGCAGGCCCGGCAGCGCGCTGCGGGCATCCTTGAGGCTCAGCCCGGCATGGATGCCCACTGCCATGGCGGGCCCATTCGCAGCGGCGACGGCCAGCCCGTGGGTAGATTTCTCATAAAGAACAAAGGGCTGCGGCTCAGCCGGCCCTGCGCTGGTGTCCGTGTCTTGAGGCGAAGGACGGCGCCGTGCGCGGCGCAGCCGGTCCAGCGGCCATTCCGGAAACCATATGGAGAGATAGCGTCTCATCATTCCACTCAAGATCAAAAGCCTGCCCCACGGCGGCAGGGGCGGTGCGGCAGCGTTCCAGCACGGCGCGGTAGCGCGGCTGGCCGGGCGCGCGGGGATCGTGACGGTTCGGCGCCGAAAGCTGTGTGCCGACCCGCCAGCGGGTGGTGGCGGCCGTCGCGCCGCTGCAGGTGTGCGGCAGCAGGAGGGTGACCGGGACGCCATGCTTCTCGGATGCCAGCGCCAGACGGCGTGTCGCGGTAAAGTCCGCCTCTCCAAGCTCGACCACGACATGACGGACGGCGCCGGACATGATGCCTTCTTCGGCACTCCAGAGGGCCTCGGCGGACTTGTGCGCGACGATGCAGAGCCGTGGTTCCCGTCCGCCCGTCATCTGTTGCAGGGACGCTGCGGGGATGTGCCCGGAATCCCGGGAAGCGCTTGTCTGGCAGACCCACAGGCAGGCGCCTTTCTGCGTCGGGTGCAGCATGCCGAGGACGAAGCCCGTCACCGCGGCCCGGTGGCCATAAGCCGTCTCTGCAACCTCATGCAGGCCATGGACGCCCAGCCCGTAAGGGAAGGCGTCTGGCTGCGCCGGGGCAGCTGTGACAGGCCGGATCAGGCCGCTGGCTTTGAGGGTCGCAATATCCATTTGTTCCTATTTTGTTCTTTTCTTATGTACGAGTCAATTATGCTCACCCGCGGCAGAACTCCCGGCGCAAACGAAAAGTGCCGGCACAGGGGCCGGCACTTGCTTGATCTGAATGGAGCGCTGGAGGCTTAGTCCTTGGCGCGTTCCAGATAGGTGTTGTCTTCCGTGTTCACGACGATCCGGGTGCCGGCATCGATGTGCGGCGGCACCATCACACGGACGCCATTGTCCAGGATGGCCGGCTTGTAGCTGCTGGAGGCCGTCTGGCCTTTTACAACCGGTTCGGTTTCCGCGATCGTTGCCGTGATACGGGCCGGGAGGGTCGCCGAGACCGGGTCGCCGTTGAAGATCTGCAGGCTCACTTCCATGTTTTCCTGCAGGAACGCCGCATTGTCGCCCAGCATCGTGCCAGCCACATAGACCTGCTCAAACGTTTCCGGGTGCATGAAAACGTAGTTGTCGCCGTCCTGATAGAGGTAGGTGTGGCCGATATCCTCGACGAAAGCCTTTTCCAGCTTGTCCGTCGTCTTGTAGGTGTTGACGATCTTGATACCGTCCGAAATGCGGCGCATCTCGATCGTGGTGGTCGGCGTACCTTTGCCTGGACGGAAGGATTCAGCCTTGAGGACGGAATAGAGCTGACCGTCGGTATACTCGATGATGTTGCCCCGGCGGATGTTTGCTGCGATTTCGACGGCCATGATGTGTTCCCGAATTGCCCGGACCTGTGCCGGTGCTATAGAGCGCACCGTTTCAGCGCGCTTGATCGGGCTCCGCCATACCGGCACTTGCGTGTTTCGCCAAGCGCCGGTTCACATATTTCGACGCTTGCGGACATTGGGCAGGGCAGATGACTGACGGGAAATGGTGGCATCCGGCGCGGCACAGGGACCGCCGGCCGTTCCTGTTGCAGCGCGGGCAGGTGCGCCGGGCGCTGTCGGGCTGGTTCGCGGAAGAGGGGTTTCTGGAGGTCGAATGTGCGGCGTTGCAGGTCTCGCCGGGCAATGAGACACATCTCCATGCCTTTGAAACGGCATTCAGGACGGATGACGGGCAGGTCAGTCCGCTCTTCCTGCACACTTCGCCGGAGTTCTCCTGCAAGAAGCTTCTGGCCGCGGGTGAAGAGAAAATCGTCGATTTTTCAAGGGTGTTCCGGAACCGCGAGCAAGGCCTGCTTCACTCGCCCGAGTTCACGATGATCGAGTGGTATCGCACCGGCGCGCGCCTGACAGAGGTCATGTGGGACGCGGTCATGCTTTGCCGGATGGCCCTTGCGGCGACCGGGAATGAGGCGCTGACCTGGCGGGGACGGAGCTGCGATCCGGGCATGACTCCGGAGTACCTGACGCTGACTGAGGCGTTCCAACGCTATGCTAAAGCGGACTTAAACGGACTACTGGATGACCGGGACGGATTTCTGCGTGCCGCCCGGGACGCCGGTGTGGGCGTGCCGGACGACGCCTCCTGGTCTGACATTTTCTCGGCCGTTCTCGTCACCCTGATCGAACCGGCCCTCGGCGACGAACGCCTGACGGTGCTCCATCGCTACCCGATTTGCGAGGCAGCGCTGGCCCGTGCCTGTCCGGACGATCCGCGCTTTGCCGAACGGTTCGAGCTCTATGCTTGCGGCGTGGAACTTGCGAACGGGTTCAATGAGCTGACCAATGCCGAGGAGCAGCGCGCGCGCTTCGACGCGGACATGGCCCTTAAGCAGGACCTCTATGGGGAGCGCTACCCGATCGACGAGGATTTCCTTGAGGCGCTGGACTGGATGTCGAATGCCTGCGGTGTGGCGCTCGGGTTTGACCGTCTCGTGATGCTCGCCTCCGGTGCGCGTTCGATCCATGATGTCCAGTGGACCCCGGTGGAGACATGAGCCGGCCGCTGAGCACTCCAATGGCGCTGCAGGAGGCCGGGTTGATCTCAGAGGATGAGGTGGCCGCGCTGGCGCCTGTCGCAGACCATTATGCGATTGCGGTGACGCCGTTCCTGGCGAACCGCATCGACCGGTCCGATCCGGATGACCCCATCGCGCGCATGTTCGTGCCTCGCCCCGAAGAACTGGTCCGGACGCCGGAAGAACTGGCCGATCCGATCGGCGATGCGGCGCATACGCCGGTGCCCGGTATCGTGCACCGTTATCCCGACCGCGTGTTGCTGAAACCGGTCGCCGTGTGCCCGGTCTATTGCCGCTTCTGCTTCCGCCGCGAAATGGTGGGGCCGGGCATCGGCGAGACGCTGGCACCCGCTGAGCTGGACGCCGCGCTTGAATATGTCCGTACACAGCCGGGCGTTCGGGAAGTGATCCTGACGGGCGGGGACCCGTTCATGTTGTCCCCGGCGCGCGTGAAAACACTGACGCAGGCGATTGCGGCAATCCCTCATGTCGAGGTGATCCGCTGGCACACGCGCATGCCGGTTGCGGACCCTGCGCGGATTAGCTCTGAATTCGTCCAGGCGCTGAAAGCGGACGGTGCGGCGGTTTATGTCTCCATCCATATCAATCATGTGAAAGAGCTGTCGCCAGAGACGAAGGCCGCCGCTGCGCGCCTTGCTGATGCTGGCTTCCCGCTTGTGTCCCAGTCTGTTCTGCTGCGCGGCGTGAATGATGACGTGGCGGCGCTGGCAGACCTCATGCAAGCGCTCGTGGCTGCGCGGATCCGTCCCTATTACCTGCACCATCCGGACCTTGCGCCGGGCACCGGACATTTCCGCGTGAGTGTCGAGGAAGGGCAGGCCCTCTATTCCGCGCTAAGGGATCGCGTGTCCGGTCTCGCGCTGCCCCATTATGTGATCGACATTCCGGGCGGGGTGTCCAAGGCGAATGCGGCATCGTCCGATGTTGTCGAAACACCTGAAGGCCGGGCACTGCGTGGCCGGGACGGAAAGTTTCATCCGTACAAGGGATAAAACGACCTAGTCGAGTGTTCGGCGATAACGCAGCATGGCGACACACACCGCCACAGCGGTGAACAGGCATAGCGCGAGGATCGGGTTTTGCAGCTGGGCGAGGCTCGTATCCTTCAGCATCACGCCGCGCACGATCCGCAGGAAATGGGTCAGCGGCAGGACTTCCCCAATCATCTGGGCCCATTCCGGCATGCCGCGAAACGGGAACATGAAGCCGGACAGGAGTAGGGACGGCAGGAAGAAGAAGAAGGTCAGCTGCATCGCCTGCATCTGGGTCCGCGCGATGGTCGAAAAGGTGAATCCCAGCGCGAGGTTCGCCAGCACGAAAACAGATACGCCGAGCAGGAGGATCCACAGGCTTCCGACGAAAGGTACATCGAAGAGAACCCTTGCCGCGATCAGGATCAGCGCTGTCTGTCCGGCACCCACCACGACATAAGGCAGGATCTTGCCCAGCATGACTTCGAGTGGCTGTACTGGCATGGCAAGCAGGTTTTCAATCGTGCCCTGTTCGGACTCGCGCGTCATGGCGATGGCCGTGATCATCACCAGCGTCATGGTCAGGATCACGCCCAGAAGGCCGGGCACGATATTATAACTGGTCTTGGCTTCGGGATTGTACATCTGGTGGACGACGAGTTCGAAAGGCGGTTGCCCGCCCGCAAGACCGGCCAGCGGGCCTTTCAGATCATGCCGGAGGGCATTGGACAGGATCGTCTGCGCAAAGCCGACAGCGCCTGACGCGGCGGCGGGATCGGTGGCGTCTGCCTCGATCAGGATCTGCGGGTTTTCGCCCCGCACCAGCTTGCGGGTAAAGCCCGCCGGGACCGAAACCACGAAAGCCACTTCACCGCGTGCGAGCAGGTCACCCGTTTTGCGCGGGTCATCGGTCTGCATGACGAAGTCATAATAGTCTGATGTCCTCAGCGCCTGGACCATGGTGCGGACAATCGGCGTCTG
This sequence comes from uncultured Hyphomonas sp., assembly GCF_963678875.1. Lineage (NCBI taxonomy): Bacteria > Pseudomonadati > Pseudomonadota > Alphaproteobacteria > Hyphomonadales > Hyphomonadaceae > Hyphomonas > uncultured Hyphomonas sp. Next base: position 2,149,634 of record NZ_OY787456.1, on the reverse strand, counting down.
TTCCTCCACCAGAAGCGCAGCGGGCAGGTGTTTGGGGTTCATGTTGATCGCATAGCCGAACAGGATCAGCTGCATGATCGGTATGCCGAACATGACGGCGAAGGTCAGGCGGTCCCGCCGGATCTGGACCGTCTCTTTCATGAACACCGCCCAGATGCGGCCAAGGGAGCGGACCAGGCCGTTCATGAATGCACCCGCTTGTCTTCGCCTGCCTCGGTGCTGAGAGCGATGAAGGCATCTTCCAGGCTGGTGCGGACTTCGCTCCAGCTGACGTCAGGTGCCTGATGTATGTCGAGGGCTTTCCGGATGGCGCCGCGGTCCTTTCCGCTGACGTGAAGTGCAGATCCGAAATAGGCGACATGTTCGACGCCGGGTTCATTCTTGATGTCGTCTGCGAGGCGCCGGACGCCTTGTCCTTCTCCGCGGAAGGTCAGCAGGCCTGAGCGGTCGATCACATCCGGCACCCTGCCTTCGATGATCTTTTCGCCATGGGCGAGATAGACGATGCGGTCGCAACGTTCGGCTTCGTCCATGTAGTGGGTCGATACCAGAACCGTCATGCCCTTCAGGGAGAGGTGGTGGATCTCGTCCCAGAAATCACGCCGCGCCTGCGGATCAACCCCGGCGGTCGGCTCGTCCAGCAGGAGGAGTTTCGGATCGTGCATGGTCACTGCGGCGAGGGCGAGGCGCTGCTTCCAGCCGCCGGACAAGGCGCCGGACAATTGATGCTGGCGATGTGTCAGGCCGAGCGTTTCCAGCGTTTCGTCAACCGTCTGCCGGGTGTGGGGCAGGCGATAAAGCCGGGCGACGAATTCGAGGTTTTCCCGGATGGTCATATCGGCCCAGAAGGAGAATTTCTGGGTCATGTATCCGGTCAACTCGCGGATCCGGGCAGTATCGCGCTGAATGTCGTAGCCGAGGCACTGGCCTGTGCCTTCCGTGACTTTCAGCAGGCCACAGATCATCCGGATCGTCGTTGTCTTGCCGGAGCCGTTGGGGCCCAGAAAGCCCCAGACCTCGCCGCGCGGCATCTGGATGTCGACACCGGCCACGGCGGTCTTGCTGCCGAAGCGCTTGACCAGGCCGTGAACGTCGATGGCGTAGTCGCCGGACATTACCAGTTGACCTCTACAGGCAAGCCGGGATGCAAGCCGATTCCGGGCGGCACTTTCGCTTCGACCATGAAGACCAGTTTTTCGCGGGAATGGCGGGCATAGATCACCGGCGGGGCAAACTCTGCTTCGTGGGCGATGAAAGTGACCTCTGCCTGGACCGGGGCCTGCAGTCCGTCGGCAGATACGGAAACATTTTCGCCAGCCTTCAGCTTCGAAAGCTCTGTCTCCGGAACATAGAACCGGGCCTTGAGGCCACCTTCGGGAAGAATGGCGATCACCGGTGTGCCGGGGGTGACGAACTCGCCCGTGCGGAAGAAGACTTCTTCCACGCGGCCTTCCACCGGGGCGACGGCTCGCCGTTCGTGAAGGCGGTATTCGGCGGCTGTCTTGGCTGCTTCTGCAGATTGGGTCGCAGCCTGTGCGGCTTCGCGGGTCGCATCGCGGGCGGGCAGGGCGGCGACTTTGAGGTCCTGCTCGGCGGCATGAACGGCGGCCGCGGCAGCGTCGAATTCCGCTTCGACCGTGTCGCGTTGGGATTTCGGGGCGTAGCCCTGTTCGACGAGCGGCAGGATCCGGTCACGCTCGCTCGTGGCTTTGACAAGGCGGGCCTTTGCGGCAGCCAGTTGGGCTTCGAGGCGTTTCATCTCCGGCGGGCGGGCCCCGGTGCTGAGATCGTTGGCCTGGGCGGCCGCCTGGTCCAGCCGCGAGCTGGCCTCAGACACCGCAGCTTCTTCGGCGGTGCTGTCCAGCCGGAACAGGAAGTCGCCCGGTGTCACGCGGTCGCCTTCCTTCACCGACTGTTCCACAATTCGGCCAGCGGCCGGAGCGGCCACATAGGTCCAGTCCGCTTCGATATAGCCAAGGTGTACCGTGTCAGCCTGCTGTGTGCAGCCAGCGAGCGCGGCTATCAGGATGCCGCCGATCAATACGCGCAACTTCAATCCATGTGTCATGACGCGGCCTCGATCCGAAGGGCATTGAGCAGCATCTGCTCGTGGATTTCGAAAAGCTGGTCGAGATTGACGTCAGCTTCGGATTTCTGGTTGAACACCGCCTGCCACAACGCGGAGAGGACAATGGGCGCCATGACAAGGCGGGCTGTGAGCTCCGGGTGTGCGATGCTGGCTTCCCCGCTATCGTTGGCCCGTTTCAGGAGGGAGGCGATCATGGACAGTACACGGTCAATCAGTTCGCGTCTGTAGGTCTGAACCAGGTCCGGGAACATCTGGCTGTCACCGATCAGGACTTTCATCAGGCGGGGCAATTCGGTCTGGCGGATCAGGTTCGGCGCAAACAGGCGGATGCCGCGCAGCGCCTCTTTCAGTGTCGCGGCCTGTTGTGTGATCTGTTCGACAATTTCCAGATTGGGCGTCGCGAGCGACTCGACGAGGCCCTGGAACAGGGCGTCCTTTGAATCGAAGTAGAGATAGAGCGCACCTTTGGACAGGTGCGCGCGCCGGGCGACATCGTCCATGCGGGTGGCGGCGAAGCCTTTTTCGAAGAATTCGTCGAGCGCAGCGGACAGCAGCGCCTGGCGGCGTTCGTCCTTCGCTTCCTCTGTACGGGCCCTTTGCATCCGACCACTCAAATAACTGACTGGTCAGTCAGATAAGTGCTGCTTCTCTTGCTGTCAATGCCGTCAAATCTGTCATCGCGGGGTGTTGTCGCGTCCGCCACGTTTGGAGGCGAGGTGCCTCTATCATGAGTTGCCAGCACGCAGTCGCGGAACCTTCATACATCTGACATGAAACTTTTGGCTTGGGCTTCTAAGGGTGCCGGCGATTAGCTGGGAAAAGCCGATGCCGATTGATAATCAGTTCGTTTATTCGCTGGAGCTCAAGATCCTCGATCTTGAAAAGCTGGTGAAGGATCTGGAAAAGCGGATTGATGACCTTGAGGCCCAGCAGGCGTCCGCGGCGCAGCTGGTGCAGCCTGATGTTCCGGAAGATGTGCTCAAGCAGATCGAGGCGGGGGAGAATCCCATCCGCGCACTGCGCCAATACCGCCTTCTGACTCAAAAGGAATTGAGCAACAGCTGCGGTATTCGCGCAAACCACATTTCGGCGATGGAGCGTGGAATGCCGTTCGGCCTGAAAACTGCCAAACGCCTGGCAGAAGCCCTGGAAGTACCAGTCGGCCTGCTTACCAGATAGTGGATCCCGGCACTTGGTTGCGCGCACATGTGTCCCTGAAAAACAATATGAAAACAAGACTCAAAGCTGCAATACTTTAGGTGATTTCTCGCATTGGTCGCCTTCCAATGAGAGCGTTACATAAAGTTTACAAATCAGTTTCGAAAGCGTCTTGAAGCGCTGCAATAAGGCCCGTGGGAGATCGCGGGGTCGAGTCACGGATAGCCGTTCGCTCGCGTGGATCTGACCGAAAATGCGTCTGTTCTGGAGCACACAGGGGAAGATGACGACAATGAGTTTTAGGAAAACATTCAAAAGCGCGATGGCGCGGAGCGTGGCGGTTGCTGCGATTGTTCTTGCGGCGGCATGTTCGCAAGGCAGCAGCATTTCATCGCCCGGCGCGACTGACGCGGGCACGCCTCCGGGCGGCAGCAACGGCGGATCCGGTGGCGGCTCCGGTTCGGGTGCAGCTTGCCCGACGGGCTTCACCGAAGGTACACCGGTTGGCGGCCTGACGACCTGCGATCTGTCTGGCGCCTACCTGACCAACGTCACGCTGGAGAATATCGACGGTATTGCTTACCGTCTGAGCGGCCGCGTCGACGTCGGTACCGACGTCGGTGCTGAAGGCAACGTCGCCGGCAGCCAGCCTGCGGTTCTGACGATCCAGCCTGGTGTGACCATCTTTGGTGAATCCGGTACCGACTATCTCGTCGTCAACCGCGGGTCCCAGATCGTCGCGGACGGCACGGCAGCTCAGCCGATCATCTTCACCAGCGCCAACGACCTTGAGCGTCAGGCAGACGCCGATCCGTCGAACGATCTCGGCGGTGATGCCATTTCCGAGTGGGGCGGTCTTGTCCTGCTGGGGCAGGCGCCAATCAACCGCTGTAAGGATGCTGCCACGCCAGCGACCGCCCAGTGTGAAAACATCGTGGAAGGCGTGACCAACCCCGAAGCCGTTTACGGCGGTGCCGACGCGACCGACAACAGCGGTGTTCTGGACTATGTGCAGGTGCGCTTCGCTGGCTTCGCGATCAACACGCAGGGCAACGAGCTGAACGGCATCACCTTTGCCGGTATCGGTAGCGGCACGCGCGTTGAAAACGTCCAGGTTCACAACAACTCCGACGATGGCGTCGAGTTCTTCGGCGGCAACGTTAACGTCCGTCACCTGGTCCTGACCGGCAACGATGACGACTCGATCGACACGGACAACGGCTATAACGGCAACATCCAGTATGCGGTTGTTGTTCAGCGGGCCAACGGCGGCGACAACATCGTTGAAGCCTCCAGCGTTTCTGCTTCCGTTGCGCCGCAATCCAACCCGAAGATCTCCAACTTCACCTTCGTTGGTGACCGGACGAATGCCTTCCGCCTCAACACCGGAACCATCGGTCAGTACATGAACGGTGTGGTGAATTACGGTCAGGAGTGCTTCCGCTTTGAATCGAGTGCCGGAAATGGCACGGCAGGTTTCCAGGCTGGCGCAGACCCGACGTTCAACTCCGTGCTGTTCGACTGTGATGGCGGCCTCGCAACGGCGAACTCCGATACAGCAGCGGCTCAGGGCGCCGTCGCGGCAGATGCAAACAATGCACTGGTCACCGACACGCTCGCATCCGTCCTGTTCCCGGGACCGGCTGAGCTGGGCGTGACCGCATTCGATGCGTCATCTGTGTCGAGCTTCTTCGAAGCGACCAACTATATTGGTGCTTTCGGCCCGACCGAAACCGTGACCAGCAACTGGGCTGCAGGCTGGACCTTCGGCTTGTTCCCGGAGCCGAGCTGCCCGACCGGAACGACCGACTCCGGCTTCACCATTCAAGGTACGACGGTTTGCCGTCTGACCGGCCAGATCTCTTCGGATGTCCGTCTGACCCGCGGCAACTTGTATGAGATCGCAGGCCGTGTGGACGTCGGTGTGGATACGGGACCGGATGGAAACCTGGCTGGCGGCGTCCCGGCGTCGCTGACCATCGAATCCGGCGTGACCCTCTTCGGTAACGAAGGCGATGACTATCTGGTCGTGAACCGTGGTTCGCAGATCTTTTCGAACGGTACGGCTGCCAACCCGGTCGTATTCACATCGGAAGCTGACGTCACCGACAGCCAGGCAGACCCTGAAAACGCCATTGGCGAGTGGGGCGGTCTTGTTATCCTTGGCCAGGCTCCGATCAACCGTTGCCGCGATGCCGCAACGCCGGGTTCGCCGCAGTGTGAAAACATCGTTGAAGGTGTGACCAACCCGGAAGCCGTCTATGGCGGCGGCGATGCCGGAGACGACAGCGGTTCGTTCGCCTACACGCTGGTGAAGCACGCTGGCTACGCGATCAACACGCAGGGCAACGAGCTGAACGGTATCACCTTCGCAGGTGTTGGTACCGGTACGGACGTGAACTACATCCAGGTGCACAACAACTCCGACGACGGCGTCGAGTTCTTCGGCGGTGGTGTGAACATCAAGCACCTCGTCCTGACCGGCAACGACGATGACTCGATCGATACGGACAACGGCTATAACGGCCACATCCAGTACGCGATCGTGGTTCAGCGTGCAGCTGGCGGTGACAACATCACCGAAGCCTCGAGCGTTTCTTCTGCAGTGACGCCGCAATCCAACCCGACGATCTCCAACTTCACTTTTGTGGGTAACCGGACAAACGCCTTCCGTCTCAACACCGGAACGCTTGGCCACTACCTCAATGGTGTGGTGAACTACGGCGCGGAATGCTTCCGCTTCGAGACCAGCGCTGGCGACAGTGTGGCCGGCTACACCGAAGGCGCCGATCCGAAGTTCAGCTCTGTGCTGTTCGATTGCACCGGTGGTCTTGCAACTGCGGCCTCCGACACGGCGGCAGCGCAAGGTGCTGTCGCTGCTGATGCGAACAACTCGACCAACGTGGCTGACACGCTGACGAATGTGTTCGTCAACGGTACGGCCGAATCCGCGGTCACGGCAGTCGATCCGGCAACTGTGTCTTCGTTCTTCGACTCGGTCGATTACATCGGCGCGGTTGAAAACGCCCAGGACACCTGGTGGCAGGGCTGGTCGTGCGGTCTTGAAGCCAGCGATCCTTGCTGATCCGGCAATCCATACGGCGGGCGCTTCGGCGCCCGCCACTTATGATTTTTTTGCGGCCCGAGCACGATGCGAAAGCAAACCGAAGCCGGGCCGGTGCCGCAGGTAAAAAAGGTTCAGGAAGATGAAATTCCATCACATTTCAAACTCGATCCTGTCGACGACGGCGCTGGCACTTATACTTGCAGCGCCGGCTGTTGCTCAGGAAACCACCGAAACGGAGCAGCCCGAAGAAGCGCGGCAGCTCGAAACTGTTGTTATCCGGGGCGAGTTCATTCCCGCTCCGCAGCGTGAAACGTCGCAGGTTGCAAGCTTTCTCGGAGCGGAAGATCTCGCTCGTCAGGGGGACTCGAATGCGGCGCTGGCGCTCACGCGCCTCAGCGGCCTGAGCGTCGTTTCCGGCAAGTTTGCCTATGTCCGCGGTCTCGGAGACCGCTACTCGGCGGCCCTGCTGAACGGTTCTCCGCTGCCAAGCCCGGAACCGCTCCGCCGGACCGTTCCGCTCGACCTGTTCCCGTCGAACATTCTCGACGGCGCCGCTGTTCAGAAGACCTATTCGGTTCAGTATCCCGGCGAATTCGGCGGCGGTATGATCGACCTGAAAACGCTGCGCATGCCGCGTGAAAACTTTCTCAACGTCAAGGTCGGCGGCAGCTGGAATACCGAAACGTCGGGTCAGGAAGGTATCTACGTCAATGGCGGTGACTATGACTGGGCCGGCTATGATGATGGCCTTCGGGACATTCCCGGTCCGCTTGCCGCCGTGCTGGCTTCCGACCAGCGCCTGAGCAGCTATACCGACGCCGAAATCGAAGCTGTCGGCGAAAGCCTGGTGAACTCGCCGCTTTCCGTGATTCAAAATGGCGACCTCGGTCCGAATTTTGAAGGATCGGTTGATGGCGGTATCTCTTTCGACGCTGGTGACTTTGAAATCGGCCTCGTCGGTGTTGCCGGGTACGATCAGGAATGGCAGTCGAAAGACGCAGTCCGTCAGTTCGTGCAAGGTGACGTGCTCGGCTCTGATTTCCGGACTTTCTCAACCAACCTGACAGCAACCGTCAACGCGCTCGGATCTGCGACGGCTGAATGGAGCGATGGTGAAGTGCAGGGCACCCTGTTCTATGTTCACTCGACCTCCAAGGAAGCTCAGATCAACGAAGGTAAAGACTTCAACGCTCAGGGCAGCACAGGCCTGGTTCACGATGAGTCGTCCGGTTGGTTCGAGCGCGGACTGACGTTCGGCCAGCTTCGCGGTGAGCACTATTTTGGTGGCCTGACGTTCTCGTGGCGCGGTTCGATGGCACAGTCCAATCGCGATGCGCCGTATGAACGCTCACTGCGGCGCTTTGTCGATGATGAAGGCAACATCCTTTATTCTGTGGCCAACAGCTACGACATCCGCTTTTCCGAACTTACGGACGAAAATGTCAGCTACGGTGCAGACCTGAAGTATGAGACCACCATCGACGGCACGCGCGAGGCGATCATCTCTGGCGGTTTCGACTCTTCGAGCACCGATCGTGACTATGAATTCCTTGCGTTCCGTTTTGCGGGCGGCAACTCGCTGCCTATGGATGTTCAAGTGGCGCGCCCGGACTTCCTGTTCTCGCCGGACAATATCGATCCGGCCCGGTTTGTCCTTCAGGAAGTCACCACGCCGAACGATTCCTATGCGGCAGGACTTGATGTCATGGCCGGATATGTTCAGGCCGATCTGGAACTCTTCCCGTTCATTCGCACCACTGTCGGTGCGCGTTATGAAACAGCCGAAGAAACCGTTCGGACGTTCGACCGTTTCGGTAACCCGGGTGCAGGGGATGTGAATCTGGAGAATGATTACATTCTTCCGTCGGCTACCTTCACCTGGAACTTCGCTGATGATCTCCAGCTTCGTCTTGGCTATTCACAGACGATTGCGCGTCCGCAATTCCGCGAACTTGCCCTGTCAAACTACTTCGATCCGGAAACTGATCGCTCCTATCGGGGTAACAGCGGTCTGGTGGACAGTGAGCTGAAGAACTACGATGCTCGCCTCGAATACTATCTCGGACGCAACGAGTTCATCACCATCGGTGCGTTCCACAAGGAGATCAAAAACCCGATTGAAGAGGTGCAGTTCTCTACCTCGACTTTCGTTTTCGAGACGACCTTCATCAACTCTCCGAAAGCCGTTCTGTCGGGAGCCGAGGTGGAATACCGGACGCGTTTCGACATGCCAATCTCGAACCCCTGGTTCGATGATCGCGAGTGGCTGTTCTCCGCGAACTACACCTATACCTCTTCCGAGGTTCAGGCTGATTCTGGAGATCAGGTCTTTGATCCGATCTCCCGTTCACCGCGCGATGCGTCTCTGTTCAATCTTGATGGGTCGCAACTTCAGGGTACGCCGGAGAACATCGCGAACGTCCAGTTCGGTTGGGAAAGCGATGTTGAGCAGATGACCCTGCTTCTCGGCTGGGTAGACGAACGTATTCTGCAACGCGGGCTCGACCAGCCGGGCGCAGAGCTTCCAGACATTCTCGAGGACCCGGGGCTCCAGCTGGATCTCGTCTATCGCCGTGACTTTACGGTCGCAGGGCGCGACTTCACGCTCGGTCTGAGCGGCCGCAACCTGCTCGATGAAGCGCACGAAGAATACCAGTCCAACGCCAACGATCTCGGCCGGACGGAATTCAACACCTATGACCGTGGCCGGAGCCTGTCAGCCAGCCTGACGCTCCGCTTCTGATCTCATTGCCGCCGCGGCGACACAGCGCCGCGGCGGCAATTTTCACCACTGACTGCGGAAACTTCGAGTTTCTCATAAATATCTGTAACTTGCGTCACAAAAGTACGAAATATCTCATGTAAACGAACGGCCTGAAGGCGGTCCTTCGGCAGCTGGCCTGGTCATGACCTGATCTGAAGATTGCAGGCTTGGAATGTCAGTTCATACACATTCAGGTTTGCCGGGTGGCAGGAAGTATGCAGTGAGAGATTGTGTTTGGGAAAATCCCAACAAAAGTATCGGTTTGCTGTCAAAGATGCCGAAAGACTCTCCTGAGAGTTGTGTCGCGGTCCCGTTATGGGAGTCAGGACGTTCATCTTGGTAGTGATGCCTGTAGAATACAGGCACATGATCTGCTCGGTGAGGCCCCCATGCCGCCGATCGGATTGTGGGTGAAAGGACGTGGAAGTTGACTGAGATGGCTGGTTTTGGTGATCGGACAGGCGTGTCTGTGGCCGATGTCTGGCGTCTGCTTCTGCGCAGCGCGGGCCCGCTCATTCGCATTGGTGAACTCTGTCTGGCAGCCCTGATCGCATTCTTTCTGGCACGTCTGGTGTGGATCGCCATCGAACCGGGAGGCTCTGTCATGGGCGTTCAGCCGATGGGGGAGGTATTCCGCCAGGCGCCGGGCGGCGTTGCCCCGACGCTGTCGGGTGACATGTCGCTGCTGACCACATTCAACCCCTTCGCCCCGGAAGGCGTGGTCGCCGATATTGTACAGGAAGCACCCGAAACAAAGCTCAATCTTGTGCTCAAAGGTGTCCGCGCGTCTGCAGATGGCACAGGTGTTGCGATGATCGTGACGCCGAACAACCGGCTGAACAGTTTTGCACCAGGAGAGACCATTCTCGATGGAGTGGTGCTCGACCGTGTGTATGGAGATCGTGTGACTTTGCGCAAGGATGGCCAGATCGAAGCCTTGCTGATGTCCAGCGGTGCGGACAGGCTGTCAGTCCTGTCCTCGCCGGGCGATCCTGCGCCGAAGGCTTCTGGCAACAGCACGGCCGGCGAGGACGGCCTTATCAGCACGACCGCAAGTGATTTCCTCGCCAATCTCGCGATCAACCCCGTTCATCGCGGGCAGGAATTTACCGGCTACGAAATCAACAGCCGGGGAGATGCGGCTTTGCTGGAACGCTCCGGCCTGAAGGCCGGAGACATCGTCCTGTCCGTCGATGGCGTTTCAATCGCAACAATCGGCCCGGGAGAGCTCGCCATGAAACTCTCTTCTTCCAGGAAGGTCCGTCTCAGACTTGATCGCGATGGCCGCCAGATCGACCAGATATTCACGCTGCCGGAGACCCCGTAGCTCATGAAACTCAAATCCGTCCTCTCAGCCGCGCTATTTGCTGCGACCGCGCCGAACGCGCTTGCGCAGGCAGGTGCAGGCAGCCCGGAGCCTTCGCGCCACATCATGAACTTCGATGACGTCGAGCTGTCTGCGCTGGTCGCTGATGTGTCGACCGTCACCGGCTACACTTTCATCGTCCATCCGGATGCGCGCACGAAGCGGGTGACGGTCTCTTCGGCGACCCCTCTGACGCGTGACCAGGTGTTTGATGTGTTCCTTTCCGCCTTGCGGGTCCATGGATTCACGGCCGTGCCAGCCGGCCGTTCGACTTACCGCATCGTGCCGGAGCGTCAGGCCGTGTCCGACGCCAGCACGTCGGCGGGCGGATCAAATACTTTCACGACAGAGATCTTCGCGCTCAAGCATTCCTCGGCGCGTGATGTTGCTGCGGTGGTCAAGCCTTTGATCGCGGAGCAGGGGCAGGTGGTTGCCAACAACGCATCCAATACGCTGGTGGTTGTCGATTATGCGTCGAACCTGCCGCGCCTGCGCGCGATGCTGAAGCAGATCGATTCTGATCCGTCTGTGACACAAACGATCAGCCTCAAGAATATTCCCGCCCGTGAAATGGCAACCATCCTGACAAGCCTGACCGTTCCGCCGGGGGAGAACTCCTATAGCGTGAACTTCCAGGCGGTCGCCTCTGATACCGGCAATTCGATCGTCCTGAAAGGCGATGATGCGCTCGTGCGGCGTGCTGTTGAGGTGAGCCGCGAACTGGATTCGCATGACCGGACAGAGGATACGCTGCGTGTCATTCCGCTGAACAATGCGAATGCTGTGGATCTCGTCCCCGTGCTTCAGCAAATGGCCGCTGCAATGGATGCCCGCCGCGCTGCGGGGGGTGAGCCGGACGCATCGACCACGATCGCGCACCACGAACCGACGAACTCCCTCGTCATCAGTGCGCCGCCGGAAACCCTGGGCGCGCTGGAACGGATTGTCACCGACCTTGACCGGCGCCGGTCTCAGGTGCTCGTCGAGGCCATTATTGTCGAGATGACTGACGATACGGCGCGGGAACTGGGATTGCAGTTCCTGTTGTCGGGCACGAGCGATTCAACGGTGCCATTTGTCTCGACGAACTATTCCCGTTCGGCGCCCAGCATGCTGGCGCTTGCCGGGGCATTGAGTTCCAATACACCTTTCAATACGGGCTCGGCTGACACCAATCCGTTTTCTGAAGCGGCGATCAATTCACTTCTTGGCCTGTCGGGGCTTAGTGTCGGCGTGGGCGGACAAGACGGGGATACGCTCTTTGGCGCGATCCTGACGGCTGTCGAAAACGACACGCAGTCCCGTATCCTTTCCAAGCCTTTCAACATGACGCTGGATAACGGCACCTCATCGCTTCTGGTCGGCCAGGAAGTGCCGGTGGCGACGGGTGAGGTGCTCGGCGATTCCAACTCCAACCCGTTCCGTACCGTTGAGCGCCGGGATGTCGGCGTGGGTCTGGACGTCACGCCGCGGATTTCGAATGACGACACCATTCGTCTCGATATCACGCAGGAAGTGTCCAACATTGCACAGGCGATCACGACCGGTTCCAGCACGGACCTCATCTTCAATACACGGAAGATCAGCACGAGCGTTATTGCGGACAATGGCGAGATCATTGTGCTGGGTGGCCTGGTGGAGCAAACCGAAAGCATCACCAATGAGAAGGTACCGCTGCTGGGCGACATCCCGGTAGCAGGCCGTCTGTTCCGGTCAGAAGGCAAGGGCCTCGGGCGTACCAATCTCATGGTGTTTATCCGGCCAACGATCGTGCGCGATCGTGAAGATTCGCGCGCAGCGACGGCCCGCTCCTATCGCTATCTCCGCGCTCAGGAATTGTGGATTGGGGACGGAGACAGCGGCGAGTCTCTCGACCGGTTCGTCAGCCAGGTGCTCGGGAGCCCACCGCCACAATGACCACGGTGCCTGCCATTCAGCAATTCACCTACGCCTTCGCAAAGGACAAAGGCGTCGTTGTGTTGCCTGGACGGGACATGCTGACACTCGGCATGCGGGCAGGCGCAGACCCACTCATCTTGCTGGAGGCGCGGCGTGCGCTTGGCACCAGCTTCGAACTGGAGCCGCTGGATCGCGATACGTATGAGAAAACTCTGGCGGATGTGTTTGCCGCAGACGCCCTGGCCGGCGACAGCGTCAACGCCGCGGTTGATGCGCGTGGCGGCCTCGAAAGCCTGATCGACGATCTGCCCAAGGCGGCGGACCTGCTTGAAGGTCAGGACGATGCGCCCGTTATCCGCCTCATAAACGGCCTCATTCATGAGGCGATGAAGCAGCGCGCGTCCGACATTCATATCGATCCGTTCGAAGATACACTGTCCATTCGCTACCGTATCGATGGCGATCTTGTGGAAGTGCTGACTCCCCCGCGGAAGCTGGCGGCCCCCATCGTCTCCCGTATCAAAGTCATGTCTCGCCTCGACATCGCTGAGAAGCGTCTCCCGCAGGACGGACGGATTTCCCTGTCGGCAGGCGGCAAGTCCATCGATGTCCGTGTTGCCACGCTGCCAACCCGTTATGGCGAGCGTGTTGTGCTGCGACTTCTGGATACGAAGAACGCGCTGCAGGATCTGACTGATCTGGGCATGGATGAAGACACGTATCAGCGTTTTGCTGAAGCGCTCAGCCAGCCGAACGGCGTGATCCTGGTCACGGGACCGGTCGGGTCCGGCAAGACCACGACGCTCTATTCCGCGCTCTCTCGGCTCAATACCGGGCGCGACAACATCATGACGCTGGAGGATCCGGTCGAATATGGCTTGCCGGGTATCAGCCAGACGCAGATGGACCACAAGGTCGGCCTCAACTTTGCTGCCACGTTGCGCTCCATCCTGCGCCAGGACCCCAATGTGGTGATGGTCGGGGAAATCCGGGATTCGGAAACGGCGGAAGTGGCATTCGAGTTTGCCTCGACGGGCCGGCTTGCGCTTTCAACCCTGCACACCAATTCCGCATCCGGCGCCATCACGCGCCTGAGGGACATGGGCGTCGAAGACTACCTTCTGTCCTCCACACTGCGCGCCATCATGGCCCAGCGCCTCGTGCGAAAGCTTTGCCCGATGTGCAAGACCGCGCGTGATGCGACGCATGCGGAATGTGAGGCGCTTGGCCTGCTGGCAGAAACAGTCCTGACGGTGTATGACCCTCAGGGCTGCATTTCCTGCGGCCAGACCGGCTTCAGCGGCCGTCTCGGAGTATATGAACTTCTGGTCGCGGATCGGAACATTCGAAACATGCTCGGCGATGGTGCATCGGAAGATGCCATCGACCAGGCAGCGTTTGCGCACCATGACCGTCTTCTCGACAATGCGCGCCGGTATGTTCTTTCGGGAGAGACCAGCGTTGCAGAAGTCCTGCGCGCCTGCCGCAAGGGAGGCCAGTAATGGCCGCCTTCGAATATGTTGCACTTGATGCCGACGGCAAACGCCGTTCGGGCATTATCTCTGCCGACAGTGCACGCTCCGCCCGCAAAGAGCTGCGCCTGCGAGACCTGAGTGTCCTCAATGTGGAGCCGGTCGCGGAGAAACAGTCAAAAGTTTCGGTTCGCCGTGGCCGTCTCAGCGATAAGCAGCGTGTCTTGCTTGTCCGGCAATTGTCCGTGCTGCTGAAATCCGGCCTGGCCGTGGAGCAGGCGCTTGGTGCATGCGCAGGCAGCGAGAACCCTGTGAGCGTGCAAAAGGCGGTTCACACCGTCCGTGCGGATGTTGTTGAAGGCGCGCGCCTGTCCGAGGCCATGGCGCTTGCCCCGGATGCTTTTCCGCCATTGGTCCGGGCAGTGACCGCCGCTGGCGAGATGTCTGGCAAGCTGGGCGACATCATGGAGCGTCTCGCGACCTATCTGGAGCGCAGCTATCAGTTGCGCCAGAAAGTCCGCGCCGCGTTGATCTATCCGGCGCTCCTGACGGTCATGGCGATGGGCATGGTGATCGCGCTGATGGTGGTCGTCGTGCCCCGGCTGGTCGAGCAGTTTGACCTGTTCGATGCACAGTTGCCGCTGCTCACGCGCATCGTGATCGGACTGTCCAATGGCGTTCGTGAATATGGCTTGCTGATCCTGCTGGTCATCGCAGCGCTTGCTTTCCTCGGCGCACGCCTTCTGCGCCAGCCGGCTATGCGGCGCAGCATGGATCAGTTTGTTCTGCGATTGCCACTGATCGGTCCGCAGACACGCACGGTTGCGGCGGCTCGGTTTGCACGGGTCTTCGCCACACTTTCCGCATCCGGCGCGACAGTCCTGGAGTCGCTGGAAGGCGCGAAGGGGGCAGCCAACAACACCGTCATTGCGGATGCGGCGGATTTCATTGCCGAGCGGGTCCGAGAAGGTGGGTCCTTGTCCGGTGCGCTTTCTGCGACGGGTGTTTTTCCGCCGATGATGGTACACATGGTCACCAGCGGTGAAGCGGGTCGCGATGTGTCCGGCATGATGAACCGCGCCGCGGATTTTCTGGACACAGAATTCGAAACAGGTTCCGCCGCGCTTCTGGCGCTGGCTGAGCCACTTATCATCGTGTTGATGGGAGGGATTGTGGGGCTGATCGTGATGTCGATCATGTTGCCGATCCTGCAACTCAATACGCTCGCCATGTCATAGGAGACACAGCCATGATGCCAGTCAGGAAAAAGGACCAATCCCGCCGCCGGAAGGATGCCGGCTTTTCCCTTGTGGAACTGATGGTGGTCATCTTCATCATGGGCCTGCTTGCGACCCTTGTGATCATCAACGTCGCGCCCGTTGGCGAACAGTCCCGCGTCGGCAAGGTGCGCGCGGATATCGCTGCCTTTGAAAGCGCGCTCGAAATGTACAGCCTGGACATGTACGCCTATCCAAGCGCCGAAGTCGGGCTCGCCGCACTTAAGACACCTCCCGCCGGCGCAGACATCGCCACCTATCGGCCGGGCGGCTACGTCAAACGCCTGCGAGATGATCCTTGGGGTAATCCTTACCAATACGACGTGCCGGGCCAGCGTTCCGGCGGCGGCTACGACATCTATTCATCCGGCCCCGACGGCAAGGCCGGGACGGCAGACGATATCGGCAACTGGGAATAGGCACGCTTTGGATCGTATCGCGCACCGGGATGGCGGCTTCTCCCTTGTGGAGATCATGGTCGCCCTGTTCATCATGGCGCTCGCCAGCGCCGTGGTGGTGATGGCTATGCCGTCACGCCCGGATGCGTTGGATTCTGAAGCAGATCAATTCTCCCAGGTGCTGACCCGGACGCTTGACCAGGCCATCAGCCGGGGACAGGCGCAAGGTATTCGCATCGAGGAAAATGCCTATACAGTATATACCCGCATCAATGGCCGCTGGATGCCGGTCGAAGCCGCGAGCCGCCGGGCCTCCGGCGGTGTAACCATCAGTGTGCTGGGCAACTCTGAGGCGAAATGGGAGGAGACGCTCCCGCAGATCGTGATGGACGCCTCCGGCATTGTGTCCGGCCCTGATGTACGTTTTTCCAAAGGTGCGCGAACGCGTGAGTTCGAACTGCCCGGGCGGTCAGAACGATGACGGATCGCGGCTTCACCCTTGCGGAAGTGCTCGTGGCGCTGGTGGTGTTTTCCATTGCCGCCATCGGGCTCGCGCATCTGGTCACGGAAACGACGGCAAATGCCGGGCATACCCGTAGCCTGTCGCTGGCTCGGATCGAGGCGGACAACAGGCTTGTCGAGGCTGTCGCCGACCCGGCAACGCTCAGGGCGGGAACCGCGTCAGGCGAGAGCGTGCAACGGGGCCAATCCCTGGACTGGGTTCGGGACATTGAAATCCGGGACGAAAGCGGTCTGGCTGGAATCCGCGTGACGGTTTCGGATGCCGCAACCGGGCAGCAGCTCGCGCAGCGTGAAACGCTGGTTCAGGTGACGCCATGACGCGTGATTCTGGTTTCACCCTGATCGAAATGCTGGTTGCGCTCGCGCTGACCTCGATGATTGCTGTTGCTGGTTCCACGCTGCTCATCGGAACAGTCAGGGCATCCGACCGGCTCGGTCAGACGACAGAAAGTGTCAGCGAGATAGAACTCGCCCACACGCTGATGCGCGACGACTTTGCCAATATCCAGACTCTGGCCGGTGATGCCGGGCAACCGGATTACACGTCGGCACCGTTTGTGGCTTTCGTCCGCGATGGCTGGAGCCATCCGGTTCCGGAAGACAGCCGGGCCTCTCTGCTGGCGGTGGAATACCAGTTCCGGGACGGGACGCTGACACGCCGTGCGTGGCTTCGTCCGGACCCGGCGACGGAGACGCCCCATGTCGACCGGGTAATGGCTACTGGCCTGTCTCGAATGACGACACGCTATTTTGATGGCCGGGAGTGGCTGCCGGAATGGCGGGCTGGAAAGAAAGACCTTCCAGCGGCTGTCGAGCTGACAATGGAGTATTCCGACCGGGATGCCCTCACTCAACTCTTCCTCGTGGGAGGAGGTGGCTGATGCGTACGGTCGACAAGGAGTGTGGTGCAAGCCTGCTATCAGTCCTCGTGATTGTCATGTTGATGTCGGTCGCGGCCATCGCTGCCACTGACGCGCTTGCCCGGTCTGTCACGATAATCAAATCTTCTTCGGCGCGTGCCGAAACATTCTGGACGGCGCGAGGGGCCGCTGAAGCTTCCGCGACTTACCTCACCAAAGCCTTGTCAGTGAACGAAGGTGTGCTGAACACAGAGTCAGAATTATTCGCTGAGCCCACTACCTTGCCGGCAGGAAAGGGCGTTGTCGTGGTGGAGGCGCGTGAAGCATCGAATTGCTTCAATCTGAATGCCCTGTTCAGCAATGTTGGTGATGGTGAGATCAGCGACGAGGCGCTCCAGGCGTTCGACGACCTTCTGGTCGCGGCCGAGTTTGATGATGCAGAAGCAGAATCGCTCGCGCAGAAACTGGCCGACTGGGTGGATGCCGATTATTCCACGCGCACCTACGGCGCAGAAGACGGATACTACGCTTCGCAGGCCGAGCCCTACCGCGCGGCCAATATGAAGATGCGCAGCATAAGTGAATTGAAGGCGATCGCCGGTTATGATGCGGAGGTCGTCGCTCGGATTGATGGGCTGGTTTGCCTGCGCCCGGGAGCGGAACAATCCGTGCTTAATATAAACACGCTTGCCATTGATCAGGCGCCGCTGCTGGTTGCCCTGTATTCCAATGAGCTGTCTCTTGATGATGCAAGAGGACTGATCGACTCTCGTCCGACAGGTGGGTGGCTGAACAAGGAGGCCTTCGGGCAGCAGGATGCGATCATGAAGATCGCGCAAGAAGCGCGGAACGAAATGGCGGTTTCACTGGCGTCCAATTACCTGTCCGCGGATATCAGCGTCGGTACGAGTGATCTGATCACCAAATATGAAGCGCTTTACCGGCGCACCGAAACCGGGAACGTGTCCCTGGTCTCCATGGTACGGAGGGAACGCTAATGGCGCGCCAACTCATCGCGCTTCTGCCGGCAGAAGGAGCGCCGTGGCGCTTTGCGGCGGCTGGCTCTGGCGAGATCAGCCTGCTGGCGCCAGAGGAAAAGCCAGTGCCTTCTGACGATGTGACGGTTGTTGCGCCGTCAACGGAAGTTACGTTCGCGACGGTGCGACTGGTCGGTGCGCGACGAGCCGACTGGCTGCGCACTGCGCGCTTCGCCGTTGAGGACGATATTGCCGTGCCGGTCGAAAACCTTCATGTCGCGCTTGACCCGCGCGACCATGCCGGGGGACAGGGCACCGTTTGCATGGTTGCGCGTGCGGTCATGGAAGACTGGATGCGGCGTCTCAAGGACGCGGGTCTGGAAGATGCCCGGCTGGTTCCCGACGTAACTCTCCTGGCAGCCAGTTCCACGCCGCTGGACCTCGGCGACCGTATCCTTGTCGCAGGCGAGGAGCACCAATTTGCAATCGACAAAACTCTGCCTGCAGACCTTGTGTCTGCTCTGATGCAACGCGCCGGCAGGGAAGCGGAGCAGGCCGATGACCCCTTGTTTGCGCTTGCTCGCTGTTTCGCGTCCGGTCAAATGGGGATCGACCTGCGCCAGGCGGACTTTGCCCGCAAGGCTGAACTGCCAATCGACTTGAAACGCTTTCGCCTTCTGGCCGGCCTGGCGGCGGCATGCGCGTTGGCTTGGGGCATCTACACGTTTGCGAGCATCCGCGCGATGAACCAGCTGGAAGCGGTGCTGGACCGCCAGACCCGCGCCAGCTTTGCTGCCTTGTACCCGGGGGAGCCCGTGCCGTCGAACATCCTTGCTGCGGTACGTGACCGGTCAGGCGGGGCACAGCGGCCTGCCGCCAGCTTCCGGGAAATGGCCGGGGTTCTCTATGCGGCCCTCGAAAAGGGTGAGGGCGTCCGTCTCTCCAGTCTGCGTTATGATGCCGATGCGGGGCAGTTGCAGGTGAAACTCGTTTACAGCGCGTTTGGCGATGACGAACTGCTCAAGACGGCGATCGAGGCAGGTGGCCTGTCCGTCCGGCTTGGTGACGCGCGCGTCGAAGACGGCCGCGTCGTAGGCGATATGGTACTGGAGTTGGCGTCATGATCGAATACTGGTCCACCCGATCTGTCCGCGAACGCCTGCTGATCCTTGTGGCCGGTGTGCTCGTTGCGGTGTTGCTCACCAATCTTCTGGTCGTTCGGCCTCTGCGTGCTGCGAAGGAAAGCGCATCGACGTCGCTGGCCGTTGCGTCACGAACGCTGGATGCGGTATCGGCTTCCCGGCCGATGGCGAACGCCGGAGGCGCGCCGGGTGCAACCGGTGTTGCGGCGCAAGACTTGCGTTCAAGACTGGTCGAACTGGCTGCCAACCGTGGTATTTCCGTCTCCCGTCTTCAGTCGAACGAGCGCGGCGCGATCATCATCCAGTTTGACCAGGTTTCCGTGCAACCACTGTTTGCCTGGCTGGAAGCAGCCGAGCGGGAACTGGGGGCAGAGCCAGCTCAGGCATCCGTATTTGCCGACGCCGGCGGCACCGTCCGCGCCAGTTTCGAATTCCGTGGAGGCGCATTGTAATGCGGCGACTGCTTCTTCTCCTGGTCTTCATTGGCGTGTTCGTCGTTACGCTCGCCGCCAATGCCCCCCTGTCCTTCATCCTGAAACAATCAGGCATCGTGCAGCAGGGCGTGTCCTGGCAACAGGCGCGTGGGACGGCCCTGCATGGTCAGGTGACCGGCCTCGCTGTGCGGGGAGAGGCCGTGGGGGCGGTACAGGGTGACTTCAGTCTCGTGCGGATGGTACAGGGCCAGCCCGGGCACCTCCTTCGCTGGAGTGGGCCGATGGGACAGGGCTCCGCGCTGGCAACTCTGTCTGGTTCGAGCATCAAGATCCGTAAAGGGCGTGCTGCCGTCACGTTTGACGCGACGCGGATTTCTTCCCTGTTTCCGGCGCAGGATGTTTCCCTTCGCTTGTCCGATGTGTCCATCAACACCAATGCTGAAGGTTGCCGGTCGGCTAGCGGGGATGTGACCACGGATGCGCTGTCCAGGGTTTCTGCTGTTTACGGAGCGAACTGGCCGGACCTCGATGGAGCACTCTCCTGCGTCGATGGCGAAATCATTGTTTCGGTCGAAGGCCGGGCGGCGGACGGCACGCGTATTTCGGCGAAGTCCTCGCTTCAGGGCAATGGCCGGCTCGAGCTTTGGGATGTGCCGGAGAATCAGACGAATGCTCTGTTACTTGCCGGGTTTACCAATGAAGCAGGCCGGTTCGTGTATATGCAGCAGGTGTCGAACGGGGAGAGCATTCAGTGAGCAGGTATATCCTTCTGTCCGGGTTGGCGCTTCTAGGCGCCTGCGCATCGTCAGGTACGGAACCTGTGGCCGATGCACCTCCAAGCGCCGCCGAAACGGTGGAGTACTCTCTGTCCGCACAGACACTGGCACCGGGAAAATGCGGTCTTTTCCTGTGGACGCGTGACGAACCACGGCACTTCGTCCTGTTCTTCACGGCAGGCGGCGCCACCGCGGAAGCGATCCTGGATGGCCGCCAGCAAACACTTAGAATCGATTCGCAGGATGGCGATGTTTTCGGGCAATTTCTGACTCGAATGGTATTCAGCAAGCCGGATGGGAATTCTGTCACACTGACGCTGGCGCCGGGAGAAGAGATTGAAGGCGGGCGCCGCGTGCCGCTCGCGCGTATGATTTACGACAATGCCGAAGGGTGGGAAATCATAACGCCGCTTACAGGATTGACCGCTTGCCAACCTGAGTGACTTACCGTTTTCTGTAATAACTACTACAGTACACAAAAGATCCATTATAATGGACCGTATTGACACATAACCGTCATACTACGTATTGTGACGGTTATGTTACATCATGCCTACAAATTTCTGTCCGTCTCGGCGCTGGCCCTTGCGGCTCTGAGCGGTCCTTCTCTCGCTGACGCAGGCGCTGCCTGCGACCTTTCCAACGGTTACGCCATCACGCCGGCGGCTTTCCAGCAGGAGGCAAATGCCTGCCTGAAGGGGGTCAGCGGCGTCGAAACTGACACGGTCATGGCGGACAAGCTTATGAGCCTTGTTGGCGAACAACGTGCCAGCCTGGGCAAGTCCGAATTGTCGGCACTCGGCTCCCTGAACGAAGCGGCACGGCTGCATGCCCTTGACATGGCGGTGCGTGGTTATGCGTCCCACACGGACCTGGAAGGCCGCTCTCACCTCGACCGCGTCCGGATGATGGAGCGCAGTGCTCTGATCGGAGCGTTCGGCGCGAATATCGTCATCGTCAAAGCGGGCGCGTCGGTTGAGGATGTCCAGAAGGTCATGGTGGCCGACGAAGCGAACGCCGCGAACCTTGCCCGCGATGAATTTGATCACATGGGTGTCGCAGCAGTTGAGGCGAACGGCGTGCTCTACGTCGTGCAGCTTTTCACCCGCGTTGACGGCCAACTGAAAACGCCGGTCCCGATGGTCGCTGCGCCTCGCACCAATCTGGCTGCAGACTTTACCGACCAGTTCGAGCCGGTCGGCTGGTCTGTTGTCTCGGCCAGCGGCGAAACGCTCATGCGTGGCATGGGCAGCAAGATGCCGGCTTCGGTCCCGGATATTTCCGAAGGCTACCTCCAGATGGACGTAGAGCTCGGCAACAGCGTTTATACGCTGCGCGGCCCGGCAATCTCCTCGTCGCTCTGAGGCAGTTCGACAGACATTTAGCAATTCGCCCGGGCCATGTGCCCGGGCGTTTTCGTTTGGGGCTGATCCTTTTATGCTGCAGGTTCGCTGTCGCAGCCGTGAAGGGGACCGGCGTTCATGACGATCGACATGTTGCTGTGGGGCGTCGTGCTCCTGCCTGCGCTGGTGGTCCTTGCCTGGATCGACATCCGGACTTTGCGTCTGCCGGATCCTTTGACCTTGCCTCTGATCGGCGCGGGCCTTGTCCAGTCCTGGTACTTTACAGGCGATGTCTGGCACGCCCTGATCGGCGCAGCCGCCGGGTACCTGTTCTTCCTCGTCATCGAGAAGGGATACCGCGCCCTTCGTGGACAGGATGGGCTCGGCCGGGGAGATGCGAAACTGCTTGCGGCTGGCGGCGCCTGGTGCGGATGGCTCGGCCTGCCATGGATTGTGCTCATTGCCAGCGGCTCCGGCCTCGTTTTCGCAGGGGCCCTTACAGTGCTGGGGCGGCGACCCGCAGGCATGATGCCATTCGGTCCATTCCTCGCGCTTGGCATTGCGCTGGTCTGGCTTGGACAGGTCACCCTTGGCTGGGACTGACCTTGGCCCTGATTGCTGTGCCGGTGCAGGGGGAGTAGGAGCATGACATGACGGGCACGAGGACCAGATCACGACCTGACCGGCGCACGGCGATCCTGGACGCTGCGGAGGAACAGTTCGCCAGGCATGGCTATGACGGCGTAACCTTGCGCACCATCGCCAAGCATGCAGGCGTCGATGTGGCATTGCCGAACTATTATTTCGGGCCGAAACGGGATCTGTTCGATGCCGTTCTGGTGCGCCGCGCCGAAATCATGAACCAGTTGCGCCTGAATCAGCTCGACGAATGCCTGGACGAGAGCAATCGTTCACCGACGGTCGAAGCGATTATCCGAGCCTATCTGCGCCCCTTGCTGACGGGCGATCATGTGCAGGAAGAGGGCTGGAAGAATTACTACGCGCTGATCGCCTATGTGAACAATTCGCCCGAATGGGGCGGCGTGCTGATGACGCAATTCTTCGATCCGCTGGTCGACCGGTTCATGGAGGCTTTCCGCCTTGCCTTGCCCGGGATGCAGGATCGCGACCTTTACTGGGCCTATCACTGCCTGTCGGGCGCCCTGACGCTGACTTTCGCCCAGACGGGGCGGATCGACCATTTGTCCGGCGGGCTTTGCCGTTCGAGCGACCTCGCCGATGCCTACGAGCATATGGTGAAGTTCACGACGGCAGGGTTTGAGTCGTTCCGGCAGCAAAGCCTTCCCCAGCCTGAATGACGTGATGGCTGGCATGGTTGCTGTTGCCGTGGCCTTAAATCTGTTGTGAATTGAATTTTCAGGGGAAAGACGGGCGTACCCGGTCACCAGTTCGGCCGGTCTGGAGTGAGGAGTCGGTCGTGGGAAGAAGACGCAGTTTGCTCGCGTTCACGGCAATGATTGGCGCATGCACGGCGCTGACGGGGTGTTTGACGAGAAGTATCAATACGCGTCCGCCCGTCGTGTCCGACGGCATGGGGGCCGACCTGCGGGTCATGCTGGACGACACCTGCCTGCCACCAGATACCCGTGGTCCGGGAGACCGGACGCTTGGTTTCGGTCAGGAACTTGCGCTCCAGGCCGGCATGCTGGCTTTCGATTCCGTTGGGGCCTGGCTCCAGCAGATGGGCGCGCCGAAGATCGATCGCAGCACCGGTGTCGTCAGCGGCAAGCTGTTCACCAGTCCGGACATGATGGAGTTCAACCGCGACGTCGGCTGCGTTCACGTCATTCGTGAGGGCTTTGATCCGTCCGGGCCGTCCTTCGGCGATGCCCCGCAAGAATTTCTCACCGAATGGAACCGCCTCGGCCTCGTGTCTCGTCCGTCTTTCTATGCCGAAATCCGCTTGGTGCCCGATGAAGAACAATCGGGCTATTTCAATGCGGAACTGCTCAAAGTGGTTTCGAACGACTTTGAGCGCCAGGCACGCTACGACTCTCGCGATTATCTTCTGGTCCTCGATTTCGAGCGCCCCGAACCGCGTACCTACGTCCAGTTCACCCCGGAAGGTGCGGTAGAATTCCACGACGCGTCCGGCTTTGCGCGCGGCGTTTTCAAATTCCCGGAACTGAAGCGCGGGCAGTACATATCCGGCGCTGCCGCGACCGCGCTGGAGACGGGGTGGATGCCGCTTGATTATTCAGGCGTCGACCGGGACTCCGGCATCTTCAATTTGTTTGTAGACGTCCTCGAATTGAAGCGCGGTGACCCGCTGCTCTCCGATGTCGGTTCATTGCTTCGCTCCAACGCCGTACAGGCGGCGGCCGAGGAAGAACTGCGCAAGCAGATCGACAAGGAAGGAACGCGCCGCGACGAGGAAGAGGAACGCGCGGACGAACTGGTCACGCAGCGCGGACTCGAGCGGGCGCTGCGCCGTGCCGTGCTGGACCTGCGCCGGACACTGGCTGATGAAGACACCGATTCCGATGACCTGATCGCTGCGCGTGACGATGTGGAAGATGCCCTGTTTGACATTGAGCATCAGTTCAACTGGCGTGGACCAAGGCCTTCAGACAAGATCGACGAAGCAGAAACCCTGCTGGAAGAAGCGGACGTTCGCGTCGAAGAGCTATTGGAAGAAGAGCTGGCCGCCGACGACGATCAGTAAGTTGCGGTCGCCGCGGCCCAATCTGCCAGGCCGCCTTCACTCGACCGGTTGGCGACTTCTGTCAGCATGCGGGTCGCGAAGTCGACGGGTTCTCGCTCAGGCTGCTCCTCTTCCGAGACGGTCCGCATCCGGGCCGGCGTTGGTAGCAGGTCGCCCGCAAAAGCGACGCCTTCCGGAATGACGAAGGCATAAATCCTCGCACCGTCTTCTGCGGGTGGAATGACCATCCACGGAACTTCGGGCAGGGTGACGGTCTGCCCGGCTTTGACGATCGCGCTTTCCTCCGGAGTGCGGTCGTTCGGGAAATAGGTATTGATCTGGCCTGAATTCTCCAACTCAAACACGATGAGGCGTCCGTCGATCTTCGGCGTGACCGATATCTTCAGCGCCGCACTCGTGCCTTCGCCTTCCTGAACCACCTTGAGGTCGATCCTGTCGCTTGTGGGGCTCAGCACGCGCGCCATCGCTTCCATCGTCTCTGCCGTCGCCACGAAGACCTGCTCTGGCTGGGCATCGACAAACATGGCGCCGCGCGCCGTGCCCTCGATCCAGTCCCGATAAGGCGAGACGCGCGTATAAACACCTTCCGATTTCGCCGCAGCGCATTCGAAGCCATAGCTGACGATGCCGACCTGATAGGTCCGCTCGCCGGCATCGAGCGCGACGAGGGGGCCGCCACTGTCGCCCTGACAGCTGTCCACACCGCCAAACTTGCGGCCGGCACAGATCTGCGTGCTGCCGTCATAGGCAAGGTCGGCATATTGCGCGCCGCAAACTTCCGGCGGCTTCATGGGCAGCATGGCGTGGTAGAGGTAGCGCGAGCCTGCCTGTCCGGACCGGTCGCTGGCCCCGATGCGGAAGGTCTCCAGCCGCGCCGCTGCGCCGGAGTCGGCCTGCTTGCCAAATCCAGCGACGAACGCCCGCGCGCCATTCCCGTCGCCGTCGGAAGCGCCGCCAGACGAGAGCCGCGCCAGCTGACCGGTCCAGGACCGCCCGATGCGGACCAGGGCGAGGTCGTTTTCCGATCCCTCCCAGACACCGGGTGACACTTCCATAGTCGGCTTATAGTCCGGATGGATCATGACAGCGTCCACCTCAAACACGTCTTCGTCGCCCGCGCCGAGGTCATCCGTGCCGCCAACGACTTCCAGATTGGCGCGCGGTTTCCAATCCCATCGGCCATCGACCTGGCGGGCTTCACCTTCGAAACAATGCGCTGCCGTCAGCACCCATCGACGGGCGATGAACGTGCCGCCACAGAAATACTTCAACCGCCCGCTGCGGGATTCCTGACGTAAAACAGCGATGTAGGGCCACTGCGCCAGCGTGGACCGGTCGCCGTTGACGATCCGGTCAGAGGCGCGCGCGTCAGCGTTGAGTGTCGTTGACCAGGCGAGCTGCTCTGCGCTGGGTGCATCATCCGGCGTGGTCTGGCAGGCGTTGACGAGCGCGAGAAGACCAGCGGCCAGCGCGAGAGGGCGAAAGAGCTTCATCATCATGGCCCTCATTCGCTGACACTGTAGGTGAGCAAGCCCATGCCTGTGTTTGCATAGGGATCGGTTGAGGGTGCGCCAGACATTGCATCGCGAACCTCAAACACAAGGATATCAGAATAGGACTGCCAGACCGTCCGTATCGGCCCCTTGGTCCGGCTGAGGTCCGGTAATGTGTCGCCGATCAGAGCCATGCGCTCCGGCAGGACGAATGCCGCCAGAATGCTGTCACCCGGCACGGTCGGCGGGGTGATGCTGATGGATACTCCACCGGGCGGGAGGACAACGGATTGTTGCGGCTCGACGAGCGCTGTGTCCACTTCGCCAGCATTGCAGGGAAACAGGCAGCTTACGGTCCCGGACGGATCGAGATCGAACACCCACAGCCGTCCCTTGATGGAGGGATCAATGAAGATGCGGACCCGATCGCCGGAACGGAATTCCGATCCACCTTCATTGATGCGGACGCTCACTTTTCCATCCGCTGGCTTGAGGGTGCGGATCAGATTCTCCAGCCCGGCCTTCGTCATGTAGACGGTTTTTTCCGGCTTGGCGTCCACGAAGGCCGCGTCGGGGACGACCGAGCCAACGAAATCCCTGAAGCCGGAGACACGCGTGTACACCGCTGGCTTGCGCCTGACACCACAGCTTTCCCCGAAGCTCACAATGCCGATCTGATAGACCCGGCCTGCGAAATCCCGGGCAATGAGGGGGCCTCCGCTGTCTCCCTGGCAGGAATCGATGATGCCGGTGTCGTAACCTGCACAGATCATGCTGGTGCCGTTATAGGCTTCGACATCATAGGCCTGTCCGCAGGCTTCCGGGCTGCGCGTCGGGATCATCGCGTTGCCAAGGATGTCCGTATACGCGGCGAACGGGCCTTCTGCGGAGGTGTAACGCTCCGGCTCTGCCTGACGCATGTCGGTCTTGCCGAACCCGGCAAAATAAGCTGGCCCGAAGAAGCGGTCGACATCAGAAGTACTGCCGGCCGACAGGCGAACAATGGGGCCGGTCCAGGGGCGGTCCAGCTTCAAAAGGGCGATGTCGTTTACCGGAACCTTGTTTTCTCCCCCACGCGTGAAGTTCGGCGCAATGCGGACGTCCACTGCGCTGTAGACATTTTCCGAGGTGGCGGTTTTCAGGTCTTTCAGACCGAGCACGAGTTGGAGCGCGCCAGATCCCGGGCGTTCCCACCGACCGGTCGCGGCGTTCTTGGTGGCGCCTTCGACGCAGTGCGCCGCTGTGAGCACCCATTCGGAGGAGATTGCCGTGCCACCGCAGTCATATGTGACCAGACCGTTCCGTGTGCCGCGCAGCGCCGCGAAGAAAGGCCAGTCTTCTTTCCGCGCGGGCTGGGTGTTGAAGCCCTTGGTGCCAGCGGTGTCATCTGAAATTGTGAATTCCGTGCGAGGCCAGTTCGGGTCTTCGTCCGGGATGGACTCCGGCTGAGCTGTGGCTACGCCCTGACAGGCGACCAGCGCCAAAAGGCAAAGTCCGCTAAGCGTTTGAAGAAACTTGAGTTTCCGCACCGTACTCTCCCATCCTGAATGAAATAGGTGAGGCAAGTCTAGCAGGCCACGCCAAGCTTACCAGCCCGGTGCAGGGATCAGCGGAACTCCTCCTGAAGCTTGCGCAGCGCTTCGGCACCCGGATTGAGTTTCGCATAGGGAAGCGAATGCAGTGGGGTGTCCGGCAGTTTTTTGTGCTCGGCCATCGCGGGGCGGGATTCGTCGATGTAGAGCAGGCCTGTCAGGATTTCCTGCGTCTGCTGGCTCTGCATCAGTTTCTCCATGGCCGAAGCCCGGTTGGTCGGGTCGTAATCCTTGTCCAGTTTGCGGAGCAGGATCGAGCCGCCGTCGTGCAGCTCTACCGGCATGGTCTCGCCTTCGTCATAGGCTGCCGTGATTTCCTCACTCGGCGGCACATAATCGGCGTGAACGGCCTTGTGGTAATATTGATAAGTGTGGGCGTAGGATTTGGTAGAACCCTTGTGATCATTAAAGCTGACACAGGGCGAAATCACATCGATCAGGGCGAAGCCGCGATGGGCAATGCCGGCTTTGATCAGCGAGACCAGCTGTGCCTTGTCGCCGGAGAAGCTGCGTGCCACGAAGGTCGCGCCGATGGATAGGGCCATGATCGCCGGATCGATCGGCGGCAGCATGTTGGTCGCGCCCTTCTTGGCCTTGGAGCCGATATCGCTGGAGGCCGAGAACTGGCCTTTGGTCAGTCCGTACACACCATTGTTTTCCAGCATGTAGATCATGTCGACATTGCGCCGGATCGCGTGGGCCATTTGGCCAAGACCAATGGACAGGCTGTCGCCATCTCCGGACACGCCGACATAGGTGAGGTTCTTGTTCACCGCTGCGGCGCCAGTGGCAAAGGACGGCATGCGCCCGTGCACCGTATTGGCGCCATGGGCGTCCTTCAGGAAGTAGGTGGTCGTCTTGGACGAACATCCAATACCGGAGACTTTCACTACATCCTTCGGATCGGTTGAAAGCTCGTAGAAGGCGCGGGCAAGGGCCGCCGTCACACTGTCGTGGCCGCATCCGGCGCACAGCGTGGACATGGCGCCGTCATAGTCCGCGCGCGACTTTCCGAGCGCATTGGTCGGCTCGTTCAGTCTGCGGATCTTGGGTTTGACGAAGGAGGTCATGCGATCTTCCTCACTTTCAGGGCGGTTTCCACTGCTTCGCAGACGAAACGATAGTTCAGCGGTTCACCGGAATAGTGCAGCACAGGCACCAGCTTTTCCTTGGCGGCGCTGGTTTCCGTGATCAACAGGTTCATCAGTTGTGCATCGCGGTTCTGTTCGACCACGAAGACTTCTTCATGTGCTTCGACAAAGGCGGCGACGTCGTCGCTGAAGGGGAAGCCGCGAATACGCATATAATCGACCGGGAAGCCGGCAGCTTCGAGCCGATCACGGGCTTCGGTCACGGCGGCATCGGAGCTGCCGATGGCGATCATGCCATAGCGTGCTGGGCGATCTGATTGCTTCACGACCGGTTCGGGCATGAAGGCAGCAGCGCGCTTCCACTTTTCATACAGACGGTCGACCACTTCCTTGTATTCCGGACCTTTTTCCGTGTAGCGGCCAAGCTTCGTGTGGCCTGAGCCGCGCAGGAAGTAGGCGCCCTTCGGATGCGTGCCCGGCAGCGTGCGGTATGGAATCGTGTCGCCGTCTACGTCAAGATAACGATAGAAGGCGTCGACTTCTTCCAACTGCCTCGCGTCCAGCACCTTGCCGCGGTCCGGCACATAATCTTCCGGCCATGTCAGTTCGTCGACCATCCAGTCATTCATGCCGATGTCGATATCGGACAGGAAGAAGACCGGGGTCTGGAACCGTTCGGCAAGGTCCAGCGCCTTTGCCGAGAACTCGAAACATTCGCCCGGGTCGGCCGGGAACAAGACGAGGTGCCGCGTGTCGCCGTGGGAGGCGTAGGCGCAGAGCTGGATGTCGCACTGCTGCGTCCGCGTCGGCATGCCGGTCGATGGCCCGACGCGCTGGATGTCGCAGATCACCAGTGGCACTTCGGTATAGTAGGCAAAGCCGATGAACTCGCTCATCAGCGAAACGCCGGGGCCGGAGGTTGGCGTGAAGCCACGAGCACCCGCCCAGGCGGCACCGATCGTAAGGCCTGCAGCGGCCAGTTCGTCTTCCGCCTGCAGGATGCAGAAATTGTTCTGTCCGGTCTCCGGGTCGACGCGCAGCTCTTCGCAATATTTCTGGAAAGCATCCATCAGCGAAGTGGATGGCGTGATCGGATACCAGGCGCCGAACGTGGCGCCGCCGAAGACTGCGCCAATGCCGGCAGCCGTATTGCCGTCGATCATCACTTTGCCCTTGGTCTTGTCCAGCGGGCTGACGCGGAAATCCAGCGGGCACTTGAAGTTCTGTTTGGCGTAGTCGTGCCCAAGTGCAACAGCCTGCATGTTCAGCGGGATGAGCTTTTCCTTGCCCGCGAACATTTCCGTCACGAGCTGTTCGATCACGCTGAGATCAAGATTCAGGAGGGCTGCTGCGGCGCCGACATAAGCCATGTTCTTCATCAGGATGCGGGAACGAGCGGCCGTGAACGCTTCATTGCACATCGCCGACAATGGGGCGCCCAGTACGGTTACATCCGGACGGGACAGGAGTTGTGGACGCGGCCAAGTGGAATCGTAGAGCAGCACGCCACCTGGCGCGAGCTCAGCCAAATCATCCGCATATGTTTCCGGATTCATGGCGATGACGAAATGGGTCTCCCCGTCGCGTCCGGCATAGCCATCACCCGTGACACGGATCTCATACCAGGTGGGCAGGCCCTGAATATTGGATGGGAAGATGTTCTTGCCGACGACAGGTACGCCCATCCGGAAGATGGCCTTCATCAACAGGCCGTTTGCACTGGCCGATCCTGTGCCGTTCACCGTGGCAATGCGCAGGGTGAAATCATTGATGCCGGGTCCGTTCATGCCGCGGTCTCCACTTGGTCATCCGCATGGGGAATTTTGATGACGCCTTCTTTCATGTCCCAGGCCGACGTCGGGCAGCGTTCGGCGCACAGGCCGCAATGCAGGCAGACATTTTCATCCTTGATCATCACACGGCCGGTCAGCGGCAGGGGATTGGACACGTAAAGAGACTGGTCGTCCGGGGCTTCCGGTTGTGTCAGCGAGGCGCGCAGTTGTGCTTCGTTATCAGCAGTTGGCGTAATGCTGAGGCATTCGACAGGGCAGACATCGATACAGGCATCACACTCTTCGCAGAGCGGCGCTTCGAAGACAGTCTGCACGTCGCAGTTCAGGCAGCGCTGCACTTCGACGGCGATCTGTTCTGCATTGAAGCCAAGTTCGACTTCGATGTTCAGACGCTGGAACCGGTCGACCAGCGCGACATGTTCCATCTCGCGGCGCTCCGCAGCTGTGTAGGCATTGGAGTAACGCCATTCGAACATGCCCATCTTGGCCGACTGCAGCTCGACTTCGCGCGGCGCACGGTCGCGCAGGCCGAGGCCCTGACAATGGCGATGGATCGAGATTGCTGCCTGATGGCCGTGCTCCACAGCCCAGATGATGTTTTTCGGGCCGAAGGCCGAGTCGCCGCCGAAGAAAACGCCCTTGCGGGTGGATTCGAACGTTTCCTCATCGACAACAGGAACGTCCCATTTGCCGAACTCTATGCCGGCATCCTTCTCGATCCACGGGAAGGCATTTTCCTGACCGATGGCGAGAATGACATCGTCGCAGGGAAGCGTCTCTTCTCCAATCACGCGCTGGCCGGTTATGTCGCCCTTGTCGTCGACATCGTATTCCATCAGCTCGAACGTCATGCCGACCAGTCTGCCGTTCTCCGTGACGAAGGCTTTCGGCGAATGGTTCACGACAATCTGGATGTTCTCTTCCTCGGCGTCCTCCAGTTCCCATTCGGA
Source organism: uncultured Hyphomonas sp. (assembly GCF_963678875.1). NCBI lineage: Bacteria > Pseudomonadati > Pseudomonadota > Alphaproteobacteria > Hyphomonadales > Hyphomonadaceae > Hyphomonas > uncultured Hyphomonas sp. The sequence continues at coordinate 2,118,485 of NZ_OY787456.1, read as the reverse complement.
CGCTTTGAAGAAGTTGCGCGGCTTGCGCGCCATGACTTTGACATTCTCCGACCCAAGACGAAGGGAGGTGCGGCAGCAATCCATGGCGGTGTTGCCGACGCCGATGATCAGGACGTTCTTGCCGATCGTGTCGATGTGTTCGAACGCAACAGATTCCAGCCAGTCAATGCCGATATGGATGTTCGCATCTGCTTCTTCGCGGCCGGGCAGGTGAAGGTCCTTGCCCTTTGGCGCGCCGGTGCCGACGAAGACAGCGTCCCAGCCTTCATCCAGCAGCGCGCTCATGCTGGAAACCGGTGAGTTCAGTTTCAGTTCGACGCCCATGTCGAGAATGTACTGCAGCTCTTCGTTCAGCACTTTTTCAGGCAGGCGGAAGGCCGGAATGTTGGCGCGCATCAGGCCGCCGGCTTCGGGCAGCTTTTCGAATATGGTGCACTCATAACCGAGCGGCGCGAGGTCGTTCGCCACCGTAAAACTCGCCGGGCCCGCGCCAATCAGAGCGATCCGTTTGCCATTCGTCTCTTCCGGCTTCTGCGGCAGGCGTTCCGTCACATCGTCCCGGTGGTCCGCCGCGACGCGCTTCAGGCGGCAGATCGCCACCGGTTCGCCATCCACGCGTGTGCGCCGACAGGCCGGTTCGCACGGGCGGTCGCAGACGCGGCCAAGGATGCCCGGGAACACGTTTGAGTCCCTGTTCAGCAGGTAAGCATCGCTGTAGCGGCCTTGCGCGATCAGCCGGATATAGGCCGGAACCGGCGTATGCGCCGGACAAGCCCATTGGCAATCGACCACCTTATGGAAGTAGTCCGGATTGCTCGTATCTGTTGGTTTCATATTTGCCCGCTTCCTCCGCAGAAAAGACTAGCGACAGATTTCGCAGCCTTCAATGTCCCGATTTCGTGTGCCTTTTCGACATCTCCGTGCGTCAGGACGCGCTGTATTCATTGGTCTATTTTCCCGTGAACCTCCCGGGGCGGCGTTCTGCGACCGACAGGATGCCTTCCTTGTGATCGGCCGTCGCCCGTAGTTTCCATTGTTCGGCATGTTCATGTTCAAGTGCTGCTCGGACAGTGTCATAGAGGCCCGCGCGCAGCGTCTGGCGCGTGGACATGATGCCCAGCGGCCCGCCCTCGGCGATCTCCGCAGCAAGGCGATGGGCAGCGCTGCGAACCTCGGCCAGCGGCACCAGCTCGTCCGCGAGGCCCATGGTGAAGGCCTCGTCACCCTTGATGCGCCGTGAAGTCAGCAGCATCAGCGCCGCCTTCTGTTCGCCGAGAAGGCGGGGCAGTGTGGCGCTGAGCGCGAATCCCGGATGAAAGGCAAGCCGCGTGAAATTCGCGACGAAACGCGCTTCCGGCGCCGCGACCCGGAAGTCTGCCGCTACGGCGAGGCCGAGGCCCGCGCCGACCGCTGCGCCCTGGACAGCGGCCACGATCGGCTTCTTCACCGCATAGATCTGGAGCGCCTGGTCATAGAATTCCCGCACCGGATCGTCGCCCGATCCGCCAACGCCTCCGCCCGCCTTGTCGTTCGCAAGGTCCGCCCCGGCGCAGAAGGCTTTCCCTTCGGAGGCGAGCACGATGGCCCGGCAGTCCGGTTGTTCGTCCAGCGCCAGAAGCGTTTCCCCGATTTCGCGCAACAGAGCCACATTGGCATGGTTGTTGGGCGGATTGGAGAACACGATTTCGGTCACATGACCGACATCGCGCACGGTAATTGTGTGGGTCATGGGCGGGTGTCCATCAGGTTCCGGGCGACGACCATCCGGTGCACTTCTGATGGGCCGTCATAGATGCGCATGTTGCGGATCCGGCCGGCAAACAGGTGCAGAGGCATCTCCTTGGTCATGCCCATCGCACCGAAGCATTGCATGGCGTTGTCGATGATCTCCTGCGCCATTTCGGTCGCGTAGAATTTGATCATCGAGATTTCGGTGCGCACGTCGCGGCCCTGGTCGATCTTCCATGCGCAATCATATGCCATCAGGCGCGCTGCATGGATCTTGGCGGCACCATCAGCCACCCACCATTGGATCGACTGGCGCTCAGACAGTTTGTGGCCGAAGGTTTTCCGCTGGGGGGCATAGTCCCGCATCATGTCGAGCGCGCGCTGCGCCGCGCCGATACACCAGGCCGCCATTTCCATGCGGCGGGTGCCAAGACGAACCTGCATCGGGCCAAATCCCTGACCTTCTTCGCCGAGCAGTTTCCAGCCCGGCACCCGGCAGTCTTCCAGTGTCACTTCATAGGTAAATTCACCGCCCAGCATCGGGATCCGCCGCAGGACATTGAAGCCCGGCGTGTCACGGTCGACGAGAAAGGCTGACATGCCGCCGCGCGCTTTCTTTTCCTTGTCGGTGATCGCCATCAGGATGGTGAAGTCGGCCTCAGCCGCCCGGGTGATCCAGATCTTGCGGCCATTGATGATCCAGTCATCCCCGTCGCGCACGGCCCGAGTGATCATCCCTGCCGGGTCGGCGCCGGCGCCTGGCTCGGAAATGCCGATGGCAGAAATGGTTTCGCCGCGGGCGTAGGGTTCGAGATAAGCCTCGCGCTGCTGTTCGTTCACGCTCGTCATGAGCATACGAAGGTTCGGCGAGTCCGGCGGCAGAGTATACGTCGCGACCGTGGAGCCGAGCGCTTCGTTTACGGCCACCAGCGCGACGTGGGGCATGCCCATGCCGCCGGCATCTTCCGGCGCATCGAGGCTCCAGAGGCCGAGATCCTTGGAAACCTTGTCCAGTTTCTGGCGTTCTTCGGCTGTCAGGTAGGCGCCCTGGCCGCTGGCTTCGCGCTCAAGCACGGCGCCTTCAAGCGGCATCAGCTCGTCCCGCACGAAGCGCTGGACGAGATCGGCAAGCATCCTGTGCTCTTCGTCCAGTTCAAACTTCATTTTACGCTCCTCCGGTCACCTTAATTTGGCGACTTCGCATCGCAGAACGCCACAAGGGAAAGAGTCGGGCAAGGCAGCAAACCTCATGACCTTGGGGAAAGCGCGCGAGGGCCAAAAGCTCCCGAACTCTGGAACACACTGCTGTTCTGCATTATCGGGGAGGAGAGACCGGAGTGCCTTGTGGCATAAAGGTCTTTGGGGAAAAGGGTAGGTGTTTCATGGCGGGATCAGACGGCAACAGCGCGGCAGGCGATCAGGACACCTATTGGGTCCTGCGGAAGGACCAGCTGGAATGCATGGCATCGACAGTGCGTATGGACATTGTCGACCACCTCGTTGGCAATGGCGAGATGTCGATCAAGCAGCTGGCTGTTTCGATGGGGCGGCAGCCTTCCTCGATTTACTATCACATCAATATGCTGGTGGAGGCCGGTCTGGTCGTCGAAGCTGGCACACAAGTTTCGAACCGCCGGACGGAAGTGCTCTACGCAACGCGCGCCCCGCGCATGCGCCTTCAGAAGGCTCTGGCAGATCCTGAAAATTTCGAAACCATCGACCGGACTGTCGGCGCCATTTGCCGGCAGGCGCACCGGGATTTTGTCCAGGGCCTGACCCACCCGGATGCGCTGCTGGAAGGTCCGGACCGAAATCTCGGCTTCTTCCGTCTGATCAACCGGCCGAGCCAGGAATCCCTCCGGGAAATCAATGGCTATATCGAACGGATCGCCGAAATCCTCTGGGAAGAGCGGGACATGGACCAGCCGCTCATCGCCTTCGCGTGGACGCTGACGCCGCTCCACGACAAGGCGGAGGGCGAGGAATAGGTTCTGCCTGCGTCAGAGTCGACCGGGGATGGGTTTTCCTCAGACGTTGAACCGGAACAGCATCACGTCGCCATCCTGAACGACGTACTCCTTGCCTTCGGCGCGCATCTTGCCGGCTTCCTTGGCGCCCGCTTCGCCATCACACGCGACATAGTCTTCGAAAGTGATGGTCTCGGCACGGATGAAGCCTTTTTCGAAGTCGCCGTGGATGACGCCAGCCGCCTTCGGCGCCGTCCAGCCTTTACGGATCGTCCAGGCGCGGGCTTCCTTCGGGCCTACGGTGAAATAGGTCTGCAGGTCCAGCAAGTCGTAGCCGGCATGGATCAGGCGGGTGAGGCCCGGCTCTTCGAGGCCCAGCGTTTCGAGGAACTCGGTCCGGTCCGGTTCATCCAGCATGGCCAGTTCCGATTCAATCTGGGCGGAAATGACAACACAGCCGGCGCCTTCTTCTTTGGCGCGCTCTTCCACGCGTTTGGAGTAGTCATTCCCCGTTGCCGCGCTGGCCTCGTCCACATTCGCGACGAACAGGATCGGCTTCGATGTCAGCAGCTGCAGCATGTTCCAGGCCTTGCGGTCATCCTTTGGAACATCGGCGCGGCGGGCAGGGCGGCCTTCTTTCAACTCGTTGAGGGCAAGGTCGATGAGGGCAACCTGCGCCTTGGCTTCCTTGTCGCCGGAATTGGCTTTCTTGATGACGTTCTGCTTGCGCTTTTCGAGGCTTTCGAGGTCTGCCAGCATCAGCTCGGTTTCGACCACTTCGAAGTCGGCGACCGGATCAATCGTGCCACGAACGTGGGTGATGTCGTCATTGTCGAAGCAGCGCAGCACATAGATGATCGCATCGGTTTCGCGGATATTGGCCAGGAACTTGTTGCCAAGGCCTTCGCCCTGGCTCGCACCTTCGACGAGGCCGGCGATATCGACGAAATTCATGCGCGCCGGAATGATTTCCTTCGAGCCTGCGACCTTGGCCAGCTCGGCGAGGCGTGGCTCCGGAACGGCCACTTCTCCGACATTCGGCTCAATCGTGCAGAACGGATAGTTCGCCGCCTGCGCCGCTGCAGTCTGTGTCAGGGCATTGAAAAGCGTGGATTTGCCAACGTTCGGCAGCCCCACGATCCCGCATTTGAAGCCCATTCCGGCCTCCTTAAACTTAGATTTCGAGGGGGCCATAGCCCTATTCCCGCAGGAAAAACAGGCGGTTTTCTCTCCTGACAGCGGAATTGGGTGTTCAATAAGGAGGCTTTGGGTAAGGTTGGCCCACGAAATGCAAGGCAGAACGCATGGCTTATGACGTCTTTCTCGTAACTGTGCCGGAAGATTTCGACATGGCGAAACTGGTCGCCCGTCGTCTCCGTTCGCTGAAATTCACCGTTCGTTTCAATCAGAAACAAACGGAAGACGATATTTTCGACGCGAAGGACGCGCGCGATGCCGGGAAGTCCGGCAACATGCTGGTCCTGTGGTCCGAAAACTCGGTCAAGAACGACTGGGTACGCGCGGCTGCAGCCGTCGGTAATTCCCGGGACGGGATGCTGGTGCATGCCGGTATCGACAAGACTATTCCCTACGAGCCGTATCGCAAGGCCAAGCGGTTTGCGCTGGACGGCTTCACCTCCCGCAAGATGCCGGAAGGCTTTTACAAGCTGGTCGAAGAACTCGCCGAACGGACAGGCCGGACGGATCTGCGCGCCTGGATGAAACTTGGCTCGAAGGATGATGAAGGCCGGGAGGCCTGGTTCGAAGCCCACCCGGACGACCCGCTGGCTGTCGCTGACCGTCAGAAACGCGAGAAAGCCCTCGGCATCAAACCGGAGCCAGCCAGGGAGGCAGCGGAAGCCGCCTCGAAGGCCGCGACAACGATCCGGAACGGGAACGGCCAGCAAGCGGCCAAGCCTGCGACGGGTGTTTCTGCGGCTGTGGCGCGAGCCTCTGCAAGTGCCCGCACTGCGCCGGCCACCGTGGTGCAGCCCGACGAAGATCCCGTTTATGGCAACTGGACTGTCGCCGCGATTGGCGCCGCCATTGCCGCCATCTTCCTGTTCAGCCTTGTCGTCAGGTCCCAGCCCGTGGAACGTACGGAGGCACGGATGCCAGCCATCGCCAACGCCCAGCCAGCCGTCGCTGCATGTCCCGCAGGGACCGTGCCGCGCGAAATGGTTGAGTTTATCGAGCAGGGGCCGGTCGATATCGGCATGGGCCATGGCCCGATCATCAATGATACCACGCCGCCTGAAACCGAGTAGGCGCTAGCCGAACACCGCAATTGTCTGGCGCCCGACCATCATCGGCTCACCTTTCGAGTTCCAGAGCCGCATCGCCTGGCTGGAATAGCCTTGCTGCGCGGTCTGGGCGATGTGCTGGGCCAGGAACCAGCCATTTTCCGTCGAAATGTCGTCCGTCAGGAATTCCGCCATCCAGGTCATGGAGCTGATGCGTCCGGGAACGGTCATCATCGACATTGCCGCGGGCGGTGGCGAGTCCGCAATCGACAGCAGGGTCACAGCGTCCATGGGAGCCATTTCGTCCCGGTGACGCAGCCAGAGCACGATCTCACCATCCGGCGCGCCACTAATTGGGCGTCCGCCTTTTGCCAGGCGCACATTGAAGTGATGAGAGAATGCGGGTCGGCGGCGGTCATCCGGGAAGAATTGCTGTGTCTCGTCCGGCAGCGTGACGACCGGCGCAACCATGTTGGAGAAGTCGAGGCTGGATTCACGTGCCGTTCCGAAAGCGAAAATGCATTCGGCGACGACGCCTTCCGGTCCGGTCATGCGGACGGAGATAAAGGCCGTGTTCTTGCCTTCGCGCAGAACGGTCGGCACGGAGACAAGTTCTCCGGACGCGGGACCGACAAAGGCGACCTGGGCCGACCGCAGAGGGCGGTCACCCGCCAGCGGGAGCGCCGCCTTCAGGCAGAGGGCCGCCGTCAGTCCGCCATATGTGGTGCGGCCCTGCATCCAGCCTTCCGGTACGGTGATGCGCGAAGAGTCGTCTGCGCCAAAGGCGATGGAGGCGATCAGATCAGTATAGTTCATGACTCAGGTCCATATTGGCGGAATTCAATCCTGCCTAGCCGCATTCCTTTTCGGAACCAACCCGTGCCGCTAGGGGAGCAGCTGCAGAAATGAAACGCCCCGGCCTGTGGGACCGGGGCGCTGAATAATGAGGCTGCAAAAGAGCTTAGTGCTGGCTTTCCGGCGTGGTCACGCGCAGGCCTTCAAGTTCGTCGGAAATGGTAATCTGGCAGGACAGGCGGGAGTTCTCCTGAACATTTTCGGCGAAATCGAGCATCGACTTCTCCATTTCCTGCTGCTCGCCCACCTTGTCCATGAAGGCGGTGTCTACATAGACGTGGCAGGTTGCGCAGGCGCAGGCACCGCCGCAGTCCGCATCGATACCGGGAATGGAGTTCTTGATTGCGGCTTCCATTACGGATTCGCCATTCTTCGCCTCGACAGTGCGTTCGGTTCCATCGTGGTCGATATAGGTAATCTTCGGCATCGGCTTTTTGGTCTCCTTAGGCTGTGGCGGCGGCCGCAGCGATGTCTTTCATTGAGATGGATGTATCCTTGAGCATGTCTGGTGCAACCTTTGCGCCGGTCATGATCAATTTCTTGGACGCCAGGAATTCCGGCGGGCTGTTCACGGCGTCGACCGCAATCAGCGTGCCATTCCGCAGGTAGAAGACGGCAAACTTCCGGTCATCCGGATTGCCGCGAACAACGATTTCATCGTGGCCCTGGTTCAGGCCGGCGATCTGCAGTTTCAGGTCGTACTGGTCCGACCAGAACCATGGGCAGTCTTCCGGCGGGCGCGGCTTGCCGAGGATCGCAGCAGCAGCGAGTTTGCCCTGTTCAATCGCATTATGGACGCTTTCCAGACGGCCTGTGTGGCCATAATGGACGAGCGGCCGGCTGGCGCAGTCACCCGCTGCGAAGATCCGCGGATCGGACGTGCGGGCATCGCGATCGGTGGCAATGCCGTTGTCGATCGTGAGGCCGGCATCCTTCGCAAGTTCGATATTCGGCAGAATTCCAATGCCCGCCAGCACCATGTCGGCCGGCAGTTTCGTGCCATCGGCCAGAACCGCTGCGCTGACCTTTCCGTCTTCGCCTTCCAGATAGTCCAGCCGGGCGCCGGTCAGGACCGTGGCGCCCTGTGCGCGGTGTTCCTTTTCGTAGAACGCACTCATGGTCGGGCTGGTGACGCGAGCCAACACACGTTCAGCCATTTCCAGGACGGTCACTTCCAGTCCCATCTGGCGGGCAACAGCCGCAGCTTCCAGACCGATATACCCAGCGCCGATGATTACCAGCCGGCGGCCGGATACCATGTTGGGCTGGATCCGGTCGACATCTGCCAAGCCACGCAAATCAAAAACGTTTTCAAGGTCTGCGCCCTTTACAGGCAGTGGGCGCGGGCGCGAGCCGGTGCAAATGATCAGCGCGTCATAGTTCAGCATCGCGCCATGTTCGAGTTCGACAATCTGTGCAGCGCGGTCGATTTTGGTGGCGCGGGTGGAAAGGATCAGTTCGACGCCATTGTCTTCAAACCAAGCGGCCGGTTTGAAGAAGAGGCGCTCTTCGGCGAACTCTCCCTTCATGTAGGCTTTCGACAGCGGTGGACGCTGGTAAGGCAGGGCAGGCTCATCGCCCACCAGCACGAGTTTGCCGGTGTAGCCTCCCATACGCAGGGACTGTACGGCTTGCGCGGCAGCTTGCCCGCCGCCGATCAAGACGATCTGCGATGCGTTTGAAAAATCCAAACTGGTGCCTCCCTCAAGGCTGGAATTTATTTATGACGCATGCGTCACGTTTTTGGCCTTGTATATCTAGGCCGGTTACAGTGCAAGCCGTCGTGAATCCATGGCACGAATTGGCGCAGCGCCATTATATGCATGAGATGACAGTGATTCTTGAATGTCCAGACGAGACTGCCTTGCGTGATGTAGGGGCACAAGTGGCCCGTTTGCTTCAGGCGGGCGATGTAATCGCCCTTTATGGAGATCTTGGGGCCGGGAAAACCACTTTCTCCCGGGGGCTTATCGCGGACTATAGCAGGACTATGGACGTACCAAGCCCGACTTACACGCTCGTACAGCTGTATGAATCCGGGCCATTTCCGATCTGGCATTTCGATCTCTATCGGTTGAAGTCTCCCGAAGAGGTCGTCGAGCTGGGCTGGGACGAAACGCAGGACGGCATTGCCCTCGTCGAGTGGCCGGACCGGGCGGGACACTACCTGCCGGAATGGCGCCTGGACGTGACCATCGAAATCCTTGGGGAGGGGCGGCGCGTGACACTGGAACCACATGGCGAAGGCTGGCAGAGACGACTCCATGGGTTTTGACGAAGCAGGCCGCGCGGCAGACATGAACGCCTTTCTGGCCCGTGCGGGCTGGGACGGCGCGGCGCGTTTCCCGCTTGGGCAGGATGCCTCCACCCGGCGCTATATCCGTCTCGTGCGGCCGGACGGGACGCGGGCGATGCTCATGGACGCGCCGAACGTCGAGGACAGCGCCTGTCCGCCGGAAGCTGATGACGCAACCCGTATCGCCATGGGCTGGAACGCCTCGACGCGCCTTGCGGCATCCCGGGTGGATGCGTTCGTCCTGATCGCCAATTATCTCCGCCATCGCGGGTTCCGGGCGCCGGAAATCATTGCACATGACAGTACGCACGGTTTCGCGCTGATCGAGGATTTCGGCGAGAACCGCGAAATCGCGCGTCAGATCGAGGCGGGCGGCGTCGACGAGCACACCGCCTATGTGACGGCTGCCGGCATTCTTGCCGAGCTGCACCGTGAAGAGGCGCCCGGCGTCCTTTCCAATGGCGCCGATGTCTGGCCGATCCTTGATTTCGACCGGTTGGCGCTGGTCTCAAATGCGGACCTCTACGCCGACTGGCTTCGCGCCGAGCGCGGCGGCGGCGCGCTGGAAGGCGCTGAACGGGCGGAGTGGGAAAAGGTACGCGACCAGCTGATCGCGCAGGCGATGGAATTTCCCCGCACCTTCACGCTGCGGGACTATCATGCCGAGAACCTGCTCTGGCTCGGCAATGGCGAAGTCGGCCTGCTGGATTTCCAGGACGCTGTACGCGGCTGGGACGCCTGGGACATGGCGATGCTGACGCAGGATGCCCGCCGGGCCGTCTCTCCGGATGTCGCCGAGGCCGCCATCTGCCACTACCTCGACAATACCGGAAAATCGCGCGACGCCTTTGACGAGCGTCTGGCCGTAATCGGCGCGCTCAACGCCTTGCGTATTGCCGGGGTGTTTTCCCGCCTGCAGCACCGCGATGGCAAGCCGCGCTACGGCCTGTTCCAGCCGCGCCAGCTGGCCATCCTTGCCCGAAATCTGTCACATCCCGCGCTTAAGGACATGAACGCCTTTGTGCGGCGGACGACACCTTTTGTTTTCGAGGGCTTCTGAATGAGCGTGCCAGTTCCGCACACTGCCATGGTGCTCGCCGCCGGTCTTGGCACACGTATGCGCCCGCTGACGGATGACTGTCCGAAGCCTTTGATCAATGTGCGCGGCAAGGCGCTGATCGACCGGATGCTGGACCCGCTGGTTGCGGCGGGCGTGCAGCGCGCCATCGTCAACGTCCATTACCTGGCGGACCAGGTCGAAGCGCATGTGAAATCCCGCACGGATATCGAGATCATCCTCTCCGATGAGCGGGGCGAAGTTCTGGAGACCGGCGGCGCGCTCGCCAAGGCGCGGCCACTGCTGGGCGACGATCCGATCCTTGTCGCCAACACGGATGCCTTCTGGGAACCGTCAGGCGCGGACCCCGTCGAGGCACTGGCAGAGGCGTTCGATCCTGCGGCGATGGATGCGCTGTTGCTCGTCGCCGATACGGGACGGACGCTGGGCTTTGGCGGCCATGGCGATTTCTTCCGGCACGAAGATGGCAGCATGACCCGCCGGGGTGACGCCGCGACCGCGCCTTATGCCTTCTGCGGCCTTCGCATCATCAAGCCTCAGCTCTATGACAACGAACCCATAGAACGCTTCTCGGCTCTCCGCGTCTGGGCGCCGCTGCTCGAGCAGAGACGGCTGCATGGTGTTGCACTGGACAGGTTCTGGCTGCATGTCGGAGATCCACAGGCGCTGAAGGACGCAGAAATGTGGCTGGCCTGCCATGGCGGATAGCGGCGGATTGTTCTCCGGCGCGTCCCGCGTATTCACCATTCCTCCGGGAACGGACTTCCTTCGCGCGCTGGCCGGGACACTGGCGGAGGAAGCGGGGCTGCGAGACAAGCCTGACGCGCTGGCCGATGCCATCATCTATGTGCCGAACCGCCGTTCGGCGCGCGTACTGGCCCGCGTTCTGTATGATGCAAGTGGCGAAAAGCCGATCCTGCCGCCGGATATCCGCACGCTGGGCGATATCGAGGCGGATGAAGCGCCTTCGGCCGATGCGGCGCGGTCAGGCCTGCCGCCGGCCATGTCTGCCGCCCGGCGCCTGGGTGCGCTGACACAGCTGGTTCAGGCTTTCTATGAAAGGGCGTATGGCGTCGCGCTGCCCGCCGCTTCGGCGCTTGCCGCGGCGCAGGAGCTGAGCCGCCTGATGGAACAGGCCGCGCTGAGCGAGCATGTCGACTGGTCCAGCCTGCCAGACCTCGCCGGATCGGCCGAACTGGCCCAGCACTGGGAAAAGTCAGTCAAATTCCTGAAAATCATCTCTGAAAGCTGGCCGGAATGGCTGGCGGAGAACGGCGAGAGTGACCCGTTCCTGCGCGATATCGCAGCGGCCCGCATCGTGGCGCAGGGCTGGGCGGAGGCCCCGCCTGCCGCGCCTGTCCTGATCGCGGGCTCCACGGGTGCGACACCTGCCGGCCGTATCCTGATGAAAGCGGCCATGGCGCTGCCGCAAGGCCTGGTGATCCTGCCGGGGCTCGATATGCACGCCGATGAAGAGGCCCGCACGGTCATCGCCGGGTCTGTCAGCCACCCGCAGCACATTCTGTTTGACACGCTGCGCGATCTTGGCGTGGCACCTTCTGATGTCGGTATCTGGCCCGGTACGGACGGCACGCAAAACGCCGAGGCCCGCCGCCGCATGATCCATGAGGCGCTGGCCCCCGCGGAATCCACCGCCGACTGGCGCCGCACGCTCGACACGCTGTCGGCTTCGCTTGGCACGCAGAAGGAGGACTTCGCGCTTTCGGCCCTTGATGGCCTGACAGTCATCGAAGCGCCCGACGAAGCCGTCGAAGCGGAGACTGCAGCGCTCCTGTTGCGGCAGGTCATGGAGCGGGAGGGCGAGACGGCAGCGCTCGTCACGCCAGACGCGACGCTTGCGCGGCGGGTCAGCGGTGTTCTGAAGCGCTGGGGGCTGGACGTACCGCCATCCTCCGGCAGCCCGCTTGGCCAGACCACCGCCGGCAGCCTGATCGGCCTCTGCGCCCGCTGGGTGCTGGACCCGGCAGAGCCGGTAATCCTGAGCGCTGTGCTGAAGCATCCCTTCGTGCGCGGATTCGAAGGCGCCGACACGCTCGACCGCTATTTCCTGCGCGGCGCACCCAACTGGCAATCCCTGGAAGGGCTTTTGGAGTCAGTCCGGACACGGAAAAAGCTAGACCCTTATGCGGGCTTCTCCGAAGAGGAGCAGGCTGTCGCCGAAGTCCTCGTTGGAGAGATCATCGAGGTCTTCCGGGAAGCGGATGCGGACTTCTCCGCGTCCCCGCCGATGCCGGGGCGACAGATCGCCGAGCGCATCGCTGCGCTTGCAGCCCGCGTCAGCCAGACGCCGTTCCCATGGGCCGGGGAAGACGGACGCTCCGCCACGACGATGATGGAGCACGTCGCAGACCTCGCCGACTATCTGACGCCCATGCCGCCGCATGCCTTCGCGGAACTGATTGAGGCGGACGCTTCCCAGCGCACCGTTAGCGCAGGCGTCTCCGAACACCCGCGTCTTGCCATTTGGGGGCCGCTGGAAGCCCGTCTGCAGTCTGCCAGCCACATCATCCTTGCAGGCCTGAACGAGGATGTCTGGCCACAGCGCCCGCCAGCCGACGCCTTCCTGCCGCGTCGCTTCCGCAAGGATCTCGGGATCAGCGATCCGGAAGACCGGGTTGGCCTGTCGGCACATGATTTCGCCCAGCTGGCCTGTGCGCCAAAGGTCACGATGCTGCACGCCCTTCGCCGCAATGATGCACCTGCCGTGGCATCGCGCTGGGTGTGGCGTCTGAAGACGCTGGCGGAAGGCGCACTCGGCAGCGCGGCAAGGGATGCGCTGTCTCCGGATGGCGACAATCCGCTCGAATGGGCGCTCGCCTTGAGGGATCGCGGCACGAATACGCTGGACAAGGAATTCCCGGTCGAGCCGAAGCCGCGTAGACGGCCGCAAGACTGGCCACAGAAGCTCTCCGTGACACGGGTCGATCTGTTGCAGCGCGACCCTTACGCGATCTGGGCCGAACAGGTGCTGAAGCTGGACAGGATCGAGCCGATGAATGCCGAACTCGGGCCAGCCCCGCGCGGCACGGCAATCCACAAGGCGCTCGAGGATTTCGAAGAGGATGGCGCGCCGAAGACCGCGTCGCATCTCGTCTCGCTGCTGACGGAAAACCTTTCGGCCGCAGGTGAGCCGGACGCTGTGCTCGCCGCGCGCCGGGCTGTGCTCGCGCAGATGGCCGACTGGTATCTCGGCTGGCGGGCCGACCGGCGCGTCGACGGCAAGCCGAAACTGGAAGTGAAGGGCCATCTGGACTTCGACATCCGCGGCGCGCCCTTCACGCTATCCGCCATGGCCGACCGGATCGAGCGCCAGCCGGACGGCAGCCTGATCGTCATCGACTTCAAGACAGGCAATCCGCCTTCTGACAAGGAGATCGCTGCAGAGCTCAGCCAGCAAATGCCGCTTCAGGCGCTGATCGCGGGCAAGGGCGGCTATGACGGTATTCCCGCCGCGAGCGTTTCCGGCCTCGAATATGTGGCCTTCAAGGCGAAACCCGATGCCCGTGTCGTTGGCCAGAGCCGGGCGCTGCAGGCCACGCCGGACGAATTGGCAAAGACGGCAGAAGAGGGGCTGTTGCGCCTGATCGCAGCATACAGGGAAGACAACTCGGCTTTCCTCTCCGCGCCGCGCGTCCAGTTCGTAAAATACGACAATGGCTACAACCGCCTCGCCCGCCGGGCGGAGTGGGCAGGCGACACCGAAGACGGGGGCGGCGATGAATGACATCGTGACATCGCCGGATACGGAGGATTTTCGCAAGGCCGTCCAGGTGCAGGCCCGCTCGGCTGACCCGATGCATTCGGCCTTCGTCATGGCCAATGCCGGCTCCGGCAAGACCAAGGTGCTGATCGACCGCGTCGCGCGCCTGCTGCTGCGCCGCCCGGACGGACGCCCCGGTGCGAAGCCGGATTCAATTCTCTGCATCACCTACACCAAAGCTGCTGCCAGTGAGATGCTGTCGCGTCTCTTCAAGACGCTCGGCCAGTGGTCGGTGATGGAAGATGACCCGCTGCGCAAGAAACTCGCCCAGCTACAGGGCCGCAAGGTCAGCGACTACAACGCCGAAGACCTTCAGGTTGCGCGGGCCTTGTTCGCGAACGCGCTTGAGACGCCCGGCGGCCTGCGTATTGAGACGATCCACGCTTTCTGTGCCCGCGTGCTTCGCCGCTTCCCGCTGGAGGCAGGGGTGTTCCCGGGCTTCACCGAAATCGAGGAAGACGAGGCCTTCGCCCTGTGGAACGAGGCACGAAGCGAAGCTGTCATGGCAGCGCAGGAGGCGATGCAGGACCTGCTCGACCTTCTGGCCCTCGAAGGCGGACATGAAGGTGCAATGCTGGCGCTCGACACGCTGCGCAGCATCGGTACGGCAGTCCTGCGATTTGCCGAACATCATGACGGCGATCCGGACACGATGGATGATGTCCTGCGCGAGCGCCTGAAGGCGCCGGAGGCATCGGTCGCTGAACTTCTGGACCTCGCCATGGGCGAAGCGCTGCCTGAGGACGACATCCGTACAGTCGCTCAGCTGCTGCTGACCGGTGCGAAGACCGATATAGCCACCGGCGAGAAGCTTATGGCCGTGCTGGCCACCAAAGATACGGGCGAGCGCTTCACGATCTACCGGTCCGTCTTCCGCACGGCGAGCGGCGACCCGCGCGCGTCTAATCCGTACACGAAAGGCATGGGCGAGGCCCTGCCACTGGTCGCCACCCTGTTCCAGATGAAGGATGGCCTCGGCGAGGAAGCGCACCGGATGCTGGAACTGGAGGACCGGCTCAACCGGGCCGCCGCTTTCGCGCGCACCTCCGCCATGATCCGCATAGGCCTGCCGGCGCTGGAGCGTTATCGCGAGCTGAAACGCGCCCGCGCCGCGCTCGACTTCGATGACCTGATCGAACATACACGCATCCTTCTGACAGCAACCGGCATGTCAGACTGGGTGCTCTACAAACTGGATGGCGGCCTCTCGCACCTGTTGCTGGACGAGGCG
This sequence comes from uncultured Hyphomonas sp., assembly GCF_963678875.1. NCBI lineage: Bacteria > Pseudomonadati > Pseudomonadota > Alphaproteobacteria > Hyphomonadales > Hyphomonadaceae > Hyphomonas > uncultured Hyphomonas sp. The sequence continues at coordinate 2,103,306 of NZ_OY787456.1, read as the reverse complement.
CAGGATACGAGCCCCACGCAATGGGAACTGGTCGATGCGCTGACCGGCGAGTTCGATGCCGGGCAGGGTATCGAACGCGCGCAGGACCCGCGCACGCTGTTTGTCGTGGGAGACGAGAAGCAGTCCATCTATTCCTTTCAGGGTGCCGACCCGTCTCAGCTTCTGAAGCAGTATCACCAGTTCCAGGTCCGCAATTCAGACCTGTTGAAAGAAACGATGGAAATGTCCTTCCGGTCCGGGCCGGAAGTGCTGGAATATGTCGATACGGTCTGGAACGAAGCGCCGCCTATTCCGAATGCCCCGGCGGATGTGCCGCCGGAAGAAAGCAACCTGGTCCACCATGTCTCCTGGCGCTCGAACCAGAACGGCTCCATCGAGGTCTGGCCCATTCCGCCGAAGGAAGAAGAGACCGACGAAGATGCCTGGGCCCGGCCGGTCAATGCCATGCGGTCGTCTTCTCCCAAGGCGCGTCTCGCGACGGATGTGGCAAAAGCCGTGCGGGCGATGATTGGTGCGGGCGAAAGTATCTGGGCTGAGGAAGACGGTGGCTGGGCGCAGCGACCGGTTCGTCCGGAAGACATCCTGATCCTCGTGCGCGGGCGCACGGGCGGCCTCTTCGATGCGATGATCGGCGCCCTGAAGGCGCAAGGCCTGCCGGTGGCGGGGGCGGACCGGCTGAAGCTCGGCGACCATATCGGCGTGCAGGACTGCCTGAACCTGATGCGCTTTGCTGCCCTGCCGGAGCGGGACCTGACCCTGGCTGAGATCCTGCGCGGGCCGTTCCTTGGCCTTGTGGATGATGACCGCTACCTGTTCGAACTGGCAAGCGGGCGCAAGCGCGGCGAAACGCTATGGCAGCGCGTGCAGGCAAGTAATGATCCGGATGTCCAGACGGCGGCAGCCTTCCTGAGCGGACTGATCGCCAACGCCCATTTGCCACCCTTCGACTTCCTGACGGCTGTGCTCGACGTTCCGCAGGCGGATGGGCAAACCGGATGGGAAAAGCTGAATGCCCGCCTCGGCCATCCGGCGCGCGACCCCGTTGAGGCGCTGATCGCCGAAGCCATCGCCTTCGACTCGACCGAGCCTGCGTCGCTGCAGTGCTTCGTCGCACGGATGGAAGCGGGTGAGGTGGAGATCAAGCGCGACCTTGCCGCGCCGGAACGGGAAATCCGTGTGATGACTGTGCATGGCGCCAAAGGCCTGCAGGCACCGGTCGTCATCTTGCCGGATACAACAAGCGCGCCGAAGCCTTCTGGTGGACGCATTCACGAGATTGACGGTGTGCCGGTCTGGTCGCCGCGCAAGGACGGGGAACTGGCTGAGGTTGCCGCCGCCCGGGCGCTGGCCGATGCACGGGCCGAAGAGGAACACCGCCGTCTGCTCTACGTCGCACTGACCCGCGCGCAGGACCGCCTCATCGTCGCCGGGCATTGGTATGGCGGCCAGAAGGGCGGCGGTTATCACGACCGGTCCTGGTATTCGCTCTGCCTCAATGCGATGGACAAGCTGGTCCCGGCCGAAGGTGAGGACCGCGGTGAAATCCGGCGGTTTGGTGCGGCGCCATCGCGCGTGGCGAAGGCCGGCCAATCCGATGAGACGAAAACCGGCTTTCCCGATTGGGCGCTTGATCAGGTGGAAGACACGCCCGTCACGGCCCGTCGCAAGTTCAGTGCGCCGACCAGCCTGCTCGGCCGCGACATGCCGGTCATGGCGCCGTTCGGGGAGGGACGCGAAGCGCGCCTGAAACGCGGCCGCCTGATCCACGCGCTGCTGCAATACCTGCCGGATGTGCCTGAAGCCGACCGCGAAGCCGCCGGGCGCAACTTCCTCACGCGCGACGCCTCGCTTGAAGAAGCTGACCGGGCGGAGATGCTGTCGGCGGCGCTGGGTGTGCTGCTGGATCCGGCCATGGCAGGGGTCTTCGTCCCCGGCGGCCGGGCCGAGGCGGCGATTATCGGCAGCTCGAAGGAGCACCTGACGGACGGCGTGGTGATCAATGGCCGGGTCGACCGGCTGGTCGTTTCTGACAAGGAAGTCCTGATCGTCGATTTCAAGACCGACCAGCCCGCGCCGGACACGCCAGAAGGCGTCGGGGACAGCTACATGCTGCAGATGGCGGCTTATTGGGCCGTGCTGAAAGAGGCGTGGCCGCAACGGACCGTGCGGGCGGCGCTCTGCTGGACGGACGGGCCGAAACTCATGCCGCTGCCGGAAGAGATGCTTTTAGCCTCACTAAAGCGTGCTGGCAGCGAGGTTTGACTTGTGCCGGGAGTCCCTATCTAGCAGTCTGTTGAACCGAAATTGAGGAGCTCGCCATGGCAGCGATTGATGTAACAGACGACGAGTTTGACGGTGTCATCGCCAATTCCGATGTCCCCGTCGTAGTGGATTTCTGGGCCGAATGGTGCGGCCCCTGCAAGCAGATGTCTCCGCATCTGGAGGCGGTCGCCGAGGAAATGGCCGGCAAGGTCAAAGTCGCCAAGATCAATGTCGACGAAAACCCGATGACCGGCTCGAAATACGGTGTTCGCGGCATGCCGACGCTGATGATCTTCAAGGATGGCAAGGTCGCCGCCACGCACCTCGGTGCGATGAGCAAGCAGGCGATTGCCGACTGGATCAAGCAGTCGGCCTGATTCGCCGAACAGCGGGCCCTAGGCGGGCTCGCTGGTCAGCGCCAGGAACACGTCTTCAAGGTCGGGGGTCTCGGTGACGAGGTCCCCGATTCCGATTCCGGCCTGGCGCACCTGCTCCAGCAGGCGGCCGATTCCGGTCTCGCTGGTCCGGAACGTGATTTCCAGTTCGCCGGACTCGCGAAGCTTCGCATCGAGCGTCGAGAGTGCGTCCGGCACCTCTGCCAGAGGCTCTTTCGGGCTGATCACCAGCGTCTTGTAGTCCAGGCGGGAGAGGAGCTGCGGCGTCGGCTCGCAGGCGACGATTTCGCCATGGTTCACGATGGCGATGGAATCGCACAGCTCTTCGGCTTCTTCGAGGTAGTGAGTCGTCAGGATGATCGTCGTGCCGCGCTCGTGCAGTTCGCGGACATAGGTCCACATCGAGCGGCGCAGTTCCACGTCCACACCAGCTGTCGGCTCGTCGAGGATCAGCACGGGCGGATTGTGGACAAGGGCCTTGGCCACCATCAGGCGCCGCTTCATGCCGCCAGACAGCTGGCGCACATAGGCATCCTTCTTGTCGTCGAGCCCCACGGCGGCGAGGATTTCATCGGTCTGGCGCTCGCCTTTCGGTACGCCATAGAAGCCCGCCATCAGTTCCAGCATCTCAAACGGAGTGAAGAAGGGGTCGGCGACGATTTCCTGGTTCACCACACCAATGGCGGCGCGGCTCTGGCGCGGATACTGGTCGATATCGAGACCCCAGATACGCGCTGTGCCGGACGTCTTGTTCACAAGGCCCGCAAGGATGTTGATGAAAGTGGATTTGCCCGCCCCGTTCGGCCCCAGCAGGCCGAAGATCGAACCCCTCGGAATTTTCAGGCTGATTCCCTTCAGGGCGTGTTTTTCCGGCATCCGGCCGGAGGCGGCGTACACTTTCTGCAGGTTTTCGACTTCAATTGCGTATTCCGGGGCGGCGTTTTGGTCAGTCATCCAGTCCTTCTTTCCTGCGGCATGGCGGTGCTTGCGCGGTCCACTGGTGCGCTCTAGGTAGGGCTGTAAGACCCGGTGAACAAGCCGGGGCCAGCTCACAGGACTGAATAGGCGATCCAATGTCTACCAAGCGCGATGTTTTCGACCCACCCGAAGTCGTGATGGTCAAAAGCCACAAGGTCTCCTGTAATGGCGGCGGCGGCGCTCTGGGCCATCCGCGCGTCTGGTACGAGATGGGCGACGAAGACTTTGTCGAGTGCAAATACTGCGACCGCCGTTTCGTCCTGATCGGTGGCAAGGACGACCCCGGCCGGGGTCGCTGATTCTCCCCGAACACGGAGCCGGCTGATCATGCACGTTCTTGTCGTCGGCGGTGGAATTGGAGGGCTGACTGCCGCTCTTGCGCTGGAAAAGCGCGGCCATACCGTCACGGTGGTTGAACAGTCCGGTGTCATCAGCGAGGTCGGCGCGGGCCTGCAGCTCAGCCCAAATGCCATGAAAGTCCTGAACGCTTTGGGTGTGGGCGCCCGGGTCATGACGGACGCCTTCCGCCCGCAGGCCGCGGAAATGCGCTGGGGCCGCAGTGGCCGGACCGTGTTTTCAATTCCACTCCGGAAAGCGGCCGTGAACCGTTGGGGTACCGAATACATTCACGTTCACCGGGCAGACCTGATTGAAGCCCTGCGTGCAGAACTGGTTGCGCGGGCACCGGATGCGCTGATCCTCGGGCAGCGGCTGGAGCGGTACGAGAACCGCGGTGACAAGGTGGTCGCGCAGTTTGCCGGTGGCGCCGTGATCGAGGCAGACCTGCTGATCGGCGCTGACGGTATTCATTCCGCCGTGAGAGACCAGATGCTGGGCCCCGACAAGCCGGAGTTCACCGGTTGCGTCGCCTGGCGCGCGACCGCGCCTGTCACCGCGCTCGGCGATCATGCCCCGCCGCCCACGGCGAGTGTCTGGGTAGGTCCGCACAAGCATGCGGTGACCTATCTGCTGCGCCGGGGCAGCCTCGCCAATTTTGTCGGCGTGGTCGAACACAAGACGCCGGGGGACGAATCCTGGACCGCGACCGGCGCGAAGGAGCAGGCGCTGAAGGACTTCAAACGCTGGCACCCCTCCGTCACGGCGATCATTGAGGCGGCAGACTCCATGAACCGCTGGGCGCTCTACGGGCGCAAGCCGCTGCCGAAATGGAGCGATGGCCGTGTCACGCTGCTGGGCGATGCCTGCCATCCCATGCTGCCGTTCCTGGCGCAGGGCGCCGCAATGGCAATCGAGGATGCCTGGGCGCTGTCTGCCTGTCTCGATGCCGAAGCGGATATTCCGGCCGCGCTTTCGGCCTATGAACACCGCCGCAAGCCGCGCGTCACACGCGTGCAGGAAGGGGCCCGCGCCAATTCCAGACTCTATCACCGGGGTAACCCGATCACGCGGTTCGGATCATACGTGCCGATGGCGATGGCGGCCCGCGCAGCGCCCGGCTTTGTCCGTTCGCGCCTCGACTGGATTTATTCCTACGACGAAACGTCTGTCTGATGGTTGCCGGATAAACTTGCCCCGGAATTGACCTTGGGGCAGGAAGGCTGGCCCTGAAGAAACGATCCGGTGAAGAATGCTTTCTGTCCTCGACCTTTTCCGCGTCGGAATCGGCCCTTCCAGCTCTCATACGGTCGGCCCGATCCGCATTGCGAACCGGTTTCTGGCGAACCTCGCGAATAAGATGGCCGCCGTCGTGCGGATGGAGGTGGAGCTGCAGGGCTCGCTCGCGCTGACCGGGGCAGGGCACGCGACGCCCAAGGCCGTCATGCTCGGCCTGCTCGGATTCGAACCGGAAACGCTGGATCCCGATGCTGCGGACCGGGATGTTGCCGCGCTGGAAGCCTCCCGTCAGCTGCCGCTTCCGGACCGGCGCACCATCCCGTTCGACCCCGCGAAAGACATCGTTTTCGCTTATGACGTGCTGCCCGCGCTCCACCCCAATGGTATGCGCCTGCGGGCCTTCGGGGCGGATGGAGACCTCCTCTCCGACGAGACCTGGTACTCCACCGGCGGCGGTTTCATTGCCACGGAGCGCCAGCTGCAGCGACCTGTGGAAGATGACATCCTGCCGGTCGGCCCCTCGGTACCGTATCCATTTGCGTCAGCAGCGGACCTGCTGGCCCTCTGCGAGGAAAACGCGTCCGGCATTGCCGACATCGTCCTGTGCAATGAAGACGCGATGCGCCCGCGGGCCGAGACCGAAGCGGTGCTCGATCGGATTGCGGAGGTCATGCTTGCCTGCATCGAACGGGGCCTCGCCCGGGAAGGCACGCTGCCGGGCGGGCTGAATGTGCGCCGTCGCGCGCCCGGTCTCTGGAAAAAGCTGCAGGATGCGCCGCAATCGAATGAGCGCGAACAGCTGTTTGATTGGCTGAATGTCTACGCCATGGCGGTCAATGAGGAGAATGCCAGCGGCGGGCAGGTCGTCACCGCGCCGACCAATGGCGCGGCTGGGATCATCCCTGCCGTGATCCGCCACTATTGCGCCGATGCGGAAGACAGGACCGAACGCCTGCGCCGGTTCCTGCTGACCGCCGGAGGTATCGGCCTGCTCTACAAGCAGCGGGCGTCGATCTCCGGGGCGGAGATGGGGTGCCAGGGAGAGGTAGGCGTGGCCTGTTCCATGGCAGCGGCAGGTCTGGCCGCCGTCTGGGGCGCCAGTCCGCAACAGGTGTGCAATGCGGCGGAGATCGCCATGGAGCACAATCTGGGCCTGACCTGTGACCCGGTGGGCGGTCTCGTCCAGATCCCCTGTATCGAGCGGAACGCGATCGGCGCGGTGAAAGCCGCCAATGCCGCCCGCCTTGCTCTGCACTCTGTGGATCAGGCGCGGGTTTCGCTCGATCAGGTGATCGAGACGATGCGCCAGACCGGCATGGACATGTCTTCCAAATACAAGGAAACATCGCAGGGCGGCCTCGCCGTGAACGTAATCGAATGTTGAGCGTTCTGTCCTGGAGTTGATTGCCGAGACATCACTGGGAGAGCCGCATGGCCACGGTCAACAATCTGTCTTCTCTGCTGCACAGCCTGGAGACGAACACCGAAGGTGACAAGGTCACCGTGCGGGCCATGTTGAACGCTGTCGGGCGGCGGTCTTACGGGCCGATTCTGCTGCTGCTTGGCTTCCTTGCGCTCAGCCCGCTTACCATCATTCCGGGGGCGACCTGGCTGGTCGCCATCATCACGCTGCTGATCGCAGGCCAGATCCTCGTTGGACGGCGATTCCCGTGGATTCCGTCCCGTTTCCTGAAAATTGAATTCCCGCGTGAGGCGCTGTTGCAGGGTATCAAACTGGCGGATCCCTATGTCTGCCAGGTCGACCGTTTCCTGAAACCGCGGCTGGCCTTCCTGACCTCTCCGCTGTTCGCGCCTTTCGTGGCACTGATCTGCATCGCGGCCGCCGTCCTGACGATTCCATTGGGATTGGTGCCGTTCGGGCCGGTCCTGCCGGGGCTCACTGTATTCCTGTTCGGCCTTGCGTTGACGGCGCGTGATGGCTTCGTGCTGATCCTCGCGGCGCTTGGACTGGCCGGGGCCTGCTGGCTGCTTTTCCGTCTATGGGCGCGGATTTCCGGCGCGTTCGCTTGACGCCGGGTACGGCCTTTTTGACTTGAGATGGCTGGGTTACGCTTGCGCAAACGTAAAGCGAGGAAGCCATGTCAGAGATGAAATCCTACCTTGGCTGGAAGGTGGATTACCTGCATCCCCCCGGTGAACCGGCCTTTGCCGGACCGGACTCCGTTTCCTGGCAAGTCTTCAAGAACCCGGTCGCGCTGGCCATTGGCGGCATCGCTGCAGTGCTCCTGGAATTTGCCGATGCGCGCATCCGCTCCGGTGTCTGGGATCACTCCGTATTCAAGACCGACCCGATCGGCCGTTCCAAGCGTACCGGCACGGCAGCGATGGTGGGCGTCTACGGTCCGCAGAACGCCGCCCGCCGCGTCATTCAGGGCGTCACCAACATGCACGCGCGTGTCGAAGGCCAGACACCGTCCGGAGAGCACTACAAGGCGCTCGACGTTGAGCTCCTCGACTGGGTCAGCGCCACAGCGAGCTTCGGCTTCCTGACGGCCTATGACCGCTTCGTGAAGCCGGTCTCGGAGGCCGACAAGCGGCGCTTCTTCGAAGAGGGCGTGCCGGTCGCGCGGCTCTATGGGGTGCAGAACCCGATCCGTTCACTGGAAGACTTCGATGCGATGATGCAGAAGCTGTTGCCGCGCTTCGAGCCGCATCCGATAAATACCGAATTCCTCGATATCATGTGTTCCGGCCGCGCCGCGCCGGGCGTGCCGAAAGGCCTGCAGAGCGCGCTCGTTCATGCCGCCGTGGCGATCCTTCCGCCAGCCGTCCGTGAACGGCTGGAACTCGGGCCCGAATACGACCTGCACTGGAAGGGCGAGATGACCGTGAAACTGATGGCGAAGACCGCCGAGCGTTTTCCTGACCAATCTTCACCCGCCGCGCATGCCAGCGAGCGTCTTGGCCTGCCTCGGTCTTTCCTGTGGAAAAGCGATGCCGAGCGTGCGCGCCTTCTTGAGGCCGCCACGCATCAGGCGTCGGTCCCGGCCGAATAGGATTACGTACCCATGGATCTTGCCTTCAAGCCCGATGAGGAAGCCTTCCGCGAGGAAGTGCGCGATTTCCTCGCAGACAATCTGACCGAAGACCTTCGCCGCTACGCCGCGCGCATGACCAGCGTGTATGCGGAAAAGGAAATCGGCCTTGCCTGGCAGAAAATCCTTGTCGATCAGGGATGGGCTGCGCCGTCATGGCCGGTCGAATATGGCGGCTGCGACTGGAGCCTCGCCCAGCACTATATCTTCGACGTGGAGATGGCGCGGGCAGGTGCGCCGCCGCTGTCGCCCATGGGAATCGGCATGTGCGGCCCAGCCCTGATTGGGCACGGCTCCAAGGCACAGAAAGACTATTACCTGCCACGCATCCTGTCGGGTGAAGATTTCTGGTGCCAGGGCTATTCGGAGCCGCACGCAGGCTCCGACCTCGCCGCGCTGACCATGTCTGCGGTCGAGGATGGGGATGACTTCATCTGCAATGGCCAGAAAATCTGGACCACGCACGGCCATGTCGCCAATATGTGCTTCTGCCTTGTGCGGACGGACAGCTCCGGCAAGCTTCAGCAGGGCATCACCTTCATCCTGATCGACATGAGCTCACCCGGCGTGCGTGTTGACCCGATTATTATGACATCCGGAGAGCATATCCAGAATTCGCTCTTCTTCACCGATGTCCGTGTGCCGAAGAAAAATGTCGTGGGCGAAGTCAACAATGGCTGGACCGTTGCGAAATACCTGCTCGAATTCGAGCGGGGCGGGAATGCCTATGGCCCGAGGCTTCTGGCAAGATTGGAAGCGCTGCGCCGCCATGCAGCGGAGCAGGACCTGCTGACGCCGGAGTTTGCCCGCAAGATCAGTCTTGCCGAGGCAGATGCCATGGCCCTCGAAGCGGCGGAAATGCAGCTGATGGCGGAGCTTGCGGGCGGTGGGACGCCAGGGCTCAAGGGCTCGATGATGAAGATCCGCGGCACCGAGCTCAGCCAGCACATCACAGAGCTGGCCATCGAACTGGCCGGCGTCTACGTCCAGCCCTTCCAGCCGCATCACACCAGCCCGGGCGGGCCGGTCACGACGGCGCCACCCTCCAATGCCCCGCTGGTCGGACCGGAAAGCGCCGTCACGTCTTCGGCCAAGTATTTCAACGACCGGGCAGGCTCGATCTATGCCGGGTCCAACGAAATCCAGCGCAACATTCTCGCCAAAGGGCAGCTGCGCCTGTAGGACCGAAACAGATGATCAAACTCTACGAACACCCGCTCTCCCCCTATGCCCAGAAGGTGAAGATCGCCCTGCGCGAGAAGGGTGTGCCGTTCGAAGTCGCGATGCCGGAAGGCATTGGTGCGGGCTCCACCGGCGGCGCGTTTGCGGATGCTGCGCCGCGCCGGGAGGTGCCTGCGCTGATCGATGGGGAGGTTTCCCTGTTCGATTCCACGATCATCCTCGAGTACATCGAAGACAAATGGCCGGAGCCGTCGCTCTTTCCGGCTGACCCGGCCGCACGTGCGAAGTGCCGGATCATCGAAGATGTGATGGACACGCATTTCGAGGCGATCAGCTGGGGGCTGGGTGAGTTGCACCACTTCAAGCGCGGCGACGAAGCGACCCGCGCGAAGATCGAACAGACCGCCGCCCGCCAGATCGCCGCCTTCATGGATTGGCTGTCCGGCCAGCTCGGCGATGCAGACTGGTTCAGCGGCGATAAGTTCGGCTGGGCGGACCTGAGCGTCGCGCCTTATCTGAATGGTATTTCCGGTTTCGGATACGCGCCGGAGGCTGGTTCGCCGCTCGCGGCCTGGCTCGCCCGGGTAAACGAACGCGCCAGCGTGCGGGAAGCCGCTGAGCAGGCGCTCGCTTCGATTACCGGCATGCAGGCCGTCAGCGCGGCGGTGGAGGCCGGATTGTTCCGCCGCCACTATCGCGACCACAGGCTCGAATGGATGATCCGGTCAGGCGGGATGGAGATCGTCCGCGACGGAATTGAACGCAATACGATCCGCTTTACAGATCACTGGGACAACTGAACATCAACATGGCCGCCGGTTGCGGCCCAAGGAGGAACACAATGGCAATCAAGACACGCTTCACCGAGGAGTTCGGAATCGAGCACCCGATCGCGCAGGGCGGTATGCAATGGGTCGGCTATGCCGAGATGGTTGCACCGGTCGCCAATGCTGGTGGTCTCGGCTTCCTGACGGCGCTGACGCAGCCGACGCCGGAAGACCTGGCGAAGGAAATCGCCCGTACCAAGGAGATGACGGACAAGCCGTTCGGCGTGAACCTGACCATCCTGCCGGCCATCAAGCCTCCGCCGTATGCGGAATACCGGGACGCTATCATCCAGGGCGGCGTGAAGATTGTCGAAACGGCTGGCTACAAGCCGCAGGAGCATATCGACCATTTCAAAGAGCACGGCATCAAGATCATCCACAAATGTACTGCGGTGCGCCACGCGCTGTCGGCCGAGCGGATGGGCGCTGACGCCATCTCCATCGACGGCTTCGAATGTGCCGGCCACCCGGGCGAGGATGACATTCCGGGCCTGATCCTGATCCCGGCCGCTGCCGACAAGGTGAAGGTGCCGATGCTGGCCTCCGGCGGCTTTGGCGACGGCCGCGGCCTCGCGGCGGCTCTGGCCCTTGGCGCCGATGGCATCAACATGGGTACGCGCTTCTGCGTCACGAAAGAGGCCCCGATCAACGAAGCCTTCAAGCAGCAGATGGTCGAGAATGACGAGCGCGCCACGAACCTCATCTTCCGCACGCTGCACAACACGGCGCGCGTGATGAAAAACGCCGTTTCCGACGAAGTGGTCGCCATCGAGCGCAAGGGCGGCGCCAAGTTCGAGGACGTCCAGCACCTCGTCGCCGGTGTGCGCGGCCGCAAGGCCATGGACGAGGGCGACACGGATGGCGGCATCTGGTCGGCTGGCATGATCCAGGGCCTGATTCATGACATCCCGAGCGTCGAGGAACTGATCGACCGCATCGTTGCCGATGCCGAGGCGATCATCAAAAGCCGTCTCGAGTCGATGATCAAATAAGCGGGGAGGGTCATATGGCTTACGAGCAGGTACTTCTTGAAAAGGATGGCCCTGCGGCCATCATTACCCTCAACCGCCCGGAAAAGCTGAACGCATTCACGAACCAGCTTGGCCGGGAACTCGCCGACGCAATCCGCGCCTGTGATGCAGATGATGACGTTCGCGGCATCATCATCACCGGCGCGGGCCGGCACTTCTGCGCAGGTGCGGACATTTCCGATGGCGCGGATGCCTTCGACACGAAGAGCGGAACAGGCGCCAAGAATTTCGGCACGACCGAGCCCGGCAAGGACCGGGACGGTGCTGGCTTCATTGGCGCCATGTATGCCTGCCAGAAACCGCTGATCGCAGCCTTCAACGGTGCGGCCGTCGGTGTTGGCGTCACGATGATGCTGCCGACGGATATCAAGATCGCATCGGAGAAGGCGAAGTTCGGTTTCGTCTTCGCCCAGCGCGGCTTGCCGCCGGAAGCGGGCAGCGCCTGGTTCCTGCCGCAGCTGGTCGGCCTGCCTCAGGCGCTGCGCTGGTGCATGACGGGCCGCGTCTTCGAAGCTCAGGAAGCACTGGAAGGCGGCCTGATCAGCGAGATCCACCCGCCGGAGGAGCTTCTGCCCGCTGCCAAGCGAATCGTCGCCGAAATCGCGCAGAACACGGCGCCGGTCTCTGTCGCGCTCGTGCGGCAGTTGCTCTGGCGATTCGGACCAGCGGCGCATCCGTTCGACCTCCTGAAGGTCGATGGCAAATTCGCGCTCAGCCTCGGGTCTTCTCCGGACGTGAAGGAAGGGGTGACTGCTTTCCTTGAAAAGCGCCCCCCGGATTTCCCGGGCAAGGTTTCAGCCGACATGCCGGACGGGTATCCCTGGTGGAAATAGCGCCGGACTGAAAAACGGGCGTCCAGGGGCGCCCGTATATCGTCTGTTTATCGTGTATATATCGTATTCCTTATCGTGCCGGGGGCGCGATCAGGGCGTGTTCAAAGGTCTGGGGAAAAAGTGGCTCCGCGAGTAGGACTCGAACCTACGACCGGGCGATTAACAGTCGCCTGCTCTACCAACTGAGCTATCGCGGAACAGCTGGAGAGGGGCTATTACCAGACCGCTCCACCGGTTCAAGCCCTCTGATGCTGCGAACGGCACAATTCTTTCAGATCACATCAGAAAAACGCACAAAAAAAGGGCGGGAGACATGTCTCCCGCCGAGGCGTTGGGTGATGGTGGGTGTCTCCAAGAGAAGACAGGGTTAACAATCAGCGGAAATGGTTAACACGACCTAAACAGCTTGCCGAAAACTCGAATTTCTTCGTCAAGACTCGAAGATTGTTCCGGGCGTGCGGAACCGCCTGCGGAAAAACCGCATGTTTACAGGGGATCTCGTCGATTTGGGAAGGTCTGGAGGCCCCGGCCGGAATCGAACCGGCGTACACGGATTTGCAATCCGCTGCGTCACCACTCCGCCACAGGGCCATGCCGGAAGCAGGCCTCCTAGCAACCTTCCGCGCGGCGTGCAATCTGCCGTTTTCATGCCTGTGCGCGTTTATCGCTGATTGCATGTCCGAAGCTGCATGCTAAAGGGCTCCCAAGAGGAACATACGCACCCCGAAAGGCGAGAGCCCATGAACTTCGAAGCCGCCCGTGAAATCATGGTCGACAGCCAGATCCGCCCGAACGATGTGTCGGATCCTGAATTCGTCCACGCCTTCATGAATACGCCACGTGAGGCTTTCGTCCCGGCGACCCGCAAGCCGGTCGCTTATTCCGAACTCGAGATCGAAACGTCGGAAGGCCGTGCGCTCTGGACGCCGCGTGACACGGCCAAGCTGCTGAAGTCTGCCGGCATCAAGCCGACCGACATTGTGCTCGTGATCGGCGCTGGCGCTGGCTACGAGACGGCCCTGATCAGCCACCTGGCCGAGACGGTCATCGCACTGGAAGAGAGCGCGGAGTTGGTCGAGGCCATGTCTGACCGGTTCGCTTCGCTCGGTTTCGACCGGGCCGTTGCCGTTGAAGGCAAACTGGAAGACGGGCTTGCGGACCAGGGTCCATTCGATGTGATTTATGTCTGCGGCATGGTCGAGACGTTGCCGCAAGCCTGGAAAGACCAGCTCGCTGAAGGCGGCCGTCTGGCGCTTGTGCAGTTCGAGCCGGATAGTGTGGGCCGCGGACGCGTCTATACAAAGGCAGGAGATACTGTGTCGTCGCGCTACGCGTTCGATGCTTTCCCGCCGAAGTTCGCGCAGTTCGACCGCAAAAAGGCATTTGTTTTCTGATTTTCCGGGCTGGCCGAGCCAGCGTTAACTCCCCGGAAAAGTGAACACTGTTCTCTGTGGTCGCAAAGCCTGTATAAAGGCGTGTAATTGAAATTACGGTATCCGAGGAGCCTCCCATGACCCTGAAGTTTCGCATCCTTGCGGGCAGCGCGCTTGCTGGCCTGCTGGTGACCGGCAATGCGTCGGCCGAGACGTTGGGAGATGCTGTTTCCTCCGCGATCCTGTCCAATCCGCAGCTGGAATCGCAACGCGTCGAATCCGACATCGCACGTGAGTCGCTGGAACAGGCCCGCGCAGGCGGCCGTACCACCGTTACGGTCGGTGGTTCGGCTGGCTATCAATATACTGACACCAATTCGCCGTTCAGCCTGAGCAACGGGAACTCCGGTGCGTTCTCTTCGCAGGTCCAGGCCACCAAGCCGATCTACACCGGCGGCCGTGTCTCCGCGGGTATTCGTCAGGCCAAGGCCGGGATCAGTGCGGCAGACGCGCAATACGATGCGGCTGAGCAGGACCTGATCCTGCAGGTCATCACGGCTTACATGGATGTCCGCCGCGACCGCGAAACGATTTCGATCCGCCAGAACAATGTCGAAGTGTCGACGGAACAGCTACGCGCAGCGGAGGACCGTTTCGAAGTCGGCGTTGTCACCCGGACGGACGTGTCGCTCGCCCGCGCGAACTTTGAAGGCACCCGCGCGTCGCTCGCCGGCGCTGAGGCCGCACTGGAGACGAGCCTTGCGAACTACTCGTTCCTGACAGGCCTCACCCCCGGGGACCTTGCGCCCCCGCCACCGGTTCCGACTTTGCCCCAATCTCTGGAGGAGGCGACTCAACTTGGGCTGGATGCCAATCCGGACATGATCGCAGCCCGCCATTCCGAGCGTGCAGCGATGGAGGCGATTGAGGCGGCCAAGGCGCAGGGACGCCCGTCCGTGAACCTCGTCGGGACGGCACAGGGCCAGTATTCGGAGTTCGAAAACGGAAATTCCCGGCAGACATCGGTTTCCGGTGTCGTGCAGGGCTCTATCCCGATCATGACCGGCGGCCTCGTGAAGAGCCAGACCAAGGCAGCCCGCCTGCGCCGGGACCAGGCCCGCCGCCAGATTGACGCGCTGGACCGCTCCATCCGGGCGCAAGTGGCATCCGCCTGGTATGGCTACGATGCGACGCTGCGGACGATCGAAGCGTCCAAGCGCCAGGTCGATGCCGCTGAAATCGCTTATGATGGCGCCAAGGAAGAGCTGGCGGTCGGCGTCCGCACGACGCTGGATGTCCTCAACCAGGAACAGCAGCTGTTCGAGGCCCGCCTTGCGCTCGTTCAGGCCGAACGGGATGCCTACGTGGCTGCGCATCAGCTGCTCCGGGCCACTGGCCAGCTCGCGCAACCATAGCTACCGCTCCCGAAAGAGGTTAACATTGTCAGGTCTTTGTTAACCCAATCGCCTTAGCGATCGTAAATAGATTCGACGACGCGAAAGCATATCAGGGGGCTCTGATGGCCAACGAAGCACATAAGGAACCGACGATGGAGGAAATCCTCGCGTCGATCCGCAAGATCATTTCCGACGATGCGGCAGCGCCTGCGTCTGCCCCTGAGCCGGAACCGGAAATCGCCAATGACGAGGACGACGATGTCAGCCTCGAAGAGGTGATGTTTGACGAAGACATCCGCGAAGAGTCCTTTGAAGAGGAAGCCGAAGCGGAAGAACCCGTCGAGCTGGAGATGGAAGCCTTCGAAATCGAGGACTTTGCAGAGGAAGAAGCACAAGAGGCGGCGCCGGAACCGGCCCAGAGCTTCGAATCCCTTCTCAGCGCGTCGCGTAGCGCCGAATATGAACCTGAGCCGGAACCGGAGCCCGCTCCGGAACCTGTTGCGGTTGCGCCGGTAAATCCGGCACCGAAACCGGCTCCCGCACCTGTGCCTGTGGAGAAACCCATGTCTGCATCGCCCGCATACGAAAACACCACGCTGACCGACGAATCCACCGCCAACGCTGCGGCGGGTGCACTCGGCAAACTGATCTCGAAGATGGATCTCGGCGCAGACAACACGCTGGAAGGTCTGGTCCGCGAGCTGCTGCGTCCGATGATCAAGGAGTGGCTGGACGCCAACCTTGCGTCCATCGTCGAAGAGAAAGTCGAGGCAGAAGTAGAGCGCATCTCCCGCATGGCGCGCTAGCCTCTCCCGCCAAATTGTTTATAGGGAAGGGCGCGCCGTAACTGGCGCGCCTTTTCTTTTTATCTGGAATACGCCCGAAACGATGCTCGACCAAAGATTTGACCCCGCTGAAGCCGAACCCCGCCTGTATGAGGCATGGGAAACCAAAGGCTGCTTCAAGCCGTCCGGTGACACGTCTGCCCAGGCCTATTCCATCGTCATCCCGCCGCCGAACGTCACCGGCGTGCTCCACATGGGCCATGCGCTGAACAACACGCTTCAGGACGTGCTGATCCGGTTCGAACGGATGCGCGGCAAGAACGTCCTCTGGCAGCCGGGCACCGACCATGCCGGTATCGCCACGCAGATGGTGGTTGAGCGCCAGCTGGCGCAGGAAGGCAATATCAGCCGCCGCGACATGGGCCGGGAAGCCTTTGTCGATCGCGTCTGGGCCTGGAAAGCCGAATCCGGCGGCGCCATCGTAAACCAGCTGAAGCGCCTCGGCGCGTCCTGCGACTGGAGCCGTGAACGCTTCACCATGGACGAAGGCCTCTCCAGGGCCGTCACCAAGGTGTTCGTCGACCTCTACAACAAGGGCCTGATCTATCGCGACAAGCGACTCGTGAACTGGGACCCGCATTTCCAGACAGCGATCTCGGATCTCGAAGTCGACCAGCGCGAAGTGAACGGTCATTACTGGCACCTGCGTTATCCGCTGGCGGACGGCGTCACCTATGAGCATCCGGTCAAGGATGAAGAGGGCAACGTCACCGGCACCGAGACGCGGGACTATATCGTCGTCGCCACCTCGCGCCCGGAGACAATGCTGGGCGATACCGGCGTGGCCGTACACCCGGACGACGAGCGCTATGCCGGTCTCGTTGGCAAGTTCGTGGAACTGCCCATCGTCGGCCGCCGTGTGCCGATTGTGGCTGACGAATACGCAAACCCGGAAAAAGGCTCCGGCGCGGTGAAGATTACCCCTGCACATGACTTCAACGACTTTGAAGTCGGCAAGCGCGCGGGCCATACGCCGCTCAATATCCTGAACGCGGTCGCGAGCATCGTGGACGGTGAAGAGGCTGATGCAGCGGGCATCCCGGAAGCTTATCGCGGGCTCGACCGGTTCGATGCCCGCAAGAAGGTCGTCGAGGATTTCGAGATGGCAGGCCTGCTGCAGGAAATCGAGAAGCTCAAGATCGAGCAGCCCTTCGGTGACCGCTCAAACGTCGTTATTGAGCCGTGGATGACGGACCAGTGGTATGTTGATGCCAAGACGCTGGCCCAGCCAGCCATCGCTGCGGTGCGTGATGGCAAGACACAGTTCGTCCCGGAGAACTGGGAGAAGACCTATTACAACTGGATGGAAAACATCCAGCCTTGGTGCGTTTCCCGCCAGCTTTGGTGGGGACACCGGATCCCGGCGTGGTACTCAGAAGAAGGCGAAATCTTCGTCGCGGCGTCCGCCGAGGAAGCGCAAGCCATGGCGGGTGCCGGCGTTGAGTTGAAACAGGAAGAAGACGTACTCGACACCTGGTTCTCCTCCGCCCTGTGGCCATTCTCGACGCAGGGCTGGCCGGACCAGACTGACGACCTGAAAACCTTCTTCCCGACGGCGACGCTGGTCACTGCGTTCGACATCATCTTCTTCTGGGTCGCCCGGATGATGATGATGAGCCTCGAATTCATGGGCGAAGTTCCGTTCAAGGACGTCTACATCCACGCCCTCGTCCTCGACGAGAAAGGGCAGAAGATGTCGAAGTCCAAAGGGAACGTCATGGACCCGCTGGAATTGATCGACGAATACGGTGCCGACGCGCTGCGCTTCACCATGGGCCGCATGGCCGGGCAGGGCCGTAACATCCGCCTGTCCAAACAGGCGGTCGAAGGCAACCGGAACTTTGCGACCAAGCTCTGGAACGCGGCGCGCTTTGCCGAGATGAACGAATGTGGTGCGCCCGGAGAGATCGACTTCGAGTCGATCCAGAGCCCTGTGAACCGCTGGATCCTCGGTGAGCTGAACCAGTGCGTGGCGGACGTCAGCAAAGGCATTGAGGACTATCGCTTCGACGATGGTGCCGGCGCGGTTTACCGCTTCGTCTGGAACACGTTCTGTGACTGGTATCTCGAACTCATCAAGCCGCTGCTCGGCGGGATGGACGATGCCGCCAAGTCCGAGACGCGTCAGGTTTGCGGCTATGTTCTGGATGAAACACTGAAGTTGCTGCACCCGTTCATGCCGTTCGTCACGGAAGAACTGTGGGACCGCCGCGCGCCGGGCCGCATCGCCGAGCAAGGCTTCCTGATGGGCCAGCAGTGGCCAGCCTTTACCGGCTTCCATGATGAAGCGGCGGCGAAGGAAGTGGATTGGGTGATCGGCCTGATCACGGAGTTGCGCTCCCTGCGTAACGATCTCGGCGTGCCAGCTGGCGCAAAGATCCCGCTGGCGCTGGTCAGGGCCGGGACGGAGATTGAAGGCCGGGCCATGCGGCATGAGGATGTCCTGAAACGCCTCGCGCGCCTGGAGGACATCGCCTTCACTGAAGCGACGCCGGAAGGCGCCGTCACCGCCGTCTTCGGTGAGACCGTGGCGGCCCTCCAGATCGCTGACTTCGTCGACATTGCCGAAGCCCGCAAGCGGCTCGACAAGGAACTGGGCCAGATCGAGAAAGATATCACCTCCACCGAGAAGAAGCTCTCCAACGAGAACTTCGTCGCCCGTGCGCCGGAAGAGATCGTGGAAGAGAACCGCCAGCGCCTCGTCGACTGGGCAGCGCGGCGTGAAAAGCTGTCTGCGGCACGAAAGGGGCTTGAAGGCCTCTGACCTTCAGGGTCAACCTGCTGCAAGATGGACAGGAGACTTCCCATGATTTTTCGCCCGCTTTTCGCGGCGGCTGTGATCCTTCTCGCAGGCTGCCAGACTTCACCGGTGAATGCAGAGCCAGTTGAGACGCCCCAGTGGCGTCTGGCCATTCATGGTGGGGCGGGTGTCATTACGCGCGGGTCGATGACGCCGGAGCAGGAAGCGCTCTACAGGGCGGGCCTTCAGGAAGCGCTGGAAGCGGGCGCCGAAGTGCTGCGCAATGGCGGCAGCGCGCTCGACGCGGCGCAGGCGGCGGTGATCCCGATGGAAAACAATGAGATCTTCAATGCCGGCAAGGGCGCGGTTTTCACTGCCGCGGCGACGCATGAACTCGACGCATCCATCATGGAAGGCAGCACGCGTAACGCAGGCGCCGTTGCTGGTGTCACCGTCATCAAGAATCCCATCCTTGCCGCGCGCGCTGTGATGGACAAATCGGAACACGTCATGTTCGCGGGGCCGGGCGCGGACGCGTTTGCGGTAGCGCAGGGGCTTGAGACTGTGCCGAATACCTATTTCGACACCGAACGCCGCCGCAAATCGCTGGAGCGTGTTCTTGAAACCCTTTCCCGCACGGCCGCCGACAAGCATGGCACCGTCGGCGCTGTCGCGATCGATGCAGACGGCAATATCGCCGCTGCGACGACGACGGGCGGCATGACCGCCAAGACTGCCGGACGTGTCGGAGATTCACCGATGATCGGCGCTGCCACGTACGCCGAAAATGGCGTTTGTGGAGTGTCGGCCACCGGCCATGGTGAGTACTTCATCCGCGTGGGTGTCGCCAAAACGATCTGCGACCGGGTGAAACTTGCCGGCGAAAGTGTCGGCGAAGCCGCGCAGGTCGCGCTGGACGAAGTGGCAGAGCTTGGCGGTGATGGCGGCGTGGTCCTGATCGGCGGCGATGGCGAGGTTGATTTCGTCTTCAACAGCGAAGGCATGTATCGCGGCTGGATCGACGCCGATGGATCCTGGACCGCGATCTATGGTGACGAAGCTGAAACGGATGAGTGACGCAGGTTCGGAGAGCGTCCATGGCGCCTGAAGCATCACAGAACCTGAACTTTCGCGACGCGGTGACGGACGATGTTGCCGCGTTGACGGCGCTTGCGCGCAAGACGTTCATGGACAAATTCGGGCACCTTTATCGTCCGGAAGACCTCGCAGGTTTTCTGGAAGAGTCCCACAATCCGGACCTCTACCGGGACTGGATCGCCGACCCGGGGGTGCTGGTCCGCGTTTGCGAAACGAGCGATGGAGACATCAAGGCTTACCTGTTATGCAGCCCGCTCAGCCTGCCGGCGCCGGACCCGAAACCGGGAGCTCTGGAACTGAAGCGAGTTTACGTCGATCAGACGTTACAGGGGCGCGGTATCGGATCGCGATTCATTGACGAGGCGCTGGCCTGGGCGCGCCGTCACAAGGCCCCTGAAATGTATCTCAGCGTCTATTCGGACAATTTGGACGCCCAGCGCCTCTATGCACGGCTTGGCTGGGAGAAGGTCGCGGAATTCCTGTTTCCGGTGGGCGAGCAGCGCGACCTCGAATTCCTTCTGCGCCTGACTCTTTGAGCGTCTTGGCGCCGTTGGCGAACCGGTCTTAAGTGACCCCTTTCTAATCGCGGGACGCACATATGACAGACCAGCCTGAGATCGATCCGGCGATCCTGGAGGCCATGGATGGCCTGCGGGACGAGTTCGCCGGATTTGCCGAGATTTACCAAAGCGAGATCCGTCCAGCCCTGCAGGAGCGTGAAAATGACCGCGAGCAGGCTGTCAGCAAGGCGCGGAAGTTCCGCTATATCGGCATTGGTCTGGGCCTCTTGATCGCCCTGATCGGAATCGTTGGCTTCAAGTCGCCATTCGGGCCCTTTCTGGGTGTGATTGTCGGCTTCGGTCTGGTGACCTGGGGAGGTCAGGATCTCAAGAAGTTCGGCAAGGAAGCCAAGGAGCTGCTCGTCCAGCCCGTGGTGAGGCAGTTGGGGCTGAATTTCGAGGCAGAGCCAGGTGAGGTTGCATCGATCCATGAGCACAAGAAAGTTGGCATTGTGCCCAGTTGGGATCGCGCGAGCTATGAAGACCGGCTGACAGGGTCGCGTGACAATGTCGAGTTCGAGTTGTTCGAGGCGCATCTGGAAGAAAAGCACAGGTCCACCGATTCCAAGGGCCGGACGACGACGCGATGGGTCACCGTCTTCAAGGGCCAGTGCCTGCGATTCCATTTCGACAAGACATTCTACGGCCGGACGCTGGTGACGCGTGATGCAGGGTTCTTCAACCGGTTTGGCGGTGGCAAAGGCATGAAGCGTGCGTCACTGGAAGACCCGCAATTTGAGAAGATCTTCGAGGTCTACACGACCGACCAGGTGGAGTCCCGCTACCTGCTTACGCCAGACCTGATGCAGGAACTGGTGAACCTGGAGAACGCATTCCATGGTGGGAAGCTCAAATGCTGCTTCTATGGCGGGGAAATGTACATCACACTGCAGGGCGGCAACCTGTTCGAGCCTGGCAGCATGTTTACGCCGCTCGACAGTCCGAACCGGTTGAGAGAGCTGCTGGAGGACTTCGCCGCGGTGTTCCACATCATCGATGTCACCAACAGGAACCGCCGCCGCAGAAGCGAGCAGGAGGCGCCGGAGGCGTGATCCGCACCAGCAATCTGGGCAATTTCAGGGCAGTAACGTTCAGTAAGGCTTCAGGTGACAAAGGTCATGGTGCAGGCAATTGGTGAGAGAGGACTTTCCATGAACCGACTGTTGATTGCTGCCATCTTTGCTCTTGCTGCGCCCGTTGCTGCGGCGGATGCGGCATCGTCGGCCAAGGAACTTGCCCGCTGCCAGGCGATGTCGGCCACCTTCAAGCCGAAGCAGGAAGAGATCGCTGAGCTGAAAGACGCCCGCGATGCTCAGGCGGAAGTCGTCGAAACAAATGGCGTAGCCTGGGATGATGTCGAAGTCATGCGCAATGCCTCCAGGAAGCATGCGAAGGCTGCAGATGAGGCCAAGGCGGACTATGAGGCTGCCAAGGCGGACCTGTTGCGCATGGAACTGGGCCTTCAGGAGGCCGTCACGGCGCTTAACGCTGACTTCGAAGCCTACAACCAGACCTGCGCCACGAAGAGGTAACTCTTCCCTGAGGGTGCCACCCCGGACCCGGCGGGTTAAGCCGCCGGGACGGAATACACCTTCCGCGCCGTTCCGGCGAACATCGCTGCCTTGGCGTCTTCCGGGTATTTCGCCGTGATCTTCTTCATCGCGTTCCAATAGACGACATAGTTCAGCGACCAGCGGTCGACCGGGAAGTTGCTCTCGAACATGCAGCGCTCCGGGCCGAAGCATTTGATCATGTGATCGTACCAGCGCTGATGCTGCTCCACGACCTCATCAGATGTCGGAGGAACATCACGCGTGTCCCAGCCGAAGCCATTGTCCGGCATGGCGAGGCCGCCGATCTTGGCATGGACGTTCGGGCATTCGGCAATTGCGGCCACATCGTCCTTCCAGGTTTCGAAAATCTCGTCCCGCTTGCCTTCATAAGGGCCGACACCGATCGGCGTTCCGAAATGATCGAGGATCATGGTCGTGTCCGGGCAGGCCCTGGCAAGGTCCAGATAGTCCCGGTTCTGGTGGTGATAGTGCCAGGTATCATAGGTGAAACCGCGCTCGCCGAGATGCTGGACCCCGCGTCGGAAATCCGGCTCGGCGTAAAGGCGCGGAGGAGCGTGACCCGGAATTCGGAGCGTCGCACCGCTCGCATCACGGGACCCTGCATGGCGGATTCCGCGGAACAGGCCCGCCGAGGCTTCGACATGACCATCCAGTACCTCGTCGAGCTGCTCCAATGGCAGGCGCAGATCCGCATGCGCTACCAGCGCAGCAATATAAGGTCCGCCCTTGGCTTTCATCGCCGCAGCGGATTCTGTGATGAAGACGGTCTCGCCAATCGGCTTCAGATGGTCCGGTCCATCCTTCCGGTAAGCGGCACCGCACTCCATGAAGACGGTCTGGACGACATTGTGCCCGCTGGTGAGGTCGGCCAACAGGTCAGGCACCTGATAGCCCATATCCTCGCTCGGCCAGAGGTGGTGGTGCGGATCCACAATCTCGCGTTCGGGCTCGAGGATGTCTTCCCGAACCTGCCAGACCCAGTCGGTATTGTTGAAAACCATGTGCCGTCCTCCCTGTATGTTCTGGGAGGCAGAGTGACGCCGAAAAACAAAGAAGGCCAGCACCCGGCTGGCCTCACCTCGCGTCAGTCGGGGCGTGGATCAGAAGGTGATTTCTGCGCCGGTCAGTTCCGGTAGTTGCAGGATGATGATCAGGTCGCGCATTTCCTGGCGGGCCGCGACGTGGCTCATCGTGAACGAAATGTTCGAGCCTTTTTCCGTCAGGTCCAACAGGGTCAGGCCGGCAGGGAACAGCTCGCGATAGATCACACGCTCAGACAGACCCGGCGCCAGGCGGAAGCCGATGCGTTTGGAGAGATTGTCCAGCGCTTCACCCACGCGTTCCTTGTTCCGCGCGGCCAGCGGCGACATCCGGTTGCGCATCACGATCCAGTCGATCGGACGGCGCGACGTCTGCGCCTTCTTCTTCCGGCAGGACCAGACCATTTCCGAATAGAAGCTCGGCCGGATCACTTCCAGCGTCTGCGGATTCACATCGCCCAGCAGGTCGAAGTCCACGAAGCTGTCGTTCAGCGGCGTGATCAGCGTATCGGCATGCATGTGCGCCGACCGGGACAGGAACGTGTCACCGCCGGGCGAGTCGATGATGATGAAGTCGCAGGACTTCTTCAGGCGCTGCAGGCTCGAGACGAGCCGGTGCGTTTCTTCCGCCTCGGCCCGGTCAAGATCACGCTCTGTGGAAGCATCCACGCGCACGATTTCCGGCATCGGCAAACGTGCGCCGGTGGATTGCATCCAGCGAAGGCGGTTCTCGAGGTAGCGAGTCAGCGACCTTTGGCGGACATCGAGGTCGATGACACCGACTGACTTGCCCATCCGCATCAGCGAGACGCAAAGGTGCATGGAAACCGTCGACTTGCCGGCTCCGCCCTTTTCGTTGCCAACGACGATGACGCGGGCATCCTTCTGGGGGACGGACAGTTCCGGGCCACCCACGAGAGCGGTAGGCGCGAATCCATCAGGCATGTCAGAAAGCTCCAGTTTCAGTCAGTCAGGTTAAGTCAGCGAAAGGCTCAGGCGACACGTGGCATGTCTTGCGAGTCGCTCCAAGCCGTACGGCGTCCGGGCATCTCGTCGAACAGATCGTCATCTTCGGCCAGAACACCGAATTGCGCAGGCATCGGTTCGCCGTCGAACAGCAGGTCGTCGGACATGATGGGGCCAAAGGCGGCTTCTGCCGGAAGCTCTTCGGTCTGTGGGGCGTGCATTGCGATCTGCGTGAGCAGGGACCGCAGTCCGGACAGGGCGCCGGAGACGCGGGCCGTTTCGCGGGCATACAGCGCAGCCGATTCCGTAACCGGGTTCCCGTCGCGGTCGAACATCCATTCGTCGATGTCCATCTCCGGATCGAAATGCCGGGTACGCGGCTCCGGAGCGCCCCCACCGGGGAGACGCGACTCGCTGGCGGACATGCGGAACGCTGCCGTCAGCACGAAGGATTTCAGGGAAGAAAGGATGCGCTGTGTCATGGCTTTAAAATTCCTCCGAACAGGTTAACAACGCGTTTACACAATCCGGAGCCGGGACGAATTGAAAGTGAATTCGAAGACAGGTGACCTTACCGCCACCGTGCGTACGAGAAGCGAGCTACTTCAACAGGTTACAGCCTGGAAGCAGGCTGGCGAACGGGTGGGTTTTGTGCCCACGATGGGGGCTCTGCATGGCGGACATTTATCCCTCATTGAAAAGGCAAAGGAAAAAGCCACGCGAATCGTGGCGAGCATTTTCGTGAATCCGACTCAGTTCGCGCCGGGTGAGGATTTCGATACATATCCAAGGGACGAGAATGCCGATCTGGCAAAGCTCGCCTCGGCGGGGTGCGATCTCGCTTATCTGCCGGCAGTCGAAGAGATGTATCCCGAAGGGTCCGTCACGAATGTGCGGGTCGAGGAGATGTCCGACTTGCTGGATGGAATCTACAGGCCGCACTTTTTCTACGGCGTTGCCACCGTGGTTGCGCGCTTGTTCCTGCATGTTCAGCCAGATGTCGCCGTGTTTGGCGAGAAGGACTACCAGCAGCTCCAGATCATCCGCCGCATGGTGCGAGACCTTGGCTTTCCCATTGAAATCATTGGTGCTTCCACGGCGCGGGATGCGGATGGGCTCGCCCAGTCTTCCCGGAACCTCTACCTGAAACCGGAAGAACGCCGGAATGCAGGCGCCATGCAGGCGGCATTGCACCGGGCGTCCGTCAGGCTGGCCACGGGCGAATCGCCGGCTGTCGCCCTGAGTGAAGCGCGGGAGCTCCTGTCCCGGTCCGGGTTCGGAAAGATCGACTATGTGTCGCTGGTCGATCCGGCGACGCTGCAGGACCTGCCGGACACGCCGCTGGCGACCGGTTCAGTTGCCCGGCTTCTCGGTGCAGCCTGGATGGGGCGCACGCGCCTGATCGACAATATCAGTGTGACGCGGTGAAGCTTTCGAGCAGGCCGAGGACGGTTTCATTATCCTCCGCCGAGCCGATCGAGATCCGTAGCCGGCTCGGCAGGCCGTAGCCGCCAATCGCCCGGACCAGAACATTGTTCTGTTTCAGGAACTCATTGGCGGCAGCTGCCCGTTCGGGAGATCCGAAATCGGGAATGATGAAATTGGCCTGGGAGTCCGGTGTCGGCAGGCCCATCGCGTTCAGCCGCCTGACATAGATCTCGCGCCACTTGGTATTGTGATCCCGGCTCTGCTTGATGAAGTCAGCATCACCGATGCTTGCAATCCCCGCTGCCACAGCGAACGCGTTGATGTTGAAAGGCGGCCGGATGCGTTGGAACGTATCGGCAATGTCCTTCGGGAAATATCCCCACCCAAGTCGCAGCGCAGCCAGGCCATAGATCTTGGAGAAGGTCCGGATCATCACTGTGTTGGCCCGGCGGTCGACCAGGTCCCGGATCTCAGCCTCGTAGGTTTCGCCAACATATTCTGCGTAGGCGCCGTCGATGACGAACAGGACATGCGGGGGCAGTGAATCCTGGAGACGCGCCAGCTCCTCAACCTGCATCATCGTGCCGGTCGGATTGTTCGGGTTGGCGAGGAACAGGATGCGCGTCCGCTCGGTCACGCCGCGCAGCAACGCATTGAAGCCCGCCGTGAAATCGGTTTCCGGCACCGTGACCGGTGTCGCCCCATGCCCGAGTGCTGAGACCTGGTACATGGAAAACGCATGTTCCGTGAACAGAATTTCGTCGCCGGGTCCGGCATAAGCCTGTGTCAGAAGGTGGATGATCTCATCCGAACCCGCCGATACCGCCACGCGGCTGACATCCTTGATGCCTTTCGCGTCGGCAATCGCCTGACGAAGCACGCCGTAATTGGGATCGGGATAGACGTGAACCTGACGGGCCACGTCCTGCATCGCTTCGATCGCTTTGGGGCTCGGTCCGAATGGATTCTCGTTCGAGGCCAGCATGACGACAGGGGCCTCGCTCCCCTGCAGCTTGCCGCCGGGAACATAGGGCTTCGTCTTTTCGATGTGCGGGAGGGGACGGATGCTGGTCATGGGGGCGGCTTACAATAGGAGCAGGAGAGGGGAAACAGAAATTGCGCGAGCCTATTCACGAGGCGGCGCGGTCGAGTCCCGCGTGACCAGGCGGTAGTCCAGCAGGTGGCGCCTTGGTGTATCGCTGGGAGACGCAATCTCCTCCAGCAGCAGGCCTACGGCTTCGGAGGCGAGTTCCTGGCTGGGCTGGTAGATCGTTGTCAGAGAAGGGCTGATGGTTGCGGCCAGTGGCGTATCGTCGAAACCTGCCACGGACAGTTCCTGCGGGATCTGGATGCGGCGGCGGTAGCAGGCGGCGATGACGCCTGCCGCCATGTCATCATTTGATGCAAAGATCGCCGTTGGCAGTTTTGGCAAATCCAGCAGCTGATCGGCTGCGGAGATGCCGGAACCGAAGGTGAAGTCGCCCGTCACGACCCGTTCCGGATCAAAGGATATGCCTGCCTGTTCCAGAGCGTCCTTGTAGCCCTGAAGGCGCACGCTGGCCTCTTCATGGGTGGTGGGGCCGCAGATGAACCCGATGTTCTTGTGGCCAAGGCCGATCAGGTATTCCGTCATCTCCCGGGCCGCAGCACGATCGTCGATCGCGACGTCACGGCCCGGCTTGCTGGTCTTCGATGGGGCGACCCTTACGAACGGCACGGCATGCGCGCGCAATTGCTCTATCAGTTCCGGATCGTCCGACAGGGGCGGTGTCAGGATCGCACCAGCCAGCTGGTTTTCCGACCGCAACGCCAGAATGGCATTTGCGTCGGTGGAGCGTTCTTCGGTGATCAGGCTGTAGCCTTCGGCCTGACAGCGTTGCAGCGCGCCCAGATGAAGCTCAACGACGTAATTGCGGGATGGATTTGAGTGGAGCAGGCAGATCGTACGGCTCTGCCGGGCGCGCAGGTTCCGGGCGTTGTGGTTGGTGCGGTAATCCAGCGCTTTCACAGCGCCCATTACACGTTCGCGGGTTTGCTCGCGGACGTTGGTTTCCCCGTTCAGCACGCGGCTGACGGTCTTGAAGGAGACACCCGCCTCGCGGGCGACATCAATGATCGTAGCCGGCCGGGCGCCGGCGTGTTTGCGGGACATGATCTGCTTGCGGCAATGTTGTTTTCTCTGGTGTTTTTAAATTAGAGGCGAATGTCCGCATGTCCAATGGGCATTGCTGTGCCGCGTCGGTTGAGATCGCGTATCGGGCGAATTCTGCGCAGTCGTGGGGGTGCGACCCCGCGATTTCGGACGTCCAGCCCGGATCATGCGCAGACCAGTGACCGTCCATACCGGACCATGCCGGATCATATCGGACTATACCGGATCATTCTGGACTTCGCCGCGCTTGACGCGGCGAGAGGGCCCATTGGATTTGTTTTCGCGCTGTTCCGGCGTGCCGGTTCTGGTAGGGTCTGCCCCGAGGAAACACCAAAAGCAGGACAGAGAGGCCAGCGCCATGAGTGCCGACATGAAATTCACAATGAGCATCAACGGGAAAGCCGTCACCGGCACCGAAACTTTCGGTGTCGAAAACCCGGCGCTGGGCGAGGTCTTTGCCCAGGCCCCGAACTGCACGCAGGCGGAGCTGGACGAAGCCATCGCGGCGGCCCGCGCAGCCCTTCCGGCCTGGCGCAAGACGCCGGTCGAGAAGCGCAAGGAAGTCATGCTGGCAATTGCCGGTGTCATTGCGCAGAACGGCGAGGAACTGGCCCGCCTGCTGACCCGGGAACAGGGCAAGCCGTTCGAGCAGGCGATGGGTGACGTGCTGGGCGGCGCGCACTGGTTCGCGGAGACGGCCAAGCTGGATATCCCGGAAGTCGTCTCGCAGGACGATGACGAGCGCTACACGGTCACTCGCTACGAGCCGATTGGCGTGGTGGCGGCCATCGTGCCGTGGAACTTCCCGATCATCCTCGCCGCGTTCAAGCTGGCACCAGCCCTGCTGGCCGGGAACACGATCGTTCTGAAGCCGGCGCCGACGACGCCGCTGACCACGCTGCGCCTCGCCGAACTGATCCGCGACGTGGTTCCGGCCGGCGTGCTGAACGTTGTCTCCGGTGACGACCGGCTCGGCCCGTGGCTGACCGGCCATTCCGGCATCGACAAGATCAGCTTCACCGGATCGACCCAGACAGGCCGCAAGGTGATGGAAGGCGCTTCGAAAGAGCTGAAGAAGGTCACGCTGGAACTCGGCGGCAACGACGCGGCCATCGTGATGCCGGACGTGAACGTCGAGGCCATTGCGCAGGAACTGTTCTGGGCGGCGTTCCAGAACACCGGACAGATCTGTATCGCCACCAAGCGCATGTATGTGCACAAGGACATCTACGAACCGCTGAAGGCGGCGCTCGTGGAATATGCCAAGACCGTGAAAGTCGGCGATGGCTCGGAGCAGGGCACGCAGATCGGCCCGATCCAGAACAAGGCGCAGTACCAGCGCGTGCTCGACCTGATCCAGGATTCCAAGGACAAGGGCTACAAGTTCCTGATCGGCGGGGAAGCCTCCGAAGCGCCCGGCTATTTCGTGCCGGTCACCATCCTCGACAATCCGCCGGAAGACGCCCGCATCGTTCAGGAAGAGCAGTTCGGCCCGGTCCTGCCGCTGATGTCGTTTGACAATCTGGACGAAGTGGTCGGCCGTGCGAATGACACGATCTACGGCCTCGGCGCTTCTGTCTGGAGTGCTGACCTCGCCAAGGCGCAGGAAATCGCCGACCAGCTGGAAACCGGCACCGTCTGGATCAACGAAACCCAGCACCTGTCGCCGCATGCTTCGTTTGGTGGCGCCAAACAGTCGGGTATCGGCAGCGAAGGCGCCGAACATGGCCTGCTGGAATTCTGCCAGGCCAAGACGACGAACATCCGCCGGAACGCAGCGTTCGTCTGATCGAACCGGGCTGAGCCATGATGAGGCGGGCAGGCTGGAAAGCGTGCCCGCCTTCATTCATGCCCCTTTGGAAACATATTGACCGCCCCAGCGGCACATGCCGTTCGCATGCCGGTATTGCTGCCGGTGGGATGGAACCGGTCCGGGATCGGAAGGAAGAAGATTTGGAACCCTATTTTTACCGCAAAGAAAATTCTGCGATTGCCACGGACAAGGGCGCGGGACCTTGGGACCCTCGCATGCTGCACGGCGGCGCACCGTCGGCCCTGATCGCGAGCATTGTCGAAGACCTGCCCAGCGAAGTGCCGATGTCGGTGACGCGCCTGACAATTGACCTGCAGCGGCCCGTGCCGGTGGGGCCGCTGGACATCGACGTCAACATCACGCGGGAAGGCCGGAACATTCAGACCTCGGAAGTCATCCTGTCGGCGAACGGAAAACAGGTTGTCCGCGCCGCGGCGCTGCGCATTCGCAAGGCCGATCTGGAATTGCCCGCCGAAGTGGCGATGCCGGATGTTGCCAGCCGGATACCGGAGACGCCGCTGGAATTCCCGCTGTCCGTGGGCTTCAACACGGCGGTGGAAATGCGGACCGAAGACCCGAATGCGAAGTCACGGAAAGCTGTCTGGTTCCACATCAAACGGCCTTTCCTGGACACGCGGGAGACCACACCTTTGATGCGGGCGGCGGCGACGGGCGATTACTGCAACGGGTTCGGCTCGGCACTGAACTTCGAGGAGTGGACCTATATCAATGCGGACCTGACCCTGCATTTCGTTCGCCAGCCTGTGGGCGAATGGATCAAGCTGGAAGCCAATTCCTGGATCAGCCCGGATGGCCGCGGCCTCGGCTTCGGAGAGCTGTCTGACCAGCATGGCCCGTTTGGGCGGGCGGTTCAGTCGCTGGTGATCGCGAAACGCTGACGGACCGGCTACCCGCGTGCGTGCAAGGCGGGCTTTGCCGGGCCGTAAAGCTCGCCTATACGCCGCGCATGACGACCTTTCCATTTGAGATCAGGGCCCGCGAGGGCAAGGCGCGCACGGGCCTGCTGAAAACGCCGCGCGGCGACATCCGCACACCCGCCTTCATGCCGGTGGGCACGGCGGGCACCGTCAAGGCGCTCTATATGGATCAGGTGGAACAGGCCGGGGCGGATATCATCCTCGGCAACACCTATCACCTGATGCTGCGGCCCGGTGCCGAGCGCGTGCAGCGCCTCGGCGGTCTCCATAAATTTGCGCATTGGAATGGCCCGATGCTGACCGACAGCGGCGGCTTCCAGGTGTGGAGCCTTGCCCAGCTGCGCAAGATGGATGCGGATGGCGTAACCTTCCAGAGCCATATCGACGGCTCCACGCACCGGCTGGACCCCGCGCGCAGCATCGCGATCCAGGCGGACCTGCTGGGCGCCGACATCTCCATGCAGCTGGACGAGTGCACGAATTTTCCGTGTACGCATGAAGAGGCAGAAGAGAGCCTTGAGCTTTCGCTGCGCTGGGGTGAGCGGAGCCTGGAGGCCTTTGGCGAGCGGGACGCGCAAACCCTGTTCGGCATTATCCAGGGCTCCAACTTTCCGGATCTCCGCGAGCGTTCCGCCAAGGGCGTTGTCAGCCAGGGCTTTGGCGGCATCGCGCTCGGTGGCCTGGCCGTTGGCGAGGGGCATGAGCAGATGTGCGAGACCATCGACATGACGGTGCCGCACCTGCCGGATGGTGTACCGCGGTACGTGATGGGGGTCGGCAAGCCGATCGACCTCGTCGAGAGCGTGGCGCGCGGCATCGACATGTTCGACTGCGTGTTGCCGACCCGGTCTGGCCGTCACGGACAGGCGTGGACCTGGGCCGGACCCATCAATGTGAAGAACGCCAAATTTGCTGAAGATCTTTCACCGCTGGACGAGGCTGTCGATTGCCCGGCCAGCCGCGACTATCCGAAGGCCTATTACCATCACCTGTTCCGGGCAGGAGAGTATCTGGGGCCAATGCTGCTCAGCTGGCACAACACGGCCTTCTTCCAGGCGCTGATGCAGGAGATCCGTACGGCAATTGCCGAAGGCCGGTTCGAAATCCTGCGGGCGCAGCTGCAAACGGCGTGGGCCTCAACGAAATCGAAGCCGCGCACCGAAGAGGGCGCTGCCGGCTAGTCCGGTGTGTCGCCCTTGAAGATCATGTCATCCGGTTCAGGCTCGAGCACTGCGGGCCGGGCGGGCAAAGGGCAACCGCGCGCCAGGCCGATGCCTTTCAGATAGGCCCGGTGCTGGGCCCCGATCTTGTAGGCCCGGTTGTATTTCTTCTGATAGGCGTAGGCGCCCGTAGCGCGGCGTACGAGGCTGCGGAAGGGAATCAGGCTGCTGGCCGTGGACGAGATCGTGTCGAGGGCCGCATCGGACGCTTCGTCGGCCAGTTTCTCGGTGCGCAGCCTTTCGTCTGGATCTTCGGTATCCCAGTCCGGACCGAGTGCCGCGTCCAGTTGCGCCAATGTCAGGGTGATCTCTGAGCAGCTGATATCCTCAGGCACGTCATAGGGGCTCTTGATGCCCTGCAGGATCGGGGGAATCGGATCCCGCTTGAGGTTCAGGTCTTCCAGCGGGGACATGGCGGCGTCCGGAATCCCGTCTTTCGTCTGGGTGTAGGCGCTGCCTGCGGCGGAGCCGGTGTTCTGGACCACGCCGCTGGAGCCGGCGGGGTTTTCCCTTGGGGCAGGTTCCGGGCTGCTGGCGCAGGCAGCGGTCAGCAGCAGGGCAGGCAGGAGCGCTGGCAGGAGGAGGGTGGAATATCTCATGATTTCAGTTTGAGTGGATAAATGTGACGACTTGTGGAGATTGGGTGCAGGCGGGTGTTGACCCGCCTCGAACCCTTCTCTAAATGGGCCGCTCTGGCGTGCCCTTAGCTCAGCTGGTAGAGCAACTGACTTTTAATCAGTAGGTCGCAGGTTCGAAACCTGCAGGGCACACCATCTCTTCCTCTCAATCTCCCTTTGAACTGTTGTCTTGACCACAGCATAGCGCTGGTCCGGGCGAACCACAAAGCTTCGCTGCACGCTTGGTTTGCCGCTTGGAGGCAGGCTGCTATACGCGCGGTTTGAGCGCGAGAAGCAAAGATGGACTGCGTCGTTCGCAAGACAGTCAGGGAAGAGCTGCTGCACCGGCTGTCGGCTGGGCAGCGGATGCTTATGGGCATCCTCAATGTTACCCCGGATTCCTTTTCCGATGGCGGCGAGCATTTCGGCCTGGCCAATGCCGTGCAGCACGCCGAGCAGATGCGGCTCGACGGGGCGGACATTATCGATATCGGCGGGGAATCGACCCGGCCTGGCGCCGAGAATGTGGATGCGGCGGAGGAGTGGCGCCGCGTCGGCGGTACAATCGCCTCTCTGGCAGCCTCTGGCGCGCTGCCTGTGTCCATCGACACCTACAAGGCCTCTGTCGCGCGGCAGGCAGCAGACGCGGGCGCTGTGATCATCAACGATGTCTGGGGCATGACCCGCGACAAGGACATGGCCCGCACGGTGGCGGAGACGCACAGCCTGATCGTCGTGACCTACAATCGCGGAACGGCGGACGCCTCCATCGCCCTGAGGAATGATATGGCCGCTTTCTTCGCGGACAGTTTCGCGATGGCCGAGGCGCACGGCATTCCCCGCGAGCACATCATCCTCGATCCCGGTGTGGGTTTCGGGAAAACCTATGAACAGAATTTCGGCGTGCTGGCCAATCTGGACGTGCTGGCGGAGACCGGCTGCGCCGTGCTGGTCGGCGTGTCGCGGAAATCCTTTATCGGGCGCCTGACGGGCAATCCTGTCGGCGACCGGCTGATCGGCACATTGACGGCGAATCTCGACAGTCTGCGCCGGGGCGCTTCCATCCTGCGCGTCCATGATGTCGCCGCCCACCGCGAAGCCCTGACAATGCTGGAGGCAATAGAGCAAAACAAATGACCGACCGCGTATTCGTCACCAATCTCTGCCTTCACGGCTTCCACGGCGTCCACAAGGCCGAGAAGTCCCTCGGGCAGAAATTCTACATCGACATGGAATGCGAGCTGAAGCCGCAGGCGGCCCGCAATGACGATATGTCCGAGACCGTCAATTACGGCGAGCTGTGTGACCTTGCTGAGCGCCTCTCCGGTGAGACCGTGTTCAACCTGATCGAAACCTTTGCCGAGCGTATTGCCATGGCTGTGCTGGACGACCAGCCGCTGGTGGAGCGGATCACTGTGACGGTCCGCAAGCCATCAGCGCCCATCCGTCATTTTGTGGATCATGTCGGCGTGATTATAACCCGTAGCCGTAATGGCTGAAGCATATCTGGAACTGGGCACGAATCTGGGCGACCGGGAAGACTACCTGGCGCGCGCGCTCGCATTGCTGGAAGAATCGCACGGCGTGACATTGGCGCAGGTGTCGCGAGTCTACCGTTCCAAGGCGTGGGGCGTGCTGGAGCAGCCGGATTTTCTCAATGTCTGTGTGCAGATCGAAACGGCGCTGCAGCCGGAGGACCTGCTGGCGGTCTGCAAGGGGATTGAACAGGCCCTCGGCCGGCAGGTGCGGGAACGCTGGGGTCCTCGGGAAATCGATATCGATATCCTGATGATGCAAGGCGTCGACATCGAAACGCCGACGCTGACCATCCCGCATCCACGGCTGGCCCAGCGCCGTTTCGTGCTGGACCCGTTGTCCGATATTGCGCCGCGCTGGGAGTTTGACGGTGTGCCGGTTTCCCTGCTCGCAGAGAGCCTTCGTGCGGACGAGCCTGATCAGGTCTGCATGCCGGACGAAAAAGCCACGCAGCGCCTGGCGGAACTGCGTGGCTCTTCAAAGTGATGTCAGGCCGCCCTAGAGCGACTTGACGATGTCTTCCACCATCTTCTTGGCGTCAGCGAGCAACATCATTGTGTTGTCGTTGAAGAAGAGCGGGTTGTCGACGCCGGCATAGCCGGAGCCCATGGAGCGCTTCACGAACAGAACCGTCCGGGCATTCTCGACGTCCAGAACCGGCATGCCGTAGATCGGCGAGGTCTTGTCCGTCTTGGCAGACGGGTTGGTCACGTCGTTGGCGCCGATAACGAAGGCGACGTCTGCGGTCGAGAATTCGGAGTTGATGTCCTCCAGCTCGAACACTTCGTCATAAGGCACCTGCGCTTCGGCCAGCAGCACGTTCATGTGCCCCGGCATGCGCCCGGCGACCGGGTGGATGGCGTACTTCACCTCGACGCCTTCTTCCTTCAGCAGTTCCGCCATTTCCTTCAGGGCGTGCTGGGCTTGCGCCACCGCCATGCCGTAGCCCGGCACGATGATCACTTTGGACGCATTCTTCATGATGAAGGCCGCATCATCCGCCGAGCCCTTCTTGAACGGGCGGTCGACAGCCGGGCCACCGGCACCGGCGGCCGAGTCATCCGCGCCGAAGCCGCCGAGGATGACCGAGATGAAGGACCGGTTCATGCCCTTACACATGATGTAAGAGAGGATCGCACCGGAGGAGCCGACGAGGGCGCCGGTGATGATCAGGGCAAAGTTACCGAGCGTGAAGCCCAGCGCCGCTGCTGCCCAGCCGGAATAGGAGTTCAGCATCGACACGACGACCGGCATGTCCGCGCCGCCAATCGGGATGATCAGCGTGATACCGAGAATCAGCGCCAGCACGGTGAGGCCCCAGAAGGCCCACGGTGCCTGTCCGTTGACGGAAATCAGATAGCCGAGCAGGCCGACAATGCCGAGACCGAGCAGAATGTTGAGAAGGTGCCGTGCAGGCAGCATGATCGGCGCGCCGCTCATGTTGCCGTTCAGTTTGGCAAAGGCGATGACCGAGCCGGTGAATGTGAGCGCACCGATGGCGGAGCCGAGGCCGAGCTCGATGAGGGAAGCACCCTTGATACCGACATCGCCGGCAATGCCGAACTGGATGGGCGAATAAAAGGCAGCTGCTGCCACGAGCACGGCGGCCATGCCGACGAGGCTGTGGAACGCTGCAACAAGTTGCGGCATCGCCGTCATCGGGATGCGGCGGGCAATGATCGCACCGATGATGCCACCGACGGCAACACCGCCGAGGATCAGTCCCCATGTGGTGAGGTCGAGGTCACCCCAGAGCAGGGCGAGCGTCGTGCCCACGGCGATGGCCATGCCGATCATGCCGTTGCGGTTGCCCGCGCGGCTGGTCGCCGGGCTGGAAAGGCCGCGAAGGGCGAGGATGAAGAGGATGCCGGCGATCAGGTAGAGCAGCGGCGCCCAGGTCGAGTTGAAGGAGTCCATGAATTAGTCCCCCTTCCTCTTGTACATGGCGAGCATGCGCTGGGTGACGAGGAATCCGCCGAAGATGTTCACGCTGGCGAGCGCAACGGCGACCGTGCCGAGAACCTTGGAAACCCAGTTGTCGGAGTTCAGGCCCACCGTGGCGGCAGCGACGAGCGCGCCGACGACGATCACGGAAGAAATGGCGTTGGTCACGGCCATCAGCGGCGTGTGAAGGGCCGGGGTGACGCTCCACACGACATAATAACCGACAAAACAGGCCAGCGCGAAGATCGCGGCCAGGAAGACGGTGGAATCGATGCCGCCGGCATCAGCGAAGGCAGGCAGCGCAAAGCTGGCCGCGACGAGGGTCAGGAGTGCGCGTTTCATGATTGGATCCTTTCGTTCACCGTGTCGCCGCCCCGGGTGAGGAGCATGGCGACGACGACTTCGTCATCGGTGTCGAGATTGAGGCTGCCGTCTTCGGCCGTCACGAGCGGCAGGAAGGCAAGCAGGTTCTTGGCATAGAGCGAAGACGAGTCCGCGGGCAGGCGGGCGGGCAGGTTGGAGAACCCGGCCACTTTGACGCCGCCAACGTCGACGATCTCATCCGGTTTGGAGAGCGGACAGTTCCCGCCCTGGGAAACCGCCATGTCGACGATGACCGACCCCGGCTTCATGCTCTTCACCATTTCCTCGGTGATCAGGACCGGCGCAGCACGGCCCGGAATGAGGGCCGTGGTGACCACGATATCCTGCTTGGCGATGTGGCTGGCCGTCAGTTCGGCCTGCTTGGCCTGGTATTCGGGCGACATCTGCTTGGCGTAACCGCCAGCGGTTTCTGCTGCTTTGAACTCGTCATCCTCGACTGCGATGAACTTTGCGCCAAGCGAGGCGACCTGTTCCTTGGCGGCCGGACGGACGTCTGTCGCGGTGACCACACCGCCGAGGCGGCGGGCGGTGGCGATGGCCTGAAGACCGGCAACGCCAGCGCCCATGATGAAGGTCTTGGCGGGGGCGACCGTGCCGGCAGCGGTCATCATCATCGGCATGGCGCGTCCGAAGATCTGCGCGCCTTCAATTACGGCACGATAGCCGGCGAGGTTGGATTGGGACGAAAGCGCATCCATGCTTTGCGCCCGGGTGATGCGCGGCGTGAACTCCATCGAGAGCGCCGCGATCTTCTTGCCATTGAGCCCGGCAAGGACCTTCGGGTCCATCGCGAAAGGCTCCATGAGGGCGATCAGGGCCGCACCGTCCGGCAGGGTGGCAACCTCGCCTTCTTCCGGTCCGCGGACCTTGAACACGATGTCGGCACCCTGGACAGCCGCAGCCGCATCCTTCGCAATGGATGCGCCCGCCTCCTCATAGGCGGAGTCCAGAAACCCGGCCGTCTTGCCGGCATCGGACTCAATTGTAACCGAGTGGCCGGAGGCCACTAACTTCTTGACCGTTTCTGGTGTAGCCGCCACACGGGTCTCACCAGAACGTCGTTCCCTCAGCACTGATATTTTCATGATGCTAGGAGTAGCGACAGAATCTTGCGTTGTGCAAGTGCGAAATGAGGAGTTTGGGGCATGGATTTGTTTAGTCTTACTGACAGGACGGCTTTGGTGACTGGCGCGTCGAGCGGTTTGGGACGGCATTTTGCGAAGGTTCTGTCTCGGGCCGGCGCCGATGTTGTGCTGGCGGCGCGCCGCATGGATCGCCTTGAAGCGCTGGCAGAGGAGATCAGCAAATCCGGTGGCCGCGCGCTTCCGGTGGAGATGGATGTGACCTCCGATGGGAGCGTCAGCGGCGCCTTCGCGGCGATCAAGGAAGCCCTTGGCCGTCCCTGCGACATTATCGTGAGCAACTCCGGCATGTCGCGTGACACCTGGTTCCGGGACCAGAGCGAGGATGACTGGAATGCGGTGATCGACACCAATCTGAACGGTGTCTGGCGGGTCGGCAAACATGCAACGAACGCCATGATCGACGCTGGCGTCCATGGCTCCATCATCAACATCGCGTCCATCACCGGCCTTCAACCGCAGATGATGACGACGGCATATTGCGTCTCGAAGGCGGGCGTTGAGCACCTGACCAAGCAGATGGCGCTGGAAAATGCCCGTTACGGCATTCGCGTGAACGCGATTTCGCCCGGCTACTACAAGACCGACATCAATTCCGAATATCTCGACTCCGATGCCGGCGATAAAATGCGCAAGCGGATCGCGATGAAGCGCTTTGGCGAGCACCAGGAACTGGACGGTGCGCTGCTGCTGCTGTCGTCCAGTGCCGGCAGCTACATGACCGGGGCCAATCTCGTCGTGGATGGCGGGCACCTGCTGCTGCCGCTGTAGGCTGGAAATGCCATTCTTTTAACCGGCGTTAGCCAAGCCTTAGTGACTGGAGTGGCAGAACCGACGGCAATCTGCAGGAGATTGCCGTGTCTGCCCTCAAAGTCCCTAAACATCATGATGAAAGCGGCGAAGCGCCTGGCGCCGGTCCGGCTTCGCCAGCCCGGGAAGGGCATGGCTGGCAATTCGGCGATCTGAAAGCCCATGGCGAAGGCTCACCCGCCAGAAAGCTCCAGTCTCAGCTGGCCGAACGCCTGCATCAAGCCAACCGCATCCCGATCCGGGGCGCCTTGGCGACATTGGCCATCCTGTGCCTGTCGCTGTCCCTGGCAGGCCTCTATCTGCTTACAATTGGCTGACACATTCACGGTATAGGCTCCGCAGCGTCGCAGCGGGTGGCCTTGGCAGGTAATTTGCTTATCGAATAGAGCAGTATTCACCTGATACACGAGAATTGGATTTGATATGCGCGTAAAAAAGGCTGTCCTGCCGGTCGCCGGGTTTGGCACACGTGTGCTGCCGGCAACGAAAGCAATCCCGAAGGAAATGCTCCCGGTCGTCGATCGCCCTGCGATTCAATACGTGGTCGATGAGGCGCTGGAGGCGGGCATTGAGCACATTGTCTTTGTCACCGGGCGCAACAAAGGCGCCATCGAAGACTATTTCGACCACTCCTATGAGCTGGAAGAAGCGCTCGTCGCAAAGAAGAAAGACGCCATCCTCGCGCAGGTCGAGCAAACGCGCCTGCCGTCTGGCGCGGCAAGCTTCACCCGTCAGCAGAAGCCGCTTGGTCTTGGCCATGCGGTCTGGTGCGCGCGGGACATCATTGGCAACGAGCCGTTCGCCGTGCTGCTGCCGGATGTGATCGTGAAGGGAAAGCCGTCCTGCCTCGCGCAGATGGTCGAGGCTTATGACAAGGTCGGCGGGAACATCATTGCCGTGGACCCGGTGCCGGAAGCGCGTGTGTCTTCCTATGGTGTGATCGCGCCAGTCGAGCGCGACGGACGCCTGATCCGCATGTCGGGCATGGTGGAAAAGCCGCCGGTCGAATCTGCGCCGTCGAACCTCGCGATTACGGGCCGTTACATCCTGCAGCCGGAAATCTTCGACCTCCTTGAAAACCAGGGCAAGGGCGCCGGTGGCGAGATCCAGCTGACAGACTCCATGGCGACCCTGATGGAGAGCCAGGCCTTCTACGCTTACGAATTCGAAGGCGCGCCGTACGACTGCGGCTCCAAGGTCGGCTATTTCGAGGCCGTCCTCGCACATGCGCTCGACAATGAGGAAACGGCTGCCGGTGCGCGTGATCTGGTCAAGAAATTCGCCGCAGGCCTTTAATCGGATTTTCCCGGAAGCCATGGCGCGCTAAGGAGCGCCATGGCTTTCGAATCCCTTCCGACACATTCCGATGTGGTCGCCGCGGCAAAGCGGCTGAGCGGCCTGGTCCGCAAGACGCCGGTATTGCGCCATGATGCGCTCGACGCGCTGGCTGGTGCGCGCGTCTTTGTGAAGGCCGAATGCCTGCAGGAAACGGGCAGCTTCAAGATCCGCGGCGCAACGAACCGGTTGTTGCAGATCCCGGAGGCGCAGCGTGCGGCGGGCGTTGTCGCGTTCTCCTCCGGCAATCACGCGCAGGGTGTCGCGAGAGCGGCGCGCCTGCTGGGCATGCCTGCGCTGATCGTGATGCCAGCAGATGCCCCGGCCGTAAAAGTGGAAGGCGTGGAGGCCGACGGCGGTGAAGTCCGTTTCTACGACCGGAACACCGAAAGCCGGGAAGAGATCGCCGAGCAGATAGCCTCTGAGCGCGGGGCCATCGTCGTGCCCAGTTTTGACGATCCCCACATCATCAGCGGGCAGGGCACTGCGGGGCTCGAGTTCACCGCGCAGATGAAGGGCGCGGGCGAGACACTTGATCATCTGATCACACCCGCTGGCGGCGGCGGACTTGCCTCCGGACTGGCGCTCGCGCTTGAAGGCGTTTCACCGGGCACGCGCGTCTGGGTAGCCGAACCGCAGGGGCATGACGACTGGACCCGCTCCCTGAAGAGCGGACACATCGAAAAGAATGCGCCGGGAACCCGTTCGATCTGCGACGCGATCCTGACGGCGGCGCCAGGTGACATGACGTTCGCCATCGGACACAGACTGTTTTCTGGCGGCCTGGTGGTGAGTGACCCCCAGGTGAAAGACGCGATGCGCGCTGCTTTCCGCTACCTCAGGATCGTTACGGAGCCGGGGGGCGCGGCTGCGCTGGCCGCAGCACTTGCCTGCCTGCCAGATGACATGAAAGGCCGAAAGATCGGTATTGTTGTCAGTGGTGGCAATGTCGATGCGGTGGAGTACGCCAAGGTCCTGATGGGCGGCTGAGCCGGACTATTGGTACGCCAACGGATTGAATGATCATTCCTGCCCGAGTTTGATCGCCAGGGGCTTTGTACCATTGCTTCCAACTTCAAGCTTATGGTTTGCAGCAGGTTAATTCACCTTGCTTCTTGGTTAACGTGCCGTTCCGGCAGATTCCGAGATTTTTCTGCACGTATTCAAGAGACCTTACCGTCTACGTCGTAACCATGACAGACGGAGCATCGCGCCAGAACGGCGCTGTGAGGGAGCTATGAAAACAACACCTCTAATCAGTCTGGGCTTGTCTGTCGTGCTGGGTGCTGGCGCCGTCATGCTTGGACGCTACTACATGTCGGACACCCGCACACAAGCGGAAGCAGCGACGGGCGTTCCAGCCATCTCGATGACGGGTGTCATGGTGGCTGCACGAACGATCGAGACCGGAGAGCTCCTGGATTCTTCGATGTTGAAGCGTGTGGAATGGCCGGAAAACCTCATTCCCGAGGGAACGCTGAACGACAAAGATGTGCTTCCGGAAAAAGCTTATTCACGTGGACTGATCATCGAAGGTGAGCCGGTAAACGTCAACAAGCTCGATATGAGCGGCGCAACGCTGACCCTCGCCGGATCCATAAAACCGGGCATGCGCGCAGTTTCCATCGTGGTGCGGAGTGATACGGGCGTCTCGGGATTTGTTCTTCCGGGGGACCGCGTGGACGTGAATGAATTCATTCCGCGGGACGGCGGGGGCAGCGCATATGCGCGCGGCAGCGAAGATATGCGTATTTCCGGTGACCTTATTGCGCGGCCTGTCCTCAAGAATGTGACGGTGCTGGCTGTCGACCAGACATTTGATCCAAACCTCGAAGGCGCTCTGCCGTCAAATACTGTGACGCTGGAAGTGACGCCGGAGGGATCGCTGGCCCTGGGTGCAGCAAGCCAGCGCAGCGCACTCGGCCTTGCCCTGATCGGACGGGAAGAAGAAGCGGAACTGGTCGTCGCGGCGCAGAAGGAAGTGAAGACGCCCGCGGTGGTGCGCCCGGTCGTGCGTCGGCGATCTCCGACCACGACACAGGTGCGCGTCATCAACGGAAACAAGGAGACGGAGGTCTCTGCACCGGTCAGCCCGGGCAACCCTCCGAAGAAGGTGACGGACTGATGGGACGTTTCAATCACATGATGCTGGCCGGCCTCCTGGCCATGATGTTCACTACTTCGCCGGCGGCTGCCTGGACGCAGCGCACGGCAGCACCGACCGACGACATGCTGGTTGTCGAAAAGGGACGCTCTGCTGTCGTGGAGACAAATGCCCCGTTCACGACGCTTGTCGTGGCCGACCCGGACATTGCCGAAGCGATGGCAACTTCGAACCAGTCCTTCTTTCTACGCGGCAAGCAGCCGGGATCGACGACCGTGTTGATCTATGGCGCCAGCGGGAAGGTCGCGGAACTGATCAATGTGGAAGTCGAACTTGGCCTCGACGAATTGCGGACCGATTTCTCCAATCTGCTCCCGGGCGAAGACATTCAGGTTTACCCCGTGCATGATGGGATCTTCCTTGATGGCAAGGTAACGACCGCCGCCGCTGCAGAAATGGCTTTGCAGGTTGCTGAACGGTATCTGCCGGGCGGCGTCGCCAACGGCCTTTCCATCGGTCAGAGCCAGCAGGTGCTTCTGGAAGTTCGCTTCCTTGAGGCCAGCCGCAGCGCGGTGAAGGAAATCGGCTTTGGAAATTCCGTCGATGCGAATGATGTTGTCGCTTCAACCGAGTCCGGTACGATCTCCGGTCTTGCCGAAAAGACGATGGCCCTGTTCACCAATGTTGGCGGCGGGAACGTAGATGTCCGGCTTCGTGCGCTGGAGGAGAAAGGCGTCATCCGTACACTGGCGGAACCGAACCTGGTCGCCTTGTCTGGTGACACGGCAAGTTTCCTGGCGGGCGGTGAGTTCCCCATCCCGGTCGCGCAGCGCGAAGGCGAGATTACCGTTGAATTCAAGAAGTTCGGTGTGGGCCTTGATTTCACCCCGACAGTGTTGGGCGATGGGATGGTGAACCTGCGGGTGCGGCCTGAAGTTTCGGCGCTTGACCGCGGCAATGGTATTCGTGCTGCCAATATCGAGATCCCAGGGATTTCTGTTCGCCGGGCGGATACGACAATCGAGCTGAGGGATGGGCAGGCATTCGCAGTCGCAGGTCTTCTGCAGAACGACTATTCCAACGATGTCCGGCAGACGCCGTGGCTCAGCAATGTGCCAGTGCTCGGCGCCTTGTTCTCCTCCAAGCGCTATCAGCGGAATGAGAGCGAACTGGTCATTATCGTGACCCCGCGTCTCGTCCAGCCGGCAGCGCATCCCGACATGCTGGCATCGCCGCTGGATGCGTTTGGTGCGCCGTCGGAGTCAGAGTTTTTCCTGATGGATAAGACGGCGATCCCGCCGGATGGGTATTGAGAAGATGGGAATGACCAAGATGAAACAGTTCAAGTATGGCCTTCCGTTTCTGCTGCTGGGAAGTCTGCCCGCCTGTGCGTCGCATGACTATCAGGACCAGTACCTGCTGGGTGGCGCAAATGCAGCCAATGTTGCCGAGCAATCCATCCGTGATGTGACGGTACCGAACTCCGAAGCCAATCAGTCGTCGTCCGGCGTGCGCGCGGCAAATGCCGTTCGCGCCCTGAATGAGGGAAAGCGCAAGGAGCTGAATCCGTCGGGAGTAGGCGGCAGCGGGGAGACTTCCTGATATGACCCAGGCAGCACCCGTCAATACGCCCCGCGGATCAACGGACCGCATCATTCCTCATCTCGCGGCCCTGGTCAGCGATACCCGCCTTGGCGCACTGCAACCGCATTGCGTGGAATTGGCAGACCTCAGCCAGATGTCGGCGTCCGAAGCGGCCATGAAGTTCGGAAGCGGAGTCATACTGCTGGAGCAGGGCGTGCCCGGATGGGATGAGCTTCTGCTGAAGCTTGCCGTCGATCGGCCATCAACTGCGGTGATCGTCCTGTCCGACCAGATTCCCGGCAACATGGTTCGCGCGCTCATGAAGCTGGACGCCTCCGACGTCCTGCCCGTGTCTTCCAGCCCGGAAGACATTACCGAAGCGGTCGAAAAGTTCCGCGATACCGCGAATGGCGGTGTTGGTGGATCCAGCGTGTGCTGGGCGTTCCGCGGGGCCGTCGGCGGAGCAGGCGTTACCACGATTGCGATAGAGAGTGCATTCGACCTCGCCCGCCGGTTCGGTCCGGGGCGTGTCTGCCTCGTCGACCTGAACGTGGCCGACGGCATGACGACGTCATTCCTCGAGGCTGTGCCGAAGCTCGACTTGTCCGCTCTGTCGGCCGCGCCCGAGCGTCTTGACCCTCGGCTGCTCGCGGCATGGTGCTACCAGCATGAAAGCGGCGTTTCGATCGTCGCGGCACCGCGGAATCCGGACGGTGATGCCCTCGCGTCGGAGCCGGCCATCCTGCGCCTTCTGGATGTGGCGTGCGGAATGTTCGAATTCACCATCGTCGATATGCCGCGTCACATGATGCCCTGGACGAAGTCCGTCCTGAGCGCTGTCGACGAAGCGATTGTGATCAGTGAATTGACCGTGCCGAGTCTGCACGCTGCGGCAGACATGGCGCGTGAAGTGGACGTGCTGCGAAATGACCGGGGGCCGACGAAGCTTGTCCTGAACCGCATGTTCCAGAAGAAGCGCCTGCGGGCCGAGTTTGCGCTGGACAAAGCAGAAGGCGCCATCGACCGGAAGATCGATTCCACGATTACGTCGGACTGGGATGCCGCACGGACGGCTGTGAACCTCGGGCGCCCGATCGCGGAAGTTGTCCAGAAAAGCCCTCTGGTCTCCGACATCGGAAAGCTTGTCCAGATGATGTTGCCGGAAGAGGCGCAGGCCGCAATGCCGGCTGAAGGCAAGCGGAGGCGCCGCGGATGAGCCGTTTCGGATTTTCCACACCCGCACCGGTTGCCCCTGACCCGGAAGCCAAATCCTCAGCGCCGGTTCCGCCGCCAGCGCCGCCACGCGCCAAGCCGGAATCAGGTGGGTTTGACCAGCTCGATGCCAAGCTGAAGATTCATGCGAAACTGATCGACGA
This sequence comes from uncultured Hyphomonas sp., assembly GCF_963678875.1. Taxonomy (NCBI): domain Bacteria; kingdom Pseudomonadati; phylum Pseudomonadota; class Alphaproteobacteria; order Hyphomonadales; family Hyphomonadaceae; genus Hyphomonas; species uncultured Hyphomonas sp. The sequence continues at coordinate 2,059,191 of NZ_OY787456.1, read as the reverse complement.
ACTCGATCTTTCCAAGCTTGAAAAGCTGGATGACGAGACGCTCCGCCGGCGTGTCCGCGGCATTATCGCGGACATCATCAAGAAAGAAGACATGGCCCTGTCGGCAGCCGAAGAGGCCAGCTTCGCCGACGCCGTTATGGACGAGATGACAGGGCTTGGTCCTATCGAGCCGCTGCTCAAGGATGACTCCATCGCGGATATCCTGATCAATGGTTGTGACCAGGTTTACGTCGAGCGCCACGGCAAGCTGCAGATCGCGCCGGTCCGTTTTGCGGACAACGAGCACCTCTTGCGGATCGTGCAGCGGATCGTTTCTGCGGTCGGTCGCCGTGTCGATGAAAGCCAACCTCTGGTCGATGCCCGTCTTGCCGACGGGAGCCGTGTCAACGCTGCGGTCATGCCCATCGCCATCGACGGCCCTTTGGTTTCGATCCGGAAGTTCTCGAAATCACCGTTGACCATCGACAAGCTGGTCGAATTTGGCGCTATTCCGCGTCCGGTAGCGGATTTCATTCTTGGTGCGGTGAAGTGCCGGGCCTCAACCGTGATTTCCGGTGGTACCGGCTCCGGTAAGACCACGCTGCTGAATGCGCTGTCCTCGGCGATCAGTCCTGACGAACGCATGATCACGATTGAAGATGCCGCTGAGCTTCAGCTGCAGCAGCCACACGTCGCCCGCATGGAAACCCGTCCGCCGAACATCGAAGGCAAGGGTGAGATCCGCCAGCGGGAACTCGTGAAGAACGCCCTGCGTATGCGCCCGGACCGGGTGATCCTGGGGGAGGTTCGCGGCGAGGAAGCCTTCGACATGCTTCAGGCCATGAACACCGGCCACGAAGGATCCATGGCGACCATTCACGCCAACAACCCCCGGGATGCCCTGACGCGCCTTGAGCAGATGGTGATGATCGGCGGCATGAAGATTTCAGAACATGCCATCCGTGGACAGATCGCATCGGCTGTGAACTTCATTGTGCAGGCGTCCCGCCTGTCGGACGGATCGCGCCGCGTGATGTCTATTGCTGAAGTCACCGGCATGGAAGGATCCGTCGTGCAGTTGCAGGAAATTTTCCAGTTTGTCCGCACCGGCACTACGGATGAAGGCAAGGTTGAAGGTCACTTCGCAGCAACGGGTCTGCGCCCGAAATTCCTGGACGAGATGGAACGCCGAGGCGTTCACATGCCGCCGGGCCTGTTCGATCCGTCAACCCGTTTCTAGGAGCGCACTGTGTTCGGCCTGCTGGATATCACGACCAACAGCCTGACGTTCATGATCCCAATGATCATGGCAATTGGTGCCATATTCCTGGCATTGCAGGCAGTCATGAGCCTTTTCACGACAGCGCAGACGCAGCGTATCGTGAACCAGCGCCTTCAGTTCAAGGAACGTTTCGAAACCACGAATGAGGCAATGATCGAGCTGCGCAAGAGTCGCGGTCTTGATGAGTTCGGCAACTTCGCAATGCCGATGCAATGGTTCAACCAGCTGGTTGTCCGTTCCGGTCTGCCTTACCAGCCCGCCCGCTGGTTTGCCATGTCGGGTGGTGGCGGACTGGTCGCCGGGTTCGTCTATTTCAAAATGGTCGGTGGTATTCTGACTGCAGGCGGCATTGTCGTTGCGATATTTGCGCTGGGCCCGTTGATCGCTCTGAAAATGGTCGGCGGCAAACGCATGAAGAAGCTGGCGCAGCAGTTACCGGATGCAATGCAGATCGCTTGCCGCAGCCTGGAGGCCGGTCACCCGGTCGCGACGGCCATCGCTCTGGTGGCGCGCGAAATGCCCGATCCAATCGGCACGGAGTTCGGTATGGCCGCCGACGAGGTTTCCTACGGCATGTCGCTCACCAATGCCGTTCAGCGCATGGCTGAGCGGGCGGGTGATCCGGATATCGAACTGTTCGCAGCAACCGTAAGGCTGCAGGAAAAAACGGGTGGCAACTTGACGGAATTGTTGAAGGCGCTCGCCACAACGATCCGTGAACGTCAGACGATGCGTCTCAAGGTGAAGGCGGCTTCATCCGAAGGACGTGCGTCCGCGATGATCCTCACCTCGGCGCCATTCATCGTCATGCTGGCGATTCATCTCCTGCGTCCGAATTTCTATGGTGACGTGATCGACACACCTCTCATCCGCTATTCGTTCACCGGTCTTTTTATCTGGATGTTCATCGGGAACATGGTCATGCGCAAGATGATCAATTTCAAGATGTAGGGGGGAGCCATGTTCAACGATCTTCCTCTCTCTCAAATCTGGTTGCCGGTCGCCATGCTGGCCGTTGCTGTCGTGATCGCGGTGCCGGGGCTGCTGTCAGTCTGGCGGAATGCCAAGGCCAAGGAAGAGGTCGAGCGTCGTCTCGAACGGCGCGGCACCCAGTTCATGGAGCCGCACAAGCATGTCAGCCCGGTGGACAATCTGGTGCTGCAGGTTTCCAACAAGGTGGCGCCCACCGACGAAGACAAGGTCAGCCAGGTCCGGGCGCGGCTCGCTCTGGCAGGGCTGACTCATTCCAGCGCAGTCGGGCAGTACTATCTCGCGCGGCTTGTCAGTGTGATTTTGCCACAAGTCGGGCTCCTGTTCGCCTTGCCTTATCTCGGCAATTTCGAGCCCACCATTCCTCTGTTTGCCAGCGTGGCCTTGCTGATCGTCGGGTTGGTCGGGCCATCCTTCTATGTGGATCACCTGATCTCCGCCCGGCAAAGCCAGTGTTCGCTCGGCTTTCCCGACATGATGGATCTGATGGTGGCCTGCGTGGAAGCAGGGCTGAGTCTTGATGCATCTGTCCAGCGTGTGGGCGAGGAGCTGGACCTGCGCCATCCGATTATCGCCGGCCACATGAAGACTCTGTCTCTGGAGCTGCGGGCGGGCAAATCGCGCAAGAAAGCGTGGCGTTCCTTCGCGGACCGGATGAACCTCGAAGAGGCCGGATCGCTGGCCACGATGCTGCGCCAGGCGGAGGAAATGGGTACGAGTCTGGGGGCCACATTGCGGATCTTCTCGGCAGATATGCGTCAGCGCCGGATCCTGATGGCCGAAGAAAAAGCCATGGCGCTGCCAGCCAAACTGACCTTGCCGCTGATTTTATTCGTTTTTCCAGTCCTTTTGGGTGTCCTGATCCTGCCGGCCATCGCGAAAATGCAGGGCGTTCTCTTCTGATCTCGGCACTAGGCGAGTCAGTCAGTGATTGCTACTTTGTGCGCCATGAAAGTTTCATACCTCGAATTCGAAAAGCCGCTGGCGGAGCTTGAGTCCAAGATCGCCGAGCTGGAAACGCTGTCGGGCCGCAAGGATGGCCCGTCTCTTTCGGACGAACTGACGAAGCTGAAGGCCAAGTCCCAGAAGCTGCTGAAGGATACGTATTCCGATCTCAGCGCCTGGCAGAAGACGCAGGTGGCAAGGCATCCGGACCGGCCCCACTTCAGCGACTTCGTCGAGAACATCTTCGAGGATTTCGAGGAGCTGGCTGGCGACCGGGTGTACGGCAACGACGAGGCCGTGATTGGCGGGCTCGCCCGGTTCAAGGGCCGTCCGGTCGTGATCATGGGCCACGAAAAAGGCCGTACGACGGAGAAACGCCTCAAGCACAATTTCGGCATGGCGCACCCTGAAGGCTACCGGAAGGCCGTGCGTCTCATGGACCTGGCCGAGAAGTTCAATCTGCCAGTCCTCAGCTTCCCCGACACGTCCGGGGCCTATCCGGGCAAGGGCGGCGAGGAACGCGGGCAGGCGGAAGCCATCGCACGGGGTACGCAGCGTGGCCTGACTCTCGGCGTCCCGTTCGTCACGCTCATCATCGGTGAGGGCATGTCCGGCGGTGCCATCGGCATTGCGGCGGCCAACAAGGTCCTGATGATGGAGCACGCGATCTATTCGGTGATCTCGCCGGAAGGATGCGCATCCATTCTCTACCGGGATGCCGCCAAGGCGAAGGACGCTGCTGACGCGATGAAGATCACTGCGCCGGACCTGCTGCGTACCAAGGTGATCGACGACGTCGTGAAAGAGCCTGTCGGCGGGGCCCATCGCGACCCTCAGCGGGCCATGGCCACCGCTTCCAAGGCGCTGGAAAAGGCGCTGAAGGAACTGGACGGTCTTTCCCCGGCCGAATTGCGCCGCCAGCGTGCGGATCGCTTCTACGCCATCGGCCGCGAAGGCCTCTGATCGCGCTTGCATTGCGCCACCGGGCGCGCCACGCTCCCTTCCAAAAGACTGGGAGGAGGGCCCCATGAAACGAATGATGCTTGCAGCGGCGATTGTGGTCGCAGCATGTGCGGCGCCATCACCGGCGGAGCTGGCGGCAGGTGAAGGTGTCGTGATCTATCCGGCGCGCGCTGTCGTCACCATGGCGCGTGAGGGTGACATTGCCGAAGCCGTCGCCGTATCCGGCGACAGGATCATCTCCACAGGAACGCTTGATGACCTGACGGCTGCGATGCCATCGGCGACCGTCGACCCGGAGTTTACTGATGACGTCATCGTGCCGGGCCTGATCGACCCGCATGTGCATGTCGTGCTGGGTGCGCTGCAGTATAATCTGCCGATTACGCCGCCCTGGCCGATGGCCACACCTCACGGGATGAAAGCCGGTTTGCCGAACCGGGATGCGTTCCTGAGCGCCTTGTCCGATATCGTGGCAGACGCAGAGCCCGAGGCAACGGTGGTGGCCTATGGCTACCACAATCTCGTGCATGGTGACCTGACGCGAACGGATCTCGATGCGATTGCGCCCGACCAGCCGCTGATCGTCTGGCATTACTCCTCACACGATTTCTATCTGAACAGCGCGGCAATTGAAGCGGCCGGCTTTACGCCCGCGCTGGCGCAGTCGTTCCATGGCGTCGACCTGGATGAAAATGGTGAGCTGACTGGGCGCATCTATGAGGACGCGGCGCTGCTGGTCATCCAGGCGTACGCAGGCGTGATCCTTGCGCCGGAGAATGTCACGGCGGGCTTTCACGGCTTCTCTTCCATGCTGCGTCAGGCGGGCGTCACGACAACCGCCGAGATGGCCTACGGCCTGTTCGGCTGGGAAATGGAGGACGCGAATATCCGTTCCAACTGGAGCAGCGCACAGGCGGCAGGATATCATCTCTACCTGGTGCCGGAATATCGTTCGCTGGAACGAACCTTCGGAGACGGAAAGGTTCAGGCCGTCCTCGACATGGTCAGCGGCGTTCACCAGACGCCGGCGCCAGTCCTGCCGCGTGTGAAGTTTTTCACTGACGGCGCCTTCTATAGTCAGACCATGCGCTTGTCTCCACCGGGCTACCTGTCTGGACAATCGAAGGGATCAGAAGGCCTGTGGGTGGCGGGCCCCGATGGGATCGTATCGGCGATCCAGCCCTATTGGGATGCCGGTCTGGGCGTGAATATCCATTCCAATGGCGATGCGGCGCAGGGGGCTACGCTCGCGGCGCTGGAGACGCTTCGAGAAGGTGATGACGGTCCCGGCAACAGTTTCGTTATCGAGCATGGCGGCCTGTTCTCGCCGGAGCAGGCGGAAACGGCCGGGCGCCTGAAAGCGCAGCTCTCCGCTGCCAGCCACTATGTATTCTACATGGCCAATGAGTATGCCGGTCCTCTCGGCGATGTCCGTGCACAATGGATATCGCCGCTGGGCGCGCTGACGGCCGCAGGTGTGCCTGTGGCGGTACACAGCGATGCGCCGCTGGCGCCGCCTTACCCTCTGCGAGCCGCCGGCGTGCACATGACCCGGGCGACCCGCGAAGGCAGCGTCTATGAGACGGAAATGGCGCTCAGTGCGCATGAGGCGCTCGAGGCGATCACGCTCGACGCAGCGCGCGTGCTTGGCCTGGAGGCTGAAATCGGATCGATCGAACCCGGCAAGCGCGCAGATTTCACCATTCTCGGGGCAAACCCTCTGGACACGCCGGGGGCAGATTGGGAATCCATCCCGGTTTGGGGCGTGCTGCTGGATGGCGTGAAACGGCCCCTGTCAGAACAGGCGGCTGAATAGGCGTGGGCGAACGCGACTGGATCTCCAAATATTTCAAGCCTCTGGCGTCGTCGCCGGGGGCCGGTGCGTTGCGGGACGATGTGGCGGAACTTTCTGTCGCTGGAGGCCCGGTGATCGCTACGGTCGATGCCCTCGTTGAGGAGGTGCATTTCCTTCCCGATGACCCAATCGAGACGGTTGCCCGGAAACTGGTCCGGACGAATGTGTCGGACGTGCTGGCCAAGGGTGGACGGCCGCTGGAGGCTTTGCTGACGCTGGGCTGGCCGGATAGTCGGCCGGAGGAGGAGCTCGCCCGCTTCGCAGCGGCGCTGGGCGAGGAACTGGCCGGCTGGGGCGCCAGGCTTGTTGGGGGCGACACGACGGTCAGCCCGCAGGGCCTGTTCCTGTCTCTGACGCTGACCGGCCAGTGTGGGCCGGACGGCCCGATCCGGCGCAGCGGAGCAGCGGCCGGGGATGCGCTCTGGGTGACTGGTCAGATCGGGGCGGCATGTCTCGGCTACCGGGCGCTTCGGGAAGGCCGCCTCGACGAACCTCATATCGCTGTTTACCGGGAGCCTTCACTGGCGCCGATTGAGATCACGGAGCTGCTTCGTGCCTGCGCAACCGGATCAATGGATGTCTCCGACGGACTATTAGGCGACGCCCGTATGCTTGCAGAGGCTTCAGGCTTGTCTGTTAGGATCGATCTGGATGCTGTGCCCTTTGCCGGTGAAGTCTCAAGCCTGGAAGAGTGTTTGGCGCTCGCGTCCTGGGGCGATGACTATCAGGTCCTGTTTGCGGCGCCTGACGCGGCGTCTCATCAGATTCTCTCTTACGCGGCAGAAAAGGCGTTTCAGGCCACGCGTATCGGTCAATTCGCGTCTGGAAGCGGTCTGACGGTGATCAGGGACGATGTTGTCGTTAACCTACCGGAAACTCTCGGCTTCGAGCATGGCTGAATTGGACTTTGTCTGACTCGCTCGAAACGTGAGGCATCTTGCACGTAACGTCAGGGGGTGGCAGCAAAGTACCCATAATAAAGAAAGCTCAGGAAGAAACCGGGCAAAACCGGTTCGTTTTGGCTAGGGAAGGAAACAAGGTTCATGTGGTATTATCTCGCTCTCGCAGCGGGCGTAATCTCGGTTTTGTACGGGTTCATTCAGGCCCGTTCGATCCAGTCCGCCCCCGCGGGTGACGCGCGAATGCGCGAAATCGCTGCGGCTATCCAGGAAGGCGCGAACGCCTATCTGGGCCGCCAGTATCGCACCATCGCAATTGTTGGTGTTGTGGTTGTCGTCCTGTTGGGACTGGCATTCCAGAGCTGGCAGCAGCCACTCGGCTTCATCGTCGGCGCTGTCCTGTCAGGTGCCGCAGGTTTCATCGGCATGAAGGTGTCGGTGCAGGCCAACGTGCGCACAACGGAAGCCGCAAAATCCGGTCTTAATGCCGGACTCAAGATGGCCTTCAAGTCGGGTGCCGTTACCGGCATGCTCGTGGTCGGTCTCGCGCTGCTCGGTATCGTTCTCTATTATGGCTTCCTGACCATGGTCATGGGCCTCAGCCTGACAGAAGAAGAACAGAAGCGGGAAATCATCGATTCTCTCGTCGCTCTTGGTTTTGGCGCCTCCCTGATCTCGATCTTCGCCCGTCTCGGCGGCGGTATCTTCACCAAGGGTGCGGACGTCGGCGGCGACATGGTCGGCAAGGTCGAAGCCGGTATTCCGGAAGATGACCCGCGCAACGCTGCGACCATCGCTGACAATGTCGGCGACAATGTCGGCGACTGTGCCGGCATGGCCGCTGACCTGTTCGAGACGTATGCGGTGACGCTGGTCGCAACCATGGTCCTCGGCGCGATCTATTTCTCGGATGCCAGCTATCTGGGCGACCTGATGCTGCTCCCGCTCGCCATTGGCGGCGTGTGCATCATCACTTCGATCGTCGGCACTTATTTCGTCAATCTCGGCCCCGGCAAGACCGACGTGATGGGCGCGCTCTACAAGGGCCTGATCGTCACGGGTGTCCTGTCGATCGGTGCATTGGCACTGGTGATCAGCCAGGTACTGCCTGCCGGTTTTGGTACGCTTGACGGCGCAGCCGCGGCGCTCGGTCTTTCCGGTGAGATCACCGGGATGGACCTGTTCCTTTGCGGCCTGCTGGGTCTGGCTGTTACCGGCCTGATTGTGGTCATCACCGCTTACTACACCGAGACGAAGTACCGTCCGGTGCGGTCCGTGGCGAAGGCTTCGGAATCCGGCCATGGCACGAACGTGATTCAGGGCCTCGCCGTGTCGCTCGAGTCGACGGCGCTGCCTGCTCTGACGATCATTGCGGGCATCATTGCCACCTACAACCTCGCGGGCCTTTACGGCGTTGCCATCGCAACGACGACCATGCTGGCCCTGGCAGGCATGATCGTGGCGCTCGACGCATTTGGTCCGGTGACGGATAATGCGGGTGGTATCGCTGAGATGTCGGAGCTTCCTTCGGAAGTGCGCGACACGACGGATGCCCTTGATGCGGTCGGCAACACGACCAAGGCTGTGACCAAGGGATATGCCATCGGATCGGCTGGCCTTGGTGCGCTGGTCCTGTTCGCGGCCTATTCGGAAGACCTGAAATACTTCTCGGCGCGCGCTGCCGAAGGATCATTCTTCTATGGCGTGTCGGTCGATTTCTCGATCGCGAACCCATACGTTGTGGTCGGCCTCCTGTTTGGTGGTCTCCTGCCATTCCTCTTCGGCGGCATGTCGATGATGGCTGTGGGCCGGGCCGCACAGGCAGTGGTGGAGGAAGTCCGCCGCCAGTTCCGTGAAATGCCGGGCATCATGAAAGGCGAGGTGAAGCCGGATTATGGCCGCGCCGTCGACCTGCTGACGCAGGCCGCGATCAAGGAAATGATCGTGCCGTCGCTCCTGCCGGTGCTGTCGCCGGTGGTGCTGTTCGGTGTGATCTTCGCCATTGCGGGCAAGGGCGCTGCGTTCGCAGCTGTCGGTGCCATGCTGCTGGGTGTGATCGTGACCGGCCTGTTCGTCGCCATCTCGATGACCTCGGGCGGTGGTGCATGGGACAATGCCAAGAAATACATCGAGGACGGCAATCATGGCGGCAAGGGCTCTGAAGCCCACAAGGCCGCTGTGACAGGCGACACGGTGGGTGATCCCTACAAGGACACCGCCGGTCCGGCTGTGAACCCGATGATCAAGATCACGAATATCGTGGCCCTGTTGCTGCTGGCGGTTCTCGCAAGCATGTAGGCAAAATGAATTTTTCTTATGAGGCCCCGGGGCAGATGCTCCGGGGCCTTTGTTTTTGTTGGTAAAAACAAACTATAGTCAAAAACTATAGCAAGCCCTCAAGCAATCAATTGGTCCTATTCGTCCAACAGGCGTAAGGTTACCTTGCGCGATGGCCTTCGCATTGGGGAGGCATCGTTCAGTGATTTGCGGCGTGCCTGGCACGTCATGTTTCGGATTTGACAAAGCGCTTGAGCAAAAAGGGAGAAGACAATGGATGGCAATGACATGGGCGGCGGCAAGTGCCCGGTAATGCATGGTAGCCTGACCACGACGGAAACGTCGGTTCTGGCGTGGTGGCCGCAGGCCCTCAATTTCGACATTCTGCACCAGCACGACACGAAGGTTCAGCCCTACGGCAAGGACTTCAGCTATCGCGATGAAGTGAAGAAGCTGGACTTCGATCAGCTGCAGAAAGATATCCACGCGCTCGTCACAGACAGCCAGGATTGGTGGCCCGCAGATTGGGGCAGCTATGTCGGGTTGTTCATCCGTCTCGCCTGGCACTCCGCAGGCTCTTATCGCCTCGCTGACGGCCGCGGCGGCGGCGGTGCAGGCAATATCCGTTTCGCACCCCTGAATTCCTGGCCTGACAATGCCAACCTCGACAAGGCCCGCCGCCTGCTGTGGCCGCTCAAGAAGAAGTACGGCAACAAGATCAGCTGGGCTGACCTGATCCTGCTCGCGGGCAACGCCGCCTATGAAGTGGCCGGACTGAAGACATTCGGCTTCGGCTTTGGCCGTGAAGACATCTGGCATCCTGAGAAGGACACCTATTGGGGCTCCGAGAAAGAGTGGCTGACCGATGACGCGCATCGCTATCCGGACAAGGATGATCGCGGCTCGCTCGAGAACCCGCTGTCTGCCGTGGTCATGGGCCTGATCTACGTGAACCCGGAAGGCGTGAACGGGAAGCCGGACCCGGCGAAGACTGCGGTCGACGTGCGTGAGACCTTCAAGCGCATGGCCATGAACGACGAAGAGACCGCTGCGCTCACCGCCGGCGGACATACGGTGGGCAAGGCGCACGGCAATGCGGATGCCTCAAAGCTGTCGCCCGAACCCGAAGGCGGCGCCATCGAAGCCATGGGCCTCGGCTGGCTGAACCCGAAAGGCAAGGGCTTTGGCCGCGACACGCTGACGGGTGGTCCGGAAGGTGCGTGGACGAGCGATCCGACGAAGTGGGACGGCGGCTATTTCGAGATGCTGCTGGACCATGAGTGGGAAACCACCAAGAGCCCGGCGGGTGCCTGGCAGTGGAAGCCGGTCGATATCAAGGAAGAGGACATGCCGGCCGATGTCGAAGACGCATCGATCCGTACCATGCCAATGATGACCGATGCCGACATGGCCATGAAGGTGGATCCGATCTACCGTGGCTACATGGAAAAGTTCCGGGCAGATCACCAGTACTTCTCGGAAACGTTTGCCCGGGCCTGGTTCAAACTGACTCACCGCGACATGGGTCCGAAAGTCCGTTACGTCGGCCCGTGGGTGCCGGAGGAAGACCTGGTCTGGCAGGATCCGGTCCCGGCTGGCTCGACCGGCTATGATGTCAACGCTGTGAAAAAGAAGATCGCTGACAGCGGTCTGAGCATCGGTGACATGGTTTCGACCGCCTGGGACAGCGCCCGCACCTATCGCGGCTCTGACATGCGCGGCGGTGCGAATGGTGCCCGTATCCGCCTGGCCCCGCAGAAAGACTGGGCAGGCAATGAGCCTGCGCGTCTCAAAAAGGTGCTGAGTGTGCTTGAGCCGATTGCGAGTGCAAGCGGCGCCAGCGTGGCTGACGTCATCGTTCTCGCAGGTAATGTGGGCGTGGAACAGGCAGCCAAGGCGGCCGGGTACAATGTCACCGTACCATTCTCGCCGGGGCGTGGCGATGCGACCGACGAGATGACGGATGCGGAATCCTTCGAGACGATGGAACCGCTCGTCGACGGCTACCGCAACTGGATCAAGGAAGCCTATGCGGTAAAACCGGAAGAGATCATGCTGGACCACACCCAGCTGCTGGGGCTCACCGCACCGGAAATGACTGTTCTGGTCGGCGGCATGCGCGTGATCGGCACGAACCATGGCGGATCCGCACACGGCGTGTTCACGGACAAGGTCGGTGCTCTGACAACGGACTTCTTTGTCAATCTGACGGACATGTCGAACACATGGAACCCGACCAGTACCGATGGCGTCTATGAGGTTCGTGACCGCAAGAGCGGCAAGACCAAGTGGACGGCGACACGCCTCGACTTGGTCTTCGGTTCGAGCTCGATCCTGCGGGCTTACGCCGAAGTCTATGCTCAGGACGACAACAAGGAGAAGTTCGTGAAGGACTTCGTTGCGGCCTGGACCAAGGTGATGAACGCAGACCGCTTCGATATCTAAGACGATAGCGAACGATATTGGGAACGGCGTTTCGGGAAACCGGAACGCCGTTTTCTATTTGACGAGGGATGCCGCCATCCGGCGGAATTCTTCCTGTGTCAGGGTCTCTGCGCGGGCTGTCGGATCAATACCGAGACCCTTCAGCCACTCGTCCGCTTTCAGGCCGTGCTTTTTTGCAAACGGCTTGAGCGCCGCACGCAGCATCTTCCTGCGCTGCCCGAATGCCGCCCCGGCGACCTGCTCCAGCTTGTCGAGATGGGGGAAGCGCTCGGCTTCAGGTAGAGGCTCGAGCACGGCGACGGCACTGTCCACCTTCGGCGGCGGCTTGAAGGCACCGGGCGGCAGGGTGAAGGCGATGTGCGGCTTGGTCACCGCATGAGCGAGCACGGCAAGCCGGCCATAATGTTCCGTTCCAGGAGCGGCGCAGATACGTTCGGCGACTTCCTTCTGGAACATCAGCGCCATCTCCCCGCGCCAGGCGCCAGCCTTTAGCCAGTCGATCAGCAGGATCGTGCCGACATTGTAGGGAAGGTTGGCGATGATCATGACCGGCGTGTCTGCGCCGAGTTCGGACAGGACTTTCTCCCACTTCACCTTGCGGGCGTCTTTCTCGATGACGGTCAGGCGGCCATCGCTTGTTTCAGGCCATTCCTGCAGGGCAGAGGCGAAGCGTGGATCGGTCTCCACAGCGATGAGCTTCGCGGCGCCTTCCTTCAGGATGGCACGCGTCAGCCCGCCGGGGCCCGGGCCGACCTCGATCACGGTACGGCCTTCCAGCGGGCCAGCCGCTGTGGCGGCGCGGTGCAGTATGCTGGGATCAAACAGGAAGTGCTGGCCAAGCGCCTTGCGCGCTGGAGCCTGGGTTAGTTCGGGATCGTTCTGGTCGCTCATTTTGCTTGTCTGTTCCTTGCGACCATGGCGGCAGACCGGATCGCGGCGATCAGGCTGTCTGGCCGGGCGGTGCCTGCGGCAGCGGCGTCATACCCCGTGCCATGGTCCGGGCTGGTGCGGACGATTGGGAGACCGAGCGTCATGTTCACGCCGCCCCAGAAATCGAGCGTCTTTACCGGGATCAGCCCCTGATCATGCGTCATCGCGATCACGGCATCAAAAGTGCCAGACAGGGCTTCGGCGAAGACGGTGTCACCCGGACGCGCGTCTGAAATGTCAATATTCCGAGAACGGAGTGTTTCAGCGGCTGGATTGATGATGTCGATTTCTTCGCGTCCCAGCGCCCCGCCTTCGCCTGCGTGAGGATTGAGGCCTGAAAGTGCGATACGTGGGGATGGGATTCCAAAATCAGATTTCAGGGCAGCGTGCACGATGGTGCCAAGCTCGACCAGGCCTTCCTGTGTCAGACTGCCCGGCACGCTGGCAAGGGACTGATGAATGGTTGCGAGGGCGACCCTCAGGCCGCCGCCGGTCAACATCATCACCGGGCGCAGGGGCGCGCCGCCTTCCGGCCTGCACAACTCGGCAACGAATTCCGTATGGCCGGGATGTTTGAAGCCTGCGCCGTAGAGAAGGGCTTTGTTGATCGGGTTGGTGACCAGCCCAGCAGCCTTGCCCGAACGGACATGAGCGACGCCCGTTTCGATCGCCGAGATGATCGCCGGCGCGGTCGTTGCATTCGGCTTTCCCGGTTCGATTGCGGGCAGGTCTCCCACAGGCAGAACGGGAAGGGCTGATCCGTAAACCGCGATTGCGTCTTCAGGCGATGAAATGACCTGAACTTTACAGAGATCCCGGTACAGCTCCGGCGCACCAATCACATAGAACGCCAGAGAACGATCTGTTTTCAGGGCCTTCCATGCTTCAGCCGTAATGGCAGGGCCCACGCCAGCGGGATCGCCCATGGACAGGACAAGTGGGGGAAGAGGCATTGGATCGCTCACGCGCGGGATGTCGCGCCAAACAGGCGCGGGCGCAAGTCCTAGCGGTAGATAATCGTCGCGTCGCGCCGCAGGTTCCGCAGCTCACGCTCTGAAATCATGTTGAGTTCACGGCCCTTGAGGCTGTCTTTCAACTCGTCCCGCGATGGCAGGGCCTCGGCGCCTTCCTCACGGCGGCAGACATACATGGTGCCCAGACCACCGCTCACAGCGAAGATGTCCGTTGGCTTTCCGATTTCGGCATTCTCCACCAGAGACTTTCCTTCGGGGCCGAGCTCTTCAATGTTGATGTCATCAAGCGGCTGGGCACGAAGGCCTTGCGTCGTGTTGGCGACGGTCTGCACATCGTCGCAAGATGTGATGCGCTCCATGGCGGCTTTCAGGTTCTCGTCAGTCGCATCCCGGGTAATCAAGCGGATGAGGTCCACTTTGGTCACGGCTTCTGCGGGTTCGCGCTTGTTCTGGATGAACAGGATGTAGACGCCATTATCGACCACGATCGGGTCGAGCAGGCCGGGGCCTTCCGCGGCTTCGATGGCGGGGACGAGTTCGGGGGAAAGGTCAGCGGTCGACACCCAGCCCATATCGCCGCCTGTCGCGGCGGTTGGTGCTGACGAAAGCCGTTGCGCCGCAACGCGAAAATCTGCGCCGGCTTTCAGCTGTTCCAGGATCGACCGGGAGGCCTCCTCGGCCTGGGTGCGGGTTTCCGGATCAGGCGCAAACAGGAAGATTTCAGCGATCCGGTACTGGGTTTTCTTCGACGCCGCACGAAGCTGCTCGATCTGGTCTTCAACCTGGTTGTCGGAAATACGGATCCGGGAACCGTAGAGACCGCTCATGACCCTGTTCCAGGCAATTTCAGCGCGCATCTGCTCTTCAAGACTGGAAGGATCGATGCCAGCTGACAGCAATTGCGATTTCAGGTCTGCGCCAGTGATCCCCGATTGCGCTGCCATGCCTTCGACCGCGCCGTCGATTTCTTCCTTGCTGATTTCCAGTTCGAACTCGGCAGCCTTGTCCAGCTGAAGGTGTTCATCAATCAGCTGCTCAAGCGCCTGGCCTGTGATCTGTTGCACCTGCTCCTGAGACGGTTGCTGGCCGCCAAGGCTGAGCAGCAGCATGCGGGCCCGGTCGCGTACGTCGGTGAACGAGATCGGCTGGTCGTTCACGACCGCGGCCACGCCTTCCAGCGTCAGGCTGCCATCGTCCGGGGCGGCCTCCTGCGCACTTGCAGATCCAGCGAAGGGCAGGGCCAGAAACACAGCGGCGGCGACGAGTTTGCGAACCATCAGAGGTCTCCAATTCGTGCCTGCGAAGCAGCAGGCAGGTATTCAACTTGACCATACAAATCCTGATGCATGGTGCAACGCGGGCCCGCAGTCCGCCCTGATAACTTACGGATATTTAGGGTTCACGGCGATTTAAGGGCGGGCCTGGCGAATCAGTCGAACTCGCTTGATCCGAAGTCCCCGAGTGTTTTGAGCGAAAAGCGGATCTGGATGTTCTCCGACGGTCCCTGTGTGCGGTCCTGCAATTCAGTTCGGGTGTAGATGAGTTCGAGGCGCGAACAATCGTCTTCATAGGCGATTCCGAAGTTCCGCTGCACGTTCAGATTGTCCGAAATGTCCCTCAGCTGCGCGAACAGGATGGAGTAGCGATCGGTCACGCGGAATTCGCCGCTCAGGAAGATCCCTTCATCTTCGCCGAGGCCGCCCGGGTTCAGCCGGTCGCTTAGCTTGTAGTATTGGGCCGCAGCGCGCCAGCGCTTCGTTTGTGTTGATACGCGGGTGTCGATCCGGTTCAGCTGCATCCCGTCATCATCAAGGCGCACACGCGTATCGATGCGCAGGAGGCTTCCGAAATCGGCCGTTGTGGCGACCATCCAGTCAGATGCCGTTCCGTCCAGATTGGAGACAGTGTTGAAGGCATCGTCGGTCCGGGACCGCCAGCGGCGCCCGATCGTTGCTGAAAATTCCGGACCGTCTTTCCACACAGCCCTCGCCGTCAGACCGGCGGAGATCTTGCCATCGCCGTCGTACAGATCGTAGCCGGCGACGCTGTTCGCATCGAACAGCACCGTTTCGTCCATCTCGAAGAGCAGGGCATCTTCGTTGGGGATCACAGGATCATTCGAGTTGGAGGTGCCCCAGGCCGCCATGACCTCCGGTTCCAGCATGATGTCGACCGTCTTGCCTGGCCGGATCATCGGATAGGCGATGCGGGTTCCGGCGTTCCCGACAAGGCGGGTCGCGTTGTCGCCATCAGTGCTGTTCTTGTCGAGCTGGTAGTAGTCACCGCGCAGTTCAGCGAACGGCTCGAACGTGAATCCGCCGGGCAGGATCTTGTAGGCAGACCAGTCGGTGCCGACGCTGACGCGCTGGCTGTCGGTGCCCACGTCACGGCGAAGGATCGCCGTCGAGGCGTTCACGCTGGCGAAACCATAGTCGCCGAGATCCCAGTATTTCTCGCTGAACATCAGGGGAGAAACTGTTGGCAGGGCGCCATCCGCATCCCCCTCACGGAGGCCCTGAATGGAGAGCAGGGCAACGTCGGTGTAGTAGGAATCGCCTTGTCCAACGGCGTAGATCTGGGACAGAAGGCGCCGCGGCTGGCTGAGATAGATGCCCCGCTCGTCCCCTTGGCCATCAAGGTCGTAGCGGCGATCGTATAGATCGTCGGTCTGTGTTTCGACCCCGAAGCCCCACTGCCATTGGTTCGTGACGGCAAACCGGCCGCTGCCATAGAGGTGGCCTCGCCACTTTTCATCACCGAACTTCAGGCCATCGCTGTCGAAGTCTTTTTCACGGGTCAGGCTGGTATTGAGCTTGATGGCGCCGGAATAGAACCGCTTGCGGTAGTCCAGCTCCAGCATCGGATTGACGTTGTCGGAGACCATCGGGGCAATGGTCAGGTCCGAAGACTCTGAAATCGCCCAGTAATATGGTTGCTGGTAGAAGGTACCGAGCTTTGATGAGAAGCCCGCTGACGGGATCATGAAGCCGGATCGCCGCTCGGAAGTAGGATCCGGGTGGGCCAGGTACGGGAAGTAAAAGACCGGTATCCCCATGACTTCGAGCACGGCGTCCCGATACGAAATCATTTGCGATTCCTGATCGAGCACCGCGCGCCGGGCCCGCAGCGACCAAGTTGGTTTCTGGCCTTTGGCTTCGCAGATCGGGCAGGCCGTGTAGATGACCTGGTCCATCGCGTTGATGCCGTCCGGCTGGCGGATGGCAGAGTTTGCCACGACAGTTGCCCCGTCCGGCAGGCGGGCAGAGTAACCGATGGCGTAGCCGTCCGTCAGGTTGGAGCCGACTTCGACTTCGTCCGAGAATTGCTGGGTGCCGTCCTGATCAATGATGACGACATTGCCTGTGGCGCGGACGCGTTCTGTCGTGCGATTGTAGATCAGCCGGTCAGCCCGCAGGATCCGTCCGTCATACAGCGCTTCGACATTGCCTTCGGCGACGATGGAGTTCTCGTCCCGCAATTCGTAAACATAGTCAGCTTCAAGGACCACCTGCTCGGATGGCGCGGTGGTATCAGGTGCTGTGGTGCTCTCCTCAGCCATCGCCCCAAAGGTCGGCGTGGCGGCCAGTGCCAGGGCTGCAGCGTAGTGATACCAATTGGCCAAATCAGGCTACCTCGGTTTTGTCCCCGGCTGCGCCGGCTAAGGAATACGGAATTCTGTCTCGGTTTCTGAGGCTTAGAGGCTGTCCCCGGCATCGTCCAGCCACCGAGCGCGTATCAGCTCTTTTTCGGGCGGTATCCGGTGCAGCATGGCCACAGCTGGAGGCAGCCTCAAAAGGCTTTGGAGGCCAAGCCTCCCGGCAAGGTCTGGGCTTCGCCGGAGAGTTCCAGTTCCAGCAGAATCGCGGCGCAGCGCGCGGCGGGCAGGCTACTGGCGCGAGCGATCTCATCGATGGGCATGGGATGAGGAGAAAGCGCTTCCGTGACCCGCTGGAGTTCCGATTCGCTCGGCTCTCCCGCGTCTGGATCGTACTCGAATAGCCGCGGGGGAGGTGCGGAGACACCTCGCCGGTCGAGTGTCGCTAGAATATCCAGGACGTCATCGGCGTGGCGGACCAGCGTGGCGCCCTGATGCAGCAAGCTGTTGGTGCCGGCAGCCCGAGGGTCGAGCGGTGAACCCGGTACGGCCATCACTTCACGCCCCTGTTCACCGGCCACGCGCGCGGAAATCAGTGACCCGGACCGCTCGGCGGCTTCCACCACGACAACGCCCATGGACATGCCCGTGATGATACGGTTGCGCCGGGGGAAGTCCTGCGCCTTCGCGCGGTAGCCGAACGGGCTTTCCGAAACGATCAGGCCAGACGCAGCAATTTCTGCGAAAAGTCTTTTGTGTTGCGGCGGGTAGACGTGATCGATTGCCCCGCCCAGCACGGCGACCGTTCCCGTCTCAAGGCTGGCCGCATGCGCTTCGCCATCGATGCCGAGGGCGAGGCCGGAGACGACGGAGAAACCGTTCCGGCCGAGCTCTGCAGCCATGTCGCGCGCGATCTTGCGTCCGGCGGCGGAGGCGTTTCGGGCGCCCACGATCGCAACGGTCGGGCGTGCTGCGAAGCTGGCGTCGCCCAGCAGGGTCAGGACGGGTGGCGGAGGCTCCAGGTCTCGGAGCAGCGGCGGATAATCCGGCTCCGAACTCAGAACGATACGTGCACCGTAGCGTTGCGCAGCCTTCAGTTCCTGCTCAACTTCCTCCGTCGGTGGTGGCTGGAGCGGACGGGCTCTTCGGGAGCGGCTCGACAATTCCGGCAGTGCTTCAAGAGCTGCGCCGGCAGACCCGAATCTCCGGATCAGCTGGAAAAAGCTGACCGGACCGATGCCATGGGTCCTGGCAAGACGGATCCAGTCCAGCCGTGCGCCGTCAGGCATCATTCGCCGGGTTTCGCTTTGGAGCTACCGAAACGGGGTTCCGTGCCTTTGAGCAGGCGGCCGAGATTGGCCCTGTGGGTCCAGAAGACGAAAGCCGACAGCCCCGCAAGTCCGCCCAGAATGAACCAATTGTGCGGACGGTGCAGGAGCTCCTCGATCGCCCATGCACCCGGCGCGACAAGAACCGCGGCGGTGAGAGCTGCCAGAGAAGAAATACGGGTCACGGCGAAGATGCCGAGCCAAACCGGTGCGGCAACATAGAACGCCGGAAGGGAGACGAAGGGCAGCAGCCCCGCGAACGTGGCAACGCCCTTGCCACCCTTGAAGCCCAGCCAGATCGGGTAGCAATGTCCGACGAACGCAGACGCCCCAGCAATGAGCCCCACTTCGGGCCCGCCGAACGCGCCAAATCCGAGCGCAACAAGGCCTGCTTTGAGGCTGTCGAGCAACAGCGTCGCCAGCGCCAGATCCTTCCGGCCCGTGCGCAGGACATTGGTCGCGCCAATATTGCCTGATCCGATCGAACGGATATCGCCCAGACCGGCTGCGCGGGTCAGCAAGAGGCCGAACGGGATCGACCCGGCGAGGTAACCGATCAGTGCGGCAAGAGGGAATGCGAGATACGCGGCCATGCGCAAACTCCGGAAACACGTTTAAGTGGTAGGCAGGGATTGGCGCGCGGGCAAGCCTTCTCAGGCGATGCTTTCATGCGTGAAGACTTCTTCTCCGCCAACGAATGTCCGAAGGACGCGTCCTTGAAGACGTCGGCCATCAAAGGGGGAGTTGGTCGAACGGGAGCGAAGGTGTTCGCGTTCACACAGCCAGGGCTTGCCGGGATCGAACAGGATCAGGTCGGCGGGGGCGTCTTCGGCCAAACGGCCCTGCGGCAGGCCGAGCATGTCCGCCGGGCGGCAAGTGACGGGCGCAAGCGCTTCCAGCAGGCTGAGCGGACCATCATGGACGAGGCTGAGCATGGCAGGCAGCACAGTCTCCAGCCCGGCGGCGCCAAATGCGGCTTCGCCGAACGGCAGACGTTTTTCTTCCGGTGGCTGAGGATCGTGCGCCGAAACGACTGCGTCGATTTCACCTCGTTTGAGGGCATCGATCAGACTGAGCCGTGTCGCCTCATCCCGGAACGGTGGGTTGACCTTGCAGTAGGTGAGGTAATCGCCGACATCCAGTTCATTGAAGAAGAAGCTGTGGGCGGCTGCGGTCGTGAACACTTTTGCGCCGCGCGCGCGGGCGGCGTTCGCGATCTCAATGGTTCTGGGCGTGGAAACCTGATCCATGATCAGCGTACAGCCCGTCGCTTCTGCTAGCGCCGTGTCGCGCATGGCGCCGATCCATTCGGCTTCGGCCGGCATGCCCGGCAGGCCCATACGTCCGGCGAGTTCACCGGCATTCATCACCCCGGACCCTGCAAGCGCGCGCTCATCCGGGCGGGACATGATGGTTGCCCCCAGGCTGGCCGCATAGGTCATGGCCCGCTTCAGAATAGACGCATTGGCAACCGGCAGGTCGCCGTTCGTGAACATGATCGCGCCGGAATTGGCCATCAGGCCAATCTCGGCCATTGCTTCGCCTTTGAGGCCGGTCGTCAGGGCGCCGGCCGGGTAGATCCGGGCGGCGGCGCTTGTCTTGGCGCGTTCCGTGACGAAGCGGACCAGTGCCATGTCGTCGATGACGGGCTTGGTATCCGGCATGACGACAAAGCTCGTGATGCCCCCGGCCACGGCAGAGCGCGAAGCGGTCGCCAGCGTTTCTTTCTGCTCGACGCCTGGTTCGCCTGTTTTTACGCGAAGATCCACGAGGCCGGGCGCGAGGCAGAGGCCGCCTGCGTCGATGGAGGACTCGGCGTCTGGATGAGCGGTCGTCTGACCTGCCGCCACGTCCTGAACTTTACCGCCGTCGACAAGGATCGCGCCGATTTCGTCGAGACCGCTCGCCGGGTCCAAAATTCGGGCGTTGTATATGCTGAGGCTCATGCGTGGCCTCCCGCCAGAAGGTGAAGCACGGCTTCCCGCACAGCGACCCCCATTTCAACCTGTTCTGTGATGACCGACTGTTCGCCATCTGCGATGGCGCTTTCGATCTCGATGCCGCGGTTCATCGGGCCGGGGTGCATGACCGTTGCGTCCGGTTTCGCGAGGGCGAGCCGATCCTTAGTAAGCCCAAAGAAGCTGAAATATTCCCGCCGGCTTGGCAGGAATGCGCCGTCCATCCGTTCCAGCTGCAGGCGCAGCATCATGACGATGTCGGCATCTTTCAGTGCCTTGTCGAAGTCAGTGGTCGCGCTGGCAGCGCCCCATGTGTCGGTGCCTGACGGAAGCAGCGTGCGGGGCGCACACAGGTGGACTTCCGCGCCCATCAGGTGAAGCGCCTGTGTTGTGGAACGGGCAACGCGCGAGTGGGCGATGTCACCGCAGATCACGACTTTCAGGCCTTCGATCCGGCCTTTCGCGCGCCGGATGGTCAGCGTGTCGAGCAGGCCCTGGGTCGGGTGCTGGTGCGTGCCGTCACCTGCATTGATTACGGCGCAATCGACCTTGCGCGACAGAAGCTTCGGTCCACCGGAGGCCGAGTGGCGCACGATCAGGGCATCCGGCTTCATTGCGTTCAGCGTCATCGCCGTGTCGATCAGCGTTTCGCCTTTTTTTACGCTGGAAGCCGCGACCGGCATGGAAATCACGTCGGCGCCGAGGCGGCGGGCGGCGATCTCAAAACTGCTCATGGTCCGTGTGGAGTTCTCGAAGAACAGGTTCACGACCACTTTGCCCTTCAGGACCGGATCTGGCCGGATACCGGCGCGCGTGGCCTCAGCATAACTGTCTGCAAGGTCCAGAATGTGCGTGATATCGAGAGGAGAAAGTCCTTCAATACTGAGCAGGTGCTCGTGATCGAAGCTGTAGTGATATGCCGCCCGGGTCATGGAGGCCCTTTCGATTTTTGGCGGTTTAGGCCCGATTCCGCCGGGCTTCAAGCCCTCAGGCGAGAGGAAGCTGTGTAACCGCCAGGTAGAGAAGGGGCATGGTGAGCATTGCCAGAACCGTCTCGACCGCAATCAGGTTCGCCGCCAGCGGGGCGTCCCCGCCGAGTTCGCGAGCGAGGATGTAGGAGGATGTGGCCGTCGGAGTGGCTGCACAGATCACGGCAATCGTCAGGGCAACGCCGGAGAGACCCAGCATCACACCGAATGCCACGGCCAATACAGGAAGGCCGATCAGCCTGACGAGGGACCACCCGAAGGTGCGCGGCCCGGCGCGGCGCAGGGCTGACAGGTCTACGCCGGCGCCCGCAGACAACAGGCCAAGTGCGAGCGCCGCATCGCCCAGAATCCCCAGACTGTCGTCCAGCAGTTCAGGCAGCTCGATATTCGCTGTCGCAAGACCGAGACCTGCAATACAGGCGAGGACAATGGGGTTCTTGACCAGCGCGAGAAGCGGCTTGGGTGCCGGTCCGTGCGGCCGGTCTGCGTGGGCGATCAGGGCATAGACAGAGAGCACGTTTGCTGTCGGGATCATGGCGGCAGCGGCGATGGTCACGAGCGCCAGGCCTTCTTGTCCGAACAGGAGGCTGCCGATCGACAGGCCGATCATCGTGTTCCAGCGGACATTTGACTGGATGACGGACCCGACGGCCGGACGAGGCATGCCGGGAAGGAAGCGTCCCAGGAGGCCGACACCGGCAAGGGCGAACTGGGACAGGATCAACGCCCCGGCCAAGCGCCACGGTGCAGTCTCAAAAGGCGCATTCGCCAAAGTTCGGACAATCAGGGCCGGAAACAGGACGACGTAGGACAGCCGCTCAATCGCCCGCCAGCTTTCGGCGGGAATCCATTTCCGGACTGAGAGTATATGGCCCAGCGTGACAATCGCGATGACCGGCAGCAGGGCGTAGAGAAAGCCGCTCATGCTTCACGCTCCAGCCGTTCCAGCGCCGATTTGAGAATTATCGCCGCTGCCGAGGCATCAATCCGCTCGGCGCGCTTCTTGCGGGACAGGTCGGCTTCCAGCATGGCCCATTCGGCTTCGGCCGTGGACAAGCGCTCGTCCTGCAATAGAATCGGCACATCCCGGTGTTTGAGGATGTTCCAGGCCAGCGCGCGGACAGACTGCGCGCGCGGGCCCTCGGTGCCATCCATGTTGAGCGGCAAGCCGAGGACAAGCCCGACTGCACGGCGGTCGTCATAAAGCAGGAACAGACGCTCCAGCACGGGTGCCAGTTTCCGTCCTTTCGGAATGGTTTCAACAGGGCTGGAGATCATGCGCACGGCGTCGCAGGAGGCCACGCCAATGGTTTTCGTCCCGGGGTCGAGCCCGAGGAGAGGACCGGCAGGCGGGAAATCTGCAACATCAACGACTGGCATGGGCTGCCCACATAGCGCCTTGATGGGGCGTTGCCTATGGCGTATTCGGGCGGCAGCAATTCCGGAGAGTTCACATGAGTGTCACCAAGGACGATGTTCGCAAGGTTGCGCGCCTGTCGCGTATCGCGGTCGACGAAGCCCACCTTGATGAATTGGCTGGCGAACTGAACAGCATTCTTGGCTGGATTGACCAGCTGAATGAAGTCGACGTCTCCGATGTGGAACCTCTGACTTCCGTGGTCGAGACGACGCTGCCGATGCGGGACGATGTGGTCACCGACGGCAATATCCCGGATCAGATTCTGGCAAACGCCCCTCGCACCGAAGACGGCTTCTTCGTGGTGCCGAAGTCCGTCGAGTAAGGCTCACACTGCTTCGGCGGCGAAGTCTCCATAATCAATCAGGACTTCTTCACCGGCGGCGATATCGCGGCAGGCCGACAGGGTAACTGTCGCAGCATCCGCATCCACAGTGAAGATCGCGTTGGCCTCCGTGGAGTGGTTGCACATGGAGATCGGACCGAACGCGATGGCGGCGCGCATGGCGCCTTCCGTGCTTTCATCTACATAGAACACGTAGTGGTAGAGGCGCGTGGACCGGATCTGGTCCGTGTCTTCGGCGCTGAGGATAAGCGTTGGCCACGTGCCGATCCTGGAGCCAGCAGCAAGATCGCCGACCGCATACAGACCGCGGCCGTGCAGGGGAGATTGCTTCACCTCGACCAACGAGGCCTGATTGTCTGGGAACATGCGGGTCACATACCATGACCCGCAAAGCCCGGCATCAGGAATCTTCTGGGGGCATGTCGGATTCTGTCGAGCCTGTGTCAGGTCCTTCCTCGGCTTCTTCCGCCTTGGGATCCCATTTGTGCATCGATTTCACCAGACAGCGGGTTGTGCTGAATGTTTGGTCACGGCGAGGCATCAGGGAATCAGACACGATGATGCTGTCACCGTTGGTGAGACAGTTGGTGGACGAGCCGATCGCCATGGTCACGGCATGGTTCAGCGACGTGCAGGTGCCGAACACCTCTATCAGATAGTGATCCCGTCCTTCTCTGACGGTGAAGGTGTCCCGTGTGTTGTCTCCGAAGCTGTCGATATTGCTGGCAAAACATATCCGGTCGACTTCCTCGCCGAGACGCGGGTCATCGGCGTATTTCGCAATACCAGTCGGCTTTCGGTCCGAACCGTCCGTGGTGGCGCAACCGGCAAGGGCAATCATCGCGGCGGCAAGGGGCAGGTTGAGGCGCATGCTGATCTCCATCTGGTCAATTCCGGCCTCACAATGGTGTGACGAACTGATATCTACCTGACAAGCACTCTCACAGAGACTTGAACTTTCGGCTCAAGCCGTCATAGCAGGCGGGCAGAATTGCCGGAGACCCGCTACGATGACCGATCTGACGAAGCTGACCCTTGCAGATGCCCTGGATGGCCTGAAGGCGAAGAAATTCTCGTCCCGGGAGATCACGCAGGACTTTATCCAGACCATTGAAAGCTCCCGGGTCCTGAACGCCTACGTCGTGGAGACGCCGGAAAAGGCGCTGGAAATGGCTGACAAAGCAGACGCTCGCCTGGCAAATGGCGAGGGTGGAAAGCTTGAAGGTGCCCCGATTGGCGTGAAGGACCTTTACTGCACGAAGGATGTCCGCACGACAGCCTGCAGCAATATCCTTGGCGAATTCACTCCGACCTATGAGTCGACCGTGACACAGAATCTGTGGGACGAAGGCGCTGTCATGCTCGGCAAGCTCAACATGGACGAGTTTGCCATGGGGTCTTCCAACGAGACTTCCCGGTTCGGTCCGCCGATCAACCCGTGGCGCCGGAAGGGCGACAATGCTGGCCTGACACCTGGTGGTTCGTCCGGTGGATCGGCTGCGGCGGTCTCCGGGGATCTTTGCCTCGCTGCGACGGCATCCGACACGGGTGGTTCCATCCGCCAGCCGGCAGCGTTCACCGGAACAGTCGGTATCAAGCCGACCTATGGCCGGGCCAGCCGCTGGGGCATGGTCGCATTTGCGTCTTCGCTGGATCAGGCAGGCCCGATCGCGAAAACAGTCGAGGATTCCGCGATTCTCCTCGACGTGATGTGCAGCCACGACCCGAAGGATTCAACGTCGCTCAAAGTCGATCAGCCGGATTGGCGCGCGGACGTTTCCAAAGGTGTCAAAGGCATGCGCATCGGCATTCCGAAGGAATACCGGCTCGATGGCCTGAACGCGGAAATGAACACTCTGTGGGAGCAGGGCGTCGCGTGGCTGAAGGCTGCTGGCGCCGAGATTGTCGACATAAGCCTGCCGCATACGAAATATGCCCTTCCGGCTTATTACATCGTGGCGCCCGCAGAAGCCTCGTCGAACCTCGCGCGCTATGACGGCATGCGGTACGGCGCCCGTGTCGACGGCAACAACCTGACCCAGACCTATGAGGCCACCCGTGCAGATGGCTTCGGCCGGGAGGTTCAGCGCCGCCTGATGATCGGCACTTACGTGCTCTCGTCCGGCTATTATGACGCCTATTACCTGCGGGCGCAGAAGGTGCGTACCAAGATCCTGAACGACTTCGTCGATGCCTTCGAAAGCTGCGATGCGATCCTGACGCCAACCTGCCCGTCACCGGCGTTCGCTTTCGGTGAAAAGAGCGGTGATCCGGTGGATATGTACCTCAACGACGTCTTCACCGTGACGACAAACCTCGCTGGGCTTCCGGGCATTTCCGTGCCTGCGGGCCTGTCATCCGATGGGCTGCCGCTGGGCCTGCAGGTGATCGGCAAGGCATTGGACGAGTCGGCCTGTTTCCGCGTTGGCGGCGAACTGGAACGCGCAGCCGGTTTCGTGGCCAGACCGGAGAAGTGGTGGTAGGCTTCGCGCCATGAACCGCTTTCTTGTATTGTTTGGCATCATGCTGGTCATCTCGATCGGGATGATTGCGACCGCAACCATGCAGGCCGATTTCAGCCTGATGGATTCGAAGTCTACCCCGTTGTGGCTGGCAGCTGTGGCCGTCGCGGCCTATGTCGCATGGCGTATCGATGGCGTGCTGAAACGCCGTGAGCGGAGACAGGATACATCTGTTGGTGAAGGCCGCCGTTTCCTGAAAACGAAAGTCTCACCCGCGCAGTCGGCCCGGGCGGCACGCGTCGCGGCGCGCCGCAAAAAGCTTATCGCCGAAGGCAAGATGGAAGCGGAGCCGGAACCAGTCACTGAAGCGGAGTCCGATGAAGCGCCGTCAACGCGTGTCTCCCAGGCCGCCCCGATCAAGGACCGGATGGCTGCGCGGGCTGAGCGGGTCAGGCAAGCGAAGGAACAGGGGAAGCTTTAGGCGCTTTCCTGCGGCTCGAAGCGGCCTGATCCATGGCGGTCACGGCTGGCGCTTTCGTGCCGCCCCGCGGCCCTTCATCTTCATCGGCAGGTTTCTCACCCCGGTCTGCAATGCGGGTCACGTGGACGCCAGCACCAATAAGGCCGCCGATCGGGCCGAACTGAAGCAACATGGCCAGGATGAACAGGATCGGAATGTTCATGTCCAGATTGCCGAGCGTCAGGAACAGCGCGCCGAACATGGTGCCACCGAAAATCAGGCCAATGGCGAACCCCGCAATGATGTGACGCAGGAAGCCCTGCGCAATGTGACGCTCGTCGTCGCTGGCGCCATCAAGGATCATTTTGAAGAGCATTCTTTGTTTTTCCTCTTCTCGCTTCCTCCCGAAGCAGTCGTGCAAATTTGCCGCACATTGCGACTAAGGAAAACCCCCTAGTTTCCGGCAAGTCCATAAAACCGGATATTTCAGTGCCTTGTGCAGTGTCAGCACGGCTCGACAGGGGCGACCGCAGGGGGGTAAAAGGTCCGGATTCTGCCGTGACCAATCGAGGAAAGCATGTCTGTACGCACCCCCTACACGATCAAGGGCGACACAGGTGAATGGGAACTGGTGATGGGCCTAGAAGTCCACGCGCAGGTTTCTTCCAATGCGAAGCTGTTTTCCGGGGCCGCCACCACTTTTGGCGCCGATCCTAACTGCAACGTTTCCCTCGTCGATGCGGCGATGCCGGGCATGCTGCCGGTCATCAACAAGTTTTGCGTCGAACAGGCGATCCGGACGGGGCTCGGCCTGAAAGCCCAGATCAATCACTACAGCCGGTTCGACCGGAAGAACTATTTCTATCCTGACCTGCCGCAGGGCTATCAGATCAGCCAGTTCGCGCATCCGATCGTGGGTGAAGGCGAGATCGAAGTGGACGTGGAGCCTGCGCATGGCGGCGAGGCGTATACCTTCCCGTGCCGGATCGAACGCCTGCACCTGGAACAGGATGCCGGCAAGTCCATCCACGACATGGATCCGAACTCCACCTATGTGGACCTGAACCGGTCCGGTGTGGCGCTGATGGAAATCGTGTCCCGCCCGGATGTGCGCACGCCGGCAGAGGCGGCGGCTTATGTGAAGAAGCTGCGCGCGATCGTCATCGCGCTCGGCACCTGCGACGGCGACATGGAGAAGGGTAACCTTCGCGCCGATGTGAACGTCTCCGTCTGCCGCCCCGGCCAGTACGAGAAATATCGCGAGACCGGAGACTTCGGGCATCTTGGCACGCGCTGCGAGATCAAGAACATGAACTCGTTCCGCTTCATCCAGCAAGCCATTGAGTATGAAGCCCGCCGTCAGATCGAGATCATCGAGGCAGGCGGCAAAGTCGATCAGGAAACCCGCCTGTTCGATCCGAACAAGGGCGAGACCCGGTCCATGCGTTCCAAGGAAGACGCGCACGACTACCGCTATTTTCCGGATCCGGACCTCTTGCCGCTGGAAGTGGAAGAGGCATGGATCGAAGAAATCCGCACGACCCTGCCGGAACTTCCGGATGAGAAGCGCGCGCGTTTCGAGGCGGACTACGGACTTACCCGCTATGATGCGGGTGTGCTCACGGCGGAAGCGGACAAGGCGGCTTTCTTCGAGGAAGTGGCCAAGGGACGCGATGCGAAACTTGCTGCCAACTGGGTGACGCAGGAGCTGTTCGGCTATCTCAACAAGGAAGGCCTGGAGCTGTCTGACAGCCCGGTCTCGGCAGCCGATCTTGGCGGCCTGATTGAACTCATCTCCAACGATACGATCAGCGGCAAGATTGCCAAGGACGTCTTTGGACGGATGATCGCAGGTGAAGGCAAGCCGGCAGACATCGTTGAGAAGCACGGCCTGAAGCAGGTCACCGATACTGGCGCCATCGAGAAGGTCGTCGATGAAATCATCGCGGCCAATCCGGATCAGGTGGCACAGGTCAAAGAAAAGCCGAAGACCATGGGTTGGTTCGTCGGGCAGGTGATGAAAGCTTCGGGCGGCAAGGCCAACCCGAAAGCCGTCAATGATATCCTGAAAGCGAAGCTCGGCCTGTAAGCGTCAGAGCGCGGCCCGGATTTTTTCCGCGATTGGCTCCAGCTCTTCCGGTTTCGCCATGCCGCCTTCGGCATGGCGGCCGAGCGGCTTGTTTTCCCAGCGCGGGATAATGTGGAAATGCAGGTGAAAGACGGTCTGCCCGGCCGGGGCGCCGTTGAACTGGCTGACCATCAGCCCGTCTGGCGTCAGGGCCTTTTCGACGGCGCGGGCGACCTTCTGCACCTTCAACATATATTGGCCGAGATAGTCTGACGGCATGTCGAGGAAGTTCCGCGCCTGGACCAGTTTTGGAATGACTAATGTATGTCCTTCGCTCTGCGGAAACACATCCATGAAGGCCAGAGCAACGTCATCCTCATAGACCTTGATGCTCGGCATTTCGCCTTTGAGAATCTTCGCGAAGATGTTGTTGGGATCGTATGAGTCGTGGAGGGTCATCTTTACTTCTTTGTTTTCAGGATTTGATTGAATGTTTCGTGGCTTGCTTCATTGGCCCTTCTTAAAGGGCGTCCGTTCATTGAGGTAGTCCAGGTCATGCTCCACCGCGGCGCGCTCGCGTTCCAGATAGTCTGCAACTGCGTCACGCAGGCCGGGGTGGGAAATCCAGTGGGCTGAGTAAGTCAGTACCGGGACGTATCCCCGCGCCAGCTTGTGCCCGCCCTGCGCACCAGCCTCAACCACGCGAAGACCGTGAGCAATCGCATAGTCGATGGCCTGATAATAACAGGTTTCGAAGTGCAGCATCGGACGTGGATCGATTGTGCCCCAGTATCGGCCGTAGAGCGTGTCAGAGCCGATCATGTTCAGCGCGCCCGCGATGGCTTCACCGTCTTCCATGGCAAAGACAAAGAGCATGTCGTCAGCCATGCGTTCCCGCAGGAGCGAGAAAGTTCTCCGGGTCAGATAGGGGGAGCCCCATTTGCGGCTGCCCGTGTCCATGTAGAAGTCGTAAAAGCGATCGAGATGCGCTTCGGTAATATCGCCGCCGCGCACATGCACGAAGTCGAGCCCTTCCTGGGCCCTGGCGCGTTCCTTGCGCAAATTCTTGCGTTTCGACGACGAAAGCTCAGCCAGGAAATCATCGAAGCTTTCATAGTCCTGATTGAGCCAGTGGAACTGCTGGTCTGTCCGGCACAGCATACCGTTCAGCATCAGGGACTGGGAGTCATCCTCTTCCATGAAATTGATATGAAGCGATGACAGCTTGTTCTGCTCCGCGAAACTGACTGCAGCATTCAGCAGCAGGGATTTGATCCGGGCCTCGTCCGGTCCGGGTGCGGCGAGGCGCCGGCGCCCTGTGACAGGCGTGAAGGGCACGGCGCTCAGCAGTTTCGGATAATAGGCACCGCCAGCGCGCTCGAAGGCGTCGGCCCAGGAATGATCGAAAACGAACTCGCCGCGAGAATGCGTCTTGCCGTAGAGCGGCATGGCGCCGCGCAACACATCGTTCGCGTCCCGCACCAGAATGTGCCGGGGAATCCAACCCGTTTCGGGGGTTGCGGCACCGGAACTTTCCAACGCCTCCAGGAATTCCCAGCTCAGGAATGGATCACGGCGCAGACCTGGCGGATTGGCGACGGCATTCCACGCATCCGGGGCGACCTCTTCGAGCCCTGTGACGATTTCGATGCGGAAGTTCGTTTCGTCCATGGCTCCCAATCTAGGTGTTCAGGTGCTGTGAGACCAGTTCCGGGTTCATATGTTCGAAGATCACCGCGGCATCGTGTTCCTTGCAACGGGCAAGCTCGTCTTCGGTCCGTACCGTCCAGACAACGATGGGCAGGTTGCTGCCCTGTGATTTCAGGGCGGCGCGTTCCACGTCTGTTGTGTGGACGGCGAGATAGTCGATCCTGTCCGAGATGGCCCTTTCGAGCACGGCATCAAACGCGTCCTCACCCACTTTGGAAGTGGACGCGATCAGCTGCCCCCGCATCAGTCCCATGGGCAGCGCGCGGACGGCCTTCTCGGAAAAACTCATCGCTGCCGCAAAGCCTTTCCAGTGCGCCAGACGGTCACCGACGCGGCGGGCAAACGCTTCCGGATCGGTCTTTCCGTCGATCTTCAGCTCGGTCAGGAGCGGCAGCTGGTAGGGCCAGATCCGCAGGAGTTCGAGAAATGTCGGAAGATGTTCCGACGAGCCTCCGAGCGAGAGCCGGCCCAATTCCTTGGCGTTCAGGTCTTCGGTTTTACCCGAACGCCTGGTCATGCGGTCGAGCGTGTCGTCGTGGAACACGACCGGCGTGCCGTCACGCGCGGGGCGGACATCGAATTCGATACCCAGCCCGGCCGTTCGGGCAAGCCGGAACGCTTCCAGCGAATTTTCAGGCGGGCCGTTCGCCGACCACAGGCCGCGATGCGCATAGCGGAATTTGCGGGGGTCGAACGGCGTGGCCATGACTAGTCGGTGAACTCGATCACAGCGTCGACTTCCACAGCGACGCCAAGCGGAAGGACAGGGCAGGCCACCGCCGAACGGGCATGACGGCCTGCATCCCCAAACACCTCGACCATCAGGTCGGAGCAGCCATTGATCACCTGCGGGATGTCTTTGAAGTCCGGATGCGCGTTTACGAAACCGCCCAGTTTGACGACCTGCTTCACGCGGGAAAGGTCACCCAGGGCAGCCTTGCATTGGGAGATGAGATTGATCCCGCACTGACGCGCGGCGTGCTGACCTGCGGAAAGTTCCATGTCCTCGCCGAGCCGGCCGAGCATGCGTCCTTCAGCTGATGCGCTGACTTGCCCGGAGATGAAGAGGAGGTTCCCGGTCATGACGTAAGGCACATAGGTGGCGACCGGCTTCATAGGTTCGGGAAGGGCAATGCCGAGGGCGTCGAGGCGGTCTTCAGGGGTGCTCATGGAAAGGTCTCCGGATTGGTATTGGCTGCAGCAGACTTGCCGCACACCGCGCCGGGCCGCAAGCGTCGCAAGCCTATTCCTTGGGTTCATGATCCATTCGGGCTGCGCGGCCGGTCATGACGGCATCCTTGCCGAACTTCGCCCGCGCCGCATCCGAGGCCCGTTCAGCGGCTGCGCGCCGTGCGATGCGCGGGTCCAGCAGATCGGCTTCGTCTGCGCGGTGGTCGGAAAGTTCAGAGAGGCCGATGCCGATCAGCCGGAACTTCTTGCGGCCATCTGCTTCCCGCGCGAGCAGCGGTCTCGCCGCCCGGAAGATTGATTGCGCAATCTGGGTCGGTTCGGTCAGGGAAACACGCCGGGTGAGGGGCTTGAAGTCCGAGGTCTTGAGCTTGAGCGTAATCACAGCGCCAACGACACCGATCTGCTTGGCCCGGTCGGAGGTTTTCACGCAGAGTTTCCAGAGCTGGTCTTCCAATGCGGCATGATCGGCGAGGTCTGTCCGGAAGGTGGTTTCGGTAGACACGGACTTGCGTTCTTCATCGGTGCGGACAGGGCGGTTATCCTGTCCGTGGGCGACGCGTTTCAGCCACATGCCGGTTTCGCCATAGCGGCCGATGAGAGCCTTGAGGTCGGCCTTCTGGAGGTCTCCGACCGTTTCGAGCCCGTCCTGCTCCAGTTTTGCAGCGAATTTCGGTCCGACACCGTGAAGAAAACCGACGGGCCGGGGCGCCAGCATCGCTTCGGCTTCTTCCGGAGAAATCACGGCGAAGCCACGGGGCTTGTCGAGTTCGCTGGCCGTCTTGGCGAGGAATTTGTTCGCGGAAAGTCCCACAGAAACCGTGATGTGGAGCTCGTTCTCGATCTCAGCCGCCAACCGCGCGAGGGACGCGGCTGGTGGTGCCTTGTGGATCGCTTCGGTCCCCGTGAGATCCAGATAGGCCTCGTCTATCGAGACAGGTTGGACCAGCGGAGTCAGGGCCTCCATCTTCTCCCGGACAATCGCGGCAGCTTCAGAGTATTTGTGCCGGCTGGGCTTCACGACTGTGGCGTCCGGGCACAGTTTGAGGGCCTGGAACATCGGCATTGCTGACCGGACCCCGTAAAGGCGGGCAATGTAGCAGCAGGTCAGCACCACGCCGCGTTCGCCGCCTCCGACGATGACCGGCTTGTCTTTCAGGTCCGGATTGTCTCTTTTTTCGATCGCCGCGAAGAAGGCATCGCAATCGATATGGGCAACGCCCAGCCTGTGGAGCGCCGGATGACAGACAATACGACGGCTGCCGCAGCTGGGGCAGGCTTCAGCATCTGTCAGATCAAAATGAAAACAATCCCGGCATAACAGGCTCATGGTCTTATGTTCATGCCATGTTCCGCATCGGGCGGCAATCTGAAGTGACCCGTAAACACCCGTTAAGCTTTTCCCGTATAGCTGGTCTGGTACGGTAAGCTCCGCTCCGAATCGCTCGTAATCGTGGGGAAAAATGGCAGACGCAAAAACCAGAAAAGTGCTGGTTGTTGAGGACAATGAACTCAACATGCGCCTGTTTTGCGACCTGTTGGACGCCTACGGCTACGATACCTACCAGTGCAGGGACGGCGCGAAGGCGGTCGAGATCGCCCGCCGGGAGCAGCCGGATCTCATCATCATGGACATCCAGCTGCCGGAAGTGTCAGGCCTCGACATTACGCGCTGGCTGAAGGATGACGAAAAAGTCGCTCATATCCCCGTGCTCGCGGTGACTGCCTTTGCCATGCGCGCTGATGAGCAGCGCGTGCGCGAAGCGGGATGTGAAGGTTATCTCTCGAAGCCGATCCAGATCATGACCTTCATCAAGGCCGTGGAATCGCTCATGCCGAAGGAAGCAGCATGAGCGCGCGGATCCTGGTAGTAGACGACATCGAAGCGAACAGGCGCCTTTTGCAGGCGAAGCTCGAAGCCCAGTATTATACTGTTATCCAAGCGGAAAATGGACCTCAGGCTCTGGAAGTCGCCCGCAAGGAACTGCCGGATATCATTCTGCTCGACGTGATGATGCCCGGCATGGACGGCTACGAAGTCTGCCGCCGCCTCAAGGAAGACCCGGCAACGGAATATATCCCGGTCGTCATGGTAACGGCCCTTAGCGACACGGAAGACCGTGTCCGCGGGCTTGAGGCCGGCGCCGAAGACTTTCTGACCAAGCCGGTCGATGACTTTGCCCTGATGTCCCGGGTTGGCGCGTTGATGCGGTATAATGCTGTGGCGTCCGAACTGCGCCAGAGGCAGGCAAATGGTCTGCGGGAAGGGCTCGATCTGGACGCCGCCAAGGAAGAGTCCGACCAGCCCGCCCGTATCTTCATTGTCGATGACAATCCCCGGGCATCCGCACGGCTCGCGGCAGTCCTGCGTGAGGCAGGCCATACGGTTGTTACCCTCGCTGAGGCGGGCACGATGGGGGACCTTTCCCGTCTTGGTGTGGATCTCATGATCCTGTCGCTCCCCAGCAAATCCTTCGACGCGCTGAAGCTCTGCGCCCACTTCAAAGTCACGGAAGCGACCCGCGCAGTGTCGATTCTACTGATCTGCGATCCCGACGACCGCGTGAGGGCTGCCAAGGGGCTCGAGATCGGGGCCAGCGACGTAATCCTGACCCCGGTCGACAAGCAGGAACTGCTGGTGCGGGTGCGCACGCAGGCCCGCCGGGCCCGCTACATCGAGATGCTCCGCCGGCGCGTGGACAAAGGACTGGAACTTTCGGTCATCGACCAGCTGACCGGCCTCTACAATCGCCGCTACATGATGAGCCAGCTGCACCAGTTCATGCAGCGGTCGGTCATGGGCGGGCGTCCGGTATCGGTCATGATGGCCGATATCGACCACTTCAAATCCGTGAACGACACCTATGGCCACGATGCCGGGGATGAGGTGCTTCAGGAGATCGCCAACCGCCTGCGAGAGAATGTCCGCCCGATGGACATCGTTTGCCGGCCGGGCGGTGAAGAATTCCTGGTTATCATGCCGGAAACGCCGGGGGATCTGGCGTGCGCTGCCGCTGAGCGGATCCGGCGGGCTGTCGCCGCCGCCCCTTTCATTGTCGGCAAGGCCGGGCTTCGTATCCAGATCACGGTCAGCGTTGGCGTCTCCACCATCGCAGGTGAGCAGGATACGATTTCCGACCTGACGAAACGGGCCGACCAGGCGCTCTATCAGGCCAAGACCACCGGCCGGAACCGGGTCGAGAGCACAGCCGCCTGATTGACTTGAGGTGCGGCTGTCCGCACAGACGGCGCTCAGCTCGGGGGATAAGGCGTGACCGACAGGTTTTCCGCGTTCCGGCATTCAGCCTACAGCCGCTATTTCTTTTCGCGGTTCTGCACATCGCTTGGCGCCCAGATCGTGTCGGTCTCGGTTGGGTGGCAGATCTATGACCAGACCCAGAATGCCGCGCTGCTTGGCTGGATCGGACTGGTCCAATTCCTTCCAGCCCTGATCCTCGTCGTTGTTACCGGCGTAACCGCGGATCGGTTCGGCCGCCGGAACGTCATGGGCATCGCCGTGTTTGTCGAAATGGCATGCGCGCTGGCGATCCTCGCGCTCGCGCTCTCCGGCCATTTCGATCCGTTATGGGTGCTCGGCGCACTTACCATTTTCGGGATCGCCCGCGCTTTCTATTCACCAGCTTCGTCCAGCCTGGCCGTCAATCTGGTGCCCAAGGAGGACTTCGCCAACGCGGTTGGCTGGATCACTGCGTCGTGGCAGCTCGCGTCAATTCTCGGCCCTGTTCTGGGCGGCCTGATCTACGGGATCGGGGCGCCAATTGCTTACGGCACGGCAGTGATCCTGTTCCTGCTGTCCGGGGCGGTCATCCTGACCATTCCGAAACCGCCGCAGAAGAGTGCGAAAGAGCCGACGACGCTGAAGACACTCCTCGGCGGCTTCTCCTATGTCTGGAAGGAGAAGGTGGTTCTGGGGGCCATCTCGCTGGACCTGTTTGCTGTCCTGCTCGGCGGAGCGGTGGCGTTGCTGCCAGTCTACGCGCGGGACATTCTGGAGCTTGGTCCGTCAGGCCTTGGCCTGTTGCGCGCGGCGCCCGGTGTCGGCGCTGTGGTCATGATCGGAATCATCACCGCATTCCCCATCCGGAATCATGCGGGGATCATCCTGTTTGTCTGCGTCGCGCTGTTTGGGCTGGCGACGGTGGTCTTCGGCGCATCGACGCTCGCCTGGCTGTCGATCCTCGCGTTGGCGTTGATCGGCGCCTTCGACATGGTCTCGGTCTATATCCGCGAGATCCTGCTTCAGCTGTGGACACCGGATGATGTGCGCGGCCGCGTGAATGCCGTGAACTCGGTATTTCTGGGCGCGTCAAACGAGTTGGGCGAAGCGCGGGCAGGGTTCATGGCGCACTTCTACGGCGCCGTGTTCACGGTCGTTGCTGGCGGGGCAGCGGCCATCGGTGTCGCAGCGGCCTGGTCGTTCCTGTTCCCGGCGATCCGCAAGACGCGCTACCTGCACCGGGATGAAATCGTCTAACCTTTGAGGTTCTCGTTCCACGCGATTGCGTGCCCGGCTTTGTTGCGGCTGGCGGATCCCCACACCCGAACACCGTCTTCGGTCTTGAGGACGGACGCTTCGACGATGTTGCCGCCCAGATCGGTCGTGTAGTGGCAAAAGCCGTCCAGGACGTATCCTTTCCCGATTTCAGAGCCGGCGGCCTTCAGGACGAACAGGGGCGCGCTGGACCATTCCATGTCGAAAACTGCGTGCACGTCGGGGTCGCCATTTTCAAACACGTGCTTGAATTCGAACCGGAAACCACGCGGCGTTTTCGTGATCGTGTGGCTTACATTGTAACTGGAAGTCATGCCGGACGCTTCAAACCAGGTTCCGGTTCCTGCGAATTCGCCGATCAGGGAATCAATCATGGATTGCCTCTACCCAAGCTGCTTTATGGGCACAACGAAAAAGCCCGCTCGATGACGAGCGGGCTTTTCAAAAGTCCAAAAGGATCAAGTGATTACTTGATTTTTCCTTCTTTGAACTCGACGTGCTTTTTCGCAATCGGATCATATTTCCGCTGGACCATTTTCTCGGTCATGTTGCGCGGGTTCTTCTTGGTCACATAGAAGAAGCCGGTGTCAGCCGTCGAGTTGAGGCGGATCTTGATGGTGGCGGGTTTTGCCATGGCGCGGGCTCGCTTGTGCTAGCGTCTGAATTCGGAAAGCGGCTTAATGGCGGGCTGCGGGGCGCAAGTCAAGCACCCGTTGCTGCTCTACAGCCGCTCGGTGCTGTGGCCGGAACGGGTCCAGCGCAGGAAAGGCGGGCCTTCCTTG
The DNA here is from genome assembly GCF_963678875.1 of uncultured Hyphomonas sp. Taxonomy (NCBI): domain Bacteria; kingdom Pseudomonadati; phylum Pseudomonadota; class Alphaproteobacteria; order Hyphomonadales; family Hyphomonadaceae; genus Hyphomonas; species uncultured Hyphomonas sp. Next base: position 2,022,836 of record NZ_OY787456.1, on the reverse strand, counting down.
TAATCCCTGGCTTTCAGCCGGGCGTCGATCTCGCCCAGCATGAAGCGTGTGACGCTCGGCAGGTCGAGCGCCTGGGCGTCATCCAGCGTGACCCATTGCAGGTCGGACAGTTCGGCACCGTCGACGGGCGGACGTTCATCTATCAGCGCCTCTTCAGCGTCTGCCATGAAGAAGCGCGCATCGAAGCGGCGTGGGCGGTAAGGCGGCGTGATTGCCCGTCCAATAAAGGTGAGTGGGGACAGGTGAGGCGCGGCATCCAGCTCATGGAAACGGTCCCAGCCTTTCGGCGCGGACACCGGCATCTCGGCCGGGCGCGCGACCAGAAGCCCTGTTTCCTCGAAGGTTTCCCGGATTGCCGTCAGCGCAAATGCCCTCGGCTGGCGCCGCGCGCTGATCCGCAGTTTGGCCTCGACGTCCGGCTTCAATTCGCACCATGAAACGGCGCGGCCATCGTCAGGGTCTACCCGGCCACCGGGAAAAACGTATTTGTCCGGCATGAAGACATGGCCGCCAGACCGCTTGCCCATCAGGACACGAGGCTTCGCGGCATCGCGCCGGATCAGAATCAGCGTCGCAGCATCCTTCGGGCGCGGCGAGCGCTGATTCTTCAGAATGACTTCGTCGTCGCTTTCCTTGTCGAAAGCCGAACCGATCAGCTGATTGCCGTTATCGTTACTTTCCTTTTCGCCGTCAGGGGTCACTTACGGCTCCTCCGCTTATGCTTGGGCAGCGTTTTTTTGTTGAATTTGGGCTTGCCGCGGCGGGGAGGTCCACCCCTGCCGCGAGGGGAACGTGCGCCGGCATCTGCCGCCTTGCGCGCCGCTGCACGGCCCGCCGGAGCCGCTTGGGGCTCGGACAGCATTTCCAGCAAAAGGCCCCCCTGCAACGGCGTCACCTCTTTCAGGCGCACCCGCACCGTCTGGCCCATGGAATAGGTCTTGCCGCTGCCGCGTGCATAGATTTCCATCGCTGCCTGATCCAGCACCCAATAGTCGTCCGAAATGGACGAGATCGGAATGAACCCGTCCGCGCCAGAGCCTGCCAACGCGACGAACAGGCCGGAGGCGGTAACCCCCATGATGCGGCCTTCAAATTCGGCGCCCACGCGGTCGGCCAGGAAGATGGCGAGGTAGCGGTCCGTCGCCTCGCGCTCGGCCGCCATGGACCGGCGTTCGGTCGTCGTGATGTGCTCCGCGATCTCTTCCAGCCGTACCGCATTCTGATCGCTCAGACCGTCCGGACCGAGCTTCAGCGCGCGGATAAGCGCCCGGTGGACGATCAGGTCCGCATAGCGGCGGATCGGGGAGGTGAAGTGCGCATACTTGGCGAGGTTCAGGCCGAAATGGCCGAGGTTTTCTTCCGAATAGATCGCCTGTGCCTGTGAGCGCAGAACCATCTGGGTGACCATCTCGTCGTAGACACCGCCGCGAATGTCTTCGAGCAGCTTGTTGAAACGGTGCGTCTGCGGACGCTCCCCGATATGCCATTTGATGTCGATGGTTTGCAGGAACTCGGCAAAGGCGGCGATCTTGGCTTCCGTCGGCACGTCATGGACGCGGTAGACAAGGGGGCTGTTCGCTTTCTCCAGCGTTTCAGCCGCGGCGACGTTCGCCTGGATCATGAACTCTTCGATCAGGCGGTGCGCTTCGAGGCGTTCCTTGGCAATGATGCCCTGGATCTCGCCTTCCGCATCGAAGACGATCCGGCGTTCCGGCAGGTCGAGGTCGAGCGGGCTTCGCTTGTCGCGGGCCTTCGACAAGGCCGCGTAGGCGCCCCAGAGCGGTTTCAGAACGCTCTCCAGAAGCTCTTCGGCCTTGCCGCCCGGCTTCCCGTCGATTGCGGCCTGTGCTTCCTCATAGGAGAGCTTCGCGGCAGACTTCATCATGCCACGGATGAAGCGGTGCGAGCGCTTCGTGCCGGACTTGTCGAAGACCATCTCCACCGCCATGCAGCGGCGCAGTTCGTTCTCGCGCAGGGAACACTCGTCCGCTGATAGTTCGAACGGCAGCATCGGCACAACGCGGTCCGGGAAATAGGTGGAGTTGCCGCGCTTCAGCGCTTCCTTGTCCAGCGGAGAGCCTTCGGTGACGTAAGCCGCCACATCCGCAATGGCGACAATCACGCGCCAGCCATCGTCCAGCTGTTCCGCCCAGACAGCGTCATCATGGTCGCGCGCATCGTGCGGATCGATCGTGATCAACTGGACGGCAGTCAGGTCTTCACGTTCGGCGGCAGCCGGTTTCGGGTCGCGCGCCTGCTCGAGGGCCTCTTCCGGAAACTCGGTCGGTATGTCGTGCGCGTGGATCGCCAGGAGGCTCGCCGAGCGCGGATCGGTGATGTGGCCGATCACTTCCGTCACGATACCAAAGGCCGGGCCATATTGGCGGCGGCCGACAGGTTTTGGCTCTGCGATGACGAGATCACCTTCCTCCGCGCCGTTCCGGTCAGCCTCCTGAATGACGAATTCGCGCTTTTCCTTGCGGGAGGATGGGACGACCTTGCCGCCGCGCGTGGTCTGGCTGTAGAGGCCCACCAGCTTGTTGGAGAGCTTCTTGTCGAACACCGTGATGGCGCGGGCGAGCCATTCGTCATCACGCTGGGAGATCTTGCAAAGCGCGCGGTCTCCCACGGCAGGTGCCTTGGCCTTCGGCTTGCCTGACGGGCCCGCATAGCGGATTTCCGGCCCGAACAGGCCATTGTCTCCGACGGACTTGCCAATCAGTTCGCCATCATCATCGAGATGAGTGAATTCTACGACGCCCGTGGGCGGTGGCCGGTCTGCCTGCGCCCAGGCGCGCTTGCCGGTACGCTCCAGCGTGCCGTCTGTCTCCATCTCCTTCAGGATTTCGCGCAGGTTTGCGCGTTCCTTGCCCTTCAGCTTGAGGCCGCGGGCGATTTCCTGCTTGGTGGTGGCGCTGGGATTATCGCGAAGAAAGTCCAGAACTGTCTGGCGGTCAGGGAATGTCATGACCGCCATATAGGACGAATCGCGCCGGATTGCGCGCAGGATTTACGGTATCTGCCGGTCAGTCCTCTGCGGCGGGCAGCGACATCACATCCACCGGCTGTAGCGCAAACGAGCCAAGCCGGGGCTTCCAGGTGCCGGTCAGCACTTCGTAGTGCAGGTGGCGCGGGATCGTATGTCCCGCCGTGTTGCCCATGATGCCGAGCCGGGCACCGGGGCCGACAAGGTCGCCGACATCCGGTCCGTCAAAGGATTCCAGGTGCGCATAGCGCGTGTAGACGCCGTTGCCATGGTCGATGACGATCATGTTGCCATAATCGCTGCGGTATGACCGGGTCCGTACCCGGCCCGCTGCTGCGGCATAAACAGGCACCGGGACATCGCTGTAATAATCGACGCCCTTGTGCAGGCGGCCATTCCGCATGCCGAAGGCTGATGAGAAACATCCGCCGCCCACCGGTGCCGTCGCCAGGCGGACTGTCCCCGCGGCCAGGATCACGGGTTTGAAATCCATGACCTGAAGGTCTGGCCCGACACCTGATGCGTTCGCCGTGGAAAGCCCGGGGCAGGCGGCAAGGCTGTTCAGATATCCGGCAGGCGCCGGCTTAACGGCCAGAATGGCTGGAGGCGGCGCGATCGCGTCTGCTGATGGCAGTGCTTCCGGCGGGGAGGTCGCGGTGTTCGATGCCAGCACGGCACGATCCTGCGGTGCCTGGGACATCACAAGCGCTGCGAGCGTCGCCGCCCCGAGAAAGAAGAATTTCTCCGTACCGGACATGCCGAACGTCCGTGCTTTGACAACACGGGCCATTAAGCTTCCGAAACGAAGGGGCCGCAAGGGGCGCAAACGCGAAATTTATGTGAGGTTCGGTCAGCTCTCGTCGGACTTTGCAGCCTTTTTGGCGGGTGCCTTCTTCTTCGCCGGGGCCTTTTTCTTGGCGGCTGGCTTCTTGGCCGGGGCTTTCTTCTTGCCGCCTTTGGCCGCCTTGGCGTTGATCAGCTCGATAGCCTGCTCCAGCGTCACTGCATCCGGCGTTACGTCCTTCGGCAATGTGGCATTGGTCTTCTCATGCTTCACATACGGACCATAGCGGCCTTCATAGACCTCGATCGCACCGCCATCCGGATGGTCGCCCAGCGTTTTCAGCGGGGTGGCGCCGCCACGCTTGGAACCACGGGCTTTCTTGTCCTCGATCAACGCGACCGCGCGGTTGATGCCGATGTTGAAAACGTCAGCAGGGTCTTTCAGGTTGGCGTAGGTCTTGTGGTGCTGAACGTAAGGACCGAAGCGGCCGAAATTGGCATAGATCATCTCGCCATCTTCCGGGTGCGGACCGACTTCGCGCGGCAGGGAGAGGAGTTCCACAGCGCGCTCCAGCGTCAGGGTCTGTGGCGTGTCGTTCTTGGTCAGTGAGGAACGTTTCGGTTTCTCGCCATTGGCCATCTCGACATAGGGGCCGAACCGCCCGCTCTTCAGCCAAACCGTCTCACCGGTTTCCGGGTGCACGCCAAGTTCGTTTCCGTCCGGATCGATAAAGCCGGCTTCCTCGCCATCAGACGAGAACTGGCGTGTGTATTTGCAATCCGGGTGACGGGAACAGCCGACGAAAGCGCCGAACCGGCCGACCTTGATGGACAGCTCGCCTTCCTTGCAGAGGGGGCAGAGGCGCGGCTGCTCGATGACATTGCCTTCGGCGTCATGGTCCGGGAAGACGTGCGCGGCGAGTGCCACGTTAAGCGCATCCAGAACCTGGCTGACGCGCAGGTCTTTTGTCTGGCCGATGTCGTCGGCGAATTGCTTCCAGAATTCGTGCAGGAAGGTTTTCCAGTCGAGCTTGCCATCGGAAATGATGTCCAGCTTTTCCTCAAGGCCCGCCGTGAAATCATATTCGACATAGCGCTGGAAGAAGTTCTCCAGGAAGGCCGTAACGAGACGGCCCTTGTCTTCCGGGATGAGTGACTTGTTCTCCAGGCGGACATAGCCGCGGTCTTCCAGTGTCGACAGCGTCGACGCGTAGGTCGACGGCCGGCCGATGCCGAGTTCTTCCAGGCGCTTGACGAGCGAGGCTTCCGTGTAGCGCGGCGGCGGCGTGGTGAAGTGCTGGGTGGCGTCGGCCTTCAGCAGGTCCGCATGCTGGCCTTCCGCCATCTTTGGCAGGCGGTTTTCGGAATCATCGTCATCATCCCCGGCATCATGGCCCTCTGTGTAGAGCTTGATGAAACCGTCAAAGACCAGCACCTGGCCGCTGGCACGAAGCTGGGCGCGCTGGTCCTTGGACAGCATGTCGATTGTGGTGCGTTCGAAAATGGCGGCTTCCATCTGGGAGGCGACAGCCCGGCGCCAGATCAGCGTGTAGAGTTTCCGCTGGTCGTCATCGCCCTTGTAGGCTTCCGGACGAAGGTCGAAATCTGTCGGCCGGATCGCCTCGTGCGCTTCCTGGGCGTTCTTCGCCTTGGAGGAATAGTAACGCGTCTTTTCCGGCAGGTAGCGCGCGCCATAGTTCGACTGGATCATGGTGCGGGCGGCGACATAGGCTTCCTCGGCCATGTTGACGCCGTCGGTACGCATATAGGTGATGCGGCCTTCTTCGTAGAGCTTCTGCGCGGCCTGCATGGTCCGCCTGGCAGTGAAACCCAGCTTGCGGGAGGCCTCCTGCTGAAGCGTCGACGTGATGAAGGGCGGGGCAGGGTTGCGCTTGACCGGCTTGGCTTCAACCGAGCTGACAGAATAGCCGCCGACGCGGACGGCTTCGAGCGCCTTGTCGGCCTCTCCCTTGTCGCCCAGCGTGAATTTTTTCAGCGTCTTTCCGTCGAGGGCATGAAGACGTGCCTGGAAGTCGGTGCCATCGGGCGCACGCAGGTCGGCCGCAACGGACCAGTATTCCTGCGGCTTGAACATCTCGATCTCGTTCTCGCGGTCGCAGACGATGCGCAGCGCAACCGACTGGACGCGGCCAGCGGACCGCGACCCCGGCAGCTTGCGCCACAGGACCGGCGAGAGATTGAAGCCGACAAGATAGTCCAGAGCCCGGCGGGCGAGATAGGCATCCACCAGTTCGGCATCGATTTCGCGCGGCTGCTCCATCGCCTTGGTGACCGCGTTCTTGGTAATGGCGTTGAAAACGACCCGCTCGACGGCGACATCCTTTTTGAGCGCCCGGCGCTTCTTCAGCGCCTCGATCAGGTGCCAGGAAATGGCTTCCCCTTCGCGATCGGGGTCGGTCGCGAGCACGAGTGTGTCGGCTTCTTTCAGCGCATTTGCGATGTCGGTAATGCGCTTGGAAGACTTCGAGTCGGCCTCCCAGACCATCTCGAAATCATTGTCGGGGTCGACCGAGCCATTCTTCGACGGCAGGTCCCGGATATGCCCATATGAGGCCAGGACCTTATAGTCCTTACCGAGGTATTTGTTGATCGTTTTGGCCTTCGCGGGCGACTCGACGACGACAAGTTTCATGCAGGGTACCTCTCCAAGGGCGCGAGTGATGGCCGTGTCGGCGAGGCCATGTCAAGGCTGGATGCGCGTCAGCCGTCTTCCCGGTAGGCGATGTACGCCAGCGTGCAGAACAGCACAAAAAGCGGCGGGCTCCACGCGGCAACAATAGGTGGCGCTGCACCTGTCGCCCCCAGGCTGGTTGAAAATTGAGTGAAGAAATAAAGCCCTATGGCCGCGAGGGCACCGATCGCCAACAGCTGCGATGTGCCGCCCATGCGCTGCAACCGCAGGCACACAACGGCTCCGATCAGCGCCATGGCGACGAACAGGGCGGGTGTCGCCATCAGCGCGTGCCAGCGCATGCGGTAGCGTGACGCGTCGAGGCCGGCAGACTGGGTCTGGCTGATGAAACGCGGCAGGCGCCAGAAGCCGATCGTGTTCGGCGAGGCAAACTTGTCGAACAGGGTCACGGCATCCAGCGAGGAAGGAATGGCGAGGTTCGCTTTGCGCTCCGGGGGTTGGTTGGGGATGTTCTCGATCACGTTTTCCAGCTGCCAGAAACCGTCGCGCAGCGTGGCGCGCTGGGCATCGATGCGCCGGGCGAAGGCGAAGTCGCTCGTCGGCTGGCTGCCGGAATAGAGGCGCTCTTCCTCGATCATCTTCACATTTCGCAGCACGACACCGCCCTGGTCTACGTGTTGGGCGTGGATCACGATCTGGCTGGTGTCGTCGCCCTGGCGGAGCCAGACGCCGGTGTCAGAGACGGCCATCGCCGTCCGGCCCTTGTTGAGGATCTGGGCGCGGGTGACCTCAAATGACTCTGTGAGCCTTGCCGAGATCGGGTTGATGAGCGTTGTGGTGATGACGCCCACAACCAGTCCCAGCACGATCACCGGCGCCAGGAACCGCCACGCGGAGATGCCGCTGGCGCGTATGATCGACAGTTCGGAGCGGCGATTGAGGCGTGTGAAAGCCATCATGGATGCCACCAGCAGGGCAAAAGGCAGCGTCTGCTCCATGATCTGCGGCAGCTTAAGCAGGGAGAGCTGAAGCGCACCAAACAGGCTGAGGCTGACATCGCCGCCGACCGTGCGGAGCTGCTCGACGACGTCGATCATGAGGATCGCGATCAGCAGGATGCCCAGCACCAGCGCGAGGCCGGACAGGCATTCGCGCAGGATATAGAACTGGATGCGGGAACCGAACGGCATCAGGCGCTTGCTCCCCCGGCGCCGCGGAACAGGTCTATCGGTGGCCGCTCAACCCGGCCGAGGTGCCGCCCGCGAGAGAAGTACACATAGCTTAGCCCGGACATGATGCTGATCGGCAGGATCCATTGGAGCGCATTCATGGCCGGGTCATCGGCCGCGGCGGACTGCGCCGCCAGCTGCACGATCAGGACCATGATCGCCGCGCTGGAAGAGATCGCAATCCGTTTGCCGTATCCCTTTCGGCTGAAATCTCCGCCCAGAACGGCGATGATCGCAATGAGCGCCATGACGATGTTCAGCAGGGGCGATGTCAGGCGCGTATTGGCCTCGGACAGCAGCGTGTCGGCATCCCGTAATTCGAAATAATTCGTCCGGTCGACGAAGAAGAGCTCATGCAGGAATTTGTCTGACGCTTTCAGCGCCAGGTCGGAATCCTCCTTCATGTATTCGCTGAGGTCGAACGGGTATTGCGCGAATTCGAGGATGGAGAGTTGCTTGTTCTCATCCAGCTGCATGCTGATCGCGTCGCGCAGCAGCAGGGTCGGGTGATCGTCCACTTCCACCAGCGCCGCGCTGCGGGCCAGGATGTCCGTCGGGTAGATCGGATCGGTCATGTCGGAGATCAGCACCCCGCGCAGCTCGCCGCCGACCTGTTCGCGCGCATAGAAAGTGAGCTTGTCACCATTCGTTGTGAATTGGCCGGGCCGGATCAGTGCTGCGGCAAGGTCAGCCCGGGCGACGGCCACGGTCTCCCGCATCGCCCGCTGGGCCAGCGGCTGGACCCACAGGTTCACCCCCAGATGAGCGATGGCGCAGAGGACAGCCAGCCGCATGATCGGCGAGGCGATCTGCCAGCGGGTCATGCCGGCGGCCTGCGCTACGACGATCTCGCTGTCCTTGTGGATCCTGTTGAGAGACCAGACGCCTGCCACGAACAGGGCCAATGGCGTCAGCAGCGCGATGATCTGGGGCGACCCCAGCATGACGATGTAAAAATAGGTCAGCGCCGACTGCCGGTTTTCGAGGATCAGGTCCGTCCGTGACAGGCCCTGAGCCAGAAGTGCCAGCAGGGCGAGGCCACCGACAATGATCGCGACCGCCCGCAGGACTTCATAAAACAGGTACGACTGGACCTTCGTCATCGTTTGTCACGTGCCGGGAAATAAAGCAGAAACTGGCAGTTAACGGGCATATTTTCCCTGCCTAACGAGTTGCGCTGCGCGCGTCGATGCTTAGTTTCCGTCTCAAACGGAGATTCCTCACATGAAAATCACCTTCACGGACGCCGCCAAGGCCGATGTTTTTGCATTCATCGTCGATGAGGATGGTGGCCTGCCTGCTGCGGCTGCCTCGCTCGACGAATCGACGGGCGGTCTGCTGACCGCTGCCATTGATGGCCGCTTCACCGGCAAGAAAGACCAGCAGGCCGTGATCGTGCTGCCGAAGGGCGCCGAGGCGCGCCGCGCAGTGCTGATCGGCGGCGGCAAGCCCAAGAAGCGCGATGCCCGCGTTCTCGAGGGCCTGGGGGCCAACCTGGTGAAGGCGTTCAACATGAGCGGCTTCAAGTCGATGGCGATCCACGCCGGGTCGGCAGACGATGCCGCGCGGATGGGCGTTGGCGCGAAACTCGCTGCCTATCGGTTTGACACCTATTTCACCAAGCTGAAGCCGGACCAGAAGCCGAGCCTCACTGCCGTTTCCTTCGTCGTGGAAGATACGAAAGCCGCCAAGGCCGCTTTCGCCCCCCTGAACGCAGCTGCAGAAGGTACCGCCCTGGCGCGTGACCTCGTCAACATGCCGCCGAACGACCTCTATCCGGAAAGCTTCGCGGCCAAGATCAAGGAACTCGCCGAGATCGGCGTCGAGGTCGAAATCCTCGGCGAGAAGCAACTGGCCAAGCTTGGCATGAACTCCATGCTGGGCGTCGGGCAGGGCTCTGTCCGTGAAAGCCAGCTCGGCATCATGAAATGGAATGGCGGCAAGGCAGGCGACGACCCGGTGATCCTGGTCGGCAAGGGCGTCTGTTTCGACACCGGCGGCATCTCGCTGAAACCGGGGCCGGGCATGGAAGACATGCGCGGCGACATGGGCGGCGCGGCTGCCGTGACAGGCGCAATCAAGGCGCTCGCCGAACGCAAAGCCAAGGTGAATGCCGTCGGCCTGATCGGGCTCGTCGAGAACATGCCGGACGGCAATGCCATCCGCCCGGGCGACATCCTGAAGTCGGCTTCCGGCCAGACCATCGAAGTCCAGAACACTGACGCCGAAGGCCGTCTCGTCCTCTGCGACGTGCTCTGGTACGCGCAGGAACACTTCAAGCCGAAAGCCATCGTAGACCTCGCCACGCTGACTGGCGCCATCGTCATCTCGCTCGGCCATCACCATGCCGGCCTGTTCACCAACAGCGATGACCTTGCAGATGAGCTGACGAAGGCGGGCCTGACCGAAGGCGAGCGCGTCTGGCGCCTGCCGATGGGGCCGGAATATGATGCGCTGCTGAAGTCGAAGTTTGCCGACATGCGCAATATCGGCGGCCGCGCGGCCGGCTCGATCACCGCGGCGCAGTTCCTGAAGCGCTTCGTGAAGGACGGCGTGAAATGGGCCCACCTCGACATCGCTGGCGCCGCCTGGGTGGAAGGTGAGAAGACCGCTTTTGATGTCAGCTGGGCGTCCGGCTTCGGACCGCGCCTGCTGGATCGCTGGATCGCGGACAATTACGAGGGCTAGGATTTGAGCGAGGCGCCGAAGCCGGAATGGTGGTTTTATCACCTCTCCCGCACCACTCTGGAGCAGGCGGCGGCGCCTCTCATGTCCAAATGCCTTGAGGCTGGCTGGCGCGTCCTCGCCGTCAGCCCGCATGCCGACCGGCGGGCCGCCCTTGATGCGGTCCTCTGGACCTTTGACGACAAGTCATTCCTGCCGCATGGCCAGGCCGAGGCGCCGGGGCTCGACGCGGCACGCCAGCCGGTGCTGATCGCTGCCAAGGCGGATAATGTGAACGGTGCGGCGGCCTTGTTTCTGATGGACGGCGTGAAGGTGCCGGTCGATGCGCCTTATACCCGCTGCATGATGATGTTCGATGATGGCGACATGGATGCCCGCGGCGCGGCGCGCGAAGCCTTCAAGGCGGCCAAGGATGCAGGGCTCGTCACCCGCTATTTCCAGCAGACCGGCAGCGGTGGATGGAAAGAGGCCGGAGTTTGAACGCCGGCGAACTGGTCTGCCAGGCTATCTATGTCCAGTAGGCAGACCCGAATTCGGCTATCGGTGCTCAGTATATGGTCACCGATACTTTATTCGGGAACGTTCGCTGCCGCTGGTTGAAAGTTCTGGGGTAAACAGCCACAACCTTACGGAACCAAAAAAAGAAAAGCGGTAACGGAGGGTGGCGGAGTGGATCGGCTTTGATCCACGGTCAGAACGGCAACTGGCGCAGAAAGAACCGAGCGACCCGAAGGGAATTGGGATTCCGGTACCAAATTTGCACGCCCCATCCGCAAAAACAGCGGTGGTAAGAAAAAATGGCAACTCGTCTCGCAAACCAGACGTACCTGACACTGGATGGCGTTCGCGGGTTCGGCGCAATATTAGTCGTACTGGCACATACCAGCATGTTCTGGCCGGGGTTGTCGAAACACCCGTTCGCGCCTCTGGTTGACCTGTTCTTCGTGATGAGCGGCTTCGTCATCGCGTTTGCGTATGAGCCGCGTTTCGATCGTGGCATGACAGCCAGGCAGTTCATGCTGTCCAGGCTTGTTCGCCTTTACCCGCTTTTCCTGCTTGGCACGGTGATGGGTACGCTCGTGTACATCGCATCGTATTATGGCAACGACCCGAACGTCAGCCTGTCCGAACTGGTCGTGAACCTGATTCCACCGCTGTTTCTGATCCCGTGGAATACGCCGGGATCCCCTGACATATACGCCGCAAACCTGCCTGCATGGACGCTCTTCTTTGAGCTGGTTATCAATCTTCTTTATATTCTGATCTACCCGGTTGTCCGGCGAATGGTTGGACTACTGATCGTACTGGCGCTCAGCATGGGATTGTTTGTCTGGGGTGCGCTTAGTTACGAGACGACGGATATTGGTGTGCGCTGGGTCGATTTCTGGGGCGGCTTCGGGCGCATGTCGTGCGGTTTCTTCGCTGGCGTTCTGATATACCGTTTGAAGGGAAAGCCGCGCGAAGCCCCAACTCAGCGGAGCTTCCTTGCAATACCGTTTGTTCTCGCGATCGTATTGTATGGCATCGACATGCCGGAACCCTGGCTGTTCATCCGCAGCATACTGCTGGTGGTTGCGTTCGGGCCCGTTCTCGCCTGGTTGTGGACCGTCTATCAGCCGCCTCGCTGGATCGCTTCGACGATGGCTCTTGGAGGGAGCATTTCTTACGCCCTCTACATCCTGCATTATCCCATCTACGAAATTGTGACGCGTCTTGTGTGGATGTACCCGGAAAGTTTCCTGGTCATCCCGGCGGCCGCCAGCTTTGTCGTCCTGGGGATCTCCCTGATCGTGTCTTACATTGCCTGGCGCTGGTATGATGAACCTGTCAGGGCGCAAATCAACAAATGGCTGAAAAGCCGCCGCGCCAAAGCGAGGGCGATTGCCTGAGCCGCTGCTGTTTCAACAATTGAGGTGGTTCGCCGTAGAGGTGGGCCCCTCAGCAGGCTCAGGCTTTCTTCACGAACTCTGACTTCAGGCCCATCTGGCCGATGCCGTCGATCCTGCAGTCGATGTCGTGATCACCGTCGACGAGGCGAATGTTCTTCACCTTCGTGCCGCGCTTCACGACTTGTGAACTGCCCTTGATCTTGAGGTCCTTGATCACGGTGACTGTGTCGCCGTCGGTCAACGGATTGCCGTTTGAGTCCTTCACCACTTTCTCTTCAGAGGCTGCCGCGGCATCCGCCGACCATTCATGGCCGCATTCCGGGCAGATAAGCAGCGCGCCGTCCTCATAGGTGAATTCAGACTGGCATTTCGGGCAGGGTGGCAGGGCGCTCATAAGGGTAGCTTTCCGGTTGAAGGAACGGGTCGGCCCTAAGCCGTGTTGAAAGAGTGCGCAAGGCGGCGCTCTGTCCTTGCCCCTGCGGGCGCACGCCGCTATAGGCCCGCCCAACACTCCAATTTCCGCACAACAGGAACCTCCCATGGCTGTCCAGCGCACTTTCTCCATCATCAAGCCCGACGCGACCGAACGTAACCTGACCGGCGCCGTCAACGCCGTTATCGAGCAGGCCGGCCTGCGCATCATCGGCCAGCGCCGCATCCAGATGACCAAGGCACAAGCGGAGCGCTTTTACGGTGTGCACAGCGAGCGTCCGTTCTTCGGCGAGCTGGTTGAATTCATGACCTCCGGCCCGGTGGTCGTCCAGGTTCTGGAAGGCGAGAACGCCGTAGCGAAGTACCGTGAAGTGATGGGCGCCACGAACCCGGCTGATGCCGCTGACGGCACCATCCGCAAGCTCTACGCAAAATCGATCGGCGAGAATTCGGTCCACGGTTCCGACTCCGAAGAAAACGCCGCGATCGAAATCGTGCAATTCTTCTCCGAGGCCGACATCGCCGGCTGAGGCACGGTATAGTCCGCTATAATCCGATATAGTCCGAATTGGCCCGCCGGTGATCCGGCGGGCTCTTTCTTTGGTCCGGTCTAGTCGGCCAAAATCTGCTCGCAGGCCATCGCCAGGGCGCGCGGATACAGCTTGTGCTCCTCGACCAGTACGCGGGCCGAAAGCGTGTCCTCCGTGTCGCCCGGCAGGATCGGCACCGACGCCTGCGCGATCACCTTGCCCTCATCCACACCCGCAGACACCCAGTGAACCGAGCAGCCGCCTTCGGCGTCGCCGGCTTCGATGGCCCGCTGATGCGTGTGTAACCCCTTGTATTTCGGGAGAAGTGAGGGGTGGATGTTGATCATCCGGCCTTCCCATTTGGTCACGAACCATGGCGTCAGAACGCGCATGAAACCGGCAAGGGCGATGATCTCGGTTCCGGCTTTCTCAAGCTCTGCATCGAGCGCGCGCTCAAAGGATTCCCGGTCCTTGCCATAGAGCTTGTGATCGACGGAAGCTGTAGCAATCCCTGCAGAAGCCGCCGTTTCCAGACCCTTTGCATCCGGCCGGTTTGATGCCACCAGGACGGGCTCTGCTAGGTAGGACGGGTCTGCCGCTGCCTCCAGCAACGCCTCCATGTTCGAGCCACGGCCGGAAATCAGGATGGCAAGCTTCAGGCGTCTCATGCCTCGGCAAGACGCCCCAGAATGACTGGCGATTCTCCGGCCGTCTGAAGTACGGCGCAGACTGTGTCGGCATCTTCCGGGGCCACGGCGAAGACCATGCCGATCCCCATGTTGAACGTCCGGTGCATCTCGTCTTCTGTAACATTGCCTGCAGATTGCAGCCATTCGAAGACAGGCGGAGGCGTCCAGGCTTTCCGTTCGATCACCGGAACAAGATGGTCCGGACACATCCGCGGCGTGTTCTCGGTCAGGCCGCCGCCGGTGATGTGGGCGAGGCCTTTGACCACCCCTTTGCGGATCAGCGGCAGAGCGGCGCCGGCGTACAGCCGCGTTGGCGTCAGCAGTGCTTCTCCCAGCGTGGTGTTCGAGAAAGGCGAAGCGCCATCATAAGACAGGCCCTCCCGCTCCACGATGCGCCGGATCAGGGAGTAACCGTTGGAATGCGGTCCGGACGAGGCGATACCGATCAGCAAGTCGCCAGCGGCCATCGTGTCCATGCGGGGCAGGGCCTTGTCACGATCGACCGCACCAACGACGAAGCCAGCCAGATCATAGTGCCCGGGCGGGTACATGCCCGGCATTTCGGCCGTTTCGCCGCCGACGAGGGCGCAACCAGATTGGCGGCAACCTTCGGCAATGCCAGAGATCACAGCTTCAGCGATGCCTTCCTCAAGCTTGCCGGTGGCGAAATAGTCCAGGAAAAACAGGGGTTCAGCGCCTTGGGCCAGCACGTCATTCGCGCACATCGCCACCAGGTCGATGCCCACTGTGTCGTGAATGCCGGTCTCGAAGGCGAGCATAAGCTTGGTGCCGACGCCGTCCGTGCCGGACACGAGGATGGGGTCGGAATAGCCGGCCTGCTTGAGATCAAACAGTGCGCCGAAGCCGCCCAGCCCGCCCATGACGCCAGCGCGACGCGTCGCTTTGGCAAGGGGGCCAATGGCGTCGACGAGCCGTTCGCCTGCCTCAATATCGACACCAGCGTCGCGGTAAGAAAGGGAAGTCTTGGAAGGGTCGCTCATGATGACTCGCGCGTTAGCATGGGGAATTCGACTCTGCCAGTGCCGTGCGCGGTTCCAGCCCCGGACCGGACTTGCTACAAGGTCGCCAACCGAGGAGGTCTCTGACCATGATTCGTATGCTTCTTGCTTCCACGCTCGCAGCCATGTTTGCGGTTTTCTGTGCTGCTGCGGATACGCAGGACGTGTACACGATCCCGGACCTGGAAGTGGACGAAGTCGCACCAACCCTCATTCAAGCGCGGGAACAGGCGATGGCCGCCGCGCGGCTGGAAGGCGCCCACCGGCTGATCAACAAGATCACATTGAACGAAGACCGCATCGCCGCAGGCGGTGTTCCGGTAGATGGTGAACTGGCCAACAGGCTTTCCGCTGCTGTCGACGTTCAGGAGGAAACGGCTGGCGCCGGCCGCTACAAGGGCGTCCTCCGCGTTGTCTACAATCCCCGCATGGTTCGGGCCCATCTCGACGGATTGAAAGTTCCCTACGTGGATACCCAGGCACCGCTCAGCCTGATGGTCCCGCTGGCATCTTATGCGGAGCAGGAGGAAGCCTGGCGCGAAGCCTTGGGGCCTTCGAATTCCGGTGCACTTGCCCCTTATGTGACGTCCAATCTGGGCGGCTATACCAGCTACAGCGACTGGTATGCGCTTTCGCCTGAAGCGAGCAGCCTGCGTGCCCGCCGAGCCATTCTGGCCGAACTGATGGGCCGCGAAGGCGCCTGGCGTGTGAGCGTTTCAATTGTCACGACCGCCGGAACGGAAGTTGTCGGCATCACCTTGCCGGCGCCCACGCTTGAGGACGCTGTGGATTCGACCGTGAAGCTTCTGGAAGAAAGCTGGAAGCGGGCATCGATCATACGGGGCGGTGACCGGACGCAGGCCAAGGCAACGGTGCGATACACGTCACTGGCAGAATGGAACACGCTGCGCGGGGCGCTTGCGCGTTCGCCACTGGTTTCTGACTTCCGGACCACGGCGGTCGCCCGCGATGGCGCTGTGGTGACGTTTGCATATCTGGGCGATCCGCAGCGTCTGCAGAACGATTTGTTGCAACGAGGTGTGGCACTCGGAGATGAGCCGAGCGCGGGCTGGGTGCTCCGTTCGGCAGTTTCAGCCGCAGGAGTCCCGTGAACAAGCGGCCCAACTTAACAGCCGGACAGCCAGACCAGATGAGCTTCGCCTTTCCGGCGGGGCCGCTGCGTTTTGGCCAGATGGTCGTCACTCCTTCCAATCAGGCGGCGGTCAGCATTATCCGCCAGCCATCGAAGTGGCCGACGCCTGTGTTCTGCGTGACCGGGCCACTCCGATCCGGGCTGACAACGCTGTTGCAGGCCTGGTGCGAGGAAACAGATGGTGTTTTTTTCGACGCAGGCGCTTTCACAAAACTGAAGCCTGCCAGGCTGGACAAGCTCGCCGGGAAGTTCGTCGCTGTCGATAATGCGGACAAGGTCGTGGCGAACGAGAAGCTGCTCACCCTCATAAACCAGATTGCCAAGGAAGACGGTCGGCTGCTTCTATCGGCGACGAGCAGTCCTTCTCAGTGGCCCGTGAATTCGGCAGACCTGAAATCACGCCTCAACTCCATGTCTATCGTGGAGGTGCTGCCGCCAGATGAAGCCATGCTGACCGGGCGTCTCAAGGCTGCGGCCGCGCGGCACTACCTGAAACTTGAGCCGGAAGTCGTCACCTATCTCGCGCCGCGCCTTGACCTCACATACGAAGCCATCGAGGCGTTCGCTGAAAAGCTAAGTCACGGTGTCACAACGACAGGACGCGCGCCTTCTGTTCCTCTGGCAAAAGAGGTATTGGAGGCCATGGGACTGGCGGCGCCTGATGAACCGTCACCCAGCTGAAACCACCGGGGCCGATAAAGGGGATTTCCATGGCTGAAGGGCTCGCCAAGACGGCGAAACAGATGATGGCATCACCCGACAGGTTCCTGAATCGCGAACTTTCGTGGCTGGAATTCAATCGCCGAGTCCTCGAAGAAGCGGCCAATCCGACCCATCCGCTGCTGGAACGCCTGCGTTTCCTGTCGATTTCGGCCAGCAACCTCGATGAATTCGAGATGGTCCGCTACGCCGGTCTGAGGGAGCAGGTGCGCGCTGGCGTCACCAAGCCAAGCCAGGAAGGTCTGACGCCAGCAGTTCAGATCGAGCAGATCGAGGGATTGTCACTCAAGCTGATTGCCGAGCAATTGACGCGCTGGCGGCAGCTAAAAGAAGAGCTCGTATCACAGAACATCCATGTTCTTTCTGCTGGAGACCTCAGCAAGAAAGACCTCTCGGATCTGGACGAATTTTTCCGCAACCACATTTTTCCGGTCCTGACGCCGCTGGCCGTCGACCCGGCTCACCCGTTTCCATTCATTCCAAACCTCGGATTTTCGATCGCATTGGACCTGGTGTCCAAGTATGGTGACGAAGGGCATATCGGCATCGTGCCGCTTCCGGCATTCGTACGCCGTTTCATCCGCCTGCCGAGCAAGCAGAAAGGTGTGCTCCGGTTCATCCCGTTGGAGGATGTGATCGGTCTTTTCATTGGCGACCTGTTCCCGGGATACAAGGAAAAGAGCCGCTGCCTGTTCCGCATCGTCCGCGACAGCGATATCGAGATTGAGGAGGAAGCCGAAGACCTCATACGTGAGTTTGAAGTGCTCCTGAAGCAGCGCCGGAGAGGGCGTATCGTGCGCTTGCGTATGCAATCCAGCGCACCGGCGCATCTTCGGGAGTTCATCACGCGGGAAATCGGCGCCGAGAATGCAGACGTTGTTCTCTATGATGGCATTCTGGGAATGGCGCAGCTCTCGGAGCTGATCGTGGATGACCGGCCGGACCTGAAATTCCCGCCTTACGACCCCCGCTATCCGGAACGGATCCGGGAAATGGGTGGCGATTGTTTCGCTGCGATCCGGATGAAGGACATCCTTGTTCACCATCCCTTCGAGAGCTTTGACGTCGTTGTGGAATTCATTCGGCAGGCCGCTGCTGACCCGCAGGTTGTCGCGATCAAGCAAACGCTCTACCGCACCACAACCAACTCTCCCATCGTGGCGGCCCTTGTCGAGGCCGCGGAGAATGGCAAGAACGTCACCGCGCTGGTCGAGATCAAGGCGCGCTTCGATGAAGAGGCCAACCTTCGTCTGGCCCGCGATCTGGAGCGCGCAGGTGTGCAGGTCGTGTACGGATTTATTGAGTACAAGACCCACGCCAAAGTGTCTCTTGTCGTGCGGCGAGAAGGTAGCGAATTGCGAACCTATACGCATTTCGGTACCGGCAACTACCACCCGGTGAATGCGAAGATCTACACCGACTTGTCTTTGTTCACCGCAGACCCTGCGCTTGGGCGCGACGCCAACCGATTGTTCAACTTCGTGACCGCTTATCGCGAGCCGCCGGAAGTCGGTCCGGAACTCGAAAAGATTTCGATGTCGCCGCTGAACCTGAAATCCGATCTCATCAAATTGATTGAGGCGGAGGCGAGTGCTGCCAGGAAGGGCAAACCGAGTGGTATCTGGGCGAAGATGAATTCGCTGGTCGATGGCGATGTGATCGATGCCCTTTACAAGGCGAGTCAGGCTGGCGTTCCCATTGATCTGGTCGTACGTGGCATCTGTTGTCTTCGTCCGGGACTTGCGGGAATATCCGAAAACGTCAGTGTCAAGAGTATTGTTGGCCGGTTTCTTGAGCACTCTCGCGTCGTTTGTTGCGCCAACGGAGAGGCTCTGCCGTCGCCCAAGGCGAAAGTGTTCATATCATCCGCCGACTGGATGCCCCGAAATCTGGACCGGCGCGTTGAGGCGCTAGTGCCCGTGGAGAACCCAACAGTGCACCGTCAGGTCATGAATCAGATCATGGTCGCGAATTTGAATGATGAGTTGCAGAGTTGGCTGATGCGTGAGGATGGCTCATATGAGCGGGCCAAGCCGGAAACGGACGGAACCGGATTTTCGGCTCACCGTTATTTCATGGATAATCCCAGTCTGTCAGGCCGGGGAAGCGCCCTTGAGGTCAGTCTTCCTCCGCGGCTTCAGCCTAAAGGGAGCAAGGGCTGATGCCTTTCCCGAACACGCATCGGGCTGCGATCATTGATATTGGTTCCAACTCGGTGCGCCTTGTCATTTTTGACGTGTTGGGGGCGTCGATCCTGCCGACCTTCAATGAAAAGGTCATGGCCGGATTGGGAGTCGGCCTTGCCAAAACCGGCAATCTGTCTGCGCCCGGTCGTGAATCCGCATTGTCTGCATTGGCGCGATACCGGGCGATCCTGAAGGCGCTCAACCTCCGCAACTTTGTGGCGGTTGCCACCGCCGCCGTGCGCGCGGCCGAAGACGGACCGGACTTTATTCGAAGAGCGAACCGGGTGCTTGGCCGGCCGGTATCGGTGCTTTCGGGCGAAGACGAAGCGCGTCTGTCGGCGCTCGGCGTCGAAGCCAGTTTCCACGAACCGCAGGGGGTCATCGGAGACCTCGGCGGTTCCAGCCTGGAATTCATGCAGATCGGGAAGAGCAAGGGCAAAGGGGAGAGCCTGATGCTCGGTCCGTTGTCATTGATGGACGTTGCCAGCGACGCGAAGGAGCTCCGCAAGGCCATTCGCGCCGAACTCAAGAAATCTGAAGTGCTTTCCGGTGCGAAGGGACGCTTCTTTGCTGTCGGCGGCGCTTGGCGGACCTTCGCCAAGGTGAACATGGAGATGGAAAACTACGCCTTGCAGGTCCTGCACGGCTACCAGATGAATCAGGGCCAGATTGCTCGGACTGCAAAGCTTTGCATCGACTCGCTCACGAATTCGACATCCCGCTCCATGCTGGAGTCGATCGACAAACGCCGGGCAAGGCATATGCCGATTGCGGCGATTATTCTGGAAGAGCTGCTGTCGATCAGCAAGCTGGATGGCGTTTCCATTTCGTCGGCGGGCCTGCGCGAGGGGGTGCTGACGGATCTCACAGGTGCGGCGGTCTCGGACCCGCTTCTGGATGGCGTCATCGCGTTTGTCCGCCTGGACCACAATCAGATTGCCTTCGGCCAGGCACTCCATGAATTTATCGCGCCGGCATTTGCGCCGGAGGCGGACCTTTTCGGATCGCCTGCCGCCGATGTCCGGATCGAACAGGCGGCCTGCATGATGTCAGACAGCGCCGGGCGTTTCCATCCGGATCATCGGGCGCAGATGGCCTATGATCAGGCGTTGCGTGCCCCTTACGCCGGTGTGACGCATGCGGAACGTGCCATGATCGCTTACGCGGTGGGTTGCCGGTACCAGAAGGATTTCAAGCGGCCGGGGGATTATGTGGGCCTGACCTCGGAACCGCAGGCGGAGCGCGCAAAACAGCTTGGCAGCGCCATGCGTCTTGGTGCGGTATTTTCCGGCCGTTCCGGGCCGATCCTGCGCCGCGCGAAGCTCTCCCGAGATGGAGAGAGGCTTTGCCTGAGTGTTGGCAAGGCGGATGAGGCCATGGTTTCGGAAACCGTTTCGCGGCGCCTCGCACAAACGGCAAACGCCCTTCGTCTCCAGCCGGATATCCGGATCGGCTAGATCAGACGTCGAACAGGCGCACCTGGCCGCCTTCGAACGAAACGGCCAGCTTTCCCGAAAGCAGGGCCTGCGCCTTGCGTCCGAACATCTCGTAGCGCCAGCCATTCATCGCCGCGATATCGTCAGAGGTTTCACCACGGGCAATACGGTCTATGTCTGCAGCATTGGCGATCAGGCGTGGAACGACGTCATTCTCTTCCGAGACGTGCTTCAGCAGGACTTTCAGGAGTTCCGGCGCTCCGGCAGGGATTTGTGCGTTCTGGCGGCGAGGCTCCAGTTCGGGTGCGAAATCGCCGGGGCTATCCAGCGCCGCCTGAACGGCATCCATCAGCCCCTGGCCGTGCTTGGACCGAATGAAACCGTTCGGGACCGCTCTGAGCTGATTGTAGTCATTCTCGCTGCGGGGTTTCTGGCTGGCGATTTCCTGGATCGCGTCGTCCTTCAGGATCCGGCGCCGGGGCTTGTCGAGTTCCTGGGCCAGCTGCTCACGCCAGGCGGCCACCGCGACGATCAGGGCGGCATAGTCCTTTTTCTGGTTACGCAGCTTCAGGCGTTGCCAGGCTTTATCGGGATCGGTGTCGTATTTGGCCGGATCTTCCAGATCCGCCATTTCCTCCTGCACCCAGGGCAGGCGCCCGCTCGATTCGAGCTTTTCCCGCATGATCTGGTAGGCATCCCGGAGGTGCGTGACATCGCCAAGCGCGTAAACCAGCTGCTTCTGGGACAGCGGACGGCGCATCCAGTCGGTAAACTGGCTCGATTTGTCGATCTGACGCCTCAGGACCCGCTGGACCAGATTGTCGTAGGAGATCGAGTCGCCATAGCCGAGCGCCATGGCGGCGACCTGCGTATCAAAAATCGGGCCGGGCGGATGGCCGATCAGCCGGTTGAAGATCTCGATGTCCTGACGGGCCGCATGAAAGACTTTCACGCGATTGTCGGCAGCGATCAGGTTCAGGAACGGGCCGATATCGAGGTCTTCGGCCAGAGGGTCGATCAGGCCTTCGACACCGGGCGCAGACGCCTGTACCAGGCACAGCTCCGGCCAATAGGTCGTTTCCCGATGAAACTCGGTATCGACGCAGATAAAATCGCTTTCGGCCAGTTTCCCGCAGAAATCTTCAAGGGCCGACTGCTCAGTAATGGGAGTCAGGGTGTTGTCAGTCATCGCGGGCTTGCGTATCGCATCGCCAGAACAATTGCGAGAGGCTAATGCCTCTCGTTCATATTTACTGGACCGACCTTTCCGGAGACTGATCCGATGCACGCCTATCGCACCCATACCTGCGGGGAGCTCCGCAAGAGCCATGTGGGAGAAACCGTCAAGCTGTCCGGCTGGCTGCATCGCCGCCGTGAACATGCTGGCGCCCTGTTTATCGACCTGCGCGATCACTATGGTCTGACGCAGGTCGTGGTCTATCCGAACGCTTCTTTTTATGAGGAAGCCAAGCGAGCGACGGCAGAAAGCGTCCTGACGGTCACCGGCAAGCTCATCGCCCGGGATGCCGAGGCGGTAAATGCCGAGCTGCCGACGGGCGAGGTCGAACTCCCGGCCGAGACGCTGATTATCGAAAGCGCTGCTGAAAAGCTGCCGCTTCCGGTGTTCGCGGAGCCGGACTATCCTGAAGACATTCGTCTGAAGCACCGGTATCTCGACCTTCGCCGGGAAACGCTCCACAAGAACATGACGCTTCGGAGCAACGTGATCACGAGCCTGCGCCGCCGCATGGTCGAGCAGGGCTTTACCGAATACCAGACCCCCATCCTGACGGCCTCCAGCCCGGAAGGTGCGCGTGACTTTCTGGTACCGTCCCGCCTGCATCCTGGCGAATTCTATGCGCTCCCGCAGGCGCCGCAGCAGTTCAAGCAGCTGCTCATGGTGTCCGGCTTTGACCGCTACTTCCAGATTGCGCCTTGCTTCCGTGATGAGGATGCACGCGCCGACCGTTCGCCGGGTGAATTCTACCAGCTCGATATCGAAATGAGCTTTGTGACACAGGACGACGTGTTCAACGCGATCGAGCCGGTGATGCGCGGTGTGTTCGAGGAGTTTGCGGATTGGGACAGCAAAGGCCGGACTGTGCCGACCGAACCGTTCCCGCACATCCCGTACGCGGAGGCAATGTCGAAGTATGGGTCCGACAAGCCGGACCTGCGCAACCCGCTGGAACTGGCCGATGTGACGGAATTCTTCGTCGACGAAGAGAAGACAGGCTTCGGCATCTTCGCGAAGATCATCAAGGGCGGTGGCAAGGTCATCGCCATCCCCGCGCCCAAAGCTGCTGCCGAGAAGTCCCGCAAGTTCTTCGACGACATGGACAAATGGGCGAAGAAGGAAATGCAGGCGCCGGGCCTGGGCTACGCCCGTCTGAAGGATTCCGATGCTGGGGGTGTCGACAGTCAGGATCCGGCCCTGAAAGGGTTTGAGCCGGATCACCTGGCCGCTCTGCTCGAAAAAATGGGGCTGGGCGCAGGAGACGGCGTCTTCTTCTCTGCCGGCAAGAAAGGCGATGCCTACAAGCTCGCCGGGGCTGCCCGGAACAAGATCGGCGAAGCGCTGGAACTGATCGAGCAGGGCGTCTTCCGCTTCTGCTGGATCGTCGACTTCCCGATGTTCGAATGGGATGAAGACAACAACAAGGTCGACTTCAGCCATAACCCGTTCTCGATGCCGCAAGGCGGTATGGAAGCGCTGGAAGCTGCCACCACGGATGAAGAAATCCTCGACATCAAGGCGTTCCAGTACGACATCGTCTGCAACGGGATCGAACTTTCCTCCGGTGCCATCCGGAACCACCGCCCGGAGCTGATGCTGAAAGCATTCGCGATGGCTGGTTATGGCCCGGAAGTGGTGGAGGCCGAGTTTGGTGGCATGCTGAACGCCTTCCGCCATGGCGCACCGCCACACGGCGGGATCGCTCCGGGGGTGGACCGCATCGTGATGCTGCTCGCAGATGCCGAGAACATTCGTGACGTGACCTTGTTCCCGATGAATGGGCAGGCCCGTGACCTCATGATGGGAGCTCCGAGCCCGGTGGACGATCGCCAGCTGCGTGAACTCAACATCCGGCTTGCGCCGCAAGTGAAATCCTGAATCAAAAGCCCGCCGGGATCATGATCCTGGCGGGCTTTTGCATTATCAGAAAATTCAGTCCTGTTCGCAGTCCGGCATGTGCATGCCGCTGGGAAGGAGCGTGGCCTGCGAAGCGCACGCGCCTTCGAAATCAGCGTCGAGCCAGCCGATCAGGCCGGTCAGATTGGCATCGACGAAGCGCGCATCCTTGAACGATGCACCCTGGACATTGGCGCCATCGAATTTCGACATGGTCAGGTTCGCGCCATTGAAAACGGCGGACATCATGACGGTGCCGCTGAGGTCTGCGCCGGTCAGGTTGGCACCGGAAAAGTCAGCCCCCTCCAGGGAGGCCGTCGCCAGATTGGCTGCCGCGAAATTCGCGCCGACCAACATGGCTCGCTGAAGGTTGGTGCCGACAAGGACGCTCTGCTTGAATTCCGCGCCAGACGCCTGGATCGCCTGCAGACGTGCGTTCACCAGAATTGCGCCTGACAGTTTCGCCGATGTTAGCACGGCCGCTCGCATGTCGGCGCCGGTCGCGCGGATACCTTCGAAATTGGTTTCTTTGGCCTGCGTGCCACGCATGTAAGCGAATTCGAGGTTCGCTTCTCGGTAATTGGCGCCGCTGAGTGTCCATCCTGTCAGGTTCCGGCCCGTCAGGTTGCAGCCGCCGCATGAGCCGACATAGCTCGGTGCCCAGGCGACCGGCTGGCTCGGCTGCGACTGCTCTTGTGCGGCCGCAGCAAAAGCGGTCGCAGAGGCAAGCGTCGCAAGGCTGAGCAAAACTCGGTTCATGTGTATTTGGATACCGCTTTGTTTTGCGTGCCAAAACTGAACAAGCTGTAACGACTGTTTCAAAGTCACAGGTGTTGCAGATTTGCCATGAGTAAATTGGAGGCCAAATCAGCCGGGATTACTTCTGATTCCGGGATTCTTCGCCGCAAGTATCGCATTCGATGTCACCGTCTTCGCTGATCTCGAACAGGGTGAAACTTCCGCAAACAGGACAAGCATCACTCAGGTAATCGGGGGCGTTGAGGGCTTCGGTCTCTTCTGATTCCGCGGCCGCCTCCGCAGCTTCCGCTTCTTCATCGGCCAGTTTCTGGGCCCGTTTCCGGTCTAGAATGACGATATTGTCGGGCAATTGTCCCCTCGAGAATCCGCGGGAAATGATCTGGGCGGCCTCTTCCGTGAAGGGGGCGGGCTCGGTACGGGTCCCATCGCCAGCACCCCGGCCGAGGCCGTCATGGGTCACATCCACCTCGGCGAGATCGTCCCGTCCGAGATAGGAAACGGCCAGCTCGCGGAAAATATAGTCCAGAATCGATGTTGCGCGCGTGATGCGGTCATTGCCTGTCACTGCGCCTGCCGGTTCGAAGCGGGTGAACACGAATGCATCGACGAATTCTTCCAGCGGCACGCCATATTGCAGGCCGATGGACGTTGCGATGGCGAAATTGTTCATCAGGCTCCGGAAAGCCGCGCCTTCCTTGTGCATGTCGATGAAGATTTCGCCGAGCGAGCCATCTTCGAATTCACCGGTGTGAAGGTAGACCTTGTGTCCTCCGACGGAGGCTTTCTGGATGTAGCCTTTGCGGCGGTCTGGCAGGCGGGTTCGAGCAGCGCCGTCGCCTGACATCATGTTCGGAGAGACCGCCGGTGGCGCGTCGGCCTCGGTCGCGATTTCCTCTGCCAGCGCAGTGATGTGCTCCATGCGCTCGCGGACATCGTCGTCAGGTGGCGTGCGATGGCCGATCAATTGAACTGACAAACCAGCGTGAAGCGCCGCTTCAGCCATGTCCAGTCCGCCCCGGCCGTCCACGGAAACCACAACATTCCCGCCAAGCGCTTTGGCGCACGCCGCCGCGAATGCGATTTCAGCGTCCGGTGTGGCGCCGACCTGCAGGCCGCAATCGGCCATGATCTCAGCGGTTGCGTCACCATTCTCGCCGGCGATGGTGGTTTCTGCCGCTTGAATGTCCTTGCGTGAAAACCCTATGGCGGAGAGGAGGCCGCCGCCATCAGCGTCAAACGCTTCCGGGGCAAGTTTCAGGTCACTGGAAATGACTTCGTCGCCGAGCACCCAGCGGGAAAATGCGGCATTCAAAGGCAGGCCCTCACCGAGGGCACGTGATACTTTGTCGATAGCCACATCCGTGAAGCCTCGGTCACGCAGACGGTCCAGCCCGAGCGCCCGGTCCAGGTCCGATTCACCCGAGGCAGCGATCCGTTCCAGGGCCATGGGCAGGCGTTCCGGCGCATGATGGGCAATACCGAGTCGCCCGGCACGGGAGAGGGTTGGCGTTTCGTCACCATAGGCGAGCACCGTCGCCAGAGGGGCAGTGCCATGACTCTCGCAATCGGGCAGGTAGGCACCAAGATCCGCAATCGGCAAGACAAGCACGCTACAGTTGCGCTTGCCTGAGGCTTTCCTGGCCGCGAGGTTCAACGCCTTTGCTTGAGTGACCGTGAAGGCGGCTCCGGTCGTGCCGGCCCGAACGAGCGAACAGAGGGCTGCCGCGGCGGCAGCGCCCTCTGGGGAGGCATAGTCCATTCCGAGGGACATCACAGCAGCCGAAAGGCCGGCGATGATGATGGCGCCATCCGGCATGTCATTCGCTGCGGCTTCGAGTGTTTCGCAAAGATAGTCTGCCTCGATCCCGTCCGGGCCGACAGCCAAGGCAATGTCCAGGACACGGGTGCATGTTCCTGCTGCAGGCAGCGATTCCTGGGTGAGGATAATTTCCGCACCTTCCAGCAGAGATTCGACCAGAAGCTGCTCCAGGACCGGATCCAGTGTTGTGGGTTGGAACATGGCGGGAGCAGGCGCGACCGCGTTCATTGCAGCGGCGCGCAGGGCATCTGCGGTACGGCGGAATCCGCCCGGTTGTCTCAGCGCCTCTTCGAGAACGTCCTGAGGCAGCCCGGAAGCGAGCGCCTCAGCCAGGTCGGCATTTCGCGGCGCATCATCGAATCGTTCGAGAATCTCAGCCGAGGCCAGCTGCGAGACGCTCACCAACGCCGCGGCAGAGCAGGCAGCAGTGGTTGCCTTGAGTGATTCCGGGGTTAAAGGCCGGGCATGCTGGCCCGCGCCACGGAATAGCGCCGCCAGAGTGGTCCGTTCCGACACCAGGCCGTCCGATTCGGCCGCAGTCAGGATTTCCGTTACCCGCATCTCGTCC
The DNA here is from genome assembly GCF_963678875.1 of uncultured Hyphomonas sp. Classification (NCBI taxonomy): domain Bacteria; kingdom Pseudomonadati; phylum Pseudomonadota; class Alphaproteobacteria; order Hyphomonadales; family Hyphomonadaceae; genus Hyphomonas; species uncultured Hyphomonas sp. Next base: position 1,996,167 of record NZ_OY787456.1, on the reverse strand, counting down.
ATGCCGTGTCTCCCCAGCGAATCACTTGGACAAGCGTGACCCTTGAACACCGCGGGGGCAAGCGGTGCGCAACAATTCCGATCCCTTGCGCAGAAGGGAAATTGCGGCGCATTGCCTGCGGCGGGGCTATGGATTAGTTGCCCCTGAGCCGCCATATTGCGGCCACCAACACACGGCAGGACAGGCCATACGATGCTGAAGACACTCTTTACCTGGTGGAGCGGCCATACGCTCGGCGCGGCGTTCGATATCGGACGGCGTTCCACTTTCGTCGGCACGGACGAATACGGCAACCGCTACTTCGAGGAGCGCAAGCCCTCGATCGAAGGTCGCCGCCGCCGCTACGTGATGTACAAAGGTCTCGCAGAACCGTCCAAGGTTCCGGCCGACTGGCACGGCTGGCTGCACCACACCGTGGATGAGCCGCCGACCAAGTCTCCGCTCACCCGCCGGGAATGGGAAACCGATCACAAACCGAACATGACCGGCACGCCTTGGGCGACCAAGCCGAAGGGCAGCTTGTCGGGTGGCGGTCATCGCCAGAAAGCAACTGGCGACTACGAAGCATGGTCACCTGATGCGTGAGTCGCTGTTCGAAACCCTGGTCGGTGCGCTTGTGGTTGCCGTCGCCGGCGTTTTCCTCTGGTTCGCCATTGCGCGCGGTGGTGAAGCGTCTGCTGGGCCTGATCGCTATGAACTGAAAGCGCGGTTCAACAACATCAGCGGAATTGAACGCGGGGCGGATGTCCGTATCGCGGGCGTGAAAGCCGGCGTGGTCAAAGCGATTGAAGGCGATCCGCAGCGCTTTGAGGCGGTCATGACGATGAGCCTCGACAAGAAGTGGCAGCTTCCGGATGACACCGACGCACGGATTTCCACTGATGGCCTGCTGGGCGGCGCCTATGTGGCGCTGGAGCCAGGCGGAAGCTTTGACAACATCGCGCAAGATGGCTCCGGTGAGATCCGGTATACGCGCGGAAGCGTCGATCTGCTGACCCTGTTTGCGTCCTTCGCATCAGGCGGCGGCAATAGCGGCGGAGATGATGCTGCGGCGTCAGAGCCTGCACCGGAAGCTGACGACGCTTATCCTCTGGACGGAGATCAGTGATGTTTCGAGCGCTTGCTGCGGTAGCCGTTGTTGCTGGACTCGTAGGGGCGGCGCATGCCGCGACTTATGTCCAGAAAGACAAGGCCACGCTGCGCGCGCTCGACAAGATTACAGGCCGGTCTACCGACATCGAAGTTGTCGTCGGGCAGCCCGTCGTCTTCGGATCGCTGAAGGTGGAACTGGAAGTCTGCTACCAGACGCCTCCTGAAGAGGCGCCGGAAAGCGCAGCGTTCCTCAAGATTTTCTCCACCCAGCCCGTCGCCGTGGAGACCATGGATGCGGCCGTGGATGCCAATGACGTGGACACGGTGAGCGAGGAAAACCCGGAACTGTTCTCAGGCTGGATGTTTGCATCGTCCCCAGGCCTGAGCGCACTGGAGCATCCTGTTTATGATATCTGGGTGATCCGTTGCACGGCACCAGATCCCGTGAAGCTGCCGGACGATCCGGATCGTCCGCAGTAAAAATCCGCACTGACTTCCATTGCTGCCTTAAGGCGGCGCTTGAAATCAGCCCTGGGGATTTCGATCAGGCCGAACTGTTCCAGGTGCGGGTTATGAAACTGCGCATCCAGCAGCGTAAAGCCACCTTCAATCAACCGGGCGACGAGGTGAACCAGCGCGATTTTGGATGCATCCGTTGCGCGGGAGAACATACTCTCGCCAAAGAAGGCGCCGCCCAGCGCGACACCGTACAATCCCCCCACGAGTGCGCCGGTGTCGTCCCAACATTCTACTGAATGGGCGTGCCCTTCGCGATGAAGGGCGCTGTAGAGGTTCAGGATCGTCGAATTGATCCATGTAGTCTCACGCCCGCCCGCGCTTTCCGCACACATCTCCATGACGCGTGTGAAAGCGGTATCGGCGGTAACGCGGTACGGCTCCTGCTTTACGCGTCGTTTCAGGCGCTTGGGAACGTGGAAACCATCCAGCGGCAGGATTCCCCGCATGTCCGGGTCAACCAGGAACAGGTTCGGATCATCCCGGGCATCGCCCATGGGGAAAACACCCCGGCGATAGCAGGCGAGAAGATCGTTTGTGCCGAACCGTGCAGACATGGTCCTTATATGGAGACGTTGCTGGTCAGGTGTCTATCCGGCGCTGTGCCGCGTCAGGCCTTTTCCTCAGGGCTGCCTCAATCGCCGATCTTGTTCTCGGCGAGGAATTTCTCCAGCCAGTGGATGTTGTAGTCGCCGTTCTGGACGTCCTCGTTCTCCACCAGACGCCGGTGCAGGTCCAGCGTCGTGTGAACGCCGCCTACAACCATTTCGGAAAGAGCCCGTCGCAGACGCATCAGGCATTCCCGGCGTGTACGACCATGCACGATCAGCTTGCCGATCAGGGAGTCGTAGTGCGGCGGGATGCGATAGCCGGCATAGGCGGCGCTATCCAGGCGTACGTCCGGGCCGCCCGGCGCATGGAAATCCGAGATGAGACCAGGAGAGGGGACAAAGGTTTCCGGGTGTTCGGCATTGATCCGGCACTCAATCGCATGGCCGACGAGCAGCACATCTTCCTGGCTGAAGGAAAGCTTCTTGCCTTCAGCGATCCGGATCTGCTCGCGAACAAGGTCGATACCGGTGATCATTTCGGTCACCGGGTGCTCCACCTGAAGACGGGTGTTCATTTCGATGAAGTAGAAGCGCCCGTCTTCGTAAAGGAACTCAATCGTACCAGCGCCGCGATAGCCAAGCTTTTCCATGGCTTTAGCGCAGATCATGCCGATCTCTTCGCGCTGGGCCTGGTTCAGCTCTGGTGAGGGGGCTTCTTCGAAAACCTTCTGGTTCCGGCGCTGCAGGGAGCAATCGCGCTCCCAGAGATGAGCCACGTTGCCGTGCGTATCGGCGATCACCTGAACTTCGATGTGACGCGGGCCCTGAAGGTATTTCTCCAGGTAGACCGCATCGTCGCCAAAAGCCGCTTTGGCTTCCGTCTTTGCCGTCCTGACGGCGTTTTCGAGATCCGCTTCGGTCTTGGCCAGCTTCATGCCGCGACCACCACCGCCGGCGGATGCTTTCACCAGAACCGGGAAGCCGATCTTTTTCGCCGCTTTCTTGGCGTCAGCGATGGACGTGACGGCACCATCAGAGCCCGGCACGCACGGCACGCCAGCATCGATCATTGCCTGCTTGGCGGCGATCTTGTCGCCCATGATCCGGATATGCTCAGCCGTTGGTCCGATGAAGGCGAGGCCATGCGCCTCGACCATTTCCGCGAACTGGGCGTTTTCCGACAAGAAGCCATAGCCGGGGTGGATGGCGTCGGCGCCTGTGATCTCGGCGGCCGCCAGGATTTGCGACTTTTTCAGATAACTCTGGGAAGAGGGCGCCGGGCCGATGCAAACGCTTTCGTCGGCCAGCCGGACTGCCATGGCATCTCGGTCGGCCTCGGAGTGCACGACGACCGTGGCAAGGCCCATTTCCTTGCAGGCGCGGTGAATGCGCAGCGCGATCTCACCGCGATTCGCGATGAGGACCTTATGGATGGTGCGTTGTTCGGTCATGCTACTCGATCAGAATGAGCGGTTCGCCAAATTCGACAGGCTGTGAATCGGAAACGTAGATCGCTTTCACTGTGCCGGCGCGGTCGGCTTCGACCGGGTTGAAGGTCTTCATGGCCTCGACCAGCATCAGCGTGTCGCCTTTTTTTACCTTGTCGCCGACCGAAACAAACGCTTTGGCGCCGGGTTCCGGAGAGAGGTAGGCGGTGCCGACCATCGGCGATTTGATGGCATTGTCCGGGGTTTCGGCAGCGGCTTCGGCCGGAGCAGCCGCTGCGGGGGCGGCAGCTACAGGTGCGGCCGCGACGGGCGCGGGTGCGGCCATTGCAGCCTGCACGACCTGCGGAGTCGGCTTGCTGACCCGCACGCGCAGGCCTTCGTGTTCAACTTCAATCTCACCAAGATCCGCTTCACGCAGGATGGCGGCGAGTTCCCGGACAAGTCCGGTGTCCAGCTTGTTCTTGCCAGTGCTCATGGATTCTATCGTCCTTATGTTCCCGACAGCTTTAGCGCGGCCATCAGGGCAAGCTCATAACCATACGCGCCGAGACCCGCAATCGATGCATTCACAGCAGGCGCGACGTAGTTCACCTGTCTGAAAGCCTCGCGTGCGGCGGGATTCGACAAGTGTACTTCAACCACCGGCACGTTGCAGGCCCGCAGCGCATCGTGGAGCGCGACGGATGTGTGCGTATAGGCGCCGGCATTGAGAATTACGGCAGAAGCCTCCCGGGATGCTTCCTGTATCCAGGTCACCAGTTCGCCTTCGGAATTGGTCTGACGGGCCTCGATCGGCGTGCCGCCAGACTGCGCCTTCAGGCGATTGTGAATGTCATCAAGCGTATCCCGGCCATAAATATCCGGTTCCCGCGTTCCGAGCAGGTTGAGGTTCGGGCCCCCGAGGACATATATCGGCTTCACCATGGGGTGTTGTCTTGCGCTGTAACGCCGGGCAAGGCAAGGCCTGCTGACGCACGGAGTTGCAGCGGATGAAGATAACGCTGAATGGGGAAGCCCGCGAAATTGCCCAGGGCACGACTGTGGCGATGCTGGTCGCCATGGTATCGGCGGATGACGGTCGGGATTCGCGCGGGGTCGCGATCGAGCGGAACCTTGAAATTGTTCCAAAATCCGAACATGCCTCAACCGTCATCGAGGACGGTGACCGCATCGAGGTGGTGCAGTTCGTTGGTGGCGGCTGACGCGCCTATCCTGTACGAAAAGCCCCTCTGCAAAATTGGAACAAGCCTTTGAACGACCCTCTGATCATCGCCGGAAAGTCCTATGCCTCGCGCCTCATCGTGGGCACTGGGAAATATGCCTCCTACCAGCAGAACGCGGATGCGGCGCGCGCAGCCGGCGCGGAGATCGTGACGGTCGCGCTTCGACGGGTAAACCTGTCGAATCCGAACGAGGAGCGCCTCACGGACTTCGTGAAGCCGGACGAATTCACCTATCTGCCAAACACGGCGGGCTGTTTTACCGCAGACGAAGCCGTGCGCACGCTGCGGCTCGCCCGGGAGGCTGGCGGCTGGAACCTGGTGAAGCTGGAAGTCCTGGCGGACCAGAAGACGCTCTATCCGAACATGCCGGAGACGCTGAAAGCTGCAGAGGCGCTCATCGCGGACGGGTTCGAGGTCATGGTCTACTGTTCCGATGATCCGGTATACGCCAAAATGCTGGAAGAGGCGGGCTGCTGCGCAATCATGCCGCTTGGGTCCCTGATCGGCTCAGGGCTGGGAATCATGAACCCGGTCAACATCCGCCTGATTGTCGAGCAAAGCCGCGTTCCGGTGATCGTCGATGCGGGGGTCGGTACGGCATCTGACGCGGCAATCGCCATGGAGCTCGGCTGCGACGGCGTCCTGATGAACACAGCAATTGCCGCCGCCAAGGACCCGGTCCTGATGGCGTCCGCCATGAAGCACGCCGTTATTGCTGGCCGGGAAGCCTATCTCGCCGGACGCATGCCGAAGAAGATGTATGCCGATCCGAGTTCGCCGCTCGCCGGATTGATCTGAGCTTAAATCAGATTACGGACGATTTCTGACATCAGGCTTTGACGAGCCCGATTTCGCGCAGGCGTTCCATCAGATAGTCCTGCGCGGTAATCGGCGGTTCAGCCTTGCCGCCTTCTGCTACACAGCCTGGAAGGGCTTCGATCATCACATCCTGATTGAAGTGCAGGAAGAAGGGGGTCGAGTAGCGGGGAAACCGTGAGCGCTCCGGTGAGGGGTTCACGACGCGGTGGGTCGTCGATGGCAAGACGCCTGCAGTCAGCCTCTGCAGCATGTCTCCACAATTGATCACCAGAGCATTGGGCGGCGGACTGACGGCGAGCCACTTTCCAGAGCGGTGTTTCACTTCCAGGCCGGCTTCTTCAGCGCCCAGCAGGAGGGTGATGACGTTGATGTCTTCGTGCGCTCCAGCGCGGACAGAGCCTTCCGGTGGCGGATTGGTCTGTGGCGGATAGTGAAGGAGGCGAAGGATGGAGTTGCCGACGTCGACCTTGTTCTCGAACCAGCTTTCTTCCAGCTTCAGGTGAAGCGCCACGGCGCGCAACAGCTGGCGCCCGAATGTGTCCAGCGCATCGTACAGGCCGCGCGTTGCTTGATCGAAATCCGGAACTTCCGGCACGGCAGGCGTGTCGGCCATGGTTTCGCGGTAGGGAGAATCTGCCGGCAAAGCCCGACCAGTATGCCAGAATTCCTTCAGGTCGGCCTCTGCCTTGCCTTTGGCGTTCTCGACGCCGAATGCCGTGTAACCCCGCTGCCCCCCGCCTTCGCGGCCGTCATATTTGAGCTTGGTTTCTTCCGGCAGGGCAAAAAAGTCCTTGGTCGCCTCCAAGTTGGCATCGATGACGTCCTGGGACACCGGATGGTCCGAAATGACCGCGAAACCGGTCTCGCGGAACGATTGGCCCAATGCATCGGCGAAAGCGAGCTTGTCCTCCTGCCAGAGCGGAAACGGAACGGGTTTGAAATATTCGGTCATTTTTCCTGCCTAACCGTGCAGTCTGATGCGGGAATACGTAAGTATCACAGGACGGGTGTCTGGATACAGTCATTGGCAGACCGGTGACACGTAGGGAATCGGGCAATATCCCAACAACCGCAGCCCATACGACGATGAGGGCTTGCGGTTATGCCGTCCATTCAATAGACCGGCAGTCCGCGCTGGAGAGGTGGCCGAGTGGCTGAAGGCGCGCCCCTGCTAAGGGCGTATACGTTAACGCGTATCGAGGGTTCGAATCCCTTCCTCTCCGCCACCGCGGTCCATCTGGCTCGATTCAGCGGTTCGGCAAGAAACTTTGCTGTGGCTGGTCATGACCAGTGAGGCGGCTTAGAGGATCGGATCGATGCTCGAAGTGTTCCAGCCCATAGTAGAATTCTCTGCGCCAGTTCCTGGCGCCGACGGGGCGTGGGTCTGGCGGTCCCGCGCCAAGGAATTCGGCACTGTGATGCTGAGCGATGCTGAGCATGTGCGCATCGCGCGCCTCTTGTCAGCGAACGGGCGCGGCTTGCTGGCGGCCAGTCTCCAGGGACGTAGATACCTTCTGTCCCAACTGCTGGGCAAGGACGCCAGCCAGATCCGGATTGTGCATGATACTCAGGGCAAGCCCGGCTTGCCGGATTTTCCAGGTGTTTCGGTCAGCTTTTCGGACAGCGAAGGCTGGAATGCGCTCGCGCTGTCCCGCGCCGGCGCAGTCGGTGTAGATGTGGAGTTTGTCCGCCCTCTCAGCTGGGAGCCGATGCTGAACATGCTGTCCGAAGAGGATGAGGCTCGCACCATTCACGCCGTCATGACCGGAAGCACCGGAGGGGATACATTCTTCCGGTGCTGGACTGCGAAGGAAGCCATCCTGAAAGCCGCAGGCACTGGCCTGAAAGGCGGTGCGCGTCGTATCCGTTTACCGGGCCAGTTCGTCACCTGTCAGACGGATCAGTTCAGCATCAAACATGACGGCCTGAGTCTCATCGTCGAAACCCATCGGACCGAACAGACGATCGTATCCCGTGCCGTCGCTGGTTAGCCAAGGTCTGTGAGTGATGCGCTCATAGGCCCCACTTCATAGACGCGTAGGCCGTCCCGCCACAGGCTGCCCCGTGCGGTAATCAGGATATTGTCGCCCCGGTCCTCGATGCTGAGGATCTCCATGACGCTCGTCACGGTCTTGCGTTCCGGCGTGACCTGTCCGCGATAGCTCCATTTCATCTGCGCGTTGGGCGCGAGCGTGGTCAGGTGCGGCCGGGACATGCTATTGTGCAGTCCCTTCTTCCAGACGAGCTGGGTCAGGGCCTGGACCAGAGCATCCAATCCCAGCGAGCCCGGCTGTACCGGATCCTGGTAGAAATGCGCCTTGAAATACCAGGCATAGGGATCGACATACTGTTGCGCACGGATCAGGCCGAGACCGGCTTCGCCGCCATCCGGGTCGCAGAAATCCACCTCGTCGATCATTTGCATCCGGCCCGCCGCCCGAGGCTCTTCCATGTCGATCTGCATCGAAGCGGGTCGCAGGTCGAAGGCTTCGCTGAAATGTGGTTTCGCCGGAAGGCCTGCCTGCCGGACGAGGGAGGATGGCGGAAAGAACCCGAACTGGGTCTTGAGATCCAGAACCTTCCGCCCGTCGCCGGTGGTGACTTCGACATCGAAAGACACCAGGGTCATCGGACCCACCTTGGAAATACTGGTCAGCGTACTGCGAATTTTCAGCATCCCGTCATTCCGGCCGACTTCCATATGAAGGAAGCCGTCGCCCTCAAGGTTTCGGAAGCGCAGCGTGCCGACCAATGCAAAGCCGGAATGGCTTGCAAGCCAGCCGCAGGGCTGGAGGGCGATCTCACAAAGAACGGCGAATGGCATCGTGCCATTCACATTGTCGTCGAAGTACCAGGCATCGGCGGGAATATCGTATTCTGCCGTCATCGTGGCGCCGAGCGTTTCCTCGGCCGGACGCGTGGAAACCGAAGTCACGCGGGAAATGAAATGATAGGGCGGCTGAGGAAGGCGCGGAACATTCCCCTGATCGTCATAACGCCGGTACATGTCGCCAAAGGCTGCTGACGGCGCGCCATTGGCGCAGTCCAGCAGGGCAGCCTGATCGCCGCGGCTTTCCCGCTCCGGGCCAATCAGAAGCGGATGGGCGTCTACGCGTGGTGCAGGCCAGTTGCGGCGCAACCGGATACCGAAGCGAGGACAATGAAACACCTTGTGCCCATCGCAACGTGCAAGCAGGGAGGCGTAGACTTCCGGAGTTTCTCCATCGACAATTTCGTCAATGAAGACTTCGTACGTGACCTGATGGTCCTTGTCCGGGATGACCTGTCCGCGGCAAACGAATTTCGCGGTGTGTTCGGGAACAGGCTCGAAGACATAACCGTCCCGTTCAACGGTCAGCCCCACGGCAGCGGCATAGAATTCCAGCGCCTGAACCGCAGCTTCGGCCATTAACGTACCCGGCATGCAGGGATCGTTATGGAAGTGCCCATCATAGAACCATGTTGAGGCCGGTGTAGCGGCACGGGCGCGAAGATAGCCCCGTTTCCACGGGCCGCCTTGCGGGTCAAAGGCGATGATGTCGTCGAACAGCGCCAGCTTGCCGCCCGGGATGTGCGGCGGGTTGGAGTGCGCGGCACATAGCTCGAAATCGTCACCGAAACAGGCATAGGCGTCGCCGCTCCGGAAGGCATTGATGTCTTCTTCAGAAAACTTCCTTTTGGCACTGACGCGCTGAGGCTCGAAGGCGGCCGGTTCGGAGGTCGGTGGCGGGTTTTTGGCGGCGTCCCAGATGACGCCCTTGCTGTTGGAGAGTTCCTGGTCCGTGAAGAAGCCGGCCTGGCCATTGCGGACCGAGAACGCCAGACGGTCATTCGTGCGGCAGTCATACTGGAAGAAGAACATCCGTACCCCGCCCAGTTCGGCGTGTCCGGTGATCTCGATCTGGAATCCCAACGTATCGTCGACGCTCGGCAACCCACCCTCATGGAAAGTGATCTCGCATCCCAGCAGGCGGTAAACCCGTTCATCCTGGTTGCGCAGGTCCGCGCCCATCCAGCCGATCAGTGTCAGGTCTGCCTGTCCGCATTCGATGAGGGGGCCGGGGCGGATGCGGCCATCATGGATGAAATCCGCATGGTTCGAGAGGTCGGTCTCGGTCCAGATCACGCCGCCGGCTTCTTCCGTTGGAGCCGCGTCGATACCCGTCACTCTGTCCACCAGAAGAAGCGGAGGGGCTGGCAAGCGGACTTGCCGGGCAAAGGAATCCTGCGCCTTGAATGCGGGTCCGAAGAAGTCTGACATGCTCCCTCGAGCGGAAGACTCGACATCTTGCCGGTCGCGCTTCGGGCCGGTCGGCGCCCGGGGTTTTAGCGCGGTTGTGCCGCTGACCACCTTCTGCGGTGGCTCAGAGCATTTGCCCGGAACCGGCTCCGGCGGCCGGCACGGCGCAATCGCCTGTTGGCGCGGTATAGTCATGGCATAGTCCGGTATGCGCAGCTTGGGCGCAGGCGGAAGTCCGCCCTGAACAGGGCTCGGTAGGGCTTTGGTGATCTTTGGCATGGGGTAGGGCACCGGTCTTGTCGCGTTCCATGGGCCGGCAGGCGCGGCCTCGTTTTTCTGGGCGGCGGTGAGGGTTTCGAGCAGGGGCGTCAGGTCGATTTCGCGGCCATCGGCGAACAGGAACGCTGCAGCATGCGCGATCTGGCCAAGGTCTGACGCTTCGATCCGGTCAGTCGCTATGGCTTTAAAAGGCCGGTCTTTCAAAGTATTATTGAGACTGGCGGTCAGCGTGTCACGCGGCCCAAGCTCCAGGAAGGTCCGCACGCCATCCTTCCAAGCCTGGCGGACCGTCCTGGGAAAGTCCACCGTATCAACCGCCTGCCGGGTAAGCATATCGGCGACAAGCTCCGTCTCAGGCTCGTAAGCACCATGGATGGCGTTGGCATAGAGACGTACGCCAGAGCCCCGGTGCACCTCCCGCGTATGCAGGCGCCGCCAGGTCTCCGCAAAAGGCCGCATGGCCTTGGCATGGACGATCAGGTGCTGGTTCATCTTCACGCCGGCGCGCTTGCCGAACGTTTCGCAGAGACTTCGGCAAGCCTCCGCCGGGCCGCCGATCATGCAGTCTTCGTCGGTGTAAATGATCGTGATCTCGACACCCGGATGCTGCGGGAGAGCGGCTTGGACATCTCCAACCGGTGCCTGCAGCCGCCAGTTTGTCCAATCGGTTGGGACGTTCGGGCCCCATGCCTGTTTGGCGGTTTCGAATTCACCGCCGATATGCCGCTCATACATGGCAGCGTTTGAAATTTCATCGAGGAGTGCGCCGGGATCTTTCCAGTACCCAAAGGAAAACAGGGCGTTGGACTCTCCCAAGGACAGTCCGATCGCTGCGTCTGGTTTTACTTTCAGAATATCCAGCCAGAGAATGGCATGTGCCTGGCTGACGAGCGTACCGGCGCAAAGCTGTTCGAATTCCGACAGGCTTGCATGCGATAGCAGGGCGGCGATCTCTTCCGCGCGCGACAGTTTCGAGAGTTTTTTCCGGATTTCGGGAAACGCCATCAGGAGGCGCCTGGCCATTCTCGGATAGACCGCGGCGGAGCCGGTAAACATGAACGCGAGCTCGCCTTCTGGCTCACCCTCGCCGTAGTAAACTCCTTCGCCGTCCGGCGCTTCACCTCGTGCGAGTTGCTTTGCTGCGTCTGTACGCAGGCGGGTGATTTCGTCATTGCCCGAGGCAACAAGCGCGATCCGGAAGTTTCCCCGTCCGCCTTCGCGCCCGGCCAGCAGCCTGTCTCCGAGTGTCTGCCTGCTGCCCGCTGCGGCGTGGAAAAGGTGGGGGGGCGGTCTCAATGGATCTGGCATTACCATGGGCGGTGCCAGCGCGAGCGACGCTGAGACGCCGGCATTTGCCCGTCCGGCTGGCACAGAGATCCGGGATTTCTTTCGATTGGGCGATAGGGTGGGGACTGCCCCGTCCGGCGTTAGTTTGTGGCTGTGAGCATTCAACAGCACTTCAAGGGCAACCCGGACCAGCGAGTCCGCGTCCGGAGCTGTGCCATAGAGCGAGGTGAACAGATCAGCTTCTTGCCGGGCTTTGGCATTCTTCCACTCAATCGACCCGACTGAAGCCAGTATCGGGTCTCCGGCGGATTCCGCGTCTTCGCGTCGTTTCAGAACAAGCGCCGCTGCGGCGTCTCCCGGATTCTCCAGCCCTTTCAGCGCGCGCAGCGCTTCTGAGCGGACTGGTTCGGTCGCAAAGTCAGCCGCCGCGACGACAGCAGTCGACAGGCGGCCAGCGCGCAGCGCATCGATCGCAAGGTCCATGGCGGCAAGGCCGCTCGCGGCGTCCGCCGACACGGCGTATCCCATGCCGCGGATGTCCCGTCCGAACGTAATGCGGTTCGCCGTCATGTTCGCCATGGCGCCGAGCACCATCGCTGCATCGAGCTTCGGGGCGATGTCGTCCGGAGGATGGCCGGAAGACTGCATTCTCTCCCTGAGTGCCCATCGAGCAGAATCGGCCGCGCAGGCCATGCCCGCAAAAACGCCTGTCTCATCCGTATCGATCGATGAAATTTTCTCCAGGGCTTCACTGACCGTCGACAAAATTGCCAATTGCTGAGGTTCAGCCTGCTTTAAGTCGTTTGGGGGCGTTCTTGCGTTTGCAGCGTTAGCGCCGATTTCTTCCAGCTTTCCTGAGGGCTTCACCGGCTGGTTCATGAGACGCCGAAGCACTGCGTCAGTTGTTCTGTCATGGCCGGCCATAAGCGCGGCGGCACAAATGACGATGTCCGGAGCAGGAGACGGTTTGAACCCTCTGTTGCGGCCTTGCCGCGTAGCAGGTTGATACTGTTCGAGGATCAGGTGCGCATTGTTGCCACCAAAACCAAAATTGCTAATCGCAGCCCGTCTCGGAGATTGTCCTTTTTCCCAATCGCTTTGGCTGGACAAAACTTTCAGGTTTGACTGTCGGAGTGGCTCAAGAACTGCTCCTTCCAACGGGGTGGGCGGCAGGTGCTCCCGCGCCATTGCACCTGTCAGTTTGAGAACGCTCGCAAGGCCTGCAACAGTTATGAGATGCCCGGTGTTCGCCTTGAGTGATCCCAGGGGCAAATGTTCGCAACCGGCATAGGCCGTTTCAATGGATGAGATTTCAACGCCGTCACCAACAGCGGTACCGGTGGCGTGGCACTCCAGATACTGGATTGTGTGCGGATCAATATTGCCGCTCTCCAGAGCGAGTCGCATGGCGTCTGCCTGTCCTTCCGAAGCGGGTGCGAGGAGACCTTTGCGGCGACCGTCATTTGAAAGGCCGCTACCTCGGATAACGCCATGGACTTTCTCGCCTGGCTGCACATCACTCAGGCGTTTCAACACCAGCGCGGCAGCACCTTCGGACGGCACCAGGCCATCGGCGCCTTTCACAAACGGTCGGGACCGGCCTGTTGGACTCAATGCATTCAGCGCGTCGAAGCCAATGTGCAGGATCAGATTATCGGCGGCGTTTACGCCTGCAACAAGGCCGCAGTCTATCTGCCGGGTTTGCAGTTTCCTGCAGGCGATGTCGATTGCGTAAAGGGAGGACGCACACGCGGCATCGAGTGAAAGGCAAGGACCGGTAGAGCGTAACGCTTCGGCGATCAGGCGGGACGGCAAAGCCGAATTCAAAGTGAAATGTGCTGGGGGAAGGGCTTCGCGGCTCCAGAGCCGGGACGCGAATTCCACATGTCCCGCTGACGGATAGGAAAGGTTTGCAACGAAAACACCCAGTGCCGAAGGTTTCACCTTCGGGCTTGATGCATCTTCCCATGCATCAAGCGCTGCCTGAAGCGGCCATTTGCAGACCGGGTCCAACTCATTGGCAGCAATGGACTTCAGCCGAAAATGCTCAGGGTCAAAGACGCTTTCAAAACCCCTCACGCGTCCCGAAACAAAAGGATGCTTGTTTTTATCGTCGTCCGTAAGCCCCAGATCGGTGGAGTCGACTTTGCCATAAACAACTCTGCGGTCTGAAATTATTTTGGACAGATGATCGGGCGAATGCGCACCAGGCAAAACACAGCCCTGTCCGACAATCGCGACAGGCTCAAAGGGGGTCATACGTCGCCCCATTCATCGCCCACAACGAAACGGACCTGATCATGAGGGGCGTTGAGAAGTTGGTCTGCGAAGATGCGCGCGCCTTCCGGGCGCGTGATGAGGCCAATGCCACGCTCGGCAAACATGCGAGCCAAGGCATCGTCGACCATGCCTCCGTGCCATGGCCCCCAGCAAAACGCCTTAACTTGGGTAGCGGGCATTGTGGCGGCGAGTTGGACAGCAACATTGTTGAGCCACGTATTTGCGGCGGCGTAATTCGCCTGTCCCTGGTTTCCGAAGACTGCAGACGCTGAGGAGAATAAACCTATGTGAGTCAGGGCCTGTAGGTCGAGACAGGAAAGAATGGTCTCCAATCCCGTGACTTTCGGAGCAAACACGGTTTCGAAGCTGTTCAGATCAAGCTGGTCGACAAGGCCGTCGGACAACACGCCTGCGCCGTGAATAAGCCCCGTGATTGTGCCTTCTTCCGTCACAAGACGGTCTATCTCGGCGCGAAGGCCTACCTGGTTCCCGATATCGACTTGCACATAACGCGCCCTGGCTCCAACTGCCTCGATTGCGTTCAGGGTCGAGGTGATTTCTGCACCCGCCAACAGTTTTCTGGCGTAACGGTCGATCTCTTTGGGCGTTGGCGGAACATCAGGATGAGATTTGTTTCGGGCCAAGGCACCGCGAAGCGCCTTCAGGTCTGTTTCCGGCTCAAGCCATGACGGCCACGAGGTGACATCCGAGCGGCCAAGCAGGATGAAGCTCCCTCCCGTGCGCCTGGCGAGTTCAATCGTACAGTCAGCTGTCACACCCCGGGCCCCGCCAGAGACCAACCAGACAGGAGTGCCGGGAAGAGATGCAGACGTGGGTGGCGGGCTGACCTCTTCACTTGGGACGTCACGACAAACGCCCCTTTGCGTCAGCGTGTAATCATCGCGCGGGAGGCTCAGTGCCCGAACAATGTTTCTGGCGTCCTCATGGATGGAATGGGTATCATGGAAGGACAGGGCAAATACCTGCTTGTCCGACCGTTCGATTCTGATGGAACGGCAAAGACCGGAAAGACCACCAATATCGTGCAGGGCATCAGCCGCTGCGCGGTTCAGCATGACGGCATGGACATCGCCATAGGACTGCAGAGCCGCTTGCAGTGCCAAATAATCCCGTTCGGCCGGCGCACGCTCCACTAATCCTTCGGTGAACAGGCACAAGCCGGGATGTTGTGGCGCTGAGACGATTTTGGCGTCACCACCATTTGCTTCAATGGCATCTTGGATTGCTTCGGCATATTCCGGGGCCGCGCTCGTGATCTGAATGAGGCCGAGTCGCTTCAATGCAGGTGAAGGGTCGTCGCCTGCAACGCGTGCAGACTGAAGAACCCGCACGGCATTCAGATATGGCGCATTCCCTGCGTCTGTCGCGCCGGGACGGACCGCCGGTTCAGGCGTGCCGCCCCTCAGGCAAAAAAATCAGCGATCGCCCTGATGGTCCGGAGTTCCACCAGAACTTCCGGATCGACTTCCGGCAGGTCCGGGTGTTGCTCACGGAGTGCAGACAGGATCTCCACCTGCTTGATGGAGTCGACGCCAAGCTCACCTTCCAAATCCATGTCATCTTCCAGCATATCGCTGGGATAGCCGGTTTTGTCTGCGATCAGGGATCGGACGATATCCGGAGTAATGGCGCCATTTGCATTTGGGGTGCTGGATTGAACAGTTGAAGCGGCCTCGGGTGCCTTGACCGGCGCGGCTTGCTTTACTGGCTCAGCTTGCGGATCTTTATCCGAGCCGGACACCATCTCAGCAATTGCCGCGATGGTGCGAAGTTCAACGAGGCGTTCGGGATCGATTTCTGGCAGGTCAGGAAGCTGTTCCCGAATTGTCGAGAGGATCTCCACCTGCTTGATGGAGTCCACACCGAGTTCTCCCTCCAGGTCCATGTCCACGTCCAGCATGTCTTCCGGATAGCCGGTTTTATCCGCAATGATCCCGCGGACGAGCGCGACCGCATCCAGTTCGGGAGCTGCGGCAACGGGCGCGGGCTTTGGTGGTGGTGGATTTTTCGAAGGTGCGGCTGCCAGGGGGGCAGTCTTCATCGGCGCCGCTGCTGGTTGAGGGCGAGGTGTTTCGGTGGGTGCTGCGGTTGGGCGAGCGAAGGCGGACGCCTGTTCAACAACCGGTTCAGGCTGACGCGGTGCAGGAGCCGTTGGTGCCGCAGGCGCTGGCGCGGGCATGGGGAGCGCTTTGGCCGGTTGGGTTGGCGACGCAGCCGTTCCGCTCATCACCTGAGAGACGGTGTTCAGATAAGCAGCATGGGCGGATGAGGCCATGCTCATGAATTCCGAATGTCGGCGCGATACTTCCATCAACACCCGTTCAGCCGGCGTTTCTCCCGCTGACCCGGAAGGTTCGTAGGACGGCATGGATGGGAACGACGAGTAGGATGAATCCGGCATGACTTGTTCCTGGGACTTGGGTTTGGTGGACAGTTGGGGAGAGGGAGTTTGTTGATGGCGCCCTGCTGATGATGAGGGTGTATCGGCAACGGGATTTGGATTCCGTTCCGGGTTAGGCAAAGCTTTCCCAGCGGCGCCTTCCGGCGGCGGGTAGGGCTTTCCATAATTGGCTCCCGAAATCATGACAGCATGCTTCGGCGGGGCTGGACGAGGCGGTTCGGCCGGCAGGTCTTCGAACAGTGATGCGAAATCAACGGATAAGCCTGCAACGGACAATGCACCCAGCGTGGACAGGAATTGCGTCACACCGTTCACACGCTTGTTGTCGAGTGAAAAGGATTTGTGCGGGCGGGATCCGAGGACATCGTCCACCAGACCTGTGACCACCGAACCTGGTCCGACTTCCACAAATATCCGGGCACCGTCCGCATACATGCGTTCAACCAATTCCCTGAACCTGACGGGCGAGGCGAGCTGATTGGCAATTTCCTCAGGCATCTGGGTTGCGGGGGTGGCGTATGGTTCTGCCGTCGCATTTGCATATACAGGTAGCGAAGGTTTGCGCGGGCGCAATTTCTTCAGGGTTGATGCAAACGGATCAACGGCAGAGGCCACAATCCTGGAGTGGAAAGCGGTAGCCACCGGCAGGAGGCGAGCTTTGAGGCCTTCCTGAGTACACGCCTCAAGGGCGCTGTTCACAATATCTGTCGGCCCGGAAAGTACCACCTGGCTGGGGCCGTTGTCGTTGGCCAGGACAAGGTCCGGGCTGAAGCGGGCGATGATGTGTCCGACGTCTTCTGAAGCTGCCTGAACGGCCATCATGGAACCTGAACTGGACTGGGCCGCTTTGGCCATCAGAGCGCCACGATCGATAGCGGCCGACAGGGCGCCTTGCATATTCATCGCGCCGCCATAGTGCAGAGCCATGATCTCGCCGAAGCTGTGCCCGGCGGCCATATCGCCCCTGATGCCGGATTGAGCGAGCAGGGCGAGATGCGACAGGGCAACCGCCGCGATGGCTGGTTGTGCATGCTCCATGGCTTTCAACCGGTCGGTCTGGTCGCCATGTTCGACCTGGTCGAAGGCCGCTGGTGGAAATGCCAGCCTGTGAAGCTTCAACGCCCCAGCGTGTTTGTGGGTCGCCGCATCATCCCAGATCTTTCTCGCTTCCGGGAAGGCCATTGCGAGATCAGCGCCCATGTTGACGTATTGGCTGCCCTGACCGGAGAACATGAAAGCGACTTTGCCGTCGGTCGGGGGATCCAGCGACACGTGGCAACCAGACTTCAGAGGGCGGGAGCCAATTTCACCTTTCTGCAGGGCGTCTGTGACACTGGTTGCCTTTGCGACCAGGTCTTCTGGAGATTGCGCGACGATCGCCGCCCGGGCTGGCGCTGTGGGATCAAAAACACTTTGTGCTTCCGAAGCGCGGAATGCGAAACCATCATCTGATATTCCGGACCGGAACGCTTCCATTTGAGACGCGAGCGCTGCCTCGGTTTCTGCAGAGAAGAGAAACAGTTCAGAAGGCAGGGTCCGCCAGGGTTTTACGGCATTCGGCCCAGTGTATTCTTCAAGGGTCACATGGAAGTTGCTTCCTCCGAACCCGAACGAACTTACGGATGCCCGGCGGGGGCGCTTTTTGGAAGAAATCCAGGGGCGGGCCTCTGTGTTGAGATAGAATGCCGGACTGTTCTTGATGGCGTCTGCGGGTTCTTCAACCTTGATAGTCGGGGGCAATACTTTTCGGCTCAAGGCATGGGCTACCTTGATCAGGCTTGCAGAGCCGGCCGCTGCCTTTGTGTGCCCGATCTGGGCTTTGACGGAGCCGATCGCACACCAGGGCTCTTTCCCGGCATGTTCGCCGAACACGAGATGAAGTCCTTCGATTTCGGCCTTGTCGCCCGCTTTGGTTCCGGTGCCGTGCGCCTCAACAAGGTCGACTGTGGACGGATCATATCCCGCCTGCTCATAGGCGCGTTTCAGGGCCCGGGCCTGTCCGTGAGGGACCGGGCTGTAGATCGCCGTTCCTTTGCCATCCGACGCGCCGCCCAGGCCCTTGATGACCGCATAGATTTTGTTTCCATCCCGCTCGGCGTCATCCAGCCGACGCAATGCGAGCATACCGATGCCTTCTCCCAGCATCGTGCCATCTGCACGGGTCGAAAACGGCCGGCAGTCCCCCGATGGCGACAAGGCCGGTGTCTTGGAGAAACACATATACATCAGGATGTCGTTCAGGGCGTCCACGCCACCTGTCAGAACTGTGTCGCTATCTCCGGCGCGCAGTTCGTGCAGTGCGATCTGCAAGGCTGAGAGGCTTGAAGCGCAGGCCGCGTCGGTGACGTAGTTGCTTCCCGTCAGATCAAACCGGTTCGCGATCCGGCCGGCAATGACATTGCCCAGCAGGCCGGGGAAGGTTGCTTCCTGCCAGTCGACGTAGTGGTCTTCGATTTTCCGGGCGATATCCTGGACTTGGCTTTCCGGTAGGCCAGCCTGGCGCATGGCATCGATCCAGGATGGCCGCTGGAGACGTCCGGCCATGTGGGCGGTCATCTCCGTCGCTGATGCCACGCCAAGGATGATGCTTGTGCGTGATTTGTCGATCATGCCGCCAGAGTCACGCTCAATATCTTCCAGCGTCATCTGCGCAGCGATCAGCGCGAGCAACTGTGCGGAATCCGTTCCCTCCATCGCTTTCGGCGGGATGCCGAAATAGAGCGGATCGAAAGCGAGCGGATTGATGAAGCCGCCCCGCCGGCCATAGGTCCGGTCTTTGGCTTTCGGGTCTTCATCATAGTAATCCTCAACCAGCCAATGGCTGGGCGGCACATCGGTGATCAGGTCCCGGCCTTCAAACAGGTCCCGCCAGAACCCCGTAACGTCACCGCGTCCGGGAAACACAGAACCAAGACCGACGATGGCGACAGGCGCAGCGGTCTGTTTGGGCATCACGCAGCCTCCGATTGAGCAAATTGTTGCGGCACATAGTTGAAGGCAGATGGGGGAACCGCGACGCCTACAGCGCGCAATTGCGATGCGCGGGTAATACGGGCCGCGCCCTCCATCAGGTTCCAGGCGATCTGGCGAACGGTGCGATTGGAAATGTCTTCCAGGAAGGTGCCCGCCACCCATTCATTGAACGCACCTTGAGCCGGTCCACACCAGATCTGGTAGTCTGCCAATCGGGCCGGGTCGCCCTCACGCGCGAGTTGCGCCCCGGAAAACAGGTACCGCCGCGCGACAAGCGCCAGACGCTTGTTGCCGTCAGATTCAGCCCGTTCGGCCTCTTTGGGGTTCACAGTCCGGATGTATTCGCGTGTTGCCTGCCAGGCGGTTTCGAAGGGTTCGCCCAGTACGTCTTCGATCCACGCCTGGTCCTTGGGGGCCAGAGTCTCGAAGGCAGCGCCGGAGCGGTAGAGCTGAAACAGTTTTTTGCCTCTCGGAGCAAACAGGGTTCCGCGTTTCAGGACCTGAACCTCTACACCCTGTTCAAACATGTCCGCAGCAGGCGTCATGGCCACATCGGCCGGGCCGGCTTTCGCCAACAGCTGGCGTCCGGGCAGGGAAAGGCCGGACTCTACAGCGGCCTGATTGATGGACCCGGTAAGGACATAGGCTGCCCCCATGCTGAACGCTGCTGCAACCGCATGCGGGGTGGCGATCCCTCCGGCCAGTCCGATCCGGATCGTGTTTGGATCAATCCCGGTCTTGGTGGCAACACGGTCCCGGGCGGCACAGATTGATGAGAAGAGCGGGGCGGCAGACCGTCGATCAGTGTGTCCGCCTGAATCAGCTTCGGCGGTGATTTCTGCGGCAACAGGGACGCGGGCAGCAAGCTCTGCTTGCGCCTCAGAAATCGCGCCGGCCTCAAGAAGCGATTTCAGGATGGACGCTGGCGCGGGCGCGAGGAATTGCTCGGCGACCTCGGCGCGGGAAACTTTCGCAAAAACATGGTTCGTCCGGATGATGTCTCCATCCGGGCCGCGCTGAAGACCCAGAGCGGTGTAACGGACGATTTCAGGAGAAAGCCGCATGTAAGCGGACGCCGACACGCGCCGTACGCCCTCCCGCAGGAAGAGGTCCACGACAGCTGCCTCATAGCCGGGCTGTTGCGGCGTATGGATCAGGTTGGCGCCCCAGTTGATCTGGCTGGCGTCCAGTTCAGCCTTGATCTTGCGCAATCCGCGCTCGATTTCTTCAAGGGCAAGGCCGGCACTTCCATAGAAGCCCACACATCCGGCGCGTACAGCTTCGACAACCATACGTGGCGTAGCGATGCCGCGCGCCATCTCTCCAACCACGTAGTTGAATCTCGCTCCGTGCGTCGCAGAAAACGCCCGGTCGCCCAACCATTCCGGATAAATGGGGGGCAGGGTCGCTGTGCCCGACGATTGTGTATCGGTGTTTGCGACCGCTCTGACCTCGTCCGCGGAGAGCACCAGGCTGACCGGGAGGCGCGGGTTCTCAATGATCGTGGTACACACGTTCATCATCCAGGACACTTCTTGCCATCTCACTGCACAATTCTACGCAGTCGCTATTTAAAACTATACGAACGGAATACGCCCGTTGTCGAAAACCCGTCTTTCACAGTGAGCAAAGCGAGCAACTTGGATGATGCTGTCTTCGAACCTGTAGTGTTTTCTGCACTTCGGACTTACCGGCCAGATCTTCATCGCGCAAAGCTTTTCATTTCGCACGTGAAAGATTCGACGTCAGAAAGACAGATTCGCGAATATTAAGCATGTCCTTCTGGCTGCAATGGACAAATCCTGTTCAGGAATTGAACCTGAGCGGAACAATGGCAACAGGAATGCGGGGCGATTCGGGCATACCTAATGTACGCCCGAACCGTTTTCCCTCATCAGGATTGTTCAAAGACCATTGCAAATGGCCAGATGCGAGGCCGACAAGGGCGGGTCGTGGCGCCGAATGCAAGCGACCAAGGTTTCCCGCCCCCTCCAAAATCCCGGCACGGCGATCGTTTAAGTTGTGGGCGGCTCGGTTTACCCGCCTGCGGTCATGGCGCCGTCGACCACAAGTTCTTGTCCATTCACGTAGCTGGATTTGTCCGATGCGAGGTAGACGATCATGTCAGCCACCTCCGAGGGGTGGCCAGGGCGTCCCATGGGAGAGGCCGCAGCGCCAAGCATTTCAGGATCGACTGCATTTGCACCGCCTGCCATCATCTCCACCGGCATTCCCTCGACAATGGACTTCTGCCAGATGGGGGTGTCGATGATACCCGGATGGACAGAGTTTACCCGGATGCCCATGCCGGCCCGGGCGCATTCGACCGCCGCTGACTTGGTGAAGAGACGCACCGCACCCTTGGATGCGCAATAGGCGCTGAGTCCTGCGGCTCCACGCAGACCCGCGACGGATGACAGGTTTATGATCGACCCACCCGTGTCCTTCATCGCTCGTATCGCCGCGCGGGTGCCGAGGAAGACGCTGTCGACATTCACCGCCATCTGCTTCTTCCAGTCATCGAGGGAGAAGTCCGGAATAGGGCCGCCGACCGCGATGCCGGCATTGTTGACCAGGATGGACGGCTTGCCGAGCTTTGCTTCTGTTTGGGCGATTACAGTGTCCCATAGGGCTTCATCGGTGACGTCCTGGAGCATGGTCTCGATCCGTCCATCGTCCGATATGATCATGTCGTAAGTCTGCTTTAGTCCGGTCTGATCGATATCGGTCGCGAAGATCGCCGCACCTTCTTTGGCCAAAGCCACCGCTGCTGCCCGGCCAATGCCGCTGCCGGCCCCCGTCACAATGGCCACGCGGCCGTCTAGTAAACCCATGTATTCCTCCCGTTTTTATTGCAGTACCTGTAGCAGGTACGCGGCTTGACGGAAGCACTGGTTTGGTGTTTTACCCGCCGCTTCAGAACGGGATGGTGCGGAACCGCCGTTGAAATCGTGGGCCAGATGAGCTTGCCCACCGGTCCGCGTCGACAATGAGGTACTACCATGTCACGTCGCCATAGCGCGAAGTACAAGATCGACCGTCGCGTCGGTGAGAACATCTGGGGCCGCCCGAAGTCCCCCGTCAACAAGCGCAACTACAAGCCCGGACAGCACGGCCAGAACCGCCGCAGCAAGACGTCCGACTTCGGTATGCAGCTGATGGCGAAACAGAAGCTCAAGGGCTACTACGGCGACATCACAGAGAAGCAGTTCCTTCGTGTCTACGAAGAAGCCGCCCGCCTGAAAGGCAACACCGCTGAGAACCTGATCGGCCTGCTGGAATCGCGCCTCGACGCCGTCGTGTACCGCGCCAAGTTCGTCCCGACGATCTTCGCTGCCCGTCAGTTCGTCAATCACGGCCACGTTCTGGTCAACGGCCGCCGCTGTAACATCGGTTCGGTCCGCCTGAAGCCGGGCGACGTGGTCCAGATCCGTGAAAAGTCCCGCAACATGGCGCTCGTGCTCGAAGCACTGGGCAGCCCGGAGCGTGACCTGCCGGAATATGTCGAAGTCGACCCAAAAGCGATGACCGCAACCTTCACGCGCGTCCCGGAGCTGGCTGACGTGCCGTATCCGGTGAAGATGGAACCGGCCCAGGTGGTCGAATTCTACTCGTCTTAAGGCAGTCAGGTTTCTTGAACTACGGAATAGGCCGCGCCAGACTGGTGCGGCCTTTTTCTTTGGAGATTCAATTCTATGAGCATTCCCAGCATTTCAGATGTCCGCAAGAACCTCGTGGCGGAGCCGGGAAAGCCGTTTGATCTCTCCAAACGCGACACTGGTGACCGGGCCCTGTTCGATGACAAGTCCCTGGCGAAAACCAGCCTGAAAAAGGATGCCGCCGTTATCAATGAACTGAAGGACATTCTCTACGCCGAGAAGAAGCGGTCGATTCTTGTCGTGTTGCAGGGAATGGACACGGCCGGGAAGTCCGGCACGATCAAATCCGTTTTTGCAGATACCACGCCGCTTGGCATGGAAGTGAAGGCGTTCAAGGCGCCGAGCTCCAACGAACTGGCCCGGGATTATCTCTGGCGGATCCACAACGCCATCCCGAAGAACGGCAATGTCGGGATATTTGACCGGTCTCATTATGAAGATGTCCTGGTCGTGAAGGTTCGGGGCTTCGCCCGCCCCGAAGACATTGAGAAGCGGTATGAGCAGATCAATGCATTTGAAAAGCACCTGTCCGAAAACGGAGTCACAATGGTCAAATGCATGTTGAATGTCGGCTATGAGGAGCAGGGGATTCGTCTGCGGGAGCGTCTCGAGGAACAGCATAAATACTGGAAATTCAACCCGTCAGACCTGGATGACCGGGCACTCTGGAAGGATTTCATGGCGGCTTACGAGACGGCCGTGGAGCGGTGTTCTACAGAACATTCTCCCTGGTACATCATTCCGTCGGACAGCCGTACGCGCCGGAACGCCATGATTGCTCGTCTGGTGCGCGGCGCTCTGGAAGACATGAACCTCAGCTGGCCTCAGACAGATTACCGGCTTGAGGATTTTGATTTTTCCTAGTGGAACTCTGTGCTGCCGCCGCTGATGGAGTGATTGGCCGAGCGATCAGGAGGGTTGCCCCAGACATCGACGCTTCCGCCGCTCGACGTTTTGCCAGTTGCGCTTTCGCTGGCGTAAGCATCGGCTGATCCACCGCTGCTGGCGGTGGCGGTTAGGGTACGGCAGTGCAGGTCTCTCGCGTCTGCATCGCCGCCTGAACTGACTTTCAGCTTCAGGTTGCCGCACGTTCCCGACAATTCCGCAGAAGCTCCGCTGGAGATTTTCAGCTCAAACGCTTCGGCCTTGATGCCCGTTGCCTCGATAGCTGAGCCGGAGCTCGCTTCGATCGCATTCAGTGCCGGCGATGTGACTCGCACCGTTACGCGGACTCTGTCGCCCCATCCGGACGTCATCTTCCGGGAGATGTATAGCCGATTACCATCCTGCCGGATCTTCATGTCGTCGGGGCCGCCGTCGCTGAATTCCGCGACAACACTGTAATCATTGGAGGTATCGTAGGTGACCTCCACGCCTGCGGATACGGCGAGTTCATCGAACCCTGTATAATCATAGGTCTCTGTCGTGTCGGCCCATGCCGCAATTGTCGTTGCAGCAAAGACGGTAGAAACGATCAGGGGCTTCATCATGGTTCTTGTCCTTCAGATCAGCCGCCGAAATCGACGTCACCGCCGCTCGAACGAGTAATGTCGCGTTCTGCCGGAGAGCCGGAAATGAACACATCTCCACTGCTGGAAGCCTGTGCAGTTACAGACTTTGTGGCCGTGACACGGACGTCTGCACTGCTGGACGCCGTCACGTCTGCGGCGCGGCAGGCCAGGTCGATCGCATCCACATCTGCGCTGGAGGAGGCTTCGACTTTGATGCTGGCGCACTGGCCGGCCAATTCGAGATCGGCGCTGGAAGAGGCTTTGATCAGGAACTCCGCGGCGGCCAGCGAGTTGAGCTCCAGATCCCCGCTTGAAGATGCCTCTATCTGAACGAGGCCGGTTCCGGAGGACGTCGCTTCAATGTCTCCGCTTGACGACGTATGAATGTCGAGCGTTTCGGCATGGAAGGCGACGGCAAGAATATCGCCACTTGACGATGCGTGGAGTTTGGCGGCCCCGGCCGAGCCATTTAGCTCGAGGTCTCCGCTGGAGGAGGCGCGCGCTTCGAACGAGGCGCTGTCCACGCCATTTGCCGTCAGCTTTGCGGAACTTTTAACCGTCACGCCATCAAGCTCCGGGCCAGACACACGGACGAGGTAGTATGGCACTCGTTTGCCATTGACCTTGATGATCTTTCGATCGTTCTTCGTATTGACGCTGACCCGGTTGAACCAACCGGAACGGTTTCGGACGCTGTTGCGGGACACGACCAGCGTATCACCCTCGAATTCAAGGTAGACGTCGCTGAAGTCGTTTTCGGCCTGCTCAACCACGATAGAGGGCGTCTCTGCGCGTTCGTAGATCACATCGATCGGGCCGCCCGCTTCGATCTGGGAAAACGGCTGAGCCGGATAGGTTTTCACTTCGGCACGTGCGGCTGGCGAGGCCAGGATGAGCAGTCCGGCGATGCAGGTGACTGGGCGTTTCATAGGGGTCTCCTTGAGTGGAGGCACTATGAATTATCGAAATACGATAAGTCTATCGTCGATTTTCGATAAATTATTTAGCTTCAGAAATCCCTTTCAGATCAAGCCCGAACTTGTCGCCTCAATACCATCGGAGGCTGCCCATAGGCGCGGATGAAGGCCGTCCGCATTCGTTCGGCATCGCCGAATCCGGTATCCTGAGCAATCTGTTGCAAGGAGGTGCAGGTCGTCTCTACTTGTTGGCGGGCGGATTCCAGCCGCAGTTTTTCGACAAATCGTGCCGGTGTCGTTCCGGTCTCGGACCGGAACACGCGGGCGAAATTTCTCGGGCTCATTCCAGCTTTTTCGGCGATCTGCTCGACCTTGAGGTCGCCCGACAAGTGCGTGCGGATCCAGTCGATGAGGGAATCGAAGCGGCCGGATACCAGTTTGACGTCCTGCATTACGGAGAACTGCGACTGCCCGCCATGCCGACGGTGGTGAACCACAAGTTCGCGTGCTGAACGGCGGGCGATGTCTGCGCCAAGATCGTCTTCCACGAGCGCGAGGGCGAGATCGATCCCGGCGGTGATGCCGGCGGATGTCCAGAATTTTCCATCCTGCACAAAGATCCGGTCGGCCTCTACCACGACTTCGGGAAAGTGCCGGGCCATATCCGGGCAGCGGCGCCAATGGGTTGTGGCGCGCCGTCCGTTCAGCAGACCCGCTGCCGCGAGGAGAATGGACCCTGAGCAAACTGACGTCGTGCGCCGAGCATGTTGCGACAAGTTCCTGATAGAACTCAGGAAATCCTCGTCGTGCATGGCCTGCCGGGTACCTTCGCCTCCGGAAACGACGAGCGTGTCCAGAGACAGGCCATCTGGCAGCTTCTCAGAGTTCAGGCTGACGCCGGAGGATGCGCGAACAGGGCCGCCCGCCAGGGAGTAGACTGCCAGTTCGTAGGGCGATGGAGACATTCCGCGCATCGGCATCTCGAACACGGAAAGAGGGCCGGCCGCGTCCAGAAGCTGGAAGTGCTCGAAGATCAGGACGCCAATCTTACGTGGCGCGGTCTTGGCGGAAAACATGGGAACATTGTCCTTTCTGCCAAACAGGACTTAGTCCAGAGACGAAAGGCCAGCAAGGAGGCCGCCATGACCCAACCGTTCAAAACCGTGTTTGCCGTCTACGATAACATGACTCATCTGGACTTTACCGGACCACACCAGGTCTTGTGCCGACTACCCGGTGCGCAAACCGTGATCGCCAGCCGCGATGGCGGTGAGGTCGTCGCCGAAGGCAATCTCGTCATCGGACGCACGACGAAACTGGCGCAGGTCGAGCGGTGCGACCTGCTGTGTGTTCCCGGCGGCGTGACCGCTACGCAAGTTGCCCTGGACGAAGATTTCGTGCGGGAGGTCCGACGACTTGGGCAGGGTGCAACCTATGTCACATCCGTTTGTACCGGGTCGCTCATATTGGGAGCGGCTGGCCTGCTTCAGGGCAAGCGCGCGGCCTGCCATTGGGCGTGGCGTGAGCTGCTCACGGAATTCGGCGCCATTATTGATGAAGGCCGCGTCGTGCGGGATGGAAACACCTTCACAGGCGGCGGGGTTACCGCCGGGATCGATTTCGCTCTGACCATGGTCGCGGAGATTGCCGGGGAGGCATATGCGAGGGCGCTGACACTCGGTTACGAATATGCGCCCGCGCCGCCATTCCCGGGTGGCCGGCCGGAGCTCGCGGATGCAGAGACGCTTGCAGTCTACAACGCCCACATGTCCAAACTGATGGATGCGCGAAGGGCTGAAGCGCGTGAAGCGGGAGAACGGATGCGCGCTCAGGCAGGCGTTGCGTAGAGGTCGTAATCGTCGGCGCCGGTGATCTTCGCCGGCACGATGTCGCCCGGCTTCAGATGGGTGGCGTTCTCCAGATACACCACCGCGTCGACTTCCGGCGCATCCGCTTTCGTACGGGCGATCATCATGCCGGGCTCTTCGTCAGCGCCGTCCACGATGACGCCCTGAACGGTGCCGACCTGCGCTTCCGCGCGGGCCGCTGATATCTCGGCCTGGACCTGCATGAACCGGTGCCAGCGTTCCTCCTTCACCTCGTCCGGCACGTGGCCCGGCAGGGTACGGCTGTCGGCATGGGCGACGTTTTCATACTGGAAGCATCCGGCGCGATCGATCTTCGCCTCGCGAATGAAGTCGAGCAGGATGTCGAAGTCTTCGTCCGTTTCGCCCGGAAAGCCGACGATAAAGGTGGACCGGATCGCGAGGTCGGGCACATCACGGCGCCATTGCTGGATGCGCTCCAGAACCTTGTCCTGTTTCGCCGGGCGCTTCATGGCTTTCAGCACGTTTGCCGACGCATGCTGGAAGGGGATGTCCAGATACGGTGTGATCAGGCCTTCGGCCATCATCGGGATCACTGCGTCGACATGCGGGTAGGGATAGACATAGTGCATGCGCGTCCACACACCGAGACTGCCAAGGCCTTTGGCGAGATCGAGGAAACGGGTTTCGTATTCCGTTCCGCGCCAGGTTTCCGGCTTGTAGCGGACATCCAGGCCGTAAGCTGACGTGTCCTGGCTGATGACGAGCAGCTCCTTCACGCCGGCTTTCACCAGCTGCTCCGCCTCTGTCAGCACGTGATGGATCGGCCGGGAAACGAGATCGCCGCGCAGTTTCGGGATGATACAGAAACTGCAGCGGTTGTTACAGCCTTCCGAGATTTTCAGATAAGCGTAATGGCGCGGCGTGAGGCGCAGCCCTGCTTCTGGCACTAGATCCAGATGCGGATTGTGGGGCGGCGTCAGATGCGTATGCACGGCTGCCATGACGTCTTCGTACTGATGTGGCCCGGTAATCGCCAGCACTTTCGGGTGGGCCTTTTCGATCACGTCAGGTTCGGCGCCGAGGCATCCGGTCACGATCACCTTGCCGTTGGCTTCGATGGCCTCGCCAATCGCTTCGAGACTTTCGTCGCGCGCGCTGTCGAGGAAACCGCACGTGTTCACCAGCACAAGGTCAGCGCCCGAATAGTCCGGCGCGATCTGATAGCCTTCAGCCCGCAGGCGCGTGATGATCCGTTCGGAATCGACCAGCGCTTTTGGGCAACCAAGCGAGACGATGCCGACTTTCGGCTGCGTCGGGCGGATCGGGGCGGGGCGGGTGGTCGTGTCCATGGCCGCTCTGCTATATTGAAAGTGTGGGACAGGAAAGCGGGAGGACGCATCGGATGGTCGACAAACGGGATGCCAAGCCGGATTTCCGACGCCTCAGGCTCATTCAGATCGTCGCCCTCATAACAGGCGCGTTGGTGCTTCTGGAATCACTCTGGCTGATGGGACAGTTCCGGAAACCGGAACTTGCGCCGATTGTGATGGCTTTTGCCTTCGCCAGTATCAGCTTCAGCGGGCTCTTCTATTTCGGCGCCCTCTTGCTGGAGGGATCGCTTCAGAAATACATCCTGTCGGACGATACAGTGATCAAGGGCGACAATGTCGAGATGGTCACGACCACCGCTGAAAGCGGTGATCCGGAAATCGACAAATGGATCGGAACCTACGCTTTCACGCGCAATCTCTTCGGAATGTCGCTGGTCCCGATTCTTATCCTGATCGGGCTGTATGTCTTCGCCTGAGGGATCAGGCGTCTTCCAGCTCGATGCCTTTTTCCTTCATGAAATCGCGAAGTTCGCCGCTTTCAAACATCTCTTTGACGATGTCGCAGCCACCTACGAACTCGCCCTTTACGTAGAGCTGCGGGATGGTCGGCCATTCGGAATAGACTTTGATGCCTTCGCGGACGGCCTGGTTCTCCAGAACGTTCGTCGCGACATATTCCACGCCCAGATAATCCAGCACCTGCACCACAACGGAGGAGAAGCCGCACTGCGGGAAGGTTGGCGTGCCCTTCATGAAAAGGACGACGTCATTGCTTTCTACAGCCTGTTTGATGGCGTCGAGCGTGGCTTGGTCGGTCATGGTCGTGTCTCCGGATTTCCCGTGATGTGTGGTGGATAAGGGGCGGCGTCAAGCGTGCCGCCCCATGCCATTCAGGTAAAACCTAGTCCCAACCGCAGGACTGGCCTTCATTCTGCTCTTCCAGATACTCGGTCAGAGGCTCGAAATACTCGGCCATGGCGCTGGCATCCATTTCACGGGTGCCCGTGAATTTTTCCAGCGTTTCGGGCCATGGGTGCGACATGCCGGCTTCCAGCATCTCGTTGAAGCGCTCACCCACTTCCTCGTTTCCGTAGATCGAGCAGCGGTGCAGCGGGCCTTCCCAGCCGGCCTGCTCACAGGCGGCCTTGTGGAACTGGAACTGCATCACGAAAGACAGGAAATAGCGCAGGTAAGGCGTATTGCCGGGAATGTGATACTTGGCGCCGGGGTCAAACGCATCGGCCGGACGTGGGCCGGGCGGCACGATACCCTGGTTTTTCAGGCGCAGGTCCCACCAGGCCGTATTGTAGTCTTCTGGCGGCGTTGTGCCGTTCAGCACATCCCAGCGCCAGCTGTCGACCGTCAGCGCGAAGGGCAGGAAGGCGATCTTGTCGAGCGCCGTCTGCATCAGCAGGGCCGTGTCAGCGTCGGGGCCCGGCTTTTCCTCTTCGGAGATCAGGCCGATCTGTTCCAGGTATTCCGGCGTGATCGACAGGGCGACGAAATCGCCGATCGCTTCGTGGAAACCGTCATGGGCGCCGTTCTTGTAGAGAAATGGCTGGTCCTTGTAGGCCCGCTGGTAGAAATTGTGCCCGAGTTCGTGGTGGACGGTGAAGAAATCCTCGGAGTTGATCTCCGTGCACATCTTGATGCGGATATCTTCCTCGTCGTCGAGGTCCCAGGCCGATGCGTGGCAGACCACTTCCTTGCCTTCCGGCCGCGTGATCATTGATCGTTCCCAGAAGGTTTCAGGCAGCGGATCGAGGCCGAGCGACGTGAAGAAACCTTCGCCCGTTTCGACCATTTTGACCGGCGTGTACCCGCGCTCGTTCAGACGTGTGGTGAGGTCGTAGCTGACGGGCGTCGTGTCCGGCTTCACGATGTCATAGATGGACGACCATTGCTGGGCCCACATGTTGCCGAGAAGGTCGGCGCGGATCGGTCCGGTCTTCGGCTGGACGTCATCGCCATAGGTCGCATTCAGCTTCGTGCGTGCGTAGCAATGAAGGTCCTTGTAGAGCGGCTCGACCTGGCCCCAGAGGCGCTGAACTTCAGCCTCCATCTCTTCCGGCGGCATATCGTAATTGGACAGCCACATCTTGTCCAAAGTCGGATAGCCGAGTTCCTGGGCGCCTTCATTCGCGAGGGCGACCATCTCGGCATATTCATCCTGCATCTGCGGAGAAACGGTGCGCCAGCCTTCCCAGACTGCTTTCAGCTCTTCCGGGTCGCGGGACGACTCGATGATGGTCGACGCTTCGTCCAGATTGATCATCTGGCCGTTGTAGTCGAATTTTCCTTTGCCATAAGTCGAGCTGAGGTTGGTGGTAATCTCCGAAAGCTCTTCAGCTGCGCCGTCGCGAGACGGAGCCGGAATTGTAATGCCACTGCGAAGGATGCGGATCTTGCGAGCGACATCGTAGGGCATGATGTCGACATCGAATTCTTTAGACTCATTCGCGAGCGAGACGGCCAGCTTCGTCATCTTTGCCCCGGCTTCTGCTGCGGCGGCATCCGTCTCGTCGGTGATGTTGGTTTGATTGGCCCAGTAGGCGAGCGCGGTAACCTTGCTCAGCGCAGCCAGTTCGGCTTCTGCGCGGGCGACGAAAGCCGTTGCATCCGCGATCTCTGCGGCGGTTTCATCAACTTCCGGTGTCTCAACCAGGGCCGCATCTGTGGGGGGCGTCGTGTTTGCGGCGCAGGATGCCAGCGCGGCGCACAGCGCGACGACGCTGGTGGTAAGGGCGAATCTTTTCATGGTTCATCTCCTCCGATTGTGCCGAAGAAGACCGTGAACCCTCCGCTGGGTCAATTGGGCGGCTGTGCCTCAGGGTGCGCGTGTCTTGAGGGCCAGCGCGTGGAGTTCGCCGCCCATCTTTCCCTTGAGGGCCGCATAAACGAGCTGGTGCTGTTTTACGCGGGGAACGCCTGCGAATTGAGGGCTGACGATTTCCGCCTGCCAATGGTCATTGTCGCCAGCCAGATCCGTGAGGATGATTTCCGCTTCAGGAAAAGCTTCCGTCAGGTGCTCCATCAGAATTTCACGTGACATGCCCATGGGGTTTCTCCTCGACTTCCGGGCTCAGTTGGGCTGCTGAGGCGGCTCCGTCAAGCGCGGCAATGGATGCCTTGCACCACATGATACCTGATCCTACCGTCTTGCGCGGTGACGAAAGGGCCCCCCATGAAAAAACATGTCTGGACGGCAGCTGCTGGCCTCATGGCATTTCTGGTGCTGGGGCTCTTCTGGTATCTGAATACACCACCGCAGCGTCCTGAAGTCACCGTCGAGCTTCCACAGGGCGAATATGTCGATGCCGGTGAGTTGCTGCATCTTACTGAAGTCCTGTCCAATGATGCCCTGCAAGGACGCGCCATTGGCACCCCGGGAAATGAAGCTGCGCGGGGTTTCCTCAGAAAACGGTTTGAAACCCTGCGCCTCACCCGGATTGGGGAATCTTACGAGCACTCCTTTACGGTTTTGCCGGAACCCGGAGCGCAAGATGCGGCGCCGATTCAAGGTACCAACCTCATTGGCGTGATCGAAGGGAAGGCGCCTGGCGAAGGCAGGATGCTGGCCATCACGGCCCATTTCGATCATCTGGGCGTTATCGATGGTGAGATCTACAACGGCGCCGATGACAATGCTTCCGGCGCGGCCGCGCTGGTGGCTGTGGCGGCCTGGTTCACCGAATACAAACCGGAGCACGATATCCTGTTCGCACTGGTCGATGGGGAAGAGGCAGGTGCGCTCGGATCGCGTGACCTGGTGCGGTCAGGGAATATTGACATGGACCGGATCGCGCTCAATCTGAATTTCGACATGGTCAGCCGGTCCGATGTGAATGAGCTCTATGTTTCCGGTACCTATCACAGCCCCGGCCTTGTTCCTTTTGTTGAACACCTCGCGACCAAAGCGCACGTGAACCTGCTAATGGGACATGACCGTCCGGAGCAGGGGCCTGATGACTGGACGATGCTCTCGGATCATGTGGCATTCTTTGAAGCCGGCGTCCCATTCCTCTATTTTGGTGTGGAGGATTATGAAGACTATCATACGCCAACTGACGAATACGACCGGATTCCCGCGGACTTTTTTGTGCGCTCAGCAGACACTCTGGTCATGACGGCGATTGCCGCTGACAAGGAACTCGACACACTCGACCTGTCGCGCCTGAATGCACCTGAGGCGACAGGATCAGAGTAGTGCCGGAACAGAATTAAACTGGCATGTCCATATTTTAATATGTGTGCTGCGTAATCGTGCGAGCTTCTTCACGCGTGATTATTCAGTGGCAATGCCCTGTATCTCATAAGTATTTTTTGGTGGGCGCATCTGGGCTGGAACTGTGCTTCCGGTGCAACATGTGCTTTTCTCAGGACATTTACGGGAACTGAACTGAGGGGCGCTCCGTTTGGGCTGGCGTCTCCGCTGCTCTGGCGGGGGTCAAAAAGCTAGAACAGTTTCTGGAAGGATATATCATGCTGAAGTACATTCTCGCCGCAACGGTTGCCACGGGCATCGCAGGTGCAGCTGCAGCGCAGGATACCGGCCTGTATGTCGAAGGCGGGTATCAATACCTTGAGATCGAACCGGACGGCGCAGATAGTGGCGTCGACACCAATGCCATCGGGGCACGCCTCGGCTACCAATTCAATTCAACCTTCAGCATTGAAGGTGAGCTGGCGTCCGGCATTGACGATGGCGAGTTCGACTACAATGTCGACGAGGACTCGTTCGATCTCGACGATAACAATGACGGCGACTTTAACGACCTGATTGCTGCGTCCGGCGATATCGGCTTGAATTATCTGGTCGGCCTTTATGGTAAGGCAGAAGTTCCGTTGACGGAGCGCCTCGATGCCTATGCGCGTGCCGGTTATGCCTATATCGACCTGGACGCCTCAATTCAGACGCCGGGTGGTGCGACGCTGGCCACGATCGAGGATTCCGAGGAGGGCCCGGCATTCGGTGCAGGCTTGAGCTATGACCTGACTGAAAATGTCTACCTGAAAGGCGACTACACCTACTATTCTTTTGAAGACACCGACACCAACGGTGTGATGCTTGGCGTCGGATACAAATTCTAAGCAAGCAAGTGTTGCCGCGTGCCCTCTCCGGAAAATTCCGGGGAGGGTACAATCCGCTTAGTCTACCGAATTCATATAGGCAGGCAGCCAGCCCTCATGCGCGTCGCGCAGCGTCTTGAGGGAAACCTTGAACTCAGCGCCGTCATTTCCCAGGCCGGTGCGCAGTACGACGCTATCGCCGCCAAACTTGCCAAGAACCGCAGGCAGGAATCCT
Organism: uncultured Hyphomonas sp.; assembly: GCF_963678875.1. Classification (NCBI taxonomy): domain Bacteria; kingdom Pseudomonadati; phylum Pseudomonadota; class Alphaproteobacteria; order Hyphomonadales; family Hyphomonadaceae; genus Hyphomonas; species uncultured Hyphomonas sp. The sequence continues at coordinate 1,962,485 of NZ_OY787456.1, read as the reverse complement.
TCCGACTTCCACTCGCGGCATTGTTCTTCAGTTGCTGCAATCAGGTAGCGCCCCTGGTCCTCACCGAACAGCCCCGCTTCAGAGCGCGGCTCTTCCGGATCGCGATCAGGTACGAACGTTACGCCGCAACCGGATGCCAAGGCCATCTCTGTCGCTGCGCAGGCAATGCCGCCATCGCTGACATCATGAACGGCATTGACGAGTCCGCGCTCGATCAGGCTGCGGATGAACCCGCCGGTCCGAACTTCTTCAGCAAGGGCGACAGGCGGAGGAGCGCCAGCGTCAGCGCCTTTGAGGCCCAGCACGACACGGGCATAGAGTGATGCACCGAGCGCGCCATTTGTCTCGCCGATAACAAAAAGCATGTCACCCGGCTGAGCGCCTTTCAGTGTCGTCGTCTTCGACAAGTCCGGGATCAGGCCGACACCGCCAACAACTGGGGTAGGCGGAATAGCGATACCATCGGTCTCGTTGTAGAGCGATACGTTTCCGGACACGACCGGGAAGTCGAGTTCGCGGCAAGCTTCTGCCATGCCTTCGATTGCCTTGACGATGTAGCCCATCGTGTTTGGCTTTTCGGGGTTGCCGAAATTGAGATTGTCAGTGATTGCAATTGGAGTGGCGCCAACAGCGGACAGGTTGCGATAGGCTTCGGCCACGACCGCTTTGCCGCCCTCATAAGGGTCTGCAGCCACATAATGCGGGTTGCAGTCCGAACAGATTGCGAGTGCCTTGTTGGTGTTGTGCACGCGAACGATGGCAGCATCTCCGCCGGATTGGGAGCTGTCGATCGTGTCGCCCATCACGTGCCGGTCGTACTGTTCCCAAACCCAGCGTTTGGATGCCATGTCCGGAGACGACATCAGCTTCAGCAGCACCTCGCCATAATCTGCGGGCTCCGGGAATTTCGAAATGTCGAGCGGCGCCCGTTTTGGCGGCTCGTTCCATGGGCGGTCGTAATTCGGGGCATCATCGGCGAGCGGCGCGACAGGGATGTCGCAAACAACCTGGCCGAACTGTTTCAGAACGAGGTGTCCTGTATCGGTCGTCACGCCGATCACTTCGGCATCCAGATCATACTTGTCGAAGATGGCCTTGGCGACATCCACTTTGCCGGGCTTCAGGACCATGAGCATGCGCTCCTGACTTTCCGATAGCATAATCTCGTAAGCGGTCATGCCTTCTTCGCGTTGAGGCACCTTGTCGAGGTCCATTTCGACACCGATGCCGCCCTTATCCGCCATTTCGACGGAGGAGGAGGTGAGGCCGGCGGCGCCCATGTCCTGAATGGCCTGGATGGCGTCAGTCGCCATAAGTTCGAGGCAGGCTTCGATCAGGAGTTTTTCCGTGAACGGATCGCCGACCTGTACGGTGGGGCGTTTTTCTTCGTCGCCTTCGGAGAACTCGGCCGAAGCCATGGTGGCGCCGTGGATGCCGTCGCGGCCTGTCTTGGAGCCAACATAGAAGATCGGATTACCCGGAGTTGCCCCGCGCGCGTAGAAGATCTTGTCCTGATCGGCGAGGCCCACGGCCATCGCGTTCACAAGGATATTGCCGTTGTAGCCTTCATCGAACTGTGTCTCGCCAGCGACGGTCGGCACGCCGACGCAGTTGCCGTATCCGCCGATGCCCGCAACGACACCTGCGACAAGGCTACGGGTCTTCGGGTGATCGGGTGAGCCGAAGCGCAGGGCGTTGACCAGCGCGATCGGACGAGCGCCCATGGTGAAAACGTCCCGCAGGATACCGCCCACACCCGTCGCTGCACCCTGATAGGGTTCAATATATGACGGGTGGTTGTGGCTCTCCATCTTGAAGATGGCGGCCTGTCCGTCACCGATGTCGATCACCCCGGCATTCTCGCCAGGCCCCTGGATCACCCGATCGCCCTTGGTCGGGAATTTGGACAGGTGGCGGCGCGAGGATTTGTAGGAGCAGTGCTCGGACCACATCACCGAATAAATGCCCAGTTCGACGAGATTGGGCTTGCGGTTCAGGCGCGTGACGAGCCGCTCCCATTCGTCTGCCTTGATGCCATGTTCAAGGCCGGCAGCTTCATCCTGCACGGCGGTGAGATAGTCGAGGATCGCAGTTGTATCGGTCATGGCCGGGCTTTAGCGGCAAATGCCACGAGTCGCCAGCATCTATTGCCATCTAAGCACCTGCATCTCCGAGATAAGGCGCTGATAAGAAAACGGGCCCGCCTTTTCGCAAGGCGGGCCCGTCCTGATTTTTCCTCCTCCCGTCCAAAAGACGGGCGTCCGCTGTTACCAGTTGTAGCTGGCGCGGGCGTAGACGAAGCGGCCGGAGAAGCCGTACGGGCTGCGGCTCGAATACGGGAAGATGCCGTTAAAATTCAGGCCATCCGGCGTCATCGTCGGGTATTCGTCGAGCAGGTTGTCTGCACCGACACCGACGCTGAATTTTTCCGTGACGTTGAAGTTCACGGAAGCATCGATCACCCAGTCAGCATCCAGCGTAAAGTCATTGGACGCGGTGTTTGACGGAACCAGGACTTCGCCGAAGCGCGTCGCACGCAGAACGAAATCTGCCTGCTGGTAGGTGTAGTTACCGGCAAGAATGAGCTTCGTTTCCGGTGCACCTTCTTCCAGGGTCAGCGTATTGGAGCGGCTGAACAGCTCCAGGCTGGGGATAACCGTGTTGTCCGGCACATGGGTGACTTCAGTTTTCGAGTAGTTGAACGCGGCGGAAGCATCGAGCGTACCCAGATTGCCGAAATCGAACGCGTACTTCGTCACGATATCGACGCCCTTGGATTCGGTCTCGATCCCGTTCTGGAAGAAGCGAACACGCTGAACGCCGGTCACGTTCGCTGCGGCGAGCACATCATCAACGTCATCACCGCCCAAATTCTCCGTCAGGAAAATCTGGTCGTCGATGTTGATTTGATATGCATCGATCGTCACGAACCAGTCCGGAGTGGGGGTCAGAACCAGGCCCAGCGAGTAGCTGGTCGATTCTTCGGCATCCAGTTGGCCACCACCAAGTGCGACTGCCGCAGGGGACGTCGCCGGGAACGTTCCGACTTCGAACGGCACGCCATCGATGAAGTTGGTGGAGATTGCCGTGAAGTACTGCTGTTGCAGGCTCGGTGCGCGGAAGCCAGTCGAGATGGCACCGCGGACAGCAACCTGGTCAGTGAAGTCATAACGGCCAGCAATCTTACCGGTCACAGCATCACCGAAGTCGGAATAGTCTTCGTAGCGCACGGCCGCAGAGATAAGCGTCTGGTCGTTCGGCACCCACTCGACTTCGCCATAGATGCTGGCTGCGTCACGCCCTTCGTCGACTTCCGATTCTGGCGTGAAGCCCGGGAAAACCTGGCTACCGGCAGCGGCCGGGAGCGGGCCCTGGACGTAGGAAGCGACTTCACCTGCCTCGATTTCGAAGCTCTCGTCGCGATACTCAGCACCGAATGCGAGGGAAGTCTCGCCCGGCAGCAGATTGTCGAAGGTCTTCACGATGTCAGCATTTACGGTGACAGCGTCGAAGGAGAGGGCGCCAGCGTTAAAGGAGGTCTGGCTGGTCGGGCCGATCGATGCGTTCAGCGAGTTGTTCACCGAATAATCAAGCTCGTTGGAACCGTAGACGGCGCTGACATCATAGTCCCAGCCACCGGCAACGCCGCGGAAACCACCTCCGAGCGAGTAGTCGGTCACATCGCCGCCGATCACCGGCAGGAAGCCGCCCGGATAGATTTCCGGAACGTTGCGAGAGTCCAGCGCGCGGCGATAGAAGCCGGGGCTTTCGCCTTCGCGGTCCTGCACACCACCGAACGCGTACAGCTCCACACCGTTGTCGAGCGTGTAGCCGGAGTTGAAGAAGACGCTGACGTTCTCCGAACGGCCATTACCATAGTTGTGGTTCAGGCGATTGAAGGTGCGTTCTGCCTCCTCAAAGGCAGGATCATCAGGGTATTGCTGGCGTGGGTCCAGGCCAGCACGGTTGGTGCGTTGGCGAAGGGAGTATTCACCCGAGACGGTGAGGAAGCCGTTGTCGCCGAGGCCGAAACCAGCCCAGCCACCGAGCGTGGTGGTCTGTCCGTCGACTTCGCTGCGGTTCAGGCCTTCAGGATCGGTGACGTGCGCGCCGTAACGGACATTCAGGCCGCCGCCATGGTCTGCTTCACGCAGGATGACGTTGATCACGCCGGCGATTGCGTCGGATCCGTACTGTGCGGACGCGCCGTCACGAAGGACCTGGACGTTGCCGATGGCGCTGGTCGGAAGTGAGTTGAGGTCGACAGCCGCAGAGCCGCGGCCAACAGAGCCGTTGATGTTCACCAGCGCGGAAGAATGCCGGCGCTTGCCGTTCACCAGAACAAGGGTCTGGTCCGGGGACAGGCCGCGCAGCGTTGCCGGGCGGATGATGTCGGTGCCGTCATTGATGGCGGTCTGATTGAAGTTGAAGCTCGGAACCGTCGTGCTGAGGATCTGATTGAGTTCCACGCGGCCGGTTTCCGTCAGCTCTTCAACGGGGAACACGTCGACCGGGACGGCAGTTTCCAGGGCGGTCCGGTTGGCTGTCCGGGTTCCGGTTACGACAACCTGACCCTGACGAAGTTCATTCGCGCCTGCTTCATCGCTCTCTTGAGCGGAAGCTGGCAAAAACGACGCTGCAACGGCAAGCGAAGATGCGGTAACAAGCAATGACTTAATGCTGGTCATTATTTTGTACTCCTGTCTGAAAATTAACCTCACGCGGCCAGTTAATGCCGATGCGGGCGCTAAAACAGGGGAAACTGGAATATTATTCCCTTCAAAGGAGACAAAAGAGTAAAAGTGTGACGGATCCATCACACTCGTGGTGATGGAAAAAAGTGCTTAGCAGCTGCAAAAGCAATCTTTGGGTGCCGGAAACATGCCGGAAATCCGCGGACTATCGCCGAAATCCGAAGCCCGGTTCTATGCGTTATCAACTTCCCGGATGAGGCGGGTTTTGTCCTCTTCCGGAAGGAAGGACGCTCTGAAGCTGTTCTTGGCGAGCTGGATCAGCTGTGCCTCTGAAAGCCCGAGCGCTTCATCGACTGCTTCGTAGTTTTTGCCGATATAACCACCAAAATATGCCGGATCGTCCGAGTTGACCGTGACCAACAGGCCGGCCTCCAGTTGCGCTTTCACCGGGCTCTTCCTCAAATCGTCGATTACGCAAAGGGCAAGGTTGGAGAGAGGGCAGTTGGTGAGCGGCGTCTGCGTATCCCGCAATATGTCGATCAGGGCCTGGTCTTCCATCGCCCGGTTTCCATGGTCGATCCGGTCGGCGCCGATGTCCAGCAATGCCTCTCGAACGTAAGCGGGCGGTCCTTCTTCTCCTGCATGCAGGCACAGCTTGAATCCAAGCTCCCGGCATTTGGCAAATAGGCGTTCGAACTTCAGCGGTGGGTGCCCGACCTCTGAACTGTCGAGGCCGACGCCAACAAATTTCTCATGCCAGGGCTTCGATTCCTCAAGCAGTGCAAAACCATCTTCTTCGGAAAGGTGTCTCAGGAAGCTCATGATCAGTTCTGAAGTAATGCCCAGTTCCTTCTCGCCGCGCTCCAGAGCGGCAAGGATGCCTTCCGTTACGGTGCCAAACGCCACCCCGCGCTCAGTGTGGGCCTGCGGGTCGTAAAACATCTCAACATGCCGGACATTGTCGGCCTTGGCGCGCTTCAGGTAGGCCCAGGTCAGGTCGTGGAAATCCTGTTCTGTGCGCAGCACGTTCATGCCTTCATAATAGAGGTCCAGGAACTCCTGCAGGTTAGCGAAGTCATAGGCTGCCTTGGCTTCCTCGAGCGTTTTGAATGGAATCTCGATCCGGTTTCGTTCGGCGAGCGCCATCATCATTTCCGGCTCGAAGCTGCCTTCGATGTGAAGGTGCAGTTCAGCCTTCGGCAGGCTTGCGATCAATTCAGCGTGCTTCGCCATTCAAAACCTCCAGAAGTGGGCCGAGATGTTTTTCATAGTTCCGCCAGCGCCCCGATGAGTGGGTATAAAGTGGCTGACGCACTTGCCACACGCTAGCCGTTTTCACGGGCGCTGCCGACTTGTGGAACTCAAGGCAGGCCTGCTCGAAAGGCAGACCGACAAAATCGAGCACATTTTCAACGACCTGTCCGGGATCCTTGACCAGGGACTCGTAAGGCACATCGAGTATCTGGTTCGGTGCAGCCGTTTTCCAGTGGGACATCAAGGTCTCATACGTCCGGTAGTGATGCCCAATGTTTTTCAGATCCGTCGCATGGATCTGGTGAATATCCATATGCGTGAAGTAAGTCGACAAGCACACGTCCCGGGGATCGCGAACCGTGTGCAGGATCTTCGCTTCAGGGAATATGCGAAGGATGAGGCCGATATGAAAATAGTTGTCCGGGCGTTTGTCTGTAACGACACCGGAAATTCCGGGCTGGCGTGCTTCCAGACTATCGACGTATTCCTTCCGGGCTTTGACTATTTCGTCTTTCGACGCACCAGCCAGTTTTGCGGGGTAGGGTGAAAAGTATCTCGCTCCGATTTGTGCGAGCAACGGGAGCTCACCCATCGTCGAGATCTGGCTGTGCCCGGACAGGATCTGTTCCAGAAGGGTAGAGCCTGAACGAAACTGGCCGAGAATGAACACTGGCTGCACAGGGGCTGGAGGAAGGTCAATTTTTTCCGGCTTCGGCATCGCCTTAAGGATTTCGACGAAGGCTGCATTCTGTTTGGGATCGTATGCCGGGTAATTCTTTGGACGAGCCGACTCAGACGCTTTGTTTGCTCTCTCATATGCGGCAAACGCGGCATCATATTCTCCCAGATGGTCGAGCATTTTTCCGAGTGAGAATTCGAGGCTGGCGCGCGAAGATGGAGGGAGGCCGTCTCGTTTGAGGGCATCGCTTACTTGTTTCACGATTGGGTCCGCCATCGATTCCGGGCGGCTCATGTTCGCGATTCTCGCCAGCGGCTCAGCTTCTGCAGGCGTGATGCTCAGAACCTTCCGGTAGAGCTCGACTGCTTCCTCAGCATGACCGAGGTCTTCGTGGGTATTCGCCAGGTTGAAGATGGCGGGGACATAGTTTCCCCGGAGCTCCAAAGCTCGCTCATATGCCTGGATTGCCGCCAGAGGATTGAGCAAGTCGTCCGCTTGAATCACGCCTTTGTTGAGCCAGACCTCTTCCGGCCCTGATATACCTCTCGCGAGAGCCTCGTCATATGCGTTCAGGGCATCCAACGCCTGGCCGTCGCGGCGGAGTAACCAGCCGAGGTTGTACCAGCTGTCGGGAAGGTTTGGCTCGATCGCCAGAACTTGCCGGTATGCGCCTATGGCTTCGGGAATGCGCCCCGCATTGCGAAGCGATGAGGCTTCAGAAAGGCGAGCTGCCAGCTCGCTCTGATTACTGAAAGAAGTCATACCGCCTCATATCTGGGCGGGAGCAGGCTGGCCAGCGTCTCAGGCCGCGCTCAACAGGCTCTCGAACAGTGCGAGACCATCATCGCCGCCTTCATGACCACCAATGGCCCGCTCAGGATGTGGCATAAGGCCCAGCACGCGGCCGTTCTCGCTGAGTATGCCGGCGATATCACGCGCAGATCCGTTCGGATTACTGCCGGCGGCGTAGCGGAAGGCAACATGGCCTTCGCCTTCGATACGGTCGAGCGTGGCATCGTCCGCGAAATAATTGCCGTCGTGATGGGCAATCGGGATAACCACGTCGCCGCGGTCCTTGTAGCTGCTGGTGAAGGCTGTGTTTGAGGTTTCGACCGTCAGTGGTTGCGGCTTGCACACGAAGTGCAGCGAAGCGTTCCGCATGAGCGCGCCTGGCAGCAGTCCCGTTTCACACAGGATCTGGAATCCATTGCAGACGCCGAGCACATAGCCGCCGCGATCTGCGTGGGCCGTCAGTTGCGAAATGACCGGAGAATTGCCCGCCATCGCCCCGCAACGCAGGTAGTCGCCATAGGAGAAGCCGCCAGGCACCATGACGAAATCCGTGCCGTCAGGGATCGTCCCATCCTTGTGCCACACCATGGCTGGGGGCTTGCCTGTTACCTTGAGCAGCGCATCGTGGGCATCACGATCACAGTTCGAACCTGGGAAGACGATCACAGCGGTTTTCATGGCGCAGCCTTTAGCAAGGAGTCGGGGCGGAAGGGAACGGGGTAAATCCTCTTGGGACGCAGAAAAGAAAACGCCACCTGTCGAAATCAGGTGGCGTTTCGCAGGTCAATTCCGGGCGGCTTAGCGCTGGTCGAGCGGCACATAGTCCCGACGGGCCGCACCAGTGTAGATCTGGCGCGGGCGGCCGATCCGCTGGGTCGGGTCGTCGATCATCTCGTTGAGCTGTGCGACCCAGCCCACAGTCCGCGCGAGGGAGAACAGCACGGTGAACATCTGCTTCGGGAAGCCCATCGCATCGAGAATGATACCCGAGTAGAAGTCGACGTTCGGGTAGAGCTTCTTCTCGATAAAGTACTCGTCTTCGAGGGCGATCCGCTCAAGCTCCATCGCCACTTTGAGGATTGGCGTGTCCTTGAGGCCGAGCAGGTCCAGCACTTCATGGGCGGACTCGCGCATGACTTTCGCGCGCGGGTCGTAGTTCTTGTAAACGCGGTGGCCGAAGCCCATCAGGCGGAACGGATCATCCTTGTCCTTCGCCTTTTCGATGAATTCCGGAATGCGGTCCACGCTACCGATCTCATGCAGCATGTTGAGGCAGGCTTCGTTGGCGCCACCATGGCTCGGCCCCCAGAGACAGGCCACGCCGGCTGCGACAGCGGCGAACGGGTGGGCACCGGAAGAACCGGCAAGGCGCACGGTCGAGGTCGAGGCGTTCTGCTCGTGGTCGGCGTGGAGGATGAAGAACCGGTCCATGGCCTTGGCGATCGCCGGATCGGCTTTGTAGTCTTCAGCCGTTACGGAGAAACACATGTTCAGGAAGTTCTCGGCGTAGCTCAGCTCGTTACGCGGATCGACGAACTTCTGGCCCAGATTGTACTTCAGGATGCGCGCACAAAGGGTCGGCATCTTTGCCAGAAGGCGGATCGAGTTCAGGCGGCGTTCTGCCGGATCTTCGCTGTCCATGGCGCCCGGGTAAAACGAGGCGAGGCCGCCAACGCAGGCCGTCAGCATGGCCATCGGGTGGCTGTCGCGGCGGAAGCCTTCAAAGAAGCGATCCATCTGGGTGTGCAACAGCGTGTGCTGTTTGATCGTGTCGTTGAAAACGTCCAGTTCAGTTTTCGTCGGCAGTTCACCGTAGAGGATCAGGTGGCAGACTTCCGGGAAAGTTGACTGCTCGGCCAGTTGGCCGATCGGGTAGCCGCGGTGCAGCAGGACACCCTCATCGCCATCAATAAAGGTGATCTGGCTTTCGCAGCTGGCGGTAGAGGTAAAACCGGGGTCCAGGGTGAAGTGGTTTGTTTGGGCGTACACACGGCGGATATCGATCACGTCAGGACCATGCGTTCCCGAAAGAATCGGCAGGTCATAAGTGTTTCCGGTCACTTCCAGCTTTGCTGTGCCGTTCTGCTTTGTCTTGTTTTCCATCAGCCTTACCCTGTAAACCCTTCTTGCTTCTCAGGCGCCCGGAGTGTCTTCCGGCGCCAGTTGATCTTCAATTCTTCCAAGCGCTTCATCGCGACCGAGCCACTCCAGTACCGGTGCAATGTCCGGTGCGGGAAGGCCGCCAGTGAGTGCAGCGCGTAGCGGTTGGCCTATCTGCCCCATAGATAGGCCTTGTGCAGTGCAATATTTAGATATCGTCACAGAAATCTGTTCTGCCGTCCAATCTGGCAGCTGCTGCAGTACGTCGCGCAACCCGCGCAAACGGTCAAGCCCCTCCCCGGAGACAGCTTTGCGGGCCTTCTTGTTCATTTCCAGAGGCCGTTTGGCCAGCAGGAATGCAAATGACTGCGCCAGTTCTGGAAGAGTCGCACCCCGATCCTTCAAATGAGGCAGAGCTGCTCTGAGGCGCGGTTCAGCGTCACCAATGGGGTGATCAGCCTCCCAGTGAGGCTTCAGCAAGTCAAACAGGCGCTCGTCACCAGCGAGCCGCAGGAAGTGGGAGTTGACCTGACCCAGCTTGTCGAGGTCCAGCCGGCCCGGCGCCCGGTTGATACCGGCGATGTCGAACGCCGCGATAGCTTCCTCATCCGTGAAGATTTCCTGGTCGCCATGGCTCCAGCCGATCCGCAGAAGGTAGGCGCGCATCGCTTCAGGCAGATACCCCATATCACGATAAGCGAGCGTTGAGAGTGCGCCGTGGCGCTTGGACAGTTTTGCGCCGTCTGCACCGTGGATCATCGGTACATGTGCCATCGAAGGAATATCCCAGCCCATCGCTTCATAGATGGGGATCTGGCGGAATGCATTTCTGAGATGATCGTCACCGCGAATGATGTGGGTGATGCCCATGTCGTGATCGTCGACCACAACCGCCAGCATATAGGTTGGCGTACCGTCGGCGCGTAGCAGAATTAGGTCATCCAGCTCGCTCGCCTGGATGCGGACCGTTCCCTGGACGCCATCTTCCAAAACGCGCTCGCCGTTATCTGGTGCGCGCAGGCGCACCGTGAAAGGCGCATCCGGCGCGGGCGGCGGTGCGCCGTCGCGCCATGGAGACCTGTAAGGCGCCAGAAGGGCGTGTGCCTCAGCCTGAAGGGAGGTCTTTTCTTCTTCGGAAATGCTTTCAGCCTTGGCTGCCTGACGCTTTTCTTCGCCAAGCTCTCTCCGGGCCTGAAGCTCTTCCTGCGTCGCGTAGCAGCGGAAAGCCGTGCCGCGCCGGATCATCTCTTCTGCAACTTCGGCATGTCGCCCAGCGCGTTCGAACTGCATCATGGGCGGTTCGTCGGATGTCAGTCCCAGCCACGCCATGCCTTCCAGGATCGCGGCAGTGGCCTCCGGCGTGGAGCGCTCGCGGTCGGTGTCTTCGATGCGGAGAAGAAACTTCCCGTTGTTGTGTTTCGCGAAAAGGTAGTTGAAAAGTGCGGTACGCGCACCGCCAATATGGAGCATGCCAGTGGGAGAGGGGGCAAATCGCGTGACGACGTCCATGTCTCGTGAGGGCTCCAGTAAATGCTGCAATTGAGGCGTCCTGGCTGGCAGAAACACAAGGTTGCTCCTGAAGGCAAGAGGCTGGCGCCAGCTATTGCAGCGCTGTGGGGCAGCCTTTGGTCGATCGCGGAAATCGATACACGTCCGCTGCTGCTCGGTTTTTCGCTTTGTGTGGGTGCTATTGGCTATTTCTCGATGCCGGCGGAACCGGTGCTCTGGCACTGCGTCATTGTCACGCTGGTAGCTATGGCCTGCTTTGCCATTATCCGCTCGGTCTGGTGGCTGTCGGTGCTCGGCGTGCCAGCTTTGATGCTGGTCGGGGTTTGCGGCGGCTTCACGGCCGCGAATATCCGAACCGGAATGGTGGCCGCACCGGTCATTCAATCCCAAACTCGTCCGATGATGCTGGAAGGTTGGGTGAGGGAGGTTGAGCCCGGTGCGAAAGGAGACCGGCTGCGGATAGAGGTCCACGCCCTGTCGGGTGTCGGCGCCGATGACACGCCGAAATACGTCCGCGTGACCCACAGACTGGACCTTCAGGTCGCGCCCGGCCGCTTTGTGAGGTGCTTCGTTCAGCTTCGCCCGCCGCCGTCGCCATCGCTTCCGGGTGACTACGACTTCCGGCGTCAGGCCTGGTTCGAGCAATTGGGCGGGGTTGGCTATGTCATGGGCAGATGTCGCGGAGGAGCGCTGGGGGCGCCATTGGGGTGGGGGAAGGAGCTCGGGCTTGATGTTTCAGCATTCCGGCGGCGCCTGGCGGAACATGTGAACCGGGCAGCCGGTGAACGGGCCGGCGGTTTCGCGGCAGCCCTCATATCCGGTGACCGCAGTTTCATGGGTATTGAAGATCGGGAGGCTTTGCGAGCCTCAGGGCTATCTCATCTGCTGGCGATATCGGGCCTGCACATGGCGATGGTGGGCGGGCTGGTCTTCCTGATCGTTTGGCGCGCACTTGCCTTGATAGAGCCTCTGGCGCTTAGAATCGCGGTTCAGAAGCCCGCAGCGGTCGCAGCGCTCGTCGCCAGTTTTGCCTACCTGATCATTTCCGGCGGCAGTGTGTCGACGCAACGTGCTTTCATCATGTCGGCAGTTGTATTTGGAGCGGTTCTCGCCGATCGCGCCGCACTCAGCCTGCGATCTTACGCAATCGCGATGATCCTGGTTGTGCTCATGCAGCCGGAAAGTGTGGTGACGCCCGGTTTTCAGATGTCCTTTGCGGCATCGGGCGCCCTGATCGCTACCTATGATGCCTGGTCGCGCCACCGCGCTGAACAGGAACGTGTGATGGGTTCGGTTGCTTATACCTGGGCGTCGCTGTTCATGACGTCGCTGGTTGCCGGAGCTGCTACGGCACCCTTTGCCATTTATCACTTCGAACGTGTGGCGGGCTTCGGCTTGCTCGCCAATCTGCTGGCCATGCCGATCATATCCTTTGTCAGCGCGCCGCTGGCGGCGCTCTCGCTGATCCTGACACCTGTCGGATTTGGTGATGTGGGACTGAGGCTGTTTGGATATTCGTTGGAAGCGGTACTGGCGGTTGCGAACTGGACCGCCAGCCTGCCCAATGCAGCGGTTACCCTGCCGAAGTCCATGCCGACGTCGACCCTCTTGCTCAGCGCGTTTGCAATTGGATGCGGAATGGCAGCCAGGGGGCATGCCCGCATCCTTCTCGCCAGCTTGCTGATCGCGCCAGCGGGCGTTCTGTGGCTGCGTGTGCCTGATGTTGTCTTGCTTTGGGCGCCATCTGGCGACGTTTTCTTGAGGCACGGGCGGGGGGAACTCGTACGATACGAATTTGTGGATGGCGACGGCCTGTCGCCGCTCCGCTACACGAAGGTCAAATCCGAGCCGCTGTGTTTGGAGGACGTTTGCAGTATCAATATCGCAGGCGGAGGATCAAAGGCGGGAACAGCAATACTCAGGCGTGGACCGGTGCCGGATGCGGCCTCGATCTCACTCACCGTAGAAGGTGAAACACTGGATCTTGGATGGCCCGAGGTGCGTCTGGCCGGAGGCGTGACAGTAAAATCAGGCCGGGACGATCTGGTTTTGCAGACGGCCCCGACATGCGGCAATCGCCCTTGGCGGGCCTGCGATTAGTCGTAGCGTCGGACCAAGGCCACGAGGCGGCCCTGAACAGCCACACGGTCCGGACCGAAAATGCGTGTCTCATAAGCCGGGTTTGCGGCCTCAAGGGCGACCGATGCGCCTTTTCGGCGCAAGCGTTTGAGCGTGGCTTCTTCGCCATCAATCAGCGCGACGACGATATCCCCGGTGCTGGCGGATTCCGTCCGACGGCAAATGACGATGTCGCCTTCCAGAATACCGGCATCGATCATCGAATCCCCCTGAACTTCGAGGGCGAAATGCTCCTCGCTGTCAGACAGGCCATCGGGGGCGTTCACGTGGCCATTATCCTGCTGGATAGCAGAAATGGGCAGACCGGCTGCGATACGGCCGATCAGAGGCACTGTGCGGGGGGAGGCTTCCGGCGCGGGGCGCCCGGCAGTCACCAGAGCGGGACGGAAATCCTTGCGGCCGCGCGGTGTGGAGCTGGCCACAGCGGATTCCGGCAATTTGAGAACTTCCAGCGCGCGGGCCCGGTGCGCCAGTCGGCGAATGAATCCGCGCTCTTCAAGCGCAGTGATAAGGCGGTGGATACCGGACTTTGACGCGAGATCGAGTGCCTCTTTCATCTCGTCAAAGGAAGGGGAAACGCCCGTCTCCTTGATGCGCTCATTGATGAAGAGCAGGAGCTCTTTCTGCTTGCTAGTCAACATGTTGGGCCGCCTCTGGTCCGAATCTTTGTTCACATGTGTTCTACATGTGTTCACCGTTCGGGTCAATCGCCGGCAGTTGTTCGCAGTTCTGTGACAGCCGATTGCCGATGGGCTCCACGCTTCATCAGGCTTTCCCCGATCAGGAAGCGGCGAGCGCCGGTCCTGCGGAGCCGTGCGATATGCTCTGGTGTCGAGATCCCGCTCTCTGCCACCAGTTGCCGGTCCTTCGGAATGAGAGGAGCCAGGCGCTCGGTCGTGGACAGATCGGTCACCATTCGTTTGAGGTCGCGATTGTTTACACCGATGAGGGGTGAAGGCAGCCGCAGGGCGCGCTCCAACTCGGCCTCGTCATGGGTTTCGACCAGAACGTCCATCCCGTAATCCATGGCGCAGCTTGTGAGATCTGCGGCCAGGGCATCCCCAAGACTGGCCATGATCACCAGCACACAGTCGGCGCCCCAGGCGCGCGCTTCGGCCACCTGGATCGGATCGATCATGAAATCCTTGCGCAGCATGGGAATGCTGACGGCGTCCCGGATGGCCTTGAAATCCTCAAGACTGCCGCCGAAACTCGGACCGTCCGTGAGCACGGACAAGCACGCTGCGCCGCCCGCTTCATACTCCGTTGCGATTTCAACCGGGTCTGCGCCCGGCAGGATTTCACCAGCGGAGGGACTCTTGCGTTTCAGTTCGCAGATCAGCGCGTTTTGATTTTCCAAAGTGACGTCTGAGAGCGCGGCCGAAAAGCCTCGCACAGGGCCGGCCGCGCGCGCTTTCGCATCCATATCGGAGAAGCTGGTCTGCTGCTTCAGCCCGGCCACTTCATCGCGTTTGTAGTCGATGATCCTGTCGAGTGCGGTTGTCATTCGAGTGGCTCGCCCCGGGACAGCTTTACAAGCTTCCGCAATGTCTGCTTTGCGTTACCGGAATCAATGGCTTCGGCAGCCATGGCCGCGCCTTCCTTCAACTCGGCCGCTTTGCCATGAACGTGCAGGCCCGCCGCAGCGTTCAACAAGACAGTCGCGCGGAATGGAGTCTCGTGCCCATCCAAAAGTTCCGAGATGGCAAGTGCATTGCCTGCAACGTCTTCGCTTTCGAGCGCGGAAAGCGGATGTGTTTCCAGGCCGGCGTCTGAGGGGTGTACTTCGAATTCGCGCAGTGTTCCGTCTTCCAGAACCTCACAAACCTTGCTCGGCCCGGCGATGGAAAGTTCGTCGATGCCATCGAGACCGTGCACGACCCAGGCCCGCTCGGTCCCGAGGCGTCCAAGTGTCTCGGCCATGGGGCGCACCCATTCCGGGCCGAAGACCCCAAGCACCTGATGGCAAGCGCCAGCCGGGTTGGTCAGCGGGCCAAGCAGGTTGAAGATGGTGCGGATGCCGAGTTTGGCGCGCACAGGCGCCACGTGACGCATGGCACTGTGGTGGCTGCGCGCAAACAGGAAGGCAACACCGGCACCGTCCAGGCAGTTCAGGAACTCATCCTCGCTGATCTCCAGGTTCACACCGAGAGATTCGAGAACATCTGCTGATCCTGTTTTCGGCGGAACGGACCGATTGCCGTGCTTGGCGACACGGCCACCCGCCGCAGCGATGACAATTGCGCTGGCCGTGGACGTGTTGAGGCTCTTCCAAGGCAGGCCGCCTGTGCCGCAGGTATCGAGCAGGGGGCCGTCTGTCGCCACTTTCCGGGCATGCTGCCGCATGATGGTGGCACCAGCTGTCAGTTCGTCAGCGGTTTCGCCGCGCACAGCCAGGCCCATCAGAAATGCGCCGATTTCCTCTGGCACAGCCTCTCCCGAAAGCAGAGTATCGAACGCGCCTTTCAGCGTGGCGTCGTCAAGAGGTTCGCGGCGTGCCAGCGCTTTCAGCGCAATAGATAGGGAAGTGTCTGTCATGGGCCGAAACCGATAGCGGTCTTGGAGCACTCGCTCAATAGCTGACCGGAAAGCGGCTCAGAGTTTGTCGAGCCAGTTCTTCAGCAGGGCATGCCCATGCTCGGTCAGGATGCTTTCCGGGTGGAACTGTACGCCGTAGACCGGACGGGACTTGTGATGCAGGGCCATGATCTCACCGTCGTCGGTGTAGGCATCTGCGACAAGGTCTTCCGGCAGGTCTTCCGGACGCACGGCCAGCGAGTGATAGCGGACCACGCGGAACGTCTCTGGCAGGCCCTCGAAAAGGTCGCCGCCGGTCTGATGGATATCAGACAGCTTTCCGTGACGGATTTCCCTCGCCGTAATCACTTTCCCGCCGAATGCCTGACCGATCGACTGATGCCCGAGACATACGCCCAGGATGGGCAGGTCATCCGGGGCGCGCCGGATCAGGTCAACACAGATACCCGCCTCATTGGGCGTGCAGGGGCCGGGAGAGAGCAGGACTCCATCCGCGCCGCTGGCGAGCGCTTCCTCGACGGTCATCTCGTCATTGCGAACCACTGTAGTGTCTGCGCCCAGCTCTTCCAGATAGTGGACGAGGTTCCAGGTGAAGCTGTCATAATTGTCGACGACGAGGATTTTCTTCCGGCTCATTGATCGAACTCGTAAGCTGCGGCCAGTTCGGCGGCGCGTTTCAGGGCACCCGCCTTGTGCTGGGTCTCGTCGTATTCGTACTGCGGATTGGAATCGAGCACGACGCCGCCGCCGGCCTGAATATGGAGCTGACCATCTTTCAGGACTGCTGTGCGCAGCGCGATGCATGTGTCCAGGTCACCATTCCAGCCGAAATAGCCGACAGCGCCGCCATAAATTTCCCGCGAATTGGTCTCCATCTCGTCGATGATCTGCATCGCGCGAATTTTGGGGGCTCCAGACACTGTACCTGCGGGGAAGCCCGCGAACAGGGCATCCACGGCATCCAGGCCTTCGCGCAGGTCACCTTCGACATGGCTGACGATGTGCATCACGTGGCTGTAGCGCTCGACGATGAACTGTTCTGTAACCTGAACACTCCCATAAGCAGCGACACGGCCGACATCGTTTCGGCCGAGGTCGAGCAGCATCAGGTGCTCAGCGATTTCCTTCGGGTCGTTGAGCAGGCTTTCCGCGCGCTTGGCATCTTCGACCGGGTCGCCCGAGCGTGGGCGCGTGCCTGCAATTGGTCGGATCGCGACACGTCCATTCCGCACACGCACCAGAATCTCCGGGCTGGAACCGACGAGGCGGACATCACCCAAATTCATGTGGAACATGAAGGCGGATGGGTTCAGGCGACGCAGCGCGCGATAAAAGCTGATGGATTTCTTGTTGAACGGCGTGGAAAAGCGCTGGCTGGGCACGACCTGAAAGATGTCACCCGCCTTGATGTACTCGCGGCATTTTTCGACAATGTCGAAATAGCGTTCCTTGCTCGTGTTCGAGCTGAGGTCCACCGGCTCAGCGGCCTGATCTGCCGGTGGCAGAACGGGAAGGGACTGAAGTTGCTGCTCGACCTCGTCCAGTTGCTGGTTGATCTCTTCCTCGTTGCCGTTTTCGATCCGACCGATCAGGAGTATTTCCTGATAGATGTGGTCGAACACAATCACGACTTTCGGGATCACCAGAAGCGCTTCAGGTACGTTCAGTGCAGCGGGTTTGGTAATTGAAACAGGCTCTACATGCTGGATCATGTCGTAGCCGACATATCCGAACGCACCCGACGCCATCGGTGGAAGATCTTCCTCCGTCTCGGCCCGTGCCGACGAGACAAAGGCCCTCAGCGCTTCAATCGGTGTGCCGTCCATCCGTTTCGCATCGGAGAAGTCTGCGGTTGTCGCCGTTTCGGGAACGCCATTCAAAATCCTGAACCAGACCTGCGGCGCCCCTCCGATAAACGAGTAGCGGCCAAGACGTTCCCCGCCCGCGATAGATTCAAACAGGAAGCTTCCGGGGGCATCGACACCCAGTTTCAACATGGCGCCTACGGGCGTTTCGACATCCCCGATCCGCCGGCGAACGATAAGTTTTGCCTGGCTCATTGGTCTGACGTGATGGACGCTTTGTAGGCGTTGTAGGCTGCGTTGTTGACCCGGAGTTTCACGGCGCTGGCCATTTCGGCCTCCATGGCTTCCGACAGATCTGAATCCAGGGAAGAGATCAGCGCGCTGGAAGCGTTCGGGTCGGCTGCCGCAAGATCAGCTGCGGACGGATCATTCACAGCCTTGAGCTGGATGATCATATACTTGTCACCGGTACGGTTGGGATAGGTGAAAACTTCCCCCGGTTTGCCGGAGAAAATTCCGCCGATCGCCGAATTCGGAAGGCCGCTGTCCACGGCATTCATCCGCGTCACGGAAGAGGGCGGCGTCTCGATTTCCGACTTTGCAGCCTGCGCCTCGGCTTCAAGTGTGGAGGCGCCACTTTCGATCTGCTCCTTAATGGCTTTCACAGCGTTTTGGGCGGCTTCGCCTTCATTTCGCATGATCAAAGCCTGGCGCACGTCGTCTTTAACTTCGTCAAAGTCAGGCGTGGAGGGCGGGACAACCTTTCGGGTCGAGATGACATAGGTCACGTCATCCTTGGTGTGCTGGCCTGATGTGTCGTTGGCATTCATGGTGAAGGCTTGCCGGAACGCATCACCTGCATCGAGCAGACCGATCATCGGCATACCGGATTCAGTGTATCCGTTCTGATCAACCGGCTCGAACGAAATCACCGGCACGCCGAGTTCGCTGGCGATCTGGTTGAGATCGAAACCTGCATTGATTGAGCGGTCGAGGGCTTCGAGCTTGTCATAAAGGAGCAGCATCGCACGTTCACGTGCGAGGCCCGTGCGGATTTCCTCAGCCACCGTTTCAATCGGGAAGACTGCGCCTGGCTGGACCGAAACGAGCCGGGCAATCAGCCAGCGGCCGTCTCCCATATCCTTCGGCCCGAAGAGCGCGCCACTTTGTTTGCCTGGGCCGAACATCGCGTCGCGAAGCAACGGATCCTCGACTTCTGCCGCCAGGGATGTCCTGGAGTCTCTTGAAACGACACCCTGCAGGGTTGAGGGGTCCGCACCGCCTGCGAGTGCACCGAAAGCGTCCCGGGCTGCATCACGGGATTCGAACATCATCTCGACATAAGTCCGCTGCTCAGGCTCAGAGAAGCGTTCCGACTTGCTGGCTTCGTAGATCGTTGCGATTTCCTGCTCGGTGACTTCGACCTGGCTCAGGAAGTCGTCCGCCGACACCTTCACGAGATCTATGGCGCGGCGCTCCGGCTGCTTCAGGGCGTCCAGGTTCTCATTGTAGAATGCGAGAACGTCTTCTTCAGTCGGGGCGTCCGCCTTCGGGATATCGGCCGCGTCGAGGATAAACCAGGCGACATCACGGGATTCTGCAAGATATCGGGACTGGACGGCTTTCAGTACTTCCGGAGGCATCAGGCCGGCGATTGTCCCGGTCTGGAGCGCCTGAAGGGTCAGGTCGCTTTTGATCTGATCTTCGTACTCGGTCTGGGAGAAGCGGTTTTGCGCCAGCACGCGCTGATAAGTCGCGAGATCAAGCTCGCCCGTCAGCGGGTTTTTGAACGCATCCTGTTTGCGAAGTTCTGCCAGAACGGCATCCGTTGACGGGGCAACACCGATTTTCGAGGCGAATCCCAGGATGGTTGTCTGCGATTGGTCCAGTTGGAAGACCTGGTCCACCATTCCGCGCTCTACGGCCTCATCCTTGGTGATCGGGTCGTCATTCTGCTGGTTCACATTCCGCAGCATGACTTCAATCCGGCGATCGAATGCCTCGACCGTGACAGACGAGTTTCCTGCTGCCATCAGGTCAGATCCCAGCCCGTTGCGAACCTGGTTGAAGATCTGATCGACGCCCCAGAACGCCATGCCAGCAATGATGATCATGGCAATGAACTTGCCAAGAATCGATTGGGTCAGGCGTTTCATCAGCGCGAGCATGAGGCTGGTACTTTCAACTATTTGCAGGATGGCTCAGTGCTTGCTAGGCGACCCGGCAAAGTCAATCAAGATAGGTAACGCTGATGGCACGGACACTTATAGCCGGGAACTGGAAGATGAACGGGCTTCGCGCCTCGTTGGTTGAAATCGTCGCGATAGCGGGCGGCGTCACACCGGCGAAGGAAAATGTCGAGGCGTTGATCTGCGTTCCGGCGACGCTTCTGATGCAGGCTGCCGACCAGGCGAGAGAGTCCACCCTCCAAATCGGGGGCGAAACCTGCCACATCAATGAAAAAGGCGCGCATACCGGCGATGTTTCGGCTGAAATGCTTGCCGATGCGGGGGCGTCCTATGTGATTGTCGGCCATTCGGAACGCCGCGCGGACCATGGTGAGACGAGCGAAACCGTCGCTTCACAGGCCGTTGCGGCGCTTCGTGCCGGAATCACGCCGATCATTTGTGTCGGCGAAACCGCCGCAGAACGTGACAGCGGCAAGGCAATCGAGGTCGTCACCAGCATGCTACGTGCCTCGCTTCCTGCTGGCGCCAAGGCCAATTCTGTGGTCATCGCCTATGAGCCAGTCTGGGCCATTGGAACGGGGAACGTCGCCACCGTTGAGGCGGTGGATGAAATGCACAATGCCTTGCGTAGCTGCCTGACCGACGTTTACGGTGCGGACGCTGACCTCATTCCGATCCTTTATGGCGGCAGCATGAAGCCTGACAATGCAGGCGATCTGCTGGCGGTGAAAAACGTCAATGGTGGCTTGATTGGCGGCGCAAGCTTGAAGGCGGCGGATTTCCTCGCCATCTACGCGAAAGCCTGATTCACCATTCTGACTGAAGGCAGCACTTGGCCTGCGCGCGCATTCCCTATATGCGGGCGCCTTGGACGAAACGTATCGGATTTGTCATGCAGAACGTTATCCTCGTGATCCACATCCTCGCCTGCCTGGTCATGATCGGGCTGGTGCTGGTTCAGAAGTCGGAAGGCGGCGGTCTTGGTATCGGCGGCGGCGGTGGTGGTGGCGGTGCCAACTCGCTCCTGTCGGGACGCGGAGCTGCTGGCGCTGTGGTGCGTTCGACCATTATTTTCGGGGCGATTTTCTTCATTACCAGCCTGGCGCTGACGACACTGGCCAATCGCGAAGGCGATGACCGCTCGGATATCGAACGCGTGCTGGCACCGGAAGATTCCGCGCCGGCGCCGGGTACGCCGACAGACCTGTTCGATCCTTCTGCGCCGCTTCTGTCCGGTCAGGCTGGCCTGTCTGATGAAAGTGCGGCGGCGCCGGAAGCTGTCACGGATGTGACGGAAGGCGAAGGGGAAGCCGTGGCTGAGCCGGAACCGGAAACGCCCGCACCGGAAAGTGGCAATCCCCAATAATTCGCGTGCACCGCTGTTTTAGGTGCGTCTGTCAAAACCGAATCACGGCATCAGGGTGTTCCCATGATCCGCTATATTTTCATTACAGGCGGCGTGGTGTCCTCCCTTGGCAAGGGTATCGCTTCCGCCGCGCTCGGTGCGTTGCTGCAGTCACGTGGCTACGGTGTCCGACTTCGAAAGCTCGACCCCTATCTGAACGTCGATCCCGGTACGATGAGCCCACGCCAGCACGGCGAGGTGTTTGTTACCGATGATGGGGCCGAGACAGACCTCGACCTCGGCCACTATGAGCGCTTCACGGGCGTGTCGGCGCGCCAGTCGGACAACATCACGACCGGACGGATCTACAAGCACATCATCGAGAAAGAGCGTCGCGGCGACTATCTCGGTGCGACCATCCAGGTCATTCCGCACGTCACGAACGAGATCAAGGACTTCGTCCTGTCTGATCCGGGTGAGGGCGTAGACTTTGTCCTTTGCGAAATCGGCGGCACCGTCGGCGATATCGAGGGCCTGCCATTTTTCGAAGCAATCCGTCAGCTCGGGCAGGAACTCGGCCCGGACCGGGCCTGCTTCATCCACCTGACGCTGCTGCCTTACATACCGGCCGCTGGCGAGATGAAGACCAAGCCAACCCAGCACTCCGTGAAAGAACTCCGCTCCATCGGTATCCAGCCGCAGGTGCTGCTCTGCCGCTGTGACCGGCCGATCCCGGAGAACGAAAAGGGCAAGATCGCCAGCTTCTGTAACGTCCGTCCGTCCAGCGTGATCGAAGCGCGCGATGTGCGCCATATCTACGACGTGCCGGAGGCCTATCACGAGCAGGGGCTCGACAAGGAAGTGCTGGCGCATTTCCGCATCGGTGACGCTCCTGAGCCGGATCTTTCTGGCTGGCAGAAAATCGCCACGACGATCCATAACCCGGACGGCGAAGTCTGCATCGGCCTTGTTGGCAAATATACCGACGTGCCGGACGCCTATAAATCCGTCGCCGAGGCGCTCAGCCACGGCGGCCTCGCAAACAATGTAAAAGTCACGGTCAAACTCATCAATTCCGAGGAATTTGATGATGAAGCCCGTCCGCTCGACGTTCTGGAAGGCGTCCATGGTGTGATCCTGCCAGGCGGCTTCGGAGAGCGAGGCGCGCACGGCAAGATGCGTGCGGCCCGTTTTGCGCGGGAGCGCAAGGTGCCGTGTTTCGGCATTTGCTACGGCATGCAGATGTCGGTCATCGAAGCTGCGCGCCACATGGCCGGCATTGAAGACGCCAACACGACCGAGAACGACCCCAAGACGAACGCTCCGCTGGTTGGTCTCATGGAAGAATGGACCAAGGGTAATGAGAGGGTTACCCGCGACGAGAATACCGACAAGGGTGGCACGATGCGCCTCGGCGCCTATCCGGCGCGCCTGAAAGCGGGCAGCAAGGTCGCGGAAGTCTATGGCACGCTCGATATCTCGGAACGCCACCGCCATCGGTATGAGGTGAATGCCGCGTATATCGAAGCGCTCGAAAAGGCCGGCGGACTTTTCTCCGGCATGTCGCCAGACGGTACGCTCCCGGAAATCTTCGAGATTCCGGACCACCCCTGGTTCATTGGCGTTCAGTACCACCCGGAACTGAAGTCCCGTCCGTTCGAGCCGCACCCGCTGTTTGCGAGCTTTATCGATGCGGCAGTAAAGCAAAGCCGCCTCGTTTAAGCGGGAATTTCCGTTCCGGCCCAGTCGAAGCATTTTCCTGAATCTGCTGGCGTCAGGCCATCGATCACCGAAAGTAGGTGGGCGGCAGACACCTTCGGTGTGAAAAGCCGCCCATCCGGCACATTGTTCTGGAAGGGTTTCGACAAACCGGTGTCGACGGTGCCGGGATGCAGGCCTGCCACGATGAACTCTGGATTGCGGCGGGCCTGTTCAATCGCATAATTGCGCAGCAGCATGTTCAGGGCTGCCTTGGACGCGCGATAGGCGTGCCACCCGCCGAGCCGGTTGTCGCCAATCGAACCTACCCGCGCAGACAAGGCTGAAAAGACGGCCCGTCCACTTCTGGACATCAGGGGCAATATGTATCGCGCCACCAATGCTGGCCCGAATGTATTTACACGGAAAACCCGCTCGAAAGCCTGCATTGTTTGCTGGCGATAGGACTTTTCCGGCTGAAGCGCGCTGCCGTCGGAAAGTATGCCGGAAGCGATGATGACCAAACGGATATCGTCTTCATTCTTCAGGTCGGCTGCCAGGTGGGCCAGATCGGTTTCCGCGGTGATGTCGGCGGTGTGCGCGACGACCTTTCTGGACGCCGTGACGCCTGTTCGGGAAACCGCGTGGAGGCGGCGGATGCCTGTGCGGTTGGACAGCTGGCTCACCAGTTCCGCACCGATCCCGCCAGAGGCGCCGAAGACGATTGCCTGCATTGATGAAGGCCCGGTTCGGATCAGGTTTTCGACAGCTGGAACTGGCCGACATTGATGCGGCCGCCTTCAAACCCTGCCTCGCAATAGGCGAGGTAGAAGTTCCACATGCGCCGGAACGGTTCGTCGAAACCGAGCCTTGAGATCTGATCCCAGGCGTCATTGAAGCTGCGGGACCATTCGCGGCAGGTGCGGGCATAGTCCTGGCCGAAATAGGTCACGCCATCATGACGAAGACCCGCGAGTTGGAATTGTTCCTTCAGCGCTTTCTCGCTTGGCAGCATGCCGCCCGGGAAAATGTGCCGCTGGATGAAGTCTACCCGTTTGCGATATCTCGGGAACAGTTCGTCATCGATGGTGATGATCTGCAACGCGGCTTTGCCGCCGTCTTTGAGTGTTTCGAATACTTTGGCGAAATAGCTCGGCCAATAGGACTCACCGACCGCTTCGAACATCTCGATGGATGCAACGCCGTCATATTTTCCGGTGTGGTCGCGATAGTCTTCCAGACGGATTTCAACGCGCTCGCTGAGGCCCTCCCGATGCATGCGCTCCATCGCAAAGTCTCTCTGGGAAGGGGAGATCGTCAGGCACGTGACTTTCGATCCGCGCTGCTTTGCGGCGAACTCGGCAAAGCCGCCCCAGCCGCATCCGATTTCGAGGATCTCGCTGGACGGACCAGCGCCGATCCGGTCACAGATGTTTCGGTATTTTGCCTGCTGGCCCTGTTCCATGGTCATGTTCGGGCTTTCGAACACGGCAGAGGAATAGGTCATCGACGGGTCAAGCCAGAGGGAATAGAAATCATTGCCGAGGTCGTAGTGGGCCATGATGTTTTTCTTCGCGCCTTCGCGCGTGTTCCGGCTGGAAAACAAATGCCGGATCATGTTTGCCCAGCGGACCACTTTCCCGCCGACAGCAAGCCGGCCTGCTGCTTCGAAATTTGCAGAGAAGAATCGGAGGACTTCCGTGAGGTCCGGAGTGGACCAGTCTCCATCCATATAGGATTCCGCGAAACCGACATCGCCGCCCGCCATGGCGCGTTTGACGAAGTTATAGTTGTGTACGGATATTATGGCATGGGGGCCTGGCTGGGTGTTCCTGAACAGGAGCTGCCGGTCGTCGGGAAGCCTGAATTCCAGTGTTCCGTGGTGAGTGTTCAGGAGTGCGAGGCAGGCAATCCTGAAGCTCGCCGGAACGTTTTTCAGAGTCCGGATCGTGTTGGGCGAAGCTGTTATCGTCCCGGTCATGGTCTCTCCCTTTGGCCATAGGGAACTGGCGTCATTTTGCCAGAATGACGCTTCGAATCCAACTGCTTCCGGAAATTCCTGCTTCATTGTGGTCCTGACCTAGGCTTTTTCGCGTTGCGATTTGAGGGTTTCGTAGGCGCCCAGAGCGCGTTCCCGAGCGGCCTTGTGTTCAACAACAGGCGCTGGGTAATCCGTCCCAAGCCGGACGCCGGCTTTGGAAAGAATAGACTTGTCTGCCGTCCAGGGCGCGTGGAGGTATTTGTCCGGCATATTAGCAATTTCCGGCACCCAGCGGCGTACATAGGCGCCGTCCGTATCGAATTTTTCGCCTTGGGTAATTGGATTGAATACGCGGAAGTAAGGTGCGGCGTCAGCGCCGGACCCGGCCGTCCACTGCCAGCTGGCGGGGTTGGAGGCAGGGTCGGCGTCCACCAGTGTGTCCCAGAACCAGTCTTCGCCATCCCGCCAATGCAGCAAAAGATGCTTGGTCAGGAAGGAGGCGACAATCATCCGGACACGGTTGTGCATCCAGCCGGTTTCCCACAATTGCCGCATACCTGCATCGACGATTGGATACCCGGTCTGACCCGATTGCCACGCTTTCAACGCGGCCTTGTCCGCGCGCCACGGCATGTGGTCAAAATCTGAATTGTAGTTGGCGTCAGCCAGATCGGGCTGATGGTAGAGCAGGACATAGGAAAATTCTCGCCAGGCGATTTCAGACAGGAATTTCCATCCGCCATCCTCGCTGATCCGGCCAGCTTCCATCGCTGCCCTTGTTGTCCGCCAGATCTGCGCCGGACCGATGTCGCCGAACCGAAGGTGAGGGGATAGCCCGGATGTGCCATCCTCTTTGCCCGGAATATCGCGTTCGCTTGGATAGGCGTCTATCGGGCCGTCCAGAAATGCCTCCAGCCGGTCCACCGCACCAGCTTCTCCGGGCTGCCACATCGCGTTAAAGCCAGTCGACCAATCAGGGCTTTGAGGATGCAGGGAGAGTTCGTCAATCGCAAGCGTGTCGAGTTCTGGTCCTGCCAGGTCCTTGGGGCGGGAGAGGGCGGCCGGGGCTTCATAACATCCACGCAACGCCTTCCAGAACGGGGTGAACACTTTGTAGAAACCGCCCGAGCCGGTTTTCAGCACCCATGGCTCGACCAGCAAACGGGCGTTGAAGCTTTGCGCATCGACACCACATTCCTTGAGGTGCGATTTAACAGCCGCGTCAGTTTCACGCTCAGCCGCGCCATAACGCCGGTTCCAGTAGACCGTATCGGCCCCGGTTTCACTTATCACCGCGTCCAGGCAGGCGCTGCCATCGCCCGCCCGGACTGTCAGCTGTCCACCCAGCTGTTCGATATCTCGCGATAACGCTTTCAGGGACTTGTCGAGCCACCAGCGCGAAGCGCCGCCCAAGGCGCGTTCTCCGTTCCTGCCATCCATATGGATATAGAGGCAGATGACCGGGCGCCCTTGTTTGGCCGCGGCGTGCAGCGCCGGGTTATCGGACAAGCGCAGGTCTTCCCGAAACCAGACAATGATGGGGGGGGATGAAGAGGGCAGGACAGTCTTCCTGAAGTTTGCGGTTCGACAATAATACGTACCGCAGGTCGGTTTGGATGCTTCCTGCATGCGGCTTCGTCTTTTGCGCGTCCCCGCCAGCGGCTATATCCTCATAAAAACCGGAGTAGAGCATGTCCGATTCCCTTGTGGCCGGAGCGGTACGCGGCTGATGGCGCGCGCATCCCTCATAGACCTGATCGCCAAGGCGGCCGGGCGTAAGATCGTCTGCATTGGCGACGTGATGCTCGATCGCTTCGTTTATGGTGACGTCTCTCGCATTTCCCCCGAGGCGCCGGTTCCAATCATGCGCCGCACGCGCGAGGCATCCATGCCCGGCGGGGCAGGGAATGTGGCGCGCAACCTCGCCTCACTCGGCCTCCATACCGCTCTGATCGGCGTGGTGGGCGACGATGCCGAAGGACGGGAACTCGCCTCCCTTCTGGGCAAACTTCAAAACGTTGAGGCGGACCTGATCGCCATGCGCGGCCGGCCAACCACGCTGAAAACCCGTTTTGTGGCGGGCTCTCAGCAATTGTTGCGCGTGGATGCGGAAGAGATCGCAGGAATTGGTCAGGACGTCGAAAGCGCCATCGTCTCCGCCATCCATCAGGTCGCTGCGGATGCTGCTCTCATCATACTGTCCGATTATGCCAAGGGCGCGATGACGGAAGGTGTGATCAAGGCCGCGCTTGACGCAGGTAAGGCCTTCGGAATTCCGGTGATTGCGGACCCGAAAGGCCGTGATTTTAGCCGCTACGGTGCCGTCGACCTGATCAAGCCGAACGGACACGAGCTTGCGCACGCGTTCGGCATGCCGACCGAGACGGACCAGGAGGCAGCCGCCGCACTGGAAGCGGCTGCGAAGATTTTGCCGGCCAAGGCCGTTGTGGTCACTCGCGCCGCAAAAGGCATGTCCTTCATCACCAGGGAGGGGGAAGTCACCCACAAGGCTGGCAAGGCGCGTGAAGTCTATGACGTATCCGGCGCGGGAGACACCTCCATAGCTGCGCTGGCGCTGGGCCTCGCGGGCGGTGGCTCACTCGGTCAGGCGGTCGATCTGGCGATCGCGGCGTCCGGGATCGCGGTCGGCAAGTCAGGCACCGCCACGGTTTCCGCTGACGAACTGCGCGGCGCACTCGAAATGGGGCTGGATCACGGCGGCGTCAGCCATATCCCGCTGGAGACAGCCTTGTCGCAGGTTTCGATCTGGCGTGATGCAGGGCTGACGGTCGGGTTCACCAATGGCTGTTTCGATATCCTTCACCCCGGACACCTGAAAGTTCTGGAAGAGGCGAAAAGCCGGTGCGGCCGTCTGATCGTCGGCCTCAATTCCGACGCGTCGGTGAAGCGGCTGAAGGGGCCGACACGCCCGGTCAACGACGCCGAGTCCCGCGCGCGGGTCTTGTCAGGGCTTACAGCTGTGGATGCGGTCGTCGTGTTCGACGAAGATACGCCCGGTGCGCTGATCGAGGCTTTGCAGCCAGATCTGCTGGTCAAGGGCGGTGACTACACGCTGGACACGATTGTCGGGGCGGATGTGGTGCTTGCGCGCGGCGGAACGGTCCACATCGTGCCGACCCTGGACGGACAATCCACAACCGCAGCGATTGCCCGGGCCAAGGCTGGCGAGACGTGAGCGAACCGGCCCGGATCGCGGCGCAACTTTTCGCCCAGTACGGCGAGGATGCTGCGGTGATCGCAACGCTACGTGCTGCCGAAGTCGCCGCTCAGGGCGATACGGATGCCCTCGCGCATTGGGATGAGGTGATCCACATTCTCGAGAATGGCGGCGAGGCAGACGGACCAGCGAACTGACGGCTAGTTTGCGACGCCTTTTTTCAGCTCGTACGTACCGCCGGATGTGACGTTGAACCATTCGTGGATGTCGGGATGGCTGAGCGGCTGGGCTGAGTCATCCGGTACGAGGTTCTGCTCGGAAACATAGGCGATGTAGTGGGTGCGCTCATTCTCGGCGAACAAATGGTAGAAGGGCTGATCCTTGCGGGGGCGCACTTCTTCCGGAATGGCTTCATACCACTCGTCTGTATTCGCGAATTGCGGGTCCACATCGAAGATGATGCCGCGGAACGGGAAGTGGCGGTGCCGCACGACCTGACCGATCTGGTACTTCGCCGTAAATGTGGACACAGCATTGTAGCTGACGTTCCGGTCTACCGGACGGTCCAGCACATAGGGAGCATCGGCGGACGGCGTGCGCTTGCGGCTGCGTCCCCCGGTCAACCATCCAAACAGGCCACGTCTACTGGTCATTTACGTCTCCTGTGGTAGAGATTGCCCCAAGATTTCAGTTTGGGCCACATCATGGCTGACAAAAAAGCGGCGAACCGCCGGGGAAACCGGCGCAGTTCGCGCAAAGGGCGCAGTGGACCGCTTTATGCGGCCGTTGACCTTGGAACCAATAATTGCCGCCTGCTTGTGGCGGAGCCGTGGGGGAAGTCCTTCCGCGTCGTCGATTCGCATTCGCAGATTGCGCGCCTGGGCGAGGGGCTGCACGAAACCGGGCGGCTGTCTGACGCTGCGATCGAGCGGGCGCTCGATGCGCTGAAAGCGATTCGCCGGAAGCTGAAGAATCATGGGGTCGGTCGTGTCCGCTGCATCGCGACCGAGGCCTGCCGCCAGGCCGAGAACGGGGCGGATTTCATTCGCCGCGTCCATGAGGAAACGGGCCTCACTTTCAAGATCATCAACGCCAAGGAAGAAGCGCGCCTCGCCACGATCGGCTGTCATGACCTGATGGCTGAAGACGCAAAGACGGTGCTGGTCGTCGATATTGGCGGCGGGTCGACGGAACTGTCTTGGGTGAACGCGAAAGTCGCCCGTGAAGGCGGTTCGCACGGCCTCGTCAAGCGCGCTCCGATCCAGGACTGGACCAGCCTGCCGCTGGGCGTCGTGACGCTCCACGAGCGCTTCGGGCACCTGCCGGAGGAGGAAGCCTTTCCCGCGATGCTCGACCATTGCGGCGAAGTGATCCGCGCCTGGAAGGGCACCGACCGCGTCAGCCGGGCGATCAGCCAGGACGGCTCCCACCTCATCGGCACTTCCGGAACGGTGACCTGTCTTGCCGGGGTTCACTTAAAGCTGGACCGATATCGCCGCGACAAGGTCGACGGCAGCTGGATGAGCCGGGACGAGGCAGATGCCGCCGTGAAGTTGCTGAGGGACCTCGGCCTGGAAGGTCGCGCCACCTTGCCGACCATCGGTGAAGAACGTGCCAGCCTGATGCTGTCAGGCTGCGCAATCATGCAGTCAATCTGGGATACGTTCCCGGGAGACCGCCTCCGCGTCGGCGACAGGGGCCTGCGCGAAGGCTTGTTGCTGTCCATGATGTATGGTGGCAAGGGCCCGAGAAAGCGGGGCAACCGCCGCCGCAGCGGCAAGCCGAAAGACGCCGAAGCGGCTTCCACCCCGGCGAAAGGCAACAATCCCTCAGCGGAGGTGTCCCCATGACGGATGACGAAAAGCGCCGCTGGAAAGGCCCTTCCGACAAGCGCGGTACGTCCGGTCGGCGGTTGGGGGAGCGCAAGATCATCGCGCACCGGGCCAAGAACGAAAGCTCCAAGCGCTGGATCGAACGCCAGCTGCAGGATCCTTATGTCCAGAAGGCAAAGTCCGAAGGCTACCGGGCTCGCGCGGCTTACAAGCTGCTGGAGATCAACGAGAAACTGAACCTGTTCCGCCGCGGCCAGCGCGTGGTGGACCTTGGCTGCGCGCCCGGCGGCTGGATGCAGGTCGCCCAGATCAAGGGTGCGAGCGAGATCGTGGGCATCGACCTCCTGCCGGTCGAACCGCTCGCCGGTGTGCATATCGTGCAGGGCGACATCAACAATCCGGACGACGTGACTGAGCTCATGAAGGGGCTGACCGGCGCGCCGGATCTGGTTCTCTCCGACATGGCGGCGAACACCACCGGCCATCGGCAAACAGATCACCTCCGTACGGTGGCGCTCGTCGAGATGGCAGCCGCCTTCGCGGTTGAGCACCTCGCACGTGGCGGCACTTTTTGCTCAAAGGTTTTCCAGGGCGGCGCAACGAAGGAAGTGCTGGACTTGCTGAAGGCGAACTTCACGAGCGTGAAACACATCAAACCGCCCGCCAGCCGTGCCGGCAGTCCGGAAATCTTCGTCGTGGCGAAGGGGTTCAAAGGCTGAGGCAGGGCAGCGCGCGTTCAGCCGATTTTGGAGCTGTCTCTCCCGAACGGCGACGCGTCTGTCTGGAAGTATCCATTGTCGGGAAACAATTCCTGAGAAACGGACCGGATGCAGCCTATTTCGGACCGGGTGAGGCGTGATTTCCAGTCATTCAGGCGCTGCCGGGCCGACAAGCTCTCACGGCCGGCATTGGTGACCGGGCTCGCCGTATCGTTGGATGCAATATTCACGGACGAGATCTGCAGCCGGTTCAGGATGCCGGGGCCTTCGCCGACAATGTCCTCGTAGCGGACAAGGTGGGCCCGACCGGAAATAATGCTCCTTTGCGCGGCCCGTTCGCTGAGGCTCCAAAGCGCTGCCAGACGGTGCACGGGTGACTGGTCGAAGCGGAGCAGGGCGTCCGCTCGTTCGTGTTCCACCGTCCCCTTGGCGTAATCCTGCAGGCTGTAATTCTGTTTCAGGCGAACATCTGCAAAGCGCCACGACCAGTCGGTTTCCTTGAAGCTGGCATACACCGCTGCCGGGTTTCTGCGGATGTGAATGATCGGCACGTGCTGGCTGTCGGCCACTTCATCAAGCACGAAGCCGAGTTGCGTGAACTTGACCACCAGATCCTTGGACCAGGCAGGAGAACCGGAACTCCGCAGGAAATGCGTGTAGCCGTGCGTGCCGACACCTTTCAGCGCCAGGTGCAGTTTGATCCGGTCCCGGGGGGTCAGGCAGTTCGCCGACAAGGGCATGTAGATATTGCGGCTCGCCTCTGAGACCGGGTGGGAGAGCTGGTCCCATTGGTGCCCTGCGGCAGGCGAAAACGGCTCGAACAAGGATTTCGCACCCAGCGCATCGACGAGCGTCTGTTGCAGCCAGGTCGTGCCGCTACGCCAGAAGCCGTTGATCAGCAGAGTATTTCTCAGGTTCTGCGAACTGACATAGTCCATCAGCCCGATAGAAGTGAGTTTCAGACGACCAAGGCCTCGCACGTTTTTCAACCTGCCTCTGGATTAAACACGAATTACCAGGGCAATTGGCAATTCCCGGACCAGATGGAGGGTGGTGGAGGCGGGACCGTCTTAGTTATTACAGGATGGGAGGAGTCAGGCCAGGGGTTGCAGCCTGATGATGCGTCGGATGCCGAGGTTGGCACTGGCCGCATCCAGATGTGGAACACGATGTTGGTGCAGCCATATGCAACTTAAATGGGAGTATCAGAGACGCGCTTCGATCGTGTGATGATTGCCGGGACGGCGGACGCTGCCGCAGGCGCGTTGGAAATAGAAGTCGTCTGTCGCCTTGTTTTCGCTGGCGATTTCGTAGCCGAGGTTTAATGTCACCTGGTAGTGCGTGACCCGGCCGTTCGAGATGAAGCCTCGCGCCGTCACCACATCGAACCAGTCCGGTTCCCCGTAGCCATCCCGTGCCACGGCGAGCGTGCGGGCGATCGCGTCATCTACGGACACATCAGATGTCCCGGTGATCTGTCGGCTAAATGAGCTGGCAGCAGGCATACGAGCAGGCTTTCCCGTTCTATCGCTACAACTCCCTCCGCTGAACCTATGCGCGGGGGCGGCATTTGGTTCCAATTAACTGTCGCTTGCGCCGTGACGCCTGAAGTTTCACAATAACGGCAGCAGATCGGGAGGAATAAACATGACCACGACAGGCGGATGCTATTGCGGCGAGATCCGGTACGAGGCGGACGGCGAGCCCGTGATGAAAGGTGAATGCCACTGCCGGGAGTGCCAGTACTTAACTGGTGGCCAGGCCAATGACTTCATGGCGATGCCGGCAGCGGGCTTCCGCTACACCAAGGGAGATCCAAAGACGTTCCAGCGCGCGGACCTTGACCACGCGGTCACACGGGAATTCTGCGGCAATTGCGGCACGCACATCCTCACCCGGTCTCCGGCACTACCGGACGCCGTGATCCTGAAAGTGGGGTCGCTGGATGATACAAGTCTCTTCGGCCAGCCTCAGATCGTCATGCAGACGGCCGACGCGCCGAGCTTCCATCACATTCCTGAAGGCATTCCGTCTTTTGAGCGGTTTCCCGGATGAGGCCCGGTAGGCTCGTCTTTGTCGGGGCGGTGATCGCGTTGCTCACCGCTTGCAGCGCCTTGCGTGACTATCACACGGCCAATCCGGACTTTGGCAGCTCCATGCCGCCTTACGAGCGTATTCAGTTCGCATCGCAATTCGCGACGCCAACCGAGCGCGACCGGTGCGAAGCTGCTGGAGGTATAATCCAGCAGGCCGGCCGGCTGGGCTGGCAGCACTGCGTTCAGACGTTCGCGGACGCCGGCGAGGCCTGTTCCGGCAGCGCCGATTGCCTGGGCGATTGCCGTCTGGCTGGCGATGCCGGGTCGGTCGCCCCCGATACCCCAGTTCAGGGTGTCTGCCAGACCAATGATGCCCCATTCGGATGCTACACCACCGTCGAGAACGGCAAGGTCGGCCTGTCGATCTGCGTCGATTGAGGTCTAGACCGGCAGCAGGTGCGCCTCGGCTTCGTCGCGGTGCTTCTTCAGGTATCTCATGAACGGCGTTCCGCCCGTGCCGACATCCGGGTCATTCCCGGTGCTATGGCTCGCCTGTTTGTTGATATAGCTCGCCGCATATTCGAGATGCCGCGTACGGAAACGCGCGAGTTGCGAGACATTGTCGTTATAGAGCTTCTTCAGGACCGCATCGCCGGAATTTTCAATAAAGCGCCTGACCTGGCTCGTCGCGCGGATGTCTTCGATAAAGCGCCGGTGCTCGGGCGGGCGGTAGGCATGCAACTCATCGAGGAAGCTACGCAGAGGGTCGGCCGCGTGACCGACGCTCAATAGCGCATCCATGGCGGGCACGATGGAAGATTGCGACCCGGTCTGTCCACGGAAGGCCTGCGGCGCACCGCCGGTTTCCTCAACCCCTTCATAGATCAGGCCATCCCCCAGGGCAGGATTATCCTTCCAGCCGTGGATCCACGGGCGGACACGGTGGAAATAGCAATAGGGATCGCATCGCTCGGGCATCCGGTCAAAGATCGCATTGATATCGCCCCAGGCCGTGGACATCGCCGTGAGGCACCGCTTCGCTTCACCGGGGTCAGCGACGGAGGAGGCCTGGATCAGGTTCAATGCTTCATCCAGTAGCTCTCCGGCCCGGGCCTCGATGGCGACATGGACGAGGATGAACCATGCCTCGTCCATACCGCCGTCGAAGTGCTGGAGGACGCGCACATTCGACAAATCAATCGGACCGTTTTCATCGATCAGGGCCCAGTTCTCGAGCGTATACGACGAGTAGGGGAGCAGGGGCGGCTGGCCGATTGCCTTGCCAAGCTGCCAGATCGGTACGGCAAGGCACGCAGGCAGCGCACGCGGCGCTTCAGGCTCGCCCCAGACATAGGTCTGCACCATGAAGGAGTAGTGCAGCATGGCGATCCGCAATTCCGCCTCGCTCGCGGTTTTGCAGAAACTTTCCAGATCGATCAGGGGTAGCCGTTCCAGCAAGGCCCGGACCCGGCCTGTGCAGATCAGTTGAGGAATAGAGCGCGCCATTTCCCGGGCGGGCTGGAGGTCAGGGGGCAATTGCACCGCCCCTGGGTCAAATGATGCAAGAAAACCCCGCTCACGGGACATCCCGTAGACCGACAACCTCAACATGCGCTCCTCCCAGAGCTTTTAATTACATTTGTAACTAATTCTTTATGGGAGGTTTGTGTGGAGGGTCAATGCCGGTGCCGAGGCGGCCCGAGTGTCACTCGGTCTCGTCTTCCTGAACCACCGGATTGGAGGGGAAATAGTCGGTGAACAAGGCGTGGTAGACGTTCATCATGGCCGTTTTGCGCGGCATGACGGGATTGGCAGACAGGTTCTGAACCATGCCGATGAAGACGATGTCGTGATACGGGTCGATCCAGAACCAGGTGCCGGAGGCACCATCCCAGAAATAGGTGCCTTCCGGCGCGCCGAGGCCCGACCGGATCGTGTTGGTGATCACAGCCACGCCGAAGCCGAAGCCGGTCCCGCGGAACGGCTCATGGATCGGGAAGCCGGTATCAGGATCAGTGAATTTCGTGCTGTTTGTGCGAAGCAGGCGAACCGATTCCGGGGTCAGCAGGGTCTGGCCTTCCCAGGTGCCCTCATGGAGCAGCATCTCAGCAAATCGCTCATAGTCCGCGATGGTGGAGACCAGGCCGTGCCCCCCGGCATCGCGCGGGATCTGCGCTGCATTCATGTCCTGCATCGGCCCTTCGACCTTCGTCAGGGGCTGTCCCGGGGTCCACACCGTGAAATCTGCAAGCCGGTCGCGCTGCGCTTCGCTGACCGAGAAGCCTGTATCAACCATGCCCAGCGGATCGAAGATGCGGCGCTTCATGAAAGTGCCGAGGCGTTCGCCGGTGATGCGTTCGACGATGATGCCCTGAAGGTCTGATGCGGCAGAGTAGGACCAGGCGGTGCCTGGCTGGTACATCAGCGGCACTTCGGCAATGCGCCTCACATACTCGTCGCTGCTTGCCGCGCCTTCGACGTCCCGCTGCAGGAATACCTGGTTGGCATAGTCCGGCCGTCCGCCGCCATATCCGAAGCCGGCGGTGTGGGTCAGCAGCTCCCGCATCGTCGGTGCCCGTTCAGCGGGGCGCAGGCCTCGGCCATCGCCCGCTTCGAAGGTGCGGGTGACCTTCAGGTCGTCCAGTTCCGGAAGGAACCGGGTGATCGGATCGTCCAGACTGAACTTGCCTTCCTCCAGCAGCATCAGCAGCGACACCGCCGTGGCGGCCTTTGTCATTGAATAGACCCGGTAGATCGTGCGCTCGTTCACCGGATCGGACCCGTCCAGCGTGCGGGTTCCGTAATATCCGGTCCGCACCCATTCGCCATCCTTGATCAGGGCATAGGCGAGGTTCGCGACTTTCCCGCTCTCTACATATTTCTGCATATCGGCATCGAGCCGCTGCATAACGGGTTCGTAAAAGGACTCGCTGGCCGGGGGTTTTTCGACTTCGGGAAACTCAAGTCCGGTGTCGTCCTCAGCGAGGCCGGACGAAGAGGGTGCTTTCGCCCCGCATGACGCCAGCAACAGGGTCAATGCGAGAGGAATGGCGGTCTTCGCCAGCAGGCTGATCTTCACGGAATTATTCCCCTGAAAGTGGATGCCCCTGCATTAGAGACAGGCTACCCCCTTTTCAAGCCCGCGCGACTCCCTTATGGGGCCGAAAAGGGAGCTCCCCACATGAAAATCCGACAAGCGATCACCTTTGACGACGTGCTTCTCCAGCCCGGTGCGAGCGAAGTTCTGCCCGCCGACGTCAACGTCTCGACCTTCCTGACAAAGACCATCCCGCTCAACATTCCGCTGATCTCGGCGGCCATGGACACGGTAACCGAAGCGCGCCTCGCCATCGCCATGGCGCAGGCAGGCGGCATCGGGGTGATTCACCGGAACCTTTCGGTCGACGAGCAGGCCGGCGAAGTCGCCATGGTCAAGAAGTATGAGAGCGGCGTCGTGATGAACCCCATCACCATTACGCCGACCGCGTCGCTGGGCGAACTCAACGAACTGAAAAAGCGCACCGGCTTCTCCGGCATTCCGGTCGTCGAGGACAATGGCAAGGTCGTCGGCATCATCACCAACCGCGACACGCGCTTTGCGGAAGACATGAACGAGAAGGTCGCCAACCTGATGACGCGTGACGTCGTTACGGTGGAGATGGAGACCCCTTCGGAAGAGGCCCGCCGCCTGCTTCACAAGCACCGGATCGAACGCCTCGTTATCGTCGACCAGGACAAAAAGTGCCTTGGCCTCCTGACCGTGAAGGACATGGACAAGGCCGCGGTAAACCCGAACGCCGCAAAAGACGCGGCCGGCCGCCTGCGCGTCGCTGCCGCTTCCACGGTCGGCGATGCAGGCTTCGAGCGCACCGCTGCCCTGATCGAGGCGGGGGCAGACGCCGTCATCATCGACACCGCCCACGGCCACTCCAAGGCGGTCGCTGAAGCCGTCACCCGCGCCAAGAAGATCTCCAACGCTGTCCAGATCATCGCCGGCAACGTGGCCACCGCTGAAGCGACCAAGGCGCTGATCGATGCGGGCGCGGATGCGGTGAAGGTCGGCATCGGTCCAGGCTCCATCTGCACCACGCGCATCGTGGCCGGTGTTGGCGTACCCCAGCTGACCGCCATTGAGGCTTGCGCCAACGCCGCCCAGGCATCCGGCGTGCCGGTCATCGCGGATGGCGGCATCAAGTTCTCGGGCGACTTCGCCAAGGCGCTCGCCGCCGGTGCGGCCACCGCGATGATGGGCTCCATGTTTGCCGGCACCGAAGAGTCGCCGGGTGAAGTGTTCCTCTACCAGGGTCGCTCCTACAAGGCCTATCGCGGCATGGGTAGCCTCGGCGCCATGGCGCGCGGCTCGGCCGACCGTTACTTCCAGAAGGACGCCGCTGCAGACAAGCTCGTGCCGGAAGGCATCGAAGGGCAGGTGCCGTTCAAGGGCCCGCTTGCGCCAATCATCCACCAGATGGTGGGCGGCCTGCGCGCGGCAATGGGCTATGTCGGTGCCAAGGACATCGACGAGCTGCACAAGAAGGCGGAGTTCGTCCAGATCACCGGCGCGGGCCTGCAGGAAAGCCACGTCCACGACGTCCAGATGACGCGCGAAAGCCCGAACTACTCGTTGTCACGCGGGTAGGCTTCCGTCCGGAAAAGCTGGACCACAGCATCCGCATTCCCCATAGTCTGTCCAAAAAAGACAGTCAGGGGACGGAAACTTGATCGACGCGATTCTGCTGCGCCGGAATATTCACAGGACGTTGGCACCCACCCGGACAGGTGGCCAATGACGGCGGTCAGCCCGGCCGCCCCGCCAAAACTTGGATTTGCAGCCCGTTTTTTCTACGGCTTCGGATCCATCGCCTATGGCGTCAAGGACATCGCATTCCGGACGTACCTGCTCTGGTATTACAATTATATCATCGGTGCGCCGCCAGCGCTGGTCTCGGCGGCGATCATGGTCGCCCTGATCTTCGACGCCATATCCGATCCGGTCGTTGGCCAGATATCAGACCAGCTCCGTACGCGCTGGGGCAGGCGGCATCCCCTGATGTACGCATCCGCCATCCCGGCTTCACTATCCTTCATCCTGCTCTGGTTCCCGCCACCGGGCCTCGAAGGCGGCGCGCTCTTCGTCTATCTCGTTGTTCTGGCCACCGCGGTGCGCACCTTCATCACGCTCTACGAGATCCCGAGTTCCGCGCTCGCGCCTGAGCTCGCCCCCGGCTATGATGAGCGTACCGCCATCGCCAGCTATCGCTATTTCTTCGGGTATCTTGGCGGTATCGGCCTTTCATTCATCACGCTGTTCTACTTCATGCGTCCGACGGAGGCCTATCCGGTCGGTCAGCTGAACCCCGAAGCCTATCTCGCCTTCGGCCTGTTCGGCGGTGCCCTGATGTTCTGTTCCGTCGTGGCCTCGACAGCCGGCACGCACCACCGGATCAAGTATCTCCGTCTTCAGCCGAACGGCGCCGAGCGGCGAAGCCCATTCCAGACCATCGCATTGATGGCGCGCACCTTTTCCAACCGGAACTTCCTCGCCATTCTCAGCTTCGGCATTCTGAAATACTCGGCAATCGGGCTGACATCCGCATTGGCGTTGTATTTCGGCACATTCTTCTGGGGGTTCAACAACACCCAGCTGGCCCTCCTGACGCTGGAATACATCGTCGCGGCCAGCCTCACCCTGGCATTTGCGCCCTGGGCGTCCCGGCTTATGGGCAAGCGCAATGCGGCCTTCGTGTTGGCTGTCCTCGCCGTGGTGATGGGCGCGTTGCCATTCATCCTCCGTCTCAATGGGCTTTTCTTCGAGAATGACGATCCGCGTCTCCTGCCAGCCGTGTTCTCGATCGGCGCAGTGTACTCATTGTGTGGCGTGTCGTCGGCGATTCTCGTCCACGCGATGATCGGCGACGTGATTGACGACAGCAGCCTGCGGACCGGCCGGCGCGCCGAAGGCTTGTTCTACGCCGCCAACAGTTTCATGCAGAAGAGTGTCTCAGGCATCGGTGTCTTCGCTGCCGGCCTGCTGCTCTCTCTGGTGGGCTTTCCCGAAAAGGCGAGGCCGGGCCAGGTGCCGCAGGACGTGATCAACGCGCTGGCGATCTGGTACATTCCGATCCTGATGGCTCTTTATATCGGCGGTGCCTGCTTCCTGTATTTCTATCGGCTCAGACGGGAAGATCACGACGCGAACCTCGAAGCGATCCGCCAGCAGGAGATTGGGTCAGCAGACTGAATTCAACAGCCTTCTGATCACCGAACTGAGGCCAAGGCATATCGACGCCGTGCAGTTGACCTGCGAAAGTCCGTGCGACTCTCACTTCCTGTCGAGCGGGCTAGAATATCCTTTCATAGTCCGCTTTAAATTGCACTCAATTGCAGGCTGTTGAACCAGGGGGTGAGTATGCGGTGGAACTCTAGTATTTTAGCGGTGATCACTGGAGTGGCGGGTTTAGCGATAGGTATCGTTTCCGCAACTTCGGGAGTTGTTGGAAATATGCTGCAGCACCAAACAATTGTAGCGGCTGAATCTGATGAGCGCGTGGAACTGTGCCGCTCAAATTTAGAGGTGTGCATTGACGATCGAGATAAGTTCGAGGTGGCATACAACGAGCTATCTAGCTGCATTGATTTGCAGGAAGATGGTGCCACGCCAGAAGTTCTCAACCAAGTAAGTGAACTCAAGAAAGAACTGGACTTGGCTACGGCGACAAAAAACACCATTTCGGATGAATTGAAAAAGATTCAGTCCGCGTATCAGACTAGCGTAAGTCAGGAACGGCAATGCCGGAAACAATTGTTTAGGATTTCGTCTTTTGATGGTGCTAGCCCCGACAAGCTAACTCTAAAGAAGCATACAACGGGGAAATTCCCCGAAAGCGGAATAGAGTTAACGCTCGAAAATTATTATTCCAACGCGGGCGCAAAATTCTACATTCAGGGTAACGTATTTTATCTGTTTGTGGGGCAGCGTATGCAGCTTGTGTATGGGCAACAAACCTGCGAAATTTTTGTTCCTTCGCAAGAATATTCTGAAACGAGTTTTGAGATCCGCTGTGTTTAGTTCTGCGATGCATGCAGACGCAAGCAAACCTGACCATTTTCTATCCACCACCCAATCCAACCGGATAAACTCATGCGGTAGTCTCCGCGCATGAGCACAGACTTCATCACCTTCACCTTTCAGCAAATCCGCATCAGCCTCGCGGAGGCCACTTATGATGCGGGGCTGACGCGCAACCCGGAGACAATCCCGATGTCTACGGCGCGGCGGTTCCGGGCGCAGGTGAAACAGCTTGCGATCATCCTCCGACGTCTGATCATGCTGATGGCGCTCAGCCTGGCGCTTGAACCGGTGAAGCCGCGCCAACGCCCGGCCTCCGAAACAGAGGATGAGCCTGTTGTCACAAAGGCCCAAATTCCTTTCAGCATTGCCCTCAGCGGACAGATGCAGGTCTATGCGTTATGCGACCCCGGCTGCAGGGAAGGCGCTGGTGGCGCATCCGGCCCTGTGTCCGTCGCCGGCCTGATGCGCCGGTTCGAAGCGCTCGCCCGTATCCTGCGCCATCCGGAAAAGTACGCCCTTCGCGTCGCCCGCGTGATGGAGCGCAGCCGCCGGGCAGGCGCACCGCGCCCGGTCTGCGCACCCATCGAAACCTATCGCCTGAAACCGGAACTTGGCGCGGCTGCGGCAGGGCTGCCGATGCTGCTGGCCGAGGCCTTCAGCCGTTGGGACAATAGCAGCTGATCCCACCCCTTATCCAACACCTGATTGCCGGACGGGCTGAGGCCCGCGCCGGTCACACGTGCTGGCTGTCACGAGGCTCGCGCCACATCGCCTCCATCGGCGGGCTGCCGGGGCCGACTTCGAACAGTTTCATCCGCTCAAACCCGTGGCTCTGGTAGAAGCCGGTATTCTGCGGGTTCGAGTTTTCGAGGTAACAGGGCAGGCGGGCCTTGTCGGCAGCGGCCTTCATCGGTGCCATCATCAGCCTGCCGAGGCCGGTGCCGCGCGCCGCCTTTCGGGTGCCGATGGTGAAAAGGTAGAGGTGCGGGTCTTTCGGATGATGCGCGTCCATGGCCTTTCCGGCATTGAGGGCGCGGGGAACGGATCCCTGTGAGCCCTTGAACAGCAGGGTCGGCAACAGGCGCAGGGTCGGAAGCAGGCCCATCTCACGCCGGTTCTGTGACTCGATCCACATTGTCGCGCCGCCGTCACCGGCCAGGTGGCAGATGCCATATTTGAGGTAGATCGCCTGCGCGAGCAGGGAAAAAGTTGGCTTCAGGGCGTTGGTGCGGCCGAAGATCCAGAGGTTCACAGGATCGGTCTCGAAAGCCTCGCCGGTAATGTCACCCATCTGGCGCCAGTCGTCTGCAGTGGCCTGTCTCAGCCCCTCCGGCAGGTCAATCTCCAGCATCTTCCGCCCTTTCTGGTTTCATTATGTTTTTTGAGACGCTAACACAGCCCTCCCCAAAAGGAGCACCCAAATCATGCGCAATGGCGGACGCATCGCTGCAGCTATCGACGTTCTCTCAGACGTCCTGACCCGTCACCAGCCGGTGAAATCCGCCGCGCGCGACTGGGGCAAGCGCGCCCGCTATGCCGGCGCGAAGGATCGCGCCTGGG
Organism: uncultured Hyphomonas sp.; assembly: GCF_963678875.1. Taxonomy (NCBI): domain Bacteria; kingdom Pseudomonadati; phylum Pseudomonadota; class Alphaproteobacteria; order Hyphomonadales; family Hyphomonadaceae; genus Hyphomonas; species uncultured Hyphomonas sp. Next base: position 1,921,365 of record NZ_OY787456.1, on the reverse strand, counting down.
TGTCCGGCCTCGTGCTGGACGCGTTACGCAAGAAGAACTCCATCGCCCACGCCATGAGCGACGATAGCCCCCGCGGCCTGATCCTCGGCGCGCTGGCGCATGCCTGGGGCTGGAACATCCGCGAGATCGACGCGGCGATGGACGAGGAGCACGCACCCTCCAAGCTGACGCTGCAGGAACGCGAACGCCTCGTCATGGCGCCGGATCCGACCGCGCCGCCGCATGTGCAGGGCGACTATCCCGAATGGCTCGCGCCGCATCTCGCGCGTATTTTCGCGGAAGAGGCTGTAGTCGAAGCGCAGGCGATGGCCGTCCGCGCTGACGTGGACCTGCGGGTCAACACGTTGAAAGTGGACGCTGAAAAGGCCGCTGCGCCGCTGAAAAGCGCAAAGGCTGAGCCGTCGAAGCTGCTCCACAATGCCTATCACATTCCCGCCCGCGACCCGTCGCAGCGTGAAGCGAGCCTCGAAAGCATTCCGGCCTATTCGAAAGGCTGGGTCGAAGTGCAGGACGCCGGATCGCAGATCGCAGCCGCAGCGGCCAATGCTCAATCCGGCGAGCAGGTGCTGGACTATTGCGCCGGAGGCGGCGGCAAGACGCTGGCGCTGGCCGCCCAGATGCAAGGGAAGGGGCAGATTTTCGCTTACGATATCGACGGGCGGCGGCTTTCCGCGCTGATCCCGCGCCTGAAGCGTTCCGGGGCCCACAATGTCCAGCTGGTTCATCCTTCCGAACCGACGCAGCTGGAAGACCTGACGGGCCAGATGGACCTTGTCTTCGTCGATGCGCCCTGCACAGGTACCGGAACATGGCGCCGCCGTCCGGATGCAAAATGGCGCCTGAAGCCAGGCCAACTCGCCAAACGCCAGCAGGAGCAGACCGATATTCTCACCAAGGCCAGCGCGTTCGTGAAGCCCGGCGGCCGCCTGGTATACGCAACCTGCAGCTTCCTGATGGAAGAGGACGAAGATCGCGTCTCAGAGTTTATCTCGGGGCATCCGGAGTTCTCCGAGGAGGACGCCGCCGAAGCGGCTATCGCATCCGGCCTGCTGACCGATGAGGGTGCCGCCATGGTCCGCAATTTCCGCGGTCCGTCCGGTTCGGTCCGCCTCACACCGCGCCGGGCGGAAACGGATGGCTTCTTCTTCGCGGTGCTGCGAAAGGCCTAATTCCCGCTGACGACCTTTTCACCGGAATAGGCGGAGATCGCACCAAGGAACTTCGTGACTTCTTCGCGTTCCTGGAGCGACAGTTCCGGCCGCCAGATATCGAACAGAAGGACGACGCGTGTCTGGTCCGCCTCGTTCTTCGCCTCGTGTTCGACACTGTCGTCAAAGATGCAGACCTTGCCTTCCTGCCAGTGGTGAACCTCGTTTCCGACCCGAAGCCAGGCCGGACCGGGAACCAGGACCGGAAGGTGACAGATGAGGCGGGTATTGATCAGTCCATGATGGGGCGGAATTTGCGCGCCGGGCTTCAGGAGCGAGAAGAGCACTGAAGGTGCTTGACCGGGCAAACGGTCCAGCGGAATATTGTCGAACGCCGCCGCAGTGACCGGGCATCGCGCGCAGTTTTCCTCGACGCGCTCACCATCTTTCCAGAGATAGAATGCGCTCCAGTCGTCATTGCCGACGAGTTCGTGGCTCTTCACGTTCGGCTGGCTGTTATCCCGCTCCAGATACGGCTTGAAAGCGGCGTGATCCGAGAGAACCGCCATCAGTTCGCGTTTGATGTCTGCCGTCTTTGCTTCCAGGCCTGAAACCCAGTCAAACTCAGAAGTGTCGTAAAACTGGATCTGCGGCAGGCCCGGGAAATAGTACTTCGTCGGCTGCTGCAGGTAGATCCCGGATTTACCGAGCAGGATATCGACTGACTGGTCAAACCGCTTGCTGCGTTTCGCTTTTGGAAGCTCGCTCTCAATAAAAGCGTCGTACCCGCGTGCATATTCTGCAAGGCGCGCCTGCGCCCGCTGGACACCTTGTTGATAGCCGGGCGCGACTTGACCGTTCCCCAACTGCATGGCCTGCATCGCTGCAGTGTATGCGCGGCTCGCATCCTGCGTCTTCCCGGCGGCGTGCCGGACGTCGCCAAGGAGCAGCAGTGACCCGAGATCGTGCGGGGCCTGCTTCAGCACGGACAACAGCAAATTGGCAGCGTCTTCAAACCGGCCGGCCCGCGCATGGTCAAAAGCAGCTTTTTTTCGGCCTTCAAGGGAAAGATTGGTTGTCATGACGGCAGATGATGCTGGTCCGCTGGCAGGGTCAAGTTTCATCGGCGCCGCAGCCGCATCAGGATATAGACGAATCTCTCATCCTCGGCTAAGCGGCGCCATGACTGACCAGAGACACGAACGCGCCCTTATCGTCGACTTTGGAAGCCAGGTGACTCAGCTGATCGCCCGGCGTCTCCGTGAGAGCGGCGTTTACTGCGAAATTCACCCCTTCAACAAGGTCGATGCCGCGTTTCTGGCAGAGTATGACCCGAAGGCTATCATCCTTTCCGGCGGCCCTTCCAGCGTCTACTGGGACGGGGCGCCCATGGCAGATCAGGCGATCTACGATGCAGGCGTGCCGGTGCTCGGCATCTGCTATGGCCAGCAACTCATGATGCACCAGTTGGGCGGACGGATCGAAGGCGGCACCAGCCGCGAGTTCGGCCGGGCGTTCATTGAAAAGGTCGTCGAAGACCCGTTTCTCGACGGCCTGTTCCACGCGGGCGACCACGAACAGGTCTGGATGAGCCATGGCGACCATGTCGCGGAAATGGCGTCCGGTTTCGGCGTCATCGCCAAGTCTCCCGGTGCACCCTACGCGATCATCGCAGACCCGGAGCGGCACTTCTACGGGACCCAGTTCCACCCCGAAGTCGTCCACACGACGCATGGGCGCCAATTGCTCCGCAACTTCACGCACGGCGTCGCGGGCCTAAAGGGCGACTGGACGATGGCGGCGTATCGCGCCGAAGCCGTCCAGAAGATTCGTGATCAGGTCGGGGAAGGGCGGGTGATCTGCGGCCTGTCTGGCGGTGTCGATTCCTCGGTCGCCGCCGTTCTGATCCATGAAGCCATTGGCGACCAGCTGACCTGCGTCTATGTCGACCACGGCCTGATGCGGGCAGGCGAAAGCGACCAAGTCGTGAACCTGTTCCGCGAGCACTACAACATCCCGCTCGTCCATGTGGACGCCTCGGAGCTCTTCCTCGGCAAGCTGGAAGGCGTCACCGACCCGGAGCGTAAACGGAAGATCATCGGCGGCCTCTTCATCGACGTCTTCGAGGACGAGGCGAAAAAGATCGGCGGCGCAGATTTTCTTGCGCAGGGCACGCTCTATCCGGACGTGATCGAAAGCGTCTCTGCGCTTGGCGGCCCGAGTGTGACGATCAAGAGCCATCACAATGTGGGAGGCCTTCCGGAACGCATGAACATGAAGCTGGTCGAGCCGCTTCGCGAACTGTTCAAGGACGAAGTCCGCGCGCTCGGTCGCGAACTCGGCCTGACCGATGCTTTTGTCGATCGGCATCCTTTCCCGGGACCGGGCCTTGCTATCCGCATTCCGGGTGCAATCACGCGCGAGAAAGCAGATACGCTGCGCAAGGCCGATGCGATCTATATCGAAGAGATTCGCAAGGCAGGCCTGTACAACGAAATCTGGCAGGCCTTCAGCGTGCTTTTGCCCGTCAATACGGTTGGGGTAATGGGCGACGAGCGCACCTATGAAGCCGTGCTCGCACTTCGCGCTGTGACTTCGACAGATGGTATGACGGCGGATTATTATCCCTTCGAGCATGAATTCCTGGGCCGCGTTGCGACCCGGATCATCAACGAGGTGAAGGGCGTGAACCGCGTCGTCTACGATGTAACATCCAAGCCGCCCGGCACAATCGAATGGGAATAGGGGCCATATTCTGATGAGCACCAGCAAACGCATCGTCATCTCCAGCGATCACGCCGACATCGAGCTTCGCAAAACCATCGCGGCGCATGTTGCGGCCCAGGGATGGGAAGTGGATGATATTGGCCCGATGACGTCGGAAAGCACCCACTATCCGACACATGGTGAAGCTGCCGCCCAGCGTATTGCGTCCGGTGATTGCCAACTCGGCATCATCGTTTGCGGCACCGGGCAAGGCATCATGATGGCGGCCAACAAGGTCAAAGGCATCCGTTGCGGTGTCTGCAGCGACACGTTTTCCGCCCGCATGATCCGACAGCACAATGACGCGAACATGCTGTCCCTTGGTGCGCGGGTGATCGGCGAAGGCCTTGCGCTCGACATTGTGGACGCTTTCCTGAGCGCGGAATTCGAAGGCGGTCGCCATGCGACGCGCGTCGACATGATCAAGGCGCTCGAGGAATAGACAAAGCTTGAAACAAAGGCTTTGCAACGTTTTTCAGGATCGCAAGGCAGACTTGTGTTGGAATGCTCTGGCACTTCTGTTTCGATGCACCACATTCGAGAACACCTGAATTCACGACAGGAGTCCCCCCAAATGAAAACCGTTTTGATGCGCCCTCTCTTTGCTGCCGCCGCACTCGCCCTTGCGGCCTGCTCGCAGCCAGCGCCCACCGCGATGTCCACGCTCGATGGCGACTGGACGGTTGATGCTGATGCGTCCCGGTTCTCATTCGTTTCAGTGAAAGCCGGTGCCTTGGCGGAGGCCCATACATTCGGCGGGCTTTCCGGTACCGTGTTGGCCAATGGCGATGCTGAGATCGGCATTCCACTCGCTTCCGTGGAAACCAATATCGACATCCGCAACGAACGCATGCGTGAATTCCTGTTTGAGACGTCGACCTATCCGGAAGCGACCGTGACAACGAAACTGGACCCGGACGTCTTTGCTGACCTCGCCATCGGCGATGCTGTGAGCGTGCCCGTAACCGCCACTCTGAACCTGCATGGTGAAGCGATGGAGATTGACACCGATCTTCTGGTTACACGGATCGGGGACGACAAGGTACAGGTCGGAACGCCGGTACCGATCATCATCAACGCGGCTGACTTCGGATTGGACGTGGGGGTCGAGAAACTGCGTGAGCTGGCAAACCTGCCAGGCATCACGCCGGATGTTCCGGTCACTTTCTCAATCGTTTTCACGCGTTGACCCTGTAGCCTTTGCTGTTGCCGCGGCCTAGGAAAGAGCCGGGAGGATACGCAATGGAACAGGCCGGAGATTTTCTGGAAGAAAGCCGGGCGCTTCACGCGCTGCTCGAAACAAGACCGGATGGTGACTTCGACAAGGTGACCCAGTTCAAGGGGTGGACCGTCAATGATGTCCTCCGCCACCTTCACTTCTGGAACTGGATGGCTGAGCTGCAGTTGGTGGATGAGGCGCGCCTCGACACGGAGTTTGCTGCTGTCGCCACAGAAGGCATGCGCACGCGGGAGTTCAGGGCGGTTGACGGTGCAGCCGGTGCTGCTCTGCTCAGACAATGGTGGCAACAGGTCCAGAAAACCGCTGATGTGTTTGCCGGTGCCGACGCGAAAGCCCGGTTGAAGTGGGTGGGCCCCAGCATGAGCGCGCGGTCCTCGGTCACCGCTCGCCTCATGGAAACCTGGGCGCATGGACAGGAAGTCTATGACGTGCTGGGCGTTGAGCGCCAGGATGCTGACCGGATCCGGAACATCGCGGTGCTGGGCGTGAACACGTATGGCTGGACCTACATGGTGCGCAAGGAAGAGGCCCCGGGGCCGATGCCCTTCGTCAAACTGACTGCGCCTTCCGGAGCAGTATGGACGTTTGGGGACGATGACGGCACCAACAAGATCGAAGGTAGCGCGGCGGAGTTCTGCCAGGTTGTGACCCAAACCCGGAACATTCAGGACACCGGGCTCAAGGTGAGCGGACCCGTGGCGGAAGACTGGATGTCAAAAGCGCAGTGTTTTGCAGGTGGCCGCAACGATCCGCCCGCGCCCGGGACCCGGTACAAGTCCGCAGTTTGCTGAAGCAACTGTATCGGGGGGCGTCGTCAGCAATTCACCGGGCTTCAAAAAACGATTTCGTCGCACGGCAGGACATGGACAAGCAGAGCAGGGGCTGTCAGTTCTCCTGCCAGCATAATTGGAGGCAAACCGGATGTCGGTCATCACACTCGAAAAACAGGGTCCAATCGTCATCATGACGCTCAACCGGCCGGACGCGATGAATGCGCTCGGTCAGGATGGTGATGGCAAGGCCATTGCTGCGGCCTGCGCGGAAATCACCGCTGATCCGGAAATCCGGTGCGCCATTCTCACGGGCGCTGGCCGCGCATTCTCTGCTGGCGGTGACGTGAAGGCGATGCAGAACAAGACCGGCGCGTTCGGCGGCAAGCCGCACGATATCCGCGAAGGCTATCGCCGGAATATTCACGTGATCGTCCGCTCGCTCTACAATCTTGAAGTGCCGCTGATTTCGGCCATCAATGGTCCGGCCATCGGTCTTGGCTGTGATGTTGCCTGTATGGCGGATATCCGGATCGCTTCCGAAAAAGCCAAGATGGGTGTGACCTTCCTCAAGTTGGGCCTGATCCCCGGCGATGGCGGTGCCTGGCTGCTTCCGCGCCTGATCGGATCATCGCGGGCGGCGCAACTTCTGTTCACTGGCGACGTCATCGACGCGCAAACAGCCTGCGAGTGGGGCCTCGTTTCGCAGGTCGTGCCGGCAGACCAGCTCATGGATGAAGCCATGTCGCTCGCCAAGCGGATCGCCGGGCAGCCGCCACAAGCCTTGCGCCTCGCCAAGACCCTCATGCGCCAGGGCGCGACGACCTCCTACGACACGATCATGGAAATGTCGGCAGCCGCACAGGCGCTTATGCATGAAACCGATGATCACATGGAAGGCGTCAACGCCATCCTCGAAAAGCGTGCCCCCGATTTCAAAGGCGAGTAGGCGCTACTTCACCACCCCATCGGCATAGAGCGCGTCGATATCGCTGGAAGGCACGCCAAGCTCCTCCAGCACGGCGCGCGTATGCTCGCCCAGTTTCGGTGACGGTCCTTTAGGGCCGTCATCGGCACCCGGGAAGCGGACAGGTGAAGCCGGGGAAGAGAAGGTCGATCCGTCACCCTTGCTGCTCGGCACCTGAACGATTGCGCCTGCTGCTTCAGTTTGCGGGTCCTCAGCGACTTCGGCGAGCGTTTGTACCGGCGCCCAGGCGATGGAATGCTCATCCAGACGTGCCGAGATCTCTTCTTTCGTAAATTGCGCAAAGCCTGCATCGATAATGTCGACCAGTTCAGCGCCGTTCTGACGGCGAGCCTTCGAACTGGTGAAGCGAGGGTCTTCGATCAGGTCTTCGCGGCCGATCACCTTGCACATCGGTACCCAATCCACATCGCCCTGGCGCTGGACGATACAGATCCAGCTCGAGTCCTTGGTCTTGAAGAAATTGGTCATCGGCACGTTTTGCTCGTGCCGGCTCTTCGTGGAAGCGACCCGGTTGAAGAAAAGCTGGATCGCGAAGTCGGAACCGAGCGCGTAGAGGCCGGCCCGGAAAAGGGACGATTCAACGAGACGGCCTTTGCCGGTGCGGGTTGCCTCCACCAGCGCCGCGCAGATCCCTGCGGCCGTCGCCATGGACGTCGTATGATCGCCAAAGGCAGTGCGGAGAGGGAAGGGTTCCTGCCCCTTTGGAACGGTCAACGCTCCGACACCGGTACGGCTCCAGAAACTGGCAACGTCAAAGCCCGGCCGGTCTGCGTCCTGGCCCTCGAGGCCATAGCCGGTGAGCGAGCAATAAACGAGCTTCGGATTTATCTTGCTGAGCTCTTCATAGCTGAGACCTGAGCGATCAAGTCCACCCGGGCGTACATTCGTCAGGAACACATCCGCTTCTTCCACCATCTTCCGGAGCAGCTTCTGGCCTTCGGGCTTCGACGTATCGATCGCAATCGATTTTTTTCCGCGATTGTCGAAATCAAACACGGGGTTGTCCTGGATGTCCGTTCCGATCGTCCGGAAGAAGAGGCGGATCGGGTCGCCGCCCGGAGGCTCGACTTTGACGACATCCGCGCCCCAGTCGCTGAGGATAGATCCGGCGCCAGGGGCCGCCATATAGGTTGCGTATTCGATGACCTTGATGCCCTCGAGCATGGGCTCACTCCTCCGGATATTCTGTCGTTTTCCTGAGGACCTTCGGACAGTCCGGACGGAATATCCAGACCTTCCGCTAAGAGAGCCGTGCAGGGTGAGCGCAGATGGGGGCTTGCCTGCCGGGCCCGGATCGTGAAAACAGCCGTTTGCTGCGGAGGAGTGGCAGAGTGGTTGAATGCGGCGGTCTTGAAAACCGTTGAGCCTTTACCGGTTCCGGGGGTTCGAATCCCTCCTCCTCCGCCAGCGAAACCGAATTCCCCTCAGAGCCCGCCTATTAGAATTACCATCGGTTGCGGACTTCTTCTGCAAAACCGGTAAGGCCTTCGATCTTCAATCTTGATCCGTCGTCGAGTTTTACATCGCCGGAGAATGTACCGAACACCTGATCCTGTGAGGTCTTAAACAGGCCGAGATCCGTCGTGTGGTGACGATTGACGATCGGCTCAAAGTGTAGATCGACCCGGCCATCATTGCTGGTGAAACGCCAAGGCCCACTATCCGGGGACTCATCCGGCATATGGAAGGTCACTTGATCGAGTTTGTGGGCCTTGCCATCCACAAACACCATGTTTTCGGACGCTGCTGATGTATCGCCAAAGCCGTAGCCCATATTGAAACCGACGCAGCGGTCTGCGCACATGCCGGAGGCCGATCCCCAATACCAGACGTTGTTGTAGGTCCACACGCCGCGGCCCCAGTCGAGCACGCCAAAGGCGGACTCTGGAGCGAACTGGAACCTGTCGGTGCCAATTGCGATTTCGCCGGAGGCGGGCAGGCAGTTGATCTTCTGATTGTAGTAAAAAGCCTTCGGCGCACCGGGGAAAGGCGTGGCAATGACCATGCGGTCCATCGGCGGCTGAGCGAGCCAAACTTCTCCCTTCAGGCCACGGCCTCTATCGAAATGCGGCGCATGAACGACCAGGCGACGTCCGCCGGGCTCATGCAGGAAGCTCATCGACATGTTCTTGTGGCTTTGGACGATATCTCCGCTGTCTGCGGTGCGCGGCAAGGCCATCCGGCCCAAAGGAAACGGGATGACGGCGCCATCATTCACGGCTGTCCCGTCCCTCAAATCCATCCAGGATGTGCCGAGAAACCCGAGATAGCCGTTGTCGGCAACTGTGAGCGCAAGACCGTAGTCTGGTGTCAGGATGCAGTAATAGTCCCACTCCTTGATCCGGAGAGCGTTCGCTCGGATGGCAGACCTATCATACTGACGGACTTCTTCGGTGGCCCATCCGCGCTCGACCAGCCGGCCGCGCGTATCGAGCAGGGGGCCTTTGCCCATTCTGTGCTGCATCTGGTGTGATCCTCCTGCGCGGCTGATCCCGGCCAGCTCACGCGCTGATTGATGTTGCATCTCTTCACCCGCGTTTCCGGAAAACGGCAAGCCCGTGGCTTGAAAACCCGTAAACAAGCGGTAACCGTATTCTCTGGATCCTTCAGGTGAGGTTCATAAGGCCTGCACCACACTATGTTACAGAGGGTTCGCTGGAGGGCAGAAAAGCCGTCCCAAAGGGTCATCAAATGACCCGCAGCTCAGAATGAGGTGAACCTTGAAGACCGTTTCTTCCGCATCGAAATCGCTGCATTTCCCGTCGCTGGTGATCACCGGCGCGATTGCACTTGCCATTGCTGTGCCTGCCCATGCCGGTAAGCGCGACCCGGCCCCGATTGTCTATGCGACCGGAACCTCGTCTTACCCGGAAGGCAAACCGCAATATATCGAACCGAGCCGCGCGCCCGATGCGAAACAGAAGAAACAAGCTCGTATCCAGTTCCGTTATCCGGGTTCCGTCAGCCCGCCCCCGAGCGCCGGCGTGACGGCAGAGCAGGGGACCCGGTATCCGGAACCGGCCGAACGCGAATATGCGAGCATCGACGCCCCCGCCCAGAAATATTCCTCTGTTTCTGGCGCCAGTCCGAACAGTTTCGACGCTCGCGCCGCCGCTGCACGCATCGAAGCCCAGCGTTCGGTTTCAGCGGTGGAAAGCGAACCTCTGTCGAGCCTGCAGCCGGTAACCCCGCCTGCGGCGACGCCAGCTCCGGCAGTTGCTCCGACCAATCAGTTCCAGACCGCCGCCCGCACGCTAACTCCGGCGGCGTCTTATGCAGTGTCCGGCGAGCCTGTCCCGGTGTTTGACGAAACCAGCGTCACAATTGTCTATGGAGCGGAATTCAACGGCCTGCCCACCGCCAATGGCGAAACGTTTGACCCGAACGCCATGACGGCCGCGCACCCGACACTGCCGCTGCCAAGCCTGATCCAGGTCGTGAATACGCAAACCGGCAAAGAAGTTGTCCTTCGTGTGAATGACCGCGGCCCCTTCGAGGATGGCGCATCATTGCAGGTGTCTCCGCGCGCGGCTGGCGAACTCGGTATGAACGGGGCAGGGAAGGCCACGCTTCGCGTCCGGTACCTGGGGGCTGCTCCAGCGGCTGCCACCCCTTCGTCGCCGGCGCCGCAGCTGACAGCAGACGTGAAGAGTGACGTGGCAGACTACATGGCTCCGGTGGCTTATACGCCTGCGCCGGTGCAGAAAGTCAGCCAGGCAGAGCCGACCTACACTTACAATTCGGTTCCGGAGGCAACACCGGCCGGGGACTTCTTCGTCCAGATCGGCTCTTTCACCGACATTTCAAACGCCCAGTCGCTCAGCAATCAGGTTCAGGCATCCCTGCCGGTGACGATTGTGCCAGCTCGCGTAAACGGAGCTGACTATTTCCGCGTTCGCGTCGGGCCGCTCCTCAATCGTTCGGAAGCCGAGCGCGCACAGAATGATCTCTCCTATGCCGGGATCGCGTCTGGACGCATCGTTGTCGGTGAATAACCACACGCCGCACCATTGACCCTGACCACAAACCGGCCCTTTTTCCTGATTAATCGGAAATGGGGCCGGATTTGATTCCGGCCTCCGAACAGAATGTTGGAGGCCCCTTCCATGAACTTGCCCCAGATCGCTCGGAACACTGTCGCCGCCGCTGCTTTTGCCTTCGCGGGAATAGCCAGTTTTGCGAACGCCCAGATCCTGGACACGCCGGCGAGCCACGCCATCATCATGGACAATGAAACTGGTGCCATTCTCTTCTCCAAGGCTGGTGAAGAGCCGATGGTCCCGGCCTCGATGACAAAGATGATGACCGCTTACACGGTTTTCGAAATGGTCCGGCGCGGTGAGCTCTCGATGAGCGACAAGTTCACCGTCAGCGAAAACGCCTGGCGCAAAGGTGGTTTCCCTTCTGGAACTTCGACCATGGGCCTCGCTCCCAAGGACACGCCGACCGTCGAAGAACTGCTCCACGGCATCATTATCATGTCCGGAAACGACGCCTGCATCACACTCGCTGAAAATATCTCCGGCTCCGAAGAAGCTTTCGCCAAGCGCATGACGAACCTCGCACATGAGCTGGGGCTCAACTCCGCGAACTTCCTGAATGCGACCGGCCTGGAAGCGGTTGGCCATGTGATTTCAGCTGAAGATCTTGCAAAGCTCGCGAAGCTGACGATCGACAACTACCCTGAATACTATTCCTGGTACGCGCTGCCCTCTTACACATGGCGCGATTTCACGCAGGCAAACCGCAATCCGCTTCTTGAGGTTTCTGGCGCTGACGGCGTGAAGACAGGACATCTCGAAGTATCCGGCTACGGCCTGACTGCATCGGCGGTCCGTGACGGCATCCGCCGGACGATCGTTATCAATGGAATGCCTTCAATGGCGGCGCGGGCTGCCGAAGGCGAACGCCTGATGCGGATTGCCTTCAATAGCTTTGACCTCAAGACACTGACACCTGACACCGTGAATTTGCCTGAAGTGCCGGTGTGGCTCGGCGAGACCCAGAAAGTGCCAGTCAAACTTGGCGGCGACCTTCAGATTGCCGGCTACAAGGCCAGCATGGAAAAGGCAAAGGTGGAAATCGTTCTGCCAGGTCCGATCGAAGCGCCAGTCAAAAAAGGCGATGAGGTCGGCAAGCTCGTCGTGTCCGTCGCTGGGCAAAAGCCCATGGAAGCTCCGGTCGTGGCGGATGCTGATGTGGGGAAACTTGGCTTTGTGGGCCGGGCTATCGAAGGTCTCAGCCAAATGCTCGGAGGCAGTGAGAGTCAGTCGTGACCGAAGGGCGCTTCATAACGCTGGAAGGCGGTGAAGGCACTGGTAAGTCCACACTGCTGGCAGCATTGCGCGGAAAACTGGAGGCGGCTGGCTACTCGGTTGTTGTCACCAGAGAACCCGGGGGCACCGAACTCGCCGAGACAATCCGAAACCTTGTGCTTCACCCACCAGAAGGCCAGGTCTGGTCATCCATGGCAGTAGCGTTGCTCATGAATGCCGCCCGTACGGACCATCTGGAGAAAATGATCCGTCCAGCTATCACTGCAGGAACCTGGGTATTGTGCGACCGGTTTGCGGACTCCACACGCGTTTATCAGAGCGTTCAAAAAGGGGTGAGTGTTGAAGTCCTCAAGATGCTGGAGCGTTCTGTACTCGGTGATACGCGGCCGGATTTGACGTTAGTCCTGGACGCACCTGTGGAACTCGCCGCCAGCCGGAGAGCTGAGCGCGGCGGCCAGGTTGATGCGTTTGAGATGCGAGACCAAGCCTTTCATGAAGCCGTGCGGCAGGCCTTTCTCGATGTTGCTAAAGACGAGCCATCACGTTGCGCAGTTCTGGATGCATCCAGAACTGCAGAAGACGTCGCCACTCAGGCGTGGAAGGCTATCGAAAGCCGGCTTTTCGTCGAGAAGCAGGGCGCGCCCTCATGACAGCCGCGTTGCCGCTCTTCGGTCACTCTGAGGCAGAGCGAGCTTTCTCCTCCGCAGCGGCGAGCGGCCGGATGCATCACGCGTGGATGATTGAAGGACCTTCAGGTATCGGCAAGGCGCGGTTCGCGATGCGTTGTGCAGCCTGGCTGCTCGGTGCCCGCGGTCCGGCAGATGCGCCCTTCGACGCGGTGGCCGATGACCCGGTCATGTCGCGTTGCCTGTCTGGCGGGCACCCGGACCTTCGGATCCTGACACGGGAACTGAATGACAAGGGAAAGCTGAAGCAGGACATATCGATTGAGCAGATTCGGGCATTCAATGAGTTCTTCACCTACCGCCCGGCGCTGGGTGGTTGGCGTGTGGGGATTGTTGATTCACTGGATGAGTTGAACCGGAACTCGGCGAACGCGATTCTCAAGACGCTGGAAGAGCCGCCAAACGCGGCTATCATGTTCCTGATCAATCATGGATCGAAGCCTGTTCTGCCGACAATCCGCTCCCGTTGCCGCACATTGCGGCTGCATCCGTTGGACAAAAAGGACATGGCGGCAGTCCTGCAGCTTGAGGGGTTCAACGGAGACGTAACTGAGTTTCAGCACGGGCGACCGGGACTGGCCGTCGAACGCTCTTCAGAGACTTGCCGGATTGCGACCAACGCCGCCAGAACGCTCATGAAGTCCATGCCCCGCCCGAATGATGCGATTGTCACAAGAGCGATACAGGCAGCTGGCGTGGATGCGTCTTCGTTTGCAGCCTTTCGGGATGAAGTACTTTCTGCTTTGGCAGAAATGGCTGTCGAGGCGCCGCAACGGTCCCGGACGTGGCTCGGCACCGTCAAACTCATTGGCGAAGCGGATGAACTGAACATGGATCCGGAGCAAGCCGCCGCAAAACTTGTTTCAGGACTATTGTCCGCACCAGAACGGCATTAGATCGCAGATATGTTTGATACACACGTAAACTTGCACGGCGAGCCGTTCGCTGATGATCTTGAGGCGGTCCTGGATCGCGCCAGGACTTCCGGGGTAAACAGGTTCCTCGCAATCTGCGATCGGTTTGACAATTTTCCAGCAGTTCTCGACATTGCGAAAACTCACAACGATATTTGGTGCTCCGCAGGTGTTCATCCACATCACTCCAAGGATTTCCAAAGTCTGCAGATAGAGGAGCTGATTGAAGCTGCGGCGAATCCGAAAGTCGTCGCAATTGGCGAAACCGGTCTTGATTTCCACTACGGCTACAGCGCTGAAGAAGATCAGGTCCTGAGCCTCAGGAAACATATTTCTGCTGCTCGTCAAACGGGTTTACCGCTCATCCTTCATACTCGCGAGGCCGATAATCTGATGGCTGAAATTCTTGAGGAAGAGTACGCTCAGGGGCCGTTCCAGTCATTACTCCATTGCTACACCGGCGGCGCAGACCTGGCGCAACGCGCACTGGCCTTGGGGGCATTTGTTTCGGTGTCGGGCATACTGTCATTCAAAAGCGCAAGCGAAGTGCGAGCTGTGATAGCCGATGTGCCCATGGAGCGGATTATCCTGGAAACAGACTGCCCATACCTCGCGCCAGTCCCAATGCGCGGACGGCGAAACGAACCCGCTTACCTTCCGTATGTTGCAGATGCGCTGGCCAATCTGAAAGGCCTTACACCCGAGAAGGTAAAGCAGATCACAGACGAAAATGCTGTTCGGCTTTTTAGCAAAGTCGCCGCGTCATGAATTTTAAGACGCGCTGTACGTTGCTTGGCACAGGGTCTTCCGGAGGCGTTCCGCGCGTTGGCGGCGACTGGGGGGTATGCGACCCGGAAGAGCCGAAGAACAGAAGAAGACGCTGTTGTGTTCTGATCGAAAAGCAGGACGCAAAAGGTGAGCGAACCTCGATCCTGATAGACACGTCACCAGACCTGAGGGAGCAACTGCTTGATGCAGGCGTGACCAGTCTTGATGCGTTGATCTATACGCACGAACATGCAGATCAGGTTCACGGAATTGATGATATTCGGCCTCTGGTCATAAGGCGTCGTGCGCCGCTTCCGACTTACATGAATGCGGCAACCAGAGACATCCTGACCCGGCGGTTTGATTATTGTTTTGAAGGCAAGGGTGGGTATCCGCCCATCCTTGATCTCCAGCCGGATATCATTCCGGAAGTGCCTTTCACAGTTGGTGGCTCGGCCGGCGACATTCAATTGATGCCTCTGGACATGGAGCACGGCCGTATCAGGTGTCTCGGGTTCCGCGTTCAGGACTTCGCTTACTGCAACGATGTGAGCGACCTTCCCGCAGCTTCGAAGGGGTTGCTGAAAGGGCTGGATACACTTGTCATAGACGCACTCCGATACACCGACCATCCGACGCACGCCAACGTGGCCAAGGCGCTCGATTGGGTAGCCGAACTGAAACCACGCCGGACGGTGCTGACCAATATGCACGTGGATCTCGATTATCAGACCCTGAAAAGGGAGCTGCCTGCGCATGTCGAACCAGGGTTCGATGGGATGGTTCTGGAAATCATATAAATGCGCCCATGAGCACCACATCATTATTTCCCATAATGATGATTATGCGACTTGGCGATATAAAGCTCTCGGCTTTTCAAGGACTTGTTCAATTCTAGTTTGAGACGTTTAAGCCAACCAGGCCGACCATCCGGCCATCCGGCCATCGGCCGGCATCATAGGCTGATGAGCAAAGCATCCCCTTGTCCGCGCCGAACGGTCAGAAAGGATTTGTTAAGCTGCGCCTTTGGCCTTCGGAGTCCGACGGGGTACCCCTTCCCCATTCTCAGGCGGTCCGATCAGCGAAAAAAGGATGTGGTCCAGCATCGGTTTCCGAATGAACGCCGTAAAACCAGCGTCCAACGCCAAGCGCTCCAATCCTGATGTTTCCCAGCCAGAGACCATCGCAGCCGGCGTATCGACCCCCTCTCCTCTCAGGGAGTGAAGAACTTCGACCCCGGACATGTCCTCCATCTTGAAATCAATGAGGAGGTAATCGAAAGACTTACGAAGTGGTGACTCCAGGAACTCAACGCCTCCGGCGAAGCCCATCGCTGCATATCCACGAGCCGTCAGCAGCACGCCGAGCGACCGGCGTACGGCTTCGCTGTCATCAATGACGGCAACGTTCTTCGGTCTGTTCAGCAAAGCATTCGACATGGCCACCCAACAACAGGAATATCGAGCCTGCATGTTGGCGCATGGCCTGTATGCTGTCTTTAGGTACTAGTCCGTAGAATTGCCTTCGAAGCCAATGCCGGCGGCGAATGCGATCCGCAACACACCCGAAAGACTGGTTGCGCCGAGCTTCTCCATGAGGTTTGCCCGGTGGATCTCAACCGTCCGCGGCGAGATGTCGAGCGAGTCGGCGATCGACTTGTTTGTGTGTCCGTCCACCAGGCCTTCCAGAACTTCGCGTTCGCGCGGCGTGAGATGCTCGATCTTGCCTCGCGCCTCATCGACCAGGAGGTCGCGCAGCGAGCGCTCTTCAAGCCGCTGAAAGGCCCGATTGAGTGCCTCGACAAGGGTTTGTTTTTCATAGGGCTTTTCGACAAAGTCGACCGCGCCGGCCTTCATGGCCTTCACTGCAACATTCACATCTCCGTGGCCCGTCAGAACAATGACCGGCATCGCAATACCGCGAACATTCAGCTGCTCCTGAACTTCCAGTCCATCCATTCGGGGCATCTGGACATCCAGCAGGATGCAACCGGCCGCTGCGTCGTCCGCGACCTCGAGAAATGCAACACCATCGGTGTAGGTTTTCACGGCAAATCCGGCGTGGCGCAGCATGAAGCTGGCCGAATGCCGCACAGCATCGTCATCATCGACGAGATGGATCAGTTTTTGTTCGCTCATGAAGATGAACTAGCCGTATCGCGCCTCAGTGTGAACCGAAAACACGTTCCGCCCTGTTCTGCAGGTATAGCTTCAATCTTGCCGCCATGGGCCTCTACAATGGTCTGGCAAATGGACAAGCCAAGCCCCATCCCCTGGGATTTGGACGTCATGAAGGGCTTGAACAGGGTCTTACGAACCTCATCCGACATGCCTGGCCCATTGTCGCAGACTTCGACCGTCACAAAGGAATCGGGCCCTTTTCGAGCCCTGACGCGCATCTGTGGCGCAGCGGTGCCGGTCAACGCTTCCGCTGCATTCCGCAGTAGATTGATAGCCACTTGCTGAACTTGGATCGGGTCCGCCAGGACAGCGCCGAGGTCCGGTTCAATATCTTTGTCGATTGGAATGTCAGCCATGTCGCCAGAGATTCGCGCCAAGGCGATGGAATCTATCAGGAGCGGTGCCAGCGATACCGACCGCGCATCAATCTCTCCACGAGAGACATATCCCCTCAGTTTCCGGACTATCTCACCCGCCCGAACCGCTTGCCGGGAGGCCTCATCGAGAGCTTCGTGAAGTATCGCTTTTGCATCTTCCGAATCGGAATCCAGAAGGTCTCGCGCGGCTTCCAGATAATTCGCGACGGCTGTCAGCGGTTGGTTCAACTCATGTGCGAGTGCCGACGCCATTGTTCCGACGGCGCTCATACGGGAGAAATGAACCAGCTCCGCCTGCATTTCCTGCATACGCAATTCATTGCGCCGCTGCTCCGAGAGATCTCTCACGAAGGCGGTGAAAAGGTAGTGGTCGCCGACCTTTGCTTCACCGATTTTTAGGTCGATGGGGAAGGCTGTGCCGTCCGAGCGTTTCGCGGTAACGACTCGTCCAACACCGATGATGTGGCGCTTGCCCGTCTCCAGGTAATTGTTGACGTAGGTCCGGTGATTGGCCTGGTCATGCCCGCCCATCAACAGGCTTACATCTCGACCAATTACGTCTTCAGCTTTGTAATAGAAGAGTTTTTCGGCTGCGCTGGAAAAGGCGAGGATCTTGCCGGACTCATCGATCACGATCATGCCGTCCGGCACCGAGGCCAGAATGGACCTCAGGTGAAGCTGAAGTGCTTCCAAGTCAGTTGAGACTGTCTCGCCGGTGATTTCGCTCAAAATTCCATGTCCCGAATACCGCGCCACATCACGACTGACGAAGCCTCAGATATGCCTAGCGGCGCACCGGTACCTCTGCACGACGGGACGATGTCATGATCATAACCGCAGCATAAACGATCATTGCCGCACCTGCCGCTGCCACCGGACACCCCCAGCAATGTCCCGCGAAGGTAAGGAGCGAACCGCCATGCGCCTCAGTCGCCGATCCGCATCGGAATGCGAGGTAGTCCTGCAATGTGAGAGGAGCGCTGGTGTGCTGCCAGATCTTCAACAAGCCGGCCATGAGAAGGGCTGCTCCCGCCACGAGCCATTTTGTCATCTGTTTGCTCCTTCAAGTACGTTCCAATACCGTTTGTGAACTAGGCGGATGCGACAGCGAAGCCCATCCGTATTTTACCGTATACCGGTTCGAAGTCGACACCGGCAATTAGACGCTAGAATTCCAACGACTCGCAGGGGGTCAATAACGTGAGCACGTTACAAACAAGACGGTCCTCGGCATTCGCCAGCATTGGCAGTGTCGCGGTATTTACCAGCATCTTTGCCATTCTGGCGCTGCTGATCGCCAGTCATGCTGCCGATCCGCTTATGGGAGCCCATGCCTGGCTCTTCCTCGGCCTTGCCGTGGTGGGGCTTCTCGCACTTGCTCTCTGGGCAGGCAGCCTTGGTGATCGGGATCCATTCGATCAAACGGTCTATGAAGACACGATTGTCAAATTCGGCGTCGTGGCAGCGATGTTCTGGGGCATCGCTGGCTTCCTGGTGGGGCTGATCATCGCCCTCCAGCTGGCCTTCCCCAACATCTTCTACTTCGAACAGCTCGGCTGGACGAACTTCGGGCGCCTTCGTCCACTGCACACATCTGCAGTGATTTTCGCGTTCGGCGGCAACGTCCTGATCGCCACCAGCTTCTACGTCGTTCAGCGCACCTGCCGGACACGCCTGGCTGGCGGCATGTGGCCTTGGTTCGTTTTCTGGGGCTACAACCTCTTCATCGCGATTGCCGGTACCGGCTACCTGATGGGAGTTACCCAGTCGAAGGAATACGCTGAACCGGAATGGTATGCCGACCTCTGGCTGACCATTGTCTGGGTCGCCTATCTTCTCGTCTTCCTCGGCACGATCTGGAAACGGAAAGAACCCCACATCTACGTGGCGAACTGGTTCTATCTCTCTTTCATCGTCACGATCGCCATGCTACACATCGTGAACAACCTCACGCTGCCTGTCACACTGACCGGTTCCAAGAGCTACCAGCTCTTTGGCGGGGTTCAGGACGCTCTGACGCAATGGTGGTACGGCCACAATGCTGTGGGCTTCTTCCTGACCACGGGCTTCCTGGCCATCATGTACTACTTCATTCCGAAGCGGGTTCAGCGGCCGGTTTACTCCTATCGCCTGTCGATCGTGCACTTCTGGTCGCTGATCTTCATCTACATCTGGGCCGGTCCGCACCACCTCCACTACACGGCCCTGCCGCAATGGGCGCAAACGCTCGGCATGACCTTTTCGGTGATGCTCTGGATGCCCAGCTGGGGCGGCATGATCAACGGCGTCATGACGCTGTCGGGTGCCTGGGACCGTCTGCGGACTGACCCGGTTGTCCGGATGATGGTCGTCGCCCTCGCCTTCTACGGCATGTCGACCTTCGAGGGGCCTCTGATGAGTGTCCGGGCCGTCAACGCTCTGTCG
Organism: uncultured Hyphomonas sp.; assembly: GCF_963678875.1. Taxonomy (NCBI): domain Bacteria; kingdom Pseudomonadati; phylum Pseudomonadota; class Alphaproteobacteria; order Hyphomonadales; family Hyphomonadaceae; genus Hyphomonas; species uncultured Hyphomonas sp. The sequence continues at coordinate 1,901,828 of NZ_OY787456.1, read as the reverse complement.
CACTACACTGAGTGGGGTATTGCCCACGTGCACTCTGGCTCAATGGGCTGGGTTGGCTTCATCTCCTTCGGTGCGCTCTACTGTGCAACACAGTGGCTCTGGAAGCGTCCGTCGCTCTACTCGCTGAAGCTTGTCGAATGGCACTTCTGGCTCGCGACAATCGGCATCCTTTTCTACATCGTTGCGATGTACTTCGCCGGCATTCTCGAAGGCCTGATGTGGCGCGCCTACAACGAGTACGGTTTCCTCGAGTACAGCTTCGTTGAAACTGTCGAAGCCAAGCACGTCAGCTACATCATTCGCGCCCTGGGAGGCGGTCTGTACCTCACAGGCGCGCTGATCATGGCCTACAACCTCGTCCGCACGGCTCTCGGCCATGGTGCTGCTGCTGAAGGCAGCCGTCCCGCCGATGCACCGGCCGCCGCGACGCTTCAGCCCGCGGAATAGGAGACTTACTCATGGGCTTGATGGACAAACACGACAAGCTTGAGCGCCACTCCCTGGCTCTCACGCTCGGTATCCTGGTCACTGTCGCCATCGGTGGTATCGTGGAAATCGCGCCGCTCTTTTATCTCGAGAATACGATCGAGAAAGTTGAAGGGATGCGTCCTTACACGCCGCTCGAACTGGCTGGCCGCAACGTTTACATCCGTGAAGGCTGCTATGTCTGCCATTCGCAGATGGTGCGGCCGCTCCGGGATGAAGTCGAACGCTATGGTCACTACTCCCTGGCTGCAGAGAGCATGTACGATCACCCGTTCCAATGGGGCTCCAAGCGGACAGGGCCTGACCTTGCCCGCGTCGGTGGCAAGTATTCCGATGCATGGCATGTGGATCACCTGAAAGATCCGCAATCCATGGTGCCGGAATCGGTGATGCCGCCCTATGCGTTCCTGGCCGACAACACGCTGCACTACGAGACAATCGATGATCACCTCAAGGCGCTTCGTTTCGAAGGGGTTCCGTACACCGACGAGATGATCGAAAACGCTCAAAGTGACCTGATCGCTCAGGCCGATCCGGATGCGGACTATGACGCACAGGATGCGCTCGTGGCCCGCTACGGGGAAGCATCGGGTCGTGAAGGCACGGTTCGGATCGCCGACTATGACGGCAATCCGGAGAAAGTCACCGAACTCGACGCGCTTGTCGCCTATCTCCAGATGGTTGGCACATTGGTGGACTTCTCCACCTATGAAGCCGACGACCTGGACAACCGCCGGTAAGGGGTAGGGCCATGTACGAAATCCTGTCAAAATTTGCCCAGACATGGGGCCTGGGCTTCTTCGTTCTGATGTTTGCTGTCGCAGTCGCCTACGCGCTGTGGCCTTCGAACAAAGAGAAATTCCAAGCAGCGGCCCATTGGCCGCTCGATGAAGGGGAACCTGGAGATGAGTGAGACCGACAAGGAAGTTGATGCCCTGTCCGGTGTGGAAACAACCGGCCATTCCTGGGACGGCATCAAGGAACTGAACAACCCCCTTCCCCGCTGGTGGCTGTATATCTGGTACGGGACGATCTTCTGGGCCATCCTGTACATGATCGCCATGCCTGCCCTGCCATCGCTGCCGGGCATGGGGAGCGGCAGCACCCCCGGTGTTCTCGGCATGTCCGACCGGGATGCTGTTGCCGAAAGTGTGGCATCGCTCCATGCAGAACGCAGCGCAGCGTCCGCTCAGCTGCTGGATGCCTCTCTGCAGGATATTCAGAACAATCTGGATCTGCAGCAGTTCGCGATGGCCATGGGCGAAAGTGCCTTCGGTGATAACTGCGCGACCTGCCACGGCTCGGGCGGACGTGGGGCGAAAGGATACCCGATGCTGGCCGACGATGTCTGGCTTTGGGATGGCACGCTTGATGGCATCGAACAGACGCTTCGCCATGGCATCCGCCATGAAGAAGATCCGGATACCCGGTTCTCTGTCATGCCTGCTTTCGGCCGTGATGGCTTGCTGACGTCTACCCAGATCGATGACCTGGTCCAGTATGTTCTCAGCGTCAGCGGTCATGAAGCCGATGCCGCCGCAGTGGCTCGCGGGGACGATCTGTTCCTCACGAACTGCGCAAGCTGTCACGGAATGGATGCTGAAGGCTCTCGCGATGTTGGTGCACCGAACCTTACGGATGCTGAATGGCTCTATGGTTCGAGCGAAAGCGACATCCGTGCCACCATCGCCAATGCCCGTAACTCCCACATGCCCGCATGGCAGGATCGTCTCGACGATGCCACCATCAAGGCTCTGGCTGTGTACGTGCACTCCCTTGGCGGCGGTGAATAAAGCACAATAAGCAGAATATATTGGTGCCCAGGCAATGACGACCGTCATCGATCATACGAAGTCTCACGAGACGCCTCCGTCGCTCTATGAGGGCCGGAAGCAGATCTACCCGAAGCTCGCCCACGGCAAGTTCCGGATGATCAAGTGGATCGTGATGGCCGTCACCCTGGGCATCTATTACGTCCTGCCCTGGATTCGCTGGCCACGCGGGGAAGGCATTCCCGACCAGGCCGTGCTGGCGGATTTCGAAGGCGAGAAATTCTATTTCTTCTGGTTCGAAATCTGGCCACAGGAACTCTACTACCTGGCCGGCCTGCTGATCATCGGCGCGCTTGGACTGTTCCTCGTGACATCGCTGTTTGGACGGGCCTGGTGTGGATACACCTGCCCTCAGACAGTCTGGACTGACCTCTATATCTGGGTCGAACGAGCCTTCGAAGGTGACCGGGCCGCCCGTATGCGCCTCGATGCGCAGCCCTGGTCCTTCAACAAGGCCTGGCGAAAACTCGGCAAGCATCTCATCTGGCTGGTCATCGCGTTCTGGACGGGCGGCGCTTTCGTACTCTACTGGCATGACGCGCCAACCGTCGCGAAAGGCTGGTTCACCGGCGAAGCGCCGCTGACAGCCTATTTCTTTGCCGGGATCCTGACGTTCACAACCTACTTCCTGGCCGGCTGGATGCGGGAACAGGTCTGCACCTACATGTGCCCCTGGCCAAGAATCCAGGGCGCCCTGACCGACGAAAACGCACTCAACGTTACCTACCGGTTCGACCGAGGCGAACCGAGAGGCCCGCACCGCAAAAATGAAAGCTGGGAAGGCCGCGGCGATTGCATCGACTGCAAACAGTGCGTGCAGGTGTGTCCCATGGGAATTGATATCCGGGACGGTGCGCAATTGGAGTGCATTCACTGCGCACTTTGCATCGATGCCTGCGACGACATCATGAAGAAGATCGGACGTCCAACCGGCCTGATCGCTTACGACACGGACGTTGCCGTTGCAGACCGAGTTGCTGGCCGCAAACCGACCTACAAGATCTTTCGTGTGCGTACCATGCTGTATGCCGCCCTGATGCTGATCATCGCCTCAATGGTTGGCTTCGGATACTTCAACAAGTCGACGTTCGAAGTAAACGTGCTGAAGGACCGTTCTCCGCCCTTCGTGCGCCTGTCCAGTGGCGATATCCGCAACGGTTATACGCTGAAACTGGTCAACAAGGCCGCCTCCAAACGCCATGTGGCGATCGAAATTGAAGGCCTGGACGGTGCAACGCTTCAGATGGTCGGACTCGAAGCCGAAGAAGACGGCACAGTCGAACTCGATCTCAACGGCCATGGCGTTTCCCGGTTCCGCATGCTGGTGACCCGCAGCGCCGACGACCAGTCTCCAAGAGTGGACTACACGGTCCTCGTCAGGGATACCGCAACCGGCGAAGTGGAAGATGCCGCCGCTGTCTTTGTTCAGGGAGGCAATTGATGCCTGCAGCAGCAAATCGAAAATCCTTCCGGCTTACCGGTTGGCATGTGTTCTTCATGCTTTGCGCATTCTTCGGCTTCATGTTCATCGTGAACGGCATTTTTCTCTGGGCGGCACTCAGCTCCTTTCCCGGAGAGGATGAGGACAAATCCTACCTGCAAGGGCTCCACTACAATGAAGCCATTTCTGCGCGCCGCGTTCAGGAGGAACAGGGCTGGTCTGCCCAGATTGGCCTGACACCGACAGAAACAGGAGACCGCCTTGTTGTCCGGCTTCTGGAACGCGATGGAACCGCGCTGCCGGCTCAGGACGTAGAGGCCCAGCTGCGCCGTACCGTGACTGGTTCTGAAGACGTGCCGCTTGATCTTCAGCGCAGCGTGGACGGCGACTATTTCGCAGACATTTCCTTGCTCGACAAAGGCGTCTGGGAAGCGCGCGTGCAAGCCAGCGTGCCTTATGGTACTGATCAGGTCGAGTTTGTTGCGAGCAAGAAGCTGATCATTCCATGAGCACGTCGGACGTCCTCGCCCACACGCGAGATTGGTCCCTCGGCGACGCACCAGACCAGGAGTCGCCGTACGCAGGCCTCTCTGCATTCGTTCAGAAAGCCGGCAAATTCCAGCATCTGGAACTCCATGTTTCCGGCGCCAAGTGTGCAGGCTGCCTCGCCAAAATCGAAAAATCGGTCGACGCCCTTGAAGGCGTATCAGAAGCACGTCTGAACCTTTCAACAGGCAAGTTTAATGTAACCTGGCAAGGCCCCCTGCCCGCTTCGGAAATCGCCGAAACCGTTTCAGGTCTCGGTTACGGTGTCAGTGCTGCAGCCGAAACAGACGTAGACGACATCCAGCGCAAGGAAGAGCGGGAGCTCCTGCTCTCCATGGGGGTTGCCGCCTTCGCCGCTGCCAACATCATGCTGCTCTCAGTGTCCGTCTGGGCAGGCGCTGATGAAATGGGCACCAATACCAAACAAATCATGCACGCCATTTCCGGCGTGATCGCCCTGCCCGCTGTGGCCTTTTCCGGCCGTCCGTTTTTCCGTTCTGCATGGTCGGTGCTGAAGCGCGGGCGCGCGAATATGGATGTGCCAATCTCCCTGGCGATCGTCCTGGCCTTCACGGTGAGTGTCGTCGAGACGATCCGCGGTGGAGAGCACGCCTATTTCGATGCCGCCGCCATGCTGATCTTTTTCCTGCTGATCGGCCGCTTCCTTGAGGCACGTGTACGCCGGCGGGCCTGTTCGGCAGCGAACGAGTTGGCGGGCATGTCAAACCGGGCCGTTACACGGATCGACTGCGATGGAAAGGCGATCAAGGTGAATCCCGGCGTTGTTGCCCCGGGAGACACAATCCTGCTGGCGCAGGGCGAGCGTGCTGTCGTCGACATGGCGCTCTCGGATGAGTTTTGCGAACTTGATGAAAGCCTTGTGACTGGCGAGAGCGCGCCTCACGTCTTGTCGAAAGGCATGCGCATCTACGCAGGTGCCGTCAATCTCTCCGGCCCGGTGCAGGCAAAGGCACTGTCACGGGCGTCTGACTCCCTGCTGGCAGACATCGGCCGGATGCTGGATGCCGGCGAGCAGCGGCGCTCCGCCTATCGCAAGATTGCGGACAAGGCCGTTGCTCTCTACGTGCCATTTGTACACTCCGCTGCGGCACTGACTTTTATCGGATGGATGCTGGCTGGCGCGAGCTTTCGCGAAGCCATCCTGATCGCCGTTTCCACGCTCATTATCACCTGCCCTTGCGCGCTGGCTCTGGCCGCTCCGGTGGCGCATGTCGTGGCAGCCGGAAAGTTGTTCCAACTCGGCATCTTCCTGAAATCCGGAGATGCTCTCGAGCGTTTTGCTTCCGTCGACCGGATCGTGCTGGACAAGACGGGGACGTTGTCACTCGGTATTCCCCAGCTGAGTGACGAAACGGATGACAGCATAATTGCAGACGCAGCGTTACTGGCTCGATCCAGCCGGCATCCGCTTTCCCGCGCGATTGCTGATGCTGCAGGGCCCGGACCGGTTGCTCCAAATGTGACGGAGAAGCCCGGCTGCGGTCTTGAGGCGACTGTTGACGGACAACTCTGGAGGCTCGGTTCAGGTCGCTGGATTGGTACGGATCAGGGGGGATCTCATACGCGCAATTTGTACCTGCAGTGCGGCGATGAAGAACCCATCGCACTGGAGTTTGCTGACAGGCTCATTCCCGGAACCGAGAGCGCAATCAAGGCGCTTGAAGCGGCCGGCTATCAGACCGAAATCCTTTCCGGAGATACGGAAGAACGGGTTGCGGAAGTTGCTCGCGATCTTGGCGTTTCCGATTATACGTCCGCAGCCTCTCCGCGAGACAAGGCTGCCCATCTGGAATCTCTCCGGGACCAGGGGCACAAAGTCCTCATGGTGGGCGATGGCCTGAACGATGCCGGTGCCCTTTCGCTGGCCCACGCTTCGGTGACACCGGGCACAGCCATCGACATCAGCCAGGCCGCCAGCGATGCCGTCTATTCGGGCGGGATTTCGTCCCTGCCGGTTTTGCTGAAGGTTTCCAAACGCACGCGGAGCGTCATGCTGGAGAACTTCACGTTTGCAGCACTTTACAATCTTGTGGCTATTCCGATCGCCGTGACAGGTCATGCAACGCCGCTGGTGGCTGCACTTGCAATGTCCTTTTCATCTGTGGCTGTGTCCCTGAACGCCATTCGGTTGGCTGCATTTACGGAAGGAAAGTGAGATGAGCGGAATTCTCTTTCTCATTCCAATCGCATTGTTTATGGGCCTGTTGGGTCTGGGTGCCTTCATCTGGTCGGTACGGTCCGGCCAATTCGATGATCCGGCAGGTTCGGCCAACCGGATCCTGATCGACGAAGATAAGCCGCTTTAGAGCGCCAAATCGGGCAACCAGTCCCGGAAATACTCTAACTTGTCGCGCAGCTCTCTGGCTGCGTCTTCCGGACTTCTCCTGAGAAACTGAATGCGGTCACCCGGACGTATCTGGCCAAGCAGATGACGGTCCACTCGAGCCACCTGCAATATGTGAGGATATCCACCCGTCGTTTGCGCGTCGGGCAACAGCACGAACGCTGCGCCTGATGGCGTGAGCTGCACGGTACCGGGAAATACGGGCGCACTCTGTTTAAGTGCAGCCTGTTCCGGACGTGGCCAGTTACCTGTGATTTCAATACCTGTTCTGTCGGCACGGCGTGTCGCGGTGATGTGCTGCTGAAACTCCCATCCGGCAACAACAGCTTCATCCGGTCCCGGAACACATCGCAGCGCGTGACTGTTTGAGAAAACCTGCCGCATGTTTGCGGGCGTACTCAATGCTTCCATGTCTTGTGAAACAGGATGAATGCCGAGTTTGTCACCCGCCTTTAATGCCCGTCCACCCAGGCCTCCGAACCCGGCCGGCAGACAGGTTGAACCGCTGCCAAGGAACTCATCCGCGGTAAATCCACCAGCGACGGCAATATAGGTTCTGGCGCCAGCGACAGGGGCGCCGATCGACACCGTCTCCCCTGCCTTGGCGAAGAGCGTCTGGTGCATCAGAGCAGCGTGACCGCCGACCTCCACCGCCGCCGATGCGCCGGTAATTGCAATAGCCGCATCCTTAAGCACTCTCAATGACACCATGCCGAGAGGGCATTCGAGCGCGCACTCATCTGACGCGTTGCCTACCAGACGATTAGCGAGCGCCATGGAGAGCGGGTCCGCTGCGCCGGATGCCGGCACACCAAGATGGCGCATGGAGCGCCTAGGTGAAGCCTGAAGCGTTGCCTGGACACCCGGCTTTTCGACAACAAAACTCATTTCATTGTCCAACCAGTTCCAGCCGGATTCTGGTTCCTTCTGTCAGAAGGAAGGGCGACTTTTGGTTCGGATCGAAAAGTGTATTCGTCAGACGTCCAATCAAAGGCCAACCACCGGGGCCTGACAATCCATAGAGACCAAGTTGGCCGCTAAGCAGTCCGACGGATCCAGCCGCAACGCGTTGTCTCGGCACTGCGAGGCGTTCTGCATTTAGTGTGGGATCAAGTCCCTCCACGTACGCAAATCCCGGTGTGAAGCCCAACATGTCGACGACAAGACTACTTCGAACGACTTTCTCCAGAAAGGCGCTGACGGAAAGGTCATTCCGCGCCGCCAGCTCTTCAAGATCAGGCGCATTTTCACCGGTTATGTCGAGCTGCAGCCTGACTTCGGGCGCTTCGTCTGCTGCTTTAGTTCTAAACTCGTTGAGCCACGATTGCATCAGATCAAGAGCGGTCTGAGGATTTAGCGCAGCGGGATCAAACTGCGCTGCCACTATCTCCTTCCCCGGTACAACGTCGATCCAGTGGTGTGCCTCCCGAAGAGACCGAGCGAGTGGATGACGGTCGTGCCTGTCGCTTGGACGAACCGCCACGGCATCGTCGCCAAGCAGGAATATTTGATAGTCACTCATTGGCTACGCCTCGATCGACAGTCCACGGTCAAGCAAGGCCTGTTTCAAATGAAAGGCAGACCGAGCCGCACCGGGGGTATCTCCATGAAGGCAAATTGTCTGAGCGACGAGGTACACGGCCTCCCCCGTCCGCGCGGTCACACGGCCTGATTGGACCAGGCTCAGCACCTGCGCGAGTTGTCCGGCCGCGTCGGTGATGACGGCGCCGGGCATGCTGCGCGGCGTCAGACTTCCGTCAGCTTCATAGGCACGATCAGCAAAGGCCTCGGCGATAAAGGTAAGCCCGGTCGCTTCCGCAGCGGCCGTCAACTCAGATGACGGCGGACCGATCAGGGTGTCGATATCGGTTCGGACACAGACCGTAGCGACCATATCTGCAAGCGCCCGGTCCCTTGCAGCATCATTGTAGAGCGATCCGTGCGGCTTCAGGTGGACGAGAGGCACGCCGCGCTCACGGCCAATCGCCTTCAATCGCCGCACTTGCGAAAGCAAAGAGAGTTCGAGATCTGCGTCGGATATGTTTATGCGCGAGCGGCCAAAGCCTGCACGGTCGGGATAGGACGGGTGGGCGCCGATCAGGACGCCACGTGCATCCGCCGCCCGCATCGTTGCCGTCATGGACTCATCATCGCCGGCATGGCCGCCACAGGCGATGCTGCACCGTGTCACCACATCGAGAATGGCCCGATCCAGGGCCCTGCCCTCATCTCCCGGAAGCTCCCCCACATCGGCGTTGAGACAGGTAGACTTGCTCATGGCCAGACGCCCAGCGCGCGCATGATGAGACGCAATCCGAAGCCTCCTGCAATCAGCACGACGGCGCCGCCGAGCAGGTTGCTCATGAGGCCATTCACGTGCGTGCCCAGGATGGATCTGCGGTTCATGGTCACGATCAGGAATACTGCGATAATTGGCAACAGAATACCGTTCGCGACCTGTGCGATGAGGATCAGATTGACAGGCTTCAGGCCAAGGGAAGCGATCAGTGTCCCGATGCCAAGGATTCCCAGTGCGATGGCGCGAAACTCTCGCCCCGACTTTGGTCGACGTGTCACTTCGCACACTGCGTAGGCTGTCGCCAGCGGAGCGGTGACAGCTGACGAGAGCCCGGCGGCAAAGAGGCCGACACCAACCAACAGACGCGCTCCCGGGCCGTAAGCAGGCTCAAGGCTCGCCGCCATATCCGCCGCGCTGCGGATCGCCATGCCGGAACCAAAGAGGCTCGCCGCCGCCGTCGAGAGGATCAGGATTGAGATGAGACCGCCAAAGCCGATGGAGACGCGCGTGTCAGCGCTCGCCGCTTTAAGCGCTTCTTCGCCGGCACCCGGCCACTTCTCGCGAACGGAAGCCGCATGCAGGAACAAGTTATAGGGCACAATGGTCGTGCCGATCAGGGCGATCGCCGTCAGCAAGCTACCGTCCGGCAAGCCCGGCTTCAGACCACCGATCATAGCGCCAAGATCTGGCCGCACGAGCACGAGGCTGCCGGCGAAGGCGATGCTCATCATGAGGACCAGACCAATCAGAAGCCGCTCCAGAAGCTTGTAGCGCCCGATGAACAGGAACACCGCCGCGAGTAACGCCAGCCCCCATACAATCGGTCGCTGCGCCTCTGGCGGCCAGCCGAACGCAGCCCCTGCCCCAAGCGCGCCGCCGGAAAGATTACCCGCCTCGTAAGCAGCATTCCCGAGCGCGAGCGCCGCGAGGACCAGGACAACCGAGAGCCACTTCAGCACAGTCGGCGTGCCGGGCGCGACGAGCGCTTCACCCAGCCCCATACCTCCCGCTATGCCAAGGCGCGCTGCCATGTCTTGCAGGATCATCGTGGCGAACGTCGCGAAGACGAGCGCCCAAATCAGGGCATATCCAAAATTGGCCCCGGCCAGTGTACATGCCGTTACCGTACCCGGCCCGATGAAGGCAGCTGCAACAAGCGCTCCGGGGCCGAAGGGCAGTTTCATTCGCTGCGGATGCCCCGCTGCGTTTCCAGATAGGTCGCGAAGCTCGCGAGCCAGTGGCTTCCCGAATAATGCGTGTCGCTCACGGCGGCGATCCCGGTTTCCTTGTGACGCGCGGCGGATGCCAACAGCGCGGCGCGGCGCGGATCACTTTCCGGCAAGGCCGAAGCGATACCTTCCAGTGCCCATGCACGGGAAAGGTTTACGCCGTCGAGGTGGACCAGCTTGCCGTCTGTGGGGTCCAGTACCATACCGGGCTCCAGCCAATCAGCGCTGCCATCGACCGGAATCTGCGGCAGGAACAGGCTGAGCCAGGCGGCGTATTGCTCGGTACCCATCACGCGCCGCATAAGGTCTGCTTCCATCAGACAGGGCGACAGGAAATCTTCGCCGGAAGGCTCATATGCCAGCGGGCAGTTCACGTCCTTGGCGTGGAAGTCCATCACCTTTGCCGCGAGTTTGTTGCGGAATTCCGTTCGGCCGGTTGTGTCGGCCCAGTCGAGCATCAGGCCGAAGGCGAAGGCCGACTGGTTATGCGTACCGATGCGGATCGGATAAGCCAGCTTGTCGAGCCAGGCGGACGTGTTCGTCTCGATCAGGGTTTCCAGTGGCGAGAGGGTTTGGGCCCAGGTGGTTGCCTCCGGGAAATCTGCCTCGCGCAGCTCGCTCATGAGTTGGAGGAACCAGGCCTGACCGTAAGGACGTTCGAAGCTCGCGCGATCAGGCGCTTCAAAGTACGCAACTTCGCCGGCGATGTTCTCCGGGGTGAAGCTCTGCGATAGGGCCTCGATGATCGTATCGCGGTAAGGCGTATCCGGGTCGGTGTTCAGGATGCGTACCAGCAGCCAGTGGCCGTGCACCGAGGAGTGCCAATCGAAGCAGCCATAGAAGGCTGGATAGAGAGAACGCGGCGTGCCGATGTCGGCATCCGAGTTCATAAGGTGGCCGATCTTGTTGGGGTATTCCTTGTGCACGCAGGCAAGCGCGAGGCGGGCGAAACGGTCGGTGACAACGCCGTCCCTCGGCTCCGGAAGCTCGGCGGCTGGTTCCGTCACAGCAGGCTTTTCCTCTTCAGGCGCCGGCGCGCATGCCCCGAGCCCTGTGAGCACAACCATACATGCGGCTATTCTTCCGATCATCTGCAACCCCTGACATTGATAGTCACATCCTGCGTATCAGGCAGGAGGACGCAAGGGCAAGAAAGCGGCTGTCGCCCGCCTAGATGTGGAGAACGCGACCTTCGGCGTCGAGGACGGATTCGTGCATCATCTCCGACAGGGTCGGATGCGGGAATACCGTGTGCGCGATGTCCTGCTCGGTCAATTCGCCTTGCCGCGCGATAACATAGCCCTGGATCAGCTCCGTCACTTCCGCGCCAACCATGTGGGCGCCGAGCAGTTCGCCGGTCTTCTTGTCGAACACGGTCTTCACGAAGCCATCCGGCGCGCCAAGGGCGATCGCCTTGCCGTTGCCGATAAAAGGGAAACGGCCGACCTTGATGTCGTATCCCTTTTCCTTGGCGGCCTTTTCCGTGAGGCCTACGCTCGCGACTTGCGGGTGCGAATAAGTGCAGCCGGGAACATTCCACGGGTCGAACTTCTCGCCGTGTCCTTTGCCGGCGATCGCCTCGACGCACATGACACCTTCGTGGCTGGCCTTGTGGGCGAGCCATGGCGGGCCGGTGAGGTCGCCGATGGCATAGAGGCCGGGCACGCCGGTCTTGCCGTAGCCGTCGACCACGACATGCGTTTTCTCGATTTTCGCGCCGAGGGTCTCGAGACCGAGATTCTCGACATTACCAACGATGCCGACGGCGAGGATGACGCGGTCGAACTCCTGCATCTCCTTCTTGCCGTCCTTGCCGGTGATCTCGGCGGTAACGGTGTTCTTGCCGGGCTTCAGATTACCGACCTGCGTGCCTGTCAGGATTTTCAGGCCCTGCTTCTTGAATTCCTTCTCGGCGTGTTTCGAGACTTCCTCGTCTTCCACCGGCAGGATTCGGTCCATGACCTCGACCACGGTCGTCTCGGCGCCAAGCTCATTGTAGAAGCTCGCGAACTCGATACCGATGGCGCCGGACCCAATCACCAGCAGCCGCTTCGGCATCACGTCTGGCGTCATGGCCTCGCGATAGGTCCAGACAAGTTTGCCATCCGCGACGAGACCCGCCTGCGGGATATCGCGGGCGCGGGCGCCAGTAGCAAGGATCACGTGTTTCGACTGGTAGGACACATCCTTCCCGTCTTTGCCTTTCACGATGACCTTCGGCGCGGGAGCGCCCTTCTCCAGCCGGGCGGTGCCTTCGAGAACGTCGATCTTGTTCTTCTTCATGAGGAACTTCACGCCGTTCGACAGCTGGTTCGCCACGCCGCGGGAACGCTTCACGACCGCTTCCAGATCAAAGTCAGCCTTGTCGATGACGAGGCCGAAATCCTTGGCATGCTTGGCGAGGTAGAGCACCTCGGCAGACCGGAGCAGCGCCTTGGTGGGGATACAACCCCAGTTGAGGCAGATGCCGCCAAGCGCCTCGCGCTCCACGATGGCTGTCTTCAGCCCGAGCTGGGTCGCGCGGATCGCGGTGACATAGCCTCCCGGACCGGAACCGATAACGATGAGGTCGTATTGGGTGCTCATGGGAATCCCTTCCGGCCTAGAGAAGCATCGCTTCGGGGGTTTCGACGTAGCGCTTGAAGGCCTGTAGCCATTTCGCGCCTTCTGCGCCGCCGATCACGCGGTGGTCGCAGGTGAGTGTGACGCTCATGATCGTCGCGGCTTCGACGTTGCCCTTGGCGTTCACCACAGCACGTTTCTCGCCGGCACCGACCGAGAGGATCATGCCTTCCGGCGGGTTGATGATGGAGGCGAAGGACTTGATGCCGAACATGCCCAGGTTCGAGATGCTGAACGTGCCGCCGGTGTATTCCTGCGGCTTCAGTTTCCGCTCCCGTGCACGCTCCGCGAGATCCTTCATTTCCTTGGAAATTTCGGAGAGGCCCTTCTCTTCGGCCTTGAAGATCACCGGCGTGATCAAGCCGCCGTCGATGGCCACGGCCACAGAGACGTTGGCGTGCTTGTGATAGGCGATGCCCTTGTCCGTGTAGCTGGCATTGCAGTCGGGCTCATCCATCAGAGCGAGCGCGGCGGCCTTGATCAGCATGTCGTTGACCGAGATCTTGATACCCTTCTCTGCTGCTGCATTTATTGCAGTTCGCGAGGTAAGGAGCCGGTCGATGTTGAGGTCCACATTCAGCGGGAAATGCGGGACCTGCATGAAGCTTTCGGTGAGGCGGCGCGCCACCGTCTTGCGCATGCCGTCCAGCGGCTTCAACTCGTAGCTGTCTGGCGCATAGATCCGGTCATCCAGAACCTGCGGGAGGATCAGGCCGTCGGGCTTCGGTGCTGTTGCAGATGCTGCAGCAGGCGCCGCACCCGGCTTGGCGTTTTCGACATCTCGCTTGATGATCCGGCCACGCGGGCCAGTGCCCGAAATGCCTGACAGGTCGATGCCCTTCATGTCCGCAATCCGGCGCGCCAGCGGGCTCGCCTTGATGCGTCCGTCAGCGGTGTTGGCGGAAGGCAGCGGCGTGGTCGCCAGCTCCTTTTTGCCCTGACGAGCACCGACTTCGCCGGACTTCGCCATGACCATATCGGACTTAGCCGTGCTTCCTTCGGACTTCGTCGTGTCTTCAGGCGGCTCATTCTTTGCCTCTTTGGCAGGCTCCGGTGCGGCCTTCGCATCCGGCACCTCGATCGAGCCAGCATCCTCGCCCTCTTCCGCAAGGACGGCGATCACGGCGTTGACCTTCACGCCTTCGGTCCCGGCCGGGACGAGCAGCTTTGCGACGGTGCCTTCATCCACGGCTTCGACTTCCATCGTCGCCTTGTCGGTTTCGATCTCGGCGATGACGTCACCGGAAGAGATCGTGTCCCCTTCCTTGACGAGCCATTTGGACAGCGTGCCTTCCTCCATCGTGGGAGAGAGCGCCGGCATGGTGATGTTGATGGACATTATACATGCTCCATGATGACCGGTGCGGAAACGGCGATTAGGTGAACAGACGCTTGTTCGGTGAAGAGCGCCCAGTGGTTGGTTTCATTTTTCCATGTTTCAAAGACAGGCTCTGCTTCCGCCCATTGTTTGACCCATGGAGAATTTTCGATTTTCCAAGCGAGATTGCGTGTAGGGAATATCCCCAGTTTCAACTCGCCGAGATTGTTGGATTCTGGCCCCGACACATAAAATCCCTGAGCGAATTCCCAAGTTAGCTGAACTTGCTTGCGGTCTCTGTCGGAGCTCCCAGTTACCACGCAATTCACAGCGCCGAGAATCCAGTTTGCCTGAATAAGCTCGCGCTCATCAATATCGAGCCGTGCATCCTCAACCGGGACAGCACGTGCCTCACTCCAATTAAACATAACACACCTTCAGTGCCGCTTCGACGATGTCGTCGGCGTTCGGCAGGCTCAGGGCTTCAAGGTTGGCGGCGTAGGGCAGCGGCACGTCTTTCTGGTGCACGCGGGCCGGCGGGGCGTCGAGATAGTCGAAGGCTTCCTGCGTCACGGTCGCGGCGATCTCCGCACCGACACCCATGAAGCGCCAGCCTTCTTCACAACAGACGATGCGGTTCGTCTTCTTCACGCTTTCGACGACGGTTGCGGTGTCCAGCGGGCGAATGGTGCGCAGGTCGACGACTTCGGCGTCAATCCCCTGCTCGGCCAGCTTCTCGGCGGCTTCCAGCGCGAAGCCAACCATGCGGGAGTGAGCGACAAGCGTCACATCCGTTCCCTGGCGCTTGATCGCCGCCTTGCCGATTGGAAGAACGTGGTCGTCAAGGTCCGGTACCGGGAAGGAATGGCCGTAGAGCAATTCATGCTCAAGGAAGATCACCGGGTTCGGATCGCGGATCGCCGCTTTCAGAAGGCCCTTCGCGTCTGCCGCATCATAGGGCGCCACAACTTTCAGGCCCGGAATGTGGCCATACCACGAAGAGTAGTCCTGGCTGTGCTGGGCGCCGACGCGGGCGGCCGCGCCGTTCGGGCCGCGGAACACAATGGGGCAGCCCATCTGCCCACCCGACATGTAGAGCGTCTTGGCGGCTGAGTTCACGATCTGGTCGATGGCCTGCATCGCGAAATTGAAGGTCATGAATTCGACAATCGGCTTCAGGCCGGCGAAAGCCGCGCCCACACCGAGACCGGCAAAGCCATGCTCCGTAATCGGCGTATCGACAACACGGCGGTCACCGAATTCCTGTAGCAATTCGCGGGAGACCTTATAGGCGCCCTGGTATTGCGCGACTTCTTCCCCCATCAGGAAGACGTTTTCGTCGCGCCGCATTTCTTCGGCCATCGCGTCCCGCAAGGCATCGCGCACGGTCGTTTCAGTGAAGCTGGTGCCTTCCGGAATGGAGGGATCCGAGAGGACTTCGACTGCCGGCGCGTCGGGCGCCGCGGCGCCTTCTGAAGACGGGGCCTCTTCCTTCTTCTCGGCTGCCGGCGCAGGCTTGTCGCCGCCCGATTTCTTTGCCGTAACGCTGCCTGCATCCTCGCCCTCTTCGGCAAGGACAGCGATCACTTCATTGACCTTCACCCCTTCGGTGCCGGCCGGCACAAGGATCTTGGCAAGAACGCCTTCATCGACGGCTTCAACTTCCATCGTCGCCTTGTCGGTTTCGATCTCGGCAATAACGTCGCCGGAGGAGATCGTGTCACCTTCCTGCTTGAGCCATTTCGAAAGCGTCCCCTCTTCCATCGTCGGCGACAGGGCGGGCATGAGAATATCAACGGACATCAATAGGCTCCGGAAATAATAAGGGGGCTCTGCGCGATCGGGCGCGCAGCAGCATGTGTCGAGAGGTCATCCGTCATCGCACTATTCCTCCACTGGCCTGAAAAGGCCTTTGAAACAGAATGCGTGGGGAACCGGCCAGTTCCTGTCTTCACGCGACCTCCGCATCTTTCAGAACATCGGTCCACAGGTCGCTCGGTTCAGGTTCCGGGCTCTCCAGCGAGAAGTCCGCCGCTTCCTTGACGATGGCCTTGATCTCGTTGTCGATCTTCTTGAGTTCGGCTTCGTCGGCGTGCCCTGCTTCGAGGATGTGTTTTTTCAGCCCGTCAATCGGATCGTGATGGCTTCGCACGTCGTCCACCTCTTCCCGTTTGCGGTATTTTGCCGGGTCGGACATCGAGTGGCCGCGATAGCGATAGGTCTTCATTTCGAGAATGTACGGCCCCTTGCCGGAGCGCGCATATTTCACCGCGCGCTCGCTGGCCTCGCGGACCGCCAACACGTCCATGCCATCGACTTCTTCGCCCTCGATCTCGAAAGATATGCCGCGCTTGAAGAGTTCGGTTTCCGCGGACGCCCGGTCAACGCTCGTCCCCATCGCATACATGTTGTTCTCGATGACATAGACGACCGGGAGGTCCCACAGCGAAGCCATGTTGAACGACTCGTAGACCTGCCCCTGGTTCGATGCGCCGTCGCCGAAATAGGCAACGGAGACGTTATCAGTGCCGCGATACTTGTTGGCAAAGCCGAGCCCCGTGCCAATCGGCACCTGCGCACCGACGATGCCGTGCCCGCCGTAGAAGTTCTTTTCCTTCGAGAACATGTGCATCGAGCCGCCCTTGCCTTTCGACAGGCCGCCGATGCGTCCGGTCAGCTCGGCCATGACGCCCTTCGGGTCCATGCCGCAGGCCAACATGTGGCCGTGGTCGCGATAACCGGTAATGACCTGGTCGCCATCCTTCAGGCAGGCCTGCACGCCGGTCACGACGGCTTCCTGTCCGATGTAGAGATGGCAAAATCCCGCGATCTTGCCCATGCCATAGAGCTGGCCGGCCTTTTCCTCGAAACGCCGGATGAGCAGCATGTCGCGGTAATATTTGAGAATTTCGTCTTTACCCGTTTTAGTGGGTGCTTTTTTTGAACTCTTGGGTTTGGTCGCCATGGGTCCTCCTGCCTATGGCCGTTATGTGGGGACTGTTCCGCGTGGGCAAGTCCAACCAGCTATGTCATTTTGCAGAGGTGGTGTCCGATGCGAGGAGAACAACCTCGTCAGGATAGACAAAAGCGAGCTTCTGGCGTGCCAGAGCTTCCACATAATCCGGGTCTACAGAACCGGGTGTGAGGCGGCGAATATCGCTGCGCAGATGTTCGATTTCACTGTTGATCTGAGCCAGTTCAGCCTTCCGGTCCTGCAGCTCTATCTGGGCATCGGTCCAACGGCCAAGCCCCTTCTCCCCCGCGAATGCGTGGTAGGCAAAGTAGAGAATCACAAGGCAAAGGCCCAAGGCCTCGAGTCGGGAGGTCATGGGTTAAAGCTTGGGGTGTTTTGGTTAAGAGAGCGTGAGGACAGCCCGGCCGGACTGCCCTCACTCACAACTTATTCAGCGTTGATACGCGACCGGCCGGCATAGATGCCCACCGGGCCCAGCTCTTCCTCAATACGGATCAGCTGGTTGTACTTGGCAATCCGGTCGGAGCGCGACAGCGAACCGGTCTTGATCTGTCCGCAGTTGGTAGCGACGGCGAGATCCGCGATGGTCGAATCCTCGGTTTCGCCCGAACGGTGGGACATGACGGCCGTGTAGCCATGCAGATGCGCGAGTTCCACAGCGTCCAGCGTCTCCGAAAGCGTACCGATCTGGTTGACCTTCACGAGGATGGAGTTGGCTGCGCCCTTCTGCAGGCCGATCGACAGGCGGTCCGGATTGGTCACGAACAGGTCGTCGCCAACCAGCTGGACGCGGTCGCCGATGGAGTTGGTCAGCGCGATCCAGCCATCCCAGTCGTCTTCCGCCATGCCGTCTTCGATGGAGACGATCGGATACCGGGCACAGAGGTCGGCGAGGTAAGCGGCGAACTCGTCGGATCCGAGGGATTTGCCCTCGCCGGCGAGTTCATACTTGCCGTTCTTGAAGAATTCGGTGGAAGCGGCGTCGAGTGCCAGGGCGATGTCCTCGCCCGGCGTGTAGCCAGCCTTCTCGATGGATTTCATGATGAAGCCGATGGCTTCGTCGGTGGACGCGAGGTTCGGGGCGAAGCCGCCCTCATCGCCGACATTGGTGTTGTGACCAGCATCGTGCAGCGTCTTTTTCAGCGCGTGGAAGACCTCAGCACCCATGCGGACGGCGTCGGACATGCTTTCCGCGCTGACCGGCATGATCATGAATTCCTGGATGTCGATCGGGTTGTCTGCGTGGGCGCCGCCATTGATGATGTTCATCATCGGCGTCGGCAGCACGCGGGCGTTCGGGCCGCCGATATAGCGGTAAAGCGGCATGGTCGAGTATTCGGCAGCGGCTTTGGCGAGCGCCAGAGAGACGCCGAGGATGGCATTCGCGCCGAGGCGGGACTTGTTGTCCGTGCCATCGAGGTCGATCATCAGCATGTCCAGCATGCGCTGGTCGGTGGCGTCGAGTCCGGTCAGCTCGTTGCAGATCTCGCCGTTCACGGCATCGACGGCCTTCAGGACGCCCTTGCCGAGGTAGCGATCCTTGTCGCCGTCGCGCTGCTCATGGGCCTCATAGGCGCCGGTGGAGGCACCCGACGGGACAGCGGCGCGGCCGGTGGAACCGTCGTCCAGGGTCACATCGACTTCGACGGTCGGATTGCCCCGGCTGTCGAGGATTTCGCGGGCGTGGATGTCAATGATCTCGCTCATGGATGTCAGGCTTTCCGTTATTTATCTGGCCAAAATGCAAGGCGCCCCCTACCCGCTGGCAGGAGGCGCCTGAAGCCTTAGTCGGCTGCGCCCGAAAGCGCAACTGCCGCTAAATGCTAGATATCGTCGCGCGGCTCGAGGACCTGGCGGCCGCGATACTCACCCGACTTCAGGTCGATGTGGTGCGGGCGGCGCAGTTCGCCGGAGTTCGCGTCTTCGATGTAGGTGTTCATCGAAAGACGGTCGTGCGCGCGGCGCATGCCGCGGCGGGACTTGGATTTCTTACTCTTTGGGACTGCCATGACAGGTATCCGGAGTTGTTGCGCCAGACGGCACATGTGAATTGGAAACGCGCGTCATACAGAGCCGAATCGGACTTTGCAAGGCTTGAGCGGCATCCGGCCGGGCTTTTCTTCAGCCCGGCCGTGTTGCCCTATTCTGCCGTTTCCTTCGCAGCTTCCGCCTGACGCATCACGCGCAGAAGGTTCCCGCCCCAGATCTTGGCCAGGTCTTCTTCGGTATAGCCTTCCGCAAGCAGCCGCTCGGTGATTTTCGGCAGGTAGGACACGTCCTCCATACCGGTCACGCCTCCGCCACCATCCCAGTCGGCGCCCACGCCAACATGGTCCGGACCGACCAGTTCCAGCGCGCGGAGCATATGCTCCATGAATTTCTCGAAGGTCGAACGCGGCGGCGGGAATTCGGCGCTGATCGCCTGCATCCGCTCCATGTAACGTGCTTTCGTCTCGTCATCGGCCGTAAAAGGGTTCACGCCGTCGAATTCCGCCTGCAGCTCCTCAAGTGCTGCGCGGCGTTCCGGAGAATCCTCCAGCTCTTCCAGATAAGCGCTGTACGCATTGATCTGAATGACGCCGCCCTGCTCCGCAATCTGCTGCAGGAACTCATCGGGAATGTTCCGCGGGTGATCATAGACAGATTTCAGCCCCGTATGTGTCAGCACGACCGGGGTCGTCGAAATTTCCATCATGTCCTTTACAGACGCGTCGGAAGAATGGGACCCATCGACCACGATGCCGAGCCTGTTCGCCTCGCGCACGAGGTCTTTGCCAAGGTCCGTCAGACCCGTGTCTTCGGGGCTGGAAAAGTCCGTGGCGCTACCGCCGAACTGATTGTCGCGGAAGTGAATGAGCCCGACCATCCGCAGGCCTTTGTCGTAGAACGCCTGCAGGTTCTCCACATTCAGTACCAACGGGTAGCTGTTTTCGATTGACTGCAGGACGACCTTTTTGCCCGACGCGGCTATGCGCTCGACATCGTCTGCGGTGTAGGCGAGCTCAAAAGTATCGGGATTGTCGGCAACCATTTTCAGGATCTCGTCCTGACGGGCCGTCGCTGCCTTGAACGCAGCGTCGTACGACTCGTCGGTCAAAGGGCCTTGCGGAGTGAAGATCACCCAGAATCCGCCATCCAGACCGCCGCGGTCCATTTTCGGAACATCGACCTGCACAGAACCCATTACGGATGGATTGTCCGCCATGATGTCAAAATCGGGCTTCGACAGGTTTGCCGGCGTGTCGAGGTGCGAATCCAGCACCACCAGACGCTCATGGATCTCTGCCGGGGTCGCGGTCTCGGCCACGTCTGCAGGCGGGGCGGGTTCTGTTTCAGCGGGTTTCGGGGCACAGGCCCCCAGAAGCGCGAGAGCCGAAACAGCAAGGAGTGTTGTGCGCATGTGAGTCTTTCCTTCCAATGCTGGGCGGACCGTAGTGGTTCATGACAGCGTGGCAAGAATCCCAACCGCAGAAAAAGGCCGCTCCCGGGGGAGCGGCTAAGGTTTAGCAAGAAGGACGTCGACCTGATGCCTTTGCAAGCAGCGGAGGCTCCTGGCCGACATCGACATTTCTAGCAAAGTGAGTCTGAACGGGATGGCGGGCCGCCTGTTGTCTCCCGTTCACCTTTCAGGCGAGTAAGCCCGGCACCATTACAACCATTTTACGAATCTGCGTCCGCGCGCGTGAAAATGGCCTCCACACTGCGCAGGTTCATGCCGTTCTTCAGGTAATTCGCCGGTGTCAGATTGACTGCCTTGATCATGCCGCGCTCGATCTTGGTCCGGCTGCCGCTCTCATCCGGCACAAGGTCAAAATCGATGATATTGACGCAGCCGGTGTCCTGTTCAAATCCCGCGCTGGCACCGAGCGGCGCGCCGATGACGGACGCGAGCACCATCCGATTGACGACTTCATGCGCGACAACCAGCGCCGTCGCCCAGCCCGGCCGCATCAGCAGGTCCGTCAGCCCGTCCATGATGCGGACCATCGCATCAGAAAATTTCTCACCGCCGGGCAGGAATTCCGCATCAGGCTCGCCTGCCTGTTCGAACAGGAACGTCATCGTTGCCGCGAGATGTTCTGCGGAATTGAAGTTGATGTATTGTCCGGATCTCAGCTCTTGAAACCGGTCTTCGACCTCGAGTTCCGGCGCGTCCGGGTGCTGTGCCAATACAATCTCGGCAGTCTGACGCGTGCGCTTCAGCCCGGAACAGATCGCGAGATCGAAGTGAACCTCCGACAAGGCAATCCCTGCCGCACGTGCCTCCTCCTCACCCTCGGGGGTCAGGCTGACTATGGACGGATCCCGCGTACGGCGGACTTCCTCGGAAGTGTAATCGACGAAGCCGTGCCGCATCAGATAGATGCGGCGCCGGCCCGTCGTTCCAGGAAGCGCGCTCATCCGCGCGAAACGCCCCAATCCTTCAGAATTTCATCCGTGTGCTCACCAAGACCCGCCGGGCGGCGCTGGATCGCGGACGGCGTTGCGGAGAACCGAGGCGCCGGGGCTGGCTGAACCACGCCCTCCAGTTCCACGAAGGTCTGGCGGTCTGTATTGTGCTTGTATTTCGGCGCTTCAGCCATGGACAGGACCGGCGCAAAGCAGATGTCCGTGCCTTCCATGATCTCGCACCACTCGTCGCGCGTCTTCGTCTTGATGACGTCCATGACCTTTTGCTTCAGCTCCGGCCACTTGGAACGATCCATCTGGGCATCGAAGGCCGCATCGGTAAGCCCTGCCTTCTCGCGCAGGATGGCGTAGAATTGCGGTTCGATGGACCCGATGGAGACCCACTTGCCGTCGGCACATTCATACGTGTCGTAGAAGTGCGCGCCGCCATCGAGCATGTTGGCTTCACGGTCGTCGGTCCAGACACCCATGGCGCGCATGCCGTAGAACATGGCAGCCAGCGAGGCTGCGCCATCCGACATGGCAACGTCGATCACCTGACCCTTGCCGCCATTCTTCACGCTCACAATGCCAGCCAGCAAGCCCATGGCGAGGTAAAGCGCACCGCCGCCATAGTCACCGACCAGGTTCAACGGCGGACGCGGACGGCCGTCACCGTCGCCCATCGCATGAAGGGCGCCGGTGATGGCGATATAGTTCAGGTCGTGACCCGCCGAGTGCGACAGCGACCCTGTCTGGCCCCAGCCGGTCATGCGGCCATAGACGAGGTTCGGATTGCGGGCGAGCACGACATCCGGCCCGAGGCCGTTGCGCTCCATCACGCCGGGACGGAAACCTTCGATCAGGCCATCGGCCTTCTCCAGGAGCTTGAGTGCGGTCTCGATATCGGCGGGGTCTTTCAGGTTGAGACCGATCGAGCGGCGTCCACGGCCAGTGACATCCGCTGCCCGGCCCGGACGCCCATCGCCCGGACGGTCGATGCGAATCACGTCCGCGCCCATATCCGACAGGAGCATGCCGCAGAATGGCCCGGGGCCGATTCCAGCAAACTCGACAATCTTAACTCCGCTGAGAGGTCCCTGACCCATCTCCAAACTCCCTTTCTAAGCCGTAATCTCGGTATTAGCAGATCATTAAGGCGGTGCGCTCCAAAAGGAAGGGGTACCCCGACGTCGCCTGTCGCGACGATTCCAGAGTAGCGTATGATTGATCTGACTTTCCTCGATCCTCCCATAGAGGTGGCTGCCGCCGGTCCACGGCTGGAGACGATTCTGACCCGGCTGCGGGCCCATGGCATGCGTGCCTACCCGGCCAGCGACCCGATCGATTTCGATGCGACCGAACCTCTCCTGATCGACATGGAAAGCCTTCCGGATGGCCTGCGTGATCGCGATATCCGCCTCAGTGAGGGGGCTGAACGGCGGCCGCTCGTGTTGCTGACGAGTGATACGCAGATCGCAGATGGCGTCGACGCACTGATCGTCAGCCGGGACAGCGATCTCGACATGCTGCGCGCTCGGCTGACCTCGCTTGTCCGGCGCCAGGCGCGCACCGCAGAATTCCGGATCCGGATGGAGACCGCAGAAACCTTTGGCGCAAGCGAAATCGCGCCGGCGCATGAGCGGCGGCCAGAGGTCCTTTATCTTGGCGATGGCGGGGTTGGCTTCTTTTCCCTGCGCGCGGCGCTCAAGGGACACGATATACCTGTCACAGCGGCGCTTACCCTGCGTACAGCCGCGGACTATCTGAAGTCTGGCCGGTTCGCCGCCATTCTCGCTGACCTGACCCCCAGCGGTGGGGATGCGGCCAACCATGTCGACTGGAGCCGCGCGGAAAGCCTGCTGACCGGCACGCCGTTGTTTGTCCTGACACAGCCGGGTGCAGATCTTTCCGCAGCACACCTTGCCGCGCTGATGGTCAGCACGGACCTTGTCGAACAATCCGGCGATGCTGAAGCACTGGCGGGAAGAATATCGCGCGCAATCGACAATCATGCGGCGTTCGCTCCGGTCCTGCCGACCCAGCTCCAGTCCACGCCATCCGTCGACCCGGACACCGGGCTGTTCCACCGGGACTTCATCAAATCCCATCTTGATCGCCAGATCACGCTATCATCTGAACGCGGCGAACCACTCTGTGTGCTGACCTTGAAGCTGGACGAAGAGTTTGCCACCCGGCTCCCGGAATTCGCTCGCGTGACGCGGGCCTGTGTCCGGGATACCGACTGCATCGCGCATTTCGGCAATGGGACAGTTATCGTGTCCACACCCCTGACGCCCTATCGCGGCGCCGTGAGGCTGGCAGAGCGCCTCATGACAACACTCGCCCGCAACTCCGATTTCGAGGGTTTGCGCCTGAGCTGGCGGGTTGTCGAGAAACGGTCCTACCATACGGCAGGCACGCTATTGGCTGAAGGCCTGTCTGGCCCCTACACCCGCGAATACGCTGCCTAGGCGCTCACCAGGCCGGCCGCTGCTTCCAGCTCTTTGAGGAAAGCGCGTACGCGGCCGAGCCGTGTAGCGGCATCTCCGCCGGTGAAGGAATGCACAAGTTTCGAATCCGGGCGCAGGCGCAGCACGTTCGGGCGTGACCGGACGATCTCCATCAGGCGCGCCGGGTCCAGGACGGTATCCTGCCGGAACGCGAAGACGGCGCCTTTGTCCCCGGCGTCCAGCTTTTCGATGCCCAGCATCTTGCACTGCACTTTGATGGCTGTGACTTCCAACAGCTGCTTCGTCGGGTCTGGCAACGGCCCGAAACGGTCGATCAGCTCAGCGGCGAAACCTTCCCGCTCCTGGCTCGTCGAGATTTCCGACAGGCGCCGGTAGAGCGACAGCCGGATCGACAGGTCTTCGACATAATCCTCAGGGATAAGCACCGCGACGCCCATATTGATCTGAGGCGACCAGTCATCGGCGACATCCTCATCGCCCTGCGCGCCAGCCTTCAGCGCGTTCACGGCGTCTTCCAGCATGGACTGGTAGAGTTCTACGCCAACCTCGCGTACATGGCCGGATTGCTGATCACCCAGAAGGTTACCTGAACCCCGCATGTCGAGGTCGTGGCTTGCCAGTTGGAAGCCCGCACCAAGACTATCGAGCGATTGGAGCACACGCAGGCGCCGGTCGGCCGTTTCCGTGATGACCTTGTCTCTCGGCGTGGTGAAGTAGGCGTACGCACGAAGCTTGGAGCGGCCGACGCGTCCGCGCAGCTGGTAGAGCTGAGCCAGGCCAAACATGTCCGCCCGGTGGATAATCAAAGTGTTCGCACGCGGAATGTCTAGACCGCTTTCCACAATCGTGGTCGATAGCAGAACATCATACTTGCCTTCATAGAAGGCCGTCATGATGTCTTCCAGTTCGCCGGCGCCCATTTGTCCATGCGCGACGATGAAGGACACCTCAGGCACGTTCTCCGACAGGAAACGCTCCAGCTTGTCGAGATCCTGGATCCGGGGGGCCACGAAGAAAGCCTGTCCGCCGCGATACTTCTCACGCAGCAGCGCTTCGCGAAGTGTGACGGTGTCTTCCTCTGTGATGTAGGTCCGCACAGATAGGCGGTCGACTGGCGGCGTTGCGATGATCGAGAGGTCGCGAATGCCGGTCAACGCCATCTGCAGGGTCCGCGGGATGGGCGTCGCCGACAGGGTCAGCACGTGCACATCGGCTTTCAGTTCCTTCAGGCGTTCCTTGTGCTTGACGCCGAAGCGTTGTTCTTCGTCCACGATCAGCAGGCCGAGGCGCTTGAACTCAATTCCCTTAGCGAGCAGCGCGTGGGTCCCGACAACTACGTCCACGCTCCCGTCCGTAATCCCCGCACGGGTTTCCGAAGCTTCCTTCGCGCTGACGAGCCGGGACAGATGCCGGACCTTGAGCGGCCAGCCAGCGAAGCGCTCCTCGAATGTCTTGAAATGCTGACGGGCCAAAAGCGTTGTTGGTGCAATGACCGCGACCTGTTTGCCGCTCATCGCCGCGACGAACGCCGCACGCAAGGCGACCTCTGTCTTGCCGAAACCGACGTCTCCGCAAACCAGTCGATCCATAGGCCTGCCTGAGCCGAGGTCCCCCAGCACATCTTCGATCGCGTTCAGCTGATCGTCGGTTTCCTCATAGGGGAAACGCGCAGCGAACTCCTCGTAAATACCCTGCCCGGCATTCACCGCATCGGCCCGCTTCAGCTCCCGCGCAGCGGCGATCGCCATGAGCTCGGCCGCCATTTCGAGAATGCGTTTCTTGGCCTTGGCCTTGCGGTTCTGCCAGCCGGCGCCGCCGAGCTTGTCGAGCTGGCTTTCCGCCTCTTCGGATCCGTAGCGCGAGATCAGGTCGATGTTCTCGACAGGCAGGAAGATCGTGTCGCCGCCTGAATATTCGAGCTGAAGACAATCGTGCGGTGCGCCGGTGACTTCCAATGTCTTGAGGCCAACATACCGCCCGACGCCGTGGTCGACGTGCACGACGAGGTCGCCCGCATTGAGCGTCGCTGCGTCCGTGATGAAGTTCGCGGTCTTCCGCTTCCGGCGCGGCGCAGCCAGCCGGTCGCCCAGAATGTCCGCTTCGGAGATGATGGCCAGATCCTTGGTGACGAAACCTGTCTCCAACGGAATTTCGACAACCGAGGTCTCTGCTTTACGGGCGGCTTCCAGCGAATGAACCTGGACGAGATCTTCAAGGCCATGGTCCGCAAGCACATTGATCAGGCGGTCGGCTGAGCCGGTGGACCACGCCGCGAACACAACGTGGCGACCGGATTTCTGGAGATCTTTCGTGTGTGCGGTGGTCGCCTCGAAGATGTTCTCCTGGCTCATCATCCGCTCTGGTGCGAAGTCGCGTCCGCGGCGCACTTCCATATCATAGTGCCCCGGTGCGGGTTCTGCGGGATTGAAACGTGCGACTGCCCGGGCGCCGAGGCCCTGCTCCAGTTCTGCCGGATCGAGATAGAGCTGCTCAGGCGCGAGCACCTTCGCTGCGCTGGCATCTCCGCCACCGGCCTCAAGACGCGCCTGATAATAGTCTGTCGCCTGTGCGAGGCGTTCAGCAGCCGCCTCACCGGACAAATGTCCGAACCCGATCAGGGCGTCCGCGCCGATATAGTCGAACAGGGTATCCAGCGTCTCATGAAACAGGGGTAGCCACGCCTCCACGCCCTGCCTGCGGATCGAAGCCCGCGCGGCCTCGTACATGGGATCGCCGGAGGGCGGCCCGAAGACCTCAAGGTATTTCTCGCGAAAGCGGCTGAGCACGTCATCGTCGAACAAAATTTCACTTACCGGTGCGAACGCGACTGACCGCGTGTCCCCTGTGGACCGCTGGGTTTCAGTGTCGAATGTGCGGATGGTCTCCAGCGTGTCTCCGAAGAAGTCGAGGCGCAGGGGCTCGCCAGCCGTCGGTGGAAAAATATCAATGATCCCGCCGCGGATCGCATATTCACCCTGCTCCCGGACCGTGCTCGCACGGACATAACCGTTCACGAGCAGATATTCGTTCAGCTCCTTCTGGCTGACCGTCTGGCCAGCAATCATAGAGAAAGAAGACCGCCGCATCGTCTCCAGCGGCGGTACACGCTGGACGATGGACGTTGCTGTCGTGACGACGAGAAGCGGTCCCTGATCAGCTTCATAGCGCGAAAGCCGGGCAAGTGCGGCACAGCGGCGTGCCGCAACACTGGCGGTCGGGCTCACCCGGTCATAAGGCAGTGTGTCCCAGCCCGGCAGGTCTACCTGGTCCAAACGCGGCGCTATGAATTCGGCCAGCCGGCGGGCAGTTGCCGCTGTCTTGTCGTCCCGGGCGACATACACACCGATCCCGCCACGCGCCTGCAGCGCCGGGATAAAGGCCATCAGGTCCGCACCGAAAGGCGCGCCGCCCAGCGCTGCCGGGCCACTCAGGGATTTCAGGAGTTCGACAGGTGTCATGCCAGACCTTCAGACGCAATTGGGCCGTGAGCCCGAGCGCCGAGGCGTCTGCTCAACCGGCCTGCGCGGCGTACTTGAATGCGATCAATTGGTCCAGAACCGGGCTGCTCTGATCCTCCGGAACGTCAGCCTGGCCTACGAGCCAGGCATAAACTTCCCAGTCTGGCAGGTTCAGCAGCGCCTCGAACTGGTCGAGCTCGGTTTCGCCATAAGTATCAAGGTGCTGGTCCGCAAAGCTGCCCATCAGGAGGTCCATCTCGCGGAATCCCCGGCGCCAGGCACGGAATTTCAGTTTGCGGCGGCGGGCATCCATGGGCAGCTCCTTGGTCTGGAAAAAGACATAAGGCCTTTCCGGCCCGGGTCAAAGCGGCGTTGTGCCATCGAAGGGCGCAGCTTAGGTTCGCCCGGATGCGAGACGAACGACTCTTTCCCCTGTTCGAGCCCCTGGATTCCCTGTCGGGCGTCGGGCCGAAACTCAAGCCGGCACTGGAGCGGCTGGTGGATGGAGAACATGTCTGGGACCTGCTGCTTCACCTGCCGGAACGCTGGGTCGACCGCCGCGTGCGCGCCACCATCGACGAGACGGAGTTCGGAGAAGTCGCAACGGTGAAAGGCGAAGTCCACGCTTATCACGCGCCCTACAATGAAAAGTCGCCTCACCGGATCCAGCTGTTCGACGGTACCGGTTTCCTGACGCTGGCATTCTTCCGGGCGGATGGACGCTGGCTGCAGGGGCAGTTCCCGATGGGCAAGGAGCGCATCGTCTCCGGCCGGATCGAAGACTATCGCGGCGAACGGCAGATGACCCATCCGGACTATATCGTGGATCCGGTGCGAGGGCCGCTGCCTCCAGCCGTCGAACCCATCTATGGGCTCACTGCCGGCCTCACCAACAAACGTGTTCATGGTTTCGCAGAACAGGCGCTGGAACGCGTACCGGACGATCTTCCCGAATGGGCGGATACCGGGTTGGTGGAAGCCAAGCGCTGGCCGGAATTCAGGGAAGCGCTGCAATGGATGCATGCGCCGGAAACCTATGATGAGGAGAAGTTTGCACTGGCGCGAGAGCGTCTCGCCTATGACGAAGCGCTCGCACGAGAAAGCGCCTTCGCCCTCGCCCGCATGGCGCGCAAGCGGCGGTCAGCCCCTTCCATTCCCCATTCTGATGAGCGGATTGCCGAGTTGATCCGGTCGCTGCCGTTTGCGCCAACCGGGGCGCAGATGGCCGCTTCCGAACAGATAGCAGAAGACATGGCCGGAACCTCTCCGATGAGGCGGATGCTGCAGGGGGATGTCGGTGCGGGCAAAACACTGGTCGGCGCGATGGCGGCCGTCCAGGCTGCGGCCGGAGGCTTCCAGTCTGCTTTCATGGCGCCGACGGAAGTTCTGGCGCGGCAGCAGTACGAAACGCTGAGCAAGCTCCTGTCTCCACTCGGCTACACGGTCGCGGCACTATCCGGGCGAGACAAAGGCACTGTTCGTGAAGCAACATTGATGGGACTGGCCGACGGTTCGATCCAGATCATCGCTGGCACGCATGCGCTCTTTCAGGAAGCGGTCCGGTTCAGAAACCTGGGTCTGGTTATCGTGGACGAGCAACATCGCTTCGGGGTAGCAGACCGGATGAAGCTCGCCGGAAAGGCTGTAAGCCCGCACATGCTGGTCATGAGTGCGACGCCGATCCCGCGGACGCTGGCTCAGGCGGTGAACGGCGACCTCGATGTTTCCATTCTCGATGAGAAACCCGCCGGGCGGAAACCAGTCGAAACGCGCGCCATTCCCGACACGCGAATGGACGAAGTCGTCGATGCCGTCGGGCGCGCCATCGGGCGCGGCGAACGTGTCTTCTGGGTCTGTCCGAAAGTGGATGTCGATGACGACGACTCCACGGCGGTCGGACGCCATGCGATGTTGTCGAAGCAGCTCAAGGTCCCGGTCGGGCTCGTCCATGGTCGCCTGAAAGCGGCGGAGAAGGACAGCGCCCTGGAGGATTTCCGGTCTGGTGCCACACGCGTGCTCGTCGCGACGACCGTGATCGAAGTCGGCGTGGACGTACCCGAAGCAACCATCATGGTGATCGAGCGGGCGGAAGGTTTCGGACTCGCCCAGTTGCACCAGCTGCGGGGCCGCGTCGGTCGTGGAGACAAGCCCTCTTATTGCCTCCTGCTCTATCGTCCGCCGCTTGGAGACATGGCCCGCGAACGGATCGAGACGCTGCGGCGCACCGATGATGGCTTTGAGATTGCCGAGGCTGATTTCAAGCTGCGCGGCCCGGGCGACATCCTCGGTCTGCGCCAGGCTGGCGCGACCGACTATAGGGTGATCGATTTGTCGAAGGACGCAGCGCTCCTCGCCATCGCGGCCAAGGATGCCGAGGCCCTCGTCAATTCCGATCCGGATCTTGAGTCGGTTCGGGGCCGGGCCCTTCGTCTGGCGCGGGAGCTGATGGTGCCCCGGACTCTGTCTTAGGGGACTGGCTGTTCGCCGCATCAATTGCGGCTTTCACATCCGGATGCTCAGGCACGACAAGCCCTGCCGACAGGATCATGCGAGCACCTTCTTCCACGCTCATGTGCAGCTTGATGGTGTTTTCAGCCTTCACGAACATGATGAAGCCCGAAGTCGGGTTCGGCGTCGTCGGCACGAACACGCCGATATATTCCTCGCTGAGGTGCGTCCGGACTTCCCCCCTCGCCGGCGCAGCGACAAAGCCAAGGCACCAGCTGTCCGCTCTGGGAAACTGGATCAGCACGCATTCGCGAAACTGTTCGGTCGGGTTGTTCGCAAACACGTCGACGAGTTGCTTGAACGAGGAATAGACCGTCCTGACAATCGGGATCTGGCTCAGCACGCGGTCCGTTATGACCACGACTGATCGTCCCAGCAGGTTGGTCGTGATCGCCCCCAAAATGGTAAGGAACAGGACCAGCACGATAACGCCGAAGCCCGGAACGGCGTAGTTCAGGTAGGTTTCCGGCCTCAGGGACTCCGGCAGGATCGGAACGACCCGCTGGTCAATATAGTTGATGAAGAACTGAAGGATCGCGAACGTCACCACAATCGGGAGCGCAATCACCATCCCGGCAAAGAAGCGTGCACGCAGCCAGGCCCAGGCACTCACACGAGGCAGTTTCTCCACCTCAAGAATACCATGTCCTTTTTTGGCTTCTTGGCCATCTAATGAAACTCCTTCCGGACCGCGCGTCATGCTCTCGCAGGGGAAGAGCTTGGCGCGCCCTTTCTTCCCTGCAATTGTGGCGAAGATGGGAAGTAACGAACAGATCACAAGCGCGCTAGAGGCCTGGGCCACAGGTAAATTCGGTTCAGGCAACAAAGTCAGCGGTCTCAAGCGCCTTTCCGGCGGCGCGAGCCAGGAGACATGGGCTTTCGATGTCTCTGCAAATGGGCAGGAAATGCCCATGATTCTCCGGCGTGCGCCGGGTGGGGTTGAAGCAGCGCGCTCCTCACAGGCCATCGGTCTGGCAATGGAAGCGACGCTTCTGACGCACGCGGCGAAAGCCGGCGTCCCGGTCCCTCCAGTCCTTGGGGTGTTCGAAAACGATCCAGAGCTCGGCCAGGCCTTCGTGATGGACCGTATCAACGGGGAAACACTGGGCCGGAAGATACTTCGCGACGAGGAGTTTTCTGGCGCGCGCAAAGCGCTCGCACGCCAGTGCGGCGAAGCGCTGGCAGGCATCCACTCCATTCCGCTGGATACACTGCCGGAACTGCCGGTCAGCGACGGGATCAGCCAGCTCGAGAAATACGAATCGATCTACCGGGCATTCAACCTGCCCCGGCCGGTTTTTGAACTGGCCATCTCCTGGCTTAAGGCAAATGCGCCAGATGCCCTGCCCGTCGTCCTGGTTCATGGAGACTTCCGCCTTGGGAACCTGATGGTGTCGGAAAAGGGCCTTGCGTCGGTTCTGGATTGGGAACTCGCCCATATCGGGGATCCGCGCGAGGACATCGCCTGGCTTTGCGTGAATTCCTGGCGTTTCGGACACGCGGACAAGCGCGTCGGCGGTTTTGGCGAACTTTCAGACCTGCTGGACGCCTATGCCACTGCAGGTGGCCCTCAACTGACCCCACGGGATATCGACTGGTGGGAAATGATGGGCAGCCTGAAATGGGGCGTCATGTGCATGACGATGTACGAAGCCTTCCGCTCCGGCGCTGACCCCAGTGTGGAACGCGCAGCTATCGGCCGCCGGGTCTCAGAAACCGAGATCGATCTCGTCAACCTGCTGGAAGGAGTGCGCTAAGATGCATGACGCCCCCTCAACGGCTGAACTCGTCGAAGCGGTCAAGCGCTTCATCGACGACACGGCCTCACCCCAGCTGACTGGCCACGCAGCGTTTCATGCTCGTGTTGCGTCCAACGTCCTGGCGACCATATTGCGCGAACTTGAGCAACGTCCGTCAGCCGAAATCGAGGAAAAAGCACGCCTGCTTGCGTTGCTGGATGCCGCTCCGGAAACCTCGCTCGACACTCTTAACAAAGAGCTCTGCACGCGCATTCAGGCTGGAGAAATGGACCTTTCCACAGACGGCCTGCTGGACCACCTAAAAACCACCACAATTGCGCAGTTGTCTGTCGACCAACCTCGCTATTCAGGGCTGGCTCTCGCGTTGCAATCTCGCGGCTGAGCCGCAACCGCAACCGGACAGACCAATATGAAGAAACCTGTTTTCTGGATCGCATCCGCAATTGTTGTTGCTGGATTGGGTACCTGGCTCTGGCGGACCGTGATTTCTCCTCCTCCCCTCATTGAAGTGAGTCCGCTCAGTTACACCGACTATGCGAGCTGGTCCGTTGTTCCGAAGGAAACACCTCCCGCCGTCTGGAAAGAA
This sequence comes from uncultured Hyphomonas sp., assembly GCF_963678875.1. NCBI lineage: Bacteria > Pseudomonadati > Pseudomonadota > Alphaproteobacteria > Hyphomonadales > Hyphomonadaceae > Hyphomonas > uncultured Hyphomonas sp. Next base: position 1,869,541 of record NZ_OY787456.1, on the reverse strand, counting down.
GGATGGGGTATTGATGTTTTCCTTGTGGACAGCGCCTCCGAACTGAAAGGCCGCTCCGGCAAGCAACTCGACAAGAAGGAACAAAAAGCCCGCCTTCAAGGACGTATGTTTGAAGACGGGCTGTCAGCAATTGGACCGGTTTACGCCCCCCTCTATCGCGCTGATGCCAAGGGCGACGACCTCGCCCGGGCATTTCTGATATATCTCAGAAAGCACAATCAGGGCCGGGCATTGGTGATTGCTTCGAACACCACACTACCTGACGCGCTGCTGGCGGAAATCGAATTTGAACCAGACCTGGAAGAGCGATTTGGCGGCTTCTACCGCTTGGGCAAAGATCCCCAATCGGTGACTCTGACTGAAGGCGCAGATCAGCCCGCAGAGGCCTATTGCCCTGCTCATCTGACGGAGAGCGGTGATTGCATCCGGAATGTCATGACAGTGCGCGACAGCGGATTTTCAGTGTTGGCACCGGAATCGGATGTCGCTGCCTCTGCGACGACCTTCAGCGAATGGCTGAATGCCAACGCGGCCCCGATGGCTGAACCGCTTGGCGACCTTGAGGAAGTCGAAATCGTCGACATCCGCCGCCCGGGCGACACTGATGAACGCCGCGAGAAACGGAGCAACCGCGACTAGGACGGTTTGTTTGCCTGGGGCGATGCCTTCTTGAAGGCATCGAGTTCAAGGCAAGCCCGGTCGAGTTCCTGAAGTGCCGGAAAGGCTGAAAGGTCCATATCGAACCGGCGCGCATTGGCGATCTGCGGAACAAGAGTGATCTCAGCAATCGTCGGCGCATCCCCGAACAGGAAGTCGCCTTTGCCTTGCGCTGCCGCAAAGCTTTCCAACGCTTCAAACCCACGCCGGATCCAGTCATGATACCAGCGTGTGACAACGGCATCATCGGCCCCAAACTCGCCTCTTAGCGTCGACAGGACCGCAAGATTGTTCAGCGGATGGATGTCGCACGCGATCGTGTTTGTGAACGACCGCGCCTGAAGCCGCTCCCATGGATCTACGGGCAATATGGCCGGATCGGGATAAGTCTCTTCCAGCCATTCGAAAATCGCTGTCGACTGCCCTGCCCTCAAACCATCAACTTCAAGCGATGGAACCCGCATTTGAGGGTTCACCGCCCGATATTCGGCTGATCTCTGCTCATCAGCACCCGGAGCTATGTTGACGGGCACCTGTTCATACGAAACGCCTTTTATGTTCAGGGCTATGCGCACGCGGTAAGCCGCCGAAGAGCGCCAATAGTCGTAGAGACGGATCATGCCAGTTCCTCCAAGCCGAGAACATCGAGCAGTGCCTCTCGTGCAATTCGGCACTCATCCGCAAATGACAAATCCGCGAGATCTTCCGGTGCGAGCCGGTCCCGGTACGTTTTGCGGACAATTGCCTGCAGCGCGTCGATGCGTTCATCGTTTAGCAAAACGCCCTGATGACATGCGGCGAGTTCTGCATCATTCATGACCACACGAAGACGCAGGCAAGCCGGGCCGCCGCCGTTCCGCATGGATTGCCGCACATCGACATAGTGGACGCGGCCGATGGGGCCGTTGCCGCCAACCAGCCGCTCGCAATATTCGCGCGTTGATTCTGTATCCTGTGCTTCTGTCGGAGCAAGCAGAACCAGCCGAGGTTCACCGGGCACAACGAGCAGCTGTGAATTGAAAAGATAGGACCGGATGGCATCTTCAAGAGGCACGTCTGACGAAGGGACCATAACCGGCTTCAGCTCAAACAACCCGTCTGCAGCTTTTTGTAGTTCGTTCAGTGCACTCACTGTGTCTTCGAAAGCGCTCTCGTGAAGAAAAGTGTGTCTGCCGCGCCGACACAGACCACATCATTGTGGAAAGCCCCGGCGTTAATGGCCTCTGCCGACTGCCGGACGAAGACAGACCGGTCGGGCGTCAAACCATGAGACCTCGCGACACTTTCTGCCGCAAGTCTCGTCTGGCGTGCCGGGAAGCCACTCCGGTCTTCTCCCGCGTCGCGGCCGTAGACGAACAATTCCACACCCGGATCACCATGCGATGCGCAAAGCCGCACATGGTTGGCAGCGCCTTCATCGGCGAAATCCGAATGCATCGGCAAGGCCGCATGGACGGCAAAATGCCTAGCATCACCAAAAATGGCCTGCAGAGATGCGGTCGTATCCGGATGCTCGACGGACCGGTGCAACATGGTGGAAAGGTTTGCGGCGGTGAGGTGAAGACGACCATCCTGCGTATCTGCTGACGGCGACACAGTCGCGGCATTGGCCGTCCACATACTGCTGGCTGAATAGGCCACCTTCAAAAGGCGCGGCGCCTGTGCAGCCGCCTGTTCGATCATCTGCCGGTCGCTTCCCTGAAAGCCCGCAGAAGCGAGAAGGTCGAAGTTCGGGCGCGGCAATGGTGGCAGGATTCCTTGCGTCAGCCCCGCTTTCAGCAAGGTGCGCATTTTCTCCAGTCCCTGCAGCGCGGCCTCACGCGGATTGGAGACGTCGCCTGCATTTCGGGAACTCGCAAGATTTCCGTCAGACAGTCCGCCATAGTTGTGGCTTGGCCCAATCAGGCCATCAAAATTGACCTCGCGGGCTGTCACTTTGGAAACCCTTGTGCGCTCATCCGCGCCGCTTTGTCTGACACCTGACTGGCCTGCGGCCAGGCACAGTAGTCTGCTGCATAATACGCGCCGGGACGGAAATTTCCTGACAGACCCGGCCCGCCGAACGGCATAGAGCCGCTGGCACCGGCAGTTGGCCGGTTACGGTTCAGGATACCTGCCCGCATTTCGTGGTGCGCCTTCACCCATAGCGCATCATCGTCACTTACGAGGCCGCCGGACAAGCCATACCGGGTTGCATTCGCGCGGGCGATCGCCTGCTCAAAATCTGGCACCCGAACGATCTGCATGACCGGGCCAAACAATTCCTCATCCGGAATGTCGGCGGCTTGGCTGACATCGATCACACCCGCCGACACAAAACCGCCGCCACGCTCAAGACGCTCCAGCGGTTTCAATGCACGGCCCCCCCGGGCAACCAACATGTCCTGAAACTCTACAGCGTTGACAGCGGCCTTCTCCGAGACCAGCGGCCCCATGAACATGCCTTCTTCGTTCCAGGCACCAATGGACAGCCCCTCAGCCCGGGCAACGATTGCATCGGCAACCTGATCACCCCAGTCACCTTCCGGCAGGATAACTCGCCGAGCGCAGGAACAGCGCTGACCGCTGGTCAGGAACGCTGACTGCGCCGCGATATCTGCGGCGGCATCGACATCCGCGGGATCCCAGATGATCAGCGGGTTATTGCCCCCCATTTCAAGGGCGAGGATGACCTCCGGACGCCCGGCAAAATGCTTGTGGAAAAAGACACCTGTGGCAGCAGACCCAGTAAACAGCAGCCCATCAATATCCGCGTTCAACAGCGCCCCACCCGTCTCCCGTCCACCATGAACAATATTGAGACACCCCTCAGGAAGCCCGGCAGCAGCAAACGCTTCGGCCATGTGGAATGCGACGCCCGGCGCGAGCTCGGATGGTTTGAACACACATGTGTTTCCAGCCAGCAGCGCCGGCACGATATGCCCATTCGGCAAATGGCCGGGGAAGTTGAAGGGCCCGAATACGGCCATGACCCCGTGCGGACGATGGGTAAGATGTGACGATCCGAAATCGGTGTTGCTGAATTTTGTACCGGCCCGCTCCACCTGCGCAGCGATGGACACCGATACTTTCGCTTTCATCGTCGCAGCTTCGGCTTTCGACTCCCAAAGCGTTTTGCCCATGTCGCGGCTGATCGTTTCAGCGATTGCATCTGATCGCTTCACGATTTCTTCGGCGTAGCGTTCGAGAACCGCAGTCCGATCGCTCTGCGGCAAGCCTGCCCAATGCCGAAAGGCCTTGCGCGCGGACGCAACCGCAAGCTGGACTTCAGACTCATCAGCCCCCTGCCCATCCCACACGACATCGCCAGTGGCAGGACAATGATTCTGAAAAGGCAAACCGTTCCCGGCACGCCAGCGGCCATCAATGAATACACCGTCCATCACGATTTGCTCCGTTGCCAGATACGGCCCTCAGACCCGGGCTTCAGTTTCAGGAGATCGAGCGTATGTTTGCTCACGACAGCTGTGCCCTCATCCTTAAGAATGCTCTCCGAAAGACTCGCCCGGAACTCTGAGAGCGTGTCGCTGGAAGCAAGCCCCTGTTTGGCGGCTGGATCGTTTTCGATCTCACCAACTTCGAACCTTACGCGGCGGCTTTCCTGAATGGTGCGGATATGGCGGCGCTGTGCTGTCACCAGAGGCCCGCCATCAAAGATGTCTACAGTGCGGTCGAACTCAAAGCCTTCCCACTGCAAAAGCTTGTAGGCGCCGACGCCATCGGAATGGCAGCGGCCGATGACTTCTCGAGCCTCTGGCGGCAGCAAGTCAACATAAATCGGGTACTTCGGCATCAGGTCCAGGATGAACTGGTTGTCGGTCGTGGCCGACAATCTGTCCGCCTCGGTGAAATCCATTCGGAAGAAGTGTCTACCGAGACATTCCCAGAATGATGAGCGGCCCTCATTGTCCACGACCCCTCGCAATTCTGCGAGCACCTTGTCTCCGAAACGGTCCGGAGCTGCGGCCATAAGCAAATACCGCGACTGTGCGGCCAGCCGCCCCGCGCCTCCACCGCGATGTTCCGGCTTCAGGAACAGTGTTCCAACTTCCGTATACCCCACATATTCGTTTGTGAGGACCAGCGCATCCATGTCAAAGCGGAGATTTCCCGCAGCCTGGCTTGCCTGTGCCAGCGTGATGACGCGATAGTTGAAGAAAGGCTGATCGATGCCTGTGCCTGCCTTCACTGCCGAACAGCCGACGATTTCACCCGTCGCAGCATCTTCCATCATCAGCAGATACTTGCCGTATTCGATGCGATGAAGACGCCCAAGAAACGCGTCGTCCGATTTCTGCAAACGTTCCCGCAGAATCGGCACATCCACCGGCAGACTCGTAAAACCGGGTCCGGATAATTCGGCCAGTTCGATAAGTGATTGCAGATCGCCGAGCCTTGATGGCCGCATTACATAGTTATCTGCCATGATCAGCGATCCATCAGCGCTTTGATACCCGCACCGTCCAGCCTGCCGTCGGCAAGTCGGTTAAGAAGCAGCGCCGACAAGGTGGCCCGCTCTGAAAAGCTGTTCGTGAGCACGTATTCCTCATTGGAATGAATGCGTCCGCCCATCACACCGAGTGTATCGACGTTCGGGACACCGGCCGCGAAGATATTATTCCCTTCGCAGACCCCGCCGGTATCTTCGAAATCCAGGTCCAGGCCGATCGCCTGCCCGGTTGCGCGGACGGCATCGAACAGGGCCTGCTGCGCACTATTGCGCGGCTTGGGCGGCCTGTAGAAGCCGCCATGGATATGACCGTGAATACCATCGCGGGACGTTGCCCGGGCGAACAGGCGTTGAACCTCTGCTGTTGCCCATGCCGCAGCATCCGCATCGGGGGCGCGCGCACCAAAACGAACGATAGCCAGATCCGGAACGATGTTCACCGGGCTACCGCCGTCAATGGAACCCACATTAACTGTCACGCCTTCACGTTGACCATTCAGGCCTTCGAGTCCCATGACGAGTTCCGCAGCCGCTTCCAGAGCGCTACGTCCCTCGTCCTTGGCCCGTCCGGCATGCGCCGCACGTCCGTGCAGAACGATATCGAACACCGCAGAGCCCTTGCGCCCGCCTGACATAGCGCCAGTGTCCATGCACGGTTCGTAGGTCATCCCGATATGCGCCCCGGATCGCGCAGCTTCCGTCAGAACTCGGGCACTTGCGAAGTTACCGATTTCCTCATCCGGTGTGATGACAATCTGGTAGCCAAGGCGGTCTTTCAGAGGACCGGCTTCGAACGCGAGAAGCGCCTCGCGCATGACGCAGAGGCCGCCTTTCATATCTGCCAGGCCAGGTCCGTTCAGGCGATCGTTTCCAAGATCCTGAATCGTTTCAAACGTTCCTGGCGGAAAAACAGTATCGTAGTGCCCGGACATGATGACCTGTACAGGCGCATCAGGTCGAGCCGTAACACGGACGATGGACGAGGTTTCGGTTGTCTCCGTTTCACCGGAATCATTGACCGATTCAAATGGGTCGCCTGGCTCCAGGCGCACGTCCGCATCAAGTTCCGAGAATGCGTCCGCGAGCATCGGTGCCAGCTTCCGCAATCCATCAATATTCCAGCTGCCGGTGTTGATGGAGGCCCAGCTGCGCGTCTGCGCAATCATCTCGGAAGCGCGCGCGTTGAGACGCTCCTGCGCCGCTTCGTCGTCTTGGCTCAAAGTGCTCAGATCAATCATGGCTCTTGGTTTCACAGGAAACGAATTCCGGCAAGGCCTATGCTGGAGGCCGAAACAAAAACGGCCCGGCGCAGAGCCGGGCCGTTCTTATTTTCTCTCGTGAGCCGTCTTACTGAACGGTGATCACGACTTCCGAGCGGCGGTTCAGCGGCTCGCGAACGCCGTCGCGAGTTGCTTTTGCCAGATCGGTTTCACCTTTGGCTTCCTCAGTGATGAGAGAAGCATCGATGCCACGAGCGATCAGAGCCTGACCAACGATATCAGCGCGACGCTGGGACAGACGCTGGTTGTAGGCGCTGGCACCCGACGTATCCGTGTGGCCGGCAATGCTGACCGAGCTGGTCGCACAGCTTGCTTCAGACTGGATATTCGCCACGGCCTGATCGATCACGGCAGAAGCCTGGCTCGTCAGATCTGCGCGATCCCACTCGAAGTACACCACGAAGCTCTGTCCGAGATCCGAGCAGACCACTTCCGGGCCGGTCGAAACCTCGGTCGGAGGCGGCGGTGGCGGCGGAGGGGGCGGCGGCGGAGGCGGCGGTGGCGGCGGAGGGGGTGGCGGCGGAGGCGGCGGAGGCGGCGGAGGCGGTGCGCCAAAGGCGTAGCGGAGGCCGATCGTTGCCACGTGGTCCGAATAGGTGCCGTCGTAGCTTGTGCCGCCAGCAGGATTACCTGCCAGTTTCAAGTCGTCAGCAACGAAGTACTTGTAGCCCAGATCAAGAGTCAGACGGTCGGATACTTTGTATCCAAGACCCAGCAGGCCCTGATAGGCAAGCGTCGTGTCGGTGTCATTGAAGCCGTTGACCGCAGCCCAGTTGCCGGGCGCACCGACATTGAGATTGCTGGCCTTGGCTTTGAGGCGCGCGCCACCAACACCCAGTCCGACATACGGCTGAACTTTGCCGGCACGATTGAAATCGTAAATACCGTTCAGCATCAGGTCTGCGATCTGCAGATTGCCGTGCGGGTCAGAAGCGACGCCTGTCAGGCCTGGCGAAAAGCTCGACGAAACGTCCAGTTCGCCGCCACGATAGCCGCCAACACCTTCAAGACGGAAACCGTTGTCAAAGTCGAAGCCGAGGCCAAGCTGACCGCCCAGCATCTCGTCGGAATCTGAGCTACCTTCAAGGGTTCCAGCAACAAATGGGGTAACCGGATCGTGATCCAGGTCACCAGCGAAACCGTACTGCACGTCGGCGCGGCCATACCAGCCGTCTTCCGCGTGAGCGGCGAGACCAGCAGTCGCGAACGCGGCCGCGGCTGTCGCGCACATAAGAGTTTTCTTCATACTCTATCCCCTTTTGTGTGCCGAATGACGGGATTGTCCTCGGCCGCAGGTTCAAACGGGCAAATACCCGATGATTCCTGATTAAACTCAATTTACTCTCTCTGCGAGCCCCTTTTGGGAGCGAAGGCTTCGGAACGGCAAGGATTTTCTACCCACCGCGGCCCTTTTGCAACAGATTGTGTCGGGCTCGTCAAATTACGCCCGGGACATAAAATCGTTCCCGAAAACTTCAAAAAAATCCGCTTATCGCAACAAATTAACCGGAAGAGATGGTACCGCCTCCCCGGTTCGAACGGGGGACCTCTAGATCCACAATCTAGCGCTCTAACCGACTGAGCTAAGGCGGCACTGGGGTTGGCAGATACAACCCATGTTCGGAGGATTCAAGCGCGACCGGCAGACGTTCACGCCCAAAACCTCTCTATCAGGTCAGACTTTGGTGACCTGTTCGAATTCGAGATCCACCGGCGTTCCACGACCAAAGATCGAAACGGTAACCTTGAGGCGGCCATTGGCCTCGTCGATCTCTTCGACGGCTCCTTCGAAACCCTGGAACGGGCCATCATTGACCTGAACCTGTTCGCCAACTTCGAACGAGATTTTAGGACGCGGCCGGTCGGCACCCGAATCGGTTGCCGTACCGAGAATCCGGTCCACTTCACGCTGACGAACCGGAAGCGGCTTCTTGCCACCTTCCGCACCGAGGAAGCCGGACACTTTCGGCGTGTCCTTCACAAGGTGGTACACATCGTCGGTCATGACCGTCTTCAGGAGGACGTAACCGGGGAAGTGCCGGCGCTCGACGGTTTTCTTCTTGCCGCGTGCGACTTCGACCACTTCTTCGGTCGGAACCTGAATGTCTTCGATCAGATCAGACAGCCCTTTGCGCTGGGCTTGTTCGAGAATCGTTGCCGCCACCTTCTTTTCGAAGTTGGAATAGGCATGGACGATGTACCATTTCGCTTCAGCCATGGGGCCAGCGCGCTCCTTGAAATCGGGCAGTCACAAGCCTCTACAGGCCGGTGATCGCTTTAACAAACAGGTTGATCAAGAAATCAGCGGCAAACAGGAAGAGCGCGATGAGGACTGACATCACGACAACGAAAATCGTCGCCTGAACCGTTTCCTGACGCGACGTCCAGGTCACCTTGTTCCCTTCCGCGCGCACCTGGCGCAGGAACGTGATGGGCCCGACCCGTTTCTTCTTCACCTTATCGGCCATTCCGACACTCTCTTGAAAAGCGGGGAGTTAGCGGTTTTGAGCCGCGACGTCCACGCCTAAACTACACCAATTTCAATGTGAAGGCATGTGAGACGCCGAATGCGACGTTGCAAGTAGCCAATTTACAGCCTCATCGCGCGGCGGGACGCCCGAACTCTCGCGGCGGCAAACCGGGAACATCAACCTGGACTGAAAAGAGACTGCCAGACAAAGGCCGCGCATCCAGCTGAGGGAACGTCATGCCTGCCCTGGCCGTCGTGATGAACAGGGTTCTGAGATCGGGCCCGCCAAACGCCACGCTGGTCGGACGAGGTGCTGCGAGGATGATCACCCGATCCACCTCGCCTTCCGGCGTAAACCGCACCACGCGTGACGCACCCCACAGGCAAGTCCAAAGGCACCCTTCCGAATCAATTGCCGACCCGTCCGGGAAGCCTCCAAATTCATATGTGGACGCGAACACCCGCCGCCCACTCAAAACACCAGTTTCTGCATCGAAGTCGTAAGCCAGGATTTCCTGTTCGGCGCTGTCGCATGTGTAGAATGTGCGGCCATCCGGTGAAAACTGCATCGTGTTGGTCACCATCACGGATGGCAATCTCAACTGGGTGAGCGTTTTGTCCGCTCCATACCGGAAGTAGCTACCGCGCGCCTCTTTCTCGGCATCGTCCATGGTGCCGAACCAGAACGAACCGTCTGGCGCCACGCCACCATCATTGGTCCGGCTGCCCTCGGGTTCGCCTTCGATCTTGCGAATCCGGTCATAGACCTCAGTGGACGGATCATAGACGCCAACTTCCTGATCCCCCACCATGAGAAAGCTGCCCTCATAGAGCGCGAAAGCACTGGCGCGCACCGGCAGATCGTATCTGCGGGTATTGCCGGTGCGGGGGTTGTAGCGGTGAAGCTTGGCGCGCTTTATGTCGACCCACCAAAGGAAACCTTCCGTTTCGCTCCACACCGGGCCTTCGCCCAGCACGCACCCTGTCGGGGCAACGCATTCTGGCGCCAGCATCATCCGATCAACCCCGCCTCTTCCGCCAGTTCGAACAGGCCGTCCTGAGTGGCTTCTTCTGCTGAACACTCATCAAACTCGGCGCCCAAGGTGTCGAGCGCCAAACGATATGATTCGAGGATTGCGCCATCGGCAACAAGGGTAAGTTCATCTCCGGGATCGTAATGAGCCGCGATATCAGCCCCGATCAACAAACCTGTCAGAGCCGTCTCATGATATTTGGGATCCAGAACACCTGTCATCCTGGCCGCACGAACGGCAAAGGGAGATGCAGCGTCGTCAGTGTCCAGGGAATACTCCACCCATTCGCGGAATACAGCTTCGCTGAATTCCTGTTCCACACCGGCCGGCGTTTTCAAGCCGCCATTGGCGAGCAGCAATGCGCGCAGTTCGCCAGTCATCTCAGTTGTAAATCCGAGAATGCGCCCATGCTCCACGGTCACATGTTTCGTATGGGTGCCGGGAATGCAGACCGCACCGACGGGTTCGTCGAGCGCGAATAACTGTGTTTCCTCACCCCGCATCACATCCGGCGGCGAGGCCTGTTTCAAGCCTGGCACAATATAGATGTCGTCCGACTTTACGAGATGCTTGGGAAGGTCGGCGATCATCATGGGAACAGGACGATGATCGGTTTTGTGAATACCCTGGGACCCGCCTATTCCTCCGCAGGCGATGATCGGCACCTCAGGCCACTCGCTCAGCCATTCATTGATATGGAATTTCAAGCGCCCCAATGCATCGCCGGTATGTGTCAGGATACCGTCAGGCACCGAAATTCCACCGATGACATCTCCCTCTTCATCGAAGGCCCAGGCCCGGAATGTGGACGCGCCCCAGTCAATTCCGATCAGGATCGTGCGATCTTTCATGAACGACGCCCCGTCATTGGCTTGATCGATGTGCAGAATACAGGTCGCATGCCTTCACGTCTCTTGCACCGCCGGGAAAGTCAATCCATTCCGGTCAAGTCATCATCGCCACTCCGTGGCTCCTGGCGGCCAGCTCAGGCCCCGTGAAACCGACAGGAACAGCCTCATGGCTCCATCCGACACTTCACGCCATCAACGCGCCGCGGAGGAATTCGTTCGCCTCCTCGATATCATGGCCCGTCTCCGCAACCTGGATGGTGGCTGCCCCTGGGATCTGGAACAGACCTTCAAGACGATCGCTCCCTATACGATAGAAGAAGCCTACGAAGTCGCAGACGCCATCGAGCGCGGCGATATGGGCGATCTCCGGGAGGAACTGGGCGATCTCCTCTTCCAGGTCGTCTTCCACAGCCAGATGGCGGAAGAAGACGGAGCTTTCGAGGCCGCTGATGTTGCTGCGGCAATCAATGAGAAGATGATCCGCCGCCATCCGCACGTCTTTGAAGCAGCGGACGACCGTTCGGCGAATGACCAGATCGTGGCCTGGGAAGTTGTGAAAGCCGCGGAAAGAGCTGCCAAGGCACCGGGGGAAAAGCCAGCAAGCGCATTGGATGGCGTCGCACTCTCCCTACCCGCACTCCTCCGCGCCGAAAAGCTTCAAAAGCGCGCCGCCCGCACGGGATTCGATTGGACCGAGCCCGAACATATCTTCGACAAGCTGGAAGAAGAGACCGCAGAAGTGAAAGAAGCGATCGCATCAGGAAATCCAGAGGAGATCATGGATGAGATAGGTGACCTGCTGTTTGTCGCAGCAAACCTGGCTCGCCGCCTGGATATCGATCCGGAAGTCGCTCTTCGTCAGGCCAATGCGAAGTTCGAGCGGCGGTTTCGGGCAATGGAAGCGCTGTCCGCCAAGGATGGAGACGACTTCGCTGCCCTCGACCTCGAAGCGCAGGAGTACCTTTGGCAAGCGGTCAAGAAAAGCGAGCGATCAACCTAGTCTGCGGGTTCGATCTCTACCGATGGAAATTCAGCCTGGAACTGCCCAAGCCGATCAGTTTTGAGCCTTACGGTCATCAGCGATTCGGCGTTGTCCTGCATCTCATCGTCCAGCACCTCTCCATTCCGGTGCAACCAGGCGCGGGCACGACCGTCTTGCGGCCTCAGAAGCACGCGAACCTTTGTGGCACTTCGGAGCAAGCCCCGCTCAATCGCGACGAGTAGCTCCTCCATCCCCTGTCCGGTGACAGCAGAGAGCAAAACGGCAGGATGCTCTTCCTGAGAACCCGAAGAGAGAGCCAGCGCTTCGGCTCGCTCAGGCGGCAAAAGATCGGCCTTGTTCCAGGCCTCGATCATTGGAGGCAATGGCAACCCGGTTTCCTGCTCCAGCCGTTCCAGCACACGCAAAACGTCTTCGGCCTGCTCTAGATCGGCCGGGCTTGAGCGATCCCTGACATGCACGAGAAGGTCTGCCTGCATGGCTTCTTCAAGCGTCGCCTGAAAACTGTCGATCAGATGGGTCGGCAGGTCGGTGATAAATCCGACCGTATCAATCAGCGCCGCTTCGCCGAGTGTCGGCAGGTCGAGGCGCCGGATTGTCGGGTCCAGTGTCGCAAACGGCATGTCTTTCGCGAACACATCCGCGCCGGTAAGGCGGTTGAACAGCGTCGACTTGCCGGCATTGGTATATCCAACGAGCGCCACAACCGGCTTCCCGGTCCGCTGGCGTCCGGCACGCTGGACCGCACGGGTGCGGCGTACATCATCAAGCTCCGCTTTCAGACGTACGATCTTGTCATCCAGCATTCGCCGGTCGGCTTCCAGCTGGCTTTCACCAGGACCGGAAAGGAAGCCGCCACCGCCGCGTTGGCGCTCAAGGTGCGTCCATGTCCGTACGAGCCGGGAACGTTCATACAGGAGCCGCGCCAGTTCGACCTGCAACCGGCCTTCTTTCGTACGAGCACGAAGGCCAAAAATTTCGAGGATCAGTCCCGTCCGATCGATGACCTTGACGCCCAGCTTTTTCTCGAGGTTCCGCTGCTGAACTGGCGTCAATGCGCCATCGACCACCGCAATCGTACACTGATGCGCTTCCAGGTCTTCTGCCAGCCGGTTCAGGATACCGCCCGACAAAAGCTGAGCAGAGTTCACCTGTCTTACGTGTTCCGCACGCAGAAATGCGAGCTCGCAGCCCAATGCCTCAATCAGGCCGGCGGTCTCTTCCAGCCGGTCTGCCGACGGTCGATTTGCTGGAGTGAACCAGGGGATAATCGCACCGGCAATTTCCGGAGCTGGGAGCCGATCAATCAGCTTGTCGCCCAAAAGGCTTTATTCCTTGTCCATCTCTTCGTCGAAGAGCTGCACGGGTGCGCTCGGTGCGATTGTAGAGATGGCATGCTTGTAGACAAGCTGTGGCGGACGACCATCGCCGCGCAGCAACACACAAAAGTTGTCAAACCAAGTGACCACGCCCTGCAGCTTCACACCGTTTACAAGGAAAACCGTCAGCGGCGTACGCGATTTGCGAACAGCGTTGAGGAAGGCATCCTGAAGGTTCTGTTTTTTCTCAGCCGACATAGCAGGTTAGTCCTGTTGTTCTTGTTATGATCGCGGGCTAACTGGATTGAGGGGCTTTCGCAAGGGGCAACCCCATCTACCCCCGCCAGAAACTGACAGAAATCGCAGGAATGATTGCCAGAATCTCCAACCTGCCCAGCAGCATGGAGAAAATGGCTAAAATTGAGGCAGCCTGATCAAGCTGGGCCACATGGCCGACGACGAGTCCACCGGAATTGGTCAGGCACCCAATCGCCAGGCGGACCGACGTTTCAAAGGACAAGCCGGTAAACGCGAACCCGATCATGACGAGAAATACTGAAAGAATGTAGGCGATGAGGTACACCCAGACGCCAATCACGCTTCGCTCGTCCATTTCCCGATCCCGAAACTGGAATCCCAGGACAGAACGCCGATAGCCGAGCTGCCGGAATTCCACTCCCGCGCGACGGGAGAGAACGATCAATCTTGCAATCTTGACCCCGCCGGCCGCCGAAAGGGCTGACCCGCCAATGAGGGCCGGCAGAACGAACACAGGCAATGGCACCTTGTCCCATGTATCTGCACTCCCCAGTGGAAGTCCCGAAGTGGCCAGCGCCGAAATCGACCAGCCGAGCGACTCAAGAAAGCTAAGGCCTGACGCAATCGCCATAACTGCGAACAAGGCGACCAGCCCAACGAACACTCGGGTTTCGGGATCCGACAACGCCTGTACAAAACGGCGCTCCCGAAGGGGAAGCGCGATTGCCAGGCCGAGTGCACCACCTGCCAGCCCAATGGCCAGGATCACATCTGCAACCGCACCGGCGTTCGCCCGGCCATAAGGCGCGGGGTCTACAAGGCCGGTGGTCCAGACACTCACCGCATCGGACAGTGCCCTGCCCGCTGAAACCCCGGCCAGTTCCAGCGCCAGAACGGTCACCGTGATGGAGACGATCATGATCAAGAGCACGGAGCGCGCCACTTTCGGAACCGCGTCGAAGAAGCTGGTCTCCGGCATGACAAACAGCACACTCCGGTGAATCCCGGGACCACCCAGATTTAGCGCTGCCAACACGCTGGCCGCCATGATGATGGACGCCGCACCGCCCAGGACATGTAACGTGCCGCGCCAGACAACAAGGCTGGCTGGCCACAAATTACCCTCTACCGCGATAACGGACTGGCCCGTGGTTGTCAGGCAGGCCGCCGCTTCATGAATTGCCTGAAGCAAGGAAGCGTTCTGCACTCCCACCACGAACGGCAGGCAAGCCGCTATGGGCGCAAGGAACCACCAAAGGATCACAAGCCCGAGCGCATCCGATGGGCGGGACTTCTGGCTGGGCCGCGGAGTCAGGAACAGGATGCTTGTGCTGATGACGCTGATGCCCAGCACCATGGCCAGGAAAGCAAAAACCTGCTCATTCTCTCCATAAGCCAGCGCCGTCAGGATCGCCGGCGCACTGGAGGCCGCGAGGATTAGCATCACAAGGGCCAGGATGCGGACGACGGATGCGTAATTCATGCGCCTAGAAGAAGTCCGGGCTGACGCGGAAGAATTTCTCCACTTTCCGGACCATCTCCTCCTCATAGAACACGATCAGCCGGTCTTCAGTCCTTACAACTGTTTCCGGACCAGCAATGATGACATTGTCATCACGAACGATGGCCGCTGCGGTCACGCCATCTGGCAGGTCATCATAGCCGGTTGGTTTTCCAATCAGTGAGGAAGATTCGAGCGTGACGCCTTCAGCCACTTCCGCCTGCCCGTCTTCCAGCGATTGCAGGCCAAGAATACGGCCACGCCGCATACGAAGCAGAATCTGAGAAACGGTCAGTGCACGCGGGTCCAGCACCGCATCGACACGCATGTCGCGGGCAAGCCCGGCAAGCTCTGTTGCATTGACCAGGGCAAGCGTCCTCTTTGCACCGGCGCGTTTCGCCAGGTTTGAGATCAGCAAATTGGTCTTGTCGTCATTTGTGATGGCAACGACAAAGTCCGCCTTGGATGCACCCGCTTCGGTCAAGATATCCGGGTTCAGACCATCGCCCTGAATGACGATGGAGCGCTTGACCCCCGCAACGGCTGTATTGGCCCGTTCCGGATCGCTTTCGATCAGGCGGATACGCTTGTTGCTTTCCCGCTCCAGGGTCTGGGCGACATAGAGGCCGACATTGCCGCCGCCTACGATGACGATATGGTCGGACCGTTCGACATTGCGGTTGAAGATAGACGTCAGCCGCTCGGCATGGGCGTCCAGCACCGCGATATAGGCACGGTCTCCCGGTTTGAGTACGTCGATGCCTTTGGGGGCGCGTACGGTATCCCCGGTCCCGATACCGATGATCCGGGCTGACAGATCCGGAAAAAGCCCGCGAATCTGATCGACCGCCGTGTCTAGCAGCGGGTTATTCTCAGCGATTTCCAGACCAAGTAGGCGAACTTTTCCCCGACCGAATGTCGCGGACATGATGGCACCCGGCGTGCGCAAGCGCTGAAGTATGGCTTCACCGACCTCGACTTCCGGCGAAATCACCATGTCGATGGGCAGGCCTTCCCGGGAAAAAATATTCTTCCACGCCGGATCGATATAGGACTGGTCACGCACACGGGCGATCTTGAACGGGACAGAGAACAACGTGTGGGCGATCTGGCAGATCACCATGTTGATTTCATCGAAGTGCGTGACCGCGATGATCATCTCACAATCGGCTGCGCCGGCGCGCTTCAAAACGTCCGGATGGGCCGCATGCCCGGTGTAACCACGCACATCAAGGTCTGTCGAAACCTGATCTACCAGGTCCTGATCCTCGTCAATGATCGTGATATCGTGCTTTTCTCGCGCAAGACGCCGCGCGATGCCGTGTCCGACCCGGCCAGCCCCGCAGATAAGAACGCGCATGTCTCAGCCTTCCGCCAGCATCAGCTGTCTTGCCGACTCGCCCCGGACGCTACGCCCAAAGCCTTTAATTTTCTATGGAGTGCCGAGCGTTCCATTCCAATGAATTCAGCAGTCCGCGAGATGTTTCCGTTAAACCGTGTGATCTGCAGGGCAAGGTATTCCCGCTCGAACTGCTCCCGCGCATCGCGCAGAGACAATCCTACGAGGTCGACAGACCCGGCCTTGGAAGCCTGGACGTTGCTGCCCGCATCACGCGGAAGTTCATCGACGCTGACTGGACGGCTGGAATCCGACGGTGACAGGATCAGGATCCGCTCCACCACATTGCGCAGCTGGCGGATGTTCCCGGGCCACTCCATGGATTGCAGCACCGCCATGGCCTCCTGGGAGAAGGTTCGTGGCGTGAGGCCTGACGAATCCGCGATCCGCTCAATGAAGTAGCTCACCAGGTCCGCGATATCATCGCGCCGCTCGGCCAGGGACGGCACACGCAGCGGGACGACATTCAGGCGATAATAGAGGTCTTCGCGGAACCGGGATTCCTGAATTTCCTGTTTGATGTCTTTCGTCGTGGCAGACATGACGCGAACATCGACACTGACGTCCGAACGCCCACCAACGCGCTGGAACCTCTGCTCAGTCAGAACCCGGAGAATCTTGCTCTGCGTTCCCGGCGGCATGTCTGCGACCTCATCAAGCAGAAGAGTGCCGAGGTGGGCCTTTTCAAACAGACCGATACGAGTCGTTCGCCCCTGCGCGTCCTCCTCACCGAAGAGTGCGGTCTCCATCTGGTCCGGTGCAATCGTGGCCGCGTTGACAACGATGAACGGTCCGTCAGCGCGCAATGAACTTTGATGGATAAGGCGCGCAGCGAGTTCCTTGCCGACACCGGCAGGTCCTGTGATCATGACGCGGGAATTTGTCGGGGCCACTTTTTCGATCGTTGCCCGCAGGTTCGAAGCCGCGTGGCTGTGCCCGATCCAGCGCTCATCGTCCCCCGCCCGGTTCCGCAAGGTCGCATTTTCGTATTTCAGCGCCGCAGATTCGATGGCCCGGTCGATCAGGTGCAGAAGACGGTCCGTCTTGAAAGGCTTCTCGATAAAATCATATGCCCCGCGCCGGATGGCCGCGACAGCCGTCTCGATATTGCCATGCCCGCTGATCACGATCACGGGCAGAAGCGGATCGATGGATTTCAGATATTTGAGCACGGACAATCCGTCCATGCCGCTGCCCTGCAACCAGACATCCAGCACTACGAGCCGGGGCGTCCGGGTCCGAACCTCCTCAAGCGCCGCCTCTGCAGTTGCGGCAGTCCTGACAGAATAGCCTTCATCCCCAAGGACGCCGGCTATCAGCTCCCGGATATCGGGCTCATCATCAACAACCAGAATATCTAACGCCATGGCGTCGGCTCCTCTACGCGGACAGTCTGTGGGGAATGCGGATTGACGCCCGCTGCATCTTCATTGGCTGGCGTCATTTGTTCTGTGGTCAGGTCATGGGGCGGAAGCCAGATGCGCACACGGGCACCGCGCAAACCGTCGAGGCGGTTTTGCAGCGAGATCGATCCACCATGATCTGCAATGATCCGGTTCACGATGGCCAAGCCGAGTCCGGTGCCTTTTTCACGTGTGGTAACATAAGGCTCCAACAGGCGTTCACGCACGTCTTCTGGAAAGCCAGGGCCATTGTCCTCAATCGTGACTTCCAAACCACGCTCATCACCACTCAGCGCAATTCGGATCTGGCCCTGCACGTCCATTTCTTCCGGCATGCCCTCAATGGCTTCAGCAGCATTTTTCAATAGATTGCCGATCGCCTGCCCGATAAGTCGCTCGTCCCCGGAATAACTGGTAGATTGAGCGGAGCTGTCGAACTCGAAGTCGATGTCCGGATTGACCACGCTCCGCGAGAAGCTGGCTTCCTGCAGCAGGTCTTTCATGTCAAACGGCGCCACGCTCGGCTTCGGCATACGGGCGAAGCTGGAGAACTCCTCGACCATCCGGCCGATATCGCCCACCTGGCGCAGAATCGTTTCGATACACTTCTCGAAGACGCCGTCATGATCGTCGATCTTGCTGGCATAGCGGCGGCGCAGGCGCTCGGTCGACAGCATGATCGGTGTCAGCGGGTTGCGGATTTCGTGGGCAATGCGCCGGGCAACATCGCGCCAGGCCATTTGCCGCTGCGCATTGATCAGGCGTGTCGTGTCGTCAAACGTCAGAACGCATCCGCCTGCCGGGTCCGGCGCGGTCTTCAGGCGGATATGGCGGGTCGTTCCGTTCCGGCTGATTTCAATGGATGCATCGACTGGAGAATTTCGTTCAAGCGTATCGCGCACATACCGCTCGAATTCAGGAGCAACGACCTCCAGCGCTGCGCCGGATTGAACCTCTTCAATCGCCAGCAGGTCACCTGCCGAACGGTTCGCCAGAGTCACGGTCATGTCCGCGCCCATGCGGATCACACCCGCACTGACTTCTGCCAGCAGCGTCTCCACAAAGCGGCGGCGGTCTTCTTCGTCTTCGCGTGCGCGGATTAGGGCATTGCGCTGTTCGGACAATTGCTCTGTCATCGCATTGAATGACTGGCTAAGCGCATAGACTTCGTCCTTCGGTCCGCTGACCGGGACACGTACGGTCAGGTCGCCGTCACGAACCGTATGCGCCGCGGAGGCCAGTCGACCGATCGGCCCTGTTACCCGCCCGGCCGCTTCCAGTCCCAGCCGGCCAGCCAGCAGCAGGATAAGTGCGGTAATCTGAGCGTAACCGATGGCGAAGATGGTCTGCAGGCGACCGCTGCGCTGCTTTGCGTTGTTATATTGCGCGAGCTGGTCCTCGGCATCCCGGAGCATGGCGAACAGGTTTCGGTCAAATGGCTTGGCGGCATAGACGTAGCCGTCCACCGGCTCTGAAATCCGGATAAGGGCCGTGCCGATGCCTTGAGGTTCGTACAGCGTTGTCACCACCTCGCCGCTGCGCGCCTCCTCGAACGCATCCGGTGGCGGACGCAGACGAACCGGTGTTCCGGCATTCTCCTCTGCGATGATTTCCTGCCCGTCGGCACTCACGATCGAGATCGTGACGAATTCCCGATAGGCGAGCGTCTGACGCAAACCTTCAGACAAGGCCGCGGATGCATTCGCGGCAAACGCGTCACTCTCCACTGCCTGGCCGCCATTCTCGACCGCGATTTGCGCTTTCACTTCCCTCGCAAAATTTTCGACATCCAGCGCGGCAAGACGCACGTCCACATCGAACGAGGATTTGAAGTTGTCGACATAGTCCTGGAAAATCTGCTTGTTCTTTTCCATGACCGCTTCGGCCGTGTCTCCGAACCAGTTGTCGAGACCTCGGGTGACAACAGCGCCAAGAAAAATGCCGACCACCATGGACGGAACAAGGGCGGAGAATCCGAACAGCATCACGAAGCGCTGCGCGAGCCGTCCTTCACCCGCTTCGCGAGAGCGGCTGCGGATGGCGAGGAATTCCCGGATGACGATCGCTGCAAGCGCGATGATCAGGACCAGGTTCAGCGCCAGCAGCCACGGTGTGGAGCCTGCTGTTGGGTTGTCGGGGTTTACGCCCGCGATCGTGATAAAGGTCGCAAACACCGCGACGAGCGCCGCAATGATGAAGAGCCCTTCGAAAAGGGCCCAACTCGCTTTTGGTGCATGCTGGCTTAACGGGTTCGACAATCTACCGGCTCTGTACAGGCCCCCCGGCCCGTTGCTCCAAGATCACATAATCGTGCTTCTACAGCAACAGTGATGCACTAGAGCCACAGTTGTGGCAATCGTCAATCACTCTTCTGCAATGCCGAGTGCGTTAATCTTCGCCCGCAGAGTGTTACGATTCATGCCCAGAAGCTGCGCGGCCTTCACCTTGTTTCCGGCCGTCACCGACAGAGCGAGGCGGATCAGCGGCCGCTCTACCTGGTCGATCACACGCGAATATACCGTGCTTTCCTCGTCTTCCCTGCTGGAGATCAGATCACCCATGATGTGACGGTGCAGGAGCGTTTCGATGTCTTTCTCGAAGCCACCGCTCGCGCCTTTCTGTTCGCTCGCACCGGCCCGCAGCTCCCGCTCCACATCGCGCAGCGTGATCGTGTCATCCGGGCTGAGGACGGCCAGACGCAGGACGAGATTCTCCAGCTCTCGCACGTTGCCCGGCCAATCATAGGCCATGATGAGGTCTATGGCCGATTTGTCGAAGTTCTTTGCCGACAGGCCCTGACGCTGGGCACGGATCAGGAAAGCCCGGGCCAGCTCCGGAATGTCTTCCTTGCGCAGCCGCAGCGGCGGCATGGCAAGACGGACGACGTTCAGGCGGTAATAGAGGTCTTCGCGGAAGGCACCCTCCTCCACCATGCGGCCAAGATTGCGCCGGGTAGACGCGATCAGGCGTGCACCATTTGCGTCGCGCAGGAACTTCACGAGCTGGGTTTGCGCCTCGGCTGGCAAATCGCCGATCTCGTCGAGATAAAGCGTACCGCCTTTCTGGTGCACGGCGCCGGGCTCCCCATTTGCGCCGAACAGCTGACGATTGATTTCCGACGCAGGAAGCGCCGCAAGGTCCAGCGCCACGAACTTGCCGTCCTTCGCCGAACCGAGCTGGTGGATGGCCCGGGCAGCAAGCTCCTTGCCGGTTCCGCTCTCTCCCTCGATCAGGACGGTCAGGTCGGTATTCATCACCTTGGCGATGATCCGGTAGACCTCCTGCATTGCATCAGACCGGCCGATCAGAGGCAGGCCAGCATCGCTGATTGCCTTCTGGGATTCCGGGTTGATCGCCCGCACCGATGTTTTCGGCGGCGCCTTTAGCGCGCGCTGTACCAGGCTGGTCAGTGCGTCGATATCAAAAGGCTTGGGAAGGTAATCGAACGCTCCGTGCTGAGCGGCGTTGGCGGCCGTCAGGATCGTGTTCTGGCCGCTCATCACGATGAAAGGCAGCTCCGGGCGCGACAGCCGCATCGATGGCAACAGGTCGAAGATGGATGCGTCTCCAAGATACACATCGGTGACAACGACATCGCCTTCGCCATTCCGTACCCAGCGCTCCAGTGCCTCCGGAGAACTGGTCGCGCGGACTTCATAGCCAGCCGCAACCAGCGTCTGGTTTACGATCAGCCTGATGCTGGCATCGTCCTCAGCAAGAAGAACGGTCTTATCAGCCATTAAGGCCTCCTGTACGAATTGGCAGAAGAACAGTGAAGCGGGTCGTGCCCGGCTCGCTGTCCACCCGGATCTGGCCGCCATGGGCCGTGATGACTTCTTTTACGATCGACAGGCCCAGCCCGCGCGCACCGGACTTGGAGCTCTGGAACACATCGAAAATGCGCGACAGCTTTTCACGAGGAATACCGCGCCCATTGTCCTCGATCGTGACAAGCATCGCGCGCTGCAGGCCCACTCCGAACCGGGACCGTTTGAAGGCAAGACCCGTTGCGTAAGCCGTCCGGATAGTGACCTGTCCGCCGCCGCTTTCCTGAGCCGCCTCGGCGGCATTTCGGATGATGTTCTGGAAGGCCTGCTGAAGGTGATCTTCGTCCCCCAGCAATTCCGGTAGTGACGGGTCAAAATCACGCTTGATGTCAACGTTACCGCCAATCGCAACCCGCTCGGACGCTACCACACGGTCCAGCAGGGCGTGAATATTGAACTCTTTCATCCGCGGCGCAGAGAACAGTTCAAACGCCGACAACCTGTTGACCAGGCGTTCGATCCGGCGCGCTTCGTCGCGGATGATCTCCAGCAGCTCCGCCTGCCCCTCGACGCCCTGCCGCTCAAGCAGTTGGGCCGCCCCAATAATGCCGCCGAGCGGGTTTTTCACCTCATGCCCGAGGATCCTGCCAAAGCCTGCGACACCTGCAGACGACTCATTTCCTTCGCGGACGGCCGTCTCCACAAGCGCAATGACAAAGCCTTCATCACCTGTCGTCCGTACCCAGACATCACAAACCAGCCGCGACGTGATCGAAGGCCCGGTAACCGGGGTTCCCGGCGAAGCGATATCGCCAACCTGGCGCTGGGCCCGGTCAAGCAACTCCCAGATCAGCGAGTCGTGATAAATCAGCTCGCTGAGGGGCTTGCCCATCAGGGATCTGCGAGAAAGCTGGAACAGCGTTTCAGCTTCCGGATTTCCATCCACAATGCGCCGCCTGTCGTCGATCACGAGCAAGGCAACAGGAGAAAGGTCCGCTAAGGAACGTGCATCCAGCAAAGTGTCCACCGGCATGTCAGACGGCCTCCACGAGGTCAGGTTTCAAATATACTTGCCGCAGGGCGGCGGTGAGTTCCTGCCAGTCAGAGATCTGACAGAGTTTCGAGCGCAGGCTCCGGCGCTCTGCCGGGGCAATGTGAAGATCGAGCGCATCAATTGCGGCGGAGACGTGCTTGCGCACCGTCAAGACACCGAGTTTCGGCCCGTAGAGCGATACGGAGTCTTCAATCTGTTCGCACAGGGATGAAAGCTTTTCGGCGCGGGTTGGCGCACGCCAGTCTTCCTGTCCGAGGGCGGCGGCGACTTCCCCTGCCAGCCAGGGCTGCCCCATGGCCGCCCTGCCGACCATGACGCCATGCGCGCCCGATCGCTCCAGCGCCTGCCGCGCATCATCAACGGAACAAATATCGCCGTTCACAATCACAGGAAGATCGACGGCCTCAACCGTGTCCCTGACAGCGGACCAATCAGCCGACCCTTTATAGAACTGGCACCGGGTCCGGCCGTGAACCGTTAGCATCCGGAGTCCTTTGGACTCCGCGATCGCCCCCAGTTCCGGGGCGTTCAGCATGCCGTCATCCCAGCCGAGTCGCATTTTCAGGGTCACCGGACGTCCCCCCGCACCCTCGATTGCGGCGTCCATGATTTCGCTCGCGAGCGGGACATCACGCATGAGCGCCGACCCGGATTGGCCACCCGTCACCTGACGGGATGGACAGCCCATATTTATGTCGATGACGTCGACACCACTCTCGGCAAGCAATTTTGCGCCACTGTACATATCGTCAGGCCGGCGGGCCGCGAGCTGGACAATCCAGTAGCCTCCGCCCTCGTGCCGGCATGTACGACGCACAACATCCGGGCGTTGCTTTGCGAGCATTTCCCCGGCAACCATTTCCGAAACCACCGCTGGGGCGCCAAAATATACGGCTTGCCGCCGCATAGGGGCGTCCGTGGCGCCTGACATGGGCGCTAACCAGACCTTGGGTGCCTCGAAACTAACCATTTATTCATTCTTGCACCTTTTTGAGACTTCGCAAGTGCACAAAACATAAGCAGCAACCCGTAGCTGCATAAGCTGAAACAGCATGGCATAGATACAACAGGTACCTTAGAAGGCGCTCATGACCGGATTCGTTGCAATCATCGTTGCCGGCGGCAGAGGCGCCCGCACTGGCCTTGATCGCCCAAAGCAATGGGAAACGTTGCTGGGAAAGCGAGTCATCGACTGGTCGGTCGACACGTTTCTTGGCCATCCGAACCTTTTGGAACTGGTGATCGTCGTGGACGATCTGACTATCGCAACCAGCTTTCCATCTAAGACTAAAGTCGTATGTGGCGGCGGAACCCGATCAGCATCCGTTCGCGCTGGGGTTGAGGCCGCAGCAGCCCCTGATGGCACACCTGTCCTCATTCACGACGCTGCGCGTCCGGGCCTGAGTCTCACCATGATCGACTCGCTCATTTCTGCGCTGTCAGACCATGATGCGGCGGCGCCCGCTCTGCCCGTGGCGGATGCGCTGAAGGCGCATGTGGCGGGCCGCCTGTCGACGGTACCCAGAGATGGCCTCTACCGGGTTCAGACGCCTCAAGCCTTCCGCCTTGGCGAAATCCGCTCCGCCCTCGAGGCTCCCGGCTCTTTCGTCGATGACCTTGAAGCCGTGGAAGCGGCTGGCGCGCGCGTTACACTGGTGCCGGGCGACCCTCGGCTTCACAAAATTACTTACGCAGAGGATTTTGATCTGGTGACCAGATTGCTTTCACCTCTTCAGTCGGTTCCACGCGTTGGAAAAGGCTTCGACGTCCACGCTTTCGAGCCAGGCGACCATGTCACCCTGTGCGGCGTGAATATCCCCCACACAGCCAAACTGAAGGGGCACTCCGATGCAGACGCGGCCTGGCATGCACTAACGGACGCCATCCTGGGCGCCGCCGCGTTGGGCGATATCGGAGACCATTTCCCCCCGTCAGATCCGAAATGGAAAGACGCCGACAGCGGCCTGTTCCTGAAGCACGCACAGATGCTGGCTGAAAAGGCCGGCTACGCGCTCTCGAGCTGTGATGTCACGGTAATCTGCGAAGCACCGAAAGTGAAACCGCACCGGGACGCCATGCGCGTCCGGACGGCAGAATTGCTTGGATTGCCACTCGACGCTGTCAGCGTGAAGGCGACAACAACTGAAAGCCTCGGCTTCACCGGACGCCGGGAAGGCATCGCGGCTGAAGCGGTCGCAGTGCTCGCACCTCTGGCCTGACATCACCGGCCTGACATCGCTGGCCTGACGCCGCGTCCCCTCTTGCAAATCGCCCCGTCCGTGGTCCCCTTTGCAAAAAAGGGAGGACGCACATGTCTGGTGGATTGAAAGTCGAACAGGACGGTCAGGTCACAATTCTGACGCTCGACAGGCCGGAGGCGATGAATGCGCTCGACTATCCGACCTATATGGCGCTGGAAGACGCTGTTCGCGGCGCCGACGGGCGAGCCATTGTCATAACCGGCGCGGGAGACCGCGCATTCTGCTCCGGCGATGACGTCAAGCAGATCCTCTCCAAAGGCGCCCCGACCACGCCGGAGATGGCAGAACGAGCGAAAAAGACCGGCGGCCTCACCCCAGCGGCAGATGCCCTTCTCCATACCGACATCCCGGTCATCGCTGCCGTGAACGGCTTTGCGCTTGGTTGGGGCGCAGAACTCGCCATCATGGCGGACATCCGGGTCTTTTCCGAGACGGCCCGGTTTGGAGAGATTTTCGTCACACGGGGGCTGACCTGCGACGCGCCGGGCTTTGGACGCCTCGTTCAGCTGATCGGCCGGGAGAGAGCGTGCGAACTCCTGTTCACCGGCGACATTATCGATGCTGCCACAGCGAAGGAGATCGGACTCACGTCCCGCGTTGTCCCGCATGAGGACCTGATGCCCACGACGCTGAGCCTCGCCCACAAGATCGCTGCCAATCCGCCACTGGCGGTGCAGGCGATCAAGAAAGGCCTTCGGGAAACCGTCGATCCGCCATGGCGCGAAGTCGGAAAGATGGCGATCACGGAAATTCGACGCCTGATGCAGACCGCCGACGCGAAGGAAAGCGCAGCTGCCTTCATCGAAAAGCGCAAACCTGTCTTCACCGGCAAGTGATACAGGCATAAATTGACCGCCATGTTCCCAGATCGACTCCGCAATCTCGCCATGCTGATCCTCGACGACGCCGAACAGGCGCGCCTCAGGATCTGCACGGCTGAAAGCTGCACCGGCGGCCTCGTCGCCGCCCTGTTCACCGACATTGCCGGATCGTCGACGGTGTTCGACAGGGGCTTCGTCACCTATTCCAACCGCGCCAAGGAAGAGATGCTCGGCGTGCCAGGCGATGTTCTTGCAGACTATGGCGCGGTGTCGGAACCGGTCGCCCGGATGATGGCGGAAGGCGCGCTGGAAGCCAGCCGCGCGAACATCGCTGTTGCCATCACAGGTGTGGCCGGCCCCGGCGGCGGCACGCGCATGAAGCCGGTCGGCACGGTTCACGTCGCCTGTGCCCGCGAGAACCGGGCCGTGGTGCATGAAATGCTACAGGTCGGCGAGATCGGCCGCACCGAGGTACGCATGGCCGCCGTCGAATGCGCGCTGAAACTGATCCAGTTCCAGATGAACTAGGCGCCGGCCACCGGCGATGAGGGCGCAGCGTACCGACGCCGCCCCTCGTCCAGGAAGGCATCCAGAATCTTCGTCACGGCCAGATCGTGATTGGCAGCGGCCAGCATGCCGATGAACGGGTTCTTGAAGTCATAATCGATGTCGAGGCGGACATCCGTGCCCCGGTCCTGCGGTGTGATCTGCCATTCAGCCCGCAGGCGGCGGAACGGCCCCTTCACCAGAGAGGCGATCACGTTCCCGGCCGAAGGTGTCTTTGTGACACGGGTGGAAAACCGCTCCGTGAAACCCTTGAAGCCGATCACTGCCTCACCGAGACAAGAGGAGGCTCCGTCGCCGAGCACGGCCTCCTCGGAGACGCGCATTGCCGTGATCCATTTGATGAAATCGGGGTAGCGGCGGATGTCCGACACCAGGTCGAAGCATTGCTCTGGCGTGTAGGGCAGCCGGACCGATTTGGAGAACCGCGCCATGCGCTCAGGCGATCTGGCCAGCGTTCAAAGCCTCACGCGCAGCGCGCAGCCGGGCGAAGTCCTCACCTGCATGATGGGACGAACGCGTCAGCGGCGTCGCGGAGACCATCAGGAAGCCTTTGGCACGCGCAATTTCCTCGTAGGAGCGGAACTCGTCCGGCGTGACGAACCGGTCGATGGGCGCGTGCTTGCGGGTAGGCTGCAGGTATTGGCCAATCGTGAGGAAGTCGACACCGGCGGAGCGCATATCGTCCATCACCTGCATCACCTCTTCCTTCGTCTCGCCGAGGCCGACCATCAGGCCGGACTTGGTGAACTGGTTCGGATCCCGGTCCTTCACCTTCTGCAACAGGCGCAGCGAATGGAAGTAGCGCGCGCCCGGCCGGATCGACAGGTACAGGCGCGGCACCGTTTCGAGATTGTGGTTGAACACGTCAGGCTTCGCGTCGATGACCCGGTTTTCCCAGCCATCCTTGCGCAGGAAGTCCGGCGTCAGGATTTCGATCGTTGTTCCGGGAGACGCGGCCCGGATCGCTTCAATCGTGTTGACGAAGTGCATCGCCCCGCCATCGACGAGGTCATCCCGGTCGACAGATGTGATGACCACATGCTGGAGCCCCATTTCGGCAACGGCTTCGGCCACGCGGCGCGGTTCGTCTTCGTCGACTCCGGCGGGTGGTTTGCCGGTCGAGACGTTACAGAAACTGCAGGCACGGGTGCAGACCTCACCCAGAATCATCATCGTGGCGTGCTTCTTGTCCCAGCACTCTCCGATATTCGGACAGCCGGCCTCTTCGCACACCGTGACCAGGCCCTTGGATTTCACGATCTCGCGGGTTTCGGAATACCCCTTGGACCCCGGCGCCTTTACGCGGATCCAATCCGGTTTGCGCTGAACCGGGCTGTCCGGCCGGGATTGCTTCTCCGGGTGCCGCACACGGGCCTTTTCGCCCTTGAGATCAATGAGGTTTGCCATCGCCGGAACATGGCCTCACCCGCGCCTGAACTCAAGTCGGAGACACTGCAATCTGCGCATGCAAACTTGCATTGTTGGCCGCTCTCTGGCTGCTTGGCGACAAAATGTTACAAACATGTGAGGCGGAAACCGCCCACGAGGGAACCAGAGCCGTACATGACCACGCTACCGATCCCGGCGCCATTGCCGTATCGCCCCGCGCGAACCCGCACAGATCTGTTTACCGCCCTCATGCGTGCGGCGAGCGAATTTGGCCGCAACAAGACGATCATCTACGACATGGTCGACGGCGAGGAACGGCTGCTCAGCTACAAGGACCTGCTGCGCGGTGCGTTCGGACTGGGCTCCGCGCTCGCTGCCAAGACGAAAGCCGGCGAATCGGTTGGCATCATGCTGCCGACCGGTGCGGGGGCCGTGATCGGCTTCTACGCGCTGTCAGCCTATAATCGCATCCCGGCGATGCTGAACTTCACCGCCGGGTCACGGAACCTGAAGGCGGCGATGCGCGCTGCCGAAATGACGAAGATCATCACGGCGCGCAAATTCATCGAAATCGCCGGCCTTGAAGCCCTGGTGAAGGATCTCTCCCGGGTCGCCGAGATCATCTATCTGGAAGACGTCCGGGAAAACCTGTCCCTGAACGACAAGCTCGCCGCCGTGATCGGTCCTATGGCACCCGGCCTGATCCGCCGCAAGGCGCGCTACAAGAGCCCGGGCGTCGTGCTCTTCACCTCAGGTACGGAAGGAGAGCCCAAAGGCGTTGTGCTCAGCCATGAGAACGTCATGGCGAATGTCGAGCAGGTGCGCGCCCATATCGGCCTCGATGTGAACACGGACAAGCTGTTCAACCCCCTGCCCACCTTCCACTGTTTCGGCCTGACAGTCGGTGCGATCCTGCCGCTGATCGCCGGCATTCCGGTCATCTTCCACCCTTCGCCGCTACAACCGCGCGAGATTGTGAAGCGTATCCGTGAGACCAGCGCCTCGATCCTGCTCGCGACCGACACCTTCATTTCCCAATATGCGCGCGTCGGCGCCGATGGTGACATGAGCTCCATCCGCCTCGCCGTGTGCGGAGCTGAACGCGTGAAGGATGAAACGCGCGCGCTGGTCCGCCGCAAATTCGAAATCGAAATCCTGGAAGGCTATGGCGCCACCGAAGCTTCGCCGGTCGTGGCGGCCAACCAGTGGGAGCGCAACAAGCCCGGCACCGTCGGCATGCTGATGGCGGACATGGACTATCGCCTCCTGCCCGTGGACGGCATTCCGGAAGGTGGCCGCCTGCACATCAAGGGCCCGAACATCATGATGGGTTATTTGCGCCCTTCTGCGCCCGGCGTGCTCGAAGCGCCGGACGATGGCTGGCATGATACCGGTGATGTCGTTGCAATCGACGAGGACGGCTTCATCCGCATCATGGGGCGCGTGAAGCGCTTTGCGAAGATCGGCGGGGAAATGGTCTCGCTGGCGGTCGTGGAGAATTGCGCCAGCGCCATCTGGCCGGACAATCTGCATGCAGCCGTGGCCATGCCTGACCCTCGCAAGGGCGAACAGATCATCCTGCTCAGCGATTGCCCGGACTGTAACCGCGAAGAGATCCTCGCCTGGGCCCAGAGCCACGGCGTGCCGGAAATTTCCGTGCCGCGGCGCGTCTACCATGTGGACGAGATCCCGGTGCTCGGCACCGGCAAAATTGATTATGGTTCAGTTCAGAAGAAGGCTGTGGACCTCGCAGAGGCCTGATGGATCTCAGGCGTTCGTCGCCCGGCGGACTGGCATGTGCTTCTTGCCCCAATCTTTCAGCGTCATGAGAGCGGGAGCCAGCTCCTGCCCCTTTTCCGTCAGCACGTAATCATACCGCTTCGGCCCGGCAGAATATTGCCGCCGTTCCAGGATACCCGCCTCGACGAGGCGCTTCAGGCGTTCGGCCAGGATATGCCGGGTCATGCCACTCGACTCGATAAACTGCTCGAACCGCGACAGGCCGAGGAAGCAATCCCTGAGGATCAGAAGCGTCCACCGGTCCCCCACGACCGATAGCGTGCGCGCGACCGGGCACCAATTGTCCGAGAGTTCAGTCCATTTCATGCTTGCAAGCCTAACCTGATTTGCCTTAGTTCCAAAACGAAACTTCTGGAGGACTGGATGACCAAGGCGCTTGAGTTCTATTTCGACTATATCAGCCCCTATTCCCACATTGCCAATGCAGCAGTGAAACAGTTGAAGGAACGCACCAGCGCGCCCATCGAAATCAAGCCGATGTTCCTGGGTGCAATCATGCAAGGCACCGGCAACCGTCCGCCCGGCATGGTACCGGCGAAAAACACCTACATGCTGGCTGACCTGCAGCGATGCGCGAAGCGATATGGCCTCAAAGTCCGCATGAACCCCTACTTCCCGCTGGTCAGCACGCGTGACCTGCTGCGCGCCACGATCGGCCTCGCCAATGATCCGGAAAAGCAGCAGCGGTTCATAGATGCCTGCTTCAGCCACATGTGGGAAACGCCCGAAGCGTTGAAGCCGGATGACGACACCTCGCTGAAAGCCATGTGTGACGCCGAAGGATTCGACTTTGAAGAAATCAAGGCGCTCGCCGCCGATGAAACCAACAAGGCGGCCATGAAAGAGAATACCGACACCGCCCTCGCGCGCGGTGCCTTCGGGTCACCTACTTTCTTCGTGGGAGACGAGATGTTCTTCGGCCATGACCGGCTGGATTACGCTGTCGAGGCCATGAACGCCTGATCCGGCATAGTCCGGCTTAGTCCGGTATGGTCATGGCAGGTCATGCATAGTCACGGTGTAGACGGATTTCGTGCGCTGGGAGTCATGCTTCGACTTCGCTCAGCATGAGCCCGGCTCTGCGAAGCGCTCATCCTGAGCGAAGTCGAAGCATGCGCGCGGGCTTCGCACCGCCAGCCGGCTTCGCGGACGGAGGGGGCTTATCCACCACAAGGATCGCCCGATCCTGCTGCAATTACTGCCGCGAGAAGAAACCTGTCCGACACCTCCGCTCACTGACTTAAAGTGTGCACGATGTCACTCTTCTCGCCGCCCGCCGGTTTCCCGGTTCATCTCGCTTTTATCTGGCCCATGATCTGGGTTCAGGTCCTGCTGCTGCGCGCCGCCATGCGGTCAGCCTATGGCAAGGGCGTGCACTATCATTGGAGTGTCAGCCCGAACGGCCGTGTGTTCCTCGTCTCGATCGACTGGGTGCCGGGGCAGAAGAAAGAACGGGAACACCTGAAGCCTGCCACGCATCTCGGCGCCCGCCTTGCGGACGCATGCAGCGGCCGAGCCTATGCCCCTGCCTACACGACCAATCCCACAGTCTCTGCTCACCGCGGCTCAGGCCGGGCTCCGGGACGGCATGGGCTGCTCTCCGTGGTTTTGGGTCCCGGCCTGCGCGGGAATGAGCGGTGTCAGGAAAACCTGCCCCTGCCGGAGACCTGACGCGGAGCCTCATTCCCGAAAACCCATCACACCATCCTGGCGCCTTCATCGGCGCCGCAGGTGCTGGGACCAGCGCCCCGGATCAGGCGAAGATGCCGGCGGCTTCCGCAAGCACCTTGTAGGAGACCGCCGGACGCGGCCCGAAATGGCTGATGACTTCAGCGGCTGCGATATGGCCGAGGCGTGCACAGGTCGCCAGCGGCATGCCGCGCGACATACCGAACAGGAAACCCGCCGCATACTGGTCGCCCGCCCCTGTCGTATCGACGACTTCCTTCACCGGTACGGCTTCGACAATTATGGGCTCTCCATCTCCGATGACAACCGATCCCTTTTCGCTTCGCGTGACCGCCGCCACCGCAGTGTCGGCCTGCAGCGATGCCATGGCGCTATCGAAATCGTCGGTCTCGTAGAGCGCGAGCAGCTCTTCTTCATTCGCGAAGAGGATGTCGACATTGTTGCGGACCAGCTGCAGGAAGCTCGGCCGGTGGCGATCGACGCAGAACCTGTCGGACAGGGTCAGCGCAACCTTGCGGCCGGCTGCCTTGGCAGTCTCTGCGGCAAAGATGAAGGCTTCCTTGGCCTCGTCCTTGTCGAACAGGTAGCCCTCCAGATAGAGGATCCCGCCCGCCTTCACCACATCCGCATCGACGTCTTCCTTTGAAAACAGGACCGACGCGCCCAGGAATGTATTCATCGAGCGGTGGCCATCTTCCGTCACGAAGATGATACTGCGCGCAGTGGCCGGACCGTCAGCCAGAGGCGGGGTCGGGAACGGCACCCCGCCATCTTCCATCTCGCGCTTGAACTGGGCGCCGAGTTCATCGTCCGCCACCTTGCCGATATAGGCCGCAGATGCGCCAAAGCTGGCGAGGCCAGCAATCGTGTTCGCACCACTTCCGCCCGATGTGTAGAGCGGGTCTTTCGCCACTTTCGTAAGCTCGTGCGCGCGCGGTTCCTCGATGAGGTTCATCGCGTTCTTGTGGATGCCCCATTCGGCCAGGAACGCGTCATCCGCACGGGAAAGGACGTCCACAATCGCATTGCCCAAGCCTACAACATCGAAACGCACGTCCGCCATCCGGATTCTCCTGCTGAATATCCCGGGGGCATTGCCAGAGGCGCGCGCTGGACGCAACCGGCAGGCGTGCTAAAGCCCCGGCCATGAAAATCGCATACATCGCCTCCCAGATCACCCTGCCCGGCGCGCCGAACCGCCGGGAAGATGCGTTTGAACACGACTACATGATGGACGCGCTTCGTCCGGCCTTTGCAGAGCGCGGGCTGGCAATCGAAGACGTCGCTTGGGACGACCCGCATGCCGACTGGAGCAGCTTTGGAGCTGCCATGATCGGCACGACTTGGGATTACTGGGACCGGCAGAAAGAGTTCCTGACCTCCCTCGCCCGGATCGAGTCCCAAACCCTGCTTTACAATCCTGTCGACCTCATTCGCTGGAATATTCACAAGACCTATCTTCGCGACCTGGAAGCAAAAGGAGCGCGGATCATCCCGACCGTCTGGCTGGACGAAGCCGATGCCGACGGCGCAACAGAGGCGTTCGATACCCTCAATTCAGATGATCTGGTTTTCAAGCGCCAGGTCGGAGCCGGTGCAGAAGGACAACACCGCCTGCAGCGCGGCGACGCAATTCCTGACATGCCGCACCCGATGATGGTTCAGCCCTTCCTCCCGGCCATTCAGAGCGAAGGCGAGTACAGCTTCATCTTCATCGCCGGCGACTTCTGCCATGCGCTGGTGAAGCGCGCCGTGTCCGGCGACTACCGCATCCAGTCGAAATATGGCGGCAAGGAAACACCCGTTGATCCGTCCACAGCTGATCTGTCGGATGCGTCTGCCATTATTTCGATGCTGGACGACGCGCCACTTTATGCCCGTGTCGACATGGTACGCGGTGATGATGGCCGGCTGGTCCTGATGGAGCTCGAAGTCATTGAGCCCTATCTGTATCCCATCGAAGGGCCGCACCTCGGCGACATGATCGCCGAGGCCGTGAAAAGACGCCTGGAGACAACGCGCGCCTAGTGCTTGCCGAACTTGTAGACAACACCGATCTTGGTCGCGGTGTCGGTGGTTTCATAGCCGTCCGGCGGGTTGGTGTCATAGCGCGTGTCGAAACCGAAACGCGCCGAAAGCGAGCCATTGATCTGCGCTGTCAGCGCAAGGCCGTTTGAAACCTGTGTCGACTCCGCCGCATAGAGGATGTCTGTATTATTCGAAAGCTCGACCTTGTCGTTCAGCGCCCAGGCAAACTTCGACCTGCCCACGAAACCGACAGACGTCTCCGTTTCCGCCGGAATAATCAAAGGCGCACCCAGACTATCCACCGTTACGACGCGCTTTACCTCATCAATCTTCACACCCGGACCACCGCGGACGACCCATGTCACGGGGTCCAGCCCGAGGAAGCGGTAACCGAGACCACCACCGACGAAAGAACGGCTATCGAAGCCGGTGAACTGGTCAACCTCGTATGACCCGCGGGCGAATGAGAACACACGGTC
Source organism: uncultured Hyphomonas sp. (assembly GCF_963678875.1). Classification (NCBI taxonomy): domain Bacteria; kingdom Pseudomonadati; phylum Pseudomonadota; class Alphaproteobacteria; order Hyphomonadales; family Hyphomonadaceae; genus Hyphomonas; species uncultured Hyphomonas sp. The sequence goes on along the minus strand of NZ_OY787456.1, from coordinate 1,836,064 downwards.
GCTGATCGTGTAGTCGATATTGGAACCGAGAAACACGCGGTTGCGGCTTTCCAGGCCATCCTGCTCGCCATAGTCGACTTGCCCCTGAAAGCCGTAGTCCCATTTGCCGACAATGTGATCCACATCGAAGGTCAATCCGACATCACTCGTTTCGGTGTTACCGCTCGTCATGCCAGCACTCAGCGCACCTTCACCAGACCAACCTTCAACCCGTTCGCCGTCCGCATGCGCGTGCATGACAAATCCCGACACAACGACACCCGCTGCCGCACAGAGAATATACTTCATTTACACTTCCCTTGTTCCTTCGCTCGCTCTTGCTGCCTGGCGTGACGCAAGATTAGCGAAAATGAGGCGAACTGGAGGCCAGCGATTCGCGCGGTCTCTCCATCTGCCTGAACATCGCATCCTGATGTAAATGTGCACTTAAAAATATATCCATCTGACACTTCCGTGCCCGGATGTATCTGCCTGCCAGATAATGCACTCTCTCCGAGTGCAGGCATATTTGCGGCTATTTCTTCGTCTTGGACTTCGGCGCTTTTGGCCCGAGCGACGAAACCGTCGCAGGATCAGGCGTTTTCGGCGCGAACTTGCACCATTCCGAGATCACGCAGCGCCAGCATTCCGGCGTCCGCGCCTTGCAGACATAACGCCCGTGAAGGATCAGCCAGTGATGCGCCCCCTTCTTCCATTCCGCCGGGGTGACGCGCTCCAGCACGGCCTCCACCTCGTCCGGCGTCTTTCCTGGCGCCAGCCCTGTCCGGTTGGAGACTCGGAATATATGGGTGTCGACGGCGATGGTCGGCTCTCCAAACACCTCGTTCATGACGACATTCGCCGTTTTCCGGCCAACCCCCGGCAGGGTCGTCAACTCTTCCCGGGTTCGCGGCACGTCTCCGCCGAAATCATCGAGAATCTTCCGGCTGAGGGCGATCACATTCTTCGCCTTGTTGCGCCACAGGCCAATCGTCTTGATGTGATCCGCAACGCCCTCCTCGCCCAGCGCCAACATCTTTTCCGGCGTGTCTGCGATCACGAACAGTTTCCGCGTCGCCTTGTTCACGCCGACGTCGGTCGCCTGAGCTGACAAGGCGACAGCCACCAGGAGGGTGAAAGGACTCGAATACTCCAGCTCAGTTTTCGGATCCGGCCGGTCATGGGCCAACGCGGCGAAAATCTTCTCTGTCTTCTCCGGCCCCAGCGTGCGGACCGCGCGCTTTTTGGCGGGCTTTCGGGAAGGCGTCTTCTGCGGCGATTCTGTCATGCAATTTGTCTGTCAGGCGGCTTCCGGCTGGGCAAGAGCATGATAAGTATTGTTCCCGATGCCTGACACAGATGAAATCATCTATTTTGACGCGCTTTTGACTCCGAACCGGTCTCTTTCGGAACGCGGTTTCGCGGTCGTTATGGGCATTGTTGGCGTTGTCAGCTTCCTGACCGGCATGGCGTTCCTGTCCATGGGCGCCATACCTGTGATCGGGTTTTTCGGTCTGGACGCCCTCGCCATCTGGCTCGCTTTCCGCTGGTCATTCCGGAAACAAAGTGAAGAAACCCGCATTCGCATCACCGCCAGCAGCCTGGACATGATGCACCGAAAAGCGAACGGCTCGGAAAAACGTGTGAGCGTTCCAGCCGGATTTGCCCGCGTCGAACTGGAGGAACCCCTCAGACCTGATTCGTGGTTGCGAATCGAACACGGCCGCACCGGATGGGTCATCGGGCGCTTCCTGACCGTTCCGGAGCGCAAATCCCTGGCCGAAGCCATGAAAAATGCGCTCCACAAAGCGCGACTTGAACGCCACACCGCATAAAAATGACGCAAGCGTCATGGTTTTTTCAAAACGGCCATGATATACACCTCCTAAGCGAGCAGACCGGTGCCCAGGGAGACCGGCAATAGGAGGATATAATATGGCTGCCGACACAGTTCATCCGATCGACCATCCGGCCCTCGAACGGCCGAAAGTTTCTGACCGTGAGCCCCTTCACGAAGGATATCTCCACGTTGGTGAAGACGTGCCCCCGGCTTCAAGCCTGGACCTGAAAACCCTCGACCTCGTCGACGGTGAAATCTGGCGCCAAAACAAGATGTGGGACCGTTTCGACCGCCTTCGCAAGGAAGATCCGGTGCACTACACGCCCGATTCCTTCTTCGGCCCGTACTGGTCCGTCACGACCTACGAAGACATCATGGCGGTGGATACCGACCACAAACGTTTCTCTTCCAGCTGGGAACATGGCGGCATCACGCTCGGCCAGCCGATGGAAGACTTCGAAATGCCGATGTTCATCGCCATGGACGAGCCGCGCCACTCGGAGCAACGCAAAACCGTTCAGCCCGCCGTCGCGCCGAACATGCTGAAAGAATATGAGCCGCTCATCCGCTCGCGGACGCAGGGTCTTCTGGACTCCCTGCCGGTTGGCGAGCCGTTTGACTGGGTCGACAAGGTCTCGATCGAGTTGACCACGATGATGCTCGCCACACTGTTCGACTTCCCGTTCGAAAACCGTCGTCAGCTGACCCGCTGGTCTGACGTCGTTACCAACATGAACAATCCCGACATCTGCCCGGGTGGCGAAGAACAATGGCGTCAGGAAATGATGGAATGCCTGACCACGTTCATGGGCATTTTCCAGGAACGCCAGGCCATTCCGCAGAAGAATGATCTTATGAGCCTTCTGGCCCATGGCGAGAAGACCAAGAACATGACGCCGATGGAACTCCTCGGCAACGTGATCCTGCTGATCGTTGGCGGCAATGACACGACCCGCAATTCGATGACGGCGTCGGTCTGGGCGCTCAACAAGTACCCGGAACAATTCGAGAAGCTGAAGGGCGACCTGTCCCTGATCCCGAACATGGTATCGGAAACGATCCGCTGGCAGACCCCGCTGGCCTTCATGCGCCGCACAGCGCTGGAAGACGTTCAACTGCGCGACAAGCTCATCAAAAAGGGCGATCAGGTTGCCATGTGGTACATCTCGGGCAACCGCGATGAAAAGTTCTGGGACAAACCCAACGACTACATCATCGACCGCGAAGATGCGCGCCGTCACCTGTCCTTCGGATTCGGTATCCATCGCTGCGTCGGCAACCGCCTCGGCGAACTGCAGTTGCAGATCCTCTGGCAGGAACTGATGGAACGCTTCGAGCACATCGAGGTTCTCGCCGAGCCGTCCTATACCTCCGGCGCCTTCGTCCACGGTTACACCTGGATGCCGGTGATCCTGCACCCGAAAAAATAGGACCGGGCCAGAAGCCTGTTGGCTGACCCGGCGACAAGCCGTTAGACCTCCCGTCAGATCCTGACGGGAGGTTTTTTCATGGACGTTTCCAAAGCAGTCGACCAGCGCATCTCCACCCGGGCCTTCCTGCCCGACGCGCTTTCCGAGTCCGAAGTCCGCGAATGGCTGACCCAGGCACAGCGCGCGCCGTCCGGTGGCAACGTCCAGCCCTGGCGCACGATCGCGGTAACCGGACAGGCCAAGGATGACGTGATCGCCATGGCAGCTCCGATCCTTGCCGCAGATCCGCGAGGCCAGAAGACAGACCGGCCGATCTACCCGAAAGACCTTTGGGAGCCTTACGAAGCCCGCCGCCGCCGCGTTGGCGAAATGATGTACGAAGCGCTCGCCATTCCGCGGGAAGACCGCGCGGCCCGCCTCGCCTGGTTCGCCAACAATTTCCGCTTCTTTGGCGCGCCGCTTGCCCTTTTCATCGTTATCGACGAACGCATGGGCCACGGCCAATGGGGTCATGCTGGCATGTACCTGCAAACCCTCGCCCTGCTCGCAGAGGAGCGTGGCTGGGGCACTTGTTTCCAGGAGTGCTGGGGCGTCCTGCGCCCTGCCCTGAAGGAGCACTTCAATCTCGCTCCAACCGAGATGATCTGGTGCGGTATTGCCGTTGGCAAGCCTGACAAATCCCACCCGGTCAATTCACTGCGGGCCGAGCGCGCGGACATCGACGAAATCGCCGAGTTCCACGGTTTCTAGATTCCGCCGCAATCCTGCCGGAACTGAATGATCTGATCGGCGCATGCAGACGCGCCGGTCCATGCTCGCCTCAATTGTGGCCTTACCGCTCTTGCCGGAAACTTTCGGTGAGCGGTCGCTGCCATTTGCAGCGCGGCTTTCAAAAGCCGCTCGCGAACAAATCGGTGTGACGCGTACCTATGATGCAGCCTATGTCAGGCTCAGCTACCCCATGGGGGATGTCGACCGTTCGACCGGTGTCTGTACCGACGTCATAATCCGCGCCTATCGCGATGCTTATGATGTCGATTTGCAAAAACTCGTCCATGAGGACATGAGAACGGCGTTTGCAGACTATCCGGACATCTGGGGGCTCAGCCGCCCCGACAGGAACATCGACCACCGGCGCGTCCCGAACCTTGAGCGCTACTTCGAACGGCAAGGCGCTGATCTGCCCTTACCCACCACGCTAGACGGTTGGCGGCCTGGTGATCTGTACACGATGCGGTTAGGCGGACGCCTGCCTCACATCGGGATCGTTTCGGACAAACGGACTTCCGCCGGTCACCCGTATGTGATTCATAATATCGGCGGCGGCACTCAGGAAGAAGATATACTTGGAACGTTCGACGACGAACGTCGCTTCCGCTTTGAAACAACCGGCTAACACCTATTCGTCGTCATTCCACTCTGAAATGGGTTGCTCTGGCGTCCGCTCTTCCTTGCGGAGGCGCATGACAGCCGCCTTGATATCATCGCGGTCAAACTCTTCCTCGTCTGCGACCGACCGGACAGGCGCGCGCGTGTAGGCAAACACGCTGATACCTTCATCTTCTTCGTCATCCGTGTCCGCATTGACATCATCCACGATGTCTTCCGGCGCAGGCAATGTTTCGGCATCCGCCTCCGCTTCCTCTTCATCCGGAGCATCGTCCATGAAGTCAGTGACGAAAGATTCGATCTCTTCCGTATCGCCACCGGCATCGACCAGCAGCTCCTCCTCACTGAGGGCTTCTTCATCCGGCATCTGGAAGCCATCCGGAATGACGTCAGACAACAAGCCTTCCGCCTCGAGGTCTGCCTTGCCCGGCAATGTACTCAGACTTTCTAGGCCGAAATGCTCGAGGAACGCATCGGTCGTGCCGTAGGTAAGCGGCTGGCCAGGCGTCTTTCGGCGCCCCTTGATCTTGATCCACCCGGTTTCCATCAGCGTGTCGAGCACGGCTTTGGAAACCGCCACACCACGCACGGCTTCGATTTCAGCCCGCGTTACCGGTTGGCCATAGGCAATAATCGCCAGCGTCTCGAGGGCGGCCTGGCTGAGCTTCTTCTGGACCTGACGTTCTTCCACGAACAGGTAGGACAGGTCCTGCGCAGTCTGGAATCGCCACTTACCCGCCACCTCTACGAGGTTCACGCCGCGATTCACGTAGAGTGCCCGCAGGGTCATCAGCACTTCGGCAGCTTCCACGCCGTGCGGCAGTATCTCGGCGATCTGTGTTGCTGACATAGGCTCACCAGCGGCAAACAGGACCGCTTCCGCCCGGCGCACGGCTTCGGCCAGCGCCTCATTCATGTCCTCGTGCAGCGCTTCTTCGGACCGGCGGAAAGCCAGCGCGAGCTGCGTGACCGCGCTCGGTTTCTTTTCGGCTGGCGTTTCGTCGTTCATTTCAATCTTCTCAAACATCTGCATGGCTGCCCCCTTGCGGGTGAGTTTGCGCATTGCGCAAATACAGCGGCGCAAAATGGGTGTCCTGCCGGACATCGACCTCGCCATCGCGCACAAGTTCCAGTGCCGCGGAGAATACGCTCGCCGTCACAGACCTAGTTGGCAGCTCCGGGTCCACATCCGTCATGGTCAGGCTTATTTCGTCAAGCGAAGACCACTGCGCCAACTGTCCGCGGAGCTGACGGAGCGTTGTACGTGCCAATTCCAGCGGCAGGACCATCTGCTGTTCGATCACGTGTGGACGCTCTTTCTCCTTGCGATCGCGAATCGTACCAACGGCCTGCGTCAGCTCGTAAAGGCTGGCGTTCCATTCCGTATGGCGGATCACCTTCGGCTGTTCCGGCATGCCGCGCAGGAAAACGACATTGTCGAGGATGGGGCCGTTCTGCAGTTCCTTCACTGCATCGCGCATGGCGTCGAGCCGCTTCAGGCGGAATGCAAGGCGTGCCGCCATCTCTTCGCCGGTCGGCTCGTCCTCTTCCAGCTTCTCCGGCTTCGGCAGAAGGAGCCGCGACTTCATGAACGCCAGCCAGGACGCCATCAGCAGGTAGTCCGCCGCGAGGTCCATCCGGCGTTTCTTCGCGTCTTCGATAAAGACAAGGTACTGCTCCGCCAGGTCCAGCATGGAGAGATGCAGCAGATCCACTTTCTGGCGGCGGGCGAGCTCCAGCAGCAAGTGCAGCGGCCCCTCATAGCCACCAACATCGACGCGGAAGATGTCCTGGAGATCGGCCTCTTCCATGTCGGAAGAGAGCGTTTCCATGGTGACGGAATCGGAACTCATGCGCCTGCCCCCGCGTTCGGAAACAGTTCGTGGAACCGTTGCCAGGCTTTTGCCGGCTCGATGGGGACGGCCTGCTTTGCGATCGAATCAGCGGCCGCGGCGCGCTCGGCCGCCCGTCCCGCCAATACCGGGGCCGCTTCAGCAACTTCCGTCATTTCAGCGAGGATTTCTGCGGGATCCTTCAGGAAGCCTGAACAATGCAGCAGCACATCACAGCCTGCCGCGATCGACGCGTGTGCGCGATCGGCGAGGCTGCCGCCAAGTGCCCTCATCCCCAGATCATCGGTCATCAGGAGACCATCAAACCCGATTCGGGCCCGTATGATCTCCTGAATCATGTAGCGGGACACCGTCGCCGCCTTGCCTGGATCATAGCCCTCGTAGGCGATATGGGCCGTCATCGCCATCGGCGCATCAGCCACACGGGTAAAGGCTTCGAAGTCCTTCGACAGCTCATTGTCTCCCGCGGTCACGCGAGGCAGCTCAAGATGGCTATCCGCCATGGACCGGCCATGCCCCGGTATGTGCTTGATCACGCTCGCGACCCCGCCGGCATGCAGACCGGCAATCGCCGCTTTGGCGAGATCTGCAGCCTGAGTTGGCTCCGTTCCGAATGCCCGGTCTCCAATCACGTCATGTGCCCCGGGGACAGGCAGGTCCACGACAGGTGAGCAATCCGCATGAATGGACAGGCTGGCAAGTTCGGATGCGATCAGCCGGTGGCCCAGCCAGCATGCCTCACGGCCCAGCTCCGCATCTTTTTCGTAGATCGCCGCATAATCCGCACCACGAGGGAACAGCGGCCATTCCGGCGCCTTAAGACGGGCGACGCGGCCGCCCTCCTGGTCGATGAAGATCAGTGTTTCCCGGCCTGTTGCATCCCAGATGTCGGCCACCAGGCGGCGCACCTGATCCCGCGACACGCAGGACCGGCCCATAAGAATCACGCCCCACGGGTTCTGCACCCTGAACAGGTCCGCCTCGCCGGGTGTCAGGACGGGGCCTGAAACGCTGAGGATACAGGCCTTAGCCACTATCCGGTCACCACAATACAGTTGTCGCCTTGTGCCTTCAGCGCATCGCAGAAGGCGTCCGCTTCCGTTTTTTGGCTAAAGCCGCCGACACGCAAGCGGTAGAACACACCCTTGGCGCCCAGATCTGCCCGCTGGATGCGTTTTCCAGCACCGCGATAGAGTTCCGGATGAGCCGCAGCGGATTTGCGCCACGCCGCCTCTGCAGCGTCTTCCGTGCGGAAAGCGGCGACCTGCACCAGATACTGCCCGCCCTCACTGAATGCGAACTGAGGCGACATGTCCCTCGGCGGAGGCGGCGGTGCACGGGTCACCGGCATCGGCGTAAGCGGTTCAGAATCGATTCCCCGGTCTGGGCGGCTGAGGTCCGCGAGTTCCGCGACATCGTCGGCAACAGAATTCGGCATACCATTGTCCGGATCGCTGCCATCCATCTCCTCGTCATTGGGCCGCAAATCGATTGGGGGGCCGCCCTGCAACATGTCCGATCCATCGCCATTGTCGAGATTGGCGAGGTCTGGCACGCGCTCTGACGCGTCCATCTGGTCGTAGAAACGCTTGTCAGTGTCGCGCACTTCCAGCCCACCCCGCTCATCCGGAACGCGCTTGTAAGGCTGGGCATCCGCAATCACGCTGGGGAGACCAGCGCCGTTCGAACGAACGCCCTGACGGTAGGTGTTCCAGACAACGGCGCCGAACACCAGCAGCACGCCGATCGCGAGCGCCAGGATCAGCGGCCCGCGCGCTGTTTCGTCATCGCGGATGTCAAACCCGCGATAATCATCTTCGAATGGTGAAGCCTCATCGGCGCCGTAACGGTAGCGACTCATGAAACGTCCCTTCAATCCTGCTTACTGAGGTTAATTTTTAGGGCCGCTTCGTTAACGGCAATTGAACAGGACCGCGCCAAAGGCCGGCGATTATGGGGATTTCCCCAGTTCCTGCAGCAGTTTGCGACTTTTATCCCAGACGGGTGAGATCGCAGAGGCGCCTATGTTCCTCGATGGCGTAGCCATCCGTCATGCCGGCAATGTAGTCGCAAACGATGCGCGCCCTGCGGAACGTGTCGGCTTGTGTCGCATCTTCCCGCCACGGTGAAGGCAGGGTCTGGGGCTCGACAGTGAAGCCTTCGAACAGTTCGGCGAGGATGCGCTTCGCTTTGGATCGCATCCGGTTCACCTTGTAGTGCTTGTACATCCGCTCAAACAGGAAGGCCCGGAGCGCTCTCTGCTTGTCGGCGAGTTCGTCGCTGAAGCCCACCAACGGCTCACCCAGCGCGCGGACTTCCGCTGCGCTGGCGGGCTGCAGGCGCTTCACACGGCGCCGGGTTTCATCGACGAGGTCATTGATCCAGATGCCAATCAGCTGGCGTACAGCCTCATAGGTCACCATCCGGTCCGTCAGATGCGGGTATTCAAGCTTAACGCCACGGAAAACATCCCCGACGATCGGCAGCTCCATGAGCTCCTGGATCGTGAACAGGCCTGCTGCAATACCGTCGTCGATGTCATGATTGTTGTAGGCGATGTCGTCCGAGAGCGCTGCAACCTGAGCTTCCGGCCCCGCGAACTGGTCCAGCTCGAGGTCCTCGATGCGGGAGAACTCGCGGAAGGCCGCTGGCAGGTCCGCCACGCCGGTATCGGCGTCGATCAGCGGGCCGTTGTGCTTCACCAGCCCTTCCAGCATTTCCCAGGTCAGATTCAGACCATCGAAATTCGGGTACCTCACCTCAAGCCGGGTGACCACACGCAGGGTCTGAGCGTTGTGATCGAAGCCGTCAAATGGCTCCATGCAGGCATCCAACTGGTCTTCCCCGGCATGACCGAAAGGCGGATGGCCGATGTCATGCGCCAGCGCCATGGCCTCTGCGAGGTCTTCATCCAGTCCCAGTGTGCGGGCAATACTTCTTGCGATCTGCGCCACTTCCAGCGAATGGGTCAGGCGCGTGCGGAAATGGTCGCCCTCATGGGCCACGAAGACCTGAGTTTTCTGCTTCAGGCGGCGGAATGCGGTGGAGTGGATGATGCGGTCACGGTCGCGCTGAAACGGCGTGCGCGTGGCAGACGGGGCCTCGTCATAATAGCGGCCTCGGCTGTCTTCATGGCGTGTTGCATACACCGCTCTCTTTTCCATTGGTCCAAACGTCCCTATTTATAAGCCATGAGCACGACAACTGCCCCTGATGTGAGCCTTACCGCTTCGGCTGCCAAGCGCATTAATGCGATTCTGGCCAAACAGGACGGTGCAGACTATCTGCGCGTCTCTGTCGAAGGCGGCGGCTGTTCCGGTTTCTCCTACAAGTTCGATTTCGCCTCAGAGGCGAATTCTGACGACCTCCTCGTCGAGCGCGATGGGGCGAAGGTCCTTATCGACGAAATGAGCCTCGAATTCCTTGGCGGCTCCGAAATCGATTTCTCGACCGAACTGATCGGAGCGGCGTTCAGGATCAACAATCCGAACGCCACGGCTGCCTGCGGCTGCGGAACCAGCTTTTCAATCTGACGCCGGGTCACCGCTCGCGCCGGTTGAGCCTTCACGTTAGGGTCCGCCTTGCAGGAGGACGCTCATGAGCCAGGTACGCCCGTTCGACATTTCCATTTCCGATGCGAAACTCGCCGCCATCCGTGAACGCGTAGCTGCTTACCGCTGGTTCCCGGCACCCGAGAATGAACAGGGTTTTGCCTACGGCATGTCGACACCGGTCCTGCAGGAGCTCTGCAAATACTGGCTGAACGACTATGACTGGCGCGCGCAGGAAGATCTCCTCAACAAATTTCCGAGCTTCAAGGCCGATGTGGGTGGCATGGAAATCCACTTCGTACACGTCGTCGGTGAAGCCGAAGGCAAGCGCCCGCTATTGCTGACCCACGGCTGGCCTGGCTCGTTCTTTGAGTTCTGGGATGCGATCGAACCCCTGGCCTTTCCGTCACGCCACGGTGGTGACCCGGCGGATGCGTTCGACATCGTCATTCCCAGCCTGCCGGGCTATGCCTTTTCAGAAAAGCCGGCCTCTCCGATGGGCCAAAAAGCAACTGCGGCGCTGTGGGACGAACTGATGCGCGATGTGCTGGGCTACAAAACCTATCTCGCTCAGGGAGGCGACTGGGGCGGGCTCGTCACCTCATGGCTGGGCATGAACCATGGCACCCACGACAAGAAAGGCGGCTGCCGGGCCATTCATCTCAACATGATCGGCTTTCGACCGACACCGCCCACTCCGGCCACGGAGGAAGAAGGAAACTGGCTCACCCACATGCAAGGCGCGATGCAGGCTGAAGGCGCCTACTTCATGGAGCAGGCAACAAAACCGCAAACGCTGGCCATGGCGCTGATGGATTCACCTGTCGGAACCGCAGCCTGGATCATCGAAAAATTCCACGGCTGGTCTGATCTGCGCGACGGCAATCTTTACTCCGTCTACACGCGAGACCAGCTGCTGACGAATGTGATGCTCTACCTCGTCAATGATGCGATCGCGACCAGCGTCTGGTATTATAACGCCCTCTTCCAGGAAGGCGGCGTACAGCTGCCCGAAGGCGTCCGCTGCGAGACACCGACCGGGTTCGCAAACTTCCCGGGGGAAAAGATCTATACCGCACCGCCGCAAAGCTGGGTCGAACGGGCCTACAATCTGGTCCACTGGCGCGACATGCCGAAAGGCGGACACTTCGCCGCGATGGAAAAGCCCACGCTGTTCGTCGACGAAGTCAGGAGCTGGGCGCGCGAGCTCGATTAAGCGCGCAGGTCCTGCCCGACATTGTCGAGCACGGCATTGGCAAATTTGGCCTCTGACTCTTCGAAGAAGTCGTGCGCGAGAGACACATACTCATCCATGATCACGGAATGAGAGAGTTGCTGGTGCACGATGAACTCCCCAGCCCCGGCCCGGAGCAATGCGCGCATCGTGGCATCAAGGCGGGTCAGTTTCCAGCCAGTTGCAAGGCGTTTCAGGATCGCCTTGTCGATGGTTGCCTGATTGTCAACAACACCATTGACGATGGATTTGAAGAGATCCGGATCAGCCTCTTCCACCGGCTCTTCATTTGGGCCGATACCAAGCTTGTCTTCCATGAAGGCACGAATGGTTTCACGCGCCGACTTGCCGGTTTGCTCCATTGCATAGAGCGCCTGCACGGCGGCGAGGCGCGCACCAGCCCGGCGCGCGCGTGTGACTTCAAACGGAAACTTCTGATCGCTCAACGAATGAGTTCCTTGCGGAATTTGATCATGGAAAGACAGGCGTTCGCTGCGTCTGCGCCCTTGTTCCCGCGCTTGCGGTCGGCGCGTGCCAGCGCCTGCGCCTCGTTTTCCACGGTCAGGATGCCATAACCGATAGCCTGACGGCGATTGACGATCAGGTCCATCAGGCCGCGCGCGCTCTCACCGCAGACATAGTCATAGTGGGTCGTCTCACCCCGGATCACACAGCCAAGCGCAACCGCACCGTCAAAGCGCCCGGAGTCTGCCGCCATGGCGATCAGGCCTGGCAATTCGAAAGCGCCCGGCACTTCCATCACGGTGACTTTCGCTTCGGCTGCTTCCAGCACTTCCATCGCGCCAGCCAGCATCTCTTCGGAAATATGTTTGTAGTAATGCGAAACCGCAATCAGAACCCGGTCAGCCATCAGTTTGTCTCCTCGTTGAGGCGGCGCCACCCCTCTATCGTCATGCCGTATCCGTCAAGCCCTGCAACGCGGGTGGGTTTCGTGTCGGACAGGAAGGTCATCTTGCGCACGCCCAATTCGCGCAGAATTTGTGCTCCGACACCGTACTCCCGCAGCGGGGTTGTCGGGTCTTTCGGGCTGGCGGATTTCAGGCCCAGCCGTTCTGCCATGGCATTCGGTTGCATCGTGTTGACGAACACCACAACACCGGGCTCTTCCGCTTCTGCGATGATCCGCATCGCCCGCTCGACAAGGCCCTGACGAGGGCCGCGTTCGCCCAGGATATCCGCAAGCACATCGGTGCGGTGAACGCGGACCAGCGTGGTCGAGTCCGGCTTGATCGTTCCATGAACGATGGCGATGTGCTCCGAATTGTCGAGCACGTTGCGGAAGCAGACCGTCCGGAAACCTTCGCCATAGGCCGACTCCAGCGGCGCCTCGACGCGGCGCTCAAGGAAGCGGTCGTTCTGGCGGCGCCAGGCGATAAGGTCTGCAATGGTGCCGATTTTCAGATTGTGAAGCTGAGCGAAGGAAACGAGGTCTGGCAACCGGGCCATCGAGCCGTCTTCGTTCATGATTTCGCAGATCACGCCTGCCGGATAGAGGCCTGCCATACGGGAAATGTCGACCGCCGCTTCGGTATGGCCTGCGCGGACCAGCGTGCCACCATCCTTCGCGACCAACGGGAAGACGTGGCCGGGCGAAACGATGTCGTCATGATCCATCGTCGGATCGATCGCCACAGCGATGGTCTTTGCCCGGTCATGCGCAGAGATACCCGTCGTCACGCCCTCTTTAGCCTCGATAGAGACGGTAAAGGCGGTGCCCATGCTTTCCCGGTTGTTGCGGGTCATCATGTCCAGGTTCAGCGTGTGCGCGCGCTCCTGAGTCATGGCGAGACAGATCAGTCCCCGGCCGTGACGGGCCATGAAGTTGACTTGCTCCGGTGTCGCAAAAGTCGCTGGTATGATCAGGTCGCCCTCATTCTCCCGGTCCTCTGCGTCCACCAGAATGAACATGCGCCCGTTCCGGGCGTCTTCGATGATCTCGTCGATCGAGGAGATCGCGTGCTTGAAGTCGTCTGACATTGTTTCACTGCCCTTAAGGTGCATCGGCACCAATCATGCGGGCGACGTAGCGTGCCAGCATATCTATCTCAAGGTTCACACGGCTGCCCGGCTGCAGATCAGCCAGCGTGGTCACCTCCCAAGTGTGTGGAATGACGGCGACCTGAAAGTCGCCATTCGGCAAGGCATCCGCAACGGTCAACGAAACGCCGTTCACCGCAGCAGACCCCTTGGTCGCAAAATACTTCGCCAGATCGGCCGGCGGACGGATCGTGATCCGTCGGCTCTGGCCTTCCGGAACGATTGATACAATTTCGCCGATGCCATCGACATGGCCGAACACAAAATGCCCGCCGAGCTCATCGCCCAGCTTCAGGCTCTGTTCCAGATTGACCCGGGCGCCCTCGTTCCAGTCGCCAAGAACGGTCTTCGCGAGCGTTTCAGGAACAGCCTCGACCGCAAACCAGGCGCCGCGCTCACCCTGCCCCATGTCGACGACCGTCAGACAGACGCCTGAGTGCATAATTGATGCGCCCATCGCGATCTCTGCCAACGGGTAGCCGCTTTCTACCTCGAAGCGCGTCAGGCCGTTGCGGTGCTCCGCCCTGCGGACAGTTCCGACATCGGTGACGAGACCAGTGAACATGGGAAGACCTTCGGGCGACTTTTGCTAAAAACGAACATAAGTGTTCAGAACGTCATCCCCAATGCGTTCCGTCGCGACAGGTTTCCACCGTGTCGCATCCGACAGATTTTGCAGGCCAAGTCCCCCCAGGGCCGGCAAGCCATCACCGCCGATCAGGATCGGCGCCACAAACCAGGCGATTTCGTCGACGAGACCTGCGCGAATAAAGCTCGCGGCAACTGTTCCGCCGCCCTCTATGAGCAGCGAGGAAATCCCCTCAGCGGAAGCTCGGCGCAGCAAATCCTGCACATCCATCCGCACGCCGTTTCCGCAACGCCAGACCTCTACGCCGCTTCGCGTCAGGAAATCCTGGGGCTGGCCATTGGTTGCGACCACCACGCGGCCACTCGACACAGATTGTACGAGGCGGGAGCTGAGCGGCGTGCGCCCATTGGAATCTGCCACGATCCGAACGGGCTGCTTCTTCGGCATGGGTACGGTGCGTGCAGTCAGCAGCGGATCATCCGCCAGCACGGTACCGATCCCCACCAGGATTGCGTCATGTGATGCGCGCAATTCGTGCCCCCGTGCCCGGGACTCACTGGACGTGATCCACTGGCTCGTACCGTCGGCTAGGGCGATGCGCGCGTCCAGCGAGGTGGCGAGCTTCAGCGTGACTCGCACGCCGCTCATTCGCCTCCAAGGTCCTCTTCGTCCTCAAGCGCAGCTTTCTCTATGAACTGGGCAAAATCGCTCGGATCACGGAAATCCTTGTAGACGCTGGCAAAGCGGACATAGCCGACCGGATCGACCATGCGCAGCGCTTCCATCGCCAATTCGCCGACATCATTTGACGCGACTTCCGGTTCACCGGCGCTTTCCAGTTTCCTGAGGATACCTGAGACCATCTGGTCGATCTGCTCACGGTCGACCGGGCGCTTGCGCAGGGCAATGGTGATCGACCTTGCAAGCCGCTCGCGGTCAAATGGCACGCGCTTCCCGTCTCGCTTTACGACCGTCACTTCACGCAACTGGACGCGCTCGAACGTAGTGAACCGGGCACCGCAGCTTTCGCAGACCCTGCGGCGGCGCACAGCGGTATCGTCTTCAGCCGAACGGCTGTCCTTTACCGATGTGTTTTCAGACCCGCAGAATGGACAACGCAAACCGGATCAGCCTCCCAAGCCACCATAAATGGGGAACTGCGCTGTCAGCGCTTTGACCTCATCACGGATACGGTCTTCCGTGGACGCACTGTCACCCGTCGCAACGGCATCGACGATCTCGCCGATCCAGCTGCCGATCTGCGTGAATTCTTCTTCCCCGAAGCCACGCGTGGTGCCGGCCGGCGACCCGACGCGGACACCGCTGGTGATCGTCGGTTTCTCAGGGTCGAACGGCACACCGTTCTTGTTGCAGGTGATGTAAGCCCGGCCAAGCGCCGCTTCGGCATCCTTGCCAGTCACCTTTTTCGGACGCAGGTCAATCAGAGCCAGATGCGTATCGGTACCGCCCGAGACAACATCGAGGCCGCTCGCCTTGGCTGCAGCAGCCATCGCACGCGCATTGGCGACGACTTGTGCCGCATATTCCTTGAATGACGGACGCAGCGCCTCACCAAACGCAACAGCCTTCGCCGCAATCACATGCATGAGCGGACCGCCCTGAATGCCGGGGAAAATCGCCGAATTGATCTTCTTGGCCAGCTTCTCGTCATTGGTCAGGATCATGCCGCCACGCGGGCCGCGCAGCGTCTTGTGCGTCGTGGTCGTTGCCACATCCGCATAATCGAGCGGGTTCGGGTGAGCACCTCCCGCCACGAGGCCGGCAAAGTGCGCCATATCGACCATGAAGACCGCGCCGACTTCATCGGCAATCGCGCGAAAGCGAGCGAAATCGATCTCGCGCGGATAGGCTGAGCCGCCAGCGATGATCATTTGAGGACGGTGCGCTTTGGCGAGGCGTTCGACCTGTTCAAAGTCGATGCGGTCATCCTCGCGCCGCACGCCATATTGGACGGCATTGAACCATTTGCCCGACTGGTTCGGCGGAGCGCCATGGGTCAGGTGACCACCGGCGTCGAGGCTCATTCCGAGAATCGTATCGCCCGGTTTCAGGACGGCCTGGAACACACCCTGGTTCGCCTGGCTGCCGGAGTTCGGTTGCACATTGGCGAATTCGCAATTGAAGAGTTGCTTGGCACGGTCGATCGCAAGATTCTCAGCGATATCGACGAATTCACATCCCCCATAGTACCGGCGGCCCGGGTAGCCTTCGGCATATTTGTTGGTCAGGACGGAACCCTGCGCTTCCAGAACCGCCTTGGAGACGATGTTTTCCGAAGCAATCAGCTCGATTTCGTGCTGCTGGCGCCCCTGCTCCTTGCCGATGGCGGCAAAGATCTCCGGGTCGCTCTCTTCAAGACCAGTCGAAAAGAAACCGCTGGTATCAAACCGTTGCGTCTGGGCGGTGTCTGCCATGGGAATCTCCTGCTTTCCGTGCGCTGTTTACGCTCAGAGCCGCGCGCTCGCAACCAGACAATCCCGCACAACAGGCGCCAGATTTTCTCAACCTTGTTTGACGTAGTAGCGGTAATCAGAAGCCTAATACTTACTACTTCTGGTCTTCCGGCGTACTTCGTGACAGAATGCTTCAAATTACCGTAGCATTATAAAAATAACGGTGGTGGCAAGATGGGTGAACCGAAACAGGTTGACGTGCTGGGCATGACGACGGGGATCGTCTCGTCCTACGTTTCAAACAATACAGTTCCGGCGTCAGACTTGCCTGGTCTCATCCGGTCCGTGCATGACGCGATTTCTTCCCTGTCCGAGGCCGACACGAACGGTGCCGAGGCGCTCTCGCCTGCCGTCCCCGTATCGAAATCAATTACACCGGATTTCCTGATCTGCCTGGAAGATGGCCGGAAACTCAAAATGCTGCGGCGGTATCTGCGGTCCCGCTACTCAATGACTCCGGAAGAATACCGCGAGCGGTGGAACCTGCCCGCGGATTATCCCATGGTCGCACCAAACTACGCGAAGCTCCGCTCGAAGCATGCCAAGAACATCGGGCTCGGCAAGAAAAAGAAATAGGCGCCCGAAGACGCCTATCCCGTACATATTCGATTGCTTCAGCGCCTGATCAGGCTGCCTTGTCGAGGCCCAGCTGTTTCCAGACGGCGAGAATGGCTTCGACCAGTTCGTCCATCATGGCGCCGTCGTGCACCGGGCTTGGCGTGAAGCGCAGGCGCTCGGTACCGCGCGGCACAGTCGGGTAGTTGATCGGCTGCACATAAATGCCGAAGTCGAACAGCAGCGTGTCGGACAAGGCCTTGCAGCGCTCCGGATCCCCGACCAGTAGCGGCACGATGTGAGATGGCGATTCCATCACCGGCAGGCCGGCATCGCGGAATTTCTGCTTCAGCTCGGCCGCCTTCGCCTGATGGATGGCGCGCAGCTTGCGGCCCTCATCGGAACGCAGTTTCTGGATGCTGGCCAGCGCACCTGCCGCCATGACAGGGCAAGTGGACGTGCTGAAGATGAAGCCTGATGCCATGGAGCGGATCGCATCGACGACCGTCGCTTTGGAGGCGATGTAACCGCCCATCACGCCATAGCCCTTGGCCAGCGTCCCTTCGGTGATATCGATCCGGTCAGACAGGCCAAGCATTTCGGCAACGCCAGCGCCCTGGCTGCCATACAGGCCAACCGCGTGCACCTCATCCAGATAGGTCAGCGCATCGAACTCATCCGCCAGATCGCAGATTTCCTTCATCCGGCCGAAATCGCCGTCCATGGAATAGACGCTTTCGAATGCGATCACTTTCGGACGGTCCGGATCGTCATTTTCCAACAGGGCACGCAGGTGATCCACATCATTGTGGCGGAACACGCGGTAATCGGCACCCGAACGGCGGATGCCCTCGATCATCGAGGCATGATTGAGCTGATCGGAGTAGATGATCAGGTCTTTCATGATCTTGCCGAGCGTCGACAGCGTCGCGTCGTTGGACACATAACCGGAGGTGAACAGCAGCGCCGCTTCCTTCTGGTGCAGGTCTGCCAATTCCCGTTCAAGATCGACATGGAACCGCGTTGTGCCGGAAATGTTGCGCGTACCGCCCGAGCCGGCACCGAAGCTGTCGATCGCCTCATGCATGGCGTTGATGACGTCGTCATCCTGCCCCATGCCGAGATAGTCATTGGAGCACCAGATGGTGACTTCGCGCTCGCCATCCTCAAAGCGGGCTGTAGCCTTCGGAAAACGCCCTTTGTGGCGCTGCAGGTCGATAAAGACCCGGTAGCGTCCCTCGGAATGAATGGTGCCGAGGGCATCCTCAAAGGCCTTCAGGTGTTTCATTTGCTTATCCCTTTAAGCTCCGGGAAGTTTACTTAAACGCTTCCGCCACGACATTTAATGGGCTGATAGCGTTTTCGCCGCTTTTGTCGCATCCGGGAGACTACTTAGGAATCGTAGCCCGGATATTCACGGTCCAGTTTCCGCAGGAGCGCCGGCCAGACGAGCTTTTCCGTCAGCATCGACATGCCATTGCTGTTTTCGGTCATGCCGCCCTGGCCTGCCACCTTGTCCTTAAGGTCGTCATCGCACTCCAACACGCCGTCACGGCCTGCAGACAGCGCCATGATCTGCATCTTGCAGGCGCGCTCGAGGAAGAACATGCGCGTAAACGTAATTGCCGCAGTCTCGCCACAGGTCAGCGTCCCGTGATTGCGCAGGATCATGGAGTGCTTCTTCGGGCCAAGATCGGCAACGAGCCGCTCCCGCTCGTCAAGATCCAGCGCGATGCCTTCATAGTCGTGGTAGGCCACGTCTTCCCGCACGGCGAGCGCGGTCTGGCTGATGGGCAACAGCCCCTCTTTCTGGGCTGAAACTGCAACGCCCTGATCCGTATGGACGTGCATCACAACTTTCGCGTCATCACGCGCCGCGTGGACGGCGGAGTGGATCGTGAAGCCGGCGGGATTGATCATGGAATCGGTTTCCTGGACGACGTTGCCATCCAGATCCACCTTCACGAGCGAAGACGCCGTGATTTCTTCGAAGAAGTAGCCATAGGGATTGATCAGAAAGTGGTGATCCGGCCCCGGCACACGGTGGGAGATGTGAGTGAAGATCATATCGTCCCAGCCATACATGGCTGTCAGACGATAAAGTGCCGCGAGATCCACACGCGCCTGCCACTCTTCCGCGCTTACCGAACCGCGAATATCGACCGTCTGGTTGCCGTCTGCCATGTCTCTGTCTCCCTTTGTTCTGCGAAGGCAACTTAGCCCAAATACCTGCCCTTCGCTACCGTCATCGTGACGCCACCGTCACGATTGGTAAATCACTTGCAATTCGATGCCTTGACGCCGTTGCGGAACCTCAACCACATGGGTCCGATGAGTACACTTCGTTTTGCCTTTTTCGCCTCCAAGCGCCCTGAAGCCCAGGCCGCCCTTCCGACGCTGGTCAAGCGCTACGGACAACACAGCGAGGCCGACGCCGACGTCGTCGTCGCGCTGGGTGGGGATGGTGCGATGCTGGATTCGCTGCGCCGCCGTTTCGGGGATTCCAAACCCGTCTACGGTATGAATCGAGGCACAATTGGCTTCCTGATGAACGAATACAGGGAAGATGATCTCATAGAGCGGGTAAACGCAGCCGAACGTGCCCAGATCATACCGCTCAGCATGGTCGCAACAGACCTTCACGGGCAGGAGCACACCGCCCTGGCGATCAATGAAGTCTCCCTCTTCCGCGAGACAGCCCAGACGGCCCGCCTGCGCATCACGGTGGATGGCAAAGTGCGCATGGAGGAGCTCTCCTGCGATGGCGTCATGGTTGCCACTCCGGCTGGCTCAACCGCCTACAACCTGTCCGCTCATGGCCCGATCCTGCCGATTGGTGCGAATCTTCTGGCGCTCACGCCCGTCAGCGCGTTCCGCCCCCGCCGCTGGCGCGGCGCCCTCCTGCGCCACGACGCGAAAGTCACCATAGAGGTCATCGCGCCGGACCGCCGCCCGGTGGCCGCGGCAGCGGACAATCAGGAAGTCCGGGACATCACCACCGTTCGCGTTGAAGCGGATCGCAGCAAACGTCTGACCATGTTGTTCGATCCCGGCCACGCCCTCGACGAGCGGATTCTCCGGGAGCAGTTCGGCTTCTGATTTCCTAGGATATTTTTAAGGCTTGGACGGTTAATTGGGCGCTCAGGAGTGCCCGATGTTCAAGAATCTGCTGACCGTCCTGCCGACACGGCGTAAATCGACCAATTCAAACACCGCAGAGGTCACCATCGACATCAGCCGTGTAATCAAGCCCGCAGAGCCAGTCCGCGCGCCCCTGCCAGCAGACATATCCGTCGAACCCGATGAGAGCATTCCCGCAAACACCGAAGTTCTGGGCAGCCTGGCGGAAGATGCCGTCGACTCCCTCTCCAGCCAGTTCGAAGCCTGGATGCAGGGTGACCTCAACGAACTGGTCCGCGCGTGGGGCGTGGCGCAGGAACCAGACGCCACGGCAGATGATTACCGCGCCGTGTTCACCGCAGCCCACAACATCAAGGGCGCCGCCAATTCATACGGCTATCCCGCCATCGCGCGTCTTTGCGGCTCCCTGAGCCGCCTGCTGGGTGACACGCGCCCCGGCGAGAACGCCGCGCTGATCAACCTTCATGTCGAAGCCTGCCGCGCTGCCTTCAACTCCATTGGTCAGGGCAGCGATGGCCAGTCCATTGCTGATGCGGTTTGCGAAGCGCTGGAAGAACGTGTGGCGCTGAAAGTCGCGAACGCCTAAGCGGCAGCTTCGGCAAACACTTCTTCTGTACCCAGGAAGTCGCGAATAATGTCTGCGGTTTCGACCGCCCGAGACACAAGGAACAGGTGGCCGCCGCCTTCGATAACGTGCAGACGCGAATTCGGCAGACCCAGTTTCAGAATATGCCCATTTGCCACCGGTACGATCGTGTCCTCATCTCCCATGATCACCAGCGATGGCATCTTCAGGAAACGGATGAAAGGCAGGCTGGACCAGCCGATGAAAGCGAGCAACTGGTAGAAATACCCGCGCGGGTCCGGCGGCAGCAGATTGTCGATATGCCGCCCGACTTCGCCATCCACTGCATCGCCATAGAGCGAGCTGAAACTCTCCCGCATGAAATCCGGATCGGTGTAGCGTCTGGCATCCACCATCTTGGACAGGGACTTCGGACGTCCCGGGATCATCGTCATTCCGGCGCTGGTGGCGCACAGGATCAGCTTGCCCACCCGATTGCGGTACTGGAAGGCAAATTGCTGGGCCAGCGCCCCGCCCCATGACACGCCCATCACATCGACTGCATCTATATGGAATTGGTCCAGCAGCTTGCGGGCCCAGCGGGCGAGCATCCACGGCCGGTAAGGCCATTGCGTCACCGGGCTCTTGCCCACACCCGGCACATCAAAGGTGATGATGTCACGGTCCGGGAACATGTCTCCCAGACCCTGCGTCAGTTCCAGGTTTGCTCCGATACCATTGAAGAACAGCAGCGGCAGGTTGTCATTTGCCAGTTTTGCCGGCCAGAACGCCGTCCTCAGCTGGAGGCCATCGACATCCTGCATGGTGATCTGTGGACGTTTTTCCGGCATGCCTGATACTTCCGCTGTTACCCTGCCGAACCTATTCGTCGAACACGTAGTGGCCCGGTGCCGGATAATGAGGCTGGAAAGCCTCGTTCCCGCAAGCTTTTGGTGCAGCTTTCACTGTACCTGAGCGAGCTTTCAGCCACTCACCCCAGACTGGCCACCAACTGCCCGCTTCTTCCGTAGCACCAGCCGCCCAGTCGTCTGCGGTCGCCTCAATGTTCGGATTGCGGAACATTTTCGCCTTTGGATTTCCCGGCGGGTTGAGCAATGATTGTATGTGTCCGCTGGACGACAGGATGAACTCCACATTCTTGGAGCCCAGCAATCCTGCCGTACGGTAACAGGCTTTCCAGGGCGTGATGTGGTCCGTCAGTCCAGCGACAATAAACGCGTCCGCCTTGACTTTCGACATGTCCAGCATGTGCCCGGCCACCTCAAATTCTCCTGGATGGTCGAAGGGTTGATTCAACCCCATATCCAGATAATCGGAATGCAGCTGCGCCGGCAGGTTGGTGGAGTCATTGTTCCAGTAAAGCACGTCGAATGGTGCCGGGTCTTCGCCCATCAGGTAGTTGTTGACGACATAATTCCAGATCAGGTCGTTCGGCCGCATCCATGCAAACATGCGTGCAAGGTCGTCACCCTTCAGGATGCCCTTCTTCTTCGAATAAGCCCGCGCAATTTCAAGGCTGCCATCTGAGACGATCTGGCCCAGCTCGCTGTCTTCCTTCTGTGGGTTCAGCACACAGACCATGAAGGTGATCGAATTGATGCGATCATCACCTGCCGCCGCCAACAGGCTGGCCAGCGTGGCGGTCGTGATGCCACCGGAACAGGCACCCGACACATTGATCTTCTTCGACTTCGTCACCTGACGGACGACTTCGCTCGCCTGGATCAGGCTATCGACATAGTCCTGCATTCCCCAATCTGCATGCTCGCGGCGAGGGTTGCGCCATGACACAACAAACGTCTGCTGTTCCATGGCCAGAAGGAACTGGACCATCGACGTCATCGGCGACAGGTCCATCGCATAATATTTGTTGATCTGCGGTGGAATAATCAGGATCGGCGTACGGTGCACCTTCTCCGTTGTCGGCGCATACTGGATCAGCTCCAGCATCTCGTTCTTCCAGATCACCTGCCCTTCGGAGACGGCAAGGTTCTTGCCGACCTTGAACGGGCGTTTGTCGACCTGAGCCGGCATGCCGCCATTCTTCGTCAGATCGGTGTAGGCGTTCTTCAGGCCCTTGAGCAGAGACAGCCCGCCGGAATCGACCACGCGCTTGGTCGCGGCCGGATTGCCGATCAGGGAGTTGGTCGGCGCCAGCGCATCGGTGATCATGCCCATGACAAATTTCGCCCGCGCATGTTCCAGGTCCGACATCTTCAGGTCGGCGACCCAATCATTCAGGTGCTCCTGCGTCGCAAGATAGGCCTGCATGCCACGCCGGTAGAACGGATTGTGTTCCCAGGCCGGATCGCGGAAGCGGCGGTCCTTCGGATCAGCCTTCCGCTTGGACTTTCCCAGCAGGATTTCGGCGTTTTCCTTCGCGATCTTTGACGCGGATTTTGCGCTGGTGACGGGATTCGTCATGGTTGAGCGCAGCATCATCGCCACGGCGCCCAGCAATTCTTCCCGGTTGATCCCGCCCATTAGCGGGTTCAAGGCCAGCGTCGTTTCGGCCGCACTGCGGGCGATTTCATCCTTCGGCGTCGTCATCAGTCCCTCCCCGAGACTGCCAGAGAGCATGTATTCGCCGCCCGCTGGCTCCTGTTTATCTTTTTTCTCTTTCATTCGAGGAAAGAGTTACTTGTAAACTTTGAAAGAAAATTCGTTCCATAGTCAGAATTGCGTGTCAAACTCCGTCTTCAAACCGATGAAGACACGCGATCGTATCCTCCATGTCAGTCTGCTTCTCTTCAACGAAGAAGGAGAAGCCCAGCAGACGGCTGTCGATATCTCGAACGCGCTGGGCATCAGCCCCGGAAATCTCTACTACCATTTCAAGGGCAAGGACGCGATTATCCGGGCCCTGTTCGATGCCTTCGAGGAAGAGATGAGGGTCATCCTGCGCGGTTCCCGCGGGCGGGTCACCTCCATCGAGGACAATTGGGTCTATCTCTACATCATCCTCGAAGAGATCTACGACTTCCGCTTCTTCTACCGGAACCTCGGCGTCCTGCTGGACCGCTATCCTGACCTTGCCGGCCGTTTCCGCACCCTGGTCGCAGAACAGCGCACAACAATCCACAACGTCCTGGCGGATCTCGGCAAAGCCGACGTCCTGGCCATCGACCCCCGCCTGAGGGACGCCCTGACAGACCAGATCATGATGGCACTGACGTTCTGGCTGGAAGCCGATGCGATGAACCGGAACAACCTCGAAGGCGCAGCCCTGATCCACAAGACCGTGTTCCAGGTGATGTGCCTGATCGTGCCTTATATGGGCGAAAGCGGTTTCGACGCCCTCTCCCGAATGATCACGCACTACGAAGCGAACAGGACGTAGCCGGCGGGCGACCATACAGCCGCCCGCCAGCCCTTTTGTTGCCTATTTCTTCGCGAGCGCCTTGGCCTGCTTCACCCACTCATCGCGGATCACGCGGCCTCGCGCACCGATCTTCGCATCGAGCGCTTCAGCCTCGGCCTTCTTCAGCGCTGCCAGCTGGGCAAAGCTGTAGATGCCAGCATCGTTCAGTCTCTTCACCATCGCCGGCCCAACGCCGGTGATCTGCGAAAGATCATCGGAGGCTTCCGGCACAGCAACGGCCGCTTTCATGGCCTTGCTGGTTTTGCCGGCAGCCTTTTTGGCCGTCTTGGCGAGATCCGCGCCGGTTTCGCCAGCCACGGCTTCGATTTCAGCCGACAGGCGCGCGATACGCGCTTTCAGGTCGACTTTGCTCATGCGGTCTTTTGACTTGGCCACCGTTTCGGCCACTTCGTCTTCGAGCTTTTCGATCTTCGAGGCGAATTTCGAGGTCTGCTCGTTCATCTGTTGCACGCCCAGCAGATCGCGCATGCGCTCCATACGGGCTTCGAAACGGTCATAGGCTTCGGCCTGGAACTGGCGGGCTGCTGCGTTTGCCTTGGCAACGGTCTTGGTCGCCTTGGTGACGCGTTCGTCTTCCGCGAAGCGTGTCTTCACGTCGGACTCGATTTTCTCGCCGCGCTTGACCAGTTCGTCGAACAGTTCGGTCGACTGCTTGTTGAACGAGTTGGCATTCGCGATCGCCGTGTCATAGGCCTTGCCATAGGCGCCGACACCGGCAAGCCAGATCTTGTGCGCCATCTCGGCCGATTGTGCCTCGATGGCCTTGCCGAGCTTTTCCGCCTTCGCGCGGGCTTCGGATTTCTTGGCCTTCTTGGCTTTCGCTTTTTTGTCTTTAGCCATGGGAATGACTCCTTACGGGTTTGTCCATGGCGCCAGAGATAAGGAAAAAGTCTAGAATCCGCATACTAATCACCATTGCCCTTGCCAACACCCTTGATCGGCGCGGTGCAGCCTCTCTATGAATGCCCCATCAGACAGAGAGGATTTCATCATGAGCGCAGTCGACTACACCGTGGATGGCCAGACCTATGAAGGCTACTTCCTTGCCCCCGAAGGCAAGACAAACCTGCCGGTCGTGGCGATCGCGCATGCATGGGGCGGCCTTGGCGACAACGAAATCCAGAAAGTGGGCCGTGTGGTGAACGAACTCGGCTATGCCGCTTTCGCCATGGACGTTTACGGCAAAGGCAAGCGTGGCACGACGGTCGAGGAAAACCAGGCCCTCATGAACCCGCTGGTCGGCGACCGGGCCGAACTCCAGAAGCGCCTCGCAGGCGGCCTCGCAGCCGCCAAGGCACAGCCGGGCATCGATGCCTCCAAGGCGGCCGCCATTGGCTACTGCTTCGGTGGTCTCTGCGTACTCGACATGGCGCGTGCCGGCATGGACCTGCTCGGCGTCGCTGCGTTCCACGGCCTGTTCAACCCGGCCGACAACATTCCGTCACCGAAGATCAGCGCCAAGGTTCTGATCGAGCACGGCTGGCTGGACCCGATGGCCCCGCCCGCTGACGTATTGGCCATCGCGAAGGAAATGGGTGACGCTGGCGCTGACTGGCAGATGCATGCGCATGGCCAGTCCTATCACGCCTTCACTACGGTCGGCGCCAACAATGCCGACATGGGCACTGTCTATAATGCCGATGCCGACCGGCGCAGCTTCGCCAGCCTAAAACTGTTCCTGGAAGAACTCTTCTAGTCAGCCCGCAGCGCGTAGCCGGCAGAACGGACGGTACGGATCGGATCGTCACCCCCGCTCTGCCGGAGCGCCTTGCGCAGGCGCCCAACATGCACGTCGACCGTGCGCAGCTCGACATAGACGTCAGAGCCCCACACCGTGTCCAGCAGCTGCTCGCGCGAAAACACACGCCCCGGATGCTGCATGAAATAATCAAGCAGGCGGAATTCCGTCGGTCCGAGATGGATGTCGCTTCCATTTCGCATGACCCGGTGCTCCACCCGGTCGATCTCGATATCGCCGACAACGACCTTGTCATCGCGCAGGCCCGGACGGATCCGGCGCAGGACGGCACGCACCCGCGCCATCAGCTCTGTCGTCGAGAACGGCTTGGTGACATAATCGTCCGCCCCCGTATCAAGCCCGCGGATACGGTCGCTTTCCTCACCGCGCGCCGTCAGCATGATGATCGGCAGGTTCGGGTTCACACCGCCACTGCGCACCCGGCGGCATACTTCGATACCGCTTACTTTCGGCAGCATCCAGTCGAGCAGCAGCAAATCCGGCGCCCGCTCTTCCATCATCAGCAAGGCTTCTTCACCATCATTGGCGATAGCGACCTCATAATCTTCGCGTTTCAGATTGTATTGAAGCAGCTCCGAGACGGCGCTCTCGTCTTCTGCGATCAGCACGTAAGGTTTCATGTCATACTCCTGGCAAACACCGTTCAGGTGCTTAAAGTTTCGGGCGGTCCTGCTGTACCAGGTTTTCACCCGTGATCTGAAAGAAGACGAATTCGGCAATATTGGTACAGTGATCGCCGATCCGCTCAAGATTTTTCGCCATGAACAGCATATGCGCCCCATCGCTGATCGAACGCGGGTCTTCGATCATGTAGGTCAGCATTTCGCGGAACAGGGCATTATAGTGCTGGTCGATTTCATCGTCGGTTTCCCAGACAGCCTTCGCTTCGGCTGCATTACCCGATGCGTAAGCGTTCAGCACTTGGTGTAATTGTCGCGACACCGGTCCGGCCATTCGAGCGACGCCGCTTCGCATCGCAGGAAAGACAGCGGCATCCAGGTTCAGGGCGCGCTTGCCAATATTCTTGGAAAGGTCGCCGATCCGTTCCAACTCGCCGGATACTTTCAGAGCAGCAAAAACAGAGCGGAGATCGTGAGCCATGGGCTGGCGCCGGGCGATCAGGCTGACGATCTGGCGTTCGACTTCCGATTCCATCCGGTCGACCTGCGGATCGCGCTCGATCACGTCAGCTGCGAGCTCCAGGTCATTGTGCAGAACGGCGCGGCAGGAATCGACGATCATTTCCTCGACAATGCCGCCCATGCGAAGAATGTCTGCGGACAGACGTTCAAGTTCTTCGGTAAAGGCTGATACGATATGGTCTGACATGGCGTCTTATCCGAAACGTCCCGTGATATAGTCTTCCGTCCGTCGGTCACGTGGACTGGTGAAAATCTGGTCTGTGTCGCCCACTTCCACCAGGGAGCCGAGATGGAAGAAGGCCGTACGCTGAGAAACACGCGCCGCCTGCTGCATGGAGTGTGTCACGATGATGATGCAGTAACGCTTTCGCAAATCATCAATCAGTTCCTCGATGCGCGCCGTGGCGATCGGATCGAGCGCAGAGCACGGCTCATCCATCAGGATCACTTCCGGCCGCACAGCGATGGCGCGCGCGATACAGAGGCGTTGCTGCTGGCCACCGGACAGGCTGGTACCGGCAAGATTGAGCCGGTCCTTCACCTCTTCCCAAAGGCCCGCGCGGCGCAGGCTCTTCTCGACAATCTCGTCCATGTCCTCCCGCCCCTGGGCCAGACCGTGGATCCGGGGGCCATAGGCGATATTCTCATAGATCGATTTCGGGAACGGGTTCGGCTTCTGGAACACCATACCGACACGGGAGCGCAGCAGGACCGGGTCGATGGCCGGGGAGTTGATATCCTTCCCCTCCATCATGATCTCGCCTTCAACGCGGCAGCCTTCAATCGTGTCATTCATCCGGTTCAGGCAGCGCAAGAAGGTGGACTTGCCGCAACCCGACGGACCGATCAGCGCTGTGACAGACCGGTCGGCAATTTGCAGCGAGACGTCATAGATCGCCTGCTTCTCGCCGTAGAAGACATTGATGTTGCGGCACGACATGCGCACGGAGGCTTCCGGCGCGTCCGGCAGGACGCCCTTCTCCATCGTCGTATCGTTCCCGAGGGTCCCGTCCATCACCATCTCCGCTCGAACTTCCGGCGCAGGAAAACCACCACGCCGTTCATCGCTATCAGGAAGGCGAGCAGGATCAAAATGACCGCGCCCGTCATCGGCTCCCAGGCCCGCTCGGCCTGTGTCGCCCAGGAATAAATCAACACCGGAAGCGCGGTTGCCTCGTCGGTCGGTCCGCGCGGTACTTCCGCAACAAACGCGACCATTCCGATCAGCAGCAGCGGCGCTGTCTCGCCTAGCGCCCGTGCCATACCCAGAATGGCCCCGGTCAACATGCCCGGCGCCGCCAGCGGCAGGACATGATGGAATACGGTCTGCATGCGGGACGCACCGATGGCAAGGGCGGCATCCCGGATCGATTGCGGCACGGCCTTCAGAGCCGCCCGCGATGCAATGATGACCACCGGCAGGATCAGCAGGGCCAGCACCAATCCACCGACCACAGGCGCAGACCGCGGCAAGCCGAACACCCCGAGAAACACCGCCGCCCCCAAAAGACCGAAAACGATCGACGGCACGGCAGCCAGATTGTTGATGTTCACCTCAATCAGTCCGGTCACCCGGTTTCGCGGCGCAAATTCTTCCAGATAGATGGAAGCAAGAATCCCGACCGGAATGGCAAGCGAGGCCGTGACCAGCAGGGTCAGCAGCGACCCCATGATCGCCGCCAGCGATCCGGCAAGTTCAGGCTGGGTGCTGTCTGTATGAGTCAGCAGGCTCCAGTGCGGCACGCGGGATACCCGGCCCTCCGCTTTCAGCGCGAGCAGCCAGGCGATCTGCCGGTCACTGACCGTGCGCTCCAATTCCGGAGACGTGATCAGGCGCGCGCGCACGGGATGGGTCCGGAAATCCTCGAGGTTACCGGTCAGAAGCATACCCGTCACACTGGACGGGTCCAGCGTTGAGGCCTTGAGCGTCGACGGGCCGGCCGTCATCAGGATGGATCCGGTCCCGGGCTCGCCCGGCGCTTGCAGCCCCTCAAGCGACGCCGCCGCGAGCAGGCGCTTGAAAGCATCTTCGCCGGTCAAGGTCAGGGCGCCGTCCGCTTCCTCCGTCCCGACGCGCCCGACCGGTACGGTCAGGTGCCGGGCGTTGGCGCCTTTCAGGTAGAGGTCCAAATCGTCCGACAAGGGAAGTTTGACCTCACGGACAGTGCCCACATCCCGTGGCTTGCTGACAATATCCCGCGCGACAGGCAGCACGGCCAGCCGGGTGACCAGCGCCGCGAGATCATGGCGCAACACAGGACTGCCAGCAGTCTCCGGGAACTGCGCCAGCAGGTCTGCGCGGACCAGGCCATAGACCTTGTCCACAGGCGGCGGATCGTCTGTCTTGATCCCGCCGAAATTATCCTTGTCGAGTTCGAGATCGAAGGACACGACATGATAGGTCGCTGCCGACATGGCCTGGGTGGCGATGGATGCCAGCAGAAGCGTCAGCGCAGCAAGCGCAAAGCCGATGGCCATGCGGCCATACCATTTGAAACGCCGGTCAGCCGCACGCCGGCGGCGAAGCCGTTTCAACGCCCTTTCATTGGCGAATGGGGAGGCGGACGGATCACTCATACTTTTCCCGGAACCGCTTCACGACATTGATGGCGACGAGGTTGAACAACAGCGTCACGACGAAAAGGACGAGCCCCAATGCGAAGGCCGACAGCGTCTTTGGGCTGTCGAATTCGGATTCCCCTGTCAACAGGGCCACAATCTGGACAGTGATGGTCGTCAGGTCCGAGGTCGGGTCGGGAGAAATCCGTGCCCGCTGCCCGGCCGCCATGACCACGATCATCGTCTCGCCGATGGCGCGGGACACCGCCAGCAGCAGCGCTGCGATGATGCCCGGCAGCGCGGCGGGAACCACGACCTGGCGCACCGCCTCTGCCTTGGTCGCGCCCATCGCATAGGCCCCGTCCCGCAGTGACTGCGGCACTGCGCGGATGACGTCATCGGAAAGCGACGACACGAACGGGATCACCATGATCCCCATCACGATCCCAGCGGCGAGCGCGCTGGTCGGCTGCGCGGCGAGGACCGCCCCATCTGCAAAGCCCCAAGCGATCAGCAACTGGTTGATCCACAACGCTATGGACCGCACCGCAGGGGCAATCACGAGCAATGCGAAGAAGCCATAAACGACCGTCGGAATGCCTGCGAGGACTTCCAGAACCGGCTTGATGATGGCCCGCACCTGCCCGCTCGCATATTCCGACAGGTAAATCGCCGCGAACAGGCCGACCGGCGCGGCCACCATCATGGCGAAGAAGGAAATCATGAAGGTACCGAAGAACAGCGGCAGCGCCCCGAATTCAGCGCTCGTCTGCGCATTCCAGCGCGTCCCCAGCAGGAAGTCCCATACCGGCACCTCGGCAAAGAAGCGCAGGCTTTCGAAGATAAGCGACGCGACAATGCCCACCGTGGTCGCGATGGCCAGCGCTGCGCACAGGAACAGGAACCATTCAATGCCGCTTTCGACATGCTGGCGCGCCCGGAAGCCGGGCGCCAGGCAACGGCGGGAAAGGAACATGCCTGCGATGGACAGGCCAAACGCGATGACCAGCGTGAAAATATTGACTGTTCCACGGATCTCACCGTACCGCTCCGTCACGGTATCGAAGACATGCTCACCGCTCAGGAAGTTCGGAATGCGCGCTGCGCGGGCGACGGTGTCGAGATAGGTTGTCAGTTCGCCCGGCGTGAGGATGGAAAAACCTTCCGGCAGTTCGCTCCGCAGGATGGCACGCGACGTCCCTTCGCCGAAGAAGATGTAACCCATCGCCACCAGCACCACAGGCACCAGGCTCCACATCAGGACGAAGTAGCCGTGGGCGTTGGGGCGGGAGTTGGGATGGATGTCTCCGGGAAAGGAGAATTGCTCCGCGCGCAGGCGTCCGGCGATGAATCCGAAAGACGCGAGAGTCACTGCCGCCGCGAGAAGCAGGAAATCCATTGGCAGGTGGCCCAATTGCGAGAGCATCCAGTCCCCGTTCAACTGTCAGCTGTGCTCCCCATACTGGAGTGCCGCGACACTTATGTGACAAAACGTGCCGACATTACGGCTCATCCGACTCCTTGCACCAGACGGCCTTAGCGTCCACATCTCCGGCATGACTGGCGCAACAGATACCACTTCACCCGGCTGGCATGGCACGACCATTCTGGCCGTTCGCAAGAACAACAAACTCGTCATGCTGTCCGATGGCCAGGTGTCGATGGGTCAGACCGTCATGAAAGGCAACGCCCGCAAGGTGCGCCGCCTCGCCGACGGCAAGATCCTGGCAGGATTCGCCGGCGCGACCGCTGACGCCTTTACCCTGTTCGAGCGGCTGGAAACCAAGCTGGAGCGCCACAATGGCCAGCTCTCCCGCGCCGCGGTCGAACTCGCCAAGGACTGGCGCACGGAGAAATACCTGCAGAAACTGGAAGCGCTGCTGATCGTGGCCGACAAGGAAGTCACCCTGGTTCTTACCGGATCCGGAGACGTGCTGGAGCCGGAATACGACGTCGTATCGGTCGGCTCAGGCGGCAATTACGCCCTCTCCGCCGCCCGCGCCCTCATCGACTATGAGGAAGACGCTGAAGTGATTGGCCGCAAGGCAATGCAGATCGCGGCTGATATCTGCGTCTACACCAATGCGAATTTCACGGTCGAAACCCTCGACATCTGACCGGACCCCCAGACCACATGACTGAACTTACCCCCCGCGAAATCGTCGCTGAACTCGATCGTCACATTGTCGGCCAGACGGGCGCCAAGCGCGCTGTCGCCATTGCCCTGCGCAATCGCTGGCGCCGCAAGCAGGCCCCGGACAACCTGCAGGGCGAGATCACGCCGAAGAACATCCTGATGATCGGTCCGACCGGCGTCGGCAAGACCGAGGTCTCCCGCCGTCTCGCCCGCCTCGCCAATGCGCCCTTCCTGAAGGTCGAGGCCACCAAGTTCACCGAGGTTGGCTATGTCGGCCGCGATGTAGAGCAGATCATCCGCGACCTCGTCGAGAGCGCCGTCGGCATGATCCGTGAGCAGAAGCGCGCCGGCGTGCAGCAAAACGCTCAGGACGCTGCCGAGGAGCGCCTGCTGGATGCCCTCGTCGGTGAGGAGGCGCAATCGTCCACCCGCGAAGTCTTCCGCCGCAAGCTGCGCGACGGGGAGCTGGACGACAAGGAAGTCGACATCGACATGCCGGAAACCGGCGGCCCGATGCAGATGTTCGACCTGCCCGGACAGGGCGGCTCGATGGGCATGATCAACCTCTCCGACATGCTGGGCAAAGCCATGGGCGGTCGCACCAAACGCGTGCGCACGACGGTGAAGGAAGCCTACAAGCCCCTGCTCGACGAAGAAGCCGACAAGATGATCGATGAGGAATCCATCTCCCGCGAAGCCGTGAATGCGGTGGAGCAGGATGGCATCGTCTTCCTCGACGAGATCGACAAGATCGCCGCCAAATCAGAACGCGGCGGCGCCGATGTCAGTCGCGAAGGCGTCCAGCGCGACCTCCTGCCCCTGATCGAGGGCACCACCGTCTCAACCAAGCGCGGGGCTGTGAAGACGGACCATATCCTCTTCATCGCGTCTGGCGCGTTCCACGTCTCCAAACCGTCGGACATGCTGCCGGAACTCCAGGGCCGCCTGCCGATCCGCGTGGAACTTGACGCCCTGACCCGCGACGACCTGCGCCGCATCCTTGTCGAGCCGGAAGCGAGCCTTATCCGCCAGTATGAGGCCCTCATGGCGGCCGAAGGCGTGACGCTGGTTTTCGAAGACGCCGCCATCGACCGGCTGGCTGACCTCGCCGAAGCGGTGAACAACAGCGTCGAGAATATCGGCGCGCGCCGCCTGCAGACCGTTCTGGAGCGGCTTCTGGACGAGATCAGTTTCGACGCGCCGGAGAGAAAAGGCGAGACGGTCACCATCACGGCAGATTATGTGAACGAGCGGGTCAGCGGCCTCGCTGCCGATGCCGACCTTTCCAAATTCATCCTTTAGCGGACGAAATCAGACCTTGACGTTGGACAGCAATTCCACTGTCTGGCCATAACCCTCGACGTCCGGGATGAACAGGCACGCATTGCCGTCATCATCCTTGCCGGGCTTCGGCAGAACTGTCGGCACATCCATCGCTCCGAAACGCGCCAGCGCGTCGGAGACGGATGTCGCCATCATCATGCGCTTCAAATTCATCCGAGTCGGGAAGATGATCGTTGCCCGGCCATCGGCTTCCTGCGCCAGCGCCTCTTCGGCGGAGAGCCAGACTGCGTCCGTCGTCTCGCGCCCGTCATGGGCTGCCACCTGCTTTTCCGGGGCTGGGGCAATGTAGAAATGCGTGTCGAACCGCTTCGGCATCATGATCGGCGTGATCCAGTGGCCAAAGTAGACAAGACTGTCGAGCGCCAGCACGAGGTCATGCTCGCGGATAAGCTCAAGGAAGCTCATCTCGCCCTTGTCGACAGCATGGCGGTGCGGCGCCAGCTTGTCCGCAATGTCTGCGCCCACCAATGGCGCGCCAGTACCGCGGGCTGACGCAGGACGAGCCAGCAGCAGACCGCTCTCCTCATAGGCTTCGCGAACCGCAGCAATCCGTGCGTCCTGCTGCACCGGGCCATAGTCGCCGTCGGTATAGGCATCCCATTCCGTGCGCGAGTCGTCCGCGCTTGCCTTGCCGCCCGGAAACACCAGCGCGCCGGCGGCGAAGTCGATCTCGTAATGGCGTTTCACCATCAGCACTTCCGGCGGGCCGGAAGGCGCATCGCGCAGCATCAGAATTGTAGCGGAAAGCCTCGGTTCAGCGGGCGTCTTGTCCATGGTGGTTCCCCCTATCGGGCAAATTTTATCGAAATGTGCCTCTGTTCTTACGCGTGATCTTCAACCTCAACCCCTAGGGAAAGCAAGACCAACACAACATACGAGCGGGACATGATGAAACAGACCTGGGCAAACACTTCCGTCCAAACCCTTCCGACACCGGCGGTCCGTTTCGACCCGGTTCTGGATCTTGCGACGGGCGATGCCCTCGGCATGGCGGCAGACCTGCCCTTCTGTTTCGAGGACGGCCCTTCCTTCGGCCCGGCCCGCGCCCGCCAGAGCGAATCGAACTCCGCCAAATGGGTCGCCGACCGCATCGGTGAGATCTCCAGCGTTGCCCACGAGTTCCGTCACGACCACCGCCCGATCATCGTGCCAGCCCCGGTTGCGGCCCTCGCCAACCCGGACACGGCCCTGGCCTGCGATGCCCGCGTGCGCCGCAGCGTGTTCTGCCAGCAGGAATTCTGCATCGAGTTTACCGACACGGCGTTTGCGGGCGATCCCGCCGACTGCACCAGCCGCGTCGCGCACTTCCGCCGTCATGGCTTCCGCGTGTCCGTCGACATGCGCAAATCCTGGCAGACCCCGCTCGCCGAAGGCATGCGCCTCCTCATCGATACGCTGCGTGTCGATGCCCGCAACCTCGACTGCGACCTGCTCATGGAAGCCTGCGAGACCGCTGCGGGTGCCGGCATTCTGGTGATTGCGGAAAACGCCAACTGGCGCGACGCAGACGAGCTTTCCCGCCTCGGCATCTCTGCCGGCACGCGCCTGCGCGCAGACGCTTAAGCGGCGTCCGTATCGGCGTTGTCTGCCTCTTCGGCGGCGGCCATCTCGGAATAATAGTCCAGCTTGTCCAGCAGGTAATCCAGATCGTCCTTCGGGATCGCCTGGAACTGCGTCAGCACGCGTTCGATCATGCGGGCGCGGAACCGGGCCCGGTCGTTCGACCCACCATCATAGGCGGTCTCGTGGAACACGTTCACCGCGGCCTTGAACGCCGGCAGCATCTTGCGCGGCAGGCCTGCCCGGTCGAACACGGCCTGCAGGCCCAACGGACCGGCATCGTGGATCATCAGCCAGACACGCTGGTGGGCAACACCTGACAGTTCCGCCAGCGCATGCTCCACAAACGGCATCTGCCCGCAGCAAAGCGCGCGCATGATCAGCGAGTGGCTGAGCCGGCCATTGAGGTTCAGCTGCGACACGAACCGGACGAGATCGTTCGACCGGCCTGCCTGCTCGACCAGGTCGATCGTGGCCCGCTCACGCGCCCCTGCGGCGAGGTCGATCGCCATTTGTGCGGGCAGTTCATGGCGGTTCACCAGCATGTCGAACAGCTGGCCGGAGACCAGTGACACCATTTTCTCGGCGATATGGGTCGGAATGAATTCCCGGCGGATCAGGCCTTTCTGGACGATCTCGTCGCTGCCGAAGCGGCGCAGCGTGTCGTCATAGGCCCGGTCGGTGAATTCAGCATGCGAGTTCGACGAAAGCACGCGGACGGCTTCCACCTGCCCGTGCTCTGAAATCACTTCCGTCAACGTGATGGAGATATTGTCGCGCGCCGCAATGGCGGCCTGTTTCGCAGCGGTGACCGACAGGACCAGTTCGATCAGGTCTTCCTCGGTGAAAACCGGCGAATCCTGAAGCACCGGAATGGCAACGGCCTCGATATCCTGCGCCAGTTTCAGCGCGATTTCGCGCGGCAGAATCGGCGAATTGCGAAGCGTGACGGACAGCGTGCGGCGCACCAGGTCTGCCGCGTCATCCGCCAGGATCGCCATGATCTCTTCAGCGTATTTACGCTCGTCCTCGCTCAGCACGTCCAGCGCGATGCGGCGGCACAGGCGGTGCGCCACCGAAGCGCGCTGCTCCGGCGTCTCGCCCTTCATCAGGCGATGAATATCCTGTTCGGTCAGCTGCGGCCGGATGGCTTGTACGCTCATAGGAACCGAAACCCCTCATTAACGATTCGAGGCACCATCGCCCGCTCCGGTTAATAGGCGGTTTACCAAGCGGCTCCCACCACTCCTGAACAGCAAAACGCCGGGCTTGGGGGCCCGGCGTCGTTAAATTTCTGTGAGGTGGGACGAAGACTTACTGTTCGTCTTCCTTGAACAGCTCCTCGCGGGAAACCGTCGTATCGGTCACGTCCGCTTCGCCGAGGATGTAGTCGACGACCTTGTCCTCATAAATCGGAGCCCGAAGCTGGGCCATGGCGTTCGGGTTCTTCTGGAAGAACTCGATGACCTGGCGTTCCTGCCCCGGATACTGGCGGGCTTCCTGGATCAGCGCCTGCTGCACTTCCTGCTCGGTGATCTGCACGTTGTTGACCCGGCCGATCTCGGCGAGGACCAGGCCAAGGCGCACGCGGCGCTCGGCAATTGCGCGATACTCTTGCTTCAGGTCGTCTTCGGACTTTTCCTTGTCCTCGTCGTCGACGCGGCCGGCATCCATCTCACGCTGCAGCTGTTCCCAGATCTGGCCGAATTCGGCCTCAACCATGTTCGGCGGCAGGTCGAAGC
The DNA here is from genome assembly GCF_963678875.1 of uncultured Hyphomonas sp. Taxonomy (NCBI): domain Bacteria; kingdom Pseudomonadati; phylum Pseudomonadota; class Alphaproteobacteria; order Hyphomonadales; family Hyphomonadaceae; genus Hyphomonas; species uncultured Hyphomonas sp. The sequence continues at coordinate 1,799,760 of NZ_OY787456.1, read as the reverse complement.
TGTGGGCCTCGTCCAGACGGTCCAGCAGGTCGCGCTTCGCCTTGTTGCGCGAAGCCTGGTCCAGTTCGCCTTTCAGCTGGTCCTTGATGAGGCCCGTCAGCTGTTCCAGCGACTCAAGGCCAAGGCCCTTGGCGAACTCGTCGTCGATCTCGGCTTCCTTCGGTGCGCGCACTTCGTGCACCTTGGTTTCGAAGACAGCGGCTTTGCCAGCGAGGTCCGGCGACGGGTAGTCTTCCGGGAAGCTGACTTCGAGGTTCTTCTCTTCGCCCGCTTTCACGCCGACGAGCTGTTCTTCAAAGCCCGGAATAAAGCGGCCGGAGCCGAGCACGATGGTCTGCTGTTCGGCAGTGCCGCCGTCGAAGGCCTCACCGTCGATCTTGCCGACGAAGTCCATCACGACAGCGTCGCCGTCTTTGGCCTTCGCGGTCTTGGCGCGCGGCTCGTACTGCTTGTTCTGTTCGGCGAGGTTCTTCAGCGCCTCATCGACCTGCTCGTCAGCCACTTCGGCGACCGGGCGGTTCACTTTCAGCGTCTTAACGTCCACCGGCTCGAATTCCGGCATCACGTCGACATGCATGTGATAGGCAAGGTCAGCCTCGCCCTTCACGACGTCTTCGATATCGCCTTCCAGGTGCACATCCGGCTGGCCGGCCGGGCGCAGGTCTGCGTCCTCGATGGCTTTCTGGTTGGTTTCATTGACGGTCTTGTCGATGATTTCGCCCATCAGGTCGCGGCCGAACATCTTGCGCACGTGCGACGCAGGCACCTTGCCCGGGCGGAAACCCTTCAGGTTCATGGTCGGGCGGATTTCCTCAATCCGGGCGTCGAGCTTCGACTGCAGTTCGCTTGCAGATACCTTGACGGCAAAGGTGCGGCTGAGACCTTCTGCCTTCGTCTGGGTCACTTCCATCGGTTCATTCATCCGTTCTGGCGATCAGGCCCGGTCATGCCCTTCCGGCAGCCATCTGATCTGTGTCTGAAGGGGCGGCTTATGTCACACGGAAAACGCCCTGTCCACGCGGGTTCTGCGCGTATCGCAGCGGCACAAAAGTCCCGGGTGGCATGCTCGATACAGCCCAATTTCCCGGCGGCGCTGCACTCCGGACGCTTCAAGTGCCGGAATCGCACCGCCCGGCGGTGTCAGGGCTTTTCCCCCGGCCCTCATCTCTGCAAGGATTCCTGCAGAACGGAGAGATCTCATGAAGCCCTCAGCCCTGCTGGCCTGCACCGCCATTACCCTTCTCGCATTCGCCCCGGCCGCCCTCGCCCAGCCCGCTCCCGCAGCGACTCCTGTTTCCGCCCCGGCCAAGGTTAAATCGAAGACACTCGCCATCATCCTCTTCCCGCGCTTCGAGACACTGGATGTCTTCGGCCCGGTCGAGATGTGGGGCCGGCTGGAGGATTATGAGATCGTCACAGTCTCGGAGCATGGCGGCACGATCACGTCGGCGCAGGGCATCGATACCGTGATCGACTACTCCTTCGCCGATGCGCCTCAGTTCGACATCATCATGATCCCCGGCGGCATGGGCACGCGCACCGAAGTCAACAATCCCGTCATGCTCGATTTCCTGCGCAAGCAGGATGAAGGCACGGAGTACACGACCTCCGTCTGTACCGGCGCTGCCGTGCTGGCCAAGGCCGGCCTGCTCGATGGACGCAAGGCAACGTCCAACAAAATGGCGTGGGTCTTTGCCACCAGCCAGGACAATGACGTCCTGTGGCAACCGAGCGCACGCTGGGTCGAGGACGGCAAATACGTCACCTCGTCCGGCATCTCCGCCGGCATCGACATGGCCCTCGCCCTGATCGAAGATCTCGAAAGCCGCGAAAAGGCAGAGAACGTCGCGAAGGTGGCAGAATATATCTGGAACGATAACCCGGCAGACGACCCGTTCGCCGTCGAGATCGGGAACACCAACTAGCGGGCTCGTGGAACGCAAGCATCCGTCAGGAGCCATTTGGCCTTCTGCCCTGACTGCCAAACATGACAGGAAATTGTGGCGCGGCTAAAAGCCGGGCAACACCCTCCTGATCATGGACGTTTCTTGGAACATCAAGACCTGCCCTGGAAAGACCCTGCGGAGATCGCCGGGATTCTGCACCGCCTGCCTGGATTTGTCTGGCTGGACAGTGCGGGCGGCGGCCATGTTTCGGGGCGTTACTCCTACATGGCGGCAACGCCCATTTCCGGGTTCTGCTGGCCACAGGCCGATGCCAATGCCGGCTTTGAAGCACAGTTCCGGGCATGGATGGACGGCTTCCAGGCCAGAACGGTCGAAGGCGGAAGCCCGTTCCAGGGCGGTGTGATCGGCTATCTCAGCTATGATGCCGCCAGCATATGGATCCGGGATTTCCAGTCACGGCACCCGCCCAGTCTTACCGAGACGGTCGCGTTTGCACTCTATGATACGGTTCTCGCCTTCGACCATCTGAACAGGACGCTCTCGATATACTCGGCCGGCCTGTCCATCGCCGGCGTCCCGCCTGATCGTCGCCTGGCTCGCGAGCGGATTGCGACGCTGACAGAGATGCTCAACGCGGCGCCCCCGACTGAACCGGAAACCAGCCCATGCGGTGATGACTGGGCGCCCGCTCCGCACCAGACCGACTATGCCGAACTCGTCGCCCGGGTGCAGAACGCCATCCGGGACGGCGAAGTTTACCAGGCGAATATCGCAAGCCTGTGGACCCACCCTTTGGGGGAATCCAACACCTCATTCCGCGATTACCTCCGGCTGCGCGCACAGACAGAGGCACCGTTTTCCGCTTTCGGCGCTTTTGGGGCCCGCACACTGTCCAGCCTGTCACCGGAACGGCTGGTGACAATGGACCGCGATGGCCGCGTCAGGGCCGAGCCGATCAAGGGAACGGCCCGGCGCGCAACGGACCCGGAGCAGGACCGCGAGATCGCCGACACATTGGCCGGGTCGGAAAAGGACCGGGCAGAAAACATCATGATCGTTGACCTCATGCGCAACGATCTCTCCCGCGTCTGTTTGCCGGAGTCTGTCACCGTCGCCGACCTCTGCCGAGTGGAGACCTTGCCGAACCTGCACCATCTTGTCTCGTCAGTGGATGGCCAGATGGAACCGGGCCGCGACGCGATAGACCTGCTCGCTGCGGTGTTTCCCGGTGGGTCGGTGACCGGCGCGCCAAAGTCACGTGCGATGGAAATCATTGACGAGTTCGAACCGGCCGCCCGGGGCGCCTTTTGCGGGGCCCTCGGCTATATCGGTTTTGATGGCGCCTGCGATTTCAACATCATGATCCGCACCATCGAATACCTGCCCTCCGGTGCGCGTTACTGGTCGGGCGCGGGCCTGACGCTGCTCTCGGAGCCCGCTGCCGAATGGGCCGAAGTACAGCTGAAGGCCGAGAGAATTCTCTCAACTTATCCGGCACCGTCATGATCCTGATGCTGAACAACCGGGACAGTTTTGTCTTCAACCTTGCACGCTGCCTGACACTTGCGGGCGCCCGCGTGCAGGTCGAAGACAGTTCCCGCCTCTCCCTCAAAGATATTCAGCGTCTGCGTCCGGAGGCGATTGTCATTTCTCCGGGCCCCTCCAACCCGGACAAGGCCGGCATATCCGTTGCCGCCATTCAGACATTCGGGCCTCACATGCCGGTTCTCGGTGTCTGCCTGGGCCATCAGGCGATGGCGGTTGCCTATGGCGGTTCGGTGCAACGTGCCCAAACTCCGGTTCACGGGCGGACGGTGCCTCTCACCCACAATGGCGAGCGCCTGTTCAAAGACCTGCCAACGCCGATGAAAGTGGGGCTTTATCATTCTCTTGTCTGCAACCTCGATTCCGCTGGCACAGGATTGCAGGTCGATGCCACCGCCCCGGATGGCGCGATCATGGCATTGTCGCACACGGATCATCCCGTATTCGGAATCCAGTTTCACCCTGAGTCCATTCTCACGGAACATGGCCAGGCTGTGCTTGACAATTTCCTCGATCTCTGCCGGAGCCAGTGATGCCAGTCTTCCGTCTTGAACAAGCCGTCTCTTCGGCTGAGGCCGTCCAGCCCTTCGATCTCAGCGACAAGGGGTTGCTGCTGGGCGATGGCGTGTTCGATACCTCGCTCGTCATGGATGGCAGGATGATCCTGCGTACACGGCATATCGAACGCCTGCTGAAAGCCTGCGACGCGTTTGGCCTCGCCGTATCGCGCGCCGATCTGGACGCACTCGCCGACAGCGCGTTGTCAGCGGGAGGTACAGGCGCGTTGCGGCTGACAGTCACCCGGGGGCCGGGCGGACGCGGGCTTGAAGGCGCAGCCGGACAAAAGCCGACCCTGCTCGCGAGCTTTTCACCGCAACGCCCAACGTGGCCGGCACAGCCTGTGCGCCTCTGCCTCAGCGCGATCCGGCGCAATCCGACCGCGCCTTCGGCCCGCTACAAGACCCTCGCCTACACCGATGCGGTGGCCGGTCACCGGCAGGCCCGGGCGGCCGGGTTCGATGACGCGCTCTATTGCACGATGCAGGGACAGGTGGCCTGCAGTTCGATTGCCAACCTGTTTGCCCAGTTTGGCGACCGCCTGATCACACCGCCGCAGGAAGACGGCGTCATCGCTGGCGTGATGAGAGGCTGGATTCTGGAGCACGCCGCCGCTGCGGGCTTGAAGGCTGGCGAAGAAAGCCTCGATCTCGCAACACTGAAGACAGCCGACGGCGTCTTCCTGACCAACAGCCTGCGCCTGATCGTGCCGGTCGTTGCAATCGATGAGATGGCGTTTGATCCGGCGATGCCGAAGCCGCTCGAAGACTTGGTCGCGCAAGTGCTACGCACGTAGACTAGGCTGACGCGATGGTGCGGATGAGAGGACTCGAACCTCCACGCCTTGCGGCGCTGGAACCTAAATCCAGTGCGTCTACCAATTCCGCCACATCCGCGTTCCGGGCGCACACTTAGGCGAGAGCGACGCCGCGCACAACGGGCCACTGCACCGAAAGGCGCGCTATATAGTGTCCATATATTGCGTATATATCGTGTTCTTTATTGTCCCGAACGGCGATCTATCCACCACCCGGCTCAGCCGAGCTCGCCATGCAGCGCGCTCAGGATGTCCGGCACCTGACGCTCAAGGTCTTCCGAAATCAGGCCTGCGCCGACGCGGCGGCCAGCTTCGCCATGGATCCACGCCGCCATGCTGGCCGCGACCAGCGTATCGATTCCCTGCGCCATCAGCCCGCCGGCAAAGCCCGCCAGAACGTCGCCCGAGCCTGCTGTGGCGAGCCAGCGCGTCGCATGGGTGTTGACGACAGCGCCGCCATCCGGCTGTGCGATCACAGTATCCGGCCCCTTCAGAAGGATGGTGCATCCGGCTTTGACAGCAGCCTGGCGCACGGCCTCGACCTTGTTCGTGGCAGTCTCGAGCAAGTCCCCGAACAGGCGGTTGAACTCACCGATATGGGGCGTCAGCAGATCCGTCGGACGGAGGCGTTTGAACAGCTCATCCTGTTGTGACTCAAACACAGTCAGCGCATCGGCGTCGAGCACAGCCCGGCCCGGCCCGTTCAGGATCGCCTCGATATTGGCGCGCGTCGCGGGCGTAATCCCTGCGCCCGGTCCGGCGATCACCACAGAGGCCGTCTGGATCGCCCTGGAGAGCTCTTCAGTCCCGTCAACGGGCTTCACCATGACGGCGGTCAGCTGGCTGGCATTGACCATCAGCGCCGACGGCGGCGTCAAAAGCGTTGCGAGCCCCGCCCCGATCCGCAGGCCCGCCCGCACGGCGAGCCGCGCTGCGCCCGTGGACGAGACGCCCCCGCTCAGGACTTTCAGATGCCCCCGGCTGTGCTTGTGATCGGCCATCCCCGGCTGCGGCAGCAGGCGCAGCCACAGTATCGGGCTATTCTCCATCAGCCGCGTCTGTACCGGAACGCCGATGTCGGCGACCAGCACATTCCCGCAATAGGCAGAGCCCGGCCGGAGCATGTGTGCCGGGCGAAGCGCGGCGAATGTGATCGTGCCCTCGGCGGCGAAACACGGGCCGAGCGGTTTTGCCCGCAGGCCGCATATGCCGGACGGCACATCGATCGAGATCACGCGCCCGCCGCGCTGGGCAAGCTGGGCTGCAATTCCCTCCAGCGGCCGCGTCAGACCACCGCCGAACAGCCCGTCCAGGACCAGATCATGCGGGGCCTCGAGCGCTTCCTCCAGCGTGCCGACCGGGCCATCCCAGAGCGCCGCAGCCTTCGCCGCATCGCCCGTCAGCTCGGCAACCGGCACCATGCAGTAGACTTTCACGTCCCGCCAAAGCTTCGCCAGTTTGGACGCAGCCACAAAGCCGTCGCCGCCATTCCCGCCCGGCCCGCACAGGACCTGAATTGCGCCTTCCGGCCAGTTGGCATGGACGAATTCGGCAACGGCATCGCCTGCACGCTGCATCAGCTCGAAACTGTCGAGTCCCTGCGCAAACATCGCCTGTTCGGCGGCCTGCATTTCCTGCGGTGTGAGTATCGGTCTGCCCATGGCGGGCTCATAGCACGCGAGTCGCGGCCTGGCTCCCGTATTCGATGACGCGCGGCACCGCGCCACTGAAGTCCACTTTGGTGATCGAGCAATGCCCCGGCTTGAACACGGTGGTGCGGGCATCCTGATCGATCAGGCTGACCACGGCATTGATCGCAACGAAGTGAGAGAAGACAACCGTATTGTCCGGCAGGAGCGCCAATGCCTCGGCAATCTTCTTGCGCCAGGCATCATGTACGGCCCCCTCGGCGTCCCATGTGCCTGCCATATAGGAGCGCAGCCACTCCACGCGGTCGCCCACCCCATCCGGCGTTTCGATCTCCGATACGACGGGTTCGACCTGTGCGGTCACGCCTGCGAGCTGTTCAAACGCGGCTGCAGTTTCCCGGCACCGCTGCATTGGGCTGCTGACAGCGCTTCGCGCACCAAGGTCGACCAGCGTCGAAGCCGCCGCTTCTGCCTGCTTGTGGCCAAGCTCACTGAGACCGGGATTGGGGTGATTGCCCCAGCTCGCCGCCGCTTCTCCATGACGAACGAGATAAATCATGCTGGTGCCCTCAATTCGCTTTTGTAGGGCGGGCCGGTGTTCCGGCCTCACTCCCTTCCTTGCCCGACTGCTGATAGACCACGGACTTGCAGATGTTAAGCAGCACAGCCTCCGGATTCCCCCGATGATACGCCTGATCCGCAAAAAGTGATCGGCCGGCATCCACTCCGCGACTCTGCCATTCCGTTAGGGATGCCTATGCCTTGAGCGGTGCAAAGCCGAACCTCGCGCAGTCCAAATGGACGGAAACAAGCGCAACGGGAATCGCGAGCCGGCGCCCTGTTTACGTTGCGATCCACCGGCGCCACAGCACATCCCCCTGAACTGCAGCGGCAGGAATGCAGCTGAACATCCGATCCGGAGCGAAATCCACTGATCAATTTTAAAGCAACGGCGCACAATATTCGACCACGCCCGAACCTCTCACCACCTGACACGCATGAATGTCTCGCCTAGGCACGGGAAGCCGCCTACCGGAGTCTACAGACAGACACTCAAGCGGCTGGGAGAACACGGGCCATGAAAAAAATTGAGGCAATCATCAAACCGTTCAAACTCGATGATGTGAAAGAGGCACTGCAGGAGATTGGTCTCCAGGGCATGACCGTCATCGAAGCGAAAGGATTCGGTCGTCAGCGGGGGCACACCGAACTCTATCGCGGCGCAGAATACGTGGTCGACTTCCTTCCGAAACTCAAAATCGAGATCGTGCTGGCCGACAGCGCCGTCGATGGTGCCGTCGAAGCGATCAAGAAAGCTGCTCACACCGACAAGATCGGTGATGGCAAAATCTTCGTTTCGGATATTATTGATGCGGTTCGGATCCGTACCGGTGAAACCGGCGAAACCGCTCTGTGATCCAGCGCAGCAAACAACAAGATTCAGCAAATTATTGATGGAGGGCATTTTCAATGGCTGAAAACCTCATGAAGATCATGAAGGACGAGGACGTCCAGTACGTGGACCTTCGTTTCACCGACCCGCGCGGCAAGATGCAGCACGTGTCGTTTCACAAGGACATGGTCGACGCGGATTTCTTCGTAGATGGCCAGATGTTCGACGGTTCGTCCGTCGCGGGCTGGAAGTCGATCAACGAGTCCGACATGCTTCTGATGCCGGACACGGGTTCGGCCATCATCGACCCGTTCTTCCAGCAGACCACGCTCGCCGTGATGTGCGATGTTCTGGATCCGATCAGCGGCCAGGCCTACAACCGCGACCCGCGGATGACGGCCAAGAAAGCCGAAGCCTATGTGAAGCAGTCCGGCGTCGGTGACACCGTCTTCTTCGGACCGGAAGCTGAGTTCTTCGTCTTCGACGATGTCCGCTGGAGCGTTGAACCGCACAGCACCGGCTATTCCTTCGACTCCACCGAGCTGCCGATCAACACGGCCAAGGAATACCCGATGGGCAATATGGGCCACCGCCCGGGTCCGAAGGGTGGTTACTTCCCGGTGCCGCCGATCGATTCCGAACAGGACATGCGCAGCGAAATGCTGTCAGTCATGGCTGACATCGGCCTCGACCCGGAAAAGCATCACCACGAAGTGGCTCCGGCACAGCACGAACTGGGTCTGAAATTCTCGACCCTGACCGTGATGGCTGACCGCCTTCAGCTGTACAAATACGTCGTCCAGAACGTCGCCCATTCGTACGGCAAATCGGCGACCTTCATGCCGAAGCCGATGTACAAGGACAACGGCTCCGGCATGCACGTGCACCAGTCCATCTGGAACGGCGGCAAGCCGCTGTTTGCCGGCGACGGATATGCAGGCCTGTCCGAAACCTGCCTCTACTACATTGGCGGCATCATCAAGCACGCCAAGGCCCTGAACGCGATCACCAACCCGTCCACCAACAGCTACAAGCGTCTGGTGCCGGGCTACGAAGCACCGGTCATGCTGGCTTACTCCGCCCGCAACCGTTCGGCCTCGATCCGTATTCCTTTCGGCGACAACCCGAAGGCCAAACGTATCGAGACCCGCTTCCCCGATCCGATGGCAAACCCGTATCTCGCCTTTGCGGCCCTGCTCATGGCTGGCCTCGACGGCATCGAGAACAAGATCCATCCTGGCGACGCCATGGACAAGGACCTCTACGACCTGCCGCCGGAAGAAGCGAAATCCATCCCGCAGGTTTGCGGTTCGCTGCGTGAGGCCCTCGCGGCCCTCGACGCTGACCGTGAGTTCCTCAAGAAGGGCGGCGTCTTCGACGACGACCAGATCGATGGCTACATCGACCTGAAGATGGAAGAAAACATGAAGTACGAACTCCACCCGCACCCGGTCGAGTTCGACATGTACTACAAATACTGATCGCTCAGACGATCAGATCACCCGACACACGGGGGAAGGCGGGGCCGGTACCGAAAGGTACCGGCCCTTGCCGTTTCAGGGCCGGATCAGGGTTCCACAATCCGGATCGCCCTGCTCTGGTTCCTCCGTTCGTGCCCAGAAAAAAGCCCCGGTCCTGGGACCGGGGCTTTTGAAATTCTGTTGTTCCAAATGCCTGATCAGCCAGCTTCTGGCTGGCTCTTCTTGGCGTGGACGTAGAGCGGCTCGGCATTACCATCAACCACTTCGCCGCTGATGACGACCTCTTCGACACCGCGCAGGTTCGGCAATTCGAACATCGTATCGAGCAGGATACCTTCCATGATGGAACGCAGGCCCCGCGCACCGGTCTTGCGGACGATGGCGCGGCGCGCCACGGCCGTCAGCGCATCCGGCGTGAAGGTCAGCTGGACATTCTCCATGTCGAAGAGCCGCTGGTACTGCTTGAGCAGGGCGTTCTTCGGCTCGGTGAGGATCTGGATCAGCGCCTTCTCATCGAGGTCTTCGAGGGTCGCAATGACCGGCAGGCGGCCGATGAATTCCGGGATCAGGCCGAAGCGCTGAAGGTCTTCCGGCTCCACTTCGCGCAGAACTTCGCCAACACCGCGGTCCTCAGCGTCTTTCACAGCCGCGCCAAAGCCGATCGAAGCGGCTTCACCACGCGCAGAGATGATCTTGTCGAGGCCGGCAAAGGCGCCGCCACAGATGAAGAGAATGTTCGTGGTGTCCACTTGCAGGAATTCCTGCTGCGGGTGCTTGCGGCCGCCCTGAGGCGGCACAGCGGCCACGGTGCCTTCCATGATCTTCAGAAGGGCTTGCTGCACCCCCTCGCCCGACACGTCGCGCGTGATCGACGGATTGTCGGACTTGCGGGAAATCTTGTCGATCTCGTCGATATAGACGATGCCGCGCTGAGCGCGTTCGACATTGTAATCAGCAGCCTGAAGCAGCTTCAGAACGATGTTCTCGACATCCTCGCCGACATAGCCGGCTTCGGTAAGCGTCGTTGCGTCCGCCATGGTGAACGGCACATCCAGGATACGCGCCAGCGTCTGGGCCAGCAGCGTTTTGCCGCAACCCGTCGGACCAACCAGCAGGATGTTCGATTTCGACAGCTCAACGCCATCCGTCTTCCCGGCATGGGAGAGGCGTTTGTAGTGGTTGTGCACGGCGACCGAAAGGATGCGCTTCGCATAGGTCTGGCCAATGACATAATCGTCCAGAACATCGCAGATTTCCTGCGGTGTCGGCACCCCCTCGCGGGAACGGACCAGCGAGGTTTTGTTTTCCTCGCGGATAATGTCCATGCAGAGTTCAACGCATTCATCGCAGATGAACACGGTCGGACCAGCGATGAGCTTTTTCACCTCATGCTGGCTTTTGCCGCAGAACGAGCAGTAAAGCGTGTTCTTGGAGTCGCCTGAGCCGTTTTGTTTGGTCATGCTGTCCTCAATGCCGGTTAAGGCTTAACGTGGTTTTAAACGCCCAAACCCAGTTCCTTAACAGAACAATATGGGCATTGGCCTGCACTGCAAGTGCCAGGCCGCAATGCGCGGGGACACCCCGCCTATTTGTCATCCTCTACAGCCCGGCATTCGAACACCTTGTCAACGATGCCGAATTCCTGAGCTTCCTCAGCCGTGAGGAAGGTGTCCCGATCCAGTTTCCGCTCGATGACGTCGTAATCCTGGCCTGTGTGCTTAACGTAGATCTTGTTCAGGCGCCGCTTAAGATCAATGATTTCCTCGGCGTGGCGCTCAATATCGGTTGCAACACCGGAGTAGCCGCCGGACGGCTGGTGCAGCATCACGCGGGCGTTTGGCAGCGCGAAACGCGCCCCTGCCTCGCCTGCTGCCAGCAGGAGCGACCCCATCGAGGCCGCCTGGCCGATACACACGGTGGAGACCGGGCAGCGGATGAACTGCATTGTGTCATAAATCGCCAGACCGGACGAAACGTAACCGCCGGGGCTGTTGATATACATGGCGATTTCTTTTTTCGGGTTTTCCGATTCGAGGAAAAGCAGCTGCGACGTGATCAGCGCAGCCATGCCGTCATCGATACCGCCGGTGACGAAGATGATCCGTTCCTTCAGAAGGCGCGAGAAGATATCGAAGGCCCGCTCGCCACGGCTGGTCTGCTCCACCACCATGGGGACAAGGTTGAGGGCAGTCTGGTACGGATTTGACATAAGTCGGGCCTCGGGCGTCGAAAAAAGGAATCTCTACTCTGCCAGAACTGGCAGAATGGTTGATATTTGTCCACGCAGCCATTGCTGCAAGAGGCGATGCGCTGTGGAAAGCGTTAGCGAAACGGCCATTCTACAGCTCCGCTGGGCAGTTCACCCGTCGGATCCAGCATAAAGGCCAGATAATCGTCATGCACGGTCTGTGCCTGCAGGTCCCGCAGCAGCATGTGGAAGCCCTTCTCGTAGTAGACAGTCCGGATGTGCGACGGCAGCACTTTCGCGGTCCGCTCCACGCCCCTCATCGGCACGACATAGTCATTGGCGCCATATGACATGAGCGTCGGAAGGCTCTGCGGCAGATTTGGCGCGCGCTTATGCGCCCTCTCCATCAATGAGACCAGTCCATAGACCTGATCGATCCGATTGGTCGGCATCATCAGCGGATCCGACCAGGTCCGCTGGAGCATCTCCACATTGTCCGAAGGCTCGATCCGGACGAAGCGCCGGGGCGGCTTCACAATCCAGCCGGGCCGGATATGTGCCGACAGCCAGAGACTGGTCCGGTAGGTCAAGTTCATCGCCCCCCAGCCCCGAAGCCCAGGTCCCGAGGCGATGAACTGGTCCGCTGCCGGCGGACGGTCAGACCCGAATGCGGACATGGCGACAGCCGCGCCCATGGAGATGCCGACCACGGTGACCTTCGCGTCCGGATGGCGCGTTCTGGCCAGGTCGACAGCTGTGCGGAGGTCTTCGCGCATCAACTCTTCATCCGGCCAGATTCCCCTCTCAGGCGAACGGCCAAAGCCTCGCTGGTCGTAGGCGTAAACGGAGACACCCTGGGAGGCCCAATACGGCGCCGCCATGTGAAAGGCGTTCGCATAATCATTCATGCCATGAAGGCCGACGATGACATGCCCTGTGGCAAGCGCGTCGCCCTGCCCTTCCCAGTAGGTCAGCCCGAGCTTTGCGCCGTCAAACGAGACGAAAGTGCTCTCATCCACGAGAAGGCCGGGAGTTACAGTTCGTGTCATGGGGAGCGGTTCCTGAACTTGGGGTGTTGCGCAGGCGGCAACGAGCAGCATCGCCAATACCTTCAGCTTTCTGACAAGGCCGAACGGATTGCACGCCGGAGTTCGGGCAGGACATCCGTCTCGAACCAGGAATTGCGCTTCAGCCATGCGGTGTTCCTCCAGCTTGGATGCGGCAGTGTGAACATGCGGTCACTCGTGTATGATTTCCAGTTTGCAACGGTCGCGGTCAGGGTCTTTTCGGTCCGGCGCCCAAGATGCCAGCGCTGGGCATGGCCGCCGACCAGCACGACAATGTCGACTTCGTGTAGGTGATCCAGAACACGTTGCCGCCAGACCTCCGCACACCGCTTCATCGGCGGCAGGTCTCCTCCCTTGGAGTCGTATCCCGGAAAACAGAGCCCCATGGGCAGGATGGCGATTTTGGAAGGGTCATAAAACTCCTCCCTGGATACCCCCATCCAGTCACGCAGACGATCTCCGGATGGGTCGTTGAAAGGCGTGCCGGTCGTGTCTGCAAGATTTCCCGGCGCTTGCCCTGCCACCAGAACCCTGGCCTCGGGTGACAATTGGAAAATTGGGTTTGGGGCGCGTTCCATCTCCGCCTCGCAGAGACGGCAATTCCGCATCTCCTCAATCAGGGACTGGAGATCGTGGCTCATGTCGTCATATTTGAGGGTAATTGTGACCGCGAAAAGGAGTCCTGAGCATGAGCGAACTTGTCTCGCGGAGAATTGAACCCAGAGCACGCGATCTGGGCGGCGGATTCCGGGTTCGACGCGTGCTGCCCTTCCATGCGCAGCGCATGGTAGGCCCTTTCGTCTTCTTCGATCATTTCGGTCCGGTGGATTATGCGCCTGGTGAAGGCTTCGATGTGCGCCCTCACCCGCACATTGGCCTGTCCACCGTCACCTACCTGTTTGAAGGCGCGATCGAACACCGGGATTCTCTTGGATCAGATCTTGTTATTCGCCCAGGCGCCGTGAACTGGATGACCGCCGGGCGTGGTATCGTCCACTCGGAACGCACGCCCGCACCGGAACGGGAAGCAGGCCAGCGCATGCACGGCCTGCAAACTTGGGTCGCCCTGCCGAAGACTCATGAAGACGTTCCCCCTGCCTTTGACCATCATCCGGCTGACGCACTGCCGGAATTCGAGCGCCAGGGCGTGCGAATGCGTGTGCTGGCTGGCGAGGCGTTCGGACAGGTGTCGCCTGTCCAGTTCCCATGGCCGATCCTGTATGTGGCATTCGAAGCGGATGACGGTGCCAACCTGATCCTGCCTGAGACGCTTGCGGAGGAGCGCGCCATTTACCTTGTCAGCGGAAGCGCTGAGATCGATGGGGAGACGTTTGACGAAGGACAAATGCTCGTGCTGGCCAATGGGGCTGACGTGGCCATTCGACTGCTGCCCGGCACGAAAGGCGTGATCTGCGGTGGCGCCGCAATGGATGGCCCCCGCAAAATCGAGTGGAATTTCGTCGCCAGCGACCAGGCGCTGATCGATCAGGCAAAACAGGATTGGCAGAATTCGGCCGGCTCAGGTGGATCTGACCGCTTTCCGGCGATTCCCGGCGACAACGACGAATGGATACCGCTTCCTTGAGGCACAAGCTTGCCCCTTGCACAGGCACGTGCAAAACCCCTCCCAACAGGATTGTTACGGAGAATCTCATGAAGAAGCTGTTCCTGGCAGCATCCCTGCTTGCGTTGACCGCTTGCGGAGAACAAGCCGCCAAGGTCGACCCAGTCGCCGACACAGAGACGAAAGAAGCTGCATCTGCGCCAGAGCTGCTGATGCCGCTTCCGGAAGGCACGGTTGCCAGCATTACGGCCGATGACCTGGCAGTTCGCATCAAAACGCTGGCGGACGACACATTTGAAGGCCGGGGACCGGGAACACCGACGGGCGAAGCCGCCGCTGACTGGATCGCCGCCGAAATGAATCGTCTTGGCCTGGAACCCGGCGGCGATAACGGCACATATCTTCAGGAAGTGCAGATGGTGAACCAGACCATCGACCCGTCCACCTCTTACCTGACTTTCACGTCTGCAGACGGCACAGAAATTCCGACCACTCTGAAAGACGACGCCGTCGTCTGGACCAAGCGCCAGAACGCGACGGAACTGTCTTTTGACCCAAGTGATGTTGTCTTCGTGGGCTATGGTGCTGTCGCCCCGGAATATGGCTGGAACGACTACGACGATCAGGATTTCACCGGCAAGACAGTTGTCATTCTGGTGAATGACCCGGGCTTTGCAACACAGGATCCCGACCTCTTCAAAGGCAAGGCCATGACGTATTATGGCCGCTGGACCTACAAGTATGAAGAAGCGGCCCGCCAGAACGCTGCCGCTGCAATCGTCGTCCACGAAACGGCACCTGCCGCTTATGGCTGGGACGTGGTCGCCAACTCCTGGTCAGGCGCTCAATCTGATCTCGTGCGCGCAAATGGTGGTGAAGACCGCACCACGATGGAAGCCTGGATCACCCGCGATAAAGCTGAAGAACTCTTCAACGCCGCCGGGCTCGACTACGAGACTTTGAAGAACGCTGCCAAGGCACGCGATTTCAAACCGGTACCACTTACTGGAATCAAGGCGCAGGGTGCCATCACCCAGAAGATTGAACCCCTGACCAGCCACAATGTCATCGGCGTGCTTCCGGGCCAGACCGCACCAGACGAATATGTTCTGTACACGGCCCACTGGGATCACCTTGGCAAGAAGTCCGGCGAGAAAACTGGGGCCGCTGGCGAAGACTTCTACCAGGACCAGATCTTCAATGGCGCCGTAGACAACGCAACCGGTTCCTCAGCTCTGCTTGAAATTGCTGAAGCTATGTCGGCTCAACCGGTCGGCCGCTCGGTCATGTTCCTTTCAGTCACACTGGAAGAGTCCGGACTGCTCGGCTCCGAGTATTTTGCACAACATCCGACAGTGCCGTTGAACCAAATCGTCGCCGGCATCAACATGGATGGATCCCTGCCGGTGGGCCGCACGCACGACATGGTGGTTGTCGGTTATGGCGCGTCGGAACTGGAAGACATGCTGACCGAATACCTCACCACGCAGAACCGTGTCGTGAAACCGGACCCGAAGCCTGAAGCCGGATCGTTCTATCGCTCGGACCACATCTCGCTCGCCAAACGCGGCGTGCCAATGCTGTATGCTGATGGCGGTGAAGACAAGTTGGATGGCGGTATCGCTGCAGGCAAGGCCATCGCCCAAGCCTACAACGAACAGCGCTACCACAAGCCCATGGATGAGTATTCGGATGACTGGGACCTCTCCGGCAATGTGGAGGATGTCACAGCACTGTTTGAGGTCGGCAAATCGATCGCACAGTCTGATGCCTGGCCAACCTGGTACCCCGGCAACGAATTCGAAGCTGCCCGCAAGGAAAGCCTCGGCGGAAACTGATCAAATGCCTCCCGCCGGAACATTCTGGCGGGAGGCCACCAAACCAGGGTCTTTCAGGCATGCTCTCCTACCAGCACGGCTTTCACGCAGGCAATCGCGCGGACGTGCTGAAACATGCCGTGCTGCATGCCATTCTTGGAGCGGTCGCCAAGGAGTCTCCGAATACGCTCTATGTCGAAACCCATTCCGGACGCGGACGGTATGATCTGGCTGGGACTCAGGCCACAAAAGGCGGCGAAGCCGTGGATGGCGTCCTGTCGTTGTTGGCAGAAGGCGCCCCGAAGCCTGTTAATCCCTGGCTGGAACTTGTGAAGGAACGCGGACAGGCCGACTATCCGGGATCGCCTGCATTGGCTCAGCAAATGCTGCCTGCCTCCTCCCGGATGGTCTTCTTCGAGAAACACCCGACAGAGCACAAAGAGCTGGTCAAAGCACTTGGGAATGACGCCCGTCTGCAAGTCAAACATGCCGACGGCTATTCTGGCGCACTAAAGCTTTCTCCGCGCAACAGTGAACGCATGCTCTGCTTCGTGGACCCAAGCTACGAGACCAGCCGCGACATCGATGCGCTCGCTTTGTGGACGCCACGCGCACTCAAACGGTGGCCCAAGGGCATGCTTGTGCTGTGGTTGCCCCTCTTCAAGGACGGTCGCGAAATTGAGTTCGGTGAATACCTGACCGAGCTTGATGACTGCTTTGTCGCCGGTGCCCGCTGGCCAATGGACCCATTGGATGAAGGCGCCCTGGAAGGCTCAGCCATTGTTGCTTACCGTGCCCCAGCCGCGGCACGCGAAGCGTCGTTGAACATCGCAAGTTCCCTGCAATCATGGTGGGCACGCTGACCGTTAAGCGTCGACATATCCTGTTGGCAGGCGGTGGACACGCCCATGCGGTCGCCCTTCGAAATCTGGTAAAACGCCCGCCTGATGCAGGTATCCGGCTGACGCTTGTCTCACCGACCACCCACAATTTGTACAGCGGCGCCCTTCCCGGCGTGATCGCTGGTCATTGGCAGTCGGAGGCCATCGGCGTTCCACTTCAGCCACTGTGCAAGGCCGCAGGCGCTGAGTTCCTTCAGGACAAGATCGTCATGATCGACCCGGATGACTGCACGGCAACGCTCGCGTCCGGTAAAATCATTCCCTTCGACCTGGCCAGCCTGGATATCGGATCAGGTATCCTGCCGCTGGAGGCGGATGCCAGTCATGGCATGATCGTCCCCATCCGGCCGATCACGCCCTTCCTCGATCAATGGCATACATCGCTCGCCCGGATCAAAGCTGGCTCTGTCCCACCTGTGGTGATTGTGGCCGGTGCCGGGTTGGCTGGTATTGAAGTCGCGCTGGCCATTCATTTTCGCTTGCAGCAGGAAGGCATTCCTGCCGCCCGGACACTCCTCGTAGATCCTGGAAATCAGATCGCCGCTTCCAGTTCCGGCGCGCTTCGCAACAAGCTGGGCCGCGCCCTCCAGAAGTCCGGTGTCAGTTTGAATCTGGAAACCCGCATTCAAACTGTACGAGATCATGCCGTCGCCTTTTCTTCGGGCGCAGAAATCCAGGCTGCACTGGTGGTGAATTGCGCCGGGTCTGCGCCGCACGACTGGATCAGCAAAACAGGTCTCGCCACCGTCGGCGGGCGCATTGAGGTCGACGCCTGCCTGCGTTCGAGCAGCCATCCCCACATCTGGGCGGCTGGTGACACGTCTCACTTCAAGCCAGAACCGCTGGCCCCTGCCGGGGTTTTCGCGGTTCGCTCGGGGAGCGTCATCGCAGAAAATATCCGACGCTTTTCCAAAAATGTTCCGCTATCGGAATTCCACCCGCAGTCCGACTATCTGAAGCTTGTCAGTTTGGGGTCACGACTGGCCGTTGCGGAGAAGTTCGGATTGACTCTGGAAGGTGGCTGGGTGTGGCACCTCAAGAAATATATCGATTTCTCATTCCTGCGGGAGCACAGTCTGCCCCCGGGCCACTGACAAAATGGTATCTGCGGCGATATCCGCGGAAGAATGACCATCCCCCTGCATACGGGCGAGCGCCTCGCCCTGTGCCTGCTTCTGCTTCTCCAGAAGCTGCGGATCTTTCAGCCATTTGATCGCAGTTTCCGCAATCATCTCTGGCTTCTGTTTCGTCTGGACGAATTCAGGCACGATTTCCTGATCATCCGACACGATGTTCAATAGGGTTATGTGCTGCTTTTTGTAGAGCAGGCCCCGCGCCAGGGCCCAGGTGAGCCAGCCCGTGCGGTAGGCCACGATCATGGGCGTGCCCTGCATTGCCAGTTCGCTCGTGACGGTGCCAGAGCACGCCAGCGCCAGGTCTGCTGCCGCCATGGCGTCATAGCGCTCCTCCGGCGCGTGCAGCACTTCGGCCCAGCTGGACACATCCGGGAAGGCGGTATCGAACGCTTCCTTCATGTTGCCTGCCGGTGAAATGACGATCCGGAGTCCCGGCACTTCGTCGGCCACGCGCTTCGCTGCCGCAATCAACGCTGGCGCCACTTTCGAAAGCTCACTCCTGCGGCTGCCGGGCAAAACCAGACAAATTTTATCGCCTGCCCCCATACCCCGTGCGGCCCTGAACTTTTGCCCGTCGCCCGGCGTGTTCCGCGATAAGGCGGGATTGCCGATAACGGTCGTCGGCAGGCCGAACGGCTCATAATACGGCACTTCCATATCATGCATGCAGAGCAGGTAGTCGACCGTTGCGGAGAGCGTCTTCGCCCGCCCTGGCCGCGTCGCCCAGACCTGTGGTCCGATCAGCTTGATCAGTTTGATGTCAGGTGCCCGCGCCCGAACCCGCTGCGCCACACGCAACATGAAGCCCCAGGAATCCACGAGCACGACAGCATCGGGTCTGAACGCAACAATGGCATCGGCAGCAGCATCAGCGAGCTTCACAACCGTGCCATAGGCCCGAATGCCTTCAGCAAAGCCAAGAATGGAAAGAGGTGAAATGTCGAAAGGCGACTGGATGCCTACAGATGCCAGTTCCCGTCCGCCGATGCCGGCGAATTCCACATCGTCCGCTTTCAGACGGATCGCTTCGACCACTTCCCGTGCCAGGAGGTCTCCTGACGCCTCGCCAGCGACCATGAAAACGCGAAGTCGGCTCACGAAACATCATCCGGTGAAAATCCGTAAATGAACACGCCGAGACGATCCGCTGCGGCTTCCATTTCGGTACGGCGAAGCAACAACGCACCGCCGGCTTCCACCGCCAGGCCAGCAAGCCCGGCAGCCGCCACGAGTTCTACGGTGGATACTCCCGTCGTCGGCAGGTCGATGCGGCGCTCCTGGTTCGGCTTTGGCCGTTTCGCAAGCACGCCACGGCGCGCACCTGGGCGGCCCCTGATATCTTCTGGCAGCATCGCGCAGCGTTTCAGCATCTCGTCGGTGCCCTCCTGGGCTTCGACAGCCAGGACAAGTCCGTCACAAACGACGCAGCCCTGCCCGATGTCCAGCGCGCCTGTGGCCGACGCGACTTTTGCCGCGGCACGAATGTCAGCGAGATTTTCGTCTGTCGGTTCAGGGCCTGCAATCAATCCGGCCGGCGCCAGCAAAGCCTTGTTTGCCTCCTCGCTCCCGATCACGTTGAAGCCGTGTTTTTCGAATTCACCGACAAGCACTTTGAGCAATGCATCATCGCCCTTGCGTGCCTCGGAGACCACTTTTGGCAGGAGCATCGCGCCGCGCATGTCCAGCTTGAGATCCTTGAAGTTCGGACGCTTCACGATCCCAGCGAAAACGACATCCCTGCAACCCGCGGCTTTCAGCCGGTCAATCACGCCGCCGATTTCACCGAGACCGACCACAGTACCGGGATATTCTGCAAGCGCGGGCTCTTCGAAGCCTTTCAAACGAAGCACGTAAACACCCTGACCGCTGGCAACAGCGTTACTCGCAATGGCAACCGGGAGCTCTCCCAGGCCTGCGATCAGTCCAAGCGGCGCAGTCATCGATCAGGCCGGTTTGCAGATCGGCCGGTCGCCACCTGCCTGAATGAAGGAAATAAGTTCCATGGCGAGCGGTTGGTCCGCGAAGTCCTGTGCCGCTTTCGCGAGACGATCCTTGAACAGACCTTCTCCAAAGAAGACTGCCTTGTAGGCGCTGCGGATCTGCATCAGCTGGCTCTTGTCAAAGCCGCGCCGTTTGAGGCCGACCATATTGAGCCCGGACAGCTTGGCATGGTTCCCGACAACGGAGCCGAAGGGGATGACATCCTCCACCACGATCGCGCCGCCGCCTATGAACGCGTTGCGGCCGATGCGGGAAAATTGGTGAACCGCAGCAAGCCCCCCGAACCAGACATGGTCTCCCACCTCGATATGCCCCGCGAGCGAGACATTGTTCGCCATCACGACATGGTCGCCAATGTGATTGTCATGCGCGATGTGGGCGCCGATCATGATGTAGCAGTGATCGCCGACTTTCGTCAGGCCACCGAATTTCGGCATGCCGGCATGAGCGGTCGCGTATTCGCGGAAAGTGCAGTTCTCACCCACTTCCAGACGGGATTCCGGCGTCCCCTGGAAGCCGATCACCTGCGGACTGCAGCCGAGCGTCGCATGCGGAAACAGGACACCGTTCCGGCCGAGGCTGGTATGCCCGGCCACAACGGCATGGGAGTGCAAATTGCATCCATCGCCGATCTCTGCATTGGCACTGACATGGCAGAACGGGCCGATCGTGACATCCGTGCCCAATTGGGCGCCGTCTTCAACGAACGCGGTGGGGTGAATCTGTGTCGGCATGGCAGCGTCTCTGACTTCCAGCACGGAATGTGCGTGGATCAGCTATTTTTCTTCGGGTTTGCCTGTTTCTGCAACCACGCGACTTCACGCATCCACTGGCGGATGGGTTTGGCCGGTGTGCCACCCCAGGTTTCTCTGTCCTCGACATTGCGGAACAGGCCCGACGATGCCGCGAGGCTTACGCCTTCCCCCACTTCGACGTGGTCGGCGATTCCAACCCGTCCACCGAGCATGGACTGGTTGCCGACGCGGACTGATCCGGAGATGCCGCCAAATGCTGCCATGACAACAGAACGGCCGAAAACGACATTGTGCGCAATCTGGCAGAGATTATCGATCTTGGTGCGTTCGCCGAGGATCGTGTCTTCGAAGACGCCCCTGTCGATGCAGGTATTGGCGCCAATGGTGACATGGTCCTGAAGGATCACACGCCCGAAATGAGGAGCATCACGCTGGCCATCGGGCGCAGCGAGCACGCCGAACCCGGTCTCGCCGATGCGAGCGCCGGCCAGCAAGGTGACATGATCTCCGACCAGCGCGCAAAAAACGCTGGCATTGGCGCCGATCTGGCAGTGTCGGCCGATCTGGACACCCGGTCCGATCGACACATTCGGGCCGATCCACGTCCCTTCTCCGATCACAGCACCGGGACCGACAACTGCGCCAGGCGAAACGATTGCGCCTTCATGCACCTGGGCATCAGGCGAAATGCGCGCCTCCCCCGTCCACTCAAGATGACGGGGCCGATACATGCTCAGGGCGGCTACGGCATGGGCATGGCGTGGAAAACGAACAACCAGTGTCGATGAGCTATCCGGCACGTATTTGCGATTGGCTTCGTTGATAATGAAAATCCCTGCATTCGCCGAGATCTCAGGGGCTGTCTTTCCATCACCGTCCAGAAA
The DNA here is from genome assembly GCF_963678875.1 of uncultured Hyphomonas sp. Taxonomy (NCBI): domain Bacteria; kingdom Pseudomonadati; phylum Pseudomonadota; class Alphaproteobacteria; order Hyphomonadales; family Hyphomonadaceae; genus Hyphomonas; species uncultured Hyphomonas sp. The sequence continues at coordinate 1,778,096 of NZ_OY787456.1, read as the reverse complement.
GGCAAGGTCACCTTTCTGGGCATTGGCGGCGGAAGCGATGCCAGTCACAGGCAGGTCGCTTTCGCCATCCAGCACGGCGCCGGTCAATTCCGCAACCTGGCCGAGCGTCAGAGCCCCCAATGGCGCATAAAACCGCGGATCGACCGTCACGATTGGCTCCGTTACTGCGGATTTGCCGGTTGATCCGGGATCTTCTGGCGGGTGACTGCCAGGGTCGGGGTTGCAACGTCGAGTTTCTGAATGACCAGAGCGGTCGCATCGATGGAGTCTGCGGAGTAGATCACCGAGCTCTTGGAAACGACGAGCTGTGCATTCTTTTCCTGAATGACCTGAAGAAGAACTGGCTCAAGCGCCTGATTGAAAGTGCCCAGAGCAACGCGCTCGGTCAGCGCGAACTCTTGAGACGCCCGCTGCGCTTTCGCGGCAAAGGCATTGGCCTTGGCCTGATAGCCGTTCAGCTCGGAAACGAGGGCAGCATCCGCATTAATCTGCTCGCGGGTCTTGCCGGCAAGTTTTGCATCCAGCGCTTTGCCCTGGGTTTGCAGCGTGTTGCGCTCCGGCGTCAGTTCACCATTCATCTGCGTTTCGATGTTGCTGAGCTTGGTCGCCATGTCTTTGCCAGCCTTGCTGTCACGAAGGATCTTCACTTCGTCGATGGCAATGACGTTGCTGCCTTGCGCGACAGCTGCCGGCGCCGTGAAGGCAACGCTGCCGATCAGCAAAGCAAAGGCGCACAGGATTTTCTTGAGGTGGGACATGCTAGTCTCCATTCTGGGGGCTTGCGATTAGAAGCGTGTTGAAGTCGAGAACCGGAATGTCTCTGTCCGGTCGTAATCCTCGCTGCGGAGGATCTGAGAGAAGTCGAAGCGGATCGGTCCGAAAGGCGAGTTCCAGAATACGCTGAGACCCGCTGCTGCCCGAAGCGATGCAGCGTCCTTGGTCAGCCGCACCGCCGGAAAGCCGGTGGTTGGGTCCGTTGTGTTGATCGTCGGGGACTGGTCCGGACCACGCAGTGTGCCAAGAGAGCCCGCATCCACGAACAGGGCACTCTTGATGCCGTACTCTTCAGGGAAAACGTTCGGCAGACTGAGCTCGAACGTACCTTGATAATAGAGGTTACCGCCCTGCGCATTGAGACGCCGGGTGGCAATGATCTCACCGGTTTCCGGATCAATGACACGGAGGATTTCACGCGGGCCGAGACCGGCAACGTCAAATCCACGGAAGGTCGAACCACCGCGGAAAAAGCGGTTGTTGATCCGGATCCCTTCCCCGTTTTCCAGCGGGAAGACATAGCCACCGGACAAACGCGCGCTTGCTACGACGCCTTTCCAGATGCCGCGATAGAAGGATGCGCGCGTTTCGGTACGCAAGTAATGAACATCACCGCCCACACCGGCCAGGTCCTGGCTAATCGAAGCATCAAAGCCGCGGGTCGGAGTAATCGGATCGTTGGTGCGATCCCAATACAGCTGGTAACCGATAATGCTCGAAAGATCGGACCGTTCGGAACGGCAAATGGTTTCCCGGAACAGGTAGGAAGGATCACACCTGTCCAGGACAACTTCCTGACCATCAATGACATCGTTCGGCCCGGCGCGCCGGTACGTATCATCGTCCGTGTCGTCCGGCGTGGACTGTCCGCCCGTCTGGATGAGGCGGGTCGACGGCAGGCCTGTCGCGACATCGATCAGATACGGCACGTCAGTCACATCGATGTCGTCGTACTGCAGACGATAGCTCAGCCCCAGCTGCATACGCTCGGTCAGCGGGAAGCCCATTCGCAAGCCAGCACCATAGGTGTCGCTGGTGAAGTAGGAGATATCGCCGAAATCCTGCTTCGTCGCAAAAACATCAATGCCGGCCGAAAGGTTCCGGTCCAGGAAGTGAGGTTCGGTGAAGCGAAGATCCAGAACCTGCTGGCGGCTGGAGGCTGAAACCCGTGCGACCACGGATTGGCCGCGTCCACGCAGGTTCCGCTGGCTGGCAGACAAGTCGATCAGGTAGGAATCCACTGACGAGAAACCTGCCGCGAACGAAAGCTCACCCGTCGGCTGCTCCTGGACGGAGATGTTGACGACAGTCCGGTCAGGTTCGTCCGTTGGAATTTCCTCGATCTCGACTTCCTTGAAGTAGCCGAGCGCGCGAACGCGGTTCTTGGAACGGTCCAGCAGGATCCGGTTGAAGGCATCGCCTTCCGAAATCCTGAGTTCACGGCGGATCACACGGTCCAGCGTCTGCGTGTTACCGACAATGTTGATACGGTCAATGTAGACACGCGGGCCTTCGTCCACGACGAACGTCACGTCGATACGGCCCGTGTCCGGGTTCACATCCAATTGCGGACGTATGTCCACGAAGGCGTAGCCTGCAATGCCGGCTGCATAGGTCAGAGTGTCGATCGTGCTTTCGATCAAGTCGCCCCTGAACAGGGCCCCTTCCTGAATAGGAACTGCCGCCCGCAAAGCGTTCGCGTTCAGTTTTTCCAGCGCGGTCTCAACTTTGACCTCGCCAAAATCATACTGACGTCCCTCATCTACCGTCATGGTAATGTAGAAGTCTTTCTGGTCCGGCGTCAGCTCGGCAACAGCCGAGGTCACACGGAAATCATAGTAGCCATTGTTCTGGTAGAACTGGCGCAGTTGGTCACGGTCGTATTCGAGCCGGCCAGGGTCATAATTGTCGTTGGAACTGAAAAAGCGCCAGAAGCGGGACTGCTTGGTCACGATCTCGCTGCGCAGGCGGGAGTCGGAATAGGCTTCGTTGCCGATAAAGTTGATCGACCGAACGCCCGTGACAGGTCCTTCAGTCACCTGGAAGATGAGGTCGACGCGGTTCTGTTCCAGCGGCTTGTACTGAGGCTCAACCTTCGCCGCGAACCGGCCCGACTGACGATAGAGTTCCAGAATACGCTGCACATCGTTTTGAACCCGCGCGGCGGTAAAAATTCCGCGCGGCTCAGCCTGGATCTCTTCCTTGAGCTTGTCTTCCTTGAGCGCCTTGTTGCCTTCGAAAATCACCCGGTTGATGATCGGGTTTTCGACAACGCGAACGATCAGATCGTCGCCGAGACGGTCGATCGAGACGTCCGCAAAAAGATTGGTCGCAAACAGCGTCTTCAGCGACAGGTCGATGCGGTTGGGATCGAAAGAGTCACCAGGTTCCAGCAGCAGATAGGACTGGACCGTGCGCGCTTCGATACGCCTGTTTCCCTGGACCACGATCGAGCGGATCGTTCCCCCATAACGGTTGTCTTCCTGCGCCTGTGCCGAACCGGCAACGCCAGATACGCTCTGAAGCGCAAAGACGCTGGTCGCCATGAAGGTCGCTGCAAGAAACTTACGCATCGTCGAATAAACTCTCTGATTAGTCCCTGATCCGGCTGGCTCAGCCGCCCCCGCCACCAAACAGGCCGGTTTCGATGACATCGCCCCACGTGATAACGACGACCATCCCCAATAACAGGATGAGACCGAATGTCAGGCTCACTTCCTGCACTTTTTCCGGCAAATGGCGGCCGGTCAGGGCTTCGTATGCATTAAATACAAGGTGGCCGCCATCCAGCACCGGCAGCGGCAACAGATTGAAAAAGCCGATCCCGATCGAAATCGAAGCGCACATGCCAAGGAGCATCCAGAAAAGCTCCGATACGCGGCTTTGGACCGGGACATCCTCCTGAGACCAAACCCGGTTCACGATCCGGCGCGAGACATCGCCGATTCCGACAGGGCCAGACATGGTATGGATCGACATACGTCCGGTCACGATCCGGCTTAGCATCGTGACAGTCTGCTCAAGTGTCTTGCCGGTCTGGATCACGCCCTGTCCGAGGGCCTCGACCGGGTTGTAGCGCGTCGGAGGCTGCACGCTGACATTCGCCAGCTGTACCCCGATGGTGCCTTGAGGGACCCGCTGGCCGACTTCGTTTTCACGGATTTCTTCCCGCGGCGTGACGGCCAGGGACTGTTCCACATCCCCACGGCGAATGACGAAATCCACCGGCGTACCCGGATTGAGCATCACGGCCAGTTGGATATCGCTCGCAGCCTTCACAGGCTTGCCATTGGCGGAAACGACGATGTCGCCAGCCTCCATTCCGGCAATCGCGGCAGGCGCGCCTTCACCAACGGAGTAAACGCCGACCTCAATGTTCGGACGCCCGAAGGTTCCGATCATGAGCGCGAAAATCAGGGTGGCGAGGACGAAATTTGCAAACGGCCCGGCAAGACTGACAATCGAACGCTGCCCGACGCTGAGTTCAGGATAGGCCCGCCCGGTCAGGCCGCCTTCGGTCTTCCCGATGTCCCCTGCGGTCTGCGCCTCGCCGGCAAATTTCACGAAGCCACCAAGTGGAATCCAGTTGATGCGCCAGCGTGTGCCGCGCTTGTCTTTCCGCTCAAAAATGGGGCTACCGAAACCGATGGAAAACGACTCGACGGCGGCGCCGAAGGCGCGGCCTGCCAGATAGTGCCCGTATTCGTGGACGATCACCACGATGCCCATCATGAAGATGAGGCAAGCCAGAAACAACGGACCTTGGCTAAGCAACTCACCCAAGCGTTCTACCCTCCGCCCCACCACCTGGGGCCCGCTTCAACACATCTTCCGCCGCAGACCGCGCGAACCGGTCCAACTGGCCGATCTCTTCTAGCGAACCGCAAGCCATCCCGGCCATATTGCCGGAAAGGAACCGACTCAACACTTCCTTTACCACCAAGCTTATGTCCAGAAACCCGCATTGGCCCGCAATAAATGCAGAAACGGCAGTTTCATTAGCGCAATTTAATACCGTTGTGGCGCCGGGTCCGGCAGCAAACGCCTCCCGGGCAAGCTCGATGGCGGGAAATTTTGCGCTGTCGACGGCTTCGAAATCGAGTTTCGTCAGAGCCACGAGGTCCAGCCGATCGACCGTCGTTGCAACACGATCCGGCCATCCCAGCGCATAGGAAATCGGCGTCCGCATATCCGGGGCACCCAATTGGGCGATCACGGACCCGTCCGTGAAGTGCGCCATGCCGTGGATGATAGACTGCGGGTGAATGATCACATCGATCTGGTCGGCCTGCATGTCAAACAGATAGGCCGCTTCGATCAGCTCCAGCGCCTTGTTCATCAAGGTCGCACTGTCGATGGAATTCTTGATCCCCATGGCCCAGTTCGGATGGGCCGCGGCGGCTTCAGGACTGGCCACACGCATCTGATCAAGCGTCGCCGTACGGAACGGTCCGCCGGACGCCGTGATCGTCAGCTTCTCCAGCGACTTGCCGTCGCCCAGGCATTGATGAATGGCGCTGTGCTCAGAATCGACCGGCAGAACGGTCACCCCGGCCTTTCTGGCTTCTTCAAGGATAAGCCGGCCGCCGCAGACGACGCTTTCCTTGTTGGCGATTGCGACATCGTTCCCCGCCTGAACTGCAGCCAGCGTCGATTCCAGACCGGCCGCGCCGACGATCGCCGCGAGCACTCTCGCGGGACGGGTCGCCGCTTCAGTGACGGCGTCAATTCCGCCAGCCACCTCGATGCCACTACCCGCCAGCCGCTCTTTCAGGACTGGCAGCTGGCGCTCATCGGCGATCACGGCGATCTGGGGCCGGCATTCAAGTGCTTGTTCCGCCAGTTTTTCGGCATTGCTGCCGGCCGTGAGCGCCACGACGTCAAAGCCGCCCTCACCAGCTTTGTTGGCATGACTGATGACATCCAGCGCGGAGCACCCGATGGACCCGGTCGATCCCATAATAGAAATTGCACGCGCGGCGGTCATGCCTGCAGCCCAAGCATATCCGGCAGGTCAGGTGCAATATGGAAAGCCAGTACGGTGAAGAACGCCACGGCGCCAAGGCCATCCACACGGTCCATGACGCCGCCATGCCCCGGCAGGATGGACCCGGAATCCTTGACCCGAAAGCGCCGCTTCAGGCCGCTTTCAAACAGGTCACCAAGCTGGGCCACCACGGAAATACCGATACCGGCCAGGATCCACCCTGCGAAAGGCACGCGTTGGATGTCAGCGGCAGCAACACCGCAGACGACACAGGCGACAACCGCGCCGATCGCGCCGCTCCAGGTCTTGTTCGGACTCTCCTTGGGCAACAGGCGCGGACCACCGAGCCCCCGTCCCGTGAAATAAGCCGCGGCATCGGACGCCCAGACGAACGACATGAAATAGAGCGCTGCCGAGCGGCCATCCCATGGCCCTTCCCGAAGCAGCCAAAGCGATGCGGGCAGCAAGGTGACGTAGATCAGCCCAAAGACCGCACTGCCCCGATGGTTCCAGCCCCCCTTTGCCGAGAGCGCCGCATAAACCAATCCCGCCAGGATGATCGTCAGCGCGAGAGCGGAATCTCCCAGCGGAAGCGCCAGGCACGCGAGCGCAGCGAACACCACAAGCAGGGCCGGCCTCACAAAACCGCTGATGTGACCCCACTCCCACGCCATGATTCCAGCCGCTACGGCACAAGCGACAGCCAGCCCCCAGCCGCCTGACCAGACCGCGGCAAGGCCGAGCGGGATCAGGATGGCTGAAGATATCAGGCGCAGTCCCAGATTTGAAAATCTGAGCTCCCGAGGCGTCCAGTCACCCATCAGCGCGGCTCCGAAGTGACAGCCCCGAACCGCCGTTCCCGGTTCCGGAATTCCAGTATGGCTTGCTCGAGCGCCGATTTGTCGAAATCCGGCCACAGCACATCGGTGAAGATCAACTCGGCATAGGCCGCCTGCCACAGAAGGAAATTCGAAAGGCGGTATTCCCCGCTGGTGCGGATCAACAAGTCAGGATCGGGAATGCCGTCCGTGTCCAGAAACTTTGAGAATGCGGCTTCGTCGACCGCGTCTGCCTGAACGTCTCCGCGCTGGATTGCGTCAGCCAGTTTCTGCGTGGCCCGAAGGATCTCTTCCCGGCCACCATAGTTGAAGGCGATGTTGAGGTAGAAATCCGAGTTCGTGGCGGTTTCCCGCTCGGCCTTGTCGACAAGCTCTGCGATATCCGCCGGCAGGCCGGTCCGGCGGCCAAGCACACGAATGCGTACGCCTTCCCGCTTCAGGCGGCCAAGGTCACGCTGGACGTATGCTTTCAGCAAGCCGAACAGGGCACTAACTTCTGCTGCCGGTCGGCGCCAGTTTTCTGTCGAGAAGGAGAAGACGGTCAGGTAGCGGATACCGAGTTCCGGGGCGGCTTCGACGGTCCGGCGCAAGGCTTCCACCCCACGCTCATGGCCCGCTGCCCGCGGCAGTCCTCTGGCCTTCGCCCAGCGTCCGTTGCCATCCATGATGATGGCAACGTGCTGCGGCCCCGGCAGCCCCTTTGCCCCGGCGCCCTCTGAAGCGGGGGCGGGTTCGCGGGACATCAGACCTGCATGATCTCCGCTTCCTTGGCCTTCAGCGCTTCGTCGACTTTGGCGACGTAGGTGTCTGTCAGCTTCTGGACTTCGTCGGAAAGGCCGTGATGGCGGTCTTCACTGATCTCGCCGTCCTTTTCCATCGCTTTCAGGCTGTCCATGCCATCCCGGCGGATGTTGCGGATCGCGACGCGCGCAGCTTCCGCATATTTGCCGGCGACTTTCTGAAGCTCTTTGCGGCGCTCTTCATTCAGCGGCGGAATCGGCAGGCGAAGGTTCTGGCCGTCTACAACCGGATTCAGGCCAAGTCCCGATTCGCGAATCGCGCGGTCAGTCGCGCCAACCACGGATTTGTCCCAGACATTCACCGACAGCATCCGCGTATCGGTCACGGTGACGGACGCCACCTGGTTCAGCGGCACGGTCGAGCCGTAAGCCGGCACCATGATGGAATCGAGCAGGTTCACGGACGCCCGGCCCGTACGCAGGCCGCTGAATTCCGTGGAGAGCGATGCCAGTGCGCCTTCCATGCGGCGCTCCAGGTCTTTCTTGTCATAGCTCATTTGGAAGACGCTCCCTTGTTCGTAATTGTCGTAGAGGTGCCCTGTCCGTGCAGCACTTTCAGCAGCGACCCTTCTTCCTTCAGCGAGAACACCACGATCGGGATGTTGTTGTCACGCATCAGACTAACTGCAGAAGAATCCATCACACGAAGGTCTTTCACCAGCAACTCCTGGTAGGACACATCATCATAACGGGTGGCCGATGCATCCAGCTTCGGATCGGCGGTGTAGACACCGTCCACTTGCGTGCCCTTCAGCAGCGCATCACAATTCATTTCGATGGCGCGCAGCGCCGCCCCGGTATCGGTTGTGAAGAACGGATTGCCGATGCCCGCGGCGAAAATGACAATCCGGCCCTTCTCCATGTGGCGCTGGGCGCGGCGGCGGATATAGGGTTCGCAGATGGCCTCCATATGGATGGCCGAAAGCACGCGCGTCGGCACGTCCATGTTTTCCAGCACGCTCTGCATGGCGAGGGCGTTCATCACGGTGGCCAGCATGCCCATGGAGTCCGCCTGGGCACGCTCCATGCCTTTTGCTGCCCCTGCCACGCCGCGGAAGATGTTTCCGCCACCGATAACCAGGCAAATCTCTGCCCCGGATTCGCGGGCTTCCTTGATCGCCTTGGCAAATTTCTCGCAGGTCGGGATATCGATTCCGAACTGGCCGGGGCCCATGAGGGCCTCCCCTGACAGCTTGAGCAGTACGCGTTTGTACTTGAGTTCGCTTGTCTCGGGATCCCCGCTCGGCATCGTCTTTTTCCCTTCGCTGAAGACCTTACGGCCTCCTAAAAGATTCCCGGCCGCCTGTCATGGGCGACCGGGATGTTCAAAGCCCCTTGCGGGCGGAAAGGCAAGCCTGATCAGGCGCCTTTTGTCATGGAAGCGACTTCGTCTGCGAAGTTGTCCTCTTCCTTCTCGACGCCTTCGCCGAGCTTGAAGTGGACGAAGCCTTTCAGCGTCGCGCCTTCGCCTTTCAGGAACTCACCAACCGTCTGGTCGGGGTTCATGACGAAAGGCTGCTCGACGAGCACGACTTCCTTGTAGAACTTCTGCATGCGGCCAACGATCATCTTCTCGATGACAGCATCCGGCTTGCCGCTCTCACGGGCCTGCTCGGTCAGGACGCGCTTTTCAGCTTCGACGATCGACTGGTCCAGCTCGTCCGTCGTGGCAGCAGCCGGCGACGTTGCAGCGATGTGCATTGCAACCTTGCGGCCGATCTCGTCCAGGTCACCGGAACCGTCGAGCGCAACCAGCACGCCCACTTTGCCCATGCCAGCGGCTTCGGCGTTGTGGATGTAGGACGCGACCTTGCCGTCTGCCGTAAGTTTGGCGGAGCGGCGCAGGGTCATGTTCTCACCGATCGTGGCGATCAGGCGCTTGATCAGGTCATCGACCGAACCTTCGCCATCCGGCGATGGGGCAGCTGAGAGGGCTTCGACGGAACCGTCGGTGCCCAGGGCAGCCTTCGTGATGCCTGCCAGAGCGGACTGGAACTTCTCGTTACGGGCAACGAAGTCCGTTTCGGCGTTCAGTTCGACGATGGCGCCGGACTTGCCGTCCTCGGAAACCTGCACAGCCACCAGGCCGTCAGCGGCCGTACGGCCAGACTTCTTGGCAGCCTTGGACAGGCCTTTCGCACGCAGCCAATCGGTGGCCGCCGCTTCGTCACCATTGTTTTCGACGAGCGCCTTCTTGGCGTCCATCATGCCAGCGCCCGTTTTTTCACGGAGCGCCTTCACAAGCGCAGCTGTAATCTCAGCCATAGCTGTATTCCCTCAGTCTCGATTGTACCGGAGCGGCTTATGCGCCGGTTTCGTCAGCCGTTTCGTCTGCTGCAGCGACGTCAGCATCCACAACGCCCGTAACGTCTTCCAGCTCGCCGAGGTCCATGCCCAGGCCAGCGGAGGATTCTGCCAGGCCGTCGAGAACGGCGTCGGCGAACAGGTTGCAGTAGAGCGAGATGGCGCGTGCAGCGTCGTCGTTGCCCGGGAAGCCATAGTCGGCGTCGGCCGGGTCACAGTTGGTGTCCAGGACGGCCACAACCGGGATGCCCAGCTTGCGGGCTTCCTGAACGGCGATGGCTTCCTTGTTGGTGTCGATCACGATCATGGCCGACGGCAGGCCGCCCATGTCAGCGATACCGCCCAGAGATTTCTGGAGTTTCTCACGACGGCGCTCAAGATCGAGCAGCTCTTTCTTGGTCAGGCCGGAGCCGCCGCCCGTTTCAAACATCGCGTTCAGTTCGCGCAGTTGCTTGATCGAGTTGGAAACGGTGGACCAGTTGGTCAGCGTGCCGCCGAGCCAGCGGTGGTTCATGTAGTACTGGGCGCAGCGCTGTGCGGCTTCAGCAACCGGCTCCTGGGCCTGGCGCTTGGTGCCGACGAACAGGACGCGGCCACCCTTGGCCACCGTATCACGCACGAACAGCAGTGACTGGTGCAGAGCCGGCACAGTCTTGGACAGGTCCATGATGTGAATGCCGGAGCGCTCGCCGTAGATGTACGGCTTCATGCGCGGGTTCCAGCGGTGGGTTTGGTGACCGAAGTGAACGCCAGCTTCGAGCAGCTGACGCATGGTGAAGTCAGGTAGGGCCATCGATTGTCTCCATCCGGTTGGCCGTCACGGGTGGAACTTTGGACCACCATGGCCCGCAGCACCGGATGCACCCGTGAACTGGTTTTAGATGAGGCGGCTTATACAGATATTCCCCTGTCGGGCAAGCGGTCTGACGCCTGTTTTGGCAGGACTTCCGGTGACCTTTTCATGACCATACCGGACTATGCCATGATCATGACCGGGACGGACATGACCTGCCATGACCATAATGGACCATCAGGCGGCTTTCAGGGGCTCCACCCGCTCCACGCCGGGCACATCCTTCAGGGCCCGCTGGGCTTTCAGGCTGATCGTGTAGGTCGCTGGCAGTTTCAGGATCACCAGCCGGCCATCGTCCAGTGGCACCTCGACGAGGATATCCCCCCGCTCGGCATCGGGCAGCTTGGCGAGGTGGCCGACGACGCCTGCAATCTCCGCCGGGTTGGCACCCACCGCGAGGCGCACTTTCAGCGCCCCCATGCCCCGGCTGAGGCGAGCCGATTCCAGCGGCAGCACCCGTTCAGCATTGAGGCGGATCTCCTCCCCGTTGCGCTTCACCCCGACCGTCACCGCAACCGCGTTGCCGACCTGCAGCAGGTCGTAATTCTGGGACAGGGTTTCCGGGAAGACCATCATCTCCACCTCCCCCGTCGGGTCTGACAAGGTGAGGAAGGCGAACTTGCCGCCATTGCGGGCGGGCTTGTCGGAGCGCAGACGCACGATACCGATCATTTCGATAGGCTTCCCGTCGGAGGCCCGTTCCTCGATCTCCATCGCCAGCGTCACCCGCTCCCGGTCGAGGCCGGACAGTACATCGTCCAGCGGGTGGCCGGAGAAGTAGAAGCCGATGGAGCGGAATTCCTCGTCCAGTTTCTGCTGGCCGTTCCACGCCTTGGCGGCGGGCATCGCGGGCCGCAGCGCCGGTTCGGCATCTCCGAACAGGCCGCCCTGCCCGCCCATCCGGTCTTCTGCGGCACTCGCAGCCATCTGCGCCAGCATCGGCGCCCCGGCGAGCACGCGCGCGCGGTTCTTGTCGAAACAGTCGAATGCCCCGGCCTTGGCGAGGGATTCGAAGGCCTTCTTGTTCACATGCTTCGGATCGACGCGTTCGGCGAAGTCGTAGATGTCCTTGAACGGGCCGTCCTTCTCCCGGATCGCCACGACGTGTTTCATGGCTTCCAGGCCGACACCTTTCAGGGCGCCAAGCGCATAGACGATGGAACCGTCGCGCACATCGAAGTCGGCGGTGGAAGAATTCACGTCCGGTGCAATCACCGGGATCTTCAGACGCTTGGCTTCCTGGAAGAAGGCAGCGAGCTTGTCCGTGTTGCCGAGATCGAGGCTCATGGAGGCGGCCAGGAACTCGACCGCGAAATGGCGCTTCAGATAGCCGGTATGATAGCCGATCAGGGCGTAGGCCGCAGCGTGTGACTTGTTGAAGCCGTAGCCCGCAAACTTCTCCATCGTGTCGAAGATTTCGTTGGCGAGCGGGGCTTCCATCTGCTTGTTCGCCGCCGCGCCTTCCACGAAGCGCTTCCGCTGGGCGATCATCTCTTCGACTTTTTTCTTACCCATGGCGCGGCGCAGCAGGTCAGCATCGCCGAGCGAATAGCCCGCGATTTCCTGTGCCATCCGCATGACCTGTTCCTGATAGACCGGCACACCATAGGTGGCCTCCAGCACAGGCTTCAGATCAGGGTGAGCATACTGGACGCTCTCCGGGTTTTCCTTGCCTTCGATATAGACAGGGATGTTTTCCATCGGGCCCGGTCGATAGAGCGAGATGATGGCGATCACGTCTTCCAGGCTGTGCGGGCGCACTTTCTTCAGCGTGTCGCGCATGCCCGCGCCTTCAAGCTGGAAGACACCCAGCGTGTCGCCGCCGCCCATCATGTCGTACGTGGCCTGATCGTCGAGGCTCTTCCACTCCGGACCGACATCCTTGCCATCCCGCCGGATGAATTTCAGCGCCCGGTCAATCACGGTCAGGGTTTTCAGACCAAGAAAGTCGAACTTCACGAGGCCCGCCGTCTCGGCGTACTTCATGTTGAACTGGGTTGCCGGAAGATCCGCCCTCGGATCGTTGTAGAGTGGCACGAGTTCCACAAGTGGCCGGTCGCCGATGACGACACCGGCGGCGTGCGTACCGGCGTTCCGGTATTTGCCTTCCAGCTTCAGCGCGATCTTGAGAAGTTCACCGACCCGCTCGTCGGCGTCCATTTCCTCATAGAATTTCGGCTCGTCGTCGATCGCTTCCTGAAGCTTCGGCGGGTTGGCCGGATTGAACGGGATCAGCTTGGCGAGGCGGTCAACCTGACCATAAGGCATCTGCATGACCCTGCCGACATCGCGCACCACAGCCTTCGCCTGCAGCGTACCGAAGGTGATGATCATGGCCACAGAGTCCGCGCCATATTTGTCGCGGACATAGCGGATCACTTCACTCCGGCGTTCCTGACAGAAGTCGATGTCGAAGTCCGGCATCGAAACACGTTCCGGATTCAGGAAGCGTTCGAACAGGAGATCAAAGCGCAGCGGATCAAGGTCTGTGATCAGAAGGACCCAGGCGACGAGCGAACCGGCACCGGACCCCCGGCCCGGTCCGACCGGAATGCCATGTTCCTTGGCCCATTTGATGAAGTCCGAAACGATCAGGAAGTAACCGGGGAACCCCATGCGCTCGATGATGCCGAGCTCATAATCCAGCCGTTTGAAATAGGTCTCACGCTCAGCATAGAGCTGGTCGGCTTCGCTCAGGCGGAACTCAAGGCCTTCCAGCGCCTGCTTGCGCAATTCCTCGGCCTCGGAGCGGCCTTCATTCGAAAAGTTCGGCAGGATCGGCTTGTGCGTCTCCGATTTGACGGCGCAGCGCCGGGCAATCTCGACCGTGTTCTCGATGGCTTCCGGCAGGTCTGCGAACAGCAGCCGCATTTCCGAAGGCGATTTCAGGTATTGCTGAGCGCTGACCTGCTTGCGGTCCGGCTGGCCGAGATACTCGCCATTGGAAATACACATCATGGCGTCGTGCGCCTGCGCGTCGTCCGGTTTCATGAAGCGCGCATCGTGCGTGGCGACCAGCGGCAGCTCCAGCTCGTAAGCCAGCTCGATCAGGCCTTCCTCGATCGCCCGCTCCTCCGGCGTGCCGTGACGCGTGATCTCGACATAGCAGCGGCCCGGATAGGCGCTCGCCAGCGTCGACAGTTCCGTCCGCGCATCCGCGACACGGCCCTTCAGAAGGTGCTTGGCCACCTCACCCTCGGCCCCGCCGGTCAGCACGATCAGGCCTTCGGTCTGCTCCATCACCAGCGCGCGGGAGAGTTTCGGCACGCCATCGGCCGCGTCCAGATAGGCGCGCGAAGACAGGTACATCAGGCGGCGGTAGCCCGCCTCGTTCTGGGCGTAGAGCGACAGGCGGGACGGCTCGGCCCGCGGTACGTCCTCCACCACATCGAAACAGCAGGCCATAATTGGCTGGATGCCGGCCCCCGACAGGGTGAGCGAGATTTCGAGCGCGCCGAACAGATTGTTCCGGTCGGTGATCGCCACCGCCGGCACGAGGTGTTCCTCGCACCAGGCTTTCACCTCCTTCGGCGAAATCATGCTCTCCAGCAGCGAATAGCTGGAGCGGATGGCAAGATGGATGAAGGGCGACTCGGACAAGGGCTTATTCTCCTGCGGACAGGATAAACTGACGGGCCCGGCCGTGCCAGACCAGTTCGCAATGCCCGGGATTCACAGCTTATTCCGGCTCGTAGGGAACCAGTTTGCCGTCTTCCAGCGTCAGGACGCGGTCCATATGGGCCGTCAGGGCGTGGTTGTGAGTCGCCACCAGCACGGCGGCGCCCTCTTCCCGGGCCATCTTGATGAAGGTGGCAAAGACCCGCTCGGTCGTCGCGGGATCGAGATTGCCGGTCGGTTCGTCGGCGATCACAAGACGTGGCGTGTTCGCCAGCGCCCGGGCGATGGCAACGCGCTGCTGCTCCCCGCCGGACATCTGGCCCGGCTGGTGATCCGCCCGGTGCTCCAGCCCCATTTCGGCGAGAAGCTCAGCGGCTTTTTCCCGCGCGGCCTTGCGGGCGACGCCGGCAATCATCAGCGGCATGGCTACATTGTCCGCGGCGTTGAACTCCGGCAGCAGATGGTGAAACTGGTAGACGAAGCCGATCTTGGAGCGGCGCAGCGCCGTGCGGGACTTGTCATCCAGCTTCAGGCAATCGACGCCATCCAGCAGGACGGCGCCAGCCTCCGGACGTTCCAGCAGGCCAGCCGTGTGCAAGAGGGTCGACTTGCCGGACCCGGACGGGCCAATCAGGCCGACCAGTTCGCCCGCCCGCAGCTTCAGCTGCGCGCCGGACAGCACGTTCAACTCGCCCGCCGCCGTCTTGTAGGCGCGATCGATGCCGGAAAGTTCGAGCACAGGCGCCGCCATCACTCGAACCTCAGCGCGCTGACCGGATCCTGGCGGGAGGCCCACCAGGCCGGGATAAGGGAGACGCCCGCCGACATCAGCAGGGCGTAGAGCCCCGTGCTGAACACGTCAGCCCAGTCGAGGATCGCCGGCAGGTGCGCGAGGCCA
This sequence comes from uncultured Hyphomonas sp., assembly GCF_963678875.1. Classification (NCBI taxonomy): domain Bacteria; kingdom Pseudomonadati; phylum Pseudomonadota; class Alphaproteobacteria; order Hyphomonadales; family Hyphomonadaceae; genus Hyphomonas; species uncultured Hyphomonas sp. The sequence goes on along the minus strand of NZ_OY787456.1, from coordinate 1,763,023 downwards.
TAGGTCTCCGCGTCAAACACTTTGCCGCCGTCCATGAACAGATTGATGAAGGCCTCGATGGCGCCGATGTTGAGGATGAAGAGGACACCGACCGTCATGCCGAGCAGCGCGCCCAGCGTGCCGAGCACGGTGCCGACCATCAGGAACACACGCAGCACGCCGCCCCGGCCGAGGCCGATGGTGCGCAGGATTGCAATGTCACGGGTCTTGTTCTTCACCAGCATCACGACGCCGACGATAATGTTGAGCGTCGCGATCCCCATGATCACCATGACCAGCAGCCGCACCATGGTGCGCTCAACCTTCAGGGCATTCAGGTATGCCGCGCGCTGGCTCTTCCAGTCATACATCCGCACCGCATTGCCAGTGGCGAGCGCGATGGCCTGCATGGCCTCCTGTGTCCTGTCCGGATCCTTCAACCGGATGTCGAGCATCTGGTAGCGATCCTTGGACTGGAACAGAATCTGCGCCTGGTCCATCGGCATGAAGATATAGGCCATGTCGAGCTCGACACTGCCGGTCGAGAAGATTTCGCCCACCGTATAGGCCTTGGAGCGCGGCGTTGCGCCCATGACGCTCGCATTCGTGCCGGTGGTGATGATCTCCACCTTGTCGCCCGGAAGGACGCCGAGCCCTTCCCGGCCCGCCGCCAGGAACGACCCCATCATGATCGTGTTGCCGCCATTCTTGCCGACACCGAAGCCAGCATCGATCGCGGCCTGCCCATGGTCCTTCAGGAAGGACAGGGTCGCGAGATCCTCATTCCGCATCGCCCGGACAACGGCGCCTGTCTTGCGGCCATTGGCGGTGACGAGGACATATTCCTCGATATAGGGCGACGCGCTGGTGACGCCCGGGATCTCGCGGATCTTGTCGGCAATCGCCTCCGCCTCGGCTTCAGAGTATTGATTGACGATCGCATGGACATGCGGCTGACCGCCCAACAGAGCGTCCAGCAGCGTCGCGCGGAACCCGCTCATGATCGACATGGTGATGATCAGCGCAGCGACGGCGAAGAAGATGCCGACGAAGGAGATGATCGAGATCAGGCTCGCACCACCATGCTCGCGCTTGGCGCGCAGGTACCGCCAGGCCAGGGTCCGTTCGAGACGTCCGAATGGCGCAGCGGCCTGACTCATGCGGGCGTAACCTTTGCAATCACTTCAGCGAAAGGCAGCTCCACCTTCTCGCCGGTCTTGCGGTTCTTGACTTCAACTATGCCCTTTTCAAGGCCTTTCGGGCCGATCACCAGCTGCCAGGGCAAGCCGATCAGCTCCATCCGCGCGAACTTCGCGCCGGCCCGGTCGTCGGTGTCATCATACAGCGTGTCGATGCCGGCCGCTTCGAGTTGTTCGTAGAGATCGCCGCAGGCCTTGTCGCAGCCTTCGTCACCGACCCGCATGTTGATCAGGCCGACATGGAATGGCGCAACCGCCTCCGGCCAAACAATGCCATTGTCGTCATGGCAGGCCTCGATGATGCCGCCGACAAGGCGCGAGACGCCAATGCCATAGCTGCCCATCTGGACCGGCACCATCTGGCCATCCGGCCCCTGCACCACGGCATTCATCGGCTTCGAATACTTGGTGCCGAAATTGAAGATGTGGCCGACTTCAATACCGCGCGCGGAGACCTGACGGTCTTCCGGGATGGCCGCGAAGGCCACTTCGTCGTGCATCTCTTCGGTGGCCGCATAGAACTGCGTACGCTTCTCCACTTCCCCGGTCAGGTCGCTGTCGAAATCGAGGTCGAGGCCGGGCGGCTCCATATCCAGAAGGGTCTTGTCGCAGAAGACCGCGCTCTCGCCCGTGTCGGCCAGGATAATGAATTCGTGGCTGAGTTCGCCGCCAATCGGCCCAGTATCGGCACGCATCGGCACGGCGGTGAGGCCCATGCGGCTGAACGCGTTCAGATAGGCGCAGAACATCTTGTAGTAGGCGACGCGGGCACCGTCCTCGGTCAGGTCGAAGGAATAGGCATCCTTCATCAGGAATTCGCGGCCACGCATCACGCCGAAACGCGGGCGGACTTCATCGCGGAATTTCCACTGCTGGTGATACAGGTTCAGCGGCAGCTGCTTGTAGCTCTTCACATAGGAGCGGAAGACGTCGGTGATCAGCTCTTCATTGGTCGGGCCGTAGAGCATGTCCCGGTCATGCCGGTCCGTGATGCGCAGCATCTCCTTGCCATAGTCGTCATAGCGGCCGGACTCCCGCCAGAGGTCGGCCTGCTGAAGCGTCGGCATGAGAAGCTCGACAGCGCCCGCACGGTTCATCTCTTCCCGCACGATCTGTTCGATCTTCTTCAGGACGCGATAGCCGAGCGGCAGCCATGTGTAGATGCCCGCTCCGTTCTGGCGCACCATGCCGGTGCGCAGCATCAGCTTGTGCGAGACAATGGCCGCATCTGCCGGCGCTTCCTTGGAAACGGGCAGGAAGTATCTGGAAAGCCGCATCGAATCCCCGGGGACTTGTTGTAAAACGCGGCTCACCTAGCCGCAGCGCCACCTATTGCGCAAGCAGGCGTGGCACGACCACCGCCGCAATTGCCGTGATCACGACGGCGCCGATAGTGGCCCACAAGGCTTTTTTGCCGATCATGGGATGTTTCGGGGCCGCTTCTTCGGTTCCGTCAGCCGTGGAGCCGTCTTCCCACTGGCCCTGGACGCCAATGGGAAGGACTGTGAAGAAGCAGATCCACCAGGCGATCGTGAAAACGACCAGCCCGCTCATGATTTGCATCAGTGAGCGCCTTTCGGGCTTTCCATCAGTTCGATCAGGACACCGTTGGAGTTCTTCGGGTGAACGAAGATGATCATCGTACCGTGGGCACCGATGCGGGGCTTGCCGAGCACGGTCGCGCCACGCTTGCCCATCTCTTCGACGGCCTGGTTGATGTCGTCCACTTCAAAGCAGACATGGTGCTGTCCACCCTTCGGATTCTTCTGGATGAAGTTATGGATCGGGGAGTCTTCGTTCAGCGGCTCGATCAGCTCGATCTGGCTGTTCGGCAGGTTCACGAAGCAGACTTTCACGCCCTGTTCCGGCATGTCGAAGGGCGTGGTGATGTCCGTCGCGCCGTAGAGCGTACGATAAGTTTCGCAGGCTTCTTCCAGGTCCGGCACGGCCACGCCGACATGGTTCAACGGTCCGATCTTGAATTCACTCATGATACTCAGGTCCTCAAAACAACGACTTCGATCATCGGGCGCATGCCCCAGGCTGTCTCTGCGGCCTTTCGAAGCGCGCGGCCGATGGCCCGCTCGACCGCATCATCATTGAAGCGATCCTTGCGTTTCATATTGCTGACAGCAATGTCGGCCGCCTCTTCAAGACTTTCAAGGCTTTCGTCTGCCAGCCGACCGTCAGGCTCGGAAAAGCCTTTCACGACGACGACCGGTCCATCCATGATGTTGCCATGGCCGTCGAGGGAGACACTCGCGAAGACGACGCCATTCCACGACAGTTTCCGGCGCTCCTGGATGCCCTGCGCGCCTTCCGGCACAAGCTGGTTGCCATCCAGGAACAGGCGGCCGTTCGGCACTTCATCGACGATTTCCGCCGGCCCCGGCGCAAGACGGATGAGACTGCCATTGCGCGGCGTGATCGCCTCCGCCACCTGCAGTGACTTCGCATAAGCGGCATGTTCCATGATGTGGCGGCGCTCGCCATGGACAGGCACGGAAATCCGCGGGCGCACCCACTGGTACATCCGGCGCAGCTCGTCCCGGCACGGATGGCCGGAAACGTGAATCTTCTGCGGCACCATGCGCGGCGTGATCACGCGGATACCCTTTTCGGCCAGGCCGTTCTGCAGCTCGAAGATCCCCTTCTCGTTTCCGGGAATCTGGCGCGAGGAAAAGATCACCGTATCACCTTCCCGAAGGATCACATGGCGGTGGTCCCCACGCGCGATTCGGGACAGGGCAGCACGTGGCTCACCCTGGCTGCCGGTGCAGAGGTAAAGAATGTGCTCCGGCGGGAAATGCCCCGCCTCACCTTCCTCAACGAATTCCAGATTTGGCGGCAGGATGCCGACCGCCTTCGCCGCATTCGTGATCTTGTGCATGCTGCGCCCGACGAGGCAGACATGCCGGTCGGCCTGCGTGGCCGCATCGATGATGGACTTCACCCGCGCCACATTGGACGCAAAGGTCGTGACGGCGACCGCCCCGGTCTTCTGCTGCGCGATCAGGTCCACGAGCCCCTGACGGACTGTCTCCTCTGACCCTGCCTCGCCTTCCTCGAACACGTTCGTGGAATCGCAGACCATGGCGAGCACGCCTTCATCGCCAAGCGATGTCAGCCCCTCCACGTCCGTGGTCGAACCAATCTGCGGATCCGGATCGATCTTCCAGTCACCCGTGTGCAGGACGACGCCCGCCGGCGTCCGGATGGCCAGCGCGTTTGGCTCCGGGATCGAGTGGGTCAGCGTGACATAGGTCACCTCGAACGGACCCGCCTGAACCTTTCCGCCCATCGAGATGACTTTCAGAGCATCGGTCTCCACACCGCGTTCTTCCATCTTGGAACGGACGAGTTCTGCCGTGAACGGCGTGGCATAGATCGGCGCCTTGATGCCAAGACGCGGATAGATCAGGCCGACGGCGCCGATATGGTCTTCATGCGCATGCGTCAGGAAGACAGCATCAATCGTCTCGCCGATCAGGTAGTCCGGGTCCGCACAGATCAGGTCCACGCCCGGCGTGTCGTCGCTGCCGAACGTCACGCCCAGGTCCGCGAGAATCCAGCGCCGCGCCTCCGGCGGGCCATAGCCATAGGCGTTGAGATTCATGCCGATCTCGCCGCATCCGCCGAGCGGCAGGAAGACGAGTTCGTCCCGGGTGGAGGCTGTATCTGGCATGTGGTCCTATTTATTGAGGCGATAGATTTCCAGCAGCCCCCGGATGAGGAGGTCCTGGTCGTAATGGTCGATGGTTTCGCTGGCGCCTTCGAACAGGGAGGCGACACCGCCTGTGGCCACCACGCTCATCGGCTTGCCGTACTCCGCCTTGATCCGGTTCACGAGGCCGTCGATCAGGTCGATATATCCCCAGAACACGCCGGATTGCATGGCAGAGATTGTATCCTGACCGATCACCTGCGGCGGACGCTGGATGGCGATGCGCGGCAGCTGGGCAGCCGCATCGTGCAGCGCCTTCACAGACAGGTTGATGCCCGGCGAAATGATACCGCCCTCAAAGGCGCCATCCTCTGCAACCACATCGAACGTTGTCGCTGTGCCGCTGTCGATGACAACCAGATTGCCGGGATATTTCTTGTGCGCGCCAAGGGCGCTGACAATCCGGTCGGCGCCCACCTGCTCCGGCCGATTGATACGGATTTCCATGCCGGTCTTTAGGCTCGGATCGCCGATGAACATCGGCTCCACATGCAGGTAGCGGCGGGCAAGGTTACGGAAGTTGAACACGGCCTGCGGCACAACGGTCGAGATCACGCAGCCATTGATCTGGCTGAGATCGGCCCCGTGCATGTCGGCCAGCCGCCACAGCCAGGCGGCGTGGTCATCCGCGGTCTTGGTGGGGTCCGTGGCGCTGCGCCACTGGTTTACCCATGCGTTGCCGTCATGGATGCCGAAGACCGTATTCGTGTTGCCAACGTCGATGGCGAGCAGCATTCGCTTCAGACCTCTCCAATAAGATGTACATCGCCGGCCCTTATGGTCTGTCGCGATCCATCCGGCAATCTGAGGATCAGGCCGCCGTCCGCTGCCATGTCCTCGAAAATGCCTTCCATTGGCACGCCGCCGGGTGAGACCCGCACCGTGCTGCCGAGCCCTTCTGCGCGCTTCAACCAGTCCAGGCGGACCGGGCCGAAGCCTTCGCGCGCCTGTGAAAGCCGGGTCATGAAATGACGCGTCAGCGAACCAAATACATCAATATGATCAAGGTCTTCCCTGCCAGCGAGATCAGCGATGCAGGTCGCGGCCTGCCCGGCCTCCGGCGGTACCTGAGCCACGTTCACGCCCATGCCCGCGATGACCCACAGCCCCTGCGCATCCTGCCCGGTTTCGATCAGAATGCCGGAAAGTTTGGCTTTGTTCACACGTACGTCATTCGGCCATTTCACGCGCACATCTGCCGCCGGCGCATACTCAAGCGCCGTATCGCTGACGGCGAGGGCTGCCGCGAACGGAATACGCGACGCGACCTGGATACCGCCCGGCTCCCGGAACAGCGCAGAGGTGAAGATGTTGCCTTTGGGCGAGGCCCAGTTGCGCTGCAGCCTGCCCCGGCCTGCGGTCTGTTCGTCCGCGAGGATCCAGCAGTTCTCGAAGCCGCCTGCCTGGGCCCGCCGCCGGGCTTCAGTATTGGTGCTGTCTATCGTGTCGTAGCGATGGACGGGCCAGGCTTGGATCAAGCCGTGATCCCCAGCGCAGCCTGGTCTGTCCACCCGCTGAGCAGGAAGAAGAAGACCATGAACACGATCACGAACAGGGACGAAGCCAGGACGACCAGCGAGACGGATCCATCGATGGTTTCGAACCGTTCCGTCGGCTCATCGAACCACATGATCTTGATCAGGCGCAGATAGTAGCCAAGCGACACGACCGAGGCGAGGACGAGGATGATCGCCAGCGGGTACAGTCCGGCGCTCACGCCGGCTTCCAGCACGACCCACTTTCCGAGGAACCCGCCGAATGGCGGCAGGCCGGCCACGGACCAGATCAGGACCGAGAGCGCAATGGCGAGCATCGGACGCTTGCTCATCAGGCCGCCCAGTTCGGAGATACCTTCCACCATGCCGCCCTGGCGGCGCATGGACAGAACGGCAGCGAACAGGCCGAGCGACGTGACGACATAGAGCGTCATGAAGGTCAGCAGCGGACCGGCGCCGAGTTCCTTGCCTGCGGCCACCGCCATCAGCGCATAGCCGACATTGGCGATTGAGGAATAGCCCAGAAGGCGCTTGATATTGGTCTGCGTGAGGCCGCCAAAGGCGCCGATCAGCATGGAAAGGCCGGCAATGATCGCGATGATCATCTGCCACTGGTCCATGACATCGCCGAAGACCTGGAACATCACATTCGCGAACACGACCATGGCGGCCATTTTCGGCGCGGCACCGAAGAACGCACCGACCGGTGTCGGGGCCCCTTCGTAAACGTCCGGCGTCCAGACGTGCATCGGCGCGGCAGAGACCTTGAAGGCCAGGCCGACAATCATCAGCACCATGCCGAACATCAGGCCGACGGACGGATCCGCGGCCGCGATGCCTTCATAGAACGTCGTGCCGGAGAAGCCGTAGACCAGCGATGCTCCGTAGAGCAGCATGCCGGAGGCGAGCGAGCCGAGGATCACATACTTCAGGCCGGCCTCGGAGGAACGCGCGGAGTCGCGATGGAAAGCGGCCAGCACATAGGACGACAGGCTGAGCGTCTCGATACCCATGTAAAGCGTCATCAGGTTCGATGCGGACAGGATGATGCCCATGCCGAGCGACGCGAAGATCGTCAGCAGCGCGTATTCGTAACGCGCTGTCTCGTGACGCTTCAGGAAGCCTTCCGACATCACCAGCGCGAGGCCGCCGACAATGAACGAAACGATCTTGGCAAAATTGACGAAGGTGTTGGTTTCAACGAGGCCGTTGAACGCCTCTCCACCCTGATAGGTCATGGCCGCGATACCGGCCGCAACGAACAGGACCAGCGCACCGAACTTGAACGACAGGCCGTTGAAGTTGTCCTTCAGCAGCGCGCCGAGCAGCACGCCCAGAAGGCCTGTGGCGGCGAGCCAGAGTTCCGGCCCGATCGCCAGGGTCATGGCAGTGAAGTCGAGCATGGGCGATCAGCCTCCGGCCATCATCGAGAGAATGCTCTTCGCAGCGCCCTCGGTCAGGTTAAAGATCAGGTTGGGCGCGACGCCGAAGAGCAGCGTCAGCAGCGCCAACGGGACGATAGTGACGAGTTCGATCCGGTTCATGTCCTTGATGGACTCCAGTTCCGGATTGGTGATCTGGCCAAACACGGTGCGCCGGTAGAGCGTCAGCATGTAAACTGCCGAGAAGATCACGCCGAGGGCCGCACCCGCCGCCGCCCAGGTCGAAGCCTGAAAGCCGCCGACCATGGTGAGGATCTCACCGATGAAGCCCGACGTGCCCGGCAGGCCGACATTGGCCATGGTGAACAGCATGAACAGGGTCGCATAGACCGGCATGCGGTGCACGAGGCCGCCATAGGCCGCAATCTCGCGGGTGTGCATACGGTCGTAGACGACGCCGACGATCAGGAAGAGCGCGCCCGAGATGAAGCCGTGGCTGATCATCTGGAAGATTGCGCCCTGCACGCCAACTTCGGTGAAGGAGAAGACACCGAGCGTGACGAATCCCATGTGCGCAACGGACGAATAAGCGATCAGCTTCTTCATGTCCGTCTGGCGCCAGGCGACGAGCGATGTGTAGACGATCGCAATGACGGCCAGCGCGAACATGGCCGGCTGGAACAGATGGCTCGCATCCGGGAACATCGGCAGCGAGAAGCGCAGGAAGCCGTAGCCGCCCATCTTCAGCAGCACGCCCGCCAGGATGACAGAGCCTGCCGTCGGCGCCTGAACGTGGGCGTCCGGAAGCCAGGTGTGCACCGGCCACATCGGCAGTTTCACGGCAAAGGACGCCATGAAGGCCAGCCAGAGCCAGGTCTGCACGTGCGGATCGAAGGCGAACTTCTCCAGCACTTCAAAGTCGGAGCTGCCTGCCGTGATGTACATGTACACGACCGCGACCAGCATCAGCAGCGAGCCGAGCAGCGTGTAGAGGAAGAATTTGAACGCGGCGTAGATCTTCTCCTTGCCGCCCCAGATGCCGATGATCAGGAACATCGGGATCAGGCCGGCTTCGAAGAAGATGTAGAAAAGGACGAGGTCGAGCGCGGTAAACACGCCGATCATGAACGTCTCGAGCACCAGGAAGGCAACGACATATTCCGTGACCCGCGTATGGATCGAGTTCCAGCTGGCCAGAAGGCAGATCGGCGTCAGGAACGTCGTCAGCAGGATCAGCGGCAGAGACAGGCCGTCAATGCCGAGCTTGTAGCTGATCGACTGGTACCAGACGTGCTGCTCGACCAGCTGATAGCCGGGCGTCGACGGATCATAATAGAAGAACGCCGCCAGCGAGACGAGGAACGTCGCGCCAGTGATGACAAGGCCGGCCAGGAGCGCGGTGCGCCCCTCATTGGCAGACTCCGACGAGCTGCTGCCAGCTGTCGCTGCGCGCACAGCCATGATGATCAGTGCGCCAACCAGCGGCAGGAAGGTCAGCGCCGATAGAATGGGAAACCCGCCCATTAGTGTGCCCCTCCGGCGTGCAGCCACATGAGCGCCCCGAAGACGAGGGCTGCGCCAATAATGATGAATGCGTAGTGATACAGGCGGCCGGTGTGCATGGCCGACAGGCGGCGGGCACTGAACAGGGTCAGCGCGGTCATGCCGTCAGCGCCGGCACCGTCGATGACCTTCTTGTCAGCCTTCCAGAAGATGTTGCCCAGGAAGGCCGCGCCACGCACCAGCGTCGCGTTATAGATCTCGTCGAAGTACCACTTGTTGTAGAACAGCGAGTGAAGCGGGCCGCCGCTGTCGGCGATGCGCTTGCCCACGCCGCGATTGAAGAAGTAGGTCATCGTGGCCAGGACGAAGCCGCCAAGGGTGACGATCAGCGGGGCGTAGATCACCCACTCCGGCACGTCATGGCGGGCGTGGAGAACATGGTTTTCCGACGCGCGATAGATCGCACCCGCCCAGAAGGCTTCGTTCGAATGGTCGACGAAGTAATCGTAGAAGAAGAAGCCCGAGAAGATTGCGCCAAGGCTCAGCAGGCCGAGCGGAATGAGCATGACCGGCGGGCTCTCATGCGGCGTGTGATCGTGGCCATGGCCGTGAACATCATGCGCATGATCGTCATGTGCGTGGGCGTCATGAGCACCGTGTGCGGCATGCGCGTGATCGTCATGCGCGCTTTCCGAAGCCATCGGGCCGTGGAACGTCATGTAGATGAGGCGCCAGGAGTAGAAGCTGGTCAGGAAGGCCGCGACGATACCGAACCAGAAAGCCATCTGGCCGAAGGCGACATGTTCGACACCGCCCGCGAAGGCGCTCTCCAGGATCGCATCCTTCGAGAAGAAGCCCGCAAAGCCCAGTTTCGTGTGCGGCACGCCGAGGCCGATGATGGCGATCGTGCCGATCATCATGGCCGCATAGGTCAGCGGCATGAATCTGGCGAGGCCACCCATTTTCCGCATGTCCTGCTCGTGGTGCATGCCGTGGATCACGGAGCCTGCGCCAAGGAACAGGAGCGCCTTGAAGAAGGCGTGCGTGAAGAGGTGGAACATCGCCGCCTCATAGGCGCCGACGCCTGCGGCGAAGAACATGTAGCCGAGCTGCGAACAGGTCGAATAGGCGATGACGCGCTTGATGTCGTTCTGCGCCATGCCAACGGTTGCGGCGTAGAGCGCGGTAACCGCGCCAACCACCGTCACCATCCCGGCAGCGACGAGCGTGTACTCGAACAGCGGCGACAGGAGGCAGACAAGGTAGACACCTGCGGTCACCATAGTCGCGGCGTGGATCAGGGCGGACACCGGCGTCGGGCCTTCCATGGCGTCCGGCAGCCAGACATGCAGGAAGAACTGGGCCGACTTGCCCATCGCACCGATGAACAGCAGCACGCCGATCACTTCGACGGCCCAGACACGGTAGCCGAGAAATTCCATGATCACCTCACGCGCCGGGGCTGCCTCGGCAAAGGCGATCGGCGTGACAACCGCGTTCTCGCGCAGCGCTTCCATGAAGGGGGCGAACTCGACCGTGCCGTAGATGCAGAACACCGCCATGATGCCGAGCGCGAGACCGAAATCACCCACACGGTTGGTCACGAAGGCTTTGATGGAGGCGTCGTTCGGCGCCTTGTTCTGGTACCAGAAGCCGATCAGCAGGTAGGAGGCGAGGCCCACGCCTTCCCAGCCGAAGAAGAGCTGGATGAAGTTGTCTGCCGTCACCAGCATCAGCATGGCGAAGGTGAAGAGCGACAGGTAGGCAAAGAAGCGCGCCTTGTGCGGCTCTTCGCTCATATAGCCCCAGGAATAGAGATGCACGAGGCCGGACACGCCGGTGATCACCGCCATCATGACAATGGACAGCGTGTCGACGCGGATCGCCCAGTCGGCCTGGAAATCACCAACATGGATCCACGGCATCAGCGTGATGATGTGCTGCGTGATGGCAGCGCCATGTTCCGCGCCGTGATGAGCTGCCTCTTCGGCATGCCCGCCAATCCCGGCGGCATAGGCGAACAGCTGGAACAGAGACAGGGCACCGGCCGTCAGGACCACGCCGGTTGTCGCAAACATGACGACCTTGTCGCCAATCTGCTTGTGGAACAGGCCCGTCAGCGCCACGAGGCCGGGCGCAAGGACGATAAAGAGGAGAAGTGCGTCAGAAAGCATACCGGCCTAGCCCTTCATCATGTCTACGTTCTCGACCGAGATGTCTCTGCGGTTCCGGAAGTAGACGACCAGGATGGCAAGACCGACGGCGGCCTCGGCGGCAGCAACAGTCAGCACGAGCATGGCAAAGATCTGCCCGGCAATCGTGCCGGAGAAGACCGAGAAAGCGACCAGGTTCAGGTTCACCGAAAGGAGGATCAGCTCGATCGCCATCAGGATGACGATGATGTTCTTCCGGTTCACGAAAATGCCTACCACCCCGATCGTGAACAGGGCGGCCGACACCGCAAGATAATGGGAAAGCCCGAGTTCCATCTGTATCAGATCCCCTGCCCCGGCTTGGGGTCCTTCAGTTCATAGGCATCGCTGCGGCGGCGCGACGTCTGCTTGGCAATGTTCTGGCGTTTCACGTGCGGACGGTGGCGCAGCGTCAGGACAATGGCACCGATCATCGCAACCAGCAGCACAACGCCAGCCAGTTGGAACAGCAGCAGGTATTCAGTGTACATGACCTGACCGATGGCTTCGGCGTTGGTCTCCGCGCCCGGCGCAGCATCGAAGGCATCCGGCCGTGTGTTCACACCGAACACCGACGCCATGAAGATCTCTGCCGCGAAAATGACGCCGACCAGCATGGCGAACGGCCAGTATTTCAGTGTGCCGTCCTTCAGCTCGACGAAGTCCACGTCCAGCATCATGACGACGAACAGGAACAGCACCGCGACGGCGCCGACATAAACAACGACCAGCAGCATGGCGATAAATTCCGCCCCGATCAGGACGAACAGGCCCGCTGCCGAGAAAAAGGCCAGGATCAGCCACAGCACGGAGTGGACGGGGTTCCGCGCCATGATGACCATTAGCGCTGACACGAGCGTCACCGCAGCCATCAGGTAGAATGCGATCAGTGCCACAGCCCTCTGACCCCTCTTGTGTTTGGGACGACAAGGCGTCCCGGTTACGCTTTAGCGGCGCGCCCTAGCGATAGGGTGCGTCCAGTTCCAGATTCTTTGCGATGAGACGTTCCCAGCGGTCGCCATTCGCGAGAAGGCGATCCTTGTCGTAGAACAGTTCCTCGCGGGTTTCGGTCGCAAACTCGAAGTTCGGCCCCTCGACAATCGCATCCACCGGGCAGGCTTCCTGACAGAAGCCGCAATAGATGCATTTCACCATGTCGATGTCGTAGCGCGTCGTGCGGCGGGCGCCGTCTGCACGCGGTTCAGCTTCAATCGTGATGGCCTGCGCCGGGCAGATCGCTTCGCAAAGCTTACAGGCAATGCAGCGTTCTTCGCCCGAGGCGTAGCGGCGCAGCGCGTGCTCACCGCGGAAACGCGGCGACAGCGGGTTTTTCTCGAACGGATAGTTCACTGTGGCCTTGCGGCGGAACATTTCCAGCGTGGCCAGCCAGAGGGCCCCGAGGAAATCGGTCAGCAGCGCGCCGCGGATGGTCTGCGCGAGGCTCATGACTGAACTCCCATGTAAGCGACATACCCGCCAACCACGAGAACCGCGAAAAGCGCAGTCGGCAGGAAAATCTTCCAGCCGAGGCGCATCAGCTGGTCATAGCGGTAGCGCGGCACGATGGCCTTCACCATCGCGAAGAGGAAGAAGAAGAAGAACGTCTTGAACATGAACCAGAACAGCCCGGAGAAGCTGGTCAGGAACGGATGGTCGCGGACAAACTCGTCACCCAGCGCAACCGGGCCATGCCAGCCGCCGAGGAAGAGGAGCGTCATCATCGCGCACATCAGGACGATGTTCAGGTATTCACCCAGCATGAAGAGCAGGTATGGCGTCGAGCCATATTCAACCTGGTAACCGGCGACGAGTTCGGATTCCGCTTCCGGCAGGTCGAACGGCGGACGGTTCGTTTCTGCCAGGGCCGAGACGAAGAAGATGATGAACATCGGCACCATCACCACGATCAGCGGGAAATTCTGGAAGCTCAGAACATGCCAGTTCCAGAAACCGCCGTCCTGGTTGTTGACGATGTCCGCAAGGTTCATGGAGCCAGCCTGCAGGATGACCGTAATGATCACGAGACCGATGGAGACCTCATAGGAAACCATCTGCGCAGCAGACCGCAGCGCGCCGAGGAACGGGTATTTCGAGTTCGAGGCCCAGCCGCCCATGATGATGCCGTAAACACCGAGGGAACTGATCGCAAACAGGTACAGCACGCCAACGTTCAGGTTCGAAATGACCCAGCTCGTGCCGCTGACGGTGCCGGGCGCAACCGGGATCGCAGACCATGCGGCGAAGGCCAGCGTACAGGTCAGGATCGGCGCAAACAGGAAGACGAACTTGTTCGCGCCCGCCGGGATGACGATCTCTTTGAGGAGGAACTTTCCGAAGTCCGCGAAGGACTGGAGCAGGCCGAACGGGCCAACCACGTTCGGGCCTTTGCGCATCATCACACCGGCCCAGACCTTGCGGTCGAGCAACAGCAGGAATGCGATCGAGAGAAGCAGGACCAGCGTGAACAGGCCGATCTGGCCGAGGACCATCAAGGGGCCCCAGAACTGTCCCATAGACTCGATGTAGTTACTCATGGCGCCCGCCCTACTCCGCTGCTACCGGAGTGTCCAGCGCTGTCGCCAGCGCAGAGCATTCCGCCATGGTTTTCGATGCACGAGCGATCGGATTGGTCAGGTAGAAGTCCCCGATCACCGGCTTGAACGGCGTGCTGGAGAGGCTGCCAGCCCCTTCCGGAACAGCCTTGAGCGCCTCGGCACCTGCTGCGCCCGGCGCGTAGCCGATACCTGCAAACACTTCGTTTTCCCGCAGGCCTTCGCGCAGCGCGTCGACCGTGTCGTAAGGCAGGGTCTTGCCCATCACGTCAGACAGCGCACGGAAGATCGCCCAGCCTTCGCGGGCCTCGCCTTTCGGCTGGACAGCTTTGGATGTGACCTGCACGCGGCCTTCGGTGTTGACGAAGGTTGCGGCCATTTCGGTGTAGGCGGCCGACGGCAGGATGATGTCTGCGCGGCTTGCCCCGGCATCGCCGTGCGAGCCGACATAGATGACCGTTGCGCCGGTGGTTTTCGACAGGTCCACTTCGTCGGCGCCAAGAAGAACAATCGTCTCCATGCCGCCGCCGAGGATACCCGCCGTCGCCTCACCGCCTTCACCCGGCACGAAGCCGGTATCCAGGGCGCCAACGCGGCCAGCTGCATTGTGAAGTACGCCGAAGCCTGCCCAATCGTCAGCAATTGCGCCTGTCTCGTTGGCCAGCTTGATCGCCGCGGCCAGAACGGCGTCGCCATCCTCACCCAGCAGCGCACCTTCGCCGAGCACAATCATCGGGCGCTTGGCGTCTTTCAGGAACTCAGCCGTCTCGGACTTCGCCAGCGCATCGGCGCTGTTGCCAAGATGGGAGTAGTCATAGGTCAGGTCTGCCGCGTCACCGATCAGGGCGACTTTCAGGTCAGCCCAGAGCCAGGTCTTGCGAATGCGGGCGTTCCAGACAGCGGCTTCGACGCGCGGATTGACGCCAACGAGCAGCAGCGCGTCAGCTTCTTCCACACCGGCCAGCGTCGGGTTCAGGATGTAGCGTTCGCGCACACCGTCGGTGCCATACTTCGCGCCTGCCGGACGGCAATCGGTGCTCTGCACGCCGAGCGAGCGGAACAGGTCGAGCGCGGCCTTGGCCTGCTCAACTTCGATCAGGTCACCAGCCACAACGCCGATCTTCTCGGCCGGCTTCGACAGCGCGTCCTTCGCGGCCGCAAAGGCTTCGCCCCAGGTCGCCGGTTTCAGGCGGCCATCGACGCGGACATAAGGCTTGTCGAGGCGCTGGCGGGCGAGACCGTCCCACACGAAGCGGGATTTGTCGGACAGCCATTCCTCGTTAACGTCCTCATTCACTTCCGGCATGATGCGCATCACGCCGTCGCCCTTGGCGTCGACGCGGATCGACGCGCCCATGGCGTCCATCACATCGATGGAGGACGTCTTGCGCAGCTCCCACGGGCGCGCATTGAAAGCGTAAGGCTTCGATGTCAGCGCGCCGACCGGGCAAAGGTCGATCACGTTGCCGGAAAGCTCGGACGTCAGGTTCTTCTCAAGATATGTCGTGATCTCGGCGCTCTCGCCGCGGCTGATCATGCCGATCTCTTCCACACCACCGACTTCTGCGACAAAGCGGACGCAGCGCGTGCACTGGATGCAGCGGGTCATGATCGTCTTGACCAGCGGACCCATGTTCTTGTCTTCGACGGCGCGCTTGTTTTCGTCATAGCGGCTGCCGGCCCGGCCATAGGCCACGGCCTGGTCCTGCAGGTCGCACTCGCCGCCCTGGTCACAGATCGGGCAATCCAGCGGGTGGTTGATGAGCAGGAACTCCATCACCCCGTTGCGGGCCTTTTCGACATAAGGCCCCTTGGTGCGGATATTCGGTGCGGAACCATCGCGGTTCGGGCGCATGTCGCCGACATTCTGCGCACAGGATGCAATCGGCTTCGGCGCGCCTTCCCACTCCACGAGGCACATGCGGCAGTTGCCCGCCACAGACAGGCGCTCATGATAGCAGAAGCGCGGGATCTCGGCGCCGGCCTCCTCACACGCCTGCATCAGCGTGTAGGTCTTCGGAACCTCGATTTCCTTGCCGTCGATATTGATTTTGAACAGATCGGACATGGACCCCTACTCCGCCGCGACGACTGCGCCCTGCACCATGGCGCGCGGCAGTCTGTACTGGTTGATGCGGTCTTCGATTTCTGGCCGGAAGTGACGGATCAGGCCCTGGATCGGCCAGGCCGCTGCGTCGCCAAGCGCACAGATCGTATGGCCTTCCACCTGCTTGGTCACTTCGAGCAGAGTGTCGATCTCGTCATGCGCGGCTTCGCCCTTCGCCATGCGCTCCATCACGCGCCACATCCAGCCGGTGCCTTCACGGCACGGCGTGCACTGGCCGCAGGATTCGTGCTTGTAGAAGTAAGCGAGACGGGCAATCGCCTTGATGAGGTCGGTGTCCTTGTCCATCACGATCACGGCCGCCGTGCCGAGGCCGGACTTCAGGTCACGCAGCGTGTCGAAGTCCATATAGGCGTCCATGATCTGCTCGGCTGGCACCATCGGAACCGACGATCCGCCCGGGATCACGGCCTTCAGGTTTTCCCAGCCGCCGCGAATACCGCCGCAATGGGTATCGATCAGCTCACGGAAGGTAACTGACATCTCTTCTTCGACATTACACGGCTTGTTCACGTGGCCGGAGATGCAGAACAGCTTGGTGCCCGTGTTGTTCGGACGGCCGAAACCGGCGAACCATTCAGCGCCCCGGCGCAGGATCGTGCCGGCAACGGCAATCGATTCCACATTGTTCACAGTCGTCGGGCAGCCATAGAGACCGGCATTTGCCGGGAATGGCGGCTTCAGGCGCGGCTGGCCCTTCTTGCCTTCCAGGCTTTCCAGCAGCGCGGTTTCCTCGCCGCAGATATAAGCGCCGGCGCCGTGGTGGACGTAGAGATCGAAATCCCAGCCGTTCACATTGTTCTGGCCGATCAGCTTTGCCTCATAGGCTTCCTTCACGGCTTTCTCGAGCGCGTGACGCTCGTTGATGTATTCGCCGCGCAGGTAGACGTAGCATTTGTGTGCGCGCATCGCGCGGCTGGCGATCATGCAGCCTTCGATCAACAGGTGCGGATCGTGGCGCATGATTTCGCGGTCTTTACAGGTGCCGGGCTCGGACTCGTCCGCATTGACGACGAGATAGTGCGGACGGTCGCGCACTTCCTTCGGCATGAAGGTCCACTTCAGGCCGGTCGGAAAGCCAGCGCCGCCGCGGCCACGCAGGCCGGACGCCTTGATCTGGTCGCAGATCCAGTCCGGACCCTGATCCAGGATTTCCTTGGTGAGATGCCACGCACCCCGCTTCTTCGCCGCGTCGAGTTCGGGCGAATGAAGACCGTACAGGTTCGTGAAGATGCGATCCTTGTCCTGCAACATGGCCTAGTCCTCATCTTCCTGGCTGGAGGGCACATCGCCCGCATCCACGCGCTTGGAGAATTCCGTTTCGCCGCCTTCGGCGAGCGTCTTCGCCTGGGCGATCCAGTCTTCGCGCTCGATCCGGCCGGGGAAGCTCATGAAATCCTCGACCCAGTCGACGTTTTCCGGCGTCCATGCAGCGATCTGCTTGAAAGTGTAGATGCCAAGCTCGTTGAGCGCGTCTTCATTGGCCGGGCCTATGCCCTTGATGCGCTTCAAATCGTCATAGGACGCCGGGTCGATGGTGAGTGATTCCGGGCGTTCACCCGTCTCAACCTTCTTGCCTGAATCGATCAGCGTCGTCTTGCCGGCAGGCGGCTCTTCACGCTTGGTATTCGTCGGCGCAGCCGCTTCCGGCTTGCCCGTCGCTTCGGGTTCGGCGGCCTCAGGCTCATCAGACGGCAGGTTCGGCAGCGTGGTGATGGCGTTCTTGGAGCCATCGAACAGCGCCGGATCGGTCAGCGTGGTTGCGCCGCCTTCCGGCGCGCTGTTCACGCGGTCGATCTGCGGGCCCGGCTGAACCTCGACGCCGTTCTTCAGCTTGCCGAGGATCTGCGACAGGGATTCCGGCGTCAGGTCTTCGTAATAGTCGTCATTGATCTGCACCATTGGCGCGTTCACGCAGGCGCCGAGGCATTCGACCTCTTCCCAGGACAGGCGGCCATCGTCGGTGACATACATGATGTCGCCGATTTCCTTCTGGCAGACTTCCTTCAGCTTCTCTGCGCCGCGCAGCTGGCACGGCGTCGTGCCGCAAAGCTGGACGTGGAATTTGCCGACCGGCTGCAGCCGGAACATCGTGTAGAAGGTCGCAACCTCGTAGACGCGAATGTACGGCATTTCCAGCCGGTCCGCGACTTCACGCATGGCCGGCTCGGACAGCCAGCCATCATTGTCCTTCTGGGCAAGCCACAGCATCGGGATGACGGCCGAGCGCTGCTTCTCTGCCGGGTACTTTCCCCGCCAGAAAGCAATCTTCTCTTCCGTTTCCGGCTTGAAGGCGAACGTATCGCCACCAGCCTCAAGATCAAAACGGCGCAGTGCCACTACTCGATCCTTCCTGCAAATTTCATTTCGTTTTCATCCTGAGACGGATGAACAAATTGTGCGCTCGGCACGGAATTTCTCTCGGCAACCATGCTCATGTCAGGCTGCTCCCCGGGCAAAATCGACACGCGCGATCTTGCCGTCACGGATCGTGTAGATCGCGGCCACCTCGAACTGGTCCCCGCCCGGCGCCCGCGTCACGTTTTCATGGAGGATCACGGTAGAGCCCAGATCAATCTCGTTGACGATGGTCGCCTTGTTTTCCGGAAACTGCGCAAACAGTTCCAGATGACGCGCGCGAATTTCCCCGGCGCCGGCCTGCGTGATGTCACCGTTGAGGCCGCCAAGCACGGCGTCCTCGGTGTAACATGCGAGGAAAGCCTCGATGTCCTGCCGGTTATAGGCATCCAGCTGGTGATGAACGAGTTCGGATGACGTGCTCACCGGTCGATCTCCCCGAACACGATGTCGAGAGAGCCGAGGATCGCCGACACGTCGGCCAGCTGATAGCCCTGGCAAAGATGGTCCATCGCCTGGAGGTGCGGATAGCCCGGCGCACGGATCTTGGCGCGGTAAGGCCGGTTGGTGCCATCGGACACGAGATAGACGCCAAACTCACCCTTCGGCGCTTCGATGGCCGCGTAGCACTCGCCTTCCGGAACGTGGAAGCCTTCTGTATACAGCTTGAAGTGATGGATCAGCGCTTCCATCGAGTTCTTCATTTCGGCGCGGCGCGGCGGCGAAACCTTCGACCCTTTCAGGAGGACCGGCCCCGGCCCTTCGCGGTTCATGATGTCGATGCATTGCTGCATGATCTTCACGGACTCGCGCATCTCTTCCATGCGGCAGACATAGCGGTCGTAATTGTCGCCGTTCTTGCCGACCGGGATCTTGAAGTCGAGTTCGGAGTAACACTCATAAGGCTGCGCACGGCGCAGGTCCCAGGCATAGCCCGAGCCGCGGACCATGACGCCGGAAAAGCCCCAGTCCATGATCGTCTTCTCGTCGACGATGCCGATGTCGACATTGCGCTGCTTGAAGATGCGGTTCTCGGTGACGAGGCCCTCAAGCTGGTCCAGCTTGCCGGGGAATTGCTCGCACCATTCCGAAATATCGTCGAGCAGCGACTGCGGCAGGTCCTGGTGGACACCGCCCGGACGGAAGAAGGCTGCGTGCATCCGGCTGCCGGACGCGCGTTCGTAGAAGACGCAGAGCTTCTCGCGCTCCTCGAAGGCCCAGGTGATCGGTGTCAGCGCGCCGACGTCCAGAACCTGCGAACCGATGTTCAGCAGGTGGGACATGATGCGGCCAAGCTCGGAATAGAGCACACGGATCAGGCTGCCGCGGCGGGGCGCCTCGATGCCGAGCAGTTTCTCGATGGCCAGGCACCAGGCGTGTTCCTGGTTCATCGGGGCACAGTAATCGAGCCGGTCGAAATACGGCATGCCCTGCAGGTACGTCTTGTATTCCAGCAGCTTCTCGGTGCCGCGATGCAGGAGGCCGATGTGCGGGTCGACGCGGGTGACGATCTCGCCGTCGAGGTCGAGGATCATGCGCAGCACGCCGTGGGCCGCCGGGTGCTGGGGCCCGAAGTTCAGCGTGAACTTGCGGTCTTCCATTTCGGAGATGTGAGCGGTGTCAGCCATTGTCTTACGACTCCGTCGCTTTCTCGTCGCCCGGGATCGGACCTGGTATCTGGGACGTCATGCCTTCCCACGGGGAGAGGAAGTCAAAGTTGCGGTATTCCTGAACCAGCTGCACCGGCTCGTAGACCACTTTCTTCTCGAGATCGTCATAGCGGACTTCGTAATTGCCGGTCAGCGGGAAGTCCTTGCGCAGCGGATAGCCCTCAAAGCCATAATCCGTGAGGATACGGCGCAGGTCCGGGTGATCGGCGAACTGGATGCCGTACATGTCGAAGGCTTCGCGCTCGACCCAGTTGGCGGCGGGCCAAACGGCGCAGGCGCTCGGCACGGCAGTGTCTTCGTCGGTCGACACGCGCACCCGCACGCGGTGGTTCAGGTGCATGGACAGCAGGTGGTAGACCACCTCAAAGCGCTCGCTACGCTCCGGATAGTCCACGCCGCAGATATCCACCAGCGTTTCGAAATCGCATTGCGGGTCTTCGCGCAGGAACCGCAGCAGGCCCACGATATGGTCGCGCTCGGCCATCACGACCAGCTCGTCCATATTGATATGGAAGCTCTTCACCGCATCCGCGCGCGAAGCAGAGATATGCTCGCCGAGATCCTTGAGGGCGTCGATGGCGTCCTGGTCCAACATGTCTTTCCCCTAGCGCTCCAGCGAGCCGTCCCGGCGGATCTTCTTCTGCAGCTGCAGGAAGCCGTACACGAGAGCCTCAGCGGTGGGCGGACAGCCCGGAATGTAGATGTCGACGGGCACGATCCGGTCACAGCCGCGCACGACGCTGTAGCTGTAGTGATAGTAGCCGCCGCCATTGGCGCAGCTGCCCATCGAGATCACGTAACGCGGCTCCGGCATCTGGTCGTAGACCTTGCGCAGCGCAGGCGCCATCTTGTTGGTCAACGTGCCGGCGACGATCATGACATCCGACTGGCGGGGTGAACCGCGCGGCGCCATGCCAAAACGCTCAAGGTCGTAGCGCGGGTTACCGGCATGCATCATTTCCACGGCGCAGCAGGCAAGACCGAAAGTCATCCACATCAGCGAGCCCGTGCGCGCCCAGGAGATCAGGTCATCTGCCGCAGCCGTGAAATAGCCCTTGTCGGCCAGTTGGTCGGACAGGCCGGTATAGAACGGATCGTCCTGCCCCGGCTTGAAACCGCCTTCGACGCCCGAACGGGCGCCGCCCAGCGCATAAGTCTTGAAGTCTTCGGCCATTATTCCCACTCCAGCGCGCCGCGGCGCCATTCGTAGATGAAGCCAACGGTCAGGACGCCCAGGAAGACGACCATCGACCAGAAGCCAAGCAGGCCGATCTTGCCGAGGCTGATCGCCCACGGGAACAGGAAGGCCACTTCAAGGTCGAAGATGATGAAGAGAATGGCGACAAGGTAGAACCGGACGTCAAACTTCATGCGGGCATCGTCGAAAGCGTTGAAACCGCACTCATAGGCGGAGTTTTTCTCAGGATCGGGTTCGGATGGAGCCAGCAGAAGCGAGCCAACGATGAAAAGGCCCGAAATCGCGGCACCGAGCACCAGAAAGATGATCACCGGTAGATAGTCGAGCGCCAGCCGTTCGATGTCCGACATGAGAGAGGGCCTCCTAGCCTGTGCTGGCGCCGGATTAGGACGGTTTTGCCATCCACGCAACACATCCACGCCACATAACGGTGAGACTTATCTCAAAGTCTGCGCCGGGCCCACAGTACGGGGTCATATGTGCGGCTGTGCGTCACGGCTGAGGGGCATCGCTGCCTGTCCGGAAGGCACTCCTGCCCCCAAATCTCCTCTAGTCGGGCGAAACGCCCAACGACTCGACTGTCCCGATGGTGAGGTACCCGACCGGCAGGCCGTTCTTTTGCTGCCAGTCTTCCATTGCATTCAATGTTGCGGGGCCGAAAACGCCGTCAGGCTGGACATCATAGCCCTTTCCGGCCAGCGCCCGCTGAACTTCGGCAATCCTGGCCTCTGTCGCATTGGAATCGCATAGCACTTCGCGCCATTCGACCGTTCCGCCGCCTGTGACAGTGCGTTTTTCGATGGTCTTGTAGGTCGCCGGGACGACAATCGTCTCCTGTTGTTCCGGCGTCACAAGGCGCTGGACTTCGACGTCTTCGTATTCGGCCGGCACAAGCTCTTCGACGATGCGGGCCGGCTCACGCAGCACCTGGCGCTCCACCGTACGGAAACGGGCCGGAATGACACGCGTCTCAACTTGTTCAGGCGATTTCAGCCGGGTCCGTGTCACCGTGTCGTACTGGGCCGGAACCTCGACGCGGCACAGCACTTCACCCGTCGCCAGCGTGACGTTCTCCTCACCGGACGGCGCGCGGCCGAACAGGCCTTCGCCCGGCTTCCATGTGATGTATGACGGCCGCACCAGAACCTGTTCGGTAAAGGTCTCGTATTCTGCTGGAATGACGACAGTTTCCGTCTGCTCCGGCATGACAACCAATTGCTCGGTTTCGATCTCGTAGACGGGCGGCACGACCCGGTAGGTCATGGCCTGCTCTTTCACCATCACCCGTTCCAGCACGGTTTCGAACGTGGCCGGTATGACGCGGGCTTCGGTATGCTCGGGCTTGTCCAGCACCTGTTCGGTCTGGATCTCGTAGGTTTCGGGAATCAGCACCCGCGCATAGCAGGCCCCCGGCGCGGCATCGGCGGGGTAATCCCCCGTGCCTTGCGCTGCCGCAGCACCAGCCAGCACCAGCGAGGCCGCCGACAGGGTGAGAATTCTGCTCATGCCTTGTCCCCTTCCTGAAAGCCGCTCCTTTCTGGCAACGGCCTTCCCCTTTTACTACCTCACCCTGAAACACGCGGCCACCGTGTTCGCCAGACCGGCAATCCGCCACGCTTTTCGCCTCAACCGGGACGACCTGTCACAGGGGGTGGCAAACCGGGCGGTTCGGCGTATTACGGGCGCCAACAGGCTGGCCCACCCCGTCAGGCCCGAACAATCCGACCCAATCATCCGGCCAATTCGTCAGGCCAAATCGTCAGGAATGCGCGCATGATCCCTCGTTATACCCGTCCCGAAATGGCTGACATCTGGTCTCCGGAATCCCGCTTCGGCATCTGGCTCGAGATCGAGACACTCGCCGCGGAAGCCATGGAAAACCTCGGCATCATCCCGGAAGGCACCACGGCCGCCGTCCGCGAGAAGGCTGCGTTCGAAGTGGACCGGATCGACGAGATCGAACGGGAGGTGAAGCATGACGTCATCGCCTTCCTGACCAATGTGGCCGAACATGTCGGCGAGCCTGCCCGCTTCCTCCACCTCGGCATGACCTCCTCCGACGTGCTCGACACCTGCCTGAACGTTCAGATGGTGCGCGCCGCAGACCTGCTGCTCACCGGCATCGACCGCGTGCTCGCCGCCCTCGAAAAGCGCGCCTTCGAGCACAAGCTGACCCCGACCATCGGACGCAGCCACGGCATCCATGCCGAGCCGACGACCTTCGGCGTGAAACTCGCCACCTTCCATGCCGAGTTCCAGCGCGCCCGCACCCGCCTGCTGATCGCGCGTGAAGAAGTCGCCACCTGCGCCATTTCCGGCGCCGTCGGTACCTTCGCCAATATCGATCCGAAAATCGAAGCCCACGTTGCCGAGAAGCTGGGCCTCGCCATCGAGCCGGTTTCGACGCAGGTCATCCCGCGCGACCGTCACGCCATGTACTTCGCCGTGCTGGGCGTGATCGCGTCGTCGATCGAGCGCCTCGCCACCGAAGTGCGCCATCTTCAGCGTACGGAAGTGCTGGAAGCCGAGGAATACTTCTCGGCCGGCCAGAAGGGCTCGTCCGCCATGCCGCACAAGCGCAACCCGGTGCTGACCGAGAACCTGACCGGCCTTGCCCGCCTCGTGCGCTCGGCCGTGACCCCCGCCCTCGAAAACGTCGCCCTCTGGCATGAGCGCGACATCTCGCACTCCTCCGTCGAGCGCGGCATCGGCCCGGACGCAACCGTCCACCTCGACTTCGCCCTGCACCGCCTCGCCGGTGTGGTCGAAAATCTCGTCGTCTATCCGGAACGGATGCTGAAGACGCTGAACTCCATGGGCGGCCTGCACAATTCGCAGCGCGTCCTGCTCGCCCTCGTCGAAGCCGGGAACAGCCGGGAAGATTCCTACCGCATGGTCCAGCGCAACGCGATGAAGACCTGGGGCGGTGAAGGTCCGCTTCTGGAACTGCTCCAGCAGGACGAAGACGTGATGGCGAAGCTGACGAAGGAGCAGCTCGAGGACCTGTTCGACCTCGACTACCATTTCAAGCAGGTCGACACGATTTTCGAGCGCGTTTTCGGTCGTTCCTAGTCATCTGCTGGTCCGCAGAAGTCCGTACTGGTCCGGCACGATCCGGACTAGTCCGCTATAGTCATGGCATGATCATGGGGTAATCGCGCTCAGGGCCTCCCTGGCCTTGCGCGAGATGCCTGCCCAATCGCCGGATTCGACGTCCGCCCGGGTCGCAATCCAGGACCCGCCAACCGCCACGACATTCGACAACGCGAGGTATTCCCCGGCATTTTCGGCGCTGACACCGCCCGTCGGCATGAACTGAAGATGCGGCAAAGGCCCGGCCAGCGCCTTCAGCGCAGGCACGCCGCCGGCAATGTTGGCCGGAAAAAGCTTCAGCATTTCAAAGCCTTCTTCATGCCGGCTCATCGCTTCGCTGGCCGTTGCCACGCCGGGGATCATCAGCGGTTTGTGCTTGCCCAGCGCCGCCAGCAGCCCATGGCTCATGCCCGGCGCGACGAGGAAGTCCGCCCCCGCCTCCACGGAATTGCGGACATCATCGCCGTTCAGAACCGTCCCGGCGCCCACCAGCAGCTCCGGCGCCGCCGCCTTCATCGCCGCAATCGCCCCAATCCCCGCCGGCGTCCGAAGCGTGACTTCTGCAATGGTCAAACCACCATCCAGCAGCGCCTTCGCCAGCGGCGGCGCCTGTTCCACGGAACCGAGCACCAGCACCGGCACGACCGGCGCCCTGGCGGCCGCGAGCTTCAGGTTGGTAAGGGACGACGTCATTTGCGTAGCTCCTGCTCGTAAAAGGCTGCCGCACCAATCAGCGGCGCTTGCGGGTCCTGCATCAATACGACGGGGCAGTTCTCGAGGAAGCTGCTCATCGGCCCGCGCTCACGGAAGCGTCCCATGGCTTCAGGCGTACGCAGGAAATCAACGATCCGCTCTGTGACGCCCCCCGCAAGCACCACGCCGCCCCGCGCCCCATTTGCCAGCACG
Organism: uncultured Hyphomonas sp.; assembly: GCF_963678875.1. Classification (NCBI taxonomy): domain Bacteria; kingdom Pseudomonadati; phylum Pseudomonadota; class Alphaproteobacteria; order Hyphomonadales; family Hyphomonadaceae; genus Hyphomonas; species uncultured Hyphomonas sp. Next base: position 1,737,646 of record NZ_OY787456.1, on the reverse strand, counting down.
AGGTCCCCGGCCGCGCCCATCACCGTGCAGGCGCGCACGAGGATCAGCTTCTGGAACATCTCGTCGCCTGCGTCGGCACGCTGGCGCATTTCGGCGGGCGAGAGATCCTCGACCGGACGGCCATATATCTCGCAGAAAGCCTCGTGCACGGGCGCCAGACCGGTTCCGGATGCAACCAGCTCATTCGAAACATAACCGAACTTCTGGAGCAGGATTTTCGCCAGCTGGAACTCAACGTCTGTACGTGGCGCAAAGGCCATATGGCCACCCTCCCCGGCCAACACGTGCCAATCTCCGGATTCAGGGATTAATGTCGCAACGCCGAACCCTGTACCCGCCCCGGCGACAATGACGGGAGCTTCCGGTTCAGGCTCGCCCGGCAGGATTTTCTCGAAGCTGTTTCGCTCGAACTCCGGCACCGCGCGCGCCATGGCGGTGAAGTCATTGATCAGTCGCGCGTCTTCAAAGCCGAACGTCTGCTGCAGCTGTTGTTCAGACACATGCCAGCCGCGATTGGTGAGCGTGACTTCTCCATGCTGCACAGGCCCCGCAAGCGCGAAGCAGGCGCGGCTCACGTACGCGTTGGTGCGGCCGATGTAAGCCGCCAGAACATCACCGAACTGGCCGAAATCGTCGCCAGCGAATTTCTCGAAATGATCGACGGCAATCCTGCCGTCCTGCCGGTGGGCGATCGCAAAGCGGACATTTGTCCCGCCGACATCCCCCACCAGAATGCCTTCACTCAAGGATCAGTCCCCCTCGGTTACAAAGGCGAACTGGCTGGCGCCCGTGTCCGCGGTTCCGCTCATCTGGCGGAAATAAGAGAACATTTCGCGGCCCAGCCCAACCGAAGAGGCGTTCGGCCGGAACTCAGCGGGTTCGCGTGCCGCAAATTCCGACGGGTCGACCTTGATGTCGAGCGTGCCTTTTTCGGCATCGAACACAATGACATCGCCATCGCGGACGCGCGCCAGCGGGCCGCCCCGTGCGGCTTCCGGGCTGACATGAATTGCCGAGGGCACCTTGCCGCTGGCGCCGGACATGCGTCCGTCCGTCACCAGCGCCACCTTGAAGCCGCGGTCCTGCAACACACCGAGCGGCGGCGTCAGGCTGTGAAGCTCCGGCATGCCATTCGCCGCGGGCCCCTGAAAGCGGACGACGGCGATGAAATCCCGGTCAAGCCGACCTGCCTCGAAGGCTTCTTTGAGGGCTTCCTGGGATTCGAACACGATGGCGGGCGCCTCCAGCACGCGCTTCTCGGGCTTCACGGCGGAAACCTTGGACACGCCGCGGCCGAGCGGCCCGGCCATCAGGCGCAAACCGCCATCCGGCGAGAACGGATCGCTTGCAGGACGAATGATGTCCAGGTCGCCGCTCTCCTCAGGCGCTGGCCGCCATGAGACCCCGTCGCCATCGAGGAATGGCTCATGTGAATAGCCGGAAATTGGTCCGGCAACGCCTTGCGCTTCGCCGTTCAGAAGACCAGCGCCAAGCAGCTCACGCACGATGAAGCCCATGCCCCCCGCCGCATGGAAATGGTTCACGTCAGCAGGTCCGTTCGGATAAATACGGGTGAGCAACGGCGTGACATGGCTGATCTCCGCGAAATCCTCCAGCGTCACGATGAGCCCAGCCGCAGCAGCCATGGCGGGAATATGCAGGGCATGATTGGTCGATCCGCCGGTGGCCATCAGGCCAACGATGCCGTTGACGACAGAGCGTTCGTCGATGAGCTCGCCTGCGGGCAGGTAATTTTCCCCTTGTGCGGTAATCTCTGCCGCACGGTGCACTGCAGCCTTCGTCAAAGCGGTGCGAAGCGGCGTGCCGGGATTGGTGAAAGCCGCGCCGGGCAGATGGAAGCCCATGACCTCCATCAGCATCTGGTTGGAATTGGCCGTACCATAGAACGTGCACGTACCCTGTGCGTGGTAGCTTTCCGCCTCTGCCTTCAACAGTGCGCTGCGGTCCACTTTACCTTCTGCGAACAATTGCCGGATACGGACCTTTTCCGGATTAGGAAGGCCAGAGGGCATCGGGCCAGCCGGCACAAAGATGGATGGGATCCACCCGAAGCGCAGCGCAGCGATCACGAGGCCGGGAACGATCTTGTCGCACACGCCCAGATGCAGGGCCGCATCGAATACGTCATGGCTGAGCCCCACTGCCGACGCCATGGCGATGACGTCCCGGGAGAAGAGAGACAACTCCATGCCCTCCTGTCCCTGCGTGACGCCATCGCACATGGCGGGCACGCCGCCTGCCACCTGCGCCACGGCGTTCACTTCACGGGCTGCTTCGCGGATAATCTCCGGATAGTGCTCGAACGGCGCATGCGCCGACAGCATGTCATTATAGGCGGTGATAACGCCAATGTTCGGCCAGCCAGCCCCAAGCAGGTGGGATTTCTCGATGACAGCACACCCGGCGGAAGCATGTGCCAGATTGCCTTCTGTCAGACGTTGCCGGGCAAACCCATTTGGTCGACGTGAACGGATCATTTCCAGATAGGCAGCGCGTGGCTCCGCGGATCTCTGGCGGATGCGTTCCGTTACTTCGGCGATCTTCGGGTGCAATTCGGTCATCTAGGGTGCCCATATGATGGTGAGGCGCGGCCCCAGCTTGTCGATGGCATGCCGGACAGGCATGTCCAGCGGGTCCGACGCGAGGGCGCGCTCCAGAACGTCCAGTTTCTCATTGCCGAACAACAACATCAACGCCATCCGGGCCGAAGTGACCGCCGGCCCGGTCAATGTCAGGCGTTGTGTATTGGAACCCGCTCCCGGGCAGTTGGTTGCATCAATCGCCGCAATCGTTTCACCATTCGGCGGGGCGAGCGCAGCTTCCAGTCCCCTGGACCGGGGAAACCAGCTGGCCGTGTGGCCGTCGCCGCCCATCCCGAGAAGGATCACGTCTGCCGGCGCGCAGTGCGGTTCATAAGCGGCGTTCCGATCCGTCACGGCATCCTGCGGAAGGTCTGCAGCCGTTTTCATCGGGATCAGCCCCGCAGCCCCGGCTTTCCCCGTCAGGAGACGTGTGCGGACGAGCGATTCATTCGAAAAGTCATGATCCAGCGGCACCCAGCGCTCATCCACCAATCCGACACCGACGCATTCCCACGGCAGGTCCCAGCCGGACAGACGATCAAACAACGGCCCTGGGGTCGACCCGCCCGACGTCATGAAATCAGCCCGGCCACGATCGGCGATTGCGCTCTCCAGACCGCCCGCCACGAATTTCGCCGCAAAATCCAGCGCCGCGTCACGCGTCTCGAAGCGGGAGAGCTCATGCTTCATCGGATCAGAGCCCTTCCCACCACGCCCGGTCGTCCCGGTCCATCAGCATCGCTGACGCAAGCGGGCCGTCGCTCCCGGCCGGATAGGGTTCTGGTGCATCGCCTGCCTGCTCCCACGCCTCGATGAGAGAGTCGACCCATGCCCAGGCAGCTTCGACTTCTTCCTTCCGCATGAAGAGCGACAGATTTCCGCGAACGACATCCATCAACAGGCGCTCATAGGCATCGGGATACCGGACCGTGAAACTCTCTGCGTAAGACAGGTTCAGCGGCATGGATTTCACGCGCAGGCCGCCGGGGCCAGGCTCCTTGATCTGCACGAACAGGCGCACACCCTCATCCGGCTGCAGGCGGATGACCAGCCGGTTGGCCATGTCATTGCCCTCGCCAAACAGCGAGTGCGGCGTCTTCTTGAACTGGATGACGATGTCCGAATGGCGGTGTGACATCCGCTTGCCGGTGCGCAGGTAAAACGGAACCCCTGCCCAGCGCCAATTGTCGATGCCAGCCTTGATGGCGACGAAGGTTTCGGTATTGCTTTTCTCTTCGCCGGAGAGCTCGTCGGCATAGCCCTTTACCGCTTCGGCGCCTTTCATGCCGGCCTTGTACTGGCCGCGCACAGTCTGCTTCTTCGCCGCCTCCCCATGAATGGGCATCAATGCGTTAAGCACCTTTATCTTCTCTGTACGGACGTCATCATCTTCCAGCTGATTTGGTGGTTCCATCGCCGTGAGGCAAAGCAGCTGCAGCATGTGGTTCTGCACCATGTCCCGCAACGCGCCCGAACGGTCGTAATAATCCGCACGTCCTTCGAGGCCGAGGTCTTCCGCGACCGTGATCTGGATATGGTCGATGTAATTTCGCGACCAGAGCGGCTCGAACAGGATGTTTCCAAAGCGTAGAACCATCAGGTTCTGAACCGTCTCCTTGCCGAGATAGTGATCGATGCGGAAAACCTGGCGTTCCGAGAAGACAGCGCCCACGCCGTCATTGATTTTCCGGGCAGACTTGAGGTCCGTCCCGATCGGTTTCTCCAGCACGACTCGTGTGTTGCTCGACGCGAGGTCTTCACCGCCGAGGGCGTTACAAATGTCCACATATAGGCTGGGCGCCGTTGCAAGGTAAAAGACGCATGCACGCTCGCCATCCATGGTGAGTTTCGACTTCAGCGCTGGCCAGTCTGCCTTTTCACTGGTCGCGTCGATGGAGACGTAGTGGATCAGTTTCTCGAACTTCGTCCATTCCTTGTCGTCCCAGTTTTCACCGGTCGCTTTCTCGCATGCTTCGCGCGCCATGGCTCGATAGGCCTTGTCGTCCAGATCCGACCGGGCTGTTCCGACAATCGCGCTGTTCTTGGGAATCTGGCCATCCAGCCATCTGTGAAAGAGCGCCGGCAGGAGCTTGCGGCGGGAAAGATCTCCCGTCCCCCCGAAGATGACGATGTCGAAGGGGTCGACCGGTATGAATTTGGCCATGTCGAGCTCCTCTTGAGCGGCTGGCAAACGGAATTCCGGTATTCTTGTTAGATCAATCCGGACGCGCTGAAAAACTCTGGAGCGAAGGAATCTCCTATCATCCCGGAAACGCCCAACAATTCAGGCAATTTGCACCCGTTCTCCCGCACAGGTGGCATTCAGTCCCGCAGAATCACGAAGGCGTAGGGCGGCATGATCCGTCCCTCCCGGTCAATCAAACCTTCTGACTGCGACAGCACCGCGCCACCAAGATTCACTGGCTCCGGTATCTCGACAGGCTCGGCGCCGAGGTTGAAGAGGCAAGTCAGCGATTCCTCCTCGCATGTACGGGTCATGGCGAGCAGGGATTCCGGGACGTCCAGAAAGCTCAACTCCCCCCATTTCAACGCCGGACTTCCCCTGCGGACCGTGAGGAGCTTTCTTGTAAAGTTCAGGACCGAGTCCAGGTCTTGCTCCTGCACACCAACCGAAAGGCCTGGATGATCCGGCCCGACTGGCAGCCAGGGTTTGCCTGAAGAAAACCCGGCATTCGGCCCAGCCTCCTCCCAGGGCATGGGCGTCCGTGCCCCATCGCGGCCCAAAGTCCGCGGCCAGTTTGCGATGGCTTCCGGATCCTGAAGCGCCTCGAACGGCACGTCCACCTGCGTAAGTCCGAGCTCTTCTCCCTGATAAAGAATCGGATTGCCTCTGAGGCACAGGAGTAGCGCATTCATGAGCTTGGCAAAGCGGGGGCGATCCGGCCCATCATACCAGCGGCTGACACAGCGCGGCGCATCGTGGTTTGAAAACTCCCACGAGGGCCAGCCTTCTTCCAGCGGCCCGATCCAATTCCCCTGCGATCTGCGGACACGTCCGGCAGTCAGTGTGGACGCATACAGGAAATCGAAGCTGTAGGCCGCCGTCAGCCGCTCGTCACCTTTGGTATAGGCCCGCATGGTGGGCAAAGGATCATCACTGGCCACTTCGGCAACCGTGTACCGGTCGCCGTATTCATCCGTCAGCCTGCGGACCCGTTCAAGGAATTCCGGCACTTCGGGCTGGGACTGGTTGTAAACGCGCCGCTGCAGGTCAAACGGGCGGGTAATCGTGCGGCCTGCGGGATCCCACGGCGGATTGTCCCGGAAAGCGCGGTCATGCATGGCGAAATTGATTGCATCCAGCCGGAAACCATCGACGCCCCGGTCCAGCCAGAAACGGGCCGTTGCCAGCAAGGCGTCTTGCACTTCTGGATTGTGAACATTCAGCTGAGGCTGTTCGGGCAGGAAATTGTGCATGAAGTATTGCTGGCGCCGTGCGTCCCATGTCCACGCTGCGCCGCCGAACACGGCCTGCCAGTTATTGGGCGGCGTACCGTCGGCCTTGGGATCCTGCCACACATACCAGTCCGCCCTCGGATTATCCCGGCTCTGCCGGGACTCTTCGAACCACGCGTGCGCATCTGATGTGTGGGCATAGACCTGGTCGATGATGACTTTCAGCCCATACCCATGGGCCCGGTCCAGTAGCTGGTCAAAATCTTCCAGCGTTCCGAAAACCGGGTCGACCGCACAATAGTCCGATACATCGTAGCCGAAATCCTTCATTGGTGACGCAAAGAAAGGCGAGATCCAGATCCCGTCCACCCCGAGCGAGGCGATATAATCCAGCTTCCGTGTGATCCCCGACAAATCCCCAATGCCATCGCCGTTCGTGTCGAGATACGAGCGTGGATAAATCTGGTACAGGACGGCGCCCCGCCACCATGGTTGTTCCGACTGGCTCATGCCATCATCTCCCGGGAAACCTTGTCTGCAATCATGATTGTCGGCGTATTCGTGTTTCCCGACGTGATCGACGGCATGACGGACGCGTCGATCACACGCAGGCCCGCCACCCCAATCACCCGCAAATCCTTGTCCACCACGGCCATAGGATCGTCCGGACGTCCCATCTTCGCCGTTCCGACGGGATGGAAGATTGTCGTTCCGATATCTCCGGCAGCCTCAGCCAGCGCGGCATCGTCATCGCCGACGGAAGCCCCGGGCAGGAACTCTTCCGGCGCGTACGGCGCCATCGCCGGTTGGTGCATCAGCTTCCGCGTCACCCGAATGGCGTCGGCCGCCACTTGTCGGTCTTCTACCGTCGACAGATAGTTCGGCGCGATCACCGGATTTGCAGCAGGATCCGCTGAAGGAATACGAACCTCTCCCCGCGACGTTGGCCGAAGGTTGCAGGCGCTGACCGTAATCGCCGGAAACCGGTGCAGAGGGTCACCAAACTTGTCGAGCGAAAGCGGCTGGACATGGAATTCTATGTTCGCCCGGTCCTGCGTCGCATCCGACCGCGTGAAGATGCCCAGTTGCGACGGCGCCATGGTCAACGGCCCTCGGCACCGCACGGCATAGTCGAGCCCCATCAGGCCGCGCCGGAACAGATTGTGATATGTTTCGTTCAGCGTCCGTGTGCCGATGACCTTATAGATTGCCCTTTGCTGCAAATGGTCCTGCAGGTTCCGGCCGACGCCCTGCCGTTCCACCTGGACCTCCACCCCAGCATCCTTCAGCACCCCTCCCGGTCCGATACCGGAACGCTGCAATACCTGCACAGACCCGATCGCACCCGCACAGAGAATAATCTCACCCCGGCACCGCGCGCGCCGCCGCTGGCCGCCCTGCAAATAGTCGACAGCCACCGCGCGGCCGTCTTCCAGAACCAGCCTGTCAGTCAGGCATCCTGTCTCAATACGCAGATTTTGGCGCACCAGTGCTGGCTTCAGGAATCCCCGCGCCGCCGACCAGCGAACACCGCCCTTCTGGTTTACATGGAAGTAGGAGGAGCCTTCATTGTCGCCAGTGTTGAAGTCTTCGACCGGCGCGACCCCCATCTCCTGCGCAGCATCCCGCACGGCATCAAGAATATCCCAACGTACGCGCGGCGCTTCAACGCGCCACTCTCCGCCCGCGCCATGCACATCGCTGTCACCCAGGAAATGATCTTCAATCCGGCGGAAGACGGGCAGCACATCGTCCCATCCCCAGCCCGGCAGGCCGAGGCTTTTCCAATGATCGTAATCCGCCGCCTGCCCGCGCATGGAGATCATGGCATTGATGGCGGACGATCCGCCCAGCACCTTGCCGCGCGGATAGTTCAGCTTGCGGCCGTTCAGGCCCGGCTCCGCCACCGTCTCGAACATCCAGTCCGAACGCGGGTTTCCGATGGCGAAGAGATAGCCCACCGGAATGTGGAACCAGATCCAGTTGTCCCGTCCGCCCGCTTCCAGCAGCAACACGCGCCGTTTGCCGGATGCCGAGAGGCGGTTGGCCACGACGCAGCCGGCAGAGCCTGCGCCCACGATAATGTGGTCGTACTCGCCTTCCAGGTCAGCCGCGTCGCTCATGGTCGCATTAGGCTACATTGCCCGCGCGCCGTCCAGACTCAGCGAAGTTGGGAAAGGACGCTGAACGGGCTGTCCGAAGGTTTCCGTTCAGGCGTATTGGCCGGCGCCTTGCCCTGACGAGGCGCCGCAGCACGCATGCTACCGCCTTGCCGCTTCATGCTGAGGCCAATCCGCTTGCGCGCCGCATCCACTTCCAGAACCACGACATTCACGACCTGCCCCGTCTTCACGACGCTGTGCGGGTCCTTCACGAACGTGTCGGCCAGTTCGGAAATATGAACGAGGCCATCCTGATGCACGCCGATGTCCACGAACGCGCCGAATGCCGTCACATTGGTGACGACACCTTCCAGCCGCATGCCCGGCTTCAGGTCAGACATCGTGTCGACGCCGTCCTTGAAGGTCGCCGTCTTGAATTCCGGTCGCGGGTCGCGGCCCGGCTTTTCCAGCTCGCTCAGGATGTCCTTCACGGTCGGCACACCGAACGTATCATCGGAAAAGTCTTCCGCTTTCAGCTTCGACAGGAAAGCTTTGTCGCCGATCAGCGCTGCCACTTTACGGCCGGTTTTCTTCGCGATGCGCTCCACCACCGGATAGGCTTCCGGGTGGACCGCTGAAGCATCCAGCGGGTTCTTGCCATCCATGATGCGCAGGAAGCCCGCTGCCTGCTCGAACGCTTTCGCCCCGAGGCGCGGCACTTTCTTCAGTTCACTGCGCGATTTGAAGGGGCCATTCTGGTCGCGATAGGCAACGATGTTCGCCGCGATGGTCGCATTCAGACCAGCGACACGTGACAGCAGAGACGCCGATGCCGTGTTCACATCCACACCGACCGCATTCACGCAGTCCTCAACCACGCCATCAAGGGACTTCGCCAGCTGGCCCTGATCCACATCATGCTGGTACTGGCCAACACCGATAGCTTTCGGTTCGATCTTCACCAGTTCCGCCAGCGGGTCCTGCAAGCGCCGCGCGATTGAGACCGCGCCGCGGATGCTGACATCCAGGTTCGGGAACTCTTTCGCTGCCAGTTCGGATGCGGAATAGACAGACGCACCAGCCTCCGACACCATCAGGCGTGTCAGGCCGAGGTCCGGCATCCGGTCTGAAAGGTCCGCCACCAGCTTGTCCGTTTCGCGGCCCGCCGTACCGTTCCCGACACTGACGAGTTCCACCTTGTGTTTCTTGCAGAGCTTGGCGAGTGTCGTCAGGGCGCCCGTCCAGTCTTTCTTCGGCTCGTGCGGATAGATTGTCGCCGTATCGATCAGCTTGCCGGTCGAATCCACTACAGCCACTTTGCAGCCCGTACGGATACCCGGATCGATCCCCATGACGGTCTTGTGCCCGGCTGGCGCTGCCATCAGCAGGTCCTTCATGTTGCGGGAGAAGACCCGGATGGCTTCACTGTCCGCAGAATCCTTGAGCCGGTTGATCGATTCACGAGAGCTGGACGGCTCCAGCTTGCCCTTCCAGGCAGCTTCGGCCGTGTCCATCAACCACTCATCTGCGGCGCGGCCTTTTTTCGCAAAGCCGAATTCCGAACAGATTTCCCGCACCGCCGGGTGATGGCGCGTGTCAGTGTGCGGCACATCTACCTTGATCCGGAGGATGCCTTCCTTCTGTCCGCGCAGCATGGCCAGCGCCCGGTGCGACGGCATCTTCTCGAACGGCTCATCGAAGTCGAAATAGTCGGCGAACTTCGCGCCTTCGGCTTCCTTGCCTTTGACCAGCGAGGAGCCGAGCTTGCCCTGCTTCCAGACCGTCTCACGGATCTTGGCGGAGAGGCGCGGCGTTTCCGCGATCTTCTCGACAATGATCTCACGCGCGCCGCTGAGGGCCGCATCCGCCGTCTCGACGCCCTTCTTCTTCGACACGAAGCTTTTGGCTTCCGCTTCCAGGACAACCGCCGGATTGGCGAGGATGCGCTCGGCGAGCGGCTCCAGACCCGCTTCTTTGGCGATGGTCGCCTTGGTACGGCGCTTCTGCTTGTACGGCGCGTACAGGTCCTCCAGCGCCACTTTCGTCGTGGCCGCCATGATTTCGCGCTCCAGATCCGGTGTCAGCTTGTCCTGCTGGCGGATGGCCTCGAGGATCGTGTCCCGGCGCTTCGCAAGTTCGGTGAGGTAATCCAGCCGCTCTGCCAGAGTCCGCAGCTGCGTGTCGTCCAGCCCGCCCGTGCGCTCCTTCCGGTAGCGGGCGATAAACGGCACCGTCGCGCCTTCGCCCAGCAACTCGATGACAGTCTCAACCTGGCGCTCGGTTATGCCAAGTTCGGTAGCGATCAGTTTCGCAATCGAGGGGGCGGCGGAGGGGCGGGATTTTGCAGGCATGAAACGATCGCCTTTCTGGCTGGAATTGACGGACGCGCCACGAGGCGCAGGAACCAATCAATTCACCGGAAATCGTTCACACCTCGTTTACGCTTGCAGATGCCTGGGCGAAATTTTTGTGGATTGTGCAGACGTGCGCGCGCTTACTGGGAACCAGGCGGCTGCGACGTTGGATTTCAGGAAATTTGCCTGGCAGGGGCAGCAGGACTCGAACCCGCGACCCTCGGTTTTGGAGACCGATGCTCTACCAACTGAGCTATACCCCTTCAGGCGAGGTGAGGGTTTGCCCCAAACTCCCCGCCACCGCAAGCCGGAAGGTTCAGCAATGACGAGGTTTGCTGACTGGTGGCATCACCGTTCGGGAGGCGCCGGCGATATCGGCGGCAAATTCATCAATGTGAGCAGTTCATTCTGGGTCGTTCTCAATGTGTCTTGCGGCCAATTTCCCAGCTTCATGTCTTCCTTGGTTGCCTGAACGGCCATGGTTGCAACAGGCACCGCGAGGTTTTCGCCAATTTTGGTCGCTTCCTTTACCAGTGTATTCTGATTTCGAGCGACTTCCTGGCCAGCCTCTGTCTCAAGAAATCCGCGATACGCCGCGAGAGCTTCCGGAGAAAGATTGACGACATAGGCTTCAGCCAGAGGTTCACGCATTGCTTCGACAACCGCATCGGTCATGTGGCTCGTGAGCATTTTGACGTACACACCTCCGGCATCCTTCGTGATCGTCAGCCCCTCCTTGGCCAATTCGTTCTCTAAACTGGCGAGCATCAGGTCCCCAAGACCAGCATAAACGATTTCAAGCTGTTCAGAATTGACCGTTGTATCGACGATGTAGAGGGCATCCTCCATCGGGTCTGCGAACGCGTGCCCCCAGAACGTACCGGCTATTACGAACGCGCTTACTACCCGTTTCATGGAGACTACCCTCTGGTAAAAACACTTCGCTACCACGGAGAGAAATCAGCGCAAACAAAAAGGCCGCCCGGATAGGGCGGCCTTTTCGATTCTGTGAGGCGTTGACCTTAAAGACTTAGTCTTTGATGGCCGAGACGACGCCGGCGCCGACCGTGCGGCCACCTTCGCGGATCGCGAAGCGCAGGCCCTGGTCCATGGCGATCGGGGTGATCAGCTCGACGTCCATCTTCACGTTGTCGCCCGGCAGGACCATTTCCTTGTCAGCCGGAAGCGTCACGATGCCCGTCACGTCCGTCGTACGGAAGTAGAACTGCGGACGGTAGTTCGTGAAGAACGGCGTGTGACGGCCGCCTTCTTCCTTGGTCAGGATGTAGGCCTCGGCTTCGAACTTGGCGTGCGGCGTGATCGAGCCCGGCTTGGCCAGAACCTGGCCACGCTCAACGCCTTCACGGTCCACACCGCGCAGCAGGGCGCCGATGTTGTCGCCAGCCTGGCCCTGGTCGAGCAGCTTGCGGAACATTTCAACGCCGGTACAGGTCGTCTTCACCGTCGGACGGATACCGACGATCTCGATTTCCTCACCAACCTTGATGATGCCCTGCTCGACACGGCCGGTCACAACCGTACCACGGCCGGAGATCGAGAACACGTCTTCGACCGGCATCAGGAACGGCTTGTCCAGCGGACGCTCAGGCGTCGGGATGTATTCGTCGACAGCCGCCATCAGCTCGAGGATCTTCTCCTTGCCGATATTGTCGTCGCGGCCTTCAACGGCTGCCAGAGCGGAGCCCTTGACGATCGGAATGTCGTCGCCCGGGAATTCGTAGGACGACAGCAGTTCGCGCACTTCCATCTCGACGAGCTCGAGCAGCTCTTCGTCGTCGACCTGGTCAACCTTGTTCAGGAACACGACCAGCGCCGGCACGCCAACCTGGCGGGCAAGCAGGATGTGCTCGCGGGTCTGCGGCATCGGGCCATCAGCGGCGTTCACAACCAGGATCGCGCCGTCCATCTGGGCCGCACCGGTGATCATGTTCTTCACATAGTCAGCGTGTCCGGGGCAGTCGACGTGGGCGTAGTGACGGTTTTCCGTCTCGTATTCCACGTGCGCCGTGTTGATCGTGATGCCGCGGGCCTTCTCTTCCGGCGCCGAGTCGATGTCTTCATACGAGCGCTTCTCACCGCCGCCGGCTTCCGCCAGAACCATCGTGATCGCTGCCGTCAGCGTCGTCTTGCCGTGGTCAACGTGGCCAATCGTGCCGATGTTCACGTGCGGCTTGTTACGCTCAAACTTTGCCTTGCCCATCGGGCCTCTCCTTGAATTCGTGTTCTGTCCGGCCCGCCGGACGGGATACCAAATCAGGCCTGCGGCCTGTTAAACGGGCCTCATACCCATGTGTGGCGTGGGATTCAAGCGCACAATTGCGTTCGTCTGCACCTATTCCGGCCACATCTTGCCTACGGCGCCGAACCATGGGTAAGCCGTGACTTCCAGCAACGGAAAGGACCCGTCACATGAGCGCTGATCCAGGTGCCCTCGCCGCCTCCCTCAAGGCAGCGTCATTGAAGGACCTTGCCACGGCCCGGGCCGGTCAGGCTGCGCTCACCGCCGCTGGCTGGACGGCCAATCTATCGCGGCACTATCTGGACGCCGGGGCAGACGCAGCCCTGCTCGCCTACGGCGCCAATGCAGAGCTGGAATCCGCCGCAGAACAGCTCTTCAATGGGGACATTGTGAACCCGTCGGAAAAGCGCCCGGCCCTGCACTGGGCGCTGCGTGCGCAGGCTCCGCTCTCCGGAGAAGCCGAAACCGTCCGCCAGAGCGTCCTGCCCGCCCTCGAATTCGCCCAGCGTGTGCAGGAAGGCGAAATCCGCACCATTGCCGGGACACCCTACAAGGCCGTGCTGCACATCGGCATCGGCGGATCGGACTTCGGCCCCCGCCTGATCGCCGATGCATTCGCTGACCGCGCCGCGCCAGGCATCGACCTGCGCTTCTGCGCCAATGTTGACCCCTGGGACCTGGAGCACGCCATCACCGGGCTGGACCCGGCCAGCACGCTGGTCGTCGGCGTCTCAAAATCCTTCGGGACCGAAGAGACACTGTACAATCTCGGCCGCGCCCGCAAATGGATGGAAGCCTCGCTCGGCGCGGAAGCCAGCCGGCAGATCGCGCTCGTCACCGCCAATCCGGAACGCGCCAAGGCCTGGTTCGGCGGCGATGAAGGCTATCTTTTCGACATGCCGCTGTCGGTGGGTGGGCGCTTCTCGCTCTGGTCCGCCGCATCGCTCGCCTGCATGATCTATCTGAAGGCCGGCACATTCGAGGCAATCCTCGCAGGCGCTGCCGCGATGGACGATCACACACGCACCACGCCGCTCGCCGGCAATCTGCCGATGCGTCTCGCCCTGCTCGACTTCTGGAACGCCTCCTGCCTCGAGCGGAGCATGCGCGTCATGCTCGCCTACTCCCACCGCCTGCGCATGCTGCCGACCTATCTCCAGCAGCTGGAAATGGAATCGAATGGCAAGTCGGTCGGTCCCGGCGGCGTGCCTTCGCCCTATTCGACCGCACCGGCCCTGTGGGGGGGCGAAGGCTCCGTCGGCCAGCACTCCTATCACCAGTGGCTGCATCAGGGGTCCCGCAGCGTGCCGTGCGAGTTCATCCTTGCACCGGACTTCGACCGCGACCCGGAAGGCGTCACGGCGCTGACGGCGCACGCACTCGCTCAGGCCGAAGTCCTGGCGAATGGCCGTTCCCTTGAAGAAGTGAGAGCCGAGGAGCCGGACCTGTCAGATGCCGTTGCAAAGCAGAAAGTCCACGCAGGCGGCCGTGCGTCCACTTTCCTGCATCACAAGGCCTTCGGCCCGGAAGCCTTTGGCAGCCTCGTCGCACTCTACGAACACCGGACCTATTTCGCCGGGAAGCTCTGGGGCCTGAATCCATTCGACCAATGGGGCGTCGAGCGCGGCAAGACGATGGCTACCCGCCTGAAGCCGGCCCTGTCGGGCGACGCCGAAGCGGACGACCCGGTTACCGCAGCCCTGATCAAGAATCTCGGCTGATTCCATGCCTGCGGCTCGCATCCTCCAGGAAGTGTGCGCCGCGGAGACGCGCGAAGTCGCCCTCGACGAAACCGGGCGGCCGATCGCCATCCGCTTAACCCGTCTGACAGAAGACAGGCCCGTCCGGATCGGCCAGCCCGTGACCGGACGCCTGCGCGCCACTGCACTCAGCCAGGGCGGTGGCTTCGTCGAACTGGACGGGGGCGCTGGCGAAGCCTTCCTCCGCCTGAAGGAAGGACATGGCCTGACAGAGGGGCAATCGCTCCAATTGCAGGTCGCCGCCGAACCGCGGGAGGGCAGCAAGCTGGCCCGTGTGGCGCTCGCAGACAAAGCGGCCGACACACGCACTCAGGCCCCGTGGGGCACCGCGCCAGTCGAACAGGTCGAACCGGGCGACCAGACCGTCGCGATGGCCTTCGACTTGGCCGTGTCAGACACGGTGCCTTTGCCGGGCGGCGGTAACATTTCGCTGGAACGCACGCGCGCCCTCGTCGCGGTAGATGTCGATACATCCGGCCGGACTGACACGGGCCGCGCCGCCAGCCGCGCGCTCAAGGTCAATCTCGACGCCGCCGCTGAACTGGCCCGCCAGATCCGGCTCAGGAATCTCGGCGGCATGATCGTGATGGACTGCGTCAGCCCGCTGAACCGCGAGGCCGGCAAGCAGGTCCGGGACCGGTTCAGCACCGTGTTCCGGGCTGTCTCCAGCCAGAGCGTCAAAGCGCTCCTGCCATCAGAGCTGGGCTTGCTGCAGGCATCGGTCGAGTGGGCCGAGACGCCGCTCGCGGAACGCCTGCTGGACACGTCAGGCCAGAAAACACCCCGAACCGTGTGCTTCGATGGTCTCCGGCGGCTGGAGCAGGAAGCGCGCGCCAAACGCATGGACAGGCTTTGCCTCGACCTGCCCCGGCCAGCCTTCGACTGGCTGCAACAGGCGGGCGCCGATCTCAGACAGGCCCTTGCGGAAAAGTACGGTGACCGCTTCACTTACGACTCGACCGATCCGAAACACCCACTTGTCTTCACAGCCCCATGAGCCAGCCCGTGCCCCCCGAGAAACGCCAGCCGAAATGCGCCCAGTGCCGCAAGAAACCGGTCGCCGCCGAGTACCGGCCATTCTGCTCCAAACGCTGCGCGGATGTGGACCTCGGCAAGTGGCTGAATGACGGCTACACCATTCCCGGCGCACCACTGGAGGATGAGGAAGACTCCGCCCGTCCCGGCCCCCGTCCCGGAGAGGCCGGGGATATGTCAGCAGATGACTGAAATCAGCATGGACAAGCCCGCAGGGCTCCGTTAGATAGCGCCCTTCCCCACGGCCCGCCCGGGTAGCTCAGGGGTAGAGCAGCGGATTGAAAATCCGCGTGTCGGTGGTTCGATTCCGCCCCCGGGCACCATTCTCCCAGAAAGTCTGACTACGCCGCCTCGTCCTGACCGGGTGCGCGTTCGGCTGAGGCGTCGAGGACGCCCGGCGTATCCCATGCGCCTTCGGGGCGGATGATGACATACGGGTCTGCGCCGATCGGCAGGGCTTCGGGGTGTTCCGGCACGAGGATCTCGATTTCGCGGTACTCATAGTCCGAGAACCAGAACGGGGCCCGGCCCGGCAGGAGGCGGCAATTGAAGGTGCGCGACCAGACGGGCCAGAGCCGCGCCTGGATCTGGCCGAGCATGCGCCGGTAGCCTTTGCGTGCCACCAGCTCGAACATTTCCGCCAGCAGGACCCGCAGGCCCATACGTCCCCGCTCGCGCGGCAGGAGGGCAATCCGCTCCAGCTTGGCGAAATCCGCAAACCAGCGGACACGCAGCGTGCCGACGGGCTCAGTCCCGTCGAACAGAAGAAAGTGCGTGCCGCAGAGGTCGTTGCCATCATATTCCTCTTCATACGGACAGGCCTGCTCCGACATGAAAACGGCTGCGCGGATGGCCGCCGCCATCTGCAACTCGTCCAGCGACCTGACTGGCCGGGCGCTGTAACGGCGCCAGGCATCATCCGGCACGGGGCGGCGCAGCCCCTGCATCCCCACCACAGGACGTGTCATCATGCGGCCTCCGATCCGGTGGAGAGGGCTTCCTGCACCCAGAGGTCCGGCAGGCCGCCCTCAAGGGGACTGAACCCGAGCGAGGCCATGGAGCGCTTGCCGTCATCGGTCGCGCCGCGGGCAAAGCTAGGCACAGGCGCGAATTGTTCGACACGCATCACTGCTGCAGCGGTCATCACGGCGCGGCGGGCTTCCTTCGTGGCCCCGGCATAGACACCGATATAGACCCCGGCGACTTCCCGCCCCTGCCATGCCAGATGCGCCGGCGCAGGATCGGCCGGATTGTAGCTGCCGTCCCGCACGGCCTGTTCACCGGCGGGCGACAACGGCAGGACGAGGAACACGCCCTCGATCGGATCGCCGGTGACCCAGGCGGTCATGCCGGTGATGACATCCATGCGCATGACCGCTTCCGGTGTCGCGATCTTCGAGCCCATCAGGGTTTCTGCCAGCTTGATGCCTTCGGTGAGCTCCCCAATGGTCGCATGCCGGAAATCGAGCTCCCGCGCCCTTTGCTCAACACGCACAATGTCTACGTGTATTGCCGGATTAATACCATTTCTCGTTGCGCTCATGCCGACTCTCCTCTACACGCTAGAATTGAGTTTTTCAGTTTTCGCGGGATGGGGCTTTAGCCGTGGGTGAAAAGGGGCGTTTCAGCCCTGCAAGGGGACGCGATGCAGGCTGAACTGTTTGACTGGGACAAGATTCGGGTGTTCCGGACCGTCGCGCACCTGGGCAGCATGAGCGCCGCAGCCATGCGGCTGGGCGGGTCTGTGCCGACGGTCAGCCGCCGGATGTCGGACCTTGAGGCGGACCTCAATACGCAGCTGTTTCACCGCTCCACTCGCGGTATCGAACTGACGGAGGCGGGCCGCATCCTGCTGCGCCACGCCAATGTCATGGCCGACGTGATAGAGGCGGTTCAGGTGGATGTCGCCGACCAGCAAGGAACGGCCAGCGGCATCGTGCGGCTGGACGCAGACGAGTCTCTGCTCGCCTGGTGGATCGTCCCGCAGGTCGCCGCCTTCCTGAAGACCAATCCGGGGATCGATCTTCGCGTCAGCGCATGGACCCCGCCGACGCCGGAAGTTGCCAGCATTGCCGATGCGTTCCTGACGCTTGAACGGCCGGTGCAGTCAGACCTGATCACAAGACGCCTCGGCAAGGTGCACTACGCGATCTATGCCATACCCACGCACCCGGCGGCTTCAGGCGGCCTGTCCAAGCTGGCGTCAATCTATTCCGCACGGTGCGTGTTCCCACGCCCGCTCGCAGACCTGATCTCGGAGACCCTGCCCGCGTCGGATGCGCTGCGCCAGTTCTGCGAACGCTCCCCCATTTCGAACAGCCTCGCCGCCGCGCTGGCCGAGTGCCGGGGCGGCGCGTCGCTCTGTGCCCTTCCCACTTTCGTGGAGGCCGCCCATCCGGACATCCAGCGCATTTGCCCCATTCCGGAGGTCCGGGCGGACATCTGGATGTCCTTCCCCGAACGTTCGCGACGGCTGGAGCGGTGCGCCGCCGTACTGGACTGGCTGCGCGGCCTGATGGACGCTGAAGACCACCTCTGTTTCCGGCAGAACCCCGTTCAGGCCTTGCGGGCAGAGCCGGAAACGACCCTGCGCCGTCAGGCGTGAATGGATATCTCGATCAGGCGGCGAGGAAGCCCTGCAGCTCCGCTGCTGTCTGGCGCACCTGCTCCGGGCTGCCGAACAGCTGCCGGTTCACGCCGATGCGCTTGAACCAGTAGTGCAGCCCCAACAGATCGGTGAAGCCCATGCCGCCGTGCACTTCGGTCGCCGTCTTCGCAACGAACGTGCCGACTTCGGCAAGGTGCGCCTTGGCAAGGTTCGCCATGACCAATGCTTCCGGATCGTTCGTGTCCATCGCATAGGCCGCATGCCAGACCAGCGCCCGTGCGGGCTCCAGCTTCGCGGCCATTTCGGCGCAGAGATGTTTCACCGCCTGGAAGGATCCGATGACGCGGCCGAACTGCTTGCGTTCTTTCGCGTATTCGACGACCTGATCGATCATTGCCTGCGCGGCGCCCAGCGTGTCCGCGGCCACCAGAAGGCGGGCTACCGCCAGCGTTGACGCATCAGGCTGCAGGCTGGCTTCCGCCGTCACGCCGTCGAAGGAAAGCTGCTGGAACGTACGTGTCCGGTCGATCGTCCGCATGGGCTCGGCAGACCAGCTGCCAGCAACGTGGAAGCTGCCGCTCGTATCCGCGACCAGCACGTGGGTTGCGCCCGCCGGCACATCGGCCAGCAGGCTGGTGCCGCTGAGGCGCCCATTGTCCGCTGTGACGCCGGCGCCATCGCGGCGCGAGGACAATTCGGTCAGCGCGAGGCCGAACACCTTCTCCCCATCCGCAATGCCGCTTGCAAAACTTTCCTGCCCCTTGGCCAAAAGGTTCGCTGCGACGGTCGCCGCAAGGAAACCCGACGGCGCCACGGTATGGCCGAGCGCCTCCTGTACCAGGCAAGCCTCCAGCAGGCCAAGGCCAGACCCGCCCGAAGCCTCCGGAACGGCGAGCCCCATGATGCCCATTTCCGCAAGGCCGGAGTCCAGCCCGGCCTTCGCTGCGGCATCGCCATCGGCAATCTTGCGGATCGTGTCGAGGGACGCATTGTCCTTCAGGAATCCGCTGATCGAATCCTGCAGCATGCGCTGGTCTTCTGAGAGTGCGAATTCCATGACTTAAACCTTTGCCGGCTTCGGTTCGCGCGGCATGCCGAGGCCACGTTCCGAGATGATGTTCTTCTGGATCTGCGCCGTGCCGCCGCCGATGATCAGGCCGAGATCATACATGTAGCGCCACTGCCAGGATCCATCCGCCCTCAGATGGTCTCCCTCGCCATAGAGAATACCGAGCTCGCCCAGCGCATCGATGGCGAGACCCGCGATCTGGTGGTTCAGTTCGCAGCCCTGCAGCTTGATGATCAGGCCCGCAAGGCCTGCACTTTCCCGCTTCAGGCTGGCCGTCGTCACACGCAGGCCGTTTGCCTGCATGGCATAGACTTCGCCCTGCAACTTCAGCAGCCGGTCACGAAGCAGCGGATTGTCGATCAGGCGCTCGCCGTTCAGCCTCTCGACCTTCATCAGCTCGACGAGTTCCAGGAACCGCGCTTTGGTCGCGTTCGGATCGCCCAGCATGCCGCGCTCATGCGTCAGCGTGGCATTGGCCACCTGCCAGCCTTTGTTTTTCTCGAACACGACCCCGCTCTGCGGTACGCGCACGTCGGTGAAGAAGACTTCGTTGAAGTTGGCGTTCTCGGTCATGTCGACCAGCGGGCGCACTTCAATGCCCGGCGTTTCCATGGAGAACAGGACATAGCTGATCCCGTGGTGCTTCTTCGCGTCCGGGTCCGTCCGCACAAGGCAGAAAATCATGTCGGCCTGTTTCGCGGTGGAGGTCCAGATCTTCTGGCCGTTGATGATGAAATCATCGCCGTCTTCCACCGCCGCCGTGCGTACCGCCGCAAGGTCAGACCCCGCGCCCGGCTCGGAATAGCCCTGACACCAGATCATCTCTCCATACAGGGTCGGGCGGATATAGGCTTCCTTCTGTTCCGGCGTGCCGAGTTCCAGCAGCGTCGGCACCAGCATGGAGATGCCCTGCCCGCCCATGGGCCGCGTAATGCCCGTGCGCGCGAACTCTTCTGCAATGATGCGGGATTTCAGCAAGTCCGGCTCAGCGCCATAGCCGCCATATTCCTTCGGGATCGTCCGGGCGGTCAGCCCGTTCTCTATCAGGAATTTCTGCCAGGCCAGACGTTTGGGATGCTTCATCCCTTTGTCTTCCGGGCCGGGGGCCAGATGGGAATTTTCCGTCAGGATACGGTTCACGTCCTGCCGGAAGGCTTCGTATTCGGGGCTCAGATTCAGTTCCATGCCGCCATTACAAACCCTTGCCCCAAGGTTCGGCAAGAGGTCTGCGCGTGCGACGTTGGGGAAGGCTTGCCGGGACGTTCCCATTCCGGGGGTGACCGCTTCTGTCGAACGGCCTAGCCTGATCACGATCAGAGGAGATTCCCCACATGTCCAAAACCCGGTTCCCGCTGGCAGGCCTCGCCTGCCTTCTCGTCATTGCAGCACCCGCTGCCGCGGATGAGGCGCTTTGCGACTCTGTCGATGCGTTGATCGTGTCGGGCCAGCAGGACGTGTCGTGGGAAGACCTGTTCAAGCCGCAAAATGGTGCGCTGCGGAACGACAATATCTATCCGGCCAAACCGCTTCTGGGCCTCTTTTCCAAATGCACCGTGCAGGACAGGGTCGACGATGCGGGCCGCAGCAGCTCGGTCCTTACCTGCGGGATGAACGAATCCGATGTCGGCCCCATCACCCAGGAAAGCCGTGCAGCTTTTGGCCTGAACGAGTTTGCCCACTTTCACGAGATCTCCAACTGCCTCGCAGCGAAGGAGCACTGGAGCAGCTATGGCCATGTCGGGAACGGCAACTTCCGGGCATTCCTGAAAGCCGAAGGCAAGACGCGCCCGGAAGACGCGATCGGGGCCGACATGAGCGTCATGCAGTATGGCGAACCGCCACTCTACAACGCCCACCTCCAATTCACGCTGACGACCGAGCCACGGGAAACGCGATAAAAGCCCGCCAAAACCGTGCTTGCGCGACGTTGGGGAAACACTTCTAGCTCTTGGAAAAGCACCCCTAAGGAGGAAATCAAATGCCAGTCGAATATGAGAAAAAGGGCAACGTCGCCATCATCACGATGAACCGTCCGGAAGCCCGCAACGCCATCAATGGCGAAATGGCCCAGACGATGGAAGCCGCCCTCGACCAGATGGAATCCGACCCGGAAGTTTGGGTGGGCATCCTCACCGCTGTCGGCAAGGCCTTCTGCGCCGGCGCCGACCTCAAGGAAATCTCCGCCGGTAACGGCGCGGCTCTTTCCACCAAGAAAGGCGGCTTTGCAGGCATCGCAAAACGTGAGCGCACCAAGCCGCTGATCGCGGCGATCACCGGTTCGGCCCTTGCTGGCGGTACGGAAGTCGCCCTCTCCTGTGACATGATCATCTGCGCCGACGACACGAATTTCGGCCTGCCGGAAGTGAAGCGCTCGCTGGTCGCCGGTGCCGGCGGCCTGTTCCGCCTGCCGCGCGTGATCGGCAAGGCCATGGCGCTCGAAGCCATCCTCACCGGTGACCCACTGCCGGCCCAGCGCGCTTACGAGCTCGGCATGGTCAACAAGGTCGCTCCGGAAGCCGAAGTGATGGCCGAAGCCGAAAAGCTCGCCGCCCGCATCACGGCCAACGCGCCGCTCGCCGTCGCTGCCAGCCGCTCGGTTGCCATCGAGGCTACCAGCAAGACCGATGAAGAACTCTGGAAAGACAGCGGCAAGGCCTTCGCCAGCATCGTCGGCACGGAAGACTTCAAGGAAGGCCCGAAAGCCTTCATCGAAAAACGCGCCCCCGTCTGGAAGGGCAAGTAATCCGGACTAGTCCGAGGCGCGGCGTGCGATCCAATCCAGCGCGCCGCGTCCGGCTGCCCGGCCTGTCGCCATGCAGGCCGTGATCAGGTAGCCGCCCGTTGGCGCATCCCACGCGATCATCTCGCCCGCGCAGAAATGGCCGGGCTTTGCTTTCAGCATCAGCTGATCGTCCAGCGCATTCCACGTGACACCGCCCGCCGTCGAGATTGCCTCGTCCAGCGGCACCGTGCCCGTCAGCTTCAGCGGCAGCGCCTTGATCGCTTCCGCCGCGCGCGCCGGATCGTTCAGCGCCTCACGCTCCGCACACTCGAACAGCAGCGCAGCCTTCACACCTGTGATCTTCAGCGCCTTGCGAAGCCGGTTGGACAGGGACTGCTTCGCCGGTGCTCCTTCCAGCCGGCGCGTGATCTCCGCCGCGTCCAGATCCGGCAACAGGTCAATTGAAAGCGTCGCGCTACCGGTGGCTTCGATCTCATCGCGAAGGGTAGCGGAGAGCGTGTAGACACCGCCGCTCTCCACACCGCGCGATGTGACCGCGAATTCCTCGCGCGTCGCCTGCCCGCCTGCCGAGAGCTGCACACCCTTGACCGGCGCACCGGCAAACTGCTCCCGCATCCGATCCGACCAGTCGACCGTGAAGCCGCAATTGGACGGCCGGAAAGGCGCCACTTCGATTCCCGCCTGACCGAACAGACTGGTCCATGCGCCATCCGATCCCAGCCGCCGCCAACTGCCGCCGCCGAGCGCGAACACGGTCGCGGCAGGCCGGGCGGTGACCTCGCCCTCCGGCGAATCGAATTTGAGCGCACCATCCGGCGTCCAGCCGGTCCAGCGGTGTTTCAGGTGAAGCCGCACGCCCTGCTCTGCCAGCCGCCTCAACCAGGCACGGAGCAAGGGAGACGCCTTCATCGATTGCGGGAAGATTCGCCCTGTCGGACCGACATGTGCCGGCATGCCGAGGCCGTCCATCCAGGCGGTCACGTCGTCCGGTCCGAATGATCCGATATGATCATGGAATAGTCCGCTATAGTCATGATAGCGCATCAGGAAGTCATGCCCTGATCCGGTATGGGATATGTTCAGTCCGCTCTTGCCGGCCATCAGGAATTTGCGCCCGGCGCTCGGCATCGACTCGTAAATGTCGACGCCCACCCCGGCGTCTGACAGCACTTCAGCGGACATCAGGCCCGCCGGGCCGGAGCCGATGACAGCGACTCGATCAGTCTTCACGGATAACCCGCGCCTTGCCCCGGCCGAGCGCCAGCGCCTTGATCGCACCCCGGAAGGTCTGCACTTCCTGACGCGTCCAGTCCGCCCGGATCAGCGCCGCGCGGAGGTTGTCCTTCATCAGCGGCGTCTTCTCCGGCGGGAAGAAATATCCTGCTCTTTCAAGCTCTTCCTCGAAGTGTTCGAACATGCGGTAAAGCTCGTCGCGCGGAGCAAGGTCTCCCAGGCCGGCCTTGTTGTCCCCCTCGTCGGCGCGCGGCCCGATGGCCAGCTTCCCCCACTCCGCACAGAACACACAGACCGCCTGAGCGAGGTTGAGGCTCTTGAAATCCACATCCACCGGATAGGTCATCAGGAAATCGGAGACCGCAACTGCATCATTTGGCAGTCCGGACTTTTCCGCCCCGAACATGATTGCCGATTTGCCGGTGGCGAGCCGCTCATGTGCAACCTCCGCCGCACCCTGCGCATCCCCCACCCGCTTCTCGATGCCCCGCAGGCGGGCTGTGGCGGCGGCGAGCCAGGTGATGCCTTCCAGCGCATCCTGTAGTGTTTCATGCACAGTGACGCTCACACCCGCGTCGAACGCGCCCGCTGACATCGTGTCCGCGGCCGGATTCGGCCAGCCATCGCGCGGCGTGACGAGGCGCAGATCCGTAAGACCAAAGTTGCGCATAACTCGGGCAGCAGCGCCGATATTTTCACCCAATTGAGGCGAGTGGAGAATGATTGCCGGGCTGCGTAGATCTGCCATGTCTTAACCTGTTTTGACGCCTGCCCGGGCTCTGCTATAGGCCTGCCAGAACATTACAAGCGCAAGGACTTCCAAACATGTCGAAAATCAAGGTCAAGAACCCGATCGTCGAGATGGACGGGGACGAAATGACCCGCATCATCTGGCAGCTTATCAAGGACAAGCTGATTCACCCCTATCTCGATGTTGACCTGAAGTATTACGACCTGTCGATCCAGAAGCGCGACGAGACGGACGACCAGATCACCATCGACGCCGCCAATGCCACCAAGCAATACGGCGTGGCTGTGAAGTGCGCGACGATCACGCCGGACGAAGCCCGCGTGGAAGAATTCGGCCTGAAGAAGATGTGGCGTTCGCCGAACGGCACGATCCGTAACATCCTCGGCGGCGTCGTGTTCCGCGAGCCGATCGTGATCTCGAACATCCCGCGCCTCGTGCCGGGCTGGACCCGTCCGGTCGTTGTTGGCCGTCACGCTTTCGGCGACCAGTACAAGGCCACCGACTTCCTCGTGCCGGGCAAAGGCAAGCTGACCATGAAGTGGGAAGCTTCCGACGGCTCCGACAGCAAGGAATTCGAAGTGTTCGACTTCCCGAGCTCCGGCATCGCGATGGGCATGTACAACCTCGACGAGTCGATCCGTGACTTCGCCCGCGCCAGCATGAACTACGGCCTGCAGCGCAAATGGCCGGTCTACCTGTCGACCAAGAATACCATCCTCAAAGCCTATGACGGCCGCTTCAAGGACATCTTCCAGGAAGTGTTCGACACCGAGTTCGCCGACAAGTTCGCAGAATTCGGCGGCACCTACGAACACCGCCTGATCGACGACATGGTGGCAGCCGCCATGAAATGGTCCGGCGGCTATGTCTGGGCCTGTAAGAACTATGACGGCGACGTCCAGTCCGACACGGTCGCACAGGGCTATGGTTCGCTCGGCCTGATGACCTCCGTGCTGATGAGCCCGGATGGCAACACGGTCGAAGCCGAGGCCGCACACGGCACCGTGACGCGCCACTACCGCAACCACCAGAAAGGCGAAGCGACCTCGACCAACTCGATCGCCTCGATCTACGCCTGGACGCAAGGCCTCGACCATCGCGGCCGGATGGACGGAACACCAGAAGTCCGCGAGTTTGCGCAAACGCTGGAAAAGACTATCGTCGAGACCGTCGAAGCCGGCTTCATGACGAAAGACCTCGCCCTGCTCGTGGGTCCGGATCAGGGCTACCTGACCACCGAAGGCTTCATCGAGAAGGTCGCCGAGAATTTCGAAAAGGCGATGTCGAAGGCCTGATCCTTCCGGCACACCGGATAAAGGAAAACCCCGCAGCGCTCGCTGCGGGGTTTTTCATTGGGACGGAATGTCCGAAGTCACAGCGGCGGTCTCTGCGGCCGCCTCAGGCGACCTGTCACCCCTCAGCACATACCAGACCACGCCGACCAGCAACGCCATCGGGATCAGCCAGAACAGCCACACGGGGCGCGCAGGCGCACGTTCGGGCAGGTCTGGCTTCGGATCTCCGGGATCAGTCATTCAGGTGCCTGTCGGATGGTTCAAATGCCGCTCAAAGCCGGAGCGTCATCAATGACGCTGCCAAGTCAAGCGCTCTTGTGGATCAGACCTCGCCCAGCAACCGGCGGACATGGTCTTCGAGGTCCAGCTGGCGCAGGCGTTTCAGGCGTTCCACCAGAAGGATCCGGCGCAGTCGTTGATAGGCCACTTCAAGATCATCATTGATGATAACATAATTGTACCGCCGCCAGTGCATGATCTCGCGCTTGGCATCTTCCATGCGGCGCGCAACGATTTCCGGCGTGGAACCCGGCCGCGCCGCCAGGCGCTGCTCCAGCGCGCTGATGGTTGGCGGCAGGATGAAGACCGAAACAACATCGTTCGGCATCTGGTCGTGCAGCGCATCGGCGCCTTGCCAGTCCACATCGAACAGTACGTCCTCTCCAGCATCCAGCCGGGCGACCGTATCGGCCTTCGGCGTGCCGTAATACTTGTCAAAGACGTGCGCCCATTCAAGGAATTCGCGCCGCTCGATCATGCCGTGGAAGTCTTCCACGCTCCGGAAGAAGTAATCCTTGCCGTCTTCTTCCCCCGGTCGCGGTGCACGGGTCGTGGCCGACACAGACAGCTTCACATCGTGGAATTCGTCGATCAGCTTCCGGGCAAGCGTCGTCTTGCCAGCGCCGGACGGGCTGGACAGGACCAGCATGAGGCCGCGCCGCTTGCCGCTGTCTTTGGGGTGTCCGCTATTCGACATTGGCGGCCTGCTCCTTGAACTGGTCGATAAGTCCTTTGAGACCGAGTCCCGCATTCGTCAAATCGAGGCTGACTGATTTCGAGCAGAGCGTATTGGCTTCGCGGTTCAGTTCCTGGGCGAGGAAGTCGAGTTTCCGGCCCACCGGGGAGCCGCCTGCGAGCAGCTCCCGCGCTGAAACGAAATGGGCGCTGAGACGGTCCAGCTCTTCGCGGACATCCGCCTTGGCGGCGCTGAGGGCGATTTCTGCGGCCATGCGTTCGCGGTCTACCCGGCCATCCGGATCCAGTTCGTCGAGTTGCTTCGTGAGACGCGCCTTCAGGAGGCCCGGCTGTTCCGCGGCAAGGTGTTCGGCCTGCACCGTAAGGTCGTCCATTCCCTGTACCAGATTTGAGAGAAGCCCCGACAGAACCTCACCTTCGCGCAGACGCTCAGCCTGCAACGCCAGCAAGGCCGCCTCGCCGGTCTCTGCGAGCATCTTCGTGATGGCCTCGTCGCTACCAAGATCGCGAAGGTTCGAAGTGCCTGCTTCGACCACGCCCTTCAGAGTCATCAGCGTCGCCACCGCATCCGCGGTCATCGCCGTCTGGGCACGACCGTCCACCACGCCGATCAGCTTGTCGAGCAGAGGCTCATTCACCGCCATGTCGTCCGAGCCGGCGGCAAGGTCGATCCGTAGCGCCACCTGCAGGGAGCCACGCTGGAAATGCTTCGGCGCGGCAGTCTTGATCGCGCGTTCCAGCGCCTCGAAGCCGGGTGGGTAATTCACGCGCACGTCGAGGCCGCGGCCGTTGACGCTCTTCGCTTCCCAGGCCCAGCTGCCCCACTCGGCCTCTCCCGCCACGCGGGCAAAGCCAGTCATCCCCGAAAGTACACTCATTCCGCTGCCCGCTCCCGTGCGATTTCTTTCCGCTCATAGGCGCGATAGGCCGCGACATTGCGATTGTGCTCTGCCAGCGTCTTGGCAAAGAGATGCCCGCCTTTGCCATCTGCGACAAAAAATATGTATTCTGTATGCGGCGGATTCAGGACTGCCTCGATAGCGCCGCGTCCCGGATTGCAGATGGGCGTCTTCGGCAGGCCATCGATCTGATAGGTGTTCCAGTCGGTCTTCGTGTCGATCTCGGACCGGCGCAGTGTGCGGCGCTGGCCCCTCGCATTGTACAGCGGCTCGCCGCGCGACACGCCATAGATAATGGTGGGGTCACTTTCCAGCCGCATGCCGCGCTTCAGGCGCGTGGTGAACAGGGCAGCAATTTCCGGCTGCTCTTCCACGAGGCCCGTCTCTTTCTCGACCACGGAAGCGAGGATGACGGCTTCATAGGGTGTCTCTACCGGAATATCCGGATCGCGCTGCGGCCAGAGTTCGTCCAGCAATTCGGCCTGCTTGTCCTGCATCAGCTGAATCAGGTCACTCCGGGTCATGCCGCGATCAAACAGGTACGTGTCCGGAAGGAGCGAGCCTTCCGGGATTTCCCCTTCAGGCATATCGCCGACCAGCACCGGGTCGGCCTCGATGACTTTCAGGAGCTGCGCCGTTGTCCGTCCTTCCGGCAGGGTGATCTTGTAGAGCACGCCTTTGCCTTCGATCAGCGTGTGCAGCACTTCGACCATGCTCGCCCCGCGCTCGATCTTGAATTCGCCGGCCTTGATGTCGGTTTCGGTTTTCTCGAGCTTCGCCTTGAGACGAATCAGCTTCGCATCCCGGATGATCTCGTCTGTTTCGAGCCGGGCGGCAACACTGTTCAGGCCTTCGCCTTGCTCCACCCTGAAGACGACATCTTCCGTCAGAGGCCCATCGCGGTTCAGCGCATCCTGCATCCAGATCCAGCCCACACCGGCGGCGGCCCCGCCAACCACAATGGCCAGGATGATCAGCGACAGGAGTCCCTTCAGGAATTTCATGTGCAGCCTCAATCAGCGGGTTTCCTGCACCGCAGCCTACGCACGGTGCAGGAATCCGGAAAGGGACTTACTTCACCTCGCGCAGGACGAGGCTGGCATTGGTTCCGCCAAACCCGAAGCTGTTCGACATGGCGGCACGCACCCGGCCCTTCTTGGCCTTGTGCGGGATAAGGTCGATCACCGTCTCGAAGCTCGGATTGTCGAGGTTCAGTGTCGGCGGCATCACCTGGTCGCGGATGGCAAGCGCGCAGAAAGCGCTTTCAATCGCACCAGCTGCACCGAGCAGGTGCCCCACGGCCGACTTGGTCGACGACATGGAGATGTTCTTTGCATGCTCCCCGAACGCGCGCTCGACAGCGCCAGCTTCGCCTTCGTCGCCTTTCGGCGTCGAGGTGCCGTGTGCGTTGACGTAGTCGATTTCGGTCGGATCGATGCCGGAGTTCTTGAGAGCCATTTTCATGGCCCGGTAGCCGCCCTCGGCGCCCTCTGCAGGCGCCGTGATGTGGTAAGCATCGCCGGTCAGGCCGTAGCCGGACACTTCGGCGTAAATCTTCGCGCCGCGGGCCTTGGCGTGCTCATACTCTTCGAGCACCAGGACTGCCGCACCTTCACCCATGACGAAGCCATCACGATCCTTGTCGTAAGGACGCGAGGCCTTTTCAGGCGTGTCGTTGAAATTGGTCGACATGGCCTTGGCAGCGCAGAAACCTGCAATGCCGATACGGCCGATCACGGCTTCGGAACCGCCTGCGATCATCACGTCGGCATCGCCGTACTTGATGAGGCGGGACGAGTCGCCGATGGCGTGCGCGCCCGTCGCACAGGCCGTCACCACGGAATGGTTCGGGCCCTTGAAGCCATACTTGATCGAGACCTGGCCGGAGGCGAGGTTGATCAGGGCAGACGGGATAAAGAACGGGCTGACCTTGCGCGGGCCATGCTCGTGCAGGGTGACCGCCGTTTCATAGATGGATTCGAGGCCGCCGATGCCCGAGCCGATCAGGACACCAGTGCGCTCCTTCTCTTCTTCATCCTCGGGCCGCCAGTTGGCGTCTTCGACAGCTTCCTCAGCCGCCGCGAGGGCGTAGAGAATAAATTCGTCGATCCGGCGCATCTCTTTTTTAGAGACAAACTTTTCCGAATCGAACGCTTCGGGGTCCCCCTCTCCGCCGCCACGGCCCGTTGCCCACGGCACCTGGAAAGCGATCTTGCAGGGCATGTCCTCAGGATCGAACGTATCAATACGTCCGGCCCCCGACTTACCGGCAATAAGCCGTTCCCATGTGGCTTCCCGTGTCGCCGCGAGCGGCGAAACAATACCAATACCGGTGATGACGACGCGGCGGTCAGACATGAAGACCCCTCTTGTCCAGGATGTCTTAGATGTGAGCCTTGATATGGGTCACGGCGTCACCGACAGTGCGGATGGACTCCTGCACATCGTCCGGGATCTCAATATTGAATTCTTCCTCGAAAGCCATGACCAGCTCGACGAGGTCCAGCGAGTCTGCGCCAAGGTCATCAATGAAGCTCGCGCTTTCGACAACTTTGTCACCTTCCACGTCGAGATTATCGACAACGATTTTCTTAACACGTTCAAGAACGTCAGACATGCTTACCTCTCTTAAATGCCTGAGGAATGGCCCGAAACCCGAACCATTGTGTTGCGCCTAGCACACAGTTATCCGGACCGCCAAGCCCTTGTATAGCTGTGAACTGTGCCTATCAGATCATGGCCATACCGCCATTTACGTGCAGCGTCTGCCCCGTAACATAAGCGGCTTGGTCAGATGCCAGATATACCGCAGCTGCAGCAATATCCGCACCCTGCCCCAACCGGCCAGCCGGAATTCTCCCGAGAAGCGAACTCTTCTGCGCTTCGGGCAGCACATCCGTCATCGGCGATTCGATGAAACCGGGCGCGATCGCGTTGGCCGTAATGCCACGGCTGGCGACTTCCTGGGCCAGCGATTTGGTAAATCCGATCATGCCCGCCTTGGACGCGCAATAGTTCGTCTGCCCCGGATTTCCCGTGACGCCGACGACCGACGTGATGCCGATGATGCGGCCATGGCGGCGCTTCATCATGCCCCGCACGACGCTCTTCGTCAGGCGGTAATAGGACCCGAGATTGACATTGATCACGTCGTTCCAGTCGTCATCCTTCATCTGCATCAGCAGCTTGTCGCGCGTGATGCCCGCATTCGCGACCAGAATATCGAGCGGCCCGATTACCTCTTCCGCTTTCGCGGCAAGGCCGTCGACGGCCTCCGGATCGGACAGATTGCAGGTCACAACAGCGCTTTCGCCGGGCAGCGTCGCGGCCACCTCATTGAGCACGCCTTCGCGCGTGCCGGACAGGACGACCTTTGCGCCGGCTTCCGACAGGGCTTTCGCAATCGCGCTGCCGATACCGCCGGAAGCGCCCGTGACGAGGGCCGTACGGCCGGAGAGTGTGAACATGGGATTATCCCTTCAAGGCTTGTGCGAAGGCTTCCAGGTCCTCAGGAGACCCGAGGATGAAGCCGTTCAGTGATTTTTCGATGCGGCGCTGCATGACCGTCAACACCTTACCGTTGCCAACTTCGCCCGTCGTGTCGACGCCTTCCGCGACCATGAACTGCACGCTCTCGGTCCAGCGGACACGTCCTGTGACCTGCGCGACGAGGTTCTGGCGGATGGTTTCCGGATCGGTGACGGCCGAGGCGGAGACATTGGCGACCACCGGCACGACCGGCGCCTTGATGTCCGTGCTGGCCAGCGCTTCGGCCATCGCGTCTGCTGCAGGCTGCATCAGCGAGCAATGGAAAGGCGCGGAGACGTTCAGCGGCATCGCTTTCTTCACGCCATTTGCCTTTGCCCACTCGCAGGCGGCATCAATCGCAGCCTTGGAACCGGACAGGACCAGCTGCCCGGGAGCGTTGTCGTTGGCCAGTTCGCACGCGCCGCCTGTTTCGCGGCCGGCAGCGCAAGCAGCCTCAGCCTGGTCCACATCGGCGCCCAGCAGCGCGGCCATGGCGCCCTCACCCGGCTGGACAGCCGACTGCATGGCGTTGCCGCGAATGCGCAGCAGGCGCGCCGTATCGGCAATCGTCAGCGATCCGGCGGCGGCCAGCGCGGAATACTCGCCCAGCGAATGCCCGGCCACGAAGGCAGCGTCCTTTGCCGAAATGCCGAATTCGGCTTCCAGCGCCTTCATCGCGGCCAGCGAATGCGCCATCAGCGCGGGCTGGGTGTTTGAGGTCAGCGTCAGCTCCTCGATCGTGCCGTTCCACATCAGGTCCGACAGCTTCTGACCGAGCGCATCATCGACGGCCTGGAAGACCTCTTTGGCGGCCGGATAGGCATCCGCAAGGGCCTTGCCCATGCCGATTTCCTGACTGCCCTGGCCAGGAAAAATGAAAGCGAGTTTGGTCATCGGCGATTCTCCCGAAATTTTCGCCGTGCCTAAAGGCGAGACCGCGTGTGCGCAAGCTATTGAAATTCCTTGCCAGATAGGCTTTACAGCCGCCTTCATGGACAGGGATGCGGTCCTTGGTACTCCGGAATGAGCCGGGGGAAGAGGGGCCATCGTCCGGCAGTTTCCCACTGTCAGGCGCCGCATCCCTTTGATTTTGGGAATGAAAACATGGCTTTTTACGAGCATGTCGTGATCACACGACCTGACATCTCGCCGGCCCAGGTCGACTCTTTTGTCGAAGAACTGTCCGGCTTCCTCAAGGAAAAAGGCGCCACCATCGGCAAAACCGAGTACTGGGGCCTCCGCAACCTTGCCTACCCGATCAAGAAGCAGCGCAAGGGTCACTACTCGCTGATCAACATCGACGGTCCGGCTGACGCGATCCACGAACTGGAACGCCGCCAGCGCCTGTCCGAAGACGTGATGCGCTACATGACCATCCGCGTGGAAGAGCTTACCGACGAACCGTCGCCGGTCCTCTCCCGTAAAGACCGCCGCCGCGACTAGGAAAGGGACAGGACATGGCTCAGAAACTGAACATCACCAATATCCCGGCCCGCCGTCCGTTCGGCCGCCGCCGCAAGGTCGATCCGTTTTCAGGCGATAACGCCCAGACGATCGACTACAAGGACGTGAAACTGCTCCAGCGCTACATCTCTGAAAAAGGGAAAATCGTGCCGAGCCGCATCACGGCCGTGAACCTGAAGAACCAGCGCAAGCTTGCCCAGGCCATCAAACGTGCCCGCATGCTCGCCCTGCTTCCGTTCGAAGTGAAGTAAGGAGAGACTGACATGCAAGTGATCCTCCTTGAGCGCGTCGACAACCTCGGCGGCATTGGCGACGAAGTGAAGGTGAAGAACGGCTTCGCCCGCAACTTCCTTCTCCCGCAAGGCAAGGCCCTGATGGCCAACGACCGCAACCGCGCCCGTTTCGAGCGTGAACGCGATGCCATCGAAGCCCGCAATGCTGAAGCCCGCGCAGCTGCTGAAGCTGAATCCCAGAAGCTCGACGGCGCCGTCTTCGTCCTGATCCGTCAGGCCGGCGACACCGGTCAGCTGTACGGTTCGGTGACCGCACGTGACGTTGCCGACGCCGCTGAAGCCGCTGGCTACAGCGTTCCGCGTTCGGGTGTGCGCCTCGACAAGCCGATCAAGGCGATCGGCCTGTATGATGTGGCCATCCGTCTTCACGCGGAAGTCAGCATCACGGTGCAGGCAAACGTTGCCCGCTCTGCCGAAGAAGCCGAGCGTCAGGCCAAAGGCGAAGACATTGTCGCTTCGCTGCAGGCTGCCAACCAGGCCCTCGCTGAAGAGCAGGCTGGCGAGCTGGCGGAAGCCGCTGCCGACCGCGCTGCTGAAGGCCCGGCCGAAGAAGAATAAGCTTCACGGCATACCAGACAGGAAAGGCCGCACTTCCGGGTGCGGCCTTTTTCTTTGCCTTTTCCGAGGGTTCGCGGACCATCCACTGTTCAGGCCAACTTATCCACAGGTCTGGCCGCTCTATCACCGTGCACTCTCACCTCAGGTAAGGTAGGGTTAACACCATGCCTCTCGACGATACAGCCTCCCCCAAAGACGTCATCGCGCCGCCGCACAATCTGTCGGCCGAAGCCGCCGTGCTGGGTGCAATCCTGTTCGACAACAACTCCTACCAGCGTGTCGCTGACATCCTGCGCTCAACGGATTTCTACGCCCCCGCACACCAGGAATTGTACGAAGTCGCCTCCGTCATGATCCAGCAGGGCCGGATCGCCGATGGTGTCACCCTGCGCGAGCATTTCGAGAAGGCCGAGAAACTCTCCGAGATCGGCGGGGCGCGTTACCTGGAGCAATTGCTCGACTCTGCAGCCTTCGGTGCAGAGGTGAGCGACTACGCCCACATGATCCGCGACCTCGCCATGCGCCGCTCACTGGTCGGCATCGGCAGCGACCTGCAGGGCCGCGCGCTCCATCCCACCCCGGATGAAAGCGGTGAGCGCCAGATCGAACTGGCCGAACGCCAGCTGTTCGATCTCGCCGAACGCGGCGCGTCCGGCCGCGGCTTCACCAGCTTTGCCGAGGCGCTGACGGAATCGCTGAAGACGGCCGAGGCCGCCTACAAGCGCGAAGGCAAGATCGCCGGTATCCCGACCGGCCTGCGAGACCTCGACGAGAAACTCGGCGGCATGCACCGGTCTGACCTGATCATCCTCGCCGGGCGCCCGTCCATGGGTAAAACCTCGCTCGCGACCAACATCGCCTATAACGCCGCCTCCGCCTACCGCGCGGAGATGCAGGAGGACGGCTCCAAGAAGACCGTGGACGGAGCGATTGTCGGCTTCTTCTCTCTGGAGATGTCCAACGAACAGCTCGCCACGCGTATTATCGCGGAGCGTACCGGCATCACGACCCACCGCATCCGTCAGGGCGATCTCGACAAGGGCGACTTCGAACGCCTGCGCGAAGCGACCGAAGAGCTGCAGAACCTGCCGCTCTATATCGACGATACCGGCGGCATCTCGATCAGCCAGCTGGCTGCGCGCGCCCGCCGCCTGCAGCGCTCTGTCGGCCTCGACATGATCGTGATCGACTACCTGCAGCTGATCACCGTCAGCACGTCCGGCCCCAATGCCAGCCGCGTGCAGGAGATCACCCAGATCACGACGTCTCTGAAGGCGCTGGCCAAGGATCTGAACGTCCCGATCATCGCCCTGTCCCAGCTCTCCCGTGCGGTGGAGCAGCGCGACGACAAACGCCCACAGCTCTCCGACCTTCGTGAATCCGGCTCCATCGAGCAGGATGCCGACGTCGTCATGTTCGTCTACCGTGAGGAATACTATCTCGCCCGAACGGAGCCCGGTGCAGACCCGACCGATCCGGCCTCAAACGAGAAATGGGCCCAGTGGCGCCAACGCATGGATGAGGTCTATGGCAAGGCCGAATGTATCATCGGCAAGCAGCGTCACGGCCCGATCGGCCGCGTGGAACTCGCCTTCGACTCCAACGTCACCCGCTTTGGCGACCTGACCAAGGAGCAAAAAGGCTACGCCGCAGACCTCGAATAGGGTTCAGGCCAAAGCCGCGTGCAGCAGGTCCAGCGCCTCAATGGCGAAGCGGCGCATATTGTCTTCCCGGTCACTGATCCCGGTTTCCAGCGTGCGCGAAACCTCAAACCGGTCCGGGCCGCAGACGGCCACGCAAGTGTGCCCCGCCGCATCGCCATAGGGATTGCCGTTCGGACCGGACGCGCCGGTTTCACAGAGCCCCCAATCCGCCCGCAACTTCCCCCGGATCGTCCGCGACAGCAGCCGCGCATACGGCTCTGTTGAGGAACGCATGTCGCCCAGGTCTTCCTTGGTCAGCCCTAACAGCCCCCGGAAAGCTTGCGGCGTGTAGATCACCCCACCTCCACGGTAAAAGGCCGACGCGCCCGGTTGGGCCAGCAGCGCAGCTGAAATCAGGCCACCGGCGGAAGATTCCGAAATCGCAACGGTCTCGCCGCGCTGTTTGAGGCGCTCGCCAATGTCGGCAGCGATGGGAAGAAGGTTCTGCATGTCCTCCATCAAACAATGGCAGGACGATCTGGCAAGTCTCAACGCGACGGCAGGTGTTGGTTTCGCCCGCCTTTGCCGCCACACTCACGGAAAACCGCAGGAGGAAACCCAAGTGGATCTGAATCTCAAAGGAAAGAACGCCGTCATTCTTGGCGGCACACGCGGCATCGGCCGCGCTATCGCCGACACACTGGCCGGTGAAGGCGCAAATGTCGCCGTGTGCGCCCGGAACGCCGGTCAGGTCTCGGAGGCTGTCGAAGCACTTCAGGCAAAGGGCGTGAAGGCGACCGGCGCGTCGGTGGACATCACCGACGCAGACGCCCTCAAATCATGGATCCAGTCAGCAGGCGTCGAGCTTGGCGGGATCGACATCCTGGTCTCGAATGCCGGTGCCATGGCGCAAGGCAACACGCCGGAAGCCTGGACCCAGAACTTCCAGCTGGACGTGCTGGGCGCCGTCAACGCGTTCAATGCGGCAGAGCCGTTCCTGAGCAAGTCCGCAAAGTCGAATGGCGATGCTGCGTTCGTCATCATCGCCTCTGTCTCCGCCGCGCAGGCCGACCGGGCGGACTCCTACGGCCCGGTCAAGGCGTCGCTCATCCACTTCGCCAAAGGCCTTGCCCGCGAAAACGCCGCCAAACGCCTGCGTGTGAATGTCGTGTCGCCGGGCATGGTCTATTTCGAGGGCGGCATCTGGCACATGATCGAGACCAACCAGCCGGAATTCTTCAAGCAGGCCAATTCCCGCAACCCGACCGGACGCTGTGCCACGCCACAGGAGATCGCAAATGCCGCCGTCTTCCTGGCCAGCCCTGCCTCTTCCTACACGACAGGCGTGAACCTCATCGTGGATGGAGCGGTTTCAAACCGGGTGAATTTCTAGGCTTGCCGGCAGGCGGGCCTTACAGCCCGCCCAGCCAGTCGATCAGGAGGCGGTTCACCTCTTCCGGACGCTCCTGCTGGGTCCAGTGGCCACAGCCCTCCAGCAGGTGGCATCCGCGCAGGTCCGCCAGGTTGGGTTTCATCGCCGCAACGACGTCCCCGCGGAACATCTTCAGCACCAGGTCTTTCGTGCCGCCGATGAACAGTGACGGCTGCTGGATGACCGGATTGGCGGGATGGTTCTTCAGGAATGCATAGTCGCGTGCGTGGTTGCGGTACCGGTTCAGCGGCCCGCTGAAACCGGACGTCCGGAACTGGCTGTCGTAATAAGCGACATCCTCCTCATCCAGCCATGGCAACGGCATCGGCGGTTCCGGCAGGCGGTGCAGCAGCGTGTCGCCATGCTTCTTGTCGGTCGGCCAGGTGCCATCGGGGGCATCGCCGGAAATCGCATAGTAGAACCGGCGGATCGTTGCCGCGGGATCGGCTTCCAGTTCCGCTTCCGGCGGGCCCACATCCTGGAAATAGACCTGGTAGAAGAACAGGCCCCGTTCCGTGAACACCTTGTGCACCATGTCCAGGAACATGACGTCACCCATCGGCGTGTACGGCACGGAAAGCCCGGCGACTGCTCGAAACCTGTCCGCATGCAGACGGGCGGTATTCCACGCAATCGGCGCCCCCCAGTCGTGTCCGATTACAACCGCTTTTTCGCCGGGCGAAAGCGCTTCTGCCACTTCGGCGATATCACCGGTCAGGCTTTCAAGGTCGTAGGCTTCAATCGCCTCTGGCCGTTCGGACTCGCCATAGCCGCGCACATCCGGCGCGGCCACCCGATAGCCGGCTTCGCTGAGCGCCTTGATCTGGTGGCGCCACGAATACCAGCTTTCGGGGAAACCGTGGACGAGCACGACAAGCGGCCCGTCCCCGGCTGTCGCCACGCGTAGCGTGACGCCATTCGTTTTTACGAATTCGAAGTGCTGCTCGCTCACGAGCCGTCACCGCCAATCCATTTGAATTCCGGCTCTTCCCACCACGGGAAGAAGCTCGGCAGTCCGTCGGAGACTTTCACCGGATAGGTCGGCTGGCGCTTCTCGAGGAAGCTCATCACACCTTCGCGGGCGTCTTCGGTCTTGCCGCGCGAGTAGATCGATGCGGAGTCGACAATGTGCGCTTCCATCGGATGGCTCGCACCCAGCATGCGCCACATCATGTGCTTGGTCAGCGTGGTGGACACGGCTGCCGTATTGTCGGCGATTTCACGTGCCAGCTTTTTCGCTTCGTTCATCAGCTCCGCCTGCGGATAAACCTCCTTCACGAGCCCGCCGTCCTTGGCCTCCTGTGCCGGGAAGATCCGGCCGGTATAGCACCAGTCCAGCGCCTGCTGGATGCCGACCAGACGCGGCAGGAAGTAGGACGATGCGGCTTCCGGGTTGATGCCCCGGCGGTTGAACACGAAGCCGAAGCGCGCATTGTCCGATGCAAGGCGGATATCCATCGCCAGCTGCATGGTCACACCGATACCGACGGCGGCGCCGTTGATCGCGCCGATCACCGGCTTCAGGCTGTCGAAGATCCGCAGCGTTACGCGGCCACCGCCATCACGCTGGATATCTTCATTGGCGGTCCGGCCTGCTTCGCCGTCGCCTGCGCGCTTGTCATAGTCGAACGTCTTGGCACCGGAAGAAAGGTCGGCCCCTGCGCAGAAGGCGCGGTCGCCATGACCCGTGACGATGACGACGCGGATGTCATCGTCCGCATCGGTGATGTCGAAAGCCTCGATCATCTCCTGCATCATCTTGCCTGTGAAAGCGTTCATCTTGTCCGGCCGGTGCAGGGTCAGGATGGCGATGCCATCTTCCTTCTCCAGCTTGATTTCCGTGAATTCCTTGAGCGCCGTTGCTGCCATTGGCTTGTCTCCCTGTTGCTTCGCCCGCCAGTGAGGCGGGGTTCCGCAAGGTCCGTCAAGCAACCAGAATGGACAATCGGCTCCCTTCCCTCGAAGAATGCCGGAATATCGGAACCCGTGCCCGCCGCTTCACGTGCTTGACGCGCAGGGTCAACGAGCCGGATAGTTCATGAAAACCCCGGATAGATTGCAGAGGACTGCTACACAATGCGAATCCTACCCGCCCTCACCGCAATTGCATTTGCGTCGGGCTTCACCGCACCAGCGCTTGCCGAGACGACTTACCTGACGGCGGACAAATTCGTGGATCCGGCAGCGGGCAAAACAATCCGGAACGCAGCGTTCATCATCACGGACGGAAAGGTGACCGCGAGGGGCACCAAATCATCGCTCAAGGCGCCTGAAGGTGCGGATATCATTGCCTTCGGCAGCGGCTCGACCCTGATGCCGGGCTTCATCGACATGCATGTCCACCTGACGGGCGATGCGGAAGACCCGCCCTATTACTCTCTCAGCTTCTCGGATGAGCGCATGGCCATCACAGGCGTGAAGAACGCGAAGCTGACCCTGCTTGCGGGCTTCACCACTGTGCGCAATGTCGGCGCAGAGAGCTATGGCGATGTCGCCCTGCGCGATGCCATCAATGAAGGCGACGTGCCCGGTCCGCGCATGTATGTTTCCGGCCCGCCTGTCGGCATCGTCGGCGGACACTGCTCTGACAACAACCTGCTGCCATCGGAATACGCCCTGTCAGGTGAAGGCGTCGCGACCGGCCCGTGGGAATTCCGGGCGCAGGTTCGGGAGAACATCAAATACGGTGTCGACCTGATCAAGACCTGCTCCACCGGCGGGGTATTTTCCAAAGGAACCGCCCTGGGCGCCGCTCAAGGCACGCTGGAGGAACTGACCGCCGCAGCCGAAGAAGCTCATGCCCGCGGCCTGAAGATCGCCAGCCACGCGCATGGCACGATCGGAATCCGGAACGCAATTCTTGCCGGTGTCGACACGATTGAGCACGCTTCCATCCTCGACGACGAAACGATCCAGTTGGCCAAGGAACGTGGTGTCTGGCTCTCCATGGATATCTACAACACCGAATACACCCTGTCGGAAGGCGAAAAGAACGGCATCCTTCAGGAGTCGCTCGACAAGGAACGCGCCATCTCCCAAATCCAGCGCGACAGTTTCACCCGCGCTGTGAAGGCGGGCGTAAAAATGGTTTTCGGATCAGACTCCGGCGTCTACCCGCACGGCCTGAACGGCAACCAGTTCTCGCGCATGGTCCAGTTCGGCATGACGCCGATGCAAGCCCTGCAGGCCGCAACCGTCAATGCCGCCGACGCGCTGGGAAAGACAGGGATCGTCGGCTGTGTTGAAGCCGGCTGCTCAGCCGATTTCGTCGCTGTCACAGGCAACCCGCTGGAGGACATGTCCCTGTTGGCGGATGTCGGCTTCGTCATGAAGGAAGGCGTCGTTTACAAGCTGAATGGGGACGTTCAGGGCGACGCGCTCTGAGGCTTGCGGCACATGGAGTTCCATGACTTCCCACCCGTCACGACCTATGCAGCGCCGTTCTTCGTGCTGTCGGTCGTGCTGGAATGGTGGGGTGTAAAGACCGGGCGGTTCCACGGGCGGTACGAAACCAGGGACGCGATCACTTCGCTCGCGATGGGCATCGGCAATGTGGTCGTGAACACGCTGACGGCGACCATCTTCTTCGGGCTGCTGATCGTTGCCTGGCCTTACCGCGTACTGACCCTGCCCTATACCTGGTGGAGCTTCATCGCCTGCTTCGTGCTGTATGATTTCATCTACTACTGGAAGCACCGTTTCGCGCACAGGGCACGCTGGTGGTGGATGGAACACGTCACCCACCATTCCTCCGAGCACTACAATCTGACCACCGCCTTGCGCCAGCCTTGGTTCGGGCCGTTCACCGGGCTCTACATCCTCGGGCTTCCGATGGTGATCCTCGGCTTCCACCCTTACCTCATCGGCTTCGCAGCAGGCTGGAACCTCCTCTACCAGTTCTGGATCCATACCGAGGCGATCAACCGGATGCCGAAATGGTTCGAGGCGGTGATGAATACGCCGTCGCACCACCGGGTGCACCACGCCACGAACCCGCGTTATCTCGACACGAATTATGCCGGGGTCTTCATCATCTGGGACAAGATGTTCGGCACCTTCGTGCCTGAGCTGGACGAGGACAAGCCGGTGTATGGCATCGTCAAACCGGTCGGCTCCCACAATCCGTTCACCGTGGCCTTCCACGAATTCTTCGCCCTGATGCGAGACTGCGCCAGCGACGGCCTGCGTCCGGACAAATGGTTCGGCCGCTGCATCAATGCGCCGGGCTGGAGCCCGGATGGCCAGCACAATCGCTCCGTTGAACTGAAACGCGCCTATGTCGACACCCATCCCGACCAGGCCGGCAAACCGGGACTGCCCAGATGAACGACACCGAAGCCCTGATCCATCGCTACTACGAAGCCTTCAATGCGAAGGACTGGGACGGCATGCTGGCCTGCCTCGCGGAGGATGTTCGCCATGACGTCAACGAGGGCGCTGTCCGCGGCGGGCGGGACAAGTTCCGCGCCTTCCTCGCGCACATGGACACCTGTTACGACGAGACGCTGACCGACATGGCGGTCATGGTCTCCCGCAATGAAAGACGCGCCGCGGCCGAGTTCATCGTCAACGGCACCTACAAGACCACTGACGGCGACCTGCCGCCCGCACGGGGACAGACCTACCGCCTGCCCGCCGGGGCCTTTTTCGAAGTGGAGGACGGCTTCATCCGGCGCGTGACGACCTACTACAATCTGAACGAATGGATCCGGCAGGTCTCGTGAAGATCCGGCCGCTTTCCGGCACAGACCTCGACGCGGCCCTGCCCGCGCTCGCCCGCCTGCGGATCGAGGTGTTCCGGGCCTATCCCTATCTCTACGAAGGCTCGCTCGCCTATGAGGAGAGTTATCTTCAGAAGCTCGCGCAAGCGAAAGATACCTTTATCGTGGCGGCGGAAACAGACCATGGCGAGATTGTCGGCTGCGCCACCGGGTCCGGCATGGACGACCAGCATGCCGAGTTCTCGCAGCCGCTGCAGGCAGCCGGTTACGACCTGCCGGCGACGTTCTATTTCGGAGAATCTGTCCTGCTTCCAGACCATCGGGGCAAAGGCATCGGCCACGCCTTCTTCGACGCCCGCGAGGCCCATGCCGTCGCGCATGGCTACAGGCGCGCCTGCTTCTGCGCCGTGGAGCGCCCGGATGACCATCCTCGGCGCCCGGCAGATTACTCGCCGCTCGACACGTTCTGGCAGGCCCGCGGCTATCGCAAACTCCCCGGCGTGACCGCCCGGTTCTCCTGGCCCGAGACGGCGGGCGGACCGGAGGTCGACCATCCGATGGCCTATTGGCTGCGACAGTTCTGAAACTTTCCGTAACGTCTCCGGTGGACGGCAACGCAAGTCTGGGTATGGTCACGCCTGACTATTTCGAAGGGGCCGGGCAAAGACGCCCCCGGAATTCGTGAGGAGACCCTGGAATGCACCCCCATCACCACGCCAAGACCAATCCTGACAAGCCCGCCTACATCATGGCCGGGTCGGGTGAGACCGTCACTTATGGCCAGCTGGAGGCACGCTCCAACCAGGTCGCGCATGCCTTGCGCGGCGCGGGCTGCAAGCCGGGCGACACGATCGCGCTCTTCGCCGAAAACTCGCCGCGCTATTTCGAGATCTGCTGGGGCGCCCAGCGGGCCGGGCTTTACTATGTCGCCATTTCCTCGCGCCTGACCGCGCCGGAAGTGGAATACATCCTCTCGGACTCCGGCGCGAAACTCTTCATCGCCGGCGCTTCCAAGCGCGCCGTTGCCGAAGAGGTGAAAGCCCTCACCGACCTTGAGCACTACTGGTCCATCGACGGCCCCATGCCGGGCTTCGCGCCGCTGGAAACGCTTCGGGGCGAGTTCCCGGAAACGCCGATCAAAGACCAGATGGCCGGCACGGACATGCTCTACTCCTCCGGCACGACCGGCCGCCCGAAAGGCATCCGCCCGGCGCTGGAGCCGGACACGCCGATCGACGACACGAATGTGCTGGCCCAGGTCCTTCAGGCTTTCTCCGGCGCCGGTGAAGACAGTGTCTATCTCTCGCCCGCGCCGCTCTACCACGCTGCGCCGCTGCGCTATTGCATGACCTTCATGAAGTTCGGCGCGACGCTGGTCATCATGGAGAAGTTCGATGCGGAATCGCTGCTGAAATACATCCAGCAGTACAAGGTCACCCATATCCAGATGGTGCCGACCATGTTCGTGAAGCTGCTGAAGCTGCCGGAAGAGGTCCGCAAGTCCTACGACGTCTCCAGCCTGAAATGGGTCGTCCATGCCGCCGCGCCGTGCCCGATCCCTGTGAAGGAGCAGATGATCGACTGGTGGGGCCCGATCATCGACGAATACTATGCCGGCTCCGAAGGCAACGGCATGACCTGGGCGAAGAGCCCGGAATGGATGACCCACAAGGGCACTGTCGGCAAGGCCGTCTATGGTGAAGTGAAGATCTGCGACGAGTCCGGCGACGAAGTCCCGGTCGGCGAGGAAGGCCAGGTCTATTTCGCGGGCACCGTGCCGCCGAACTATCACAACTCGCCGGACAAGAATGAAGCCGCCCTCAATCCGAAGCACAAGGACTGGTCGTCCCTCGGCGATGTCGGCAAGCTCGACGCGGACGGCTATCTCTACCTGACGGACCGCAAGGCCTTCATGATCATCTCCGGCGGTGTGAACATCTATCCGCAGGAATGCGAGAACATCATGATCACCCACCCGAAAGTGGCTGACGTGGCCGTGATCGGCGTGCCGGATGACGAGTTCGGCGAGTCCGTGAAAGCGGTTGTCCAGCCGATGCCGGGCATCGCCCCTTCGGAAGAACTCGCCGCCGAGCTGATGGAATTTGCCCAGGCCAACCTGTCGAAAATCAAATGCCCGAAAAGCATCGACTTCGACCCGGAACTGCCGCGCCACCCGACCGGCAAGCTCTACAAACGCCTCATCCGTGACCGCTACTGGGGCAAGAAAGACAGCCGCATCGTCTGATATGCAGACGGCCCGGGCGGGAAAGCACCCGGGCCGCCAGCGGCTGAAGCCCCTATTTCAGGAACGCCACAGCCTCTTCCGTCGTCCAGACGGCGTTCGCGATCATCGAATAATTCAGCACTGCGGCGTCGTAAGCCTCTTCCCCGGGCGCACCGACGGCATCCTTTACCATCACGACATTGAAGCCCTGCTCGATCAGTTCCCGCATATGGGAGTCCGTACAGAGATTGGCCGCAAAACCGCCCATGACCACGGTATCGATCCCATGCTTGCGCAGCTGCATCGCGAGATCGTTCGACTCAGGGCCGTAGATCTTGTGCGGCGAAACGATCACGGTGTTGCCATCCAGAATGGAGGGCTTCAGCGGACCGTAGAAGTCCGCGCCCGTACCGGCGATCTTTGAGTAATCAACCGGGCCAGCAACCTCGAACATGTGAATATCGTGCAGGGTCTGCTGGATCGGCCCCCGGGCCTGCCAGCCGCCATCCTGCGGGAAATAATAGTGCGGGCTGACAAACAGCGGCACGCCTTCCGATTTCGCAGTGGTGATCAGTTTCGCAATATTCTCACGCGTGTGCAGGCGCTCGACATTTCCTTTCACGAGTCCCCAGGCGGCGCCTTCTTCGCTCATGAAGTCATTCTGCGGATCAGTGATCAGCACCGCAGTCCGCGCCGGGTCGGGCTGGAAACCGGCTGGCGGCTCAGCCGTCGCACACCCGGCAAATGCCAGCATGGCCCCGGACATCAAAAGCGCTGCCGCACAACTCTTCTGGGAGGATTTCAGACCAAACATTCTTGTCTCCTTTGCTGTCTGGCAGGCCGGACCCTGCGCCTAGGCAAGCCGGCGGGGAAATTCAGAGTTTGGATTTGATTGATAGATGCGCTCTATCAATCAATCGGCTAGACCGTGGCAAACGAATGAAAGCGCCGCGCCATGAAACTGCGCCAGATCGACTATGCCGTCCGCCTTGCCCGGACACTCTCCTTCCGGAAAGCTGCTTCGGAGGCAGGCGCCACCCAGCCCACACTTTCCAACGGGCTCGCCCAGCTGGAAGAAGAACTTGGCGGCCGCCTGTTCGAGCGGACAACACGGGATGTGTCTCTGACGCCGTTCGGCCGGCACATGCTGCCCTTCCTCGATACGCTGCTCGGCGATGTAGACGAAATCAGCAAAGCCGCGGCGGCCTGGCACAACCCTGCACACAAGATCCTGCGGATCGGCATGTCCCCGCTCATCGACCTCAAGACCGTGGAACGCGCCCTCGGCCCGTACCGGCAGGCAAACCCCGGCGTATCAATCCTGTTCAAGGAATGCCTTCTCGATGACCTGATCGAGCGTATACAGACGGGAAAGCTGGATTTCGGCCTGCGTGTCGCGGAACCGGCACCCGAAGGCATGCAAACCGTGCCTGCATACAAAGACCCGCTCTTTTACCTGCCGCAGGAGGTCCACGGATCGGATCATTCGCTGCATCCCTGGCGGATTGGCGCCCTTCCGTCCGCCCTGATCATCTGCACAAATGGCGCCTGCGGCCTCAATGCGGCCCTGCAGCGCCTGTTCGAGGACGAGGGCGCCAGCCTGACGCTTTATCCCGGATACGCGCTCAGCTATCACGTCATCGAGGAATGGACCGAACTCGGCGTCGGTGCAGCGATCCTGCCCGCCGCCAAGCTGTCGGCGTCGAACATGACCGCAAGTCCGCTTGAGGACCGGGACGGTAATCCGCTGGAATTCTCCTATGAATGGGTCATGAAATCAGTCCGCCTCGCCAACACGCCCGCTCATGTGCGCGCCTTCCGTCAGCACATTGAAACGATCGCCCCGAAACTGCTCAATGGGTAGGCACGGCGACCGCTGCGGCAACTTCCCACTGGCCCGGACCGCAGGTGCGCGCTAGGCAAGCGCATGACCGAGATCC
This sequence comes from uncultured Hyphomonas sp., assembly GCF_963678875.1. NCBI lineage: Bacteria > Pseudomonadati > Pseudomonadota > Alphaproteobacteria > Hyphomonadales > Hyphomonadaceae > Hyphomonas > uncultured Hyphomonas sp. The sequence goes on along the minus strand of NZ_OY787456.1, from coordinate 1,692,739 downwards.
AGAACCAGCGCCATCTGTTCGACATCCCTGAGGGTGTCGCTTATTTCAACACCGCCACGATGGGGCCGATGACCAAGGCCGCCGTCGAGGCCGGGCAGAAGGGCCTGGCGCGGAAGCTCCACCCCTGGACCATTCCGGATACGGAGTTCTTTGCAGATACCGAGCGGTTACGCCCGCTTCTGGCGGAGCTGATCGGCGCGGATACGGACGGCATCGCCTTCTCGCCATCCGTCAGCTATTCGCTGGCCACCGCGGCGCGGAACCTGCCCCTGTCGAAGGATCAGGAAATCCTGCTTCTGGAGGATCAGTTCCCCTCCAATGTCTACACCTGGCGACAGCTTGCGAAGGAAACCGGCGCCACGATCCGAACCGTAGGGGCCCACGGGAACGAAACCCTGTCGGATGCGCTGCTCGGCGCCATCGGGCCGCAAACAGGTGTCGTGGCGTGCGCGAATGTGCGCTGGACCGACGGGGCGATCATGGACCTCGCCGCCATCGGCAAGCGTTGCCGCGAGGCCGGCGCCGCGCTGGTGCTGGACCTGACGCAGAGCTGCGGCGCACTGGCCTTCGACGTGAAGGAGGTGCAGCCGGACTTCGTGGCCGTCGCCGCCTATAAATGGCTGCTCGCCCCCTACGCCACCGGCTTCCTCTATGTCGCCCCGCAGCACCGGAACGGCACGCCGCTGGAGCAGAACTGGATCACGCGGGAAGGCTCGTCGAACTTTGCGCGCCTGATCGATTACACCGACAATTACGGCCCGGGTTCCCAGCGCTTCGACATGGGCGAGCGGTCCAACTTCGCGCTGCTGCCCGCCTTCGAGTCGGCGATCCGGACCATCCTCGGCTGGGGCGTCGGCAACATCCAGGAAACGCTTGGCGCGCGAAACGCGGCGCTGGCTGAAAAGCTCGCCGGGATCGGCCTCGAGTGCCCGCCCGCCACCGAGCGCGGCGCGCACTATCTCTGCCCACTCCTGCCGGACAGCGTCCCGGCAGACCTGACCGCCCGGCTGAAGGAAGACGGCATCTTCGTCTCGCGCCGGGGCGACCGGCTCCGCATCACGCAGCACCTTTTCACCAGCGACGGCGATGTGGAACATTTTATCGCAAGACTTGGTCATCATCTGGCTGGCTGAAGTCACGGACTGATCCGGCATGGTCCGGCTTAGTCCGGTATGATCATGGCGTAATCGCCGGGTTCGCAGGCGCAATTACCCTACCGTCAGGCTTGCCCCGGCCCGGCCGACGCGCCAAAACAGGCCAGCACTTTTTTTAGGAGGACTCCATGGCTAACCCACGCGTCGTCGCCTTCGATGACCTTGAATCTATTGCAGGACAGGAAGTCGGCGTCTCCGACTGGCACCTGATCGACCAGGACCGCGTCAACCTGTTCGCCGACGCGACCGGCGACCATCAGTGGATCCACGTCGACGTCGAGAAAGCCACCAAGGCGATGGGCGGCCCGATCGCCCACGGCTTCCTCACCCTGTCCCTGCTGCCGATGCTGGGCGCTGAAGTCATGCGCGTGACCGGCACGACCCGCGGCATCAATTACGGCTCGGACAAGGTGCGCTTCACCAACATGGTGCCGGTCGGCTCCAAGGTTCGCCTGCGTCAGAAATGCCTGTCGGTTGAGCCGAAAGCCGGCGGCAAGCAGATGAAAATGGAAGCGACCATCGAGATCGAAGGCCAGGAACGCCCGGCCCTCGTCGCAGAGTCCATCACCGTCCTCTACGCGTAAGCTTCTGAAGACGTGAGACTTTTTCGGCCGCTCCGTCATCCGGGGCGGCCGTTCTGCTTTTGGCGCTGGTGAAAAACCCTCGTCCCTCGCCTATATGATCCTGCCCGGCTAAGGAGATTTCACATGCCCCAGCGCATCGAACGTTCGGACCGCGAATGGCGGGAAATGCTGACCGAGGAAGAATACCGCGTCGGCGTCAAGGAAGGCACCGAGCGCGCCTTTACGCCCGGCAATTTCAATGACGAGAAGCGAGCCGGTATCTATCACTGCAAGGGATGCGACACCCCGCTCTGGTCGTCCGAGCACAAGTTCGACTCCGGTACCGGCTGGCCGAGCTACTGGCAACCGGTCACGCCGGACGCCGTCGCCACCAAGACCGACTTCAAGATGATCATCCCCCGCACCGAGTGCCACTGCGCCACCTGCGGCCTGCACATGGGCCACGTCTTCAAGGACGGCCCGCCACCGACAGGCCAGCGCTGGTGCATCAATGGTGTCGTCCTGGATTTCCGCCCAGCCGAATAGGTCTGGACACGCCCGCCTCCCACTGCTCCATTCCCGGTCGAGGTAGGATTACCCTGTACCGGAGCCAAACATGCGAAATTCACTCCTGCTGGCTGGCGTTGCCGCAGCAGTCCTTTTGTCAGGATGCACGATGACCGAGAAAACTGACCTGGCCGCCGCTCCGGCCGCCGAAGCGTCCAAACCCATCCCGGCACCACCGGTTGCCAAACGTGTCGATGCCGAGATCACGCAGGTCGACCGTACACGGGTCGATCCTTATCACTGGATGAAGGACGATGCCTGGCAGGAGGTGATGCGCGATCCGTCCGTGCTGCGGGCCGACATCCGCGAATACCTCGAAGCCGAAAACGCCTACACCAAGGCCCGCCTCGAAGAGCCGACTGCCGAATTGCGCGAAGCCCTGTTCCAGGAAATGAAAGGCCGCATCAAGGAGGATGACTCCACCGTTCCGGAGATCGACGGCCCGTTCGCTTACTATTCCCGTTACCGGGAAGGTGGCGAATACCCGATCATCGCCCGGCGCGATGCGGCGGACGCCTTCAGGCCTGACGCCGCAGAAACCATCCTGCTCGACGGTGACAAGATGGCGGAAGGCACCGATTATTTCTCGTTCGGCAGCGTCGATACCTCACCGGATCACTCACTGATCGCCTATGCGCTCGATACCCAGGGCAGCGAATTCTACACGGTCACGATCACCAACATCGAAACCGGAGAGCCCGCCGGCGCCCCGATCTCTGACAGCTACGGCTCGTTCGAATGGAGCGAAGACGGCAAATCCATCTTCTGGGTTCACCGCGATGAGAACGCCCGGCCGGATGCCGTTTACGAGCGCAATCTCGAAACCGGCGAAGACACGCTGATCTATGAGGAGAAAGACCCCGGCTTCTTCGTCGGCGTCTCCAAATCCGCCAACCGCGAGAAGATCTTCGTCACCTCGTCGAACCATACAACGTCCGAGTGGCACTGGTTCGATTCGAGCGAACACGCTCCCGCGCTGCGCACGATCGCGCCGCGCGAGGATGGTATCGAATATTCCGTCGTGGTCTGGGACGGCCAGTTCTACATCACCACCAATTCCGGCGGCGCAGTCGACTTCAAGATCATGCGCGCGCCGTTCGAGGCCACCTCTCGCGACCAGTGGGAAGAGGTCATCGCCCACCGCGCGGGCACGCTGATTCTCGGCCTGCAGGCACAGCAGGACTATCTCTCGCGCATGGAGCGGGAGAACGGCTTGCCGCGCATTGTCGTGCGGGCCCGCGCCGATGGTGCGGAGCATGAGATCAGTTTCGATGAAGCGGCCTACGATCTGGGGCTCGATTCCGGTTACGATTACGACGTGCCCATGCTGCGGTTCGACTACGCGTCACCGACCACGCCGGACCAGGTCTACGATTACGACCTCAACACGCATGAGCGGATCCTGCGCAAGACGCGCGAAGTCCCCTCGGGCCACAATCCGGATGACTATGTCGCCGAACGCGTAATGGCGCCAAGCTGGGACGACGCGGAAGTGCCCGTCACCCTGCTGCACCGCAAGGACACGCCGATCGACGGCACGGCTCCGATGCTGCTTTACGGCTACGGTTCCTACGGCATCACCATCCCGGCTGACTTCCGCACCAGCCGCCTGAGCCTCGTTGATCGCGGCTTCGTCTACGCCATCGTGCATCCGCGCGGCAGCATGGCGAAAGGCTATCAGTGGTATCTCGACGGCAAGCTCGAGAAGAAGACCAACACGTTCAAGGACTTCGTCGCGGCTGGGCACTACCTGGTCGACAATGGCTATGCTGCATCGGACAAGGTGGTCGCCATGGGCGGCTCTGCCGGCGGCCTGCTGATGGGCGCCGTCGCAAATATGGACCCGGAACTCTTCGCCGGCATTATCGCCGCCGTGCCGTTCGTCGACGTCATCAACACCATGTCTGACGAGAGCCTGCCGCTCACGCCGCCGGAATGGCCGGAATGGGGCAACCCGCTCATCAGCGCGGAAGACTATGACCGGATCGCGGCCTACAGCCCCTATGACAATCTGACGGACCAGAACTACCCGGCCATGTTTATTACCGGCGGCCTGTCCGATCCGCGTGTGACCTATTGGGAGCCGACCAAGTGGGCCGCGAAACTGCGCCACGACGCCCCGGAAGGCGGGCCCTACTTCCTGAAGATCAACATGGAAGCCGGCCATGGTGGCGCCTCAGGCCGCTTCGAGGGCCTGAAGGAAGTCGCGACGGAATACGCCTTCGCCCTTGCCGCTGTCGGCCAGGTGGAAGACGTGGATTTGTCACGAGAGTAGCCGATAAGCCCTTGCTTGCGCTTCTGGCATTTCATTCCTCTTTTTGATCCACTGGATCAAAAAGTCCGGCAAAGCCGGACCGGAATGAAATGGTCGGAGCGGCGGGATTCGAACCCACGACCCCTAGTCCCCCAGACCAACTAAATTCCTATAAAAACAAGGCCTTTTGCAAAATTTCCTGTTTTCAACAGCCTTGTTTTTATTGAGCTATTCAGACCGCGTTGTAATTTTCGAGCATGGATTCCGCGCATATCCGAAGAAATATCTGAATGGAAATCGCGCGGTGAGTTATTCTCTCTTTCTCAACTCATAATATGAATGCGGGTCTCTTGAACGACCTGAAGTTACAAACCGGAACACACCGCGCTTTTCGAGATCTTCCAAAGCCCGTTTAGCGTTATGCCATCTAGTAGTAGTCATTATACGGAGCGCATCGCTAGTGTTTATCTTCCCGTGTTCCATCACGTAATTGACGATCTTTCTCTCTTCACTGTCGAGAGAAAACGCAAGGGCTTCGCCTATTGCTTCATAAGCCTCACTATCGAGAACGTTGGATCTGTTCGTCACATTGTTCCTTAGTGTGCAAATGACGCGAAGCATGCCATCGCGCTCTTGCCGGAATTCCGGCGGCGGCAACGATGCCGCCTGCATTTCCGCTACGATCCTTCGCGTCCCTTCACTAATGCAACGGACTTCCCCGTACTCGCGAAGCACCAGCATAAGAAATCGATTTCGAGGACGGTGCGTGCCGACAATATTGTCGGGCGTAATTTGTGGCATGAAGCCACCAGGACTCTCCACCTCCAATCGATCATCAAACATCCTTACAAAGATGGGAGCATTTCGAATGTGGTAAGACCGGTGCACGACTGCGTTGACGAGCATTTCGTACCACGCATCTCTTGGATATTCTGGGACTACATGGAATTTTCCATCCCGGTATTCCGTGAACTCTCGAACTGTATTGTCGATCAGCTCCGCGGCTTCCTTGATTACCCTCATCACATCACCCGAGATCAATCGATCTTTTATGACATTGTAATCCTTTCCGGACCGCGCCTCTTTTCCTTCATACTTCAGGAAATGGACCGAGCTTCCTGGAAATACCGATTGAGGGTCCTTGGCAAACAACAGTGCACAAGCATTATTAGCGACAAAAACACCTTTTCGAGTTGTCGCGAGATGTGCGGCTATCAAAATAGCTTCGTCGGGGTGCTCAGCCTGAGACGCGACATTCTTCTTTATCAAGTCGCAAAAGCGCCTGATGCGTTGAGTGTCGAAGTCTTCTGGATAGACCAATCCACTAGGTTCCTGCTCAAAGGAACGCTCGCCTTTGTCGATTTTGAGTTCTTGCTTCTTATCATCGGTCAAACGCACGCATTGATCACCCAAGCGCTCGTATGCTTCGCCATTGGTCAGCTGAACCAAGCGGTTGTCGACAAATTCAACACGAATGAGAACAATAAAATCGACTTCACCCTTGTCATTTTTCACTTCAAGGCGCCTCGAATGAAAGCGACCGTCAGGACAGTAATTTACGCCGCAGGTCTCGATCTCACTTAGACGATCCTGAGAAAGGATTTTGCAGCCGGTGATAATCCCATCCTTTTCGACGCCTATCGCTAACACTCCGCCATCTGGCGAGGGTCCATTTCCAAAAGCAGACAGATACTTCGCCAGGCTCCTCGCATCGATCTTCGCAGACTTCCGATCAAAGCGAGCATCTTCAACGAGAGTGGCGAACAATTTTGGATCATCAGATTCGTAAATCTGATCGGCCTTGAACAACTCCTGAATCGAAGGGCGTTCTAATAAATCAAGCAAGTCGAGCTGTTCGTACATGAATCACAAAATAGCGGTTAGTCGCCACGTTTGTCGACTAGCGTCGACTACCTGTTTTTTTTGGGTTTTTTCTATACTGCAGAAAATCTCCGAGAAGCGTCGGATTTCCACCCTATGGTATAGGCACTAGTCCGCCTGACTAGTGTTTAGGTAGAAAAACCCCAATAGTTTTCGGTAAGTAAGCGCAACTTGCGTTGCAATTTGCAAAAAAGCACCCGTCCGGCGTTGTAATTTCTCCGGAGAAGAAATCGCTATAAGTGCTTGATTTTATTTTAGAAAATGATGGTCGGAGCGGCGGGATTCGAACCCACGACCCCTAGTCCCCCAGACTAGTGCGCTAACCGGACTGCGCCACGCTCCGACGAGAGCGGCTTGTAACCAAGCCGCCCTTCCTGTGCAATGAATTATGTGGGTTCAGGCTGCGCGCCGACCGAGCGCCGCATCGATGCGGGATTTGATGTCGCTCAATTCGGTGAGCGCGCCTTCCAGACGGGCGCGGCGGGCATCCGTGAGCCCTTCCGGCGTCTCTTCAGTGAAGGCCTTCGCCACGGTTTCCTGAAGGTCCCGGGCGGGGCTGCTGCCGGCCGGCGCACCCGCGCCGAGCGTCGCTTCACCGTTCAGAACGGCAGACAGGCCCTGTTCGGCGATCAGGGCCTTGGCGCCCTTCAGCGTCATGCCGCGCTCATGCACGAGGATCTGGATCGCCCGCAGCGCATCGACATCCTGCGGGCGGAACATGCGCCGGCCGTCCGGGCGTTTTACCGGGCGGACTTCGCGGGGGAACTTGCTTTCCCAGTAGCGGATGACATGCGTCTCGATGCCGAGTTCCGAAGCGGCTTCACCGATGGACCGGAATGCGGTCGCGGATTTCTCGATTCGGGCCCGGCTGGCGCTCATGTCATTTCCTTCCTGGATTTCTAAGTGTTGTCGACCTGCGCCTTCAGCATCGGCGACGGGCGGAAGGTGACAACGCGCCGTGCGGCAATCGTGGCCTCCTCCCCGGTTTTCGGGTTACGGCCCTCGCGGGCGGCCTTGGACCGCACGACGAAATTGCCGAACCGGGAGAGCTTCACCTCGTCCTCATGCTCCAGAGCCGCGCCGATCATGTCGAGCGTCCGGTCAAGCAGGTCAGACGATTCCTGCCGCGTCAGACCGACTTCGCTGACGATCTTGTCGGTCACTTCGGCGCGGGTAATGGTCTGGTTGGACATGGGATTCTCCCGATCTGGTTAAAATGTAGCCAAGGATTGTTAACGGATTACTAGCGCATCCGTCAGCTAAAATCCGTGAAATTATGGTGCTTGTCGCCTGAATTTAAAGGCGGAACAGGCTCGCGCCCCATGAAAAGCCGCCACCCATCGCCTCAGACAGGATCAAGTCGCCTTTTTTGGCGCGGCCAGTACGAACCGCATGGTTCAGCGCCAGCGGGATGGACGCCGCCGATGTGTTGGCGTGTTCCTGGACGGTGATGATCACCTTTTCCTCAGCGATGTTCATCTTCTTCGCGACGCCATCGAGGATGCGCTTGTTGGCCTGGTGCGGCACGAACCAGTCGATGTCATCGCCGGTCAGGCCGGTCTCGTCATAGATCGCCTGGATGGCGGAAGAAATATTGGTCACGGCATGGCGGAAAACCCGGTTTCCTTCCATGCGGACATGCCCGATCGTTCCAGTGGAGCTGACGCCGCCGTCAACATACAGAAGGTCAGACTTGGTACCGTCGGTCCGGATGTGGTGGGTGATCACACCTGCGAGGTCTTCGCCGGTCCACTCCTCCGCCTGCAGCACAGCTGCGCCGCCGCCATCGCCGAACAGGACGCAGGTACCACGGTCGGACCAGTCCAGAATGCGCGTAAACGTCTCTGCACCGATGACCAGCGCCGTGTTGAACAGGCCCTGTTTCAACATCGAATCCGCCGTTGCGAGCGCAAACAGGAAGCCGGAACACACGGCCTGCACGTCGAATGCCGCACCACCGGTCATACCCAGCTTCGCCTGAACAGCCGTCGCCGTTGCGGGGAATGTCTGGTCTGGTGTCGTTGTTGCCAGCACGATGAGGTCAACATCAGAAACAGGAATACCGGCGGCTTCAAGGGCAGAGCGGGCCGCCACTGTCGCGATGTCCGACGTCAGCTCACCTTCGGCGGCGACATGCCGGCGCTTGATCCCCGTACGCTCCTGGATCCACTCATCGGACGTGTCGACAATCGCCGACATGTCGTCATTGGTCAGAACTTTTTCGGGGAGATAACTACCTGTCCCGCGAATAAAACTACGCCGTGCCATCTTGTTTCCTTTTCAGGGCAGCTTGCTCAGCCGGCCGCCGCCCCTTTCTTCTGGATACGCGCGAGGTTTGCAGCAACCTCTTCCGGATAGTGACTCGTGGCGAGATCTGCGGCCAGCCGGCAGGCGGTGGCAAACCCCTGAGCGTCCGTTCCGCCATGACTTTTGACGGAAACGCCGCCAAGGCCGAGCAGGACACCACCATTGGCATTGCTGGGATTCATCTGCTCACGGAGCTGACGAAGTCCGGACGATGCGAGTACCGCGCCCGCCTTGGTCGCAAGGCTCTTCGTCAGCGCTTCTCGCACGCGGGTTCCCAGCATCCGGGCAACGCCCTCGCCAGTCTTCAGCGCGACATTTCCGGTGAAGCCGTCAGTGACCACCACATCAACAGCGCCAAGAGAAATGTCGTCGCCTTCGACAAACCCCCGATAATCCAGATCGAGCCCGGAAGCGCGCAAAATCTCGTGGGCCTGACGCACTTCATCATGGCCCTTCATTTCTTCGGAACCGATATTCAGCAGACCGATTGTCGGCCTTTCCTTGCCGAGAATAGCGCGGGCATAGGCCTCGCCCATGATCGCAAATGACACGAGCTGAGCAGCATCTGCTTCAACATTCGCTCCCACATCGAGTACGACAGAGCGGCCAATCAGCGTCGGCCACATCGCAGTCATTGCCGGCCGGTGCACACCATCCATCTTGCGCAGGACAAGCATCGAGATGGCCATCAGGGCACCGGTATTGCCCGCCGAGACGGAGGCATTCGCCCGGCCTTCCTTGACGGCCTCCAGCGCGTTCCACATGGAAGAGCCCTTGCCACGGCGAAGCGCCTGGCTGGGCTTCATGTCGCTGGTGATCTTGTGGTCGCAATGAACGATGTCACACCGCCCACTGAGCCCGGGATAAGCTGCAACCAGCGGGGTCAGGGACGGCTCATCGCCAAACAGCAGGACCGTGGAATCTGGGCGCTCCCTCAGGAACACGGCGACGCCATCGACGATCACGCCAGGTGCGTGGTCCCCGCCCATTGCATCAACTGACAGGATCGTTCCGCGAGTCATTACGCCTTCCGGATTCTGGCCTCTGCTGAGAGCCGTTCGCGCTGTTTAAGGCGCGCCTCAGACCTTTGCAACGCCGGGTATGCTTGTTGCCGGAAAGGTCGGCCAGGGAACGCCACCGGACATAAAGTCTTCAGGTGCGGCCATTTCGAAGGCGCTAGCGATTGCTACCAGATATTGTGCCAGATCCAGTTCACGCCCGGCAGTTGCAGCGCCGTTGCGTTTCAGAATGCCTTCGAGCGCCGCAACTCTTTCTTCGGCCGGGCGCGAGAGGGCCTCCGCCGTCGATTTTCCCAGGCCATAGTAATGCTCACCCATTTTCCGGACCTTGCGGGCGATCGAGGCATCCCCGACCCCGGTTTCACGCAACGAGGCATCAAAGCCATCAAAAACCCTCGTATGGATGAGTTGAGGCAGGTGTCGCAATTCCTTGTCCGGCCTTTGAGTCAGCTGCCAGACGAGGACCGCGGCATGGAGACTCACCATCTGGACGCGATGATCCATGTCATCAGGCACCACATCTGCCGCGTACGCCTCGGGCGACAATGCGGCCGTCATCAGGCCGCGATACAGCGCATCAGCCCGCTGTCGTTGCGCTTTCGGTTTCAGAAACGGGGTCCAGATGCCTGCCAAAGGTATTCTCCTGCACTCATGTGCTTGCCAAAGCCGTGTCGCTGCCGCTAGGTCTGACGCGGATCACTATCAGGAGTTTGCCGATGGCGCGACGCGCAATTCTGGCCGTAGGCCTTCTGGCCCTTCCGCTGACTGCGTGCCTGACGCCCAGCCGCGACTTCCACGGCTATGTCGCGGACGAGTTGCAGCCTGAGGAAATCAAGCCGGGTGAAGACACGCGCTCGACCGTTCTGGCGCAGCTTGGCTCTCCATCGACCAAAAGCCTGTTCGACGACAATACCTGGATCTACATGTCCGAGCTTCAGGAGCGGGTCGCTTTCTATCACCCCAGGGTGAAAACGCGGAAGATCACGGCCATTGCCTTCGGCACCGATGACAAGGTCGAAGAGGTTCTGGAATACACAGCCGAGGACGGCCGGGTGATCAACTACGCTTCCCGGGAAACTCCGACTCGCGGACGGGAACTCGGCCTGTGGGAGCAGATCTTCGGCTCAGTCGGCAATGTGCGCCTGCCCAATTCCGACGAGATCACTCCGGACAACCCCACCGGACGGCGCCGTTAATCGGCTTTTGTGCGACGCAACATATGGCCTCGAACTCTCCTGTTCCGGGAATCTTATAAAAATATAATTCGTCAAACAGGCGTATTCGGGATAATGTTTCGCCATCAGCTCCCAAGGAGCGGCAGGGCGGAGCGACAGCCCCGGACATTTCCGAGACAGCGGCCCGCTCACCTTTCAAAACATGCCAGATGGCTTGTTTTGTCAGGATGCAAGGAGATTGGGTTATGGCAATCAGGTTCTCCCTGTTCGGCCGGCGCACGAGTGCCCCGAGTTCCAGACAGTCCCGCGCCTACGCATCCCTCAAGGACGCAGCGGCGGAAGCGGGCCTCCTACCACCAACGGAAACGGTGAAACATATCAGGGACCGCGCACGCGAACGCCTCGCACGCGCCGATCAGGCCTTCGACCAGCTCGAAGGAACAGAAAACGCCGGTTAGAAAAACCGCCTCACGCTGCGCTGAACAAGCCCCGCGCGAGGGATTCAATGTCTGAAATCAGGTCGATATGACCGTTTGCCGTGCGGCTGTCGTCTCGCGTCGATCCGCCAACCTGACCAATATCTGCCCGCTGCATCTTGAATACAACGGCTTCGCGTGCCCGGCTGACCCGGCTTTTGATCGTGCCTGGCGAGCAATTACAGATCTCACCGGCCTCTTCATAAGTGTATCCGGCCGCGACGACGAGAATGAGCGCCTCGCGCTGTACGTCCGGCAGATCGGACATCGCCGCCTGCAGGACCTTGAAATCGATCCTGGCATCCAGGTCCGCCGGTGCAACCAGCGTATTCTCGGCCACTTCCTGTTCAAGCGGCGCCGAGCGCCAGGAGCGCCGGGAATACTGGTAAAATTCGTTCCGGAGAATTCGAAACAGCCACGGCCGCATCGGCGCGCCCGGTTCGAAGGAATCAATCGCCTGCCAGGCCTTCAAGCAGGTATCCTGAACAAGATCGTCCGCGAGCTCCCGCTCCCGGCACAAACTACGGGCAAAGGCCCGCAACTCCGGGATCAGGCGTTCGAGCTCGTCAACGAACGACCATTCATTCCCGGAAACCGGCAGTTCATCCTGACAAACCGGAGACACTTTGGTCACAATCAGAGGCCTTTCTTCTTTTGTTCCTCAATACGCAACTTTTCAACCAATTCCCGCAACCTCTCTGGCAGCGGTTCATCCAGGACTGGCTTGAAGTTCGCCCGCAGCGCATCGCCGATTGCTCCTTCCAGTCTTTCCCGATTGCTTAAAGGTGATGCCGTACGCTTGAACGGCTCGTTTGTCGCCACCCGCGACCTGGCCAAATTCCCCAAAATTCATGTCCCCACAGTTGTGCATCATCAGCTTGCGAACGTACCCAATCGCTCATTTGCCGTACAATGGCCTAAAACCTGCCTTCACGGAGTTAAGAATACGTGTGTAAACGTCTAAAATCCCCCACAACAGAATAACTTAATGAACATGTTGCCATTTTGTTATCCTATCGAATCTAGAAAGCATATTCCTAATCCAAAGAGGCTGGCTGCGTGCTATACGAACTGATAACAAAGGAATTGCCGTATCTGCGCCGCTATGCGCGCGCCATGACCGGCGATCAGGTCGCAGGGGATTTGTGCGTTGAGACGATGCTCCAGGAGCATGTCCTGAAGCCGCAACCTTCTGACTCGCCACTGCCGGAAAGCCGTATCGATTTGTTCGCGCTGCTTGATTCGATTCTGGCGGATCCCTCCCGGATACCCGTCGAAAACATATCAATGCCGGCCTTTCAGAACCTGTCTTCGGTTTCCCGGCGCGCGCTCTTCCTGACCGCCGTCGAACAGCTCGAATCAGACGCCGTCGAGAAGATACTGAAGGTCAGTGCACAGGAGCTGACGGATATCCTCAAGCAGGCAGAGCAGGATCTTGCCTCCTCTCTGGCGACCGAAATCCTGATCATCGAAGACGAAGCCATGATCGCTTTCCAGCTGAAAGAAATCATCGAAAGCCTCGGTCACAAGATGATCGCCCGGGCAACCACACGTGACGAAGCCGTCAAACAAGCACGCGCCACCAGCCCAGGCCTGATGCTGGTCGATATCCAGCTTGCTGACGGCTCATCCGGGCTGGACGCCATGGATGAAATCATCAAGTTCCACAAGGCGCCGAGCATCGTCATCACGGCCTTTCCGGAACGCCTTCTGTCAGGGCGCGCCAATGAACCCGCGTTTCTCATCCCCAAGCCCTTCCGGGCAGATCACGTGAAAACTGTCATTAGCCAGGCTTTGCTAACCAACGCCGCGAGCTAGCTTGCTGCTTCCCGGCTTTCGCCCTGCCCAGCATCTTCCACAACCAGTTCAATCGGCACGATGTATTCAATCGTCAGCCCTGTGTCGTTATACTCTCTCGTCACTTTGGCATTCGGCAGCATTTCCGTCAGGCGCGTCCCAAAGCCGATTTTCTCAGGCGGCTTGACACCCGTCAGCCCCGACTCCACCCAGCGAACATTGAGCAGGTTTCCGGACACGCTCCACTCCACATCCAAACGGCCTTCCGGGCGAGAGAAACAACCGTGCTTCAGTGCATTCGTGACGAACTCATGGATGATCATGCCACCATCTCGCGTCGACTTTACCGACAACTGAATATCATCACCCTTCAGGGCGTACCTGATGGCCTTGTGGCTCGCGATTTGCGCCAACTCATCCTCAAACAGGGCCTTCAACTCAAGCCCCTTCAAGCCCAGCGACGACATGCGCGAGTAGACGCGCGCCATCGAATCGATACGAGCACAAAAATCCTCAGTATACTGCTCAACTGAAGTTGCCGACGCACTGGTGATCCGAGCCGTGGCGAGGATGACGGATACGAAATTCTTGACCCGGTGATCCAACTCCGCCGCGATGACATCATGGCTTTTCTGAAGCTCAACCAGATGGGTGACGTTCTCGACCCGCTGCACCACATACTGGACCTGCCCGTCAGGACCGAAAAAGGGTTCCTGAGTCGACTGCCAGTGCACCTGTTTTGTGGTGCCGTCACGCCTTTTGACCACTGCCTTCTGAACGTCAGAACGCGTTCTTTTCCCCTCAAACGTCGACATCCATTTGGTCCGGAAAGACGCTGCGACTTCCGGAGTGAGTTCGAACACCTCGAACACAAACTGGCCGATCAACTGCTCTTTCGGCACGCCGAATGATTTGCAGTATGCCTCGTTTGCGAAAACAAACCGCAAATCCCGGTCCAGCGCCATGGTTGGATCCCTGGATTGCTCGACAAAACCGGCAACGACTTGCTGGCTGACCTCCGCAACACCGGTGTCCGGATCTTCTGAAGTTGGCGTTACCGGCATCGCTCCGTTCCTCACAATGATGTTCGACAGGAGACACTTAGTCTAGCGCCATCCTGACGAGAGAGTCTGCATAGGCCGTTAATCCAATGACAGACTGAACCGATCGGCAAAGTCAGCTACCGGCGCGCCCGGTGCATCTACAGCTTTCCGGGCGTGACTTCAGGCAACACCCAACGGGCTGGCCCACCCGCCGCAAAAGGCAAGATTGCCTTGTTTTCCGGTAACTAAAATGGAGCGGGCGATGAGATTCGAACTCACGACCCCAACCTTGGCAAGGTTGTGCTCTACCCCTGAGCTACGCCCGCGTCCTGATAGGGTATGCGGCAACCGGGGCTGCCGAGAGGCGTGATTAAGCGCATAGCGAACGGCTTTGCAAGGCCGAATTTCGGTGCCACTGCACAAATCATCCGCGAAGGACAGGACGGATCTGATCGGGGCGCACCTCTCGCCCTTCGATATCCACAAACGCCGCGCGGATTGCCGATTTGGAGCCTGCCTTCGTAAAGCCGATGGGCGGTGTTTCTCCCTGCCCGAGCCAGGCATCGCCCCACTGGGTCAAACCGATCAGAATCGGCCGCAGGGACAGCCCCATGGGCGACAGCACGTATTCTGGCCGCGAGCGCTTGCCCGGAGACTTGTAGGCACGCTTCGTCAGCAAGCCGTCTTCGACAAGTTTTTTCAGGCGTCCCGACAAAACGGTTCTTGGACAGCCAAGCTCGGCCTGGAAATCGTCAAAACGGCGGACACCATAAAGCGCGGCGCGCAGGATCATCAGCGTCCAGCGGTCACCGACGACGTCAATCGCCTTGGCAAGATTGCAGGCATCCGGCTGAACCGGAGAACGACGGGCGAGAGGAATCTGCGTCATGCACCACATCTGTATGGGTTCGCATTTGAAATCCAGACTTCTTCGCGAAGCCTTCATGTTTTTGCCTCATGGCACCGGAAGATGCCCGCTAAGACTGAGGTTCCGATGCTGCACCGTTCCTTCCACTTCGCTTCGCTGCTCCTGCTCGCAACCTGCACTGGTACGCCGAGCGTGCCGGAAGCGCCCCAGGTCGCCATGCCGGAGGCCGGAGCTACCTGGACACTCGATACGGCGACTGCCGGCCTGGCAGAGGCTTCCTGTCCCGCCGGAACCGGCTATACGCCACCTGTCCAGCTGGCCCTGTCAGCCGCCCCCATCGAACTCGGTCCGGCGGACAAAGTCGCTGGCCGGTTGCCTGAAGGCGCATCTTTTGCCGGTGGCTGGGAACTGACAGCTGACAATGCGAGCTTTGGGGGCCTGTCCGATCTCGCGCTGGACAAGGACGGCAATCTGCTCGCTGTCGTCGATGGTGGAGCCTTTGTCTGGATCGGTCTTGAGGATGGGGCACCGGATGGGACCGGAAAGCTCACCTACATGCTGGGAGCCGACGGGAACCTGCTTCAAGGCAAGTCATCGGGAGATGCGGAAGGTCTGGTAGTCCGGAATGGTCTTGCCATAGTCAGCTTTGAACGCACGCATCGCATCTCTGCGTTCGATCTTGATGCCTGTGGCGCAGCTGCGCGGGAAGCATCGATCAGCCTGCTCCCGGACACCTATGCTGGCCGTATCGTTGACGAAAACCGCGGCGCCGAAGCCCTGGCTGTCACGCCAGACGGCAACCTCCTCTTTGGGTACGAAACCGTTGAGAACGGCCACTCACCGATCGGCGCCGTCGCCGGGCTCCAGCAGTCAGGCTGGACGAACGAAGTTGCGCCGAACCCGGCCGGCTACGCCTTCGTTGGATTCGACACCGCCCGCATTGGCGAAACCGACGAGACGTTCTGGCTGTTCCGCAGTTACGACCCCATCCGCGGGAACCGCAATGTGTTGAGCTGGCAGGGCGGAGAGAAGGAAATTGTTCTCACCCGGCCGCTCGCAGTGGACAATTACGAAGGCATCACGGTTCAGGATCTTGGAAACGGGATGGCCCGCGTCTGGATCGTTTCGGACGACAATTTCAATCCACAGCAGCGAACGCTCCTGCTCGCGTTCGACATTGCAGTCACGTCAGAATAATCCCGCTTACATTCTGGCGTGTTCGCGCCTACATCTGGTTTCGCACAAGGGCTGCGGCGTGCGCGACGGGACTGATCTCCGGCGACCTTACTTACCGTCAGGGAGCTGGCAATCTGGATGGGGCCGTGGCCCCGTCTCATCCGGCGCCCACCTAGTCTCTAGGTTGACGGGAGTGAATATGCCCTGCGGCGCTCGCGGTTCTTGTGCACATTTCCGGCAACCGAGACGATGAACAGGGCGTGACGCCCGGTCCAGACCTGTCTAAGGCTGGCAGCATGACTTCCTCTCTGCCTGACAAGATCCAGCTGCGGCACAGGATGCGCACCATTCGCGCCGAAGCGGCCGCGCGCGATCCAGACGCTGCGGAGAAAATTGCCGACCTGTTTCCGATGAAACTGCTGGAACGATATGGCCCGGTGGTGTCCGGCTATGTTGCGATCAATGAGGAACTGGACCCGATGCCCCTGATGAAGCGGCTGGCGGATGCGGGAGCTGAACTCTGCCTTCCGCGCATGTTGCCGGGCGGCGGGATCTCCTGGCGCCTGTGGAGCTTTGGCGAGCCGCTGGAACGGCGTCCCTTTGGCCTCAGTGAACCCACTGAAGACGCCCCTGAAGTGCACCCGACGCTGATCCTGACACCTCTGCTGGCGTTCGATGCGAAGGGAAATCGCCTCGGATATGGTAAAGGCCACTACGATCAGGCGCTGGAAACGTTAAGATCCGAAGGACGGGCCTTTGCTTGCGCCGTGGCCTATGCGGCCCAGCAGATTGAAGATGTTCCTGCCGAGCCGCACGATCAGCCGCTCGATTGGGCCATCACGCCAGCCGGCTCAATTCCGCTGTTCATGATGCGCAACATGGCAGCTTTGAAACAGGGTTAATGGCCCGTTTCTTGCGATGGCCCGATTTGAGATCGGACCATTGAATGGCAACAGACACTACAGATCGCAGCCTGAAGAACTTCTTTCAGGATTGGAAGCCGGAGGCCGTCGTTGCCGCGGTCGTGCTGGTGTTTGCCGTTTGCATTGCCATTTTTTCGGCGCTCGCCCCCCATCCGGAGAAGCCTGCCGGCCCGGCAAACCGCGCTCCGGCCCCGCGGGTCGCCGATATGGCACCTGTGGTCCCATGGACGCCGGATGGTGCGGTTAACGAACCGAAGAGGATTTCTACGCACCGGGAAGGTCCCTACACTCTCATGCCGGACGCACCGATGCCGGAATCAGACGGTGCGTTCGTCTCCGTTCTCGGAAACGGCTTGCCGCAAGAGCAGTTCTACATTTCCCAGCACAGCAACGATAAAAGCTTCCAGGGCGGGGACTGGGTACGGGAGAACGTCTCGCAAGGCGCCGATGGCTTGCGCCTCGACGTGACCCCGACAGGCAACCCGACGAAGCCTTATGCACTCGCGGAGGTGCAGAGGCTCGGCTCCTATGGCTACGGCCGCTATGAAACCATCATGCGGCCCGCGAAGGGCTCAGGACTGGTCTCTGCATTCTTCACCTATACCGGCCCCTATTTCGGGAAGCCGCATGACGAGATCGATATCGAATTCGTGGGCACCGACACCAGCATCGTCGAGCTGAACTATTTTTACAAAGGCAAAACGGGCAGCAGTGCGCGCATCAAGCTTCCCTTCGATGCGGCGGAAGAAGACCACCTGTACGCCTTTGACTGGAAGCCCGAAGGCATCAGCTGGTATATCGACGGGAAACTGATCTACCAGACGGCACCGAATGATCCATTTGTGCCGAAGAATGCCGGCCGGCTGGTAATCAGCAACTGGACCGGCAAGAAAGAACTGCAGCAGTGGCACGGGGCCCCCGACTTCGGAGACCGTGGATCTGCTTACTATTCCTGCATTTCATTCACGCCGCTCGGGGAAAACTCCCGCCGCTGTTCGGACGTCTACAAGCCGGGCTCGGAATTCCCGCCATCGGCTGAATAAATCCACAAAAAACAACGGCGCCGCTCCTTATGGAACGGCGCCGTCTGATTTGAGGGCCAAACTGCAGCCAGCAGGTCAGTCGATCACCTGCGAACGGGCTTCCGGCAACAGAACCGCCATCTGCTCGCGGATTTCCGCGTCGGTCGTGCCGGTCTTGGCCGTGTCCAGGTCTGCCCGCACCTTGCGGAAGACATCTTCGTCGCCAGCTTCTTCCAGGTCCGACAGGACCACTGTTTTCGCATAAGCTTCGGCGTCATCTTCGCCCATGCCCATCAGGCTGGCAGCCCAAAGGCCCAGCAGCTTGTTGCGCCGGTTCATGACTTTGAACTGCTGCTCCTCAGTGAGCGCAAACCGCGCTTCTTCCGCGCGCTCCCGATCGTTGAATGTGCTCATCACAGGACCTTTCCAATATGTAGACCTTGTTGGGATATAGAGTCCCCGGCGAGGTGTGTGCAATAATTGTTTCCCGCGACGGATTGGCGTAACAGGAGCCGCTAGCGGAGGGGCTGCGGCGATTCCTGCCGGATGAAGCCGTTCCGGCCCCCGAAAAAGGGGCCCATGAAAGGGGTTGATCCATGAACAAGCGGCGTGTCGTTTATGAAGGCAAGGCCAAGATCCTCTATGAGGGTCCGGAACCGGGCACCCTAATCCAGTATTTCAAGGATGACACCACGGCCTTTGACGCCCAGAAGCGCGCTGTTCTGGACGGCAAGGGCGTCCTGAACAACCGCATCAGCGAGTTCATGATGACCCGCCTGGCCGGGGTCGGCATCCCGACCCATTTCATCCGCCGCCTCAACATGCGCGAGCAGCTGATCAAGAAGGTGGAAATCATTCCGCTGGAAGTGGTCGTGCGCAATGTGGCCGCCGGTTCACTGGCCAAGCGCCTCGGCATCGAGGAAGGCCAGGTCCTTCCCCGCCCGATCGTTGAATTCTACTACAAGGACGATGCGCTGCACGATCCGCTGGTGACCGAGGAGCATATCGCAGCCTTCGGCTGGGCCGGCCCGCAGGAATATGACGACCTGATCTCGCTTGCCCTGCGCGTGAACGATTTCATGTCCGGCCTGTTTGCTGCCGTCGGAATCCGCCTGATCGACTTCAAGCTGGAATTCGGCCGCTATTTCGAAGGCGACGCCGAGATCCCGCGTATTCTGCTGGCGGACGAGATCAGCCCTGATTCCTGCCGTCTGTGGGACTTCGAAACCGGCGACAAGCTGGACAAGGACCGCTTCCGGCGTGACCTCGGCGGTGTGACGGAAGCCTATGCTGAAGTCGCGCGCAGGCTCGGCATCATCAAGGAATCCGGCGAAACGGATAACGTCGTCAGCTTCAATAGCGGCAAGTGATCCCGGCATCTCCGATACCACCGGGAATGTTCCAATAGTCAGGCAATTGCGCTAGACGAAGCGCGACTCGTACCCCCGCCAGGAGACCACCGGATGAAAGCCATTGTTCACGTTGCCCTGAAGAACGGCGTACTGGACCCGCAGGGCAAGGCGGTTGCCGATACACTGGCCCGCATGGGCTACAAGGAAGTCGAAAGCGCGCGGATCGGCAAAGTCATCGAGCTCGACCTCGAAGACGGTCTCAGCGAAGCGGACGCCAATGCCCGCGTCAAAGAAATGTGCGAGAAACTCCTCGCGAACACCGTGATCGAAAGCTACCGCATCGATCTTCAGGGCTGATCGGACTCTTCATTTTTCCGAACGTAGCGTCCGACGAACCAGTCGGACCACTCGCCCGTCTCAGGATTCTGCTGGCGGAAATGCTGGGTGACCGAGCCATCGGCGTTTGGCGTCCATTCCCCGGTAAAAGGCGCCACACCACCTGCTCCACGGTTTCGGATTTCGCCCTCAAGCAGCATGGATCCGGTTTCAGTCAGCCCGCCTGAATAGTCGATGATCCCACCGCCATTGACCCATATCTGACGCCACTGTCCGGTGCCCGGATCATAAAAATTATAGCTCTGCCCGGTGCCGCCACCGGAATTGGTCCAATGCTCGATCAGGAGACATCCCTGTTCCGCTGGCTGGATGGAATTCGTGCCAGCCAGGTTTCCCGCCGGATCATAAACATCCCAGTCTCCGATCCAGAAATCGAACTGATGATAATCAGCATCGTCGCAAGGCGGTGGCGGATTGGCCGGCTGACTGGCTTGAGTCGACGCTGGCTGTTGCGCTTCCACAGGGACAGTAACACAAGCGGTCATTGTCAGGATCGAAAAGATGACGGCACGGTTCATGGGGCTTCCTCCGGCAGTTTTCCCCAGAAAGCCCGACAAGCCCCCTGTAGGCAAATCACCTTTGATTAGCCACTGTCCCTGGGACCGGAGTCCAGCGCATCAGGACAACACGCGGTCAGCGCATTCCGAAAGGTTTGCCTTCAAACAGAAACGCAGGAGATTCTGGCGACGACTGATCCAGAACCGGATCGCAGACAGCCGGAGTCCCCGTCGACTCGCGCGAAACACGCTCGTACAAATCATCCCAACGCGGTCCAGCGACGTCGGCGCTGAACATTTCTTCCGCAGTATACCGCGCATCAGCGCGCATACCGGCGAGCAATTCAGGTTTGCCGATCAGCGGCCTCAGATGATCCAGCGCCTCGTCAGCGAGCGTTTCAATCGTGTCGTCATAAAGCCGTGTATAGGCTTCGGTGTGGCGTTCGCTCTTGTCTGGACGGACCCACTCGCCCAACTCATCCCGCTCGAGGTGGAGCAGGAAACCGTTGCGCCCCGGGTAGATCACTTCGGGAAGGGCGCAAACGCTCGTTCCTATGACGGGCGTATATTCTGCCATGGATTCAATGGCTGAAAATCCGA
The DNA here is from genome assembly GCF_963678875.1 of uncultured Hyphomonas sp. Taxonomy (NCBI): domain Bacteria; kingdom Pseudomonadati; phylum Pseudomonadota; class Alphaproteobacteria; order Hyphomonadales; family Hyphomonadaceae; genus Hyphomonas; species uncultured Hyphomonas sp. The sequence goes on along the minus strand of NZ_OY787456.1, from coordinate 1,671,669 downwards.
ACGTATCTTCGAACGTCGGCAAAAGGGTGAAATGGGACTTGCCCATGACTTCCCGCGCGTCGGCGTTCGGCAATCCTTCGAAATGAGTGACATTCGGCAAGGAGAGAAGGTCCGTATACTTCTTCAGAAAAGCCGGATCGGTGGGGTCGCTCCAAACGCTCTCGCCTGCCTGCATCGAGGAAATGATATTCACATGAATTGGAAGCCCCTGCTCCAGGGCTTTCTCCGCGATCCGGACCGCGACACATCCTCCCTTGCGGACGAAATGCCCCCCCACAAATGTGAGGATCAGGGTTTTACCGTCATCGTCTTTCAGGCGGTCGCCCTCCTGCCCCAGCTCCACGTTTGGGTGTTGGACCATCATTTTCGCCTTGATCACATCATAGGCCGGTGTGCCTTCGTGCATGGCCAACGCCGTTCGTTTGGCAAAATGAGACATTCCCACCAGACGGCGGCACCGGTTGCTTGTGATTTCCCTGAGCATCATCTTCGTCAGAATGGCATCACCGGGTAATCCGAATTGGCGGGGAATGTGGCTCTCGAAGGAGCAGATCATCCGGCGCGCTCCGAACGGAATGCGGTTCACAACATGAACAAGGTCCGCCCCGTCGAACGGCTGCATCAGCGTAAAGCCATCGAGCTTCGCCCTGATCTTGTTGAACGGCACGAACAAGCGGCGCCGAACATCATGCCGTGAATGGCGTGGACTTGAAAACGCGGTTGGGTATCTGTCGCGCAGAACAGATACACGTAAAAGTTTATTGCCCGTCAGTGCGTCAGCCATAGCTATCCCCAGCCCAGCAAGCCACATTACCCTGTGACCATTCACTCATTTTATAGGCAGTTTGCATGACAATTAAACGTAAAGCTGCGAAAAATCGCGCGAAATACGGAAAAATGGCAAGAAAAACAGCAAAATATATGTAAGTGAATACTCACTTGCTTATATTTTGCACTTATGTTACCCCACGAGGCGAGTACGGAGTCTCCTATGACAAGAAATACGACAACGCCCAAGACCCCCGCCAAGAAACCGCGCGTGCGCAACGCGCGGCCGAAAATCGAACGCGCCGCCCTCAAACTCTTTGTGCATGAGGGCGTGGACGCCGCGACCACTCGGGAAATCGCCGAAAAGGCAGGTGTCTCCGAAGGCGCGCTTTACCGGCACTACAAGGGCAAGGACCAACTGGCGCTCAGCCTGTTCATGGAAACCCACAATCGCCTCGGCCAGATGATGCAGGAGGCCCTGTCGGGCGACGGCTCGCTGGAAGAGAAAGTCCATGCTGCCGTGAAAGCCTATTGCGAACTGGCAGATGAAGACTTCCTTCTGTTTTCCTTCCATCTGGTTTCACTCAACCGGTACCTGCCCTACGACAAGCGGCGCGAAGACGATCCCGTGTCGATTACGGAGCAGATCATCGATGGCCTGATGCAGGAAGGCGTGATCCCGAGTGGAGATCCGGCCCTGAAAGCTGCCATGGCGCTTGGCGTCGTTCTGCAGGCTGGCCAGAACAAGATCTACAACCGTTTGCCCGGCCTGTTCGCCCAGCACGCGGACGCGATGGCCCGCGCCGTCGTCGCCGTACTCAAATCTGACTAATACCGTTCTGTAACAAGCAAGACGAAAGGAACCTCGCCATGCGCGCAGCCCTGTTCACGTTTGTCTACTACCTGCTTTCCGCGCTCTACGTCCTGACGTCCGTGCCGTTTCTGATCCTGCCCGGGCACACACCGGTGCGGATGATCATCCGTAGCTACACCCGGGCCATGAACCTGAACCTTCGATTGGTGGCAGGTATCTGCAAAGACGTACGGGGCCGTGACAAGCTTCCGGAAGGCGCATTCATCGTGGCGTCGAAACATCAGAGCTGGGGCGACGGCTATCTCGTCTATCCGGAGGTGGACAAACTCACCTTCGTCACGGGCGACCATCTTGAAAAATTTCCATTGGTCGGCGGCATCCTGCGCAAGCTGGGCGCTATCGTCATCGACACCTGCGGCGGCGGTGAGCGGAAGGCTGCATCGCTCCGCGAAGGCATGGAGCGGGCCAGGCAGGATGGCCGGCGCATTCTGATCTATCCGGAGGGGCACCTGGCCCCTGTCGACTACCATTTCCGCTACAAGCCAGGTGTCTGGCATATGGCGCAGGCCATGCAGGCACCGGTCGTACCTGTGGCGACCAATATCGGCCTGTACTGGCAACAGCAGGAAAAGGAAAAGCGCCCCGGTACGGCGATCATCGAATTCCTTGACCCCATCCCGTGGGACCTTCCAAAGGAAGAGTTCATGGAGCGCCTCACCGAGGTTGTGGAGCAGCGCACGGCAGAACTGGTCGCCGAGGGCCGTGGCACGCCGGTCAAACGCGCCACACTCATCCCTGACCCGCCGAAAGGGATGGAAGCCAGCCCGACCATGTCGGACCTCGCCGCGTTCAAGAAGGCCTAGACTTGAGGGCCCAGCAAGGCTTGCCGCCACAGCTCGCATTTCCGCGCGAAACTCATGGCAGCATAGGCTGGACTGGTCGATGGCAGGCGCGTTGCGACGGCCGCCGCGGGCGCGTGAGCTTCCGCGAATTTCTGAAAGATCTTTGTGGCTTTTCCACCATTCAGCCCAATCCTGCGGACCCGCGGATGGCCGGCGAAGAAAGCCGCGAAATCGTTTGGGAGTTCTGCCCTGATGTCCGCATCGAGGCTGCCTTCACGGCGGCAGAATTTCAGGACATCCCAGACGGCAATACCGTTCGCCATCAGGATCGTCTTGCGCTCGGCATAGGGTATTTCCGGGCCGGCTCCGAACAACTCGCCCATGATGGGCCAGAAAGCGTTCCGGGCATGGGCGTAGTACTGGTCTGCCTCCAGGGAGGCGACGCCCGGCATGCTCCCAAGAATCAGGATCTGCGCATCAGGTGCAGCAATCGGATCAAAGCCCTGAATGATCATGGCGTTTCGCCAAGCCGGCGGATGCCAGTCACGCTTCTGCGGCAGGAACGATCGTCACGCTTTCACCACAGCCGCATGCATCGGTCTGGTTCGGGTTGTTGAACACGAATTTTTCGTGGAGCGGCGTGACTTCGAAATCCACTTCACTGCCGAGCAGGAACAGCACAGCCTTGGCGTCGATCAGGATGGTGACGCCGTTGTCCTCAACGACCTCGTCGAGCGGCTCGGGCGCCATGGCATAGTCCATGACGTATTCCATGCCGGCACAGCCGCCATTGGTTACGCCGACACGCAGGTAGCCTGCGCCGCGCTCTTCCATGATCTCCTTCACGCGCGCTGCAGCGGCGTCGGAGAGCTTCACGGGCTTGGGTCTGGGTCTTCTGGCCATGAGGGAAAGATAGGGGCGCACCCCTTTCCGTTCAATTACAGCATGTTCAGTGCGAGGCGGGCTTCGTCAGACATGCGTGACGGATCCCAGGGCGGATCGAAGGTCAGCTGGACCTCGACATCCTGCACGCCTTCGACGGTGCGGGCGGCATTTTCCACCCAGCCCGGCATCTCACCGGCCACCGGGCAGCCGGGCGCCGTAAGTGTCATTTCGATATCGACCTTGCGGTCGTCATCGATGTCCACCTTGTAGATCAGGCCCAGTTCATAGATGTCGACCGGGATCTCCGGATCGAACACCGTCTTGAACGCGGCGATCAGCGCGTCGGTGATCTGGTTCAGTTCATCCTGCGGAATCGCTGAAGGTGCTGCAGTTTCAGCGGCAGCGTCCACGTCGCGGGAAGTCATGTCATCGGCCATATGAGCCACCTATACCAGCATTTTCCGGGCCTTGGCGAGCGCCTCGATGAAGGCGTCGACTTCGGCCAGGGTGTTGTAGATGGCGAAGGAGGCGCGGGCTGTCGAGGGGACACCGAGATGTTCCATCAGCGGCTGAGCGCAATGGTGCCCGGCCCGGATCGCAACGCCATAGCGATCAAGAATCTGAGCAATATCATGGGGGTGCGCGCCTTCGAGGCTGAAGGTCAGCACCGCGCCCTTGCCCGGCGCTTCGCCGTGAATCCGCAATCCATTGATGCCGCGGAGCCCCTCTACGGCATGACTATACAGGACCATCTCATGTGCATGCACGGCGTCTGACGGATGATTGCGTATCCAGTTCAGGGCTTCGCCAAGACCAATCGCTTCCAGGATCGGCGGGGTGCCGGCCTCGAACTTGTGCGGGGCCGTGTTGTAGGTGACGCTGTCTCGGGTGACGATCTCGATCATCTCCCCGCCGCCCTGATAGGGCCGCGCCCGGTCCAGTGCCTCGGCCGTGCCGTAGAGCACGCCGATACCCGTCGGCCCGTAGAGCTTGTGGCCGGTCATGACGTACCAGTCGATGCCGAGCGCCTGCACATCCACCGGAATGTGGACCGCCGCCTGGCTGCCGTCTGCCAGCACCTGCGCGCCTGCATCGTGTGCGAGGCGAACAATCTCCGCCATGTCGGTCACCGTGCCCAGCACGTTGGACATGTGGGTCATGGCCACGAATTTGGTTTTCGGCCCGATCGCCTCGGCCAGTTCAGCCATGTCGAGCGCGCCATCCTCCGTCAGGCCGACCCAGCGCAATACGGCGCCGTGCCGCTCGCGCAGGAAGTGCCAGGGAATGATGTTGGAGTGATGCTCCATCACCGACAGGACAATCTCGTCACCGGGCTTGATCTCGCCCGCCAGCGCCGAAGCGACGAGGTTGATCCCCTCGGTCGAGCCCTTGGTGAAGATGATATTCTCAACCGCCGGCGCGTTCAGGTAGGCCCGCGCGGATTCACGCGCCGCCTCATAGGCTTCCGTCGCCTCGTTCGACAGCGTGTGGATGCCCCGGTGGACGTTGGCATAGGCCGTACGCGACTGGTTCGCGACCGCGTCGATGACGGCATTCGGCTTCTGCGCGCTCGCCGCATTGTCGAGATAAACCAGTGGATGGCCGTTCACCTCGCGGCTGAGGATCGGGAATTCCGCCCGGATGGCGTCGATATCCAGTACAGTGCTCATCGTGCCAGCCATGCCCGCGCCTGCTCCCGCAAGACGTCTTCCAGTTCGCCCGCCTCTTCCAGCGCTTCAGCAATGAAGGCTTCGGTCAGCAGCGCGCGCGCCTCTTCCTCGGCAATGCCGCGCTGGCGCATGTAGAACATCTGGTTCGCATCCAGCGCACCAGACGTGTTGCCGTGCGCGCACTCCACGTCGTCGGCATAGATTTCAAGTTCAGGCTTGGCGAAGACTTCGGCGCCGTCCTCCAGAAGCAGCGCATTGTGCTGCATGTCCGCATCGGTCTTCTGGCCGACATTGCGGGGCACGAAGAACTTGCCCTGATAGACGCCGCGCCCGCCATCCAGCACCGCGCCCTTGGTCAGCTGGCGCGTGACGCAGGCCGGGGCGCCGTGGCGCACTTCGGTCGTGATGTCGACATGGTGATCGGCCGCGCAGAGATAAGCCGCGTTCAGCGTCGCTTTCGCGCCTGTTTCCTGATGGGTTAGACGGGTTTCGAGGCGGGATAGCTTGCTGCCGAAAGCGAGCGTCGTCTGGCGATAATCTGCCCCTTCATCCAGCTGCACTGCCGCCGTCGCCGCCAGCACCTCCGTCTTCCCGGAACGCTGGTAAACCGTCCGGGAGAATTCCGCGCCTTTTTGCAGCGAGAACTCCATCAGCGAGGCCGTAAAGCCCGCGCCGCCCAGATAGGATTCGCTGATTGCCAGTTTCGCGTCGGGGCGAAGGATGATCTGGACCCGCGCAAAGTTCGCCTCGCCAGCGCCGGAGAAGCGGAAATGAAGCCGCGGCAGGTCCTGCCCCGTCACTTCAATCATCAGCGTGCCGGGCTTGGTCTTGCCGCCAGCAAGCGCCGCCGCCAGCGCGCCGAGCGGCATGTCTTCGGAGGCGCCAAAGGCCTGCGCCTCAGGCTTCGCCAGAACGCGGATGCCTTCCGGCAGGTCTTCCGGCCAGGTAAATCCGGTGGGCGTGAAACTGAACACCAGCGCGCCATCGGAAGGCAGCGCATCTTCCGCCATACCGGGATCTGCCGGCGTCTCGATCGCAGGCAACGCCGCCTTGAAGTCGGTCCAGTGCCAGCCCTCGACGCGGCGGTGCGGCAAGCCGCCTTTCGCGAACGCCTCGAATGCCCGCTGACGCCGGGCATCTTCCGGCAGCATGCCATAGCGCGCGATGAGCTCCAGCTCAGCCGCGTTGGGATTGGCAATCAGATCGCGAAGCGCGGTGGTCACACCGCTTCTCCCAGGACGCCCTCATAGCCCTCGGCCTCCAGCCGGTGGGCAAGGTCCGGACCACCCGTCTTGATGATGCGGCCGGCGGACAGGACGTGCACCTTGTCAGGTTTGATATAGTCCAGCAGGCGCTGGTAGTGCGTGATCACCAGCATGCCGCGATCCGGGCTGCGCATGGCGTTCACGCCTTCCGCCACGGTCTTCAACGCGTCGATGTCGAGGCCGGAATCGGTCTCGTCGAGGATCAGGAATTTCGGCTCCAGCATCATCATCTGATAGATTTCGAGCCGCTTCTTCTCGCCGCCGGAGAAGCCGACATTGACCGGGCGCTTCAGCATTTCGGCGTCCAGCTTCAGCTGTTTGGCGATCTCGCGGGACTTCTTGATGAAGTCCGGTGCGGAAATCTCGTCCTCGCCGCGCAGCTTGCGCTGGGAATTCATGGCTGTGCGCACGAAGGTCATCACCGGCACGCCGGGAATCTCGACCGGATACTGGAAGGACAGGAACATGCCCTTTGCGGCGCGCTCTTCCGGCTCCATCCCAAGGATGTCTTCGCCGTTCAGGTTCGCACTGCCGCCGATAACTTCATATCCGTTCCGGCCGGTCAGCACATAAGACAGGGTCGACTTGCCGGCGCCGTTCGGACCCATGATGGCGTGCACCTCACCGGCAGGCACCTCAAGGGTTAGCCCGTTGATGATCTGCTTGGCGTCTTCGGCCTCGCCGACAGTGGCGGTCAGGTTCTCAATCTTCAACATGGGGCCGATGTAGGGCCGACCGGGCCTCAGGGAAAGCCCTTAGGTCAGGAATGGGGTGTTCAGAAAAGCTATTTCAGGGGCCAGTTTTAGCCGACGCTGCCCTCAAGGCTCACTTCCAGCAGTTTCTGGGCCTCCACAGCGAACTCCATCGGCAGTTCCTGTAGGACTTCGCGGACGAAGCCGTTGACCAGCAGGGCGACCGCCTGCTCCTCGCCAAGGCCGCGCTGGCGGGCGTAGAAGAGCTGGTCTTCGGAGAGCTTGGTCGTGGTCGCCTCGTGCTCCAGCTGCGCGTCGGCGCGGCGGTTCTCGACGTAAGGCACCGTGTGGGCGCCGCAGCGGCCGCCGATCAGCAGGCTGTCGCACTGGGTGAAGTTGCGAGCCTTCTCGGCGCGCTTGTTGATCGAGACGAGGCCGCGATACGTGTTGTCGGACTTGCCGGCCGAAATACCCTTGGAGATGATCCGGCTCTTCGTGCGCTTGCCGAGGTGGATCATCTTGGTGCCGGTGTCGGCCTGCTGGCGGCCATTGGTGACGGCGATGGAGTAGAACTCGCCCACGCTGTCGTCGCCGCGAAGGATGCAGGACGGGTATTTCCAGGTGACGGCAGAGCCGGTCTCGACCTGTGTCCAGCTGATCTTGGAACGCGGCCCGCGGCAATCGCCGCGCTTGGTCACGAAATTATAGATGCCGCCCTTGCCGTCCTCGTCGCCCGGCCACCAGTTCTGGACGGTGGAATATTTGATCTCAGCGTCATCAAGCGCGACCAGTTCCACCACGGCGGCGTGAAGCTGGTTTTCATCGCGCATCGGCGCGGTGCAGCCCTCCAGATAGGAGACGTAGGCGCCTTCGTCGCAGACGATCAGGGTACGTTCGAACTGGCCGGTGTTTTCCGCGTTCATTCGGAAATAGGTCGACAGTTCCATCGGACAGCGCACACCCTTCGGCACATAGACGAACGTGCCATCGGAGAAGACCGCGCTGTTGAGCGTGGCGAAGTAATTGTCAGATTGCGGAACAACTGTGCCGAGATATTTCTTCACCAGTTCCGGATGCTCGTGCACGGCCTCCGAAATCGACATGAAGATCACACCCGCCTTTTCCAGCTCCTTGCGGAACGTGGTGGCGACGGAAACGGAGTCAAACACGGCATCGACGGCAACGCGCGGCGCTTCGCGGGCGGTCGCAGCGGTCTCGGCTGCGCCCTCCACACCGAGCAGCACTTCGGCTTCGCGCAGCGGGATGCCGAGCTTTTCGTAGGTTTCGAGGATTTCCTTCGGAACGTCGTCGATGGACTCATACTTCGCGCCGGATTTGGGCGCGGCGTAATAATAGTATTCCTGGTAATCGATTGGCTCGTAGCGGACCTTGGCCCAGGTCGGCTCTTCCATGGTCAGCCAGCGGCGATAAGCGGCAAGGCGCCATTCCAGCAGCCATTCCGGCTCTTCCTTCTTGGCCGAGATGAAGCGGATCGTGTCTTCCGACAGGCCCTTCGGCGAATACTCGGTCTCGATCTCGGTGGAGAAGCCAGCGGAATAGTTCTCGGACTCGAGCGCCTTTGCGGCCTCGACGGTTTTCGCGTCGATACCTTCCTTGACCGTCACGTCCGTGCAGTCGTCTTCGTGCTCGTCAGTTCCGCCGCAGCAGTCCATTACGCCTTTTCCTTCGCGATGATGCGCTCGACCGCCTTCAGCCATGCATCGGCGACGCCGTCAAAGTCTGACGGCAGTGTACTCCATCCAAAGCTGGTGCGGATTGTCGATTCTGCAAGGGTATCGTCCGCGCCCATCGCCATCAGGACGAGGCTGCGCTTGACCTTTCCGGAGGAGCAGGCCGAGCCCGCAGAGACGCACACGCCCGCCAGATCCATGGCCATGACCTGCGTTTCCGCCGAAAAGCCGGGTTTGGCAAAGTTCGAGACACCGGCCAGCCGCGGCGAGGCCTTGCCTGTCACGATGACACCGGCTTCGGCTTCGAGCCGGGCTTCCATGGCATCGCGAAGAGCGCCAAGAGCCTGATACTTGGGCATGTCGCGCATCGCGGCGTCGATGGCGGCCGCGAAACCTGCAATGGCTGCAACGTTTTCCGTGCCGGAGCGAAGGCCACGCTCTTGTCCGCCGCCATACTGGACAGCCTTCAGCGGCGCCCCGGCCCGGTGCCAGAGGGCGCCTGCGCCTTGCGGTCCGCCGATCTTGTGAGCGCTGACAGCAAGGTAGTCCACGCCCAGCAGACCGACATTCACCGGCACTTTGCCGAGGCCCTGCACCGCATCGCAGATCGTCAGGCCGCCCGCTTCGCGCACCAGCGCCGCAGCCGCGGCCACCGGCTGGATGATACCGGTCTCGTTGTTCGCGAGCATCAGGCACAACACCGGTGTGCCCTTGGCAGCATGATCCCATGACTTCAGGCGGCTTCCGAGGTCTTCCAGATCCACCGTCCCAGCGGATGTGAGGTAGGCCGTCTCCATCACGACGCCGGAGTGAGCTGCTGCCTTGCCGATGGCTTCGTGCTCCAGTGCCGAGACGATCAGCGTGCATTTGCCCTCAAGCCCAGCGACGGCGCCATGGACGGCCAGGCTGTCGGATTCGGTTCCTCCAGAGGTAAAGACGATGTCTTCCGCGCGGCTGCCGATGGCCCCGCCCAGCGTTGCCCGCGCGCGCTCCACAACACCCCGCGCCGCGCGTCCGGCCGTATGCACGGAGGACGGATTCACCGCCCCCATGTCATAAACGGCGCTCATCGCCTCGCGGGCCTCCGGGCGCAGCGGACTGGTCGCGTTATGGTCGGCGTAGATCATCGGGCCCATATAGGCCTTTATAGCCGGTCACGCACCTGCAGAAAAATTTGCTTTTCAGTGGCCGTTTGGCTTATCACCCCGCGCTTAAACCAAAATTCCGAGGATGCCATGGCAGAACTCATCATTCCGGGCCCTCAGGGCCGTATCGAAGCGCGTTATACAGAGCCGCCGTTTGAAGGCGCGCCGATCGCGCTGATCCTCCATCCGCACCCGAAAGCCGGCGGCACGATGCAGGATCCGATCTCGATCATGCTGTACCAGATGTTCGAAAAGCATGGTTTCGGCGTGCTGCGCTACAACTCGCGCGGCGTCGGCCGCAGCCAGGGCCAGTACGATCAGGGCATCGGCGAGCTGGAAGACGCCGCCTATGTCCTTGATTATATTGAAAACCTGTCCGAAAGCCCGCGCTATGTCTGGTGTGCCGGCTATTCCTTCGGCGCCTGGATCACGCTGCAGCTGCTGATGCGCCGCCCGGAGATCGACGGCTTCCTCGCCGTCTCCCCGCCGGCCAACCATTACGATTTGTCCTTCCTGGCACCCTGCCCGGCCTCCGGCCTGATCGTGTCCGGCGACAATGACGCCGTCTCCTCGCCGGAAGACGTTGAACGCGCGCTCACCAAAGTGCGCGTGCAGAAAGGCGAGGAAATCGAGCGGACGACCATCAAGGGCGCAAACCACTTCTACCAGGAACGCCGGGAAGAGCTGATCGGCACCTGTGAGGAATACCTCCTGCGCCGTCTTGCGGCCGCCGAAGAAAAACTGCGCCTCGAAGCCGAAGGCGACTAAGCCAGCACAATTCCGCCCATCATTGGCTCCGGCACGCCCGTCGTGCCGGGCCAGCTGATGGGCAGGCCACGGGCCGTGCGCGCGGCGAGATAGGCGAAGGCTTCCGCCTCGATACTGTCCCCGCGCCAGCCGGCTGCTTCCGCACTCAACACGTCGCATGGCAGCGCCCGCGCCAGTGCGTCCATCAGCGCTGGGTTGTGCCGCCCGCCGCCGCAGGCGATGACACGAGATGGTACTTCCGGCAGCTGCGCCACGCCTGCAGCGACCGCCCTTGCCGAAAACTCCGTCAGGGTTGCTGCGCCGTCTTCCACCGCCATGCCTTTGACCATGGCGGCAGAGAAATCATAGCGGTCGAGTGATTTGGGCGGTGCCTCACTGAACCAGTCATGCTGCAGCAATTGCTCCAGCAGTGCCTCGTCGGCCGTGCCCGCCTTCGCGAGCGCTCCGCCGAAATCATGCGTGCCGTGTCCGTGCCCCTCGACCCATTCGTCGATGGGGCCATTGGCCGGGCCCGTATCAAAAGCGATCAGCGTGCCGTCCGCCAGTTTCGCGGTGATGTTCGCCACGCCGCCGAGATTCAGGACGCAGGCCGCCCCATCGCCGAGGCGCTGAAGTAGCGCCGCATGATAGGCCGGGGCCAACGGTGCGCCCTGCCCGCCTGCGGCCACATCTGCAGTTCGGAAGTCGCACGCGAGCGACACTCCCAACGCGGCCCTCATGCCAGGAGCGTCAATCAGCTGAAGCGTTGCGCCCGGCCTGCCCGGCACGGTCCGCCTGTGCAGCACGGTCTGGCCATGCACACCCGCCAGCACGGGCGCGGGTCCGTTCCACTCGGAGAGCAGCTGCTCCATCGTCTCAGCATGGGTGTGGGTCATCACGCCCTTCGCGGCCTCGAACGCCTCATCCGGCTGGGGCCCGGTCCAGTTCCATGCCCTGGCGGCATCGGTTGCCTGCTGCAGGATCCGGCGTTCTTCAGGCAGGTATTTGCGCTCGGCCGTCGCGCCGAACTCAAGCACGCGTTCGCCATCGGTCAGGATCAGGGCTGCATCCACCGCATCCAGCGAGGTGCCCGACATGAAGCCGGCCACCCATTTTGGCTCAGATTCTGAAATCGCGGTGTTCAAGCGGCTCCCTTTCCGTGCTACGCGCCCTGCCTTCACGGAGACACGAGAAGATGAGCGAATACAAGTCGGAATTCCTGCGCGAACTGAGCTGGCGCGGCTTCATCAAGGACACGACTCACAAGGCTGAGCTCGATGCCTATTGTGCCGAAGGGACTCCCGTCGCTTATGTAGGATATGATGCAACGGCAGACAGCCTGCACGTTGGCCACCTGATGACCATCATGATGCTGCGCATCTTCCAGCGTCATGGCGGCAAGCCGATTGCCCTGATGGGCGGAGGCACGACCAAGGTTGGCGATCCGACCGACAAGGAAAAGTCGCGTCCTCTGCTGACCGATGAACAGATCAACGCCAACATTGCGGGCATCAAGACCGCATTCGAGCCGTTCCTGCGCTTTGGCGAGTCCGGCAATGACGCGATCATGGTCAACAACAATGATTGGCTGGGCGATTTGGGTTATCTCGAAATGCTGCGCGCCATCGGCGTCTATTTCACCATCAACACGATGGTGAAACAGGACACCGTGCGCCGACGGCTGGAGGCAGAGCAACCCTACACGTTCCTCGAATTCAACTACCTGCTGATGCAGTCTTACGACTTCCTTGAACTGTACCGCCGCTATGGCTGCCGGATGCAGCTGGGCGGGTCCGACCAGTGGGGCAATATTGTCGGCGGCGTGGATCTGGTTCACAAGGCGGATAGCGGAGAAGCCTTCGGCGTGACCGCACACCTCGTCACCACCTCTTCGGGTGTAAAGATGGGAAAAACGGTGGGCGGGGCTGTTTGGCTGAACGCCGACCGCAAGAGCCCCTACGAGTACTGGCAGTTCTGGCGAAACACCGAAGACGCAGACGTGGGCAGGTTCCTGCGCCTTTTCACCGACCTGAGCCGGGAAGAAATCGAGCGCCTGGAAGCGCTCGAAGGCGCACAGATCAACGACGCGAAGGTCGCGCTTGCCAATGCCGCAACCACGTTGCTCCACGGTGAAGCGGCCGCGAAGGAATCCGAAGCGGCGGCATCTGCCGTGTTTGCGAGCGGCGGCACGGCCGCCGCCTTGCCAACAGTCGAGATTCCGTCTGCGGAACTGTTCAGTGATTATCTGGTTGCCGCGGCCTTCACGGCAGCAGGCCTGACCGAAAGCAATGGAGAGGCCCGGCGTCTGATCAAACAGGGCGCAGCGAAGGTCAACGACCAGCAGGTGAAGGACCAGAACGCAACGCTGGCGGAATCCGATGTGGTCGACGGCAATATCAAACTGTCGGCAGGCAAAAAACGCCACGCCCTGGTGAAGCCGGTCTAGACGCTAGAACTCTTCGTCCGGAATAGGCGCCAGTTCGGATGGGATCGGCTCTTCAGGCGGACGCGGCTTGGCCTCAGGAATACGCGTGTCCGACGGATTTTCGAAGATCCGCCGGATAACGCCCGGGGCCAGCGCGGAAAGCGGGTTCACCGAGACGTTCGCCTTCTCCATCGTGCCGCGGATGGCATAAGTGAGTGAGAACACGCCTTCGCCATCCCTGCCCACAACCAGATCCCCAAGGATCGGAATTGTTCCGAGGGCGGAGTTCATGCCGAAGCTTGGCACAAGCACGCCGTCGAACTCGATCTTGCCATCCCGAGAGTCGAAATATCCGTTGGTGGTCAGGCCAAGGGCCGGACCTTGCGCCTTGGCACCGGAGACGACGTAGCGCTCACCGGCGACCGTCAGCGGAATGTCGAGCCGGGAAAACAGCACGCCTTCCCCACCCAGCGTATCCGCAAGCCCGCGCAATGAGGCGAGCGACAGGATCTGCGTCAGGAAAGGCGCGTTGTTCAGGCGGGTGTTGGTGATGGAGATATCGAATCTGGAGGGCTTGTTGTCATTGGCGAGCGTGCCGTCCATTTCGAGCTTGCCGCCTTCAAGATAGTCGATACCGAGGAAAGCGCTGGCGATGAAACCGGCATCGCCGCTGGACACATGGAACGTCGCCGCCTGCCCGCCATTGGTGTCAAAGCGCGCCTCGAAGGGCGAACCATCGGCAGCAAGGCCAGCTGCCATGAACGTCTCGATGCCCGCCACGCCAGTGGCCATGGAAAACTTCGCCTCCGTCATGTCGAGACCGGGTCGCAGGGTCAGCGTGTCGACATTCGCCATCACGCGAATGGGCGTCTTGCTGCCCGCGTCATCTGCATCGCCAATCGCACCAACGCCCGGCATTGCGCCCGACAGATCGAGATAAGTCCCGGTCAGTCCGAAATTAAGCGCACCCTCCTTGCGGGTGACGGTGCCGCCGACATCCGCCTTGTTCTTCAGGTATGCCCGGCGAAGCGTTGCAGAGACAAGCTTGGAATCCCCGCCCAGCGTGAAGTCGCCATCGAGATAGGCGTCGTCGGCATGGAACACGACCGTGGCAGTGTAGCCTTCGTCCAGGCCTTCATAGTGCACGGAGGCCTTGGCGTCCTTGTCGCGCGCTTTCACCCAGCCGATTTCCGACAGGTCCAGCCGGGACTCCGTCAGGTCCAGCGCGGTGTCGGCGGTGATCCGGGATCCTTCGCCGATCTCCGCCTGCACTTCGATCGGAATTTCGCCGGACAGATACGCCCGCCCCAGCACACCGAATTCATTCAGGAAGTCCGGCGTAACGATACTGGTCGCCGACAGCAGGGATGGCTGGTCACCATCATTGAACGCATCGCGCCAGGTGAACTGGACGGGCGACGGCCCCAGATCGCCAAAGCCGGAAATGGTCATGCCATCCTGATCAACATTCACCTGCGCCGAACCTTCAGTCAGGTCAAAACCGAGTGCGGCATCCTTGAGCCCCGCTTCGGCGACGGTCCCGATCGCGGTGAACCGTATGTCTTCATACGGAACGTCATCCAGTGCGGGACGGAACATCTCGAACGTCATTTCTCCGTCGCCGGACAGGCGCGCCGGGTCGAAATCGATCTGAAGGCGTGAATTGACCAGTGTCTGCATCACCAGAGAGATCGGCCCGTGACCGCGAGCGAACACGCGGAAGTCCCCGCCCCGGTCGTTGAAAGCAGGCATGATGAAGGCGCCTTCGTCGATATCCCAGCCACCATATTCACCGGAATCCAGCGTGACTCGGAAGGCGTTGCCGGTCAGGCGCCCTCTTCCCTTGCCTTTCTCGACCGGCGGCAGGTCCGACAGGAATTTCACCCAGGCGTCTTCCGCCACAAATGTAAGTTCGAGATCGGAATCGCGCAGGTAGCCGTCTTCCCCGAAACTGTCGCGTTTCAAGTCGATATGGCCTTTGACATCCTTGAGCGCACCGGCTTCGATATGATCGCGTGCGAAATTCCGGCCGCCCGTCCCCAGCCCAACGGGCCAGAAAGCCATCACGGTATCCTTGGTCACGTTCCCGCTGGTCTCGAGCGAGATGCTGCCAAGAATTGGCGGCTCGCCTTTCTCCTTGTCCTGCGTCAGGCCGATGTCGCCTGTTACAAGGAAGCCGGCGTCTTGTTCCTCAAACACAAGGGCGAGGTCATCAATTTGCCGCTCAGCAACACTCATCAGACCGGTTGCCTTGAGCCCTGTCAGGGTCACTGGCCGCTCAAACATGGGAGTGAAGTCCAGGGTCAGCTCTTCACTCGACAGGTCGAATTCATGCGCGGACTGTCCCTGCAGGATGTTCTTGAGGGTGAGGCTCGCCTGACCGCTGGCCGGGCCGACCTTGTCGCCCGTCACATCCACTCGCATTGTGTCATTGTTGGCGAGATAAGTCGCGGTGACATCCAGTCCCTGAACATCGAGGCCGCCGGCGAAGGGCATATGGCCTTCCCCCATGTTGGAGTGGAAGGCGATCTCGTTGACGCCGGTGGTTCGCGCAAAGTCGAGCGTCGCGTCGGCATTGGCCGGCAAGCCTTGGAATGCGTCCACTTGCGCGCCGAACCGGGCCGCGAGATCCGCCAGCGGCCAATCGGCCACCGCAAACTCGGCATGCAGTCTTTCCTCCAGCGTGTAGGACCTGACCGTGGCTGCCAGCCCGCCAGGCAAACCGGCGCCGGCGCCGGTTCCGGCCGCGCTGACCAGGATGCCGTCTTCCTCACGCGAAATCCGTCCTTTCGCGTCGGTGATGTCGAGCACGGACTGCTGGTTGCTGTCGCGCAGGCGGAACTCGAATCCCGAGAAGCCAAGGTATTCGAGCGCGTAGTTCTGCTCCCCCTGCTTCAACGCCTCCAGGATCGGCGGCAGGACGTCATTCGCACGCTGCAGCCATTCCTGCGGTGTCTCTGGCAGCTTGCCGACAGGTATTTCCGGGAGGGGCTCCCCGCCGACGAACCATGTCGAAGGCGTCTCCTGATCGATGTTGACCCACCCGTCTTCCAAATCGAGGCGCAGTACCTCAATATCGCCCAGGACGAGCGAAGAGCCGGACAGAACAATATTGGAGCGCAGGGCCTCCGCACTGAGGTTCCCCTTGGCATCCATCATTTGCAGACGCGTACCGGATATGTGCAGGCGCTTGTCTTGAGCGGACCATTCGAGCTGGACCCCGCCAAGGCGCACTTCCCGGCCATCGCGAGCCTCGGTCATCGCGCGTTCAAGGTCGTCCTTGAACATCGACAGGTCCATGGGGCCGGAATAGAGCCTTGCGGCAAGCAAACCTGCCGCCACCAGAACAAGCAGGATCAAGCCGCCGAGGATTTCGAGAAAAATCAGTGAGGCGGTCTGGCGGACCAAGGGCACGCTCCGTACAAGTCGGGTCCAGTCATATACGCCGTTCGGCGCTGTGTCTGGTATAAGCAGTACAGCCGAAGCGCACCATAGGAGGATTACATGGCAATCGGGCCCAAAGAAGGCGGACGTGCCCCGAATTTCAGCATGGATTCAACGCAAGGGCCGATCAAGCTCGGCGACTACAAGGATCAGACACTGGTCCTGTACTTTTACCCGAAGGACGACACGCCAGGCTGCACGACAGAAGCGAAAGACTTTACCGACCTCGCCAAGGAATTTGAGAAAGCCGGGGCAAAAGTTGTCGGCGTCTCCCGCGATACGCTGGCCAAGCACGAAAAATTTGCCGCGAAACATGATCTCACGGTCACGCTCGCATCAGACGAAGACGGCAAGGTTTGCGAAGCCTATGGGGTCTGGGTCGAGAAGAAGAACTATGGGCGGACATATATGGGAATCGAGCGCTCAACCTTCCTGATCGGACCTGACAAAAAGGTAATCCGAATCTGGAAAAAAGTGCGCGTGAAAGGCCATGCCGAAGATGTACTCAATGTCATCAAATCAGGTGCCTGAAATCTGACCTGATGCATGAATTTTTTCCATGTTTAACAAGCCTTTTACCCTCATGGGCGAAAATTTACATGAATTCTGTGCCCGAGGGGTTACACCTCGTATCGAAATCGGTATGTATTATCTCCAAGGGTTTGGGAAACCTGCTGTAGTGACTACTGCAGCGGGGGCGTGATTTTCCGGTTCTACGGGTGGCGTGAATGGCGAAGTTGAGCGCGAATCTGAAGGCGGCCTTCAATAAAGCCTTCCCTGAGCGTCAAATTTACCATCGTAGCGGTGGCACCGTCCGCTATATTTCCGTGTCTCCATGGCAGCAGGCGATTTTTGCTGCGGGCATTGCGGCCTTGGCTGGCTGGACAGTTTTTGCCACTGGCTCCTTCGTTCTGAGCGGCGGCAGCAGCGCCCTTTCCGGCAACCCCGATGGCCGCGAACTCGCCAAGTATGAGCGCTGGGTGCAGGAACTGCGCGCCAAGGATGCGCTGTCCCGATCGCTTCTGGAAGAGCGTACCGACGCGTTCCAGAAAGAAACCGTCGAGTGGGAAGAGCGCCAGAAGGCCCTCGAAGATCTCTACAAGCAGCTCAAAGGCGAAGACGACCTCGAAACCTCGTCCCTGAAGGGCGATGGCGCGGCACTTCTCGTACAGGCCTCCATCGAGGAAGCCGACAGCCGCCAGTCGCGTGAACCTGTCCGCATCACCGCCCAGTTCGAAACCGCCAGTTCGCGCGGCTCGGTCCGGGCCCTCAAGGTGGACCAGGAACGCATTCTCGATGAAGCCGAGGAAATCGCTACGGAGCGCACGGAACGTGCCCGCGGTATCCTGGCACTCACATCCGTCGGGTCAGACCGCATCGTGGCCAGCAGCGAGACGGGCGGCCCGTTCATTTCGCTCGCCAATGCGACCTCTGGGCCCGATCTCAGCAATCTCTCGCTGATGGACACCACCTTCTATTCCCGCCTGTCGCAAACGCAGGCGCGCGTCGCGGAAATGCTTTACTACGAGGACATCGTTTCCTCGCTGCCTCTGGGTGTCCCGGTTGGGGTACCTTACCGGCTGACCAGTAATTACGGCGTTCGCGTCGATCCATTCAAGAAACGTCCGGGCTGGCACAACGGCATCGACATGGCGGCTTATCACGCCGCCCCGATCGTCGCTGCGGGCCCCGGCGTTATCTCTTATGCAGGCCCCCGTTCGGGCTACGGGCGGCTTGTAGAAATCGACCATGGGCACGGCTTCAAGTCGCGCTATGGCCACCTCAGCGGAATTACGGTAAAAAAGGGACAAACCGTGGAGGTCGGCGATCTTGTGGGCAAGATGGGTACAACCGGTCGAAGCACGGGGGACCACCTTCACTTCGAAGTCTGGTTTAACGGCAAACCTTATGATCCAATAAAATTCCTGAAAGCAGGCCGTCATGTTCACCAAGAGTAACAAACACAACGATACCCCGCCGGCACCTGAGCCGGCGAAGGTCCAACCTTCCGTCGATGCGATCCGCGGCGCCGCTTCCAAGCCGGCCGCTCGCGCTGCGTCCATCATTTGCGCAGACATGAAAATCAACGGCTCGGTGACCTCCGAAGGCGCGCTGCAGATCGACGGCACTGTCGATGGCGACGTTGCCGCAACCGACATCACGATCGGCGCATCTGGCCACATCACCGGCGAAGTCAAAGCCGAAGTGGTCAAGGTCAAAGGCCGCATCAAGGGCTCCATCCGCGCCCGCAAGGTCGAGCTGGAAACCGGCGCTCACGTGAAGGGTGACATCGTTCACTCGTCGCTGCAGATCCAGTCCAACGCCGTGTTCGAAGGCCAGGTAAAGCACTCCGAGGATCCGCTGAAAGACGCCGCTCCGCGTGCCGCTGCCAGCGACGCCCGTCCGTCGACTTCGTCGCCGTCCAGCGCGACACCGAATGCGACCAGCGGCTTCGGTATTTCACCGACCGCTTCCTGAGCAGGACAGCTTCCGAATTCAGACGCCGGCGTTTCGCGACGCCGGCGTTTTTTCTTTGTTGCGCAAGGTATTGTGCTGAGATGCAATCTTGCCCGGCATGGTCCGCCTGATAGGGTCCGCATCAAAATTGATCGCGGAGTATCTGAGATGCGTGCATGTTTGATTGCGTTAGGTCTGGCCCTGTCGATGGGGCCCGCATTTGCCGAAGAGACAGCAAAGCCGGGAGCTTCAGCACCTGCTGCCAGCGCTGCAAACATCCCTGAGGCAAAAGTCTTCTCTTCCGACCATTCGTTCAAACTCCGTGGCCAAACAATCAAGTACAAGACGGTTGCCGGTGAAACCTATCTCCGTGATGAGAAAGACGAGCCCACGGCATCCATCTTTTCGGTCGCCTATATCCGTGATGGCGTCAGCAATCCGACCGCGCGGCCGGTAACGTTCGTCTTCAATGGCGGTCCAGGTTCGGCGTCCCTGTGGCTGCACATGGGCGCGTTCGGGCCGAAACAGGTCATCACCCCTTCGGACGCCCGCGGCGTCGGCGCCCCACCCTACACGGTCAAGGACAATCAGAACTCGCTTCTGGATGTCAGCGACCTCGTCTTTATCGACCCTGTCGGGACAGGCTACTCCCGCCCTCTCGGAGATACGGAAGGCAAGGAGTTCTATGGGGTCAACGAAGACGCGGAGAGCATTGCCGAGTTCATTCGCATCTGGCTGACTGAAAACGGCCGCTGGAACAGTCCGAAATTCCTCGCCGGCGAAAGCTACGGCACCACCAGAGCCGCAGCGCTGACGGAAAAGCTGCAAGGCGGCTGGAACGGCATCGGCCTGAACGGCGTCATCCTGGTCTCAGCGATCCTCGATTTCCAGAACGCGCGTTTCGCGCCAGGCAATGACTCCGCGCACCTCGCCTTCTTCCCGACGGAAGCAGCGATCGCCTGGTATCACGGCAAGGCAGACAAGGCCCGCTGGAACAATGATTTCGACGCGTTCGTGACCGACGCCCGAAACTATGCCACAGACACGCTGGCCCCGGCCCTGATCCGCGGTTCGACACTGACCGCCGAGCAGAAGAGCGCCATTGCCGCTGACATGAGCGACTATCTGGGCGTTTCAGCCAAGTGGATCGAGCTGGCGCACCTGCGCGTGGACCCGGCCCGTTTCCGCAAGGAGCTGTTGCGCAACGAAGGCTACACAGTTGGACGGTTCGATGGCCGCTACAAAGGCATCGACAGCGAAGGCACCTCTGACACACCCGAAAACGATCCGTCCGGATACGGAATGGATACGGCCTATGTCGCAGCAATCAACGACTACCTGACCCGCGAACTGAAGGTCGACTTCACGCGCCCTTACAAAGTCCTGACGGGCGAGCCCGGCTCGCAATGGAACTGGAGCCTGAGCGAAGGCGGTTGGCCTGCTTACGTGAACGTCACACCCTGGCTTGGAAAAGGCATGCGCGAAAACCCGGACCTGAAAGTCCTGCTCGCTTCAGGCTGGTACGACCTGGCAACGCCATTCTTTGGAGCCGAAATGGCGATGTACCAGAACGGCGTCGTTCTTGATCGGGTCCAGTTCGATTACTACGACGCCGGTCACATGATGTATCTGAAGGAAGCGGACGGAGCGAAACTTTCCAACGACGTCCGCGCATTCATAGAGGCTGGCCAGTAACTCCCGCCGGGATCATGCGCTCTTCCGGACGAGCGCCGTGTTCATGCGGGCGCCTTCGACCACGATGACATCGCCATCGTGGATGATCTCGGACCCGTCGACGGTCTCCGCGCCCCAGACGGTATCGCCGATCTTTACGCGTCCCTGCCCGGCATTGGTGAAGTCCGACGTGGCGATACCTCGCTGACCGACCAGGCTGTCCATCCGCTTGTTGAGCGTTGGGTGCTCCGGAGTCGTCTTGCGCATGCCGGACAGGACAGTCCGGCCCACAATGAACAGGGCCACCGATGCGGCGCCGAAGAACAGAACCTGTCCCTGCCAGGTCGCAAGGCTGTCCGGAGCGAGCCAGGCAAAGGCGGCCGTTAGCCACGCTGCGATGGAGATCATCAGCAGGTCAAAGGTCCCGGTCATCATCTCGATGCCGAAAAGCATCAGGCCGAGCGCAAGCCAGTGCCAGACGGTAAGATGGGTAAAGAGCTCTTCCAACATTCTCGGTCTCCTAGATGCAGATAGGGAGTCCGGTGCCCCCGGCGGGGACACCGGGATTACCCCGGTCTTAAGTCCGTGTGGGCGGCACGGCGCCCGATTGAACCTGAACATCCTTCGCAGCGCCGGTGAGGCCCTTGATGCCTTCGATGGCGCCAATGATGCTTGAGAACTCGGCCGGAATGATGACCGTCTTCTGCTGGTTGGAGGTGGCCAGTTTGCCGAAGGCTTCGACATAGGCCTGGCCGAGGAAGTAGTTGATTGCATTGACGTCGCCGCGAGCGATCGCTTCCGACACCATGGCGGTGGCCTTGGCTTCGGCTTCAGCCTCACGTTCGCGGGCTTCGGCATCCCGGAAGGCAGCTTCGCGGCGGCCTTCGGCTTCAAGGATCTGGGCCTGCTTCTGGCCTTCGGCTTTCAGAATGGCCGACTGCTTGTCACCCTCTGCCGTCAGGATCTCTGCGCGCTTCAGGCGTTCGGCCTTCATCTGGCGCGCCATGGCTTCGGTGATGTCTGCCGGCGGGCTCAGATCGGCGATCTCGATCCGGGTGACCTTCACGCCCCAGGGATTGGTCGCAGCATCGATGACGCTGAGCAGGCGGGCGTTGATGTCGTCGCGGTTGGACAGGACTTCGTCGAGGTCCATCGAACCGACCACGGTACGGATGTTGGTCAGCGAGAGGTTCTGGATGGCGTGGTGGAGGTTGTTCACCTCATACGCCGCCGCCACGGGGTCGATCACCTGGATGAAGACGATGGCGTCGCAAGACACCATGGCATTGTCCTTGGTAATGACTTCCTGCTGGGGAACGTCGAGGACGGTCTCCATCATGTTCATTTTCCGTCCGACCCGATCAATGAAGGGCGTGATGACGGACAGGCCGGGCGTCAGAGTCTTGGTATAGCGGCCAAAACGTTCGACCGTGAAATTGTAGCCCTGAGGCACGAATTTGAATGCCGACACGAGGCCAATGACCGCGACGGCCATCACCAGCACGATCACTGCAAAAAACGGATCCATGGGGTCCCTCTCCTTTGTTACGCCCATAAAGGTGGGGAGGGTTTTCCGTTTTTCAATAAATATTGGACCAAAAACGGCGTGCTCATCCCCAAGCACGCCGATCATGGCTTAAATTGGTTAAGACGCGTTATGCCTGATAAATCAAAGTTGTCCGAGCATGTAGTCAGCGCTGGAAACCTTGAATTCGCCGCCCTGCTCGACATTGAGCTCCGAGACGACGCCATCTTTCACGATCATGGAGTAGCGCTGCGAACGCTGGCCCATGCCGAAGCCCGAACCGTCCATCTCAAGACCAAGCGCCTTGGCAAAGGTGCCGTTGCCGTCAGCCAGCATGCGCACTTTACCATCCGCGCTGGCGCTCTTGCCCCAGGCGCCCATCACGAACACGTCGTTGACGGAGGTGCAGACCACGTCGTCCACGCCCTTGCCTTTCAGCTCATCCAGCTTTTCCACAAAGCCCGGAAGGTGCTTTGCGGAACAGGTCGGTGTGAAAGCGCCGGGAACGGCGAACAGCGCGACGGTCTTGCCGCCGAAAACGTCTGCGGTGCCGACCGGCGCGGGGCCGTCAGCGGTCATTTCCATGAAAGTTGCGTCCGGAAGCTTATCACCGACCTTGATGCTCATCTGCTTTTCTCCCTGCAGGTTTGACCAAGGACATAAGTCGCCGGGGCATGCGACGCAAGGATTCCCGCCCTTGCCAAAGCGTGCGGGATAGCCCAGCCTCGGAATTGAAGGATTTCCGCGCGCCATGGACACTGACCTGACAGGAAAACTCCTGATTGCCCTACCCGGCATCGGCGATACCCGGTTCTCGCGATCCGTCATTCTGGTGTGTGCACATTCCCCGGAATTCGCGATGGGCATCGTATTGAACAAGCCGATGGCGCACCTGCGGCTGCCGCAATTGTTCGAGCAACTCGATGTGCCGATTGAGGTCGACGTACCGGATACGTTCGTCCTTGATGGCGGCCCTGTCAGTTCCGATCGAGGCTTCGTGCTGCACACCGACGATGTCTACAATGAAGGCTCCAGCCTTCCGGTTGAGGGCGACATCTGCATGACTGCCACGCGGGACATCCTACACGCCATGGGCTCGACGCACCCGCCCCGGCGCAGCGTGCTGGCACTCGGTTATTCCGGCTGGGGCGCAGGCCAGCTGGAAACGGAACTGGCAGACAATGCCTGGCTCGTCTGTGACCTGGATCCGGAGCTCATCTTCTCCAGCGCGCATGAACGCAAATGGCGTCACGCGCTGGGCCGGCTTGGAATCGATAGTGCGAGACTTCAGGTCGATCCCGGAAACGCCTGATCTGCTACGGGTCAGTAACGCATGAAGCGGATGGCGGCTTCGATATCCATTGGCCGCGCAAACGCAAACCCCTGCACATGATCGAAGCCAAGCGCGCGCAGCCGTGCCGCGTCTTCCTTGTGCTCAACCCCTTCAGCCGTGCTGGTCATTCCCAGCCGGTTCGCCAGCAGCGTGATCGTTGAAAGGATCGTATCCGTCCGATGCTGTCCGAGACGACGCGTCAGTCCATGGTCGATCTTGAGGCTGTCAGCTGGCAGGTCGGCCAGCCATGCGAACGAAGAATGTCCGGTACCGAAATCATCGAGCACCAGCCCCGCACCGACTGCCTTAAGAGCAAGGGCGGCGGACAACGCAAAATCCGCATCTCGCAAGGCGGCCTGCTCAGTCAGTTCGATCTTCATCGACCGCTCGGGCAGATTGTAGCCATTGATCAGTGCTTCGACGAGCGCGGGCAGCGTACCGCGGGCAAGGTCCCGCGCCGTAAGATTCACCTGCATGAACAGGTCATCCCGGCCGGTGATTTCACGCAAGCGTGCCAGCGCTTCCGCCGAGCGGATCAGCATGTTGGAGGCCAGCGCTTCGTCCTCATAACGGCTCGGCGGTGATGTCAGACCACCATCATCCCAGCGCGCAAGGGCTTCAAACCCGGCGACCTGGCCATTGCGCAACGACACGATCGGCTGGAAGACCGGCGCGAGATCCGGACCGGGTTTCAGGTCAGACGGATCGATCTCCTGAAGGTCATCTCCCATCAGGAGCATGCCCCGCGCTTCGGTATCCCCGATAAAGGCGCCCACCAGGTGCACGCCAAGCCCGCTGGACAGGCGCAGATTACAACGCACCGGGCCTTCACCCGCATCGAATGTCCGCTCCAGACGCCCCCGGCTCAGGCCTTCCAGCATCTGCTCAAGCGCATCGATGGACCAGTCACCCGATAGCTCTGAATAGTCCGACCCCCGCGGCACATCGATCACGAGACGCTTGGCCGGTGCGTTCCAGTGCCAATTTCCCTGCGGGTCTATTTCTGAAGATTGCGCCATGACAGATTGAATCTAGCGCTGCATCGCTGGCCTGACGAGGGCGAAAAGTATGTGATCTTCCCGCTTTCCCGCGATCTCGAGGTATTCCCGCGCATATCCTTCACGTTCGAAACCGACATGCGCCAGGACACGTTGCGAGCGGTCGTTCGTCGGCAAGGTGCCGGCTTCGATGCGCCAGAGGTCCAGAACCTGAAACGCCCAGGCGCAGATCGTGCCCACCGCTTCGCGCATATAGCCGTTGCCTTCAAACTCCGCCCCGATCCAGTACCCCAGATTGGCCGCCTGTGCGGGCCAACCGCGAACGTTGGTGATCGAGACACCACCGACGAGCCGGTTGTCATGCTGCCGGCGGATCAGGAACACGTGCGCCCGGCCATTGCGCCAGCTGCTATGCCAGGCCTTCAGGCGCCGGCCCCAATCCGCTTTTGTGTGCACATCGTCAGGCCAGGCCGGTTCCCAAGGCTCCAGGTGCGCCCGGCTGCGTTCGCGAACATCTGCCCATTCCGCGAAGTCGGCCCGGAACGGCGGTGCGAGCACCAGCCGCTCCGTCGTCACCAGCGTCTCGCGCAAGGGCGGCAGCATCCTACCGGCTCCGCCCCGCATGCTTTTCGATACGTTCACGCACCGCGGCGAGAGAGGCTTCCGTCCGTTCGAAAGTCTCTTCGCGCTGGTAAAGCACTTCCGCGCGTGCCGGCATCGTTGGCTTGCGGCCTGTGGCCTCTTCCACCGTTTCAGGGAATTTCGCTGCAGCCGCCGTTGCAAGCACCACGGTTTTGACATTCGCGTCCGGCAGGCGGCGTGCGTGGAACGTGCCAACCGCCGTATGCGGACAAATCTGCCAGCCGGTTTCCTGCTCGAAGCGCTTCATCTCGCCCATCGTCTCATCATTGCTGACGGAAGCCGCAGAAAGACCGGAACATTTGAGACGTGAGACAGCCTCCTCAGGCAGCGGCGCCTCACCTGCCTGCTTGTAAGTGTCGTACGTATTGCGAACCGCATCTGCATCGCGGCCCGTCATCTCGAACAGGAGGCGTTCGAAGTTGGATGGCACGGAGATGTCCATCGCCGGGCTTGGCGTGGCGACTGCCGAAGCCCGGGACATGACGCCCGTATTGAACAGGCGCGCCAGCGCGTCATTGGCGTTCACAGCGCAAACAGCTTCGAAACCGCCACTCAGGAGGCCGCAGCGTGCCGCGACATATCCTGCCAACGCGTCGCCCATATTGCCGCTGGGCACAACAAAGCGAAGCGGCCCGCCAAGGGCTGCCTGCACGGTTGCGTAATAAACCGACTGCGCTGCAACGCGGGCCCAGTTGATCGAGTTCACGCCCGACAGGTTCACGCGCTCAACGAATTCCCGATCACCGAACATGTCTTTCACGATGGCCTGACAGTCATCGAAGTCCCCGTCCAGCGCCAGGTTCACGACGTTGGCCGCCCCGGTCGTGGTCATGAACATGCGCTGCACCGGAGAAATCCGGCCATGCGGATGCAGGATCACCAGGTCGGCATGTTTGGCACCTGCAAACGCGGCCGCCGCTGCGCCGCCTGTATCACCCGACGTCGCGCAGACGATCATCATGCGCTGCCCGGACTTTCCGAGCAGGTAGTCATAGATCTGCGCGATGATCTGCATCGCGATATCCTTGAACGCCAGCGTCGGGCCGTGGTGCAGTTCCATCAGCCAGGCATCCTGCCGCCACTGGGTCAGCGGGGCGACGCACTGATGCGCAAAGCTGCCATAGGCCCGCTCACACAGCGGCTTCAGATCCTCCAGCGGGATCGCATCGCCTGTGAAAGCAGACAGGATGCGTGCTGCCACCTCATGATAGGTTTCGCCTTTGGCCGGCGGATCGATCTGCGGAAAGCTTTCCGGCACATACAGACCGCCGTCCGGCGCGAGGCCGGCCAGACATGCGCCAGCAAAGTCAGTGGACGGAGCCTGGCCCCGGGTAGAAATGTACTTCACGATTTGCCCTCGTTCCGGAACCTGAGCCGTCCCTTCTGGTGATGAAAGGCGAGATATACGCCGATGAGCGCCATGGCCAGCCCCCACCAGGTGATCGCGTACCCGAAATGCCTTTGTGGCGGCAATTCATCATCCAGGCGCAGGCGCGCATAGGGATTGTCGATCAGATAGGAGCCACTTTCGGAAACGAACCGGATCACTTCCGGCTCGAACATGTCCGGCGTCACACGTCCCTCCGTTTCGTCCGGGAGAAGTTGCCCGAACTCCGCAGGGTCCAGCACGTAGAAGACCCGGTTTTCCAGATCATCCGCGGCGGTAAAGGCGTTTCGCTTGAAGGCCGGCTTGTAGATGCCTCTCGCGGACAGGCGCCCGGTCGGACAATGCTCTCCGTCGCATACGGCCGGCGGGTCGATCTGCTGAACGATCTCGATGGGCGTGTAAACGATCGCGTCACCGGTATCGACCGCGACAACCCTCATCCAGCCGGATTGACCTTCGACATAGTAGTAGGACAGCACCTCGCTGTCCGGCACGATGTCTCCGTCCAGCACCGTCCAGTCCGGCGTCTGGCGATCAATCTCCATTTTCTGGATGAATCGGCCGTACTGCCAGTTGCCCAGCCAGATCAGGATGCCGAGGCTGATCAATGTCAGCACGGTCATCACGGGATACGGACGAAAAGTCATCTCGATCCTTTCAACTGCAGAGAACGGCCCTGCCCGAATAAGCAGAGCCCGCCGGGCGGTTGCGCGCCGGCGGGCCCTTGAAAGTCAGCGCTTGCTTGCGCGGCCGTCTAGTGCCCTGCGCCCAGTGCGAGGTACGGAGTGACATAGACGAAAGCGAAGAGGAACAGCCAGACCACGTCAACGAAGTGCCAGTACCAGGCAGCAAATTCGAAGCCGAGGTGTTTCTTGGCCGACATGCCACCAGCGAGAAGGCGGATCAGGCAAATGATCAGGAACAGCGTACCGATCACGACGTGGGCACCGTGGAAGCCGGTCGCCATGTAGAAGGCCGAGCCATACAGCGTGCCGTCGAACGTGAACTGGGCGTGGCTGTACTCGAAGACCTGCAGCGCAGTGAATGCCATGCCGAGCAGGATGGTGACCAGAAGGCCGAGTTTCGCGCCCGAACGATCGTCATGCTGAAGCGCATGGTGCGCCCAGGTCACGGTGGTACCGGACAGCAGAAGGATCAGGGTATTGATCAGCGGCAGGTGGAACGGGTCGAAAGTTTCGACGCCAACCGGCGGCCAGTTCTGGAAATTGGCCAGCGCATCCGCAAACAACGGGTTGGCAGCGTCCCAGGTATCGCCGACGCGAGCGCCGTGGAAGATGGCGAACTCGAAGAAGCTCCAGAACCAGCCAACGAAGAACATCACTTCGGACGCGATGAACAGGATCATGCCGTAGCGCAGGCCGATGGTCACAACCGGCGTATGGTCGCCGACATTGCCTTCCTTGATGACTTCGCGCCACCAGCCGAACATGACCCAGGCCACCATGGCGAAACCGACGGCCATCAGCCAGACGGTTCCCTTTTCCATGCCGAAAAGGCCCTTCATGTAGTTGACGCCGCCAAGCGCCAGAACCAGTACCGACAACGAGCCGAGCAGCGGCCACGGTGACGGGTTGACCAGATGATAATCGTGTTTGACTTCGCCGTGAGCCATGTCTGGCGGACCCCTTGATTTATATCCCTAGAATCTCTGAGCTGTTTAGACCGCTCCGGACCGAAAGTGCAACAGTTTCAGCCGCCCGTGGCTGAATTCGCCGCACCCAGGGCTGCCTGGGTCTTCGGCCCTTTGTATTGCGAACTTTCATAGAAAGTGTAGCTGAGTGTGATGGTTTCCAGCTTGTCGGCCACATGATCGTCGATCATGTCGGGCGAGATGAAATAGACCACGGGCAGCTTCTTGGTCTCGTGCGGGGCGATGACCCGCTCATCAAAGCAGAAACACTCCAGTTTATTGAAGTACTTGCCGGAAAAGTGCGGCGTTACATTGTAGGACGCGATCACGTGGATTTCTTCATCCGTCGGATTGGTGACCTCAAAGAAGGCAAGGCCATGCTGGCCGATCTTGACGTCCTGGGAACGCTGAAGCGGGCGGAACTCCAGCGGCACATCGGTCACATTGGTGTCGAAGCGCACCGTAATCGTCTGGTCGATGATTTCATTGGGAGCCGCCGTCGCAATGCGAGTGGTGCCGCCATAGCCTGTCACACGGCAGAACGTGCCGTAAAGCGGCTCGGCAGCAAAACCGAGGCCCAGCATGGCGGCGAACACAGTCAGAGAAATTCCGGCGACCTTGGCGTTGGACAGCTTCATTGCTCCGGTATCTCCTCTTCGGCGGCCGCTTCATCAGGCGCGACCGGGTCTGCCGACAAGTTCGCCGGTGGTGCGGCCTGCTCCGCCGACATGCCTGGAGGGAGTGTTGGTGCTTCCACCTGTCCGGTCTGGTTCATATTGTAATAGAAGTTGGTCTGATTGTCGTCAGATCCGCTGAGGCGCACGAAAGTAGTGAGCGCGATGAGGATCACAAATCCCAGCAAAGCCAAGCCCAGCCACATATTGCGCCGCTTCTGAGCTGCACGCGCTGCATCGTCCATCTGAGCGGGTTCAGGGAACTGCATGTCTTGCTTCTTCAGACCGTCATCGCTCATTTACAGGCCTCCAACGGGGAAATGCAGACCGGTTGCATGCTCCACGATCAGGGCCGCGAAGACGAGGAACAGGTACAGGATCGAGAACAGGAACATGCTTCGTGCAAGCTTCTGATCGGCACCCGGCGCGCCAGCGTCTCCCGCATGAGACCGCCAGACGCGAACAGCGTAGTACAGGAAAGCGAGGTTCAGGAGGCCGGTGACGGCGCCATAGATCCAGCCGCCAAGGCCTGTCGCCAACGGCGCCATCGAGACCGCAGCGAGCACGACCGTATAGAGCAGCATCTGAAAACGGGTGGTTTTCGCGCCATGTGTTACCGGCAGCATTGGCACACCCGCCTTCTCATATTCGGAATGCGCCAGCAGGCTGAGTGCCCAGAAGTGCGGCGGCGTCCAGAAGAAAGTAATCGCGAACAGGATCCACGCATCGAGCGGGGTATTCCCCGTCACGGCAGCCCATCCGATAACCGGCGGAAACGCCCCGGCCCCGCCGCCAATCACGATGTTCTGCGGCGTCGAGCGCTTCAGCCACATCGTGTAGATGACGCCGTAATAGAAGATCGAAAATGCCAGCAGCCCGGCTGCGAGCCAGTTCGAAGCGAGCCACATGAGCAGCACCGACACGCCGCTCATGATCATGCCCATCGCGATGGCCTCTTCCCGCGGTACCGCGCCGGAAGGAATCGGACGGGTCGAAGTCCGCGTCATCACCTGGTCGATGTCGGAATCGTACCACATGTTGATCGCGCCCGCCGCGCCGGAGCCGAGCGCCACAGCCAGCACAGCGATGGCCGCCATTAGCGGATTCATGGACTGACCAGTCATGCCCGTCGCCGCAACAAGGCCTGCGACGGCTGTGAACACGACCAGCAACATGATGCGCGGCTTCAGCAGCTGAACATAGTCGCCAGCGGTGCCGTAGCGCTTTTCTGGAGTGGCGGGGGCGTCAGTCATTTCCGGTCCGGTTGGTGTGTTTCTGGTATGGGTCTGCGAGCCAGTGCTGTCAGCGCGACAATTGGGCCAATCAGCCCAAACACAGGCCTATTCCTTATCAAACTTGCGGTTCAGCCGCCATTCGAGCGCGAGATAGGTCGCTTCGGCGATCATGAACGCGATCGGCACGAGGATCAGGCTGATCAGGTCTGTCGAGGCTCCGGAGAGCTTTTGCATCACATCGAAGATGGCCGCGAAAACGATGCCGACCAGACCTGAATTCACGATCACCAGCTTCCGGCTCGGCTTCGTACGCAACAGACCTTTCGGCTGTCGCCAGAGCACCCAGAGACCGATGCCACCTGCGATCAGTGCAACAACGGATACGCTAATCGCGATGTTCGGATCGATTGTCCGCACCTTGTCGAACAAGCGGTCCACAGCCGGATTGCGCGGCAGGAACACCACGATGAAGGCATACATGCCGATCACGATGGGCAGGCGCATGTTCAACAGGTCAGGTCCTTCTTTCCGGGACTTTGGAAAGCGAACGGCCTCCCGTGGAACGAGAGGCCGCTGCGATTGAGTGGATCAGGCGGTGAGCAGCTTAGTGGCCGCCCTTGGCCGTGACGTGCGGCAGTTCATTGTACTGGTGGAACGGCGGCGGCGAAGGCAGCGTCCATTCCAGCGTCGTGGCACCTTCGCCCCACGGATTGGCCACACCCTTGCGGCGGCGAACCAGGGCTTCGACCAGGCCGACGAAGAAGACCAGCGTCGCAACCATCGTGATGGCATAGCCGATGGAGGAAATGTGGTGCCAGGTGGCGAAGCCGTCAGCATAGTCGATGTAACGGCGCGGCATGCCCTGCAGACCCAGGAAGTGCTGCGGGAAGAACAGGACGTTCGAACCGATGAACATCAGCCAGAAATGCAGGCCACCGATCATGCCGTTGTACTTGATGCCGAACATCTTCTCGAACCAGTAGTACCAGCCGGCAAACAGGCCAAACACAGCGCCCAGCGACAGCACGTAGTGGAAGTGCGCCACAACGTAGTAGGTGTCGTGCAGCGAGTGGTCGATACCGGCATTGGCCAGGACAACACCCGTCACACCCCCAACGGTGAACAGGAAGATGAAGCCGATTGCCCAGAGCATCGGAACCTTGAACTCAATGGAGCCGCCCCACATCGTGGCGATCCACGAGAAGATCTTGATGCCCGTCGGAACAGCAATGACCATCGTCGCAGCCACGAAGTAGGCCTTCAGGTCGACGTCCATGCCGACCGTGTACATGTGGTGTGCCCACACGACGAAGCCGATGACACCGATCGACACCATGGCGTAGGCCATGCCGAGGTAACCGAAGATCGGCTTCTTGGAGAAGGTCGACACGATGTGGCTGATGATGCCGAAGGCCGGCAGGATCATGATGTACACTTCCGGGTGACCGAAGAACCAGAACAGGTGCTGGAACATGATCGGGTCACCACCACCGGCCGGGTTGAAGAACTGCGAGTCGAAGTTCCGGTCGGTCAGAAGCATGGTCAGCGCGGCAGCAAGCACCGGCAGCGACAGCAGCAGAAGGACAGCCGTCACCAGAACGCCCCAGGCGAACAGCGGCATCTTGTGCAGGGTCATGCCCGGCGCACGCATGTTCAGAATGGTCACGATGAAGTTGATGGCGCCGAGGATCGACGCAATACCGGCCGTGTGCAGCGACAGGATCAGCACGTCCATTGACGGACCGGGGTGACCGGTCGTCGAGGACAGCGGCGGGTAGAGCACCCAACCACCGGCAAAGCCGTTACCTGCCGAACCGCCCGGGATCGTCATCGAGATGCAGCCGAGGACAAAGGCAGAAACCGTCAGCCAGAACGAGATGTTGTTCATGCGCGGGAACGCCATGTCCGGCGCGCCGATCATCAGCGGGACGAACCAGTTGCCGAAGCCGCCGATCAGCGCCGGCATGACCATGAAGAAGATCATGATCAGGCCGTGATAGGTGATGACCATGTTGTAGAAATGCTTGGCGTTCTGGATCGCCACATCGCCTTCGCCGGCAACGAAGCGCGTCAGCACGCCGATGCCAGGCTCAGCCAGCTCCCAGCGGATCAGGCCGGACAGCGTGTAACCCACGATCCCCGCGATCATGGCGAAGATCAGGTACAGCGTACCGATGTCCTTGTGGTTGGTGGAAAACAGCCAACGCGTGAAGAAACCAGGCTTGTGGTCATGATCGTCGTGGGCGTGGTCGAGGGCGACTTCATCCATGGGCATGGGACGTACTCTTCTCTCTCGGTTTATTCTGCGACCGCGGCGAACTTGGTCGCCGGTTCGATGGAGGCGATGTTCTGCACCGAAGCGGTCGCAGCATCATATTCGCCAGCCAGCATCAGCTGCGCCCAGCGATCGAATTGTTCTTGCGGCACAACCCGGACTTCAATCGGCATGTAAGCATGGTTCACACCGCACAGTTCCGAACACTGGCCATAATAGACGCCGGGCTCATCAACGAGGAACCAGCCTTCGTTCAGGCGGCCCGGGACGGCGTCTGTCTTGATGCCGAAAGCCGGGACTGCGAACGAGTGAATCACGTCAGCTGCGGCCGTGTAGTAGCGGACATAACGGCCAGTCGGAACCACCATCGGATAATCGACCGACAGGTTACGGAGGCCTTCGGTGGTATCCGTCGACAGGCCGACATGCAGCGGGTTCGACACGAACTCCAGCGGGTAACCGGCGTCGTCAGTGATATCCGGGTAAGTGTAGGTCCAGTTCCACTGGTTGCCCTGAGCCTTCACATTCACGAAACCCTTGGCAGCTGCCTCCGGATTATACTCTTTCGTGAAGCGCTCATATTCAGCCGACTTGCCGTCTGCGAGCAGCTTGTTCGCCTTGTCCTGAACCATCTGCAGGTTCGGCGGAACGTCCTGATAGTAGAGGTTCGGGAAGGACTGGCTGGCAATTCCGACCAGGATCAGCGCCGGAACGACCGTCCAGATCACTTCGATCAGCGTGTTGTGGCTGAACTTGCGCGGGGTCGGGTTGGCCTTGGAATTGTGCCGGACGATGACCCACAGCAGCAGGATCAGAACGAAAATCGTGATTGGAATGATGATCCACAGAAGGAAGGTGTGGAAGTGGTGGATACGCTCGGCAATACGCGTCGCGGCAGGTTGCATACCCAGCGCGCCATCGCGCGGAATGGCAGCAAAAGCCGGAGCGGCGAACAACGCTGCGCTAAGAGCGGCAAGAAGGTGTCGCACGAAGGAATCCTCGTCTCGTTGGAATCTCTGCTCCTGTATCTACAATACGTACTAGCCGCAACCTACCTCTTTCCGCGCTCAATATTGTCGCAGCCTGTCGTCGCCTCGTCGCAATGATGGTAAACTGAAACTCATTCTTCCAGCTATCCGGAGGTTAAAATGATCCGACTTACCCTGCTTGCAGCCAGCTTCATCGCTCTCATCGCGCCTGCTGCATCCGCTCAGATATCGGTCATAGGCGGCGGAATCGCCCGCGACTGTTACGAGGCCGCCCTGTACGGCCGGACGTCCAACCAGGAAGGCGAGAGGATCTGCACCAAGGCAATCGAAGCCGAAATGATGAAACTGGAGAACCGGGCAGCGACCTATACGAATCGCGGCGTGCTGCGCATGCGAGCCGGCGACTATGACGCCGCCCTGTCCGACTACGCCACAGCCAGGAACATGAAACCCGAACTCGGCGCAATCTGGCTGAATGAAGGCGCAGCCTACATTTTTCAGAAGGATTTCGACTCAGCGCTGGTGTCGCTGGACAAGGCGATCGAGCTCGACAGCCAGGAACTCTATGCCGCCTATTACAACCGGGCGATCGCGCGTGAGAACACCGGCGATCTCGCCGGGGCCTATGCGGACTTTCAGAAAGCCCTTGAGCTCAATCCGGAATTCGAACGCGCCAAATGGCAGCTCACACGGTTCACGATCACCAACTGAGCCACGGAATCCGCACGTCAGCCTCTTGCCGCTCCCCTCGCGGACGCGCATCTAGTCGGAATGACTGAAAACGCTCTTCCATTCGATCTGCGCCAGGCCACCGAAATCCTTGCCGACGCCGTACGCGGCGGCGACGATGGTGACCTGTATGTCGAACGCTCCCGTTCGGAGAGCTTCGTCTTCGACGATGGCCGCCTGAAATCAGCGGCGTTCGACACAGACCAGGGCTTCGGCCTGCGCGTCGTCGCCGGTGAAGCACAGGGCTCAGGCTATGCCTCCGAGCTGTCGCTGGAAGCGATCCGCCGCGCCGCATCAACGGCATCCGAAGCCAAGCGCGGCTATTCCGGCAAGCTGGCGACCAGTCCCGTTCCCACAAATCGGCGCCTGTACCAGCCGATCGACCCGACAGCCGCGCCGGACTTTTCCGTGAAGACCGGACTTCTGGCCGAGATCGACGCCTGGGCCCGGGCCAGCGACCCGCGCGTTGTCCAGGTCTCCGTATCCCTCTCGGGCAGCCATACCGAAGTCGATATCCTTCGCCCGGATGGTGCCGCGTTTTCCGACATCCGCCCGCTGGTCCGTCTCAACGTGTCCGTCACGCTGGAAGAGAATGGCCGGCGCGAGTCGGCTGGCGCAGGCGCAGGTGGCCGTGCTGCCTATGATGAGTGGATCCGGCCGGAGCGCTGGCAGGACATGGTCCGCCGCGCGATCCGCAAGGCATCGGTCAACCTTCAGTCCATCGCCGCCCCTGCTGGTGAGATGGAAGTCGTGCTCGGCCCAGGCTGGCCCGCTGTCCTCTTGCACGAAGCCGTGGGCCACGGCCTTGAAGGCGACTTCAACCGCAAAGGCACCAGCGTCTATGCCGGTCGCATCGGTGAACAGGTCGCCGCAAAGGGCGTGACCATCATTGACGACGGCTCCATCGAGGCGCGCCGCGGCTCCCTCTCCTTTGATGATGAAGGCACACCGACCCAGCGCTCGGTGCTGATCGAGGACGGCATTCTGAAAGGCTACATGCAGGACCGGCTGAATGCCCGCCTGATGGGCCAGCAGCCGACAGGCAATGGCCGGCGCGAAAGCTATGAAGCGCAGACCATGCCACGCATGACCAATACGGTGATGCTGGGCGGCGACAAGGATCCCGAAGAGATCGTCTCGTCGATCAAGCGCGGCCTGTGGGCGGTCGACTTCGGCGGCGGACAGGTCGACATCACGTCCGGCAATTTCGTCTTCCAGTGTACCGAGGCCTATCTCGTGGAAAACGGCAAGGTCATCGCACCGGTGAAAAATGCGACCCTGATCGGCCACGGCCCGACCGTGCTTCAGGACGTCACCATGATCGGCAATGACTTCGCCATGGACGACGGCGTCGGCATGTGCGGCAAGGCCGGTCAGTCCGTCCCGGTGGGCGTTGGGCAGCCAACCCTCAAGGTCGGTGCCCTGACTGTAGGCGGCGCAGGCTAAAAATGCTGTAACAACCGGGGCTTGGGACTTGAAGCTCCGGAATCATTTTGTCACTTTCTGGCCACAATCGGGGGAATGAAAGCGCGGCGAATCGTTTGCGTGCCCGGTCAGTAGAGGACAGTACACGATGCGTTTCCTGATAGGTGCCCTGCTCGGGGCCACTTTCATGGCGGCTCCAGCGATTGCGGAACCGGGTGACCTGCCCGCCGACTCAGCCTGGCAGATGGTGCAGCGGGGCGAAATCGTTGTGCTCGATGTCCGGACTCCAACGGAATGGGCCATGACCGGCCTGCCTCGCGACAGCCACGGCATCAATGTTAAGGACCGGGATTTCATCGCACAGGCGCGCGGCGCAGTCCTCGGGGACCTCGACCACCCGATCGCCGTCATTTGCCGGACGGGTGAACGCTCCAGCGAAGCAGCGACGGTGCTGGAAAAAGCAGGCTTCACCCACGTCTTCGACATTCGCGAAGGCATGGTTGGCAATGAAGAAAACGGTGGCGGCTGGCTGAAACGCGGATTGCCAACAGACCCGTTCATCCCGCCTTACAATTAGTCCCCGCTCTCCAACGCCAACGTGGCGGATGGCAGACAGAAAAAAGGGCGGCTCCTGTGGGGCCGCCCTTTTCGTATTGTGCGCTGTCAGGTGTCAGCTGAGCGTTTTATCCGGTGCGCCCGGATCGGTGTTCGAACCGAATGTATCCACCGTGCCCACATCAGACACGGACTCGTCCGACAACGTATCGAGATGCATCATCTTGGTCATGAAGGGCGCCGCAATGGCGAACAGGACGCCGACGCCGATCGCGAACCAACCGACCTTTACATAGACCGACAACACCTGCCCTGCGCCTTCACCGCCTGAGGCGGTTGCCTGGGCGATCATGGCGGCAACCGCGTTGCCGGCACCCGACGCCAGGAACCACGCGCCCATCATCAGGCCAACCATGGATGTCACTGACAGCCGGGTCATCGCGGACAGGCCCACCGGGCTCATGCAGAGCTCGCCGGTCGTGTGCAGCAGGTAGATCAGGAAGATGAATATCACCGGCGTCATGGCGTCGGCACTGGAGCCGAAAGCCAGGACAAGGAAGCCGAGGCCAAGCTGCATCAGGGCCAGCGCGAACTTCATCGGCGCACTTGGCTCCCAGCCTTTCTTGCCAAGCCAGACCCACAGGCCGGCAAACACGGGTCCGAGGGTCATGATGTAGAAGGCGTTGATCGACTGGAACATCGAGGCCGGAACCTCCCAGCCGAGCAGGTTGCGGTCGACATGCTCATCCGTGAACAGGTTCAGCGACGACCCCGCCTGCTCGAACAGGCCCCAGAAGAGAACATTGGTTGTGATCAGGATCAACGCGACGATGATCCGGTTGCGCTGGTGCGGGTTCAGCTTCGCGACAGAGCGCCAGACGATGTACAGATAGGTGATTGTCATGGCGATCAGCAGCAAAGTGTTCACCGTGTCCTGGCTACGCACCAGGAACCAGACGATGAACGTAACCGCGACGGCGCCCAGCCAGATCATGTGCTCGCGGTTCAGCGGGCCGACCATCGGTGCGGCAAGCTTGACCGGATCGCTCGGCTCACCTGCCCCTCGCAGGGCCGGCTTGCCCCAGACGAAGACGATCAGGCCGAGCAGCATGCCGATACCGGCCGCGCCGAAGCCATAGGCCCAACCAAAGGTCTCGCCCAGGTAACCGGCGATCAGAGCCCCGAGGAACGCACCGGTGTTGATACCCACATAGAAGATCGTGAAAGCGGAATCGCGCCGCGTATCCGTTTTCTTGTAAAGCGACCCGACGATCGTGGAGATGTTGGCTTTCAGGAAGCCGACCCCGACGATGATCAGCGCGAGGCTGAAGTAGAATATGTTGAGGACGCTTGGATCGGGTGTCTGGCCATCCAGAACCGGGTCGCCTTCAACCGCCATTCCGAGGTGGCCGAGCACAAGGAACACGGCTCCGATCGTCACCGCCTTGCGGGCACCGAGGTATTTGTCGGCCAGATAGCCACCGATCACCGGACCAATATATAC
Source organism: uncultured Hyphomonas sp. (assembly GCF_963678875.1). Taxonomy (NCBI): domain Bacteria; kingdom Pseudomonadati; phylum Pseudomonadota; class Alphaproteobacteria; order Hyphomonadales; family Hyphomonadaceae; genus Hyphomonas; species uncultured Hyphomonas sp. The sequence goes on along the minus strand of NZ_OY787456.1, from coordinate 1,634,228 downwards.
CAGCGTCGTGTAGGCACCGTAGAGGCCATAGGCTGCCTCCCGGTCAAACAGGAAGTGCTTGGTCAGATACAGGACCAGCAGCGCTCGCATGCCGTAGTAGGAAAAACGCTCCCACATCTCAGCAAAGAACAGGACAAACAGCCCTGTAGGATGGCCCAGAAAGGTCTTCTCCTGCCCCTGGTCGGCGGCAATCGCGTTATCGGTCACCTGTTTCACTCCCTCAGCTTCCCTGAACTGCGCATATTGAGCGCGCTATGGCGCCCAGCTCAAGGCAGTTTCTGCTTTTTCGGACGGCAAAGAGGGAAGGCTTTGCCTCAGTATGCCTGTTCCGTGAAAACGTGGCGCACGTCGCGATTCCATGGGCCGTAATAGCGATCCAGCAGGCGCTCGGCAGGCGTCTTGCCGGACCGGGCAATCTCATCCAGTTCAGACAGGTAGCCTGTTTCGTTCTCACCGGATGCGGAAAGGTTGTTGCGATTGCTGAGACCGATACGGGCCAGGTCCAGCATCTCCATCGCCAGATCCTGCATCGTCGCGCCGCCCGGAATCGGCGTTTTCAGGCCAAGCGTCCGCACCGACTGGCGCATGGCCTCACGCTCCGCAGCGGTCCAGTTCTTCACGCGATCCCAGGCCCCGTCGAGACAGACCGGGCAATACAGCAGGCCAACCCAGAATGCCGAGAAGGCACAGAGATGCGACCACGGCCCGGCGTCAGACCCGCGCATTTCAAGGAATCGCTTCAGGCGCACTTCCGGGAAAATCGTGGAAAGATGGTCGGCGAAATCGTCCATCGCGGGCAACTCACCCGGCAGGATTTCCAGCTTGCCGTCCATGAAGTCGCGGAAGCTGAGACCGCTGGCATCAAGATACTTCCCGCCCCGGCGCACGAAATACATCGGCACGTCGAGGGCGTAGTCGACATAGCGCTCGAACCCCATGCCGTCCTCGAACACGAAGGGCAGCATGCCCGTCCGGTCCGGGTCGGTATCGGTCCAGATCTGTGAGCGGTAAGACAGGAAGCCGTTCGGGCGGCCTTCCATGAAGGGCGAATTGGCGAACAGGGTCGTTCCCAGCGGCTGCAGAGCCAGCGCCACGCGGAACTTCTTCACCATGTCGGCTTCGGAGGCGAAATCGAGATTGGTCTGCACCGTGCAGGTCCGGAACATCATCTGGCGGCCAAGGCGCCCGACCTTGTCCATGTATTCCATCATGATCTTGTAGCGGCCCTTGGGCATGACGGGCGTTTCGGCAAGGCTCCACAGCGGGCTTGCCCCAAGACCAAGGAAAGAGATGCCCAGCGGGTCTGCGATCTCGCGCACTTCTTCAAGGTGGCGGCCAACTTCGGTGCAGGTCTGGTGGATCGTCTCCAGCGGTGCACCGGACAGTTCGAACTGCCCGCCCGGCTCGAGTGAGACGCTGGCGCCATCGCGCTGCAGTCCAATCAGCTTGCCGCCTTCAATGATCGGATCCCAGCCGAACCGGTCCCGCAGGCCTTCCAGCATGGCCAGCACCGAGGCTTTGCCTTCATAGGGCAGCGGCGCGAGGTTCTCGCGCAGGAAGCCGAACTTCTCGTGCTCGGTCCCGATACGCCAGTCTGCAGCCGGTTTGCAGCCGGCTTCTAGATACTCGGCAAGTTCATGCTTTCCCGCGATACGCGGGGAGGTTTCGTCGATGTCCGACGTTGGCGTGGTCATCCCGAACCCCCTGTTGCGAACCAGAATGAGGCTTGCAGATAAGGATGTTTCTCTTGAACGCCAACCGCGTTATTCTCACGAATTCGTTTAGTTGTGAGTCCGCAGATGACCAAGATGACCACCGATGAGCGCGACGACCTGAAAATGTGGGCGCGCCTTCACGTTCGGGGCGGCTATGAGCCGATTGAAGAGATCGAGGAGATTCTGCTGGATTATGCGCAGGATTTCCGCAGCCCCCTCACGGACCGGGACCGTCAGATCGAGGTGCGCAATGCCCTGGTCCATGCCGTGTCGACGCTTGTCGATGAGCAGGCATCCTGGCCGGTTCTCACAGATTTTGACCGTCTCTCCCTCGCCTTCGACATGCTGGAGGACGAGGACATCGTTGCCCGGCAGCACTTCACCTGCTGCGGAACCTGCGGCGCAGCCGAGATCGGCATCGAAATGGACGACTTCCAGGACATGTCCGGCCGGGAAGCAAAGGGCTATGTCTTCTTCCACCAGCAGGACACGGAAAGCGCTGTCGAAAGCGGCAGCCTCTACATCAGTTACGGCGCAGCAGACGCCACGGCGTCTCCGGAAGAGAACATTGCCGTCGGCCAGCGGCTGAACGATATCCTTCACTCCGTCGGGCTGAAGCCTGTCTGGGACGGCAAGATCAACCACCGCGTCGGCCTCGCCATTGACTGGAAACGCCGCTGGGAAGGCGCCACGCCGAAGCCGATCAAGCGTTGGTTTTACTGAATTTCGCAGAGTTTCTGCATAAATCCTGCATCTGGAAATATTATAAACTGCCATAATGCGGCGGTGATCGGATTGCTGCGTCCTGCAATCCCAGAGTTTGAAGATTGGAATCCGGGGCCATGGCCTTCGACAAGAATGAGAAAGACGATGCGTCCGCGAAGGATGCCATTGAAGAGCGCCTGAACTGGGTTCGCCGCTGGAGCCGGATCGTCTTGCGCCAGCTTGCACGCTCCGTGGAGCATGAGGAAGTCATCCAGCATGCCCGCGAAGAGGGCCAGATGTCGGGCCGCTTCGTGTTCATGGTGGTCATGTCCTGCGCCATCGCGACCCTCGGCCTGCTCCTCTCTTCTCCGGCAGTCATCATCGGCGCCATGCTTGTCTCGCCGCTGATGGGGCCGATCATGCTGATGGGCTTCTCGCTCAGCACGTTTGACTTTCCCGCCATGCGCCGGGCGATGCTCAGCATGGCCTGGGGCGTCGTTGCCGCAGTGTCGATCTCGTTCCTGATCGTTCGCCTGTCGCCGCTCAGCGAAGTGACGCCGGAAATCATTGCCCGCACACGGCCGAACTTCTTCGACCTGCTGGTCGCCATCTTCTCCGGCCTTGCCGGCGGGTACGCCACGATCAACCGGAAAGGCGAAACCATCGTCGGCGTGGCAATCGCAACAGCCCTGATGCCGCCGCTCGCCGTCGTGGGCTACGGACTGGCTGTCGGGTCAGCCGGCATTTCAGGCGGCGCTTTCTTCCTGTTCATGACGAACCTTCTGGCCATCGCCCTGTCCGTGACCGTCCTGTCCCGTATCTACAGCTTCGGCGCCAGCCACGGTCGGCGCAGCACGCTCTGGCAAAGCGCCGTCATCGTGTTCGTGTTCGGCGCCCTCTCCATCCCGCTCGGCTTGTCGCTTCGGGATATCGCTTACGAAACGCAGGCCGTCAGTACGGTGAAGTCCCGTATCCTGCTCCCCTTCGATGACGATGAAGCACGGATATCCGACGTTTCCGTCGCCTTCCCACGCAAGGAACCGATCCTGATCGACGCGACGGTTCTGACCAAAACGCTTGTGCCGGATGCAGAAACGTCCCTCGCCGCTGACCTGACCGAGCAGCTTGGCCAACCGGTGACAGTCAATCTGGGCCAGGTGCTGGTGGACGAGGACAAGGAACTGGAAGCCGAGGCCTTCCTGCGCCTCGCGGAGTCCAGCCTCACCGCCCCTCTCAGGACGGAAATGTCCCGTCTCGAACAATACGGCCAGCTGCGCCAGTCGGAAGCTGAACTGCGCGCGGCCATTCCGTTCCAGGTGACTGCAGCAGACATCGACGCGGCTTCCCGGCAGGCAACGCTGATGGCCTCCCCGCAACCGGGCCTCACCGTCACGTCATACCGGACACTGGAAACCGGGCTGTCCGGAAACTTCCCGGACTGGTCGATCAAGGTCATTCCGCCGACCAGCGAACTCCCGCTCATCGGGTTCGAGAACGGCAGCGATATCGTGTCCCCCGGCAATTCCGGACTGATCGATGATATTCTCTGGGTGCTGGACCGCTGGGCCGTGACAAGCGTGGAAGTCGTCGGGTACGCCTCCACATCCGGCGAAGTCCGCCGGTTCGACAACCAGTCCCTGGCACTACGCCGCGCACAGAATATCTCGGCATTGCTGGAGGAGCGCGGCCTTGCCACATCCCCCATCGGGGAGTATCGCGCATTCCAGCAGTCTACAGATGAAAAACTGCGCGGGTACCAGCGCTATCAAACAGTGCTGATCCGGCCGACCGGTTAAGCGGCGCTAACGCCAGTCCCCTCTCAGGGACTGCCAGACGGACAAGGCAGCCACCGCGGCTGTTTCTGCGCGCAAGATACGTGGGCCAAGACTGACCGCCGCGGTATTGTCGCGCGCGCGCAGCCAGCTGCGCTCCTCCGGGCTAAAGCCGCCTTCCGGGCCGATCAGGATGGCCACGGGCCTATCTCCGAGACCGGCCAACACTTCAGCAATCGGCCCTGCCCGCCCCGTTTCGCCGCCCCATGGCGCATCCGTATCTTCGCCGCGTTCATCGCAGAAAATCACGATCGTGCCTTGCGCCAACGCATCGAGCGCATTGGCGAGCGGTTGCAGGTCTTCCACTTCCGGCAGGTCCAGGCGTTCGGTTTGCTCCGCAGCTTCCAGCGCGATCTTCTGAAAGCGGTCCAGCCGCACGGTGCGGGTCTGCGTGCGCTCGGTCAGCACCGGCGTGATCCGCGCCGCGCCGAGCTCCGTTGCCTTCTCCACGATGAAGTCCGTCTCCGCCTTCTTCACAGGCGCGAACAACAGGATCGGCGCGCTGACCGGAATGTCCGGCTGTGGCCGCATCAGCGTCACCGGCTCGATGCTGGCTCGCTTGCCCTGAACGCCTTCGATGCGTGCGTCCCATTCGCCATCGCGTCCATTGAACACGCGGACGGGGGCACCGGCGCCAAGACGCAGGACACGCAGCAGATAATTCGATTGCGCATCATCCAGCGGAAAGGCGGCGCCTTCTGCCAGATCCTGCGTTACAAACAGTCGGGGTGTGGAACTCATGGGCGGGGTATAAGCTTATAAAGGGACAAGGTTAAGTCAGGAGCCCGCCATGCCAGATCGTCAGGTACAGTCAATCAACCCGGCAAATGGTGAGGTGATCGAAAGCTTTACCCCGCTCACCGCCGCAGGCATCGAAACGTCCCTCGAAAAGGCCGCCGGCCGCTTTCGCAGCTGGCGTACCGTCCCACTGGCCGAACGCGCGGAACTCCTGAACAGAGCTGCGGACGTTCTGGAAGCCAAGGCCCCCGTATATGCCCGCGACATCACGCTGGAGATGGGCAAGCCGCTTTCCCAGGCCGACGCAGAAGTGAAGAAATGTGCGACCGCCTGCCGGCACTATGCCGAGCACGGCGCATCCTATCTGCAGGATGAGTCGATACGCACGGAAGCTCACCGCGCCTTCGTGCGTCACCTGCCCATGGGGCCTGTCCTCGCGGTCATGCCGTGGAACTTCCCCTTCTGGCAGGTCTTCCGCTTTGCGGCCCCGGCCCTGATGGCGGGGAATGTCGGCTTGCTGAAGCACGCCTCGAATGTGTGGCGGTCAGCCCTGAACATCGAAGACGTCTTCCGCCGGGCGGGGTTTCCGGAGGGCTGTTTCCAGACACTGCTGATCGGCTCGTCCGACGTGGAAGGCGTCATCCGCGACGACCGGGTGAAAGCCGTCACCCTGACCGGCTCCGGTCCCGCCGGACGCAGCGTCGCTGCCATCGCAGGCGACTGCGTGAAGCCCAGCCTGCTCGAACTCGGCGGATCCGATGCCTTCATCGTCATGCCGTCCGCGGACCTCGAGAAAGCCGTGCAAACAGCCGTCACGGCGCGGATCCAGAATTCCGGCCAGTCCTGCATCGCGGGCAAGCGATTCTTCGTGCACGCCGACATCCATGACGCCTTCGCCAAACGCTTCACCGCCGCATTCGATGCCCTCAAGGTCGGCGATCCGATGAACGCAGACACCGATGTCGGCCCACTCGCGACGCTAGCCATCCGGGATGAACTCTCCGACCAGGTCGAACGCTCCCTGAACGGCGGGGCCGAGCGCCTGACCCGGGAGCGCACCGTGCCCGGCAAAGGCGCATGGATCGCCCCGCAGATCCTGGCGGAAGCCCATTCCGGCACGCCTTCGGCAGACGAGGAAATGTTCGGCCCGGTCGCAAATCTCTGGAAAGTCTCCAGCCTCGACGACGCCATCACCCGCGCCAATCGCAGCGTGTTCGGCCTCGGCTCCGTCCTGTTTTCAAAGGAGGATTCCGAAATTGACCAGGCCGTGCGGGAACTGGAAGCGGGTGCCACGTTCGTCAATTCCATGGTGGCGTCCGACCCGCGCCTGCCGTTCGGCGGGATCAAGCAATCCGGCTATGGACGGGAACTCGCCGCAGATGGCCTCCGCGCCTTCATGAACCGCAAGACCGTCTCGGTGGCGTAACCATTCCCCTGACAGGTGCGATGCCCTGTCGGAATCGGGAATCCGCGCTATAAGCCGCTCCGATGACCGCGCCCCAGTTCTCTCCTGCCGACAGCGCCTTGCCGGGCTGGCTCTCCAGCCTGCCGCCGGGCATGCGCCCCTACGCCATGCTGGCACGCTGGGACCGGCCCGTCGGCATCTGGCTCCTCTACCTCCCCTGCCTGATCGGGCTCGCCTTCGAGCGGATCGAGACCGGGGTTTACCTCACAGATTTCCTGTGGGCCGTCCTGTTCCTCATCGGGGCGACCGCCATGCGGGGGGCAGGCTGTACCTGGAACGACATCACCGACCGTGATTTCGATGCGCAGGTGGAGCGGACGGCCCTGCGGCCGCTTCCGGCCGGACTTGTTACCCTGCGTGAGGCCCACATCTTCCTGGGTGCCCAGCTGATGGTCGGCTTCCTTGTCTGGCTGTGCCTGCCGGGCGATGCCAAGATTGTCGCCCTGCTCTCGATCCCGCTGGTCGCAGCCTACCCCTTCATGAAACGCGTCACCTGGTGGCCGCAGGCCTGGCTGGGGGCCACTTTCAACTGGGGCGCCCTCGTCGGCGCCGCGGTGGCTGGCAGTGTCGGCTTCCCGGCCATCCTGCTCTATGTCGGCCTCGCCTGCTGGACCGTGGCGTATGACACGATCTACGCCCTGCAGGACCGGGAAGACGACGCCCTGATCGGCGTGAAGTCCACCGCGCGCCTCTTCGGCAAGCATGCCGCGCTCTACAGCTTCGGCTTCTTCATCATCGCGGCGGCCCTGATCGCAGCCGCCTCCGGCATCCAGGGTGCGGGCCGTATGGGCGCTGTCACGTCGCTCGCTTTCCTCGGCCATGCCACGTCGCAGATCTCCCGCCTGAAACGCCGGGGTGAAGGCGTGGCCCTCGCGGTCTTCAAGTCCAATGTCTGGACCGGCGCGCTGGTGGCCCTCGGCCTGACGCTGGCCGCCATGACCCCGGAACCGGCGCCCCGCACCCTTTTCTCCGGGCCGGAAATCGTGCCTGACGGCAATCCGGACAAGGTGACCCTGCCTTTCGGCCTGGAGCTCCAGACAGGACCGCGCGAACCCGGCCTGCCTGAAACCTGGCTCGCCAGCGAAATACGCCGCACACTGGAACGTGATGGCTATGTCTTCCCGGACGCCCCTGAATCACCGGACGAACCGTGACGCGGGCCCCTTGATGGCATAAGGTACGGCCATGCCTGTTGTCATTGAAATGGTTTCCGATCTCGTCTGTCCCTGGTGCTGGCTCGGCAAGCGCCGCATCGAAGCGGCCATGGCCCTGGTGCCGGACGTTGAAGTACAGCTCCTGTTCCGCCCCTATGAACTTGACCCGACCATTCCGGCGGGCGGGGTCGACTACAAGGAATACATGCGAAAGGCGTTCAGCTCGCCGGAAGCGAAAGAACGCTCTGGTGCGATGCGTCAGGCGCTGATCGATTATGGCGAGGCGGAAGGCATTCCCTACCGATTCGACGAAATCAGCTGGCGCCCGAACAGTCTCGATGCCCACCGCGTCGTTCACTGGGCGCAGGGCCAGAACAAGGGGGCCGCCGCGAAGGAAGCCCTGTTCCAGGCTTTCTTCCATGACGGGCGCGATATCGGCGACCACGGCGTGCTTGTGGACATCGCCCGGCAGATCGATCTCGATCCGACGATCGTCGCGGACCTGCTCGCGACAGATGCGGACGTGGTGACCGTGCGTGCGGAGGAGAAATACTTCCGCGAAATCGGCATCACAGGCGTTCCAACCTATATCGCCAACCGGCAGTTCGCTGCGCAGGGCGCTGAAACTCCGGAAAAACTTGCGCGCTTTATCCGCCATGCAGCCGAACACCCGCCCGCGGCCAACGCATGAGCGAGCTCGTCAGTACCGAAATCGATGGCCGTGTCGCCATTGTCCGGTTCGACACCGGTGCTCGCGCCAACGCCCTCAGCCAGCAGCTGATGCAGGACCTCACAGAAGCCGCGCTCCAGTTCCATGATGCACCGGAGATCTCAACGGTCATCCTCACCGGTCGCGCTGACCAGTTCTCCATGGGCGCGGACCTGAAAGACCCAGCCGGAACCACAGCGGCGAAGTCCTCCCTCCGGGAACGGAGGATCCTGCTGCGCCGGGGCCCGCGCATGTGCGAGGCATGGGAAAATGTGGATGCACTGACGATCTGCGCCGTCGAAGGCTGGTGTGTTGGCGGCGGCGTTGCACTCGCCACCTCCTGCGACCTGCGGGTCGCTGCGGAAAACTCGGTCTTCTACGTTCCGGAAGTCGAGCGCGGCATGAACATGAGCTGGGGCTCCATCCCCCGCTTCGTGGCGCTGGTCGGCCCGGCACGCGCGAAACGGATCGCAGGGCTTTGCGAAAAGATCGATGCCGCAACGGCGCTCAACTGGGGCCTTGCTGACCATGTCGTGCCAGCCGGCACCGCCATGCACAAGGCGCGCGAAGTGGCCGCCGCCGCGTCCCGCTTGCCACCGACAGCGCTTAAAATGGTCAAGCAGGATGTGAATGTGGCGGCGCTGGCACTGGCAAAAGCCACCGCCCACCGCGACCTGGAAGCCTTCGCCCTGCTCCAGCGCTCGGACGATTTCCGGGAAGGCATCAAGGCCTTCCTCGAAGGCCGCGACCCGGAATTCACCGGCGACTAGGACAACCCGCAGCGAACAACCCTCAGGCAAAAAAAAACGCCGCCCGTTTCGGAGCGGCGTTTTTGATGGGTAGGAGCGGAACCCTAGTGGACCAGAGCGGCCTTGAGGCTCTCGAGATAGTCGTAGTGCTCCTGGATAATCACGCGCGTCGGGTCATCCTTGTCGAGCGACTGAAGCTTCAGGTGCGTGGCTTCCATTTCAGCCTGCACGTCTTCGACGGTCACGTCGTCGAGCATGCGGGCCTCTTCAGCCAGGATGGTCAAGCCAGCGGACGTGACGTCCGCAAAGCCGCCACGCACGAAGATGCGCATCTTGACCGTGTCGCCTTCCAGCACGCGCACCACGCCATTGCGCAGCGTCGTCATGTAAGGCGCGTGATTTGCCAGCACGCCGAACTCGCCTTCCGTACCGGGCGCGATCACATGATCGACCTCTCCGGAGAAGAGCTCTTTCGCGGGCGAAACGAGCGAGAAGTGGAGTTTATCGGCCATCTGTCCTGTCCGCTTACGCGTCTGCCATCATCTTGGCGGCCTTGGCTTTGGCGGCTTCGATGTCGCCGACCATGTAGAAGGCCTGTTCCGGCAGGTGGTCATAGTCGCCAGCGATCAGGCCTTTGAAGCCCTTGATCGTGTCTTCCAGTTTCACCTGAACGCCCGGCGAACCGGTGAAGACTTCAGCCACGTCGAACGGCTGCGACAGGAAACGTTCCACTTTCCGGGCGCGCGCCACGACGAGTTTGTCTTCTTCCGACAGTTCGTCCATGCCGAGGATGGCGATGATGTCCTGCAGCTCTTTGTACTTCTGCAGGATTTCCTGCACGCCGCGGGCAACGCCGTAGTGCTCTTCGCCAACGACCAGCGGGTCGAGGATACGGCTGGTGGAGTCCAGCGGGTCCACAGCCGGGTAGATGCCTTTTTCCGAGATGGCGCGGTTCAGAACCGTCGTCGCATCAAGGTGGGCAAACGAGGTGGCCGGGGCCGGGTCGGTAAGGTCGTCAGCCGGAACGTAGACGGCCTGGATCGAGGTGATCGAGCCCTTGTTCGTGGAGGTAATACGCTCCTGCAGCTGGCCCATGTCGGTCGCCAGCGTCGGCTGGTAGCCCACAGCGGACGGGATACGGCCGAGAAGGGCGGACACCTCGGCGCCGGCCTGGGTGAAGCGGAAGATGTTGTCCACGAAGAACAGGACGTCCTTGCCTTCCTCGTCGCGGAAGTATTCGGCCTGTGTCAGGCCGGTCAGGGCGACGCGGGCACGGGCGCCCGGAGGCTCGTTCATCTGACCGTAGACCAGGGCCACGCGGCTCTCGCCTTCCAGGTTGATAACCTTGGATTCGATCATCTCGTGATAGAGGTCGTTACCTTCACGCGTCCGCTCGCCGACACCGGCGAAGACCGAGTAACCACCGAACAGCTTGGCGATGTTGTTGATCAGTTCCTGGATCAGAACCGTCTTGCCAACGCCGGCACCGCCGAACAGGCCGATCTTGCCGCCTTTGGCGTACGGGCAGAGCAGGTCGACGACCTTGATACCGGTGACGAGCACTTCGGATTCGGTCGACTGGTCGATGAATTCCGGTGCCGGAGCGTGGATCGGGCGGTCGATGTCAGCGCCGATCGGGCCACGTTCGTCGATCGGCTCACCGATGACGTTCATGATGCGGCCGAGGGTTTTCGGACCAACCGGAACGGTGATCGCCTTGCCGGTGTCTGCCACCGGGCCGCCGCGGACGAGACCTTCGGTCGAGTCCATGGCGATGGTGCGAACCGTGTTCTCACCGAGGTGCTGAGCAACTTCCAGCACCAGGCGCGTACCGTTGTTGTCGGTTTCAAGCGCGTTGAGGATAGCCGGCAGCTCGCCATCGAACTCAACGTCGACAACGGCGCCGATGACCTGGGAAATGCGGCCTTTGGCGTTTGCGGGAGTGCTCATGCGGGTCGTCTCCTTTGGAGCGGGTATTCTCTGGGTTCTTGTTCTCTAGAGCGCTTCCGCGCCCGAAATAATCTCGATGAGTTCTTTGGTGATCTGTGCCTGGCGTGCGCGGTTGTACTGCAGCTCCAGCGAGTCGATCATCTCGCCGGCGTTGCGGGTCGCGTTATCCATGGCGGTCATCTGGCTGGCGTAGAAACCAGCAGAGCCTTCCAGCATCGCCGACAGGATCTGCGTATTGATGTAGCGCGGCAGGAGCGCCTCAAGGATCGCATCTTCCGACGGCTCGTACTGATAGATCGCCCCGCCCAGATCGATCGTCTCGGCTTCGGCAGGCGGCGCCGCCGGGATCATCTGCTGCGCGGTCGGAACCTGGCTCAGCACGTTCTTGAACTGCGAATAGATCAGCGTTGCGACATCAAACTCACCATCCTCGAAACGGGTGGTAATGTTCTTGCCGAGGGCAATTGCCGGCTCGGAGAAGTCATCGCCCTTCACGGTGGAGAGGTCGACGTGTCCGATGAACAGGCTGTCGAAGTCCCGCTTCAGCTGCTCCCGGCCTTTTTTGCCGACGGTCAGCACTTTCACGGTCTTCCCCTCGCCCTGCAGCGCCTGAATGGTCTGACGGGCAAGTTTGACAGTGTAGGTGTTGAAGCCACCGGCGAGGCCGCGCTCGGCCGTCATGACGACGACCAGATGCGTCTCGTCATTGCCGGTGCCGGTCAGCAGTTTCGGGCCACCGCCGCTGGCGGACGCCGACAGATTGGCCAGAACAGCGGCCATACGCTCGGCATACGGGCGAGCCGCCGTTGCGGCGTCCTGCGCGCGCTTCAGCTTCGCCGCGGCCACCATTTGCATGGCCTTGGTGATCTTCTGCGTGGATTTCACGCTGGAGATCCGGTTCTTAAGGTCCTTCAGGCTGGGCATGTCAGGCCTTCCAGTTCGTGCTCAGTCTTCAGGGCTCAGGCAAACTTCGAGGTGAAGTCGTCCAGGGCCTTCTTGATGCCGGCTTCGATCTCGTCCGTCAGAGCTTTTTCTGTGGCGATCTTCGTCAGCAGGTCCTTGTTCGCACCGCGCAGGTGAGCCAGCAGCTCTTTCTCGTAGCGGGTCACGTCTTTCAGGTCGACCTTGTCGAGGTAACCACGCGTACCGGCGTAGATCACGCAGACCTGCTCTTCCATCAGGAGCGGCGAGTATTGCGGCTGCTTCAGGAGCTCGGTCAGGCGGGCACCGCGGTTCAGCAGGCGCTGGGTTGCGGCGTCGAGGTCGGAACCGAATTTCGCAAAGGCAGCCATCTCGCGGTACTGGGCGAGTTCGCCCTTCATCGAGCCGGCAACCTTCTTCATCGCTTTCGTCTGGGCGGCAGAGCCCACGCGCGAAACCGACAGACCGACGTTCACGGCCGGGCGGATACCCTGGTAGAACAGGTCCGTCTCAAGGAAGATCTGGCCGTCAGTGATCGAGATCACGTTCGTCGGGATGTAAGCCGACACGTCGTTGGCCTGGGTTTCGATGATCGGCAGGGCCGTCAGCGAGCCGGAGCCATTGTCTTCGTTCAGCTTCGCAGCACGCTCCAGAAGGCGCGAGTGCAGGTAGAACACGTCACCCGGATAAGCTTCGCGGCCCGGCGGGCGGCGCAGCAGCAGGGACATCTGACGATACGCAACGGCCTGCTTGGACAGGTCATCATAGATGATGAGGGCGTGCATGCCGTTGTCGCGGAACCACTCACCCATGGCGCAGCCGGTGAACGGCGCGAGGTACTGCAGCGGTGCCGGCTCGGAAGCGGTCGCGGCCACAACGATGGTGTAGTCAAGCGCACCCCGCTCTTCGAGCGTCTTGACGACCTGCGCCACCGTCGAACGCTTCTGACCCACGGCGACATAGACGCAGAACAGCTTTTCGCTGTCGTTCTTGGCAGCCGCGTTGGTCGCCTTCTGGTTCAGGATGGTATCCACACAGATCGCGGTCTTGCCGGTCTGGCGGTCACCAATGACCAGCTCGCGCTGACCACGGCCGACCGGGATCATCCCGTCGATGGCCTTGAGACCGGTCATCATCGGCTCGTCCACCGACTTACGCGGAATGATGCCCGGCGCTTTCACGTCCACGCGTTCACGTGCAGCAACGTTTTCCAGCGGGCCTTTGCCATCAATCGGGTTACCGAGAGCATCCACGACGCGGCCGAGAAGGCCTTTGCCGACCGGTGCCGACACGATCTCGTCGAGGCGCTTGACGGTGTCGCCTTCCTTGATGTCCCGGTCGTCACCGAAGATCACGACACCGACATTGTCGCTTTCGAGGTTCAGCGCCATGCCTTTGATGCCGCCGTCGAACTCGACCATTTCGCCGGCCTGAACGCCGTCGAGGCCGTAGATACGGGCGATACCGTCGCCCACTGACAGAACCTGACCGACATCGGAGACTTCGGCTTCAACGCCGAAATTCTCGATCTGCGACTTCAGGATGCCCGAAATTTCTGCTGCTGAGATATCCATCGAGCGACTAAGCTCCCTTCATGGCGGTGTTCATGCGTTCCAGTTTGGCGGCAAGGCTTGCATCAATGAGTTGAGACCCAATGCGCAGCTGGATGCCACCGATGAGCGAGGAATCGACCTCGCTGGTAAGTTCCACCTCGCCGCCAACGGCCTTGGCGAGGATTGATTCGATGCGTTGGCGCTCTGCGCCGGACATTTCCTTGGCGGTGCGTACAACGGCGCGTTTTACACCGCGCTGTTTTGCATAAAGTTCGTCGAAAGCGACCGCGGCGCCGAGAATGTCGCCCGAACGGCCGTTCTGCGCCATGGTGCCGAGGAATTTGCCGAACAGCGGGCTGAGGCCTGCCTTCTCGCTCACGCCAGCCAGGGCCTTCACCTTGTCTTCACGGGAGAAAGCCGGCGAACCGAGCAGAAGCATCAGGTCTTCAGAGCCCTGTGCCAGTTCGGCGAACGCCTTGAAATCCTTATGGACATTGGCGAGATCGCCCTTGTCCTGTGCGAGTTCGAACAGCGCGCTCGCATAGCGGCGGGCAGCTTCGTTCGCGTGTGTCGTCTTTGATCCAGCCAAGGGTCTTTCGTCCATGTTCAGGTGGGCGGATTGGCCCGAAAACAGCAAACAGGGCTGCGTGCGAATTGCCCGCGCCCATTAAAACTGTGCGCCGCTTAGCATCAGTCATCTGACCTGACAACTTAGGCATAGCGCCAATGTCTGCGGCGAAATGACAATTATGACAGGTGGCCGCCGGGACCTGCGCCAAAGGCCCCGTTCCATTGGCTTTTCCGGCCCTGAAGGTCGGGTCCGCTCACCGGGACCGCTCCCGGACCTTCCCTTCCTTGTTCTCTCGCCGGGCAATGACCCGTTTGCGGCGCAGAATCAGAGCGATTCCCCGCCGATTTCAGCGCCCGCCCGATTCAAACCGGCGAAACCGCCCCACGAGGCGGCAAGCCGCACCTGTTTTCGAACACTTCGATCGCGGGGCGCTGCCTCTGCGAGCCACAAGATTCCACGTGAGAGAGAATCTACCTAAGGCTTCAACATAATTCTCGTGCGGGCAAAGGGGGTGTTTCTGCCAAATGCAAAGTCGGAACATCAGCTATATCGGCGCCCTGGACCAGCTCCGGGGGTTCGCCGCGCTGCAGATCCTCGTCTACCACGCCTTCCTGTTCATCTCGTACCAGCAGGTCTACGCAGAGCCGTTCACGACGGCGCATTGGCTCAAGACCCAGAATCCCCTGTCCGCCCTTCTTGTCGAAGGCCACACGGCAGTCGCCCTCTTCATGGTGATGTCGGGGTTCATTTTCACCATCGGCACGCATGCCCACGAAATCGACTACCGCAATTTCATTGTGAACCGGCTGCTGCGCACGTTCCCGCTTTTCCTCGTGATGATCTTTGCCGCGATGGCGGTCAATCCGGACACATCGAACCTCTACAGCGTCCTTCTCACCGTCACGACGTTCAGCACCCATCCGGACGCGGTCCATGGCGGTCCGTTTTCAATGATGTTCTGGGCCATCTCGGTCGAGTGGCAGTTCTACCTCATCTTCCCGTTCCTGATCATCATGATGCGGCGAGACGGAATAAAATCGGCGTTGGGTCTGATATGTCTCCTGATCATCTTTCGCTGGATGCTGACGGAGTTCGGCGCGTCGGCTCTGGGGATCAGCTATTCCACGATCTGGGGGCGGCTCGACCAGTTCCTGATCGGCATGATCGCTGGCCATGTCTACGTCACGGCTTTCCGGAAAGGGGCAGGCTTTGACCTTCTTGCACTGGTCTCTGCCGGCGGGCTGGTCGCCTACCTGTTCGTCTTCAACCAGTTGGGCGGCTATCCCGCGGACGCTATCTGGAAAATCTTCACGCCGACCATCGAAGGACTTCTCTGGGGCGGCTTCATCCTGGGCTACCTGTCCCTCAGCCGTTGGCTGCCGGGCTTTGTCAGCGCGCCCCTGCAGGCTGTCGGCCTGATCAGCTATTCCATCTACCTGATCCACATGACGGTGGTGGACTGGGTGGTCCGGAACAATGTGGTGGTCGACGATTTCGGGCTCGGCCCGGCAGGCAATTCGCTCGTCACGATCGTCGTTCTGGTGCTGCCAGTCGCCTTGTTGCTGAGCACGCTGACCTACAACCTGATCGAAAAGCCCTTCCTGTCCATGCGCAGGACATACAAGCTCAAACGGGTCGCCGGGTTCGGAGCACGCTCCACACCTGACAGCATGGAACATACGCCACTGCCTCGCCGCGCCTCATTACATGAATGAATACGGGTCGATATCCACCGACAGGCGGACCGGGGCTGGCAGTTTCAGCTTCGCCAGCCATGCCGTCATGTAGGCCGAGAGGTCCACATTGCGGGGGGACTTCACCAGGAACCGCCGCCGGTGGCGCCCGCGCAGCACGGTGATCGGTGCCGGGGCCGGGCCGAACAGTTCGATTCCCTGCCCGTTCGGCGCAAGGCCCGCCACATCCCGCGCGGCCTGATCCACCATTTCGGCAGAAGGCGCCGACATGATCACCGCCGCGAGCCGTCCGAAGGGCGGCAGGCCCAGCTCGGCCCGCACATCCCGCTCGATCTGCAGGAAGCCGTCGCGGTCGCCATCGGCCAGCGCCAGCATGGCCGGATTGTCCGGCGCGTAGGTCTGCACCAGCGCCCGGCCCGGCCGTTCGGCCCGCCCCGCCCGGCCCGCCACCTGGCTCAGCAGCTGGTAGGTCCGCTCGCCCGCGCGCAGGTCCCCGCCTTTCATGCCGCTGTCGGCGTCCACCACGCCCACAAGCGTCAGGTTCGGGAAGTTATGCCCCTTGGCCACGATCTGCGTACCGATCAGCACATCGATCTCGCCCTGCTCCATCCGCTCGACAATGCCGCGCGTCGCCTCGCCGCCCTGCGCCGTGTCCGAGGAGAAGATCTCGATCCGCGCCTCCGGCATCAGGACGCGCACTTCCTCAGCCACCCGTTCCACGCCGGGGCCGACGCCCATCAGCGAATCGACCGCCCCGCAGTTCGGGCACATCTGCGGCTTCAGGATGGAATAGCCGGTGACATGACAGACCAGCCGGTTCGTGTAGCGGTGCTCCGTCAGCCAGTTCTCCGTGCCGGGCGTCTTCAGCCGCTCCCCGCACGCCTTGCAGATGACGAGCGGCGCATAGCCCCGGCGGTTCAGGAACAGCAGCGTCTGCTCGCCCGCCTCCCGCGTCACCTGCATCTCATGCACCAGCCGCGATGACAGCCACATGCCCTTGCCCGGCGGATCGGCCCGCAGGTCCACCAGCTCCACATCCGGCAACCGCGCAGAGCCCGGCCGCGCCGACAGCTTCAGCCGCGTATAGCGCCCCATCTCGGCATTCACGATCGTCTCCAGCGCGGGCGTCGCGGAGGCCAGCACCACGACCGCCTCCTCCAGCTTGCCGCGCATCACGGACATGTCGCGGGCGTGATAGGTCACGCCGTCTTCCTGCTTGAAGCTGCCATCGTGCTCCTCGTCCACGATGATCAGCTTCAGCTTCCGGAACGGCAGGAACAGCGCAGACCGTGCGCCGATCACGATGCGCGCCCGTCCATGCGCCGTCTCGCGCCAGGTGCGCCGGCGCTCCTTGTCCGACAGGCCGGAATGCCAGGGCGCTGGCGGCGCCCCAAACCGCGCCGTGAAGCGTGACAGGATCGCCTGCGTCAGCGCGATCTCCGGCAGCAGGACCAGAACCTGCGCCTCCGGATCGGCCTTCAACGCCTCCGCAATCGCCTCGAAATAGACCTCTGTCTTGCCGGAGCCCGTGACACCATCGATCAGGAAAGTGTGGAATTCGCTTTTCCGCACCGCCGTGCGCAACTCGTCTGCCGCTTCGGCCTGTTCCGCCGTCAGGGTCGCACCTGGCAGGTCCGGGTTCACAGGTGGAAAGGGCGGGTCGGTCGGCACGTCAATCGCCTGCAGCGCGTCGGCCTCGGCCAGCCCCCGCACCACGCCGGACGACACGCCCGCCGCCTCCGCGATCTGCGCCGCCGTCATCGGCGCGTCAGCCGCTTGCATCACGTCCAGCACCTTCGCGCGCGCGTCCGTCATGCGGGGCGGCGTCTTGCCGGTCACCGTGAACATGGTCTCGGTCGGCGACGGCAGCAGGCCCGCCCGCGCCCTCAGCGCCATGGACAGCAAATGCCCCGGATGGCTGACCGTGTAGCGCGCCGCAAAGGACAGGAAATCCCGCATCGGCCTGGTCATCGGCGGCGTGGGATAGACCTCCGACACGACCTTCAGCTTGCGCCCTTCACCCGCCTCGTCGCCCAGCATTTCGACGACAACGCCCAGCCGCTCATGCTTGCCGAGCGGCGCCGCCACATAGCTGCCTTCAACCACGTCCAGATCGTCCGGCACCGCATAGTCGAACGGCTCCGGCAGGGGCATGGGAAAGAGAATCCGTGCGACGGGCATAGGCCAAGGCTTAGCCCCTCAGCCTGCCTCCGTCACGCCGCCCCTTCAGCGCGTTTGCGCCGCCGCGTACAGCGCGCCCAACTCTTCCGCCACCAGCCTCAGCGGCGCGGCATTGCCCGCCACCCGGCACTGGATAAGCGCGCCCTCGAGCGCGGATATCGCAAAGCGCGCAAGGCTTTCAGCACGCGCCAGCGGGATGCCTGCGGCGACAGCCGATTCCGTCAGCACCCCGGCCCACGCGTCAAAGGCGTCCGCGCCCGCCTGCCGGATTGCCTCATGCTCCGGCACCGTCTCCAGCAGGGTCGTCGTGATCGGACTGCCATCCCGGAAATCAGACGCCGCCATCCAGCCAGCCATCAGGTCCAGATAGCGGGCCATCAGCTCGCCCGGCCCGTCCGCTTCCGCCGCCAGCTCCTCAAGCGTGTGCGCCACCGTGTTTCCGGCCAGCGCGACCGCCTCCGCGCCGATCTCCGCCTTGCCGCCCGGAAAATAGTGATACAGCGAGCCCTTCGGCGCCCCACTCTCCGCGAGGATCTCGGCCAGTCCCGTCGCCGCATATCCCTTCTGCCGGAACAGCCGGACGGACGCAGCAAGAAGCGCTTCACGATGTTTGGCAGCTGCCGCCATATGGGCCTCCAGACAAAATTATATAGACCGGTCTACATGTATTTGATACACCCCGACCCGTTAACAGGCAATGAGGAGACGGCAGGTGACAGACGGCATCCCGGAAGGTTTCGCGCCCCATTTCAGGAAAAGCGGCCTGACAGACCCGTGGGAGCCGCTCTATTCCCGCAACACCGGTGAGGCGATCTTCATCGGCCTGCGCGCCGGGCCAGCTCACGCCAATTCCCGCGGCTTCGTCCATGGGGCGCTGATCTCTGCCCTCGCCGACAATGCGATGGGGCTCAGCTGCGGCCTCGCTCTCAAAGACATGGCGCTGGAGAATATCTCAGGCCTCGTCACGGTGGGCCTCTCGGTGGACTTCCTCGCGACAGCCCGCCTCGGCCAGTGGCTGGAGATCCGCCCTACGGTTCTGCGAACCGGCAAGAGTTTGTCCTTCTGCACGGCGACGATCCATGCGGACGAGACGCTCTGCGCCCGGGCCAATGCCACCTTTCGCGCGCTCCAGGCGGCTTGATCCGGTATAGTCCGCTTTAGTCCGGTATAGTCATGGCAAGTCATGCATGATCATGCTGAAGTCATGTTTCGTGCTTCTTTAGTCATGACGGAATAACGGCCGGGGAAAGCCCGGCGCCAATCCCTCACCTCCCACGCCCTTGCGGGCGCGGGTCCCTCCTCTCCCAGAGGGAGAGGGGTTGTCCTTTCCACATGGCAAACCTGTCGCCGTGGCGCCAGTTCCACCCCTCTCCCGCTCGCGGGAGAGGAGGGGCCCGCCGCCACAGGCGGTGGGAGGTGAGGGCTCATCTCTATCCTCCCGATAAACCCCTCATGGCAATCTCGACCCCATGACTGACCGCACCGCTTTCCTCTCCCAGGCCTTCAACACGCTCGCCCGCGCCATCGCGGAAGCGGGCGTGAATGTGAACCTGTACAAAACACCCGAGACGATCTCGAAAACGGTGAGCCGACGGGTGCGGGCGGAGCTGAAGCGGCTGGCTGTCCTGCTCCGCCGTCTGATCTTCCTGCTCGCGCTGCAGATGGAGCTGGCGCCGCTGAAACCGCGTATCGGCAGCAATTATTATGAGCCGACTCAGGAAGGCTCAGACTATCGCTACGTCTTCACCATGGTCCCCGCGCCCTCGCGGCCATGCCCGCACTTCCTGAAAGGGCCGGTAGAGCCACCAACGCCCGGACCCGTGCCCGCCGCGCCCCTGATCGCGCGCTGGAACGCCATGCTGGACACGATGAAACACCACAAGCGCCGGGCGCGGCGTCTTGCCCGCACCCTCCAGCGCTGGCAGGCGGCTGGGGAGGCCCGGCCGCATGTGCCGCCGGTCCCGCATGCGCACCGGCTGCCAGCCCCTGTCGCGCTCGTTTCGGGCGGGCTGACGGTGCAGCTGATCGAAGCGCTGAAGGCCTGGCCGGACACAAGCTGAACTTGCTGAAAATCAGGGAGTTATCGCCGGAGCGCACCCAGCGCTTCCGGGCGAAAGTGCTGGCGGGCGCTTCCCCCGCGATATGGCTTGCCAGTCCCGCCCCCCGGCCCTACCCCTGAAGCATGGCTAAAGACCTTTCCACCGGCTACGAGCCGATGACTTCCGTTGACGCAATCACTGCGGGCCTCGAAGGTGTGGGGTACATCTCCACAAAGCAGATCTCGACGGCTGTTTTCCTGGCCCACGGCCTGCGCAAGCCGATCCTGATCGAAGGCCCGGCCGGCGTCGGCAAGACAGACCTCGCCGCCTCGCTCTCGCGCTGGCTGGAGCTGCCGCTGCTGCGCCTGCAGTGTTATGAAGGCCTCGACGAGGGCAAGGCGCTCTATGAGTGGAAATATGGCAAGCAGCTGCTCTACACCCAGATCCTGAAGGAGAAGCTGAACGAAGTGATCGGCGATGCCGGATCGCTGGAAAGTTCGCTCGGCAAACTGTCTTCCTTCGAAGACCTGTTCTTCTCCGAACAATTCCTGGAATCCCGCCCCCTGCTGACGGCCATGAAACAGGAAATCGGCTCCATCCTTCTGATCGACGAGATCGACAAGTCGGACGAGGAATTCGAGGCTTTCCTTCTGGAAGTCCTGTCGGATTACCAGGTGACCGTGCCGGAGATCGGAACGATCTCTGCCAATGTGCCACCGCTGGTTATTCTGACCTCGAACAATGTGCGGGAACTGGGCGACGCCCTGAAGCGCCGCTGCCTGCACCTGCATATCGGCTTCCCCGACCATGCCCGCGAACGCCGCATTGTCCGCGCCCGGGTCGAAGGTCTCGAAGAAGCACTGCTGGACCAGATGATTTCCTTCGTCCAGTCGGTGCGCGATATCGACATCAAGAAGCGGCCCTCCATCGCCGAAACGGTGGACTGGGCAAAAACGCTGCTCCTGTTGCATGCAACGGCGCTGGACGAAACCTTCGTCCGCGACACGCTGAACGTGCTGCTGAAGCATGAAAGCGACATTGCCGTGATCGGGCCGGAAGTGCCGAAAATGCTGCGTGAAGCCGCAGCACAGAAGCCCGGCGGCCGCACGGCGTCCGGCTATCCGGACCTTGGATGATAAAGGGGGCATGACGGGTCAATGGAACGCCCGCTCACCAACTTCATCCGTGCCCTGCGCTCTTCCGAAGTGCGGGTCTCCACCGGCGAGGCCCTCGACGCCGCGCATACGCTGAAGCTGATCGGCTATGCCGACCGCAGCATGCTGAAGGATTCCCTCGCCTGCGTCCTGGCCAAATCCCCGGAAGAGAAGATCACGTTCGACGAACTGTTCGATCTCTATTTCTCACGGCAGGAAACCGCCTCCAGCTCAGAACAGGACGAGACAGACTCCACGGACACAGACAATTCAGAAGCCGATGCTTCCAACCTTGTCGACCTGATGGAGTCTGGCGACGAAAGCGGGATCTCCCTCGCGCTCGAAAAAGCGGCCGAGGCTGCTGGCGTGGACGACATCCGTTTCTCCACCCAGGTTGCCTATTATGCCCAGCAGATGGTCAAGCAGATGGGCGGCGAAGCCCTGCAGGCCCGGCTTCTGAATGCCCTCCAGCAAGGCGGACAGGACGGCGACGCCGAAGCCCAGCGCCTGATCGATGTCCGCCGCGATGTGACACTCAAGGCGCGGGAACGCGCCGAGAAGGCATTCCAGGTTTTCGGCGCCGGCGAAACGCAGCAATTCCGAGACGACTACGCCGCCGAGAAAAAGCTCTCCGCCATCGACCGCAGCGACATGGAACGGATGAAGCGCCTGATCGCCAAGATTGCCAAGCGCCTGGCCGTCAAACATTCCCGCCGCAAGCGCCGCCGCAATCGCGGGCAGCTGGATGTCCGCCGGACAATGCGCGCCAATGCCGGCTTCGACGGTGTGCCGTTCAATGTGGTCTGGCGGCAGAAGCGGAAGGACAAGCCGAAGATTGTTGTCGTCTGCGATGTCTCCGGCTCGGTCGCACAGTATGTGCGCTTCCTTCTGTTGCTGCTCTGGTCGATGAAAGATGTCGTGCCGGACATGCACGCCTTCGCCTTCTCCTTCCGCCTCGGCTCGGTCGATGACGTGCTGGAGCAGAATGATTTCGAAACCGCGATGGCGAAGATCCTGCGCGAATATGGCATGGGCTCGACCAGCTACGGCCAGGCCTGGTCTGACCTGAAGATCGATCACGAACAGATCATCGACCGCCGCACGACCCTGCTTGTCCTGGGCGATGCACGCTCAAACTATGGCGACCCGCGAATGGACCTGTTCCGCGAATTCGCCGCCCGCGCCAAACGGGTCATCTGGCTGAACCCTGAAGGCCCGGGCCTGTGGGGCACCGGCGACAGCGTCATCCCCCGCTATGCGCCCTTCTGTGCCCAGGTCACCCATGTCTCGACCCTGAAAGACCTGGAGCGCGCGGTCGACGAGATCCTCAGCGCATACAACTGAGTTCCCCGAAAACAAAAAACCCCGGCGCAAAGGCCGGGGTTTTCAGATTTGGTCTTGGCCCCTCCGGGCCTCTCTGGCTCAGCCGCCGGAACGCTGGCTCTGACAGGACGGCGCTTCGTTGAAGGCTGCCTCAGCCGCGTCGAGACGCTGGTTCACGTCTTTACAGTTCTCAGTCATCTGATCTTCACCCAGAACCGAAAGGCTCTTACAGATCTTGGCTTCGTTCTGCACGTTGAGCAGCGCCGACTGATACTTGAAGCAATCGAGCGCCAAAGCAGTCGCTTCTTCGGAGTTCATGAAGGCGACCCAGCTGCTGCCTGCGCGGTTGCTCGCCTTGCGGAACGCCTCACGAGCACCGGAGCGGTCATCGCGCTCGTAGCGGGACTGGCCGATCTGGACCCACGCCGTACCGGCATCTTTCACGCCGCCCATGCTGAGGGCTTTCTGAAGCGCGTTTTCAGCCTTTTCCCATTCCTGGAGGTCAGCATAGGAGCGGCCGAGGCGCTCATACATGGCGCCACCGCCACCGGCTTCTGCAGCGGCCTGGATGACCGGAATGGCTTTTTCGTGCTCACGGGCAACCTGATAGAGGTTCGCCAGAAGTTCGAGATGATCGAGGTTCCGGGAAACGCGGCCTGCGTTCATTTCCTTCTCAAGGATCTTCGCGCCCTGATAAGGCACGTTGAACCGGTTGTAGAAGTTCACGATCCGCATGATTTCGTCTTCGGTCTTCAGCATGCCGGCGAGATACATCGCCTTCTGGACCTCAAACGCGCGACGCTCTTCATTGCTGGCGAAGTAGTTGCCTGCAATCGCATCCCAGTACTTACGTTCGGTCGGGTTATGCGCGACCACTTCTTCCAGGATGCTGGCGAGCTTCGCCTTGTCGTCAGCCTGGTTGTAGAGGAAGATCAGCAGGTCATAGAGCTGCTGGTCGTATTTCGAACCATCGTCAGCCTTGACTTGTTCAGCCCAACGGATGGCCTCCCTGAAGTTGTCGACCCGCTGGTAAAGAACAGCGAGCTGCCACTTCTGGGTACGGTCCGGCTTGCCGCCGGCCTGCTGCCACTTGGTCATGTACTCGAGGGACTTGTTGATGTCCTCTTCCTGCAGGTAGATCTGCGCAATGTTGTAGTAGGTCTGCGCCTTGTCCTTGTCTGCGATATACCCCTTGTTCAGGGCGGACAGGAGGTCATTCACCGCGGCCGTGCGATCACCCTTCTGGATGTTGATGTAAGCTGACAGCTTCAGAACAGCGCCTTCTTCATAACAGTTCAGGCCCATGGACTTCAGCTGGTTCATCTTGTTCGCAGCTGTCACATAGTCATTGTTCGTCATCGCCGCCTGTTCGGCATCCAGGTAAAGTTGGCCTGTTTTCGACGAGAACTCTGTTTCTTCGCAAGCCTGTGCGAGTGCCGAGCCGGCGCCAACTGACACCATGAAGCCGGCAATGACGGCGCCTTTGAGAACAGATCTGATACCCATAATTCCTCTCCTGACCGCTGGCGTAGCGGAGTTGTGTCCAATCAACCGGAATTGCCCGGCAGGATCAAGGACTTCAGCGCGGCTTCTGAGGCTTTTTATATGCGCCAAATGACCTGTTTCCAGCTTGGTCGTGACTTAACCCTGATATGGTTCGGTCGCGGCCCTCTCGTCAATGCTGATACACATGCGAACGCGTTGATTCCACATCACTGCAGCCCTAATTCCATGGGATAGACAGAATTGTGCGACTCGACAGGCACTCCCTGCCTGATTTCTGGCCGCAACCGGGCGTTTCTGGCCACTCTGGCGGCTTCCTTTTCGAATCCCCGGCAACAGGCCACAGACCGCCCGGGCCGCAATCCGCATATACCGAGGCTCACCTGAACCTCCACGCGCGACGAAAGACTGCGATCCGTCCGCACCGGCTCGTGGCCTTTTGATGTGCCCCAAGTTTCGGCAACCTGCCAGGCAGTGTTCGACGCAAAAGACCTCCAGAAGCTGCGTCTGCCTGAATACGGAACCGGAATGAAGAAAGGGCGCCCCGAGGAGCGCCCTTCCAGAATATTTTCAATGAAACCTGAGGTCTACTGGAGTTTGAACTCCAGCGGGTAGACCACGTTCCGACGTTCGGCTGCCTTGCCGCGCACAATCTTCGGTGCGAACTCGACCCGGCCAACGGCCCGCTCAGCTTCACGCTTGAAGACGTTGTCCGAACAGGTTGCCTGGATGTTGTAAGGCTTGCCGCGGGTATCCACGTCGAAGCGCACTTCGCACGAACCTTCGATACCGCGTTCCGCAGCGCGCTGCGGGTAAGTCGGCACCGGCGGACGGATCGGCTGGGCATCCCGGTCAGAGATGGCCACCGGATCGATTGCGAGCGATTGCAT
This sequence comes from uncultured Hyphomonas sp., assembly GCF_963678875.1. Classification (NCBI taxonomy): domain Bacteria; kingdom Pseudomonadati; phylum Pseudomonadota; class Alphaproteobacteria; order Hyphomonadales; family Hyphomonadaceae; genus Hyphomonas; species uncultured Hyphomonas sp. Next base: position 1,609,382 of record NZ_OY787456.1, on the reverse strand, counting down.
GCGGCCGAGGTTCAACTCGGTCGGTGCAGCGCCCTCAATCTGCGGGGTCGGCAGGTTGATGTTGGACTTCGTAGCCGAAACTTTCGGCGGCGGAGGCGGCTTCTGAGCCGAGTCGATCCGCTTCGGTTTCGAACGCTGACGCGTACGAACTTCGGAGTCCTGTTGCTGAGGCGTAATCGCGGTAAGGACCCGCTGCTCGCCCTTCTCCAGGTTCACCTCCTTCACCGAGATGAGTTGGTTCATCACGATGAAGAGCATGTAAACGATCGGAATGGCGATAGCGACACCAACCAGTAGTCTCGTCAGGGGATTAGCGAACATGGCTTTCTCCTACTCGATCTTGGCCGAAATATTGATGGCCGTTGCACCATCAAGGCGGTTGATGGTCTCCATAACGTCGACAAGCGTCTCCGCAGTGGAATTCACATCGGCCTGAACCACGATCTCGCCGCGAGGGTTGTCTTCACGCATCTGCTTGATGGTGAAGCCGACTTCCTCAGGAGAGATCAGCTTCTTGTCGATGTAGATTTCGCTTTCCTCATTGATCGCAACCAGGATCGCGAGCGGTTTTGCGTCTGCCTTGTTGTCCACGTCAGGACGGATGATCGCAACCCCCGGCTCCTTGATGAACTGTGCCGTCACGATGAAGAAGATCAGGAGGATGAACACCACGTCGAGCATCGGCGTGAGGTTCACATCATCCTCTGCACCACCTGCGGCAAAAGACTGGCGTTTTCTGCGTGCCATTGGGTGCTCCTCTTACTGGTCCTGCGACAGAACGAGGTTAACCCCCGTCTGATAGCCGGCGTTATAGGCGGCGTCCCGGATAAGGACGATGACACCACTCTTCGCACGCGGATGTGCCTGAATTATGACCTGGCTTTCCGGTGTTTCGGCACGGACGCGTTCGATGTTCGCTCGTACGGAGCCAATATCGGTGTTGCGGCCGTTGACGGTGATCATGTTCGACTCGTCGATATAGATCAGGATGGCAGGCACAGACTGCGTCTGCTCCTGATCTGGCGGTGCAGGCGGCGGCGGAGGCTCAAGGCCCATTGCCTGTTCCTGCGCGAAGGTCGAGGTCACGATGAAGAAGATGAGCAGGATGAAAACCACATCCAGCATCGGCGTGAGATCGACATTGGCCTCTTCGGGCGCGTCGTTTGAACGTCCTCGCATCAGCTGATCTCCATCGCGTCTTCAACCTGCTGGACCGAGCGTGCAACACGGCGGTCCATACCGGAGGTGAACAGAATACCGGACAGCGATGCCACCATGCCTGCCATGGTCGGGATCGTGGCACGAGACACACCGGCCGACATGGCCTTTGCGTCTGCACCATTGGTGATCGCCATGACATCGAACACGGCGACCATCCCGGTCACGGTTCCGAGCAGCCCCAGCAGCGGTGCCAGAGACACCATTGCCTTGGTCAGGCTGACATTCTGCTCCGCTTTCATGCGGACTTCTGAGACCAGCTTGTCGCGGATCCAATGAGCGAAGGTCGATTTCCTGTCGGAGCGCGAACGCCACTCCGCAATCGCCTCAGCGGCCACCTGCTTATGGGCAAATCTGAAATAGAACACACGTTCCAGGATCAGTGCCCACATCACGAATGTTGCAAACATAATAACCAGCAACACCGGACCGCCTCGGTCGAGGAAAGCTTGTAAGTCTAGCAAACCCATACGGGCTCCTCCTCAGTTGAGGCTACGGGGAGCGGCTTACGCCGCACCACGCAGGGATTCCGCCTTCTCAGCGATCAGGCCAGCAGCCTGCTCGTCGAGGATCTGCTGGTTGGCGCGAGCCATCGAAGCGATGATTGCGTGCACCAGCAGAAGCGGGATAGCCGACACCAGACCGAACACAGTGGTCATGAGAGCGACCGAGATACCGCCAGCCATCAGCTTCGGATCGCCGGCACCGTAGATGGTGATCGACGTAAAGGTGATGATCATACCGATAACGGTACCCAGAAGGCCGAGCAGCGGAGACACAGCCGACAGGACTTTCACGATGTCGTTGAAGCGTTCGATACGTGGCGATTCACGCAGGATCTGTTCGTCCAGCTTGAGTTCGAGCGTTTCGATGTCCGAACCGCGGTTCTGTTCGTAGGTCTCGAACAGGCGGGCCAGCGGGTTGCCGTCACCAGCCTGACGGGTTTTCGCCGTCTTGCGCATGGAGCCGCCCATCGTGAACAGGGTGAACATCTTGTAGATGCCGATCAGCAGGCCGATCGCCAGCAGGAACATGATGACAGCACCAACCGGGCCACCTTGCTTGATACGGTCGCTGAGGACCGGCAGGTCGCCGAGGATACCGAAGAGGTTACCTTTCGACGGATCGACCGGCGCGCGGACGAACTGGTCAGGTCCAGCATTGATGAGCGACTTCATCGCACCGGCATAAGAGCCGGCCGGCTGGGTCTTGAAGGCCTGCAGGTAGGTGTCGCCGTTGTCTTTCTTTTTGACTTCAACGAACTTCGTGCCTTCGGTCGTCGCGGCGGTGAACACACCCACGCGCATCAGGTCGACATCAGCGTTCGATGCGTCCGGGCCAACACCGTCCACAGTCGCGGTGAAGGTCTTCACTTCGGACTGGGCGATCATTTCCTGAAGGATCGCTTTCGGGAGACGCTCCAGCTGAGCGCGGTTCGGAAGCGTGCGGGCTTCAGCGATCTCGGCGATGCCTTCAACGCGGCCCTGATAGTCGAAGTTTGCGAAGGAGTTCGCAATTTCCGGCATGGTCTCACCAGCGGCGGAACGGAACTGGCCGAGCAGTTCCTGGAAGTCGCCTGCCTGTGCGGTGACCTGAGATTCCAGATCGCCGAGCGTGGCTTCGTTCGCATCGAACTCTGCACCGAGTGCACGTCCACGTGCTTCAGCAGAGTTCAGAGCACCCCGGGCTTCAGCCATCTTGGCTTCCTGGGCGTTCTTGTCCTGCTGGAACTCTCTGAGGCGCTGCTGGTTTTCAGCGGACATCTCGTTGGAGTCAGACTGAATTTTCGCAAGCACATCTGCGAGGGACTGAGCGGACGCCGGAGCGGCCATGGTCATTGCGCTAAGGCCGAGCAGCGATGCTGCACCCAGAGCCTTCAGCGAGGATTTGAATTTCAACATTACGGTTTTCCTCTTAGTTCTCTGAGCCGGGCCTTACTGGACCTGGAACTTCTGGATCGGAGCGAACAGAACGGTCTGCTGCGCTTTGGCTTGAGCGACCCGGATGGCTTTCTGAATGTCAGCCACATACTTGCCCGGAAGCGCTTCCCACGCACCGGTGGAGCGATTGTAGGTCGCGGCCTTGCCGTTTGGCGTCAGATAGACGAGCGCGACGCGGCCATAGAGGAACATGTCGACCGTCGTCGGGTTGCCGTCGATGTCGATCTCTTCCTGCCAGGTGCTGATCGTGCGGCCATATTCCATTTCAGCCTGATAGGCTTCCATGATCAGGCGGTACTGTTCGGCCGGGGTCACATCCGGTTGCGTCATGATGCCATCGAGGGCTTCGAGGCGAGCCGAACGCTCAACCGTCTTGAACGGCAGGTCGGCGGCGACGAACGTCTTGAGGTCTTCGACCATGCCGAGGAGCATCGGAACCGTCTGAGCGGTGATGTCGTCGATCGAGCCGAGCTGCTCGGTCAGAGAGGCGATTTCCTCACGCTGCGAGGCAACAACCAGTTCCTGCTGTTTTGCGTACAGGTCAGCAGCATCGCGGCGCTGCAGAAGCGTACGGTATTCGCGAACCATGTCGGTCCGCTCATCGTCCAGCTGGTTGATCTGGTTCTGGACCTGCTCTGCACGGCGGGTCGCCTGTTCGCCGACATCGAGCGCCTGGCGCAACTGGGCCTGGGCCGGGATGGCCAGTCCTGCGATAAGCGCCGCGGCGATCACGCCGCGAGCTGGTGACAGAAGTTTCTTCATGAGGTTTGCCTCTCACTCTCCAAACGGTCGCGCTGGTGTCGCGCGGGAAATCCGACATACGGGCACTCCGCTAACGAGAGTGTCCCGGTCCTTACAACGCCTCACACACAAACGAGGCAAGTTCCCTTGGAAGCAGAGAGACGGAGACCGCCCAACACCTCCCCTGAGTTTTCCGGGGCGTTGACCGCCCTCTGTCATTGATCCCTGATTGGCCCACCTTCTGGCAGGTCCGCGGCAAGCCCTTAGCTGTGAAACAGGACGCTAACAACCCTCTGTGACACGATCAACAAGGCTTTACGATTCATTTAGAAAATATCGGGCGCCCGTACGAACGCAACACATCGCGTGCAGTACAAAGCCGCGATACAGGGACATGATCAGAAGCTGAGCGGCAGTAAATCCAACAGGCAGAAGCTGCCTTGAAAGGATGGCTGGGGTGCCAGGATTCGAACCTGGGAATGCCGGTACCAAAAACCGGTGCCTTACCACTTGGCGACACCCCAACGGAGGCGCCGGGATAACCACTCTTTCATTCGCTGGCAACACCCGTTCGCACCGCATTCCAGCAGTTCTTTCACGATATATGCGTTTTGCTGCAAATTTCGCCCGTCAGCAGAGCCGAACCTTTACATTTTATCGTTTATCGACAATACCAGGGGTCAGATACCCCAATGGTCAGAACCGGAGACCACACCCCAATGAGAACTTTTTTCCTGTCGATGGCAGGTGCCCTCGTCGCCATGATCCTCTTCTTTTTTCTGATGGCGTTTTTGTTCGTCGGACTCATTGTCAGCGCCGCCTCGTCTGCGCCGGACACGCCTGACAATATCGTCCTGTCCCTCGACCTGAACACAGAATTCTCGGATCAGGCGCCTGTCAGCGGAATTGCAGCTTTTTCAGAAACGCCCGGTTTTGTAGACCTTTTGACCAAACTTCAGGCAGCCGAAGCCGATGACTCGGTGAAAGGGCTGTACCTGAGAGGGGCAACAGTGGGGATCGGAAGCTCCCGGGCAGAGGAACTTCGTGAAGCTCTGATCAGTTTCCGCGACTCCGGAAAATTCGTGATCGCTCATACGCAAGGCACGTTTGGTGTCGGCGGCCCGTCAGCCCTGCGCTCAATCGCGCCCGCCGACGAAGTCTGGATCCAGCCTGGTTCGGAAGTCTTCGCCGCAGGCGTGACCTTCGAAACGGAATTCCTCAAGGGCCTGTTCGAAAAGATCGATGTGACCCCGGAAATCTATCCCTTCTACGAATACAAGAACGCACCGAACTCCTATAGCGAGAGCGGCTATACCGAACCTCACCGGGAAGCGATGACGCAACTGGCCGAATCTCTGTGGTCCCAGTCGCTGAATGACATCGCTGCTGATCGCGGCCTCACTGTGTCAGAAGTGAAGACCGCCCTGGAGAGCGGCCCCATGACGTCAGAGCAGATCATCGCCAACAAGCTAATGGACAAGGAAGGCTACCCTGAACAAGCCGAAGAGGCTGCGAAGGAGAAAGCCGGCAAAGGCGCCGCGTTCGTGGATCTCGCCAGCTACACCCCGCCTTCCCTGCCGCTGAAAGCTCCAGCCATCGCCGTTGTTGGTGGCGAAGGCGCCGTGGTGACCGGCGGCACTGGTTCTGGCTCGCCGTTTGAATCAGGTCCGGCCTTTGCCTCCGACACGATTGCGCGGGCCATTCTCGATGCCGGTGATAATGACAAGGTCGAGGCGATTGTGTTCCGCGTCGACAGCCCCGGAGGCTCCCCGACCGCATCCGACCAGATCTGGAACGCCATCGAGCGCGTCCAGGCCAAAGGCAAACCGGTCGTCGTGTCCATGGGCCCGCTGGCAGCATCTGGCGGATACTATGTCTCCGCCGGCGCCGACTACATCGTTGCCAACCGCTCGACGATCACGGGTTCCATCGGAATCTTCGGCGGCAAGTTCGCGCTCGCCGGCGGCTTCAACAAGCTGGGCGTCACGTTTGACACCATCTCTGTCGGCGGCGAGTTCGCCGACGCTTACGGGATGGACCGGTTCACGCCTGAGCAGGAAGCCGAAGTGAAAGCCTCGCTGAAACGCGGCTATGACCGCTTTGTCGGCATCGTCGCCGACGGCCGGGGCATGACTTATGACGAAGTCCACGATGTTGCCCGTGGCCATGTGTGGAGCGGTGAGGACGCGCTCGAACGCGGCCTGGTAGACGAACTCGGCTCATTCACCGATGCCATCGAAAAAGCCAAGGAACTTGCCGGTATCGATGCAGACGACACACCGCGTCTCATCTACTACCCGCATCGCAAATCCGGCCTCGAAGCCCTCGAAAGCCTATTCGGCGCATCTGCCCAGACAGCAGAATCCATGGCGGCAATCTCCAGCCTCACCGAAGACAAGCGCATCCAGGTCCTGCTGGATGAACTCGCCACGGCACGGGCGCTCAGCTCCGGCGAAGCCCAGGCGATCGTCCCGCGCATCAACGAGCGGTAGACGCATAGACCTGACCGGAACCTGACGGAAAAGGCCTTTCGAACTCCCGGAAGGCCTTTTCTATATTGCGGTGTCCAATGCTTGTACGGACGGCTGCGATCATATAGCCCGGAACCCAAAACAGGGCATGAGCATGAAGATCCTCGTTACCGGCGCCGCCGGTTTTATTGGCAGTGAACTATCTCTTCGCCTCGCCCGGGAGGGTCACGAGGTCACGGGTGTGGATTGTTTTTCCGCTTACTATGACGTCGCCCTGAAACGGAACCGCGTCAAACGGCTGGAAACCTTCGACAATTTCCGGATGCACGAAATAAAGGTCGAAGACGAAGCAGCGATGACCGCAGCGTTCAGCGAAAGCACACCCGACATTGTGGTTCATCTCGCAGCTCAGGCTGGCGTCCGCTACAGCCTGGACCACCCGAGGGAGTACATATCCTCCAATATCGTTGGATCCTTCAACGTGATCGAGCTCTCGCGGCTTCACGACATCAAGCACCTCGTACTGGCATCCACCTCGTCCGCCTACGGCGCAAATCAGAAATTCCCGTTTGAGGAAACCGATCCGGCCCCTCATCCTCTCACCATTTACGCCGCCACCAAACTGTCCAGCGAATTGATCGCGCACAGCCATTCGCACCTCTACGGGACGCCAACCACCCTGCTCCGCTTCTTCAGCGTCTACGGGCCATGGGGCAGACCGGACATGGCGTTCTTCCTGTTCACCGACCGAATCTTCCGGAACGAGCCGATTGACGTCTACAATCATGGCGACCTGATGCGTGACTTCACCTATATCGATGACCTTGTCGAGGCGATCCGCCGACTGATGGATACGCCCCCGGTCGCAGGACAACCCGTTTCCCGTGGTGACTCCCTCAGCCCCGTCGCGCCCTATCGACTGGTCAATATCGGACACGCAGACCCGGTCCGGTTGATGGACTATATCGAAGCAATCGAAAACGCGATCGGCAAGACGGCCGTGAAGAACATGCTCGACATGCAGCCCGGCGATGTGAAGCAAACCTATGCCGACGTCAGCCTGCTGCAGGCCTTGACTGGATACGTTCCCACGACGGACGTCAACGCCGGCATCGAGGCATTCGTTGACTGGTACCGTGACTATTACAAGCCGGACTGAAGGCCGAGCTTTTCAGCGAGCTGCCTGAAATCTTCCGGCAGGGGCGCATCGAAGCGCATCTCCATCCCGTCCGGATGCCGGACACTAAGTTTCGCGGCGTGCAGCATCAGACGCGGCGCACCCTGCGCCCCCGCCCCGTAGAGCCAGTCTCCCAGTATGGGCATCCCGGCGATGGAAAGGTGCGCGCGGATCTGGTGCATGCGCCCGGTTTCAGGGCGCGCTTCAACGAGCGCTGCATCGCCTGCGCGGCTTAGAATTCGCCAATGCGTGACAGCAGCCTGCGCCCCTTTCCGATCAGGCTTCGCTGCGATCATGCGCGGCCGCCCCGCCTCCGCAACTTTCACCAGCGGCGCATCCAGCGCCCCTTCATCAGAAGCAGGCAGCCCGCCCCGGACAAGAGCGAGGTAGGTCTTTTCAGTCCGGCGAGACGCGAACTCTTCAGATAGAAATGCAGCAGCCGGCTGGGTTCGTGCTGTGATCATCACACCGGATGTCCCCTGATCCAGCCGGTGGACCAAACGCGGCCGCTTACCATTCGACTTGGCAAACGCAGCCAGCAGGTCGTCGAGAGACTGTGCAACACCGCCGCCGCCCTGCACAGCCAGGCCGGAAGGCTTGTTGAATACGATCACCTTGCCATCCTCATGAATGACAAGACCGCGTACGAAGGCGGCATCTTCCGCGCTGACTTTCGGCACCGGACGGTTTCGGGTCACGCGCCGCCCTTTCGGTCCCGGATCTTCGCCACCCATGCAAGCCGCTCGGCAATCGGCTTCTCCCGCCCTTCCCCCTTGGGCTGGTAGAATGCCTGCCGCGCCATGCCGTCCGGGAAGTAATTCTGCCCGGAAACACCTTCCTCCGTATCGTGATCATAGGCGTATCCTTCGCCATACCCCTGATCTTTCATCATTTTCGTCGGCGCATTCAGAATATGCTTCGGCGGCATCAGGCTGCCAGTCTCGCGGGCAGAACGCAGCGCCGCTTTCCACGCAACATAGGCCGAATTGGATTTCGGGGCTGTGGCAAGATGAATGACCGCATGGGCCAGAGCCAGTTCTCCTTCAGGAGACCCCATACGCTCATAAGCCCGTGCGGCTTCGCTGGTCACCATCAGCGCGGTCGGATCGGCAAGACCAATATCCTCGCTCGCCATCCGGACCAGGCGTCGGGCCAGGTAAAGCGGGTCTTCCCCACCGTCGATCATTCTCGCGAACCAGTAGAGCGCCGCATCAGGATCCGATCCCCGTACGGATTTGTGCAGTGCGGAAATAAGGTTGTAATGCCCATCTCCTGTCTTGTCATAGGCAGGCGCGCGCTTTTGCAGCCCAGCCGTGACTTGCGGGAGGCTCAGAACGGATTTCGGGCCAGCGAGCGCGTAAATCTGTTCCACAATATTGAGGAGGTAGCGCCCATCTCCATCCGCCATTGCGAGGATTGGCGCCACAGCCTCTTCAACAACCGGCAACGGCCGCCCTTCCAGCATCTCTGCCCGGCTGACAAGTTCCAGCAAAGCTGCCTCTTCCAAACGCTTGAGCACCAGTACCTGGCAACGGGAGAGAAGCGCGCCATTGATCTCGAAGCTGGGATTTTCCGTCGTTGCGCCGACCAGCGTGACGACACCGCTCTCGACAAAGGGCAGGAAGCCGTCCTGCTGCGCTTTGTTGAAGCGGTGGATCTCATCAACGAACAAAAGCGTGCCTTTGCCCACCTTGCGACGCCCTTCGGCCCGGTCGAACGCAGCACGCAGATCTTTTACGCCTGAGAAGATCGCGCTGATCGCTTCAAACTCGAGATCCGTTTCCTGCGCCAGCAGGCGGGCGATGGTGGTCTTGCCCACGCCCGGCGGCCCCCAGAAAATGATGGACGACAGGCGCTTAGCCTGCAGCATGCGCGTGAGCGTGCCATCCTGGCCGACCAGATGGTCCTGCCCGACAACTTCCGACAGCTTCTGCGGGCGCAACCGGTCCGCAAGGGGACGCGGCGCCCCTTCCGACATGCCGGCAGCTTCAAACAGGTCGCTCATTGCCTGTGTTCTAGGCGAGCAGGCGCGTCGTGATAAGATGCGTATTGGAGGAAACGCATATGAGCCTGGAGATTACACCATCCGGGCAGGCCTGCGGCGCAACTGTGCGCGGTGTAGACCTGACCCGTCCGCTGGAAAAAGAGCAGATTGCAGAAATCCGGAAGGCCTGGCTGGACCACCAGGTCCTGTCTTTTCCGGATCAAAAGATGACCGATTCGGACCTGGAGCGATTTACCCAGTACTTTGGCCCGTTCGGTGATGACCCCTTCATTGCCCCGATCGAAGGTCATCCGCACATCATTGCGGTCAAACGAGCCGCGGACGAAACGGCGCCCATTTTCGCCGAAAGCTGGCACTCGGACTGGAGCTTCCAGAAACGACCGCCCCAAGGGACCTGCCTGTTCGGAATTACCATTCCACCCAGCGGCGGCGACACGCTCTTCGCAAATCAGTACATGGCGCTGGAGCAGATGCCGGACGATCTGCGGAGCCGCCTTGAAGGGCGCCACGCCATTCATTCGGCCCGCAACGCCTACGCGCCGGCGGGCATGTATGGCAAAGACGACAGGGCCAAAGGGCGCAGCATGGATATCCGTCCATCAGCGGATGCCGAAGCGACAGAGCGGCACGACCTCATTCGCACCCATCCTGAAACAGGCCGCAAGTCTCTCTTCGGCTGCGCCGGTTACATCGTCGGGATTGCCGGGATGGAGCACGAAGAGGGCTGGGACCTGATCACGGATCTCTATCGCTGGCAGACCCGGCCGGAGTTCCAGTACAGGCACAAATGGGAGCCGGACATGCTGTTGATGTGGGACAATCGATGCGTACTGCATATGGCGACCGGTGGGTATGCCGGGCACGATCGCTTGTTGCACCGCACAACAATTGGGGCCGCGTAAAATCTTTGCAGAAACGGGCTTCGCACGTACTCTGTCTCCCATAAGGGCGAAAAAAGCCCATTCGGGAGGAAAATATGGCCGACACTGCACAGTCTATCGACGTGGAAGTTCCAGATCCGTGGAGCCTTCCGCTGGAAGGTTTCGACGTTTCAAAAGCGGAAATTTTCCAGCAAAACAAACAAGGCGAATACTTCCGCAGGCTGCGCAAGGAAGCCCCGGTCCACTACTGCCCTGAAAGCGCCGTTGGCGCCTATTGGTCGGTCACGAAATACGACGACATCATCGCGGTCGACTCGAACCACAAGGTGTTCTCGTCGATGCCCAGCATTGTCATTGGCGACCCGTCAGACGATTTCCAGCCCCCCATGTTCATTGCCATGGACCCGCCGATCCACGACATCCAGCGCAAGGCGGCGCAGCCCGCAGTCGCACCCAGCCAGTTGTCGGAACTGGAAGACCTGATCCGTCAGCGCGTGTGCAACATTCTGGACAGCCTTCCGGTAAATGAAGAATTCAACTGGGTTGACCGCGTTTCCATCGAACTGACGACGCAGATGCTCGCCACGCTGTTCGACTATCCGTTCGAGGACCGTCACAAGCTGCCCTTCTGGTCCGATGTCGCGACCACCTCGGACGCCGTCGGCGTGGCCGGTGCGGATATGGAATGGCGGATGAAGCATCTCAATGAATGCCTCGCCAGTTTCACGGAGCTTTGGCAAAAGCGCGCCGCCGAGCCGCGGAAGTTCGATTTCATTTCCTTGCTGGCTCATGATCCGAAAACCAAGGACATGGTCAACAATCCGATCGAATTGCTCGGCAATCTGATGCTGTTGATCGTGGGCGGGAATGATACGACCCGAAATTCGATTTCCGGCGGCGTCTATTTCCTGAACAAGTTCCCGGACCAATACGCAAAGCTGAAAGCAGACACCTCGCTGATCCCCAACATGGTTTCAGAGATCATCCGCTATCAGACACCACTCGCCCACATGCGCCGGGTTGCAACCGAAGACACCGAACTTGGCGGGCAGAAAATCCGCAAGGGTGACAAGGTGGTGATGTGGTATGCCTCCGGCAATCGCGACGAAGAAGCAATCGAGCGACCGGACGAATTCCTGATCGATCGCCAGAATGCTCGCCGTCACGTTTCTTTCGGCTTCGGCATTCACCGCTGCATGGGCAATCGTGTCGCCGAAATGCAGCTCCGGATCCTGTGGGAAGAGATCCTGAACCGGTTCGAACATGTCGAAGTTGTCGGCGAGCCGGAACGCGTCCTGTCGAACTTCGTGCAGGGCTACACAAACTTGCCTGTCGTCCTGCACCCGAAGGCCGGTTGATCCTCGCCTAGAGGCGGACTGTCCCGCGGATGGTCCGCCCGTTACGATCCAGTTCGATCTCCCAGCTGCGGCCCGAATCCCGCAGGACCGTTTCCAGGTCATTCACCGTCTTTGTCTGTTTGCCGTTCACGGAACGGATGATATCGCCCGGACGGAAATAGTTGCGAGCTATGGACCGACGCGCAACAGAATAAACGTAGATGCCGGAACCCTTCTGGAAGGGATCCAGTCCGTTCTCTTCTGCAAGGCGCGGAGAGAGTTCGACCACGCGCGCGCCGTTGAACACGTCCTGGCCTTCCAGCAGCACGATATCGGCCTCCGTAGCGCCCGGGGGTGGCTGAACCTTGACGCCGATCACCTGGTTGCGGCCGCCGCGCAGCACATTGAGCTGCGCTTTCTCGCCGGGATTGCGGATCGCCGCCAGGAATTTGAGGCCCTTCTCATCATACACTTCGCGGCCATCGATGGCTGTGACGAGATCGCCCCGCCGCAGGCCTGCCTTGTCGGCTGGACCACCATCATACACTTCCGTGACCATCACGCCGATTGGACGGGCAAGGCCTTGCGCCTTGGCCATGTCGAAGCTGACCGATTGGGCCGCGAGGCCCAGCCATGGGCGCACGAATGTGCCTTCATTCATGGCCGCATCGACGACGCGTTTGACCATTTCCGACGGGATGGCGAAGCCGATGCCATTCGATCCGCCGCCACGCGAAAAGATCGCCGTGTTCACACCGACCAGTTGGCCCTTCATGTTCACAAGCGCCCCGCCAGAGTTGCCGGGGTTCACCGCCGCGTCGGTCTGGATAAAGAAGGAATAGTCGGAAATGCCGACATCGGTACGAGCCGTCGCGGAGATAATGCCGCTGGTAACCGTCTGGCCGACGCCGAACGGGTTGCCGATTGCCATGACAAGATCCCCGACCTGCGCCTCGCGCGTATCGGCAAAAGGCAAGACAGGCAGCTTGTCTCCACCGGTGTCGATTTTCAGGACGGCAAGATCGGTCCGCTCATCATTCAGGACGAGCTCTGCCGGATACTCCCGCCGGTCGCTCAAAACCACGCGGAACGAATCCGCGTCTTCTACAACGTGATTGTTGGTCACGATGACGCCGTCCTCGCGGACGATCACGCCGGATCCCAGGGAATTCTGCACGCGGCTTTGCGGGGCTGCACGGCCATAGAGAAGCATCTCCATCGGCGTGACGCCCGTTTTCACCGTTTTCTGCGTGTAGACGTTCACCACGGCAGGCGAAACTTCCTTCACCAAAGGCGCGAAGGTGAGTTCGATCTCCGACCGCGTCTCCGGCAATCGCTGGGCATTCGCCATCAGCGGGGAAATCGCCAGCACCAGAAGTGCCACCACACAAAGCCCGGCCACTGCCAGGTACTTTGAAACATGTCTTGTCATGCGAAGAGCGTGCATCATGTGTATGGCTCTATTGCGGCGCCAATGGGGACGCAATTCTTTCTATCATGACAATTCTGAGAGAGTTTTCAGAGTGTTGGGCCTTTGCCTTCCCGCTCAGCAAGGGCGGCAAGGTTACTTTCGTGTGACTCCCGGCTGATCCGGTAGAAGCTGACGCAGAACATCATCAACGTCCACGCTGCCAACAGTGTGACGGCATAGCCCCAGCCCAGCGAGGTGAGCGAGCTGTCCGTTACCTTGTCAGGCTGCGCGCCTTCCTGGATGCCAGCGAAAGTCAGGACGAGGGTCGCTACGAAGACACCAGACGCCTGCGCCAGCTTCCGGATGAAGCTGATGCCCGCATAGAAGATGCCTTCCGAGCGGCGGCCCGTCTGGACCTCGCTGTCTTCCACGATATCGGCAACCATCGAGCCCATCAGCATCTGCGTCGCAATGATCAGCGCGAGATCGAAGATCGTGATGGACAGCACGATATTGTAGAGTGCGTCAGAGCCATTCGGCGGCATGATTCCGATCAGCCGGCCAAAGACCGGCGCGGGCGCGATCGTGAAAGCCAGGACACCAATCGTCAGCGCCGCCCGCTTCTTCCCGAACATCCGGCCAGCGATCGGCGCGATGATCAGGGCCAGCACGGCAGAGATGTAGACGGCAACGGTGAGCCCCGCCGTCTGGGTTGTCGTGAAGCCCCAGAAATACCCGTTGATGTATTGGTTCAGCGATGCGGAAACACCCGACGCCAACAGACCAAACAGCGTGGCCAGGAACAAGGCCCGGAAGGAAGGGTTCGAGATCGTCTCGAAGATTTCCGAAAATACTTTTCCGAGCGTCAGGTTTCGCTGCGGCGGTGGCGCTTTCAGGTACGGAATTCGGGCGTGCGTTCCGAAAGTCGACACGGCGGCGGCCAGCAGGATGACCCCGGCAGCGACCTGTCCGTAAAGATGCCAGCCCGGAATGTGGAAATATCCAGACGGGTTCTGCTCGCTCGGCTTCAGCAGGAAGAACAGCAGGAAAATCTGTATGGACAGGCCGCCAACCCAACCGAAGAAGTAGCGGTATGACATCAGGCTGGTTCGGGCGTCATACTCGGGTGTCAGCTCGGGAACGAGGGCTGTACTCGGCACCTCGTACATTGTGAAAGACAGACGCACACTGATTGTCAGGACCAGCAGCCAGATGAACAACCCGTTGGGTGACAGGCCTTCCGGCGGGTTCCAGGCGAGGTAATAGGTGAGCCCGACCGGCAGCAATGCCGCATACATGAAGGGGTGGCGCCGGCCGATGCGGGTGCGCAGATTGTCGGACCAGTATCCGACAATCGGGTCGGACAGTGCATCGACGACCAGCGCGATCATCAGGGCCAGAAACACCATCGCCGCCGGCACACCGAGGATCTGGCTGTAGAAGAACAGCAGGAAGTATTCGAACCCGTTGTTCTTGATCCCCTCAGCCGCGCCGCCGAACCCGAAGGCTAGCCGGGTCGACAGGCTCGGGCCGGAGGCCTTCGAGGCGACAGCGTCCGTCATGTCAAACGATCAGAGGCCCAGAACCATCTTCGCCATGATGTTCCGCTGGACTTCATTGGAACCGGCATAGATCGAGGTTTTCCGATAATTGAAATAGTTCGGCGCTGCGACCAGGTCGTGCTGAGGTGTCGGACAGGTTTCATTGCCGCCAGCCTCCAGCAGGGCGATCGTGTCCTGCACGAACGGCGCGGCGTAGAACCCTGCTGCCTCAAGCGCCAGTTCGGTGATCGCCTGCTGTGCTTCAGACCCCGCACACTTCAGCATCGAGCTCTCCGGCCCGACATTCTGACCAGCCGACAGGGACGACAGCACCCGCCGCTCGGTCGCGTCCAGCATATCGATCCGGATCTCCAACTGGGCCAGCTTGCGGGCAAAATCCGGATCGCTGATCACCGGCGCCCCTCCGGCGATTTCCTTCGAGGCGACCTTGCGGGCCTTGCGCAGCATGTGGCGCAGCCCCGGCGCATAGGCGTTGCCGCGCTCGAATTCCAGCAGGTACTTGGCATAGGTCCAGCCCTTGTTCTCCTCGCCGATGAGGGCATCCTTGATGGGCACACGGACGTTCTCGAAGAAGACCTGGTTGATCTCGTGCTGACCCTCAGCCGGGCCGTCCAGCGTCGGCAATGGCCGGATGGTAATACCCGGCGAGGTCATCGGGAACACGATAAAGCTGATCCCTTCCTGCGGCTTGCCTGTTTTCGAGGTGCGTACCAGGCAGAAGATCATGTCGGCCCACTGGGCCAGCGTCGTCCATATCTTGGAGCCATTCAGCACATAATCATCGCCGTCGCGGACCGCACTCATCTGCAGCGAGGCCAGATCGGACCCCGAGCCCGGTTCAGAATACCCCTGGCACCACCAGAGGTCAGACGCGAGGATCGGCGGCAGGTGCTTCTTCTTCTGCTCTTCGCTGCCAAAGGCCATGATAACCGGCGCGACCATGGACACGCCAAACGGCGCGACATTCGGCGTGCCGGCGCCGGACAGTTCGGAATGCAGAATGTAGCGCTCGGTCGCCGAGAGGCCCGGTCCGCCATATTGCTTCGGCCAGTTCGGCGCGATCCAGCCCTTGGACGCCAGCTTCTTCTGCCAGGCCACCTGGCTTGCCTTGTCGACATAGCCATTCTTGGACAGTGCCATCCGGGCGCGCAGGTCAGCGTCAAAATTGACGTCAATCCAGTCGCGCACCTCTTTCTGGAATTTCAGGTCGGCGGGCGAGAGCGAGAGATCCATGGCCGCCCGTCCCCTATTCGACGATATCGAAATACTGGACGTCAGGAGCGCCTGCGAGACATGCGCCGAGCGCCGGGCCCGCAGCCTTGAAATACTCAGTCTGCCCGTGGGACTTGAGCGCCTCTTCGGAAGCATATTGCTCCATGAAGATGTAAACGTTCGGCTCTTTCTTGGACTTGTAGAGCTGATAGGTCAGACAGCCAGGCTCATTCGCCTTAACTTTTGCCATCAGGTCCTTGCCGGTCTTTTCGAAATCCGCCTCTTTGCCTGGCTGGATAGTCAATTTTGCTACGACGCCGATCATGTTTCGCAATTCCTCCTGTTTTTCACCACCATATGGGGTTCAGCCAGCGCGGCAAGATTGACGTTAGGGATGGCCTGGAAGCAGACCACTCGCCTGTCTGGAATGGAACTTGCTCCCTTCTCAGGAGAAAACACTCATCAGAGGTCGCCATGGGTTCGCATGCAATGGCTGAAATCGACAGAAACCAAGCGCCTGAACTGGCGCCGGCCTCGATTCTGGCTGTCATTCCGACGCTGAACGAAGAGCGCCATATTGAAACATGCATCCGCTCTTTGATGGCGGGCGATGCCCGGTTGAGAGAAGTACCTCTGGTCGTGGCCGATGGCGGTAGCTCGGACAGGACAGTCGAAATCGTCGAGCGCCTGAAATCCGAATTCCCGAACCTGCAGGTCATTCACAACCCGAAGCGTTTGCAGGCAGCGGCCATGAACCTGGCCGTCGCCGACGTCAGCGCACCTGGCACCCGCTATATCGTGCGGTGTGACGCGCACTCAATTTACCCTGCCGGCTTTATCCTCTCGGTCGCCAGAACGCTGGAAGCCACGGCGGCTGCATCAGTCGTCATCCCGATGGATGCGGTCGGTGACACCTGCTTCGAGCGGGCCAACGCCTGGATCGTCGACACGCCGCTTGGCTCCGGCGGGTCCGTGCATCGCGGCGGCAAGGTTTCCGGCTATGTCGACCATGGGCATCACGCCGGTTTCGATATCGGAATGTACCGGCAGGTCGGCGGGTACGACGAGACGTTCTCGCACAATGAAGACGCCGAATATGATGAACGCGTGGCGCAGGCAGGCGGCAAAATCTATCTCGATGCCGACATCCGCATTCGCTACATCCCGCGGGGATCGGTGAGCCGCCTTTCGAAACAATACTTCAATTATGGTAAAGGCCGGGCGCGCAATGTCCGCAAGCATGGGCAACGGCTGAAGATCCGTCAGGCCCTGCCAATTCTCGCCCTCTTGGCCAGTGCCGCCGGCCTGATCGCTTCACCCATTTTCCCGCCTGCGCTTGTCTTGCCGCTGGGCTATGCTGGCGTTCTCACTGCAGCATCGGTTGCAGTCGCCGCCTGGAAACAATCTCCTTGCGGCCTCCTTGCGGGCCTGATTTCCGGCACGATGCACATGAGCTGGGCGGTGGGCTTCTTAAAGGAAGCGTTGAGTGAAACGGCCCCCTGATTTTCCCGTACCGATTGGTTTCGGACCAGAAAGCGTTATAAGTAATCGTTAATACTTGCACCCAGATGAGTAAAATGACCGATCAGACCCGGCAAAGCTTCTTGCAACGGATCAGTAACCTGACCCGCTCAGCGACGTCTTTGCGTGCGCGAATTCGCCGAGGCGCTGGCCACTCAACACCGCAGGTGGAAGAACCGGTAGAGGAACAGGCGCCCGCACAGATCACCAGGACAACCCATGCGCCGGACGGGCAATGTGTCTATGCGATCGGTGACGTTCACGGCAGACGGGATCTTCTCGAAAAACTGATTGAGCAGATCGACGAAGACTCGCAATCCTTGCCGGACGGCACCAAGAGAGTCCTTGTTTTTCTTGGAGATTATATTGATCGCGGCCTGCAGTCCAAGGACGTGGTCGAATTCCTGCTCAGCGATCGCATGAAGGCATTCGAACGTGTTTTCCTGATGGGCAATCACGAGGAAGCGCTGCTGCGGTTTCTCAATGACGTCAATTTCGGCAAACAATGGGTGCGGTATGGCGGCGCCGAGACGCTTTACTCATACGGCCTCCAGCCGCCGCAAAACGCGCGTGCCGCAATGCAATCCCATGATGCCATGCAGGCCTACCAGCGGGCGTGGGACAAGGTCTGGACCGAATTCCGCAATCGCTTGCCCGAACAGCACCTGAAGTTCTACCAGAACCTCCAGCACTACTATGTAACCGGCGACTATCTTTTTGTGCACGCCGGCCTTCGTCCCGGTGAAACCCTGGAAAACCAGACGGTGCGGGACATGCTCTGGATCCGCGAGGAATTCCTGGAAGCGGAAGAACAGTTCCCTCAGGTTGTGGTGCACGGGCACACGCCGACAGACGGGGTCTTTCGTGACGACCGCCGGATCGGCCTGGACACCGGCGCGTTCATCAGCGGCAAACTTTCAGCTGTTCGCCTTTTCCGGGACGAAGTTTCCTTCCTCTCGACCTGAAACTCTGGAATAGGTCTTGCTACACAGCAGGAACACCAATTCTGGGAGACAAAGAGACGATGAATTTCCTACGCCCCCTCGTCACAGCAATTCTAGGCAGCCTGCTTCTGTTCGTTGCGGCTTGCGCAACCACGACCCCATCTGCGGTGAGTTCCGCCGCTGGTGAGCAAGTGGTTCAACAACAGGCAGTCGGCGCCTACGCGCTTGGCAATGGCGACCAGCTTCGGATTACCGTGTTCGGCCAGCCGGACCTGTCCGGCCAATTCGAAGTGGACGGTACCGGCTCCATTTCCATGCCCCTCATCGGCCAGGTCGAGGCACTCGGCCTCACCACGCCTCAGCTTGAGAACCGCATCGTGGAGATGCTGGACGGCGATTATGTCCTCAACCCGCGCGTCAGCGCGGAGGTCATCAATTATCGCCCCTATTATATCCTCGGCGAAGTGAACCGCCCCGGCGAATACCCCTACAATTCCGGACTGACTGTCGTGAACGCGGTGGCCGCCGCAGGTGGCTGGACATACCGCGCGCGCAAGAACGTCGTGTACATCAAGAGCGTGGGCTCGAACGCCGAACAAGCCATTGAGCTGACGACCTCAACCGTCGTCCAGCCGGGTGACACAATCCGTATCGCGGAACGTCACTTCTGATCAGACGGCGGCATTACTCCCCGAATCGAAGCGGCAGAGCCCAAAAGCTCTGCCGCTTTTTTTCGTTTTGAAATGGCACGCCGGTGACCCGTCCTGGCACAAGCGAATCTCTCAAAGCACCTCGAATCGAGGTACGATGGTTAATAAATGCTCATATGGCCCCGATTACTTGAAATATACTTCCCCTAGCAGGCGAATTTCGAGAAAACACCCTAAATATTTGGCCAAATGCCGGTATACAGATTGCAAACGTCCCCAAATGAAATAAAGGTTTCCTTGCTCTCAAAGTTAACGACAGTTGGCTGGGGCGTGAGGAATTCCGGGAAGATTTCTTACGCCTTACGGTAGAGTTCCGGGGACAGTTATGGGTCTGAGACTAACTAATCAATCACGCCACGCGGAAACGGCCGCATACACTTCCACGCGACTGGATCGCACGGAATATGAGACCGTTACCGGCGTAAAACGTTTTCTGGACATCGTCATCGCGAGCGTCGCGCTGGTCTTTGTCTTCCCGCTTCTTCTTGTCGTGGGCATCCTCATCCGCCTCCAGGATGGCGGCCGGGCCGTCTACGCCCAGAAGCGCTATGGACGGAATGGACGCACCTTCAATTGCTTCAAGCTCCGCTCCATGGTCGCAAACGCCGATGAGCGCCTGCAGGAGATCCTGGCAACGGACCCTGCCGCTCGCGCCGAATGGGAAGAGACACAGAAATTCGTCAATGATCCGCGCATCACGCCGCTCGGCCACTTCATCCGCAAAACGTCGATCGACGAGCTGCCACAGCTGGTGAATATCCTGCGGGGTGACATGTCGCTGGTTGGTCCTCGTCCGATCGTCGAAAACGAAATCGCCAAATATGGTGAGTTTTATCGCGACTATTGCGCCGTCCGCCCTGGCCTGACCGGTCTGTGGCAGGTCGAAGGCCGCAGCAACACCACCTATGACGAACGTGTGCAGCTGGACGTGAAATACGCCCGTACCCGCACCTTCATTGGCGACATCATGATCATGCTGCGCACTGTGCCGGCCGTTCTTCTGTCCCGCGGGGCGCGCTGATCTGGCACAACCGCAATACCCAAAATCAAAAAAGCCCCGGTGGATCTCACCGGGGCTTTTTTGATTTCATCCTAGCCTGAAGCTTTAGCCGAACAGCGCAACGGCAGCACTGATAATACCAGCCCACAGCAAGGCGCTCAGCCCGACGATGATCAGGAGGCGCGCCCAAACCGGCCATTTGCCATAGGTTTCCTGCTCGGCATGGACGCCGGCATCCCAGCCGCGATGCGCGATGGTAGCATTAGCAAGATCGACCACAGGTCTGCTCCCTGACACGGATGAAGTAGCGTTGTTCATCACGCGCCATCCATCCATTCTAACTCTTAAGGGCGTGTTAAATGCCCGCTGAAGTCTATACGTATCGACTGGGATTGTGGTTCCACGGCGTGTCAGCAATGTGTTGCCGGTGGGTAGGCGCTGCGGCTGACGGAAATGTCACCTATCGAGGTCCAGGTTTCACCTGACCTGGGCGACACCATCCAGCGCAGCGACACAACACTCTGAATCTTGGTCACAATTTTTCTTCTGCGCGACGGCAGCCCTCGCTTCTCAGCCTCGCTCGCCTCTACGACGCAGACCGAATTGTGGCGAAAATCTGTCGAAATCCGGCGGGTTCGGAGATGAAAACCCCGGTTAGCGAGCCGAGTGAACGCGGGCTTCGCTGACCTTGACCGGCACATAGCCTTCGAACTTCCGCCGGCTGGCGCTGAAGGCGGCTGTCGAAGCGAGCAGCATGATGTTCACCGGCGTATTGAACACCCCCCAGGGCGTGGACTCGGTGAAAGTTGTGATGAACACGAGCAGGAGGAGCATCAGGAGAGCCGACGCTTCCAGGTCACGTGACACCATCCAGTTGCGGATCGCGCGCTGCCACTGCCAGATCCAGGTCCCGATATAGAGAGCCCAGCCGACATAACCGAGATGGACACGCACTTCCATGTAGGAATTGTGGAATGTGAGCACGGTGCCATACGGTTTGAAGTCGTAGAAATTGATGGACTGGGCTGCCCCATTGTCGGGTTGCCAGAAACCTGAGAGCCCTGTGCCCAGGATCGGGTGCTGTTCCTGCACAACCCGGCCTGCAGACCAGATTGCGGTACGGCCGCTGAGCGTGCCGTCCTTGCCTAAAGCCTGCAGCACCTCCCCGACAAAGTCCTGGTTCGGCATCGCCAATGCGACAGTCAGGATGGAGAAAATGAAGACGATTCCCCCAAGGAACAGAAGGCTCCGCGCATTCTTGATACGCCCCATGTCTACCCAGAGAATTCGCAGGGCAATCAGTCCCATGATACCGACACCGCCCAACACCAGGTTTGTCGCTGAGTTTGCGGCGACCACAAAAAGCGCTCCCATCGGAATGAAAGGCAGGGCCGCCAGGCGGATCCAGGTCAGCTCGTTCTTGTTCAGCGCCGCAGCCATCGACAGCAGCATCATGAAGTTCATCTGCAGCGCGACATAATTCTTGGAGGGATAAGGCCCGCCGGAGTCGATTGACGAGAACTTCGCCAACACCATGAAGGACGTGATCCAGCCTGCGAACATCAGGCAGCGCATGGCCCGCCGCGCATCGAGGACGGAGATGATCGTGATAATGAAGAGCGGGGTAAGAATGAAATACACCCCCTGCTTCAGCGCCTGGGAGGGATAGGGCGACCAGAGAATGGACGAGAGCGCAAAAACCGGCATGACGAACAGAGGCCATGCGCGCACGACAGTCGGCAGCACGGTCGCGCTCTTCAGGGCGATAACTCCGAACAGGGCCAGCACAAGCAAATAGCGCACGGCCGTCACAGCGGGGAAATCGATATAGGTCGAGAAGAACCAGGCGGTCACGATGGCCTGGAACCAGATCGGAGCGCTCTTGTCTTCCGAGAAGACCTTGGCCCAGACGAGCGTGGTGTCTTCTGTCACCTTCATCTTGCGGGACATGACATTCATGATGCGCGCCCCGCTTCAAGCACCGCGTTCACGACATCGGACAGCATGCCATCAGGCTGGACAAAGTCATCTTCAGGACATTCAGCCAGTGCATTCGCGCACGCGAGGATCGACGCGCGATCGTCGAGCAATTTGGAGATCAGTGCTGGCAGCGTTTCTTCGAGCGGCTCTTCAATGACGAAGCCCCCCTGGCGCCCGCTGACCCATTCGGCCGTCTGGGTTTTGGCGGGCGCAATGGCGGGAACGCAGTAATAACCGCCTTCGTAAATCCGGTTCGGCAACAGCCAGACCGAGTTGAAGCCAGCCTCCATGAAGTCGCCGGCCCAGACCATATCAAGACTACCGTAGAGCCTGGACAGATCTTCGGGTGACTTGTAGCGACCATGATAGATCATGTTCGGATGATTTGAGACTTCAGGTTCGAACACAGGGATTTCCGTGCGCGCCGGAACCCCGTGAAGGTGGATTTCCAGAGTCTCCGGGAACCGATCCGCCAAAGCACACAGCAAATCGAATGATCGCTGGCACCGCAAAACGCCAACCCAGCCAAGACGGAGTGGCCGGTCCCCTGCCGGCATTTGAGGCGCGGGCCGCGGCCCGTACGCCGCACCTGCAGCGAGCCTGTTTTCCACAAGGAAGGCCCGGAATTGTCCCGGATAGTACCGCTCGAAATGGTTTTTCAGGAAAGCCGGAGAACTGACGACCAGGCCCCGCGTCCGGCGCAGCAGGCTGCCTTCCAGAGAGCGCAGCAGTTTGCCGATCACATCCTGACGGCAGAGGAGCCGGTGAATGTCGAGCGACTCATAAATCACCGGCGTATCCAGTTTCGCCTTGCGCTTCGCGAGGAACGCACATGCGAGCATGTCGAGATTGCGGGCGACAATCACATCTGCCGACGCCAATTCCTCCCGCTCGCCTGCAGCGATTGCTGCGCCGGCAAAAACCTGACGTATCCGCTGAAGGAAAGCACCATCGGCGGTCCGGCCGAGATCGATATTCTGCCACTCGGTTTTCTGGTCATCGCCGCGGCGCATCATGAAACCCGCGACGGTCACGCCATCATCTTCAAAGGCGCGGACACGGCGGCGAATGGCGGCGTCACCGGCGTCATGGCCAAAATAGGCCACGCGCCATGGTCGCGAGCCTTTCACGGCCTCGCGTTCCATGGATGGTTTCGCGATCCGCGCATCTCCTGACATGGATCCGTCCCGCTTCGTACCGGTTATTCAAATCCCACAGGGACTTCTTCTTCGACCGTTTTCTTGGCGTGCTCGGGCGGCGTCTGGACGGCCACCGGCCCCTTGCTGCCTTTCTTCCGCTTGCCGGCACCGTTGAGGTCGAAGCCGAACACGGACTTCTTGGTCTCCATCTGGTAATACTTGCGGTAGGCCTTGTAGCTGGCGCCCGGGTCACGGTGGTGACGGCGGCGGTTCAGGTCCACCATGTTCAGTGTCGCACCCAGGATGTCAGCATTGAACGACCGCAGCAGGTTCAGGGATTGCTTCACGGCAGCGCGGGTTGAATGGCGCCAGCGCACCATCAGGATGGTCTTGTCGACCTTGCCCGCAACCACACGTGCTTCCGCCATCAGCAACAGCGGGCCCGTATCGATCAGGATAAGATCATACATCGAGCGAAGACGTGACAGCAGGTCGTCAAAAGCGCGTGTGCCGAACACGTCATGCGGTGTGTGGCCGGACTGGGACAATGGAAGGATGTCCAGCATCGTCTTGCTGTCTTTCTGGATCGCATCCGACAACTGGCCCGCACCGAACAGGTGTTCGATGAAACCGATTTCCGGCGACATGCCTGCTGCTTCGGTCAGCTGACGGCGGCGGAAGTCGCCATCGATGACAATCGTGCGCGAGCCGGACATCGCCGACATGCGGCCAAGGCTGAGCGTAAGGCTGGTCTTGCCTTCATCCGGCAGCGACGAAGTGATCGCCACCGTCTTGGTCTCGCTATCGAGATCCGAGAAGGCAATCGCCGCTCGTAAGTAGCGCACACTTTCCGCGTACGCTGATAAGGGGTTTTCGACGAGGTAGTCGGCCGGGTTGGTCTGGCCAAGGCCAAACAGGCTGGACGCACGGATCAGCGGCACGGAGCCGATGGCCGACACACCCAGCTTGCGTTCGATGTCTTCGGTCGAGCTGATCTTGGCATCGAACATCTCGGCGATGATGGCCATCGCAGCACCGATCGCAGCGCCAAGGACCGCGCCGATCAGGAGGTTCAGTTTCTTCTTCGGCGCAGCCGGGCTCCCGGGAACTGACGCCGCCGACAGGATCGCCGCATCCGCCTGGACGAGGTCATCCTGCACGCTGGTTTCCTTCGAACGGGCGATAAACTCTTCATACAGAACACGGCTCGTTTCAGCATCGCGCTCAAGTTCCCGCAGGCGCACACTGGCGATGGAGTTCCCACGCAACTGGGCATTCGCCTGATTGAGACGGCCCTGAATTGCATTGACCTGATCCTGCAGCGCTTTGACCTCGCTTTCGAGGTTTTCAGCGATCCGGTTCACCTCTGCTGTCATCTGGCGCTCGACGTCAACAACCTCGTTTCGTGCACCAATCAGCTCTGGGTGCTGCGGACCCAGTTTGGTTTCCAGTTCCGCGACGCGCCCCCGCAGGATCGAAAGCTGTTCTTTCAGCCGGGCAACCAAGGGAGAGTTAAGCACTTCGCTGATGCCGTCGACGCCAGTACCGGAATCGATCTGTCTGCGCATGTTTTCATAACGCGCGCGAGCCTGGCTAAGATCAAAGTCAAGCTGCGTCTTCTGCTTGGTCAGGTCGGCAATTTTCTGTTCGGCCAGCGTGGTGCCCATCGCCGTGTCGAGGCCGTTCTGTGCGCGATAGACTTCAACACGGTTTTCTTTTTCCGCAACTTCATCGCGCAGACCAGAAACGCGTTCGCCCAGCCACTCTGTTGCCCGGCGGGTTGCATCCAGCTTGGTATCAAGCTGCTGCACGCGATACTGGTCGGCAACGGCATTGGCCAGGCGGGCTGCCGTCTCCGGCGATGTGGACATGACCTCAACTGTCAGAAGGTAAGTCGTGCCGACGCGGGACACGTTGACACGCCCGGAAAGCGCCTCGACGACGGACTCCATGATGGCGGCCTCACGCTCTTCAGCGCTGAGGCCGGCATAAGGGTCGACCCGCTCGGTCCGCATGCCAAGGCCTTTCTTGATCGGCGTCACGAGGCCATCGATCAATCCCGGCTTGTATTCCACAAGGGTCCAGTTGAATTCCGGGTCCTCGATCAGTTTCTGCCGGTCGGCGACTTTTGACAGCAGGGATTTGGAGCTGATGACCATCACTTCGGTGTCGATCGCAGCCGTATTGGCAACGATCCCGCCCAGAACGCTACCGAGGTCGATAACGTTCTCCTGGTTCGCGCCCAGCTGGATCGTCGTCGAAGCCTTGTAAACCGGCGTCGCCGTGAACGTGATGTAAGCCACAGCCAGAAAGACGACCAGAAATCCGGACACGATCAGCCAGAACCGGCGGTAGACCATGCCGATCAGAGATTTCAGGTCAAAAGACGCCTCTTCACCGGACGGCCCATCATGGCCTGCGATCTGGGAAGGTAGCTCGAAGCTGAAGCTCTTGGTCAAAACACCACACCGAAGATTAGAGTGAGCAGGAGAAGCGGACAGGTCCGCCCTTGCTTAAGGATGGAACCGAAGTTCCACGCCGATCAGATTGATCCCGTAGGATGGCACGAAGGCGACATCCGCCCCGCTGGAGTCCCAGGCAAGATGGCGCGCGAAGGCATCAATGTGCAGGCGCTTGTTCATCTTGTATTTCGCCGCCACACCAATGTTGGACATCTCGTCGGTCCGATCGATTTCCTGATACTCATAGTCGGTGAACCCAGCATGAGCAGACAGGATCAGGTTCCGGCGAATTTCGTGGTCGACTTCGGCGCGATAAGTAGTGGCCAGTGCGCTCGGCGACAGGAAGACACCGGTGTCAGACACACGGCGGCTGCCTGTGAAGGTGACGGTCGTCAGACGCGACGGGAACCATTGGATACGGGCATCAAGGGACAGGCCGTCAACGTCCGCAAAATAGTCGTCCTTCTTGTCCTCATTGAGATAACCAATGGCGACATCACCGCGGATCAGAGCCTGGAGTTCGAAATCGACACCGGCGGCAAGAGTGTAGCCTTCGGAATCACGAAACCGGGGCTGCCCACCAACGTTTTGCGGTGAGTCATAGGATTCGTCGTGCATCGTGCCTTGCGCGTAGACCGCAAAATCGGGCGACACGGCATAGGACAGACGTGTGCGGCCATAGGTATTCTGGCGGTCACGGAAATCCTGGTCAGCGACGGCGCCGGAACCGATGATCCGGCCATCCTTGTAGTTGTAATCGGTGATGCCGACTGCGTTGTTCCAGCGGAACCGGTCATTGGAGTAGTCGGCACGGACTTCACCGCCAGCGACCGTGTATTCGATCGGCTCCTCAAGCCCGCCAAGACCTGCCGGTTCATAACGCGGCTCGACGGCCTTGTCGGCATAGACGCGGGCGCCCACCGAGAAGTCGCGGGACACGTCCAGACGGCCGTTAAGGCCTGCGTGAAGCGTCGGCGCGGACTCATCCGAAAGGTCCAGATATTCATTTTGGTAGGCTGAAACATCGAAGCCGACTTCGTGAACATTCCAGTTCGTGCGGCCAACAACCTCGCCGCCGATGCGGACGATCACGTCGGACTCTTCGTTATTGTTCTGAGCATAGACGTTCGAGTTGTACGTCGCACTCATCAAGGCGGTCGCATCCACCAGAAACGTGCCGAGACGGATCGGCTCGGGATCGAAAGCCGGCTGGTAGCGGTCTTTCACGGCTTCGTACTTGTCACGGCTGTAATAATTGTCCGCACCCTGCCCCTGCGCCGCAGCGGATCCGGCGATGAGGCTACCGCCTGCAACCGAGAGAAGGCAAAGTCTTTTAACGTGGTTCATTTTTTCTGTATTCCCTCACAAACGCGCCGGATTAAGCGTACAGGCCGTCATTTACCTCAATCGTTTTGCAAGTGTCATACCATCGACCTGCAAGGTTTCAGGAGGTTGTTAACCTTTAGATACACAAGAACTAGCCGATACGGCGAGTTTTCCAGCCAATCTCCCCTGTTGCACGTACCTTTTCAAGCGGCGGTGCCTCGGACTCACAAAATTAACTTTGATTTTGGCCGGCACACCCTTCTGAAACCGGCTGTACCGGGCATGGGCCGGGCGTCGCGCCCTTTCACCCGTCCAAACTTCAGGACTGTCCCCGAAACAACCACCCCGTCAGGCTGAGCGCCCCGCCGTTGGCCGGCCGCTGCCAGTCAGCTTTGCGCCGACGGCCTTGAGGAGATTGCCGGCAACATGCAGACCGGCCGGCGCCGAAATCGTGAACGCCTTCATCAAGTTCACTGGGTTCTTCTCGCGAATAGCCTCGATCGCCGTCCAGGCGGCCCATTCCCGCTCGCAATACCGGGTAAAACCTGAGAAAGCAGCCTTTTCGGCCGGTGCGAGCCCTTCCCGTTTCAGCAGTTTCCGGCCCATCAGTGCCAGCTTGCGATGATCGGCGGCGCCTTGGCGGTGAGAAGCAGACCCTTCGCGTACGACAAACAGGTATCCTTCGGGCTCGGTCAGGACTGCTTTCGCACCATCCGCCAGCAGGCGGGCATAAAGTTCAAAGTCCTCACCAAACCGGAGATCCGGCTGATAAGGCTCCGCCCCGCACTTCACAGCCCGCCGGCGGATGAGCGGCTTGAGAAAGCCAAGCTCCGTCCTTGCCATTTCTGCAGCGTAGGAGCGGTTCACAAACAATTCGGTGGAGAGCGGCACATCGCCAGGCGGCTTGTCCGGCCAGAGATGACGGCTCACCGTTTCCGGCGCGCTGGTCGAACTGATCAGCAGATTGTCTGCGACAATATCGAAATCGCCCGCCTGAGCCTTTTGCAACAATGCTCCGATCCGTTCGGGCAGCATCATGTCGTCACTGTCGAATGGCGTGAACCAGCCCGCGTCTGTTTCCCGAAGGGCCCGGTTCCGCGCTGCCGCGGGACCGCCATTCTGTTCCATGCGCAGGAAGGTCACATTGTCGAACCGGCGGGCATAATCCTCAGCGATCTCCGGACCGGCATCCTTCGACCCGTCATCAACCACCAGCACTTCGAAGCGAATGCCTTCCGGCGGCTTCTGCGCGACGGCACTTTCGAGCGCACGCGCGATGTTCACTTCATCATTGTAAAGCGGAATAATGATCGCGACCTTGGTCTCGTCATACGTCGTTTGCGCGGGCTCTGCAGGCATCGGGTCCTGATTACACTGTTATGCTTGCGTACAATATGCAATTTCCGGGCAAGTCACCCGCAATCCCAGCGGCACTTTCTGAAGAGTGTCCGGCGCCGGGAATCCACTTGAACCGGGAGAGTGCCGGACTGGCCTTTAAAATGCATGAAATTCAGCACAAAACACAAATTCACATGCCAGGCCCCGCTGCCTCCCGGATGAAAGCAGACCGTCGTTGATTGAAACCGAAGCCATCGTGATCGGAGCCGGCGCGGTCGGGCTTGCCTGTGCCGCGGCGCTGTCCCGTGCCGGGCATGAAACGCTCGTGCTGGAAAGTGCTCTCGGCATAGGGACCGGCACCTCGGCTCGTAACAGCGAGGTGATCCATGCCGGTCTGTACTATCCGAACGGCTCCCTTCGCCACCGGCACTGTGTGGCTGGCCGCCGAAAGCTTTACCAGTGGATGGCTGAACGCGGCGTGCCTCACCGCAAGACCGGCAAGCTGATTGTCGGAACGTCTGATGCTCAGATCCCGCGCATGCGGACCCTGTTCGATCAAGGGACACAAAATGGTGTGGAAGGCCTGCATTTCCTGACCGGTTCTGATGCCATGGCGCAGGAACCAAACCTGACATGCACCGCTGCGGTCCTGTCGGAGGAAACCGGCATTCTCGATAGCCACGCCTACATGCTCTCCTTGCAGGGAGACCTGGAAGATCATGGCGGATCTGTCGTCATCGGCGCCCCGGTGGAGGCCGTAGAAATTCTGTCCGACGGCCGATTCCGCCTGAACGTGGGGGGCGCCGAACCGGTCAGCATCACAAGCCGGCTCCTGGTAAACAGCGCCGGCCTCCATGCCATTCGAATTGCCCGGCAGATGGAAGGTTATGCACCCGGTCACATCCCGTTCTTCACGCTTGCAAAAGGCAACTATTTCAGCTGCCAGACCAAAGCCGCGTTCCAGCGGCTGATCTATCCGGCTCCCGTAGAAGGCGGACTTGGTGTGCACATCACGCTGGACCTTGGCGGGCGCATGCGCTTCGGCCCGGATGTCGAATGGCTCGGGCATGATGATCCGGACCGGATCGACTATACGGTCGATCTGAGCCGGTCAGATGATTTCTACGATGCTGTCCGCCAATACTGGCCGGGATTGCCGGACGGCGCGATTGCCGCCGACTATTCCGGCTGCCGCCCCAAACTCTCTGCACAGGGAGACCTGGCAGCGGACTTCCGGATCGATGGTCCTGAACTTCACGGGCATGCCGGGCTGGTGCATTTGTTTGGAATTGAATCCCCCGGGCTGACCAGTTCTCTCGCCATCGCCGAAGACGTTGTCAACCGGCTGGCCGGGCATCACTGACATTTTTTCGAACGATCGGGTGAGGCTGTGCATAGAATCTACAACAACACCCCGGATTAACCATGACAGTACATGTCCCCCGCCGGAATTACCGGCGGCACAGCTCAGCCCGAGACACCCGCCTGAGGCCGAAAGGTTACAGAACCTGGATTGAAGCCTCGATGATCGATTGGTCCGCCGCAGGCGCGAGCCTTTCCGGTCCTGTCGAAACAGTGCCTCTTGGCCTGGCCGTGCTGGCTGTTTCGCCGATGGACGGCACGAGCGAAATCCATCTTTCCTGCGAGGTCATTTGGCGGGAAAAGGGCAAAGTCGGCTTGAAGCTGCTCGGCCCCGTCAGCCATTGACGGGCGAACGCCCCAGCTGGCGGTGAACTTGCATTGGCGAGGGCAAAGAACAGCCCTAACACCGATGCCCATGACAAACTCCTCCAAGACGATGACCTTGCTGGTACAGCGCCAACTGGACGCGATCACCACCGGCAATGGTGCATTCCTGGAAACCTTCCTGCGCACCGCCAGAGCCGCCGGCTTTCGCGTGCGTGTGGTTTTTGCCCCGTGGCACGCCTTCGGGAACCGGCCGTTCGCGTCCATTCACCCGCGGCTGCGAGCGTTGATCGATGAGGTCGTCTGGGACGGCACGATTGAAGCGGGCGGACGTTACTGGTCGCTTTCGCCGCGAATCTGGGTCCGCTTCGGCGTACGAATGGTTCATGAGATCATGCGGCGTGCTGGCATGAAGGTGCAATGGCGCAACTATTTCGGCCGGCCGATGTCATCCGCTGAAGTGTCACGTATGGCGCGCACCGCCGACCGAGAGCCTTCCGATCTTACCGTTGCCGAGTACAGCTCGGTCGGCCCTGTGCTGGACCAGTTGAAGCAGCCCACACGCAAGGGCGTTTTCGTGCACGACGTCCTATGGAGCCGGGCCCAGCGATATCGCGAAAAAGGGCTTGAGTTCGATTTCTATGAAACCAGCGAGACCGAAGAATGCGCTTGGGTGAAGTCAGCTGACTTCTTCGTCCACGCCTCGGCCAATGAGATGGAATTCTTTCCACCGGACTTCCCGGCTGAACACATGGTCTGGCTGCGCCCGGTGCCGCCGGAGTTCGGCGAAATACCGTCCGAAGGCAAACCGCAAATCGTCTTCCTCGGCACGACGCATGCCGGCAATGTGGATGCGCTGAACCATTTTCTGAAAGACGTCTGGCCGCTCATTTTGAAACGCCAGCCCGATGCCGAAATCAAGGTCGCCGGCAGCGTGGGCGACGCAATCGAGCCCGCCCTGAAAAAGTCACCCAACATGACCCTGCTTGGCCGTGTGGAGAGACTGGAAGACATTGGCGGGTCTCATGCGATTGGCATCGCGCCGACACGGCTCGCCACCGGCGTCAGTATCAAGGTCGCGGAATACCTGATGCTCGGCATGCCGGTCGTCGCCTACCCCCTGGCCATGGAAGGGTTCGGTGGCCGCCTGGACGGGATGGTGGAAGTATCCGCCACGCCTGATTCATTCGCAGATACGGTGATCCGCCTGCTGAACGACAAGAATGAGCGCAAGCGACTGTCTGATGGCGCCCCGGCCCGTACGCGCGAAATCCTGTCCAATCAGGAAGTCGCGGACTTCTTCATTGCGGAAGCGGCGCAGAAGACCTGACCGGAACAGAAAACGGGGGACCGCCGAAACGATCCCCCGTCCTGAAAAAGTGTTTCGAGCTTGGCTTATTCAGCCGCCACCGGAACGTCTGCAGCGGAAAGCTCCGTGTAGCGCTTCAGGTGATGATCGACATTGCCGAATTCGGAGTCGATCATGGTCAGCCGCTTGAAGTAGTGGCCGACGGCCAGTTCGTCCGTCATGCCCATACCGCCGTGGATCTGGATCGACTGCTGGCCGACGAAACGGCCGCCCTGGCCGATGCGCACCTTGGCACCCGATGCCGCCTTCTTGCGCGTGACTTCGTCGTCGCCCAGCTTCAGCGTGGCCATGTAGGTCATCGAGACTGACTGCTCGTATTCCATGAACATGTCGACCATGCGGTGCTGCAGCACCTGGAACTTGCCGATCGGCGTGCCGAACTGCTTACGCTGGCGCGAGTACTCGACCGTCATTTCGTGAGCGACCTTCATCGCTCCGCATGCTTCGGCGCAGAGCGCAGCGATCGCTTCATCCGAAACGAGCTCGATCAGCGGCAGGCCATTGTCGACTTCGCCGATGACCGCTTCTGCGCCGACAGCGACGTTCTCGAAATAAACTTCCGAAGCCCGGCGGCCGTCGACCGTCGGATAGTCACGCGTGGTGACGCCCGGTGCCGATTTCTCGACCACGAACACGGTCACGCCGTTCGCATCGCGGCGGCCGCCGGAGGTACGTGCGGTGACGATCAGGTGGGTTGCCCACGGTGCGCCGATGACCACGGCCTTGTGGCCATTGATCACGAAGCCTTCGCCGTCTTTCTTGGCGGTGGTTTCGAGGTCAGCCAGATTGTAACGGCCACGCGGTTCGGCGTAAGCGAAGGCGAAGATGTTCTCGCCCGACATGATACCGGAGAGGTATTCTTCCTTCTGCGCATCCGTACCGCGCTTCACGAAACCGCCGCCGCACACAACGCTCGGCACGTACGGCTCGACCACGAGGCCTTTGCCGAATTCTTCCATCACGACCATGGCGTCGATCGGACCGCCGCCGAGGCCGCCGTCTTCTTCGCTGAACGGTGCCATCATCAGGCCGAGTTCAGCGAACTGCATCCACATGTCCTTGCGCCAGCCTTCAGCCGAAGCGACCACCTTGCGGCGGGTTTCGAAGTCGTACTGGTCGCGGATCATCTTCGCGAGGCTGTCGCGAAGCATTCCCTGTTCTTCAGTGAAATTAAAATCCATTTGAGTCGTTTCCTCTCTGGCCTCGGGCTTAAAGGCCCAGGATCATTTTCGTGATGATGTTGCGCTGAATTTCGTTGGAGCCGCCATAGATCGACGTCTTACGCATGTTGAAATACGTCTCGGCCGCATAGTCCGCATAGTCCGGACCGATACCGGCGCCGTTGCCGGTGGTTTCCATGCCATAGGCGTAAGGCGCGCCGTAATGGTTCACAGCTTCCAGCGTGAGTTCGGTCAGGCGCTGCTGCACCTCGGTCCCCTTCACTTTCAGGATCGAGCTTTCCGGGCCCGGGCCCTTGCCAGCTGCTTCCGACGCAAGCGTGCGGAGTTCGGTGAACTCAAGCGCCGTCAGGTCGATTTCAAGCTGGCTGATCTTGCGGGAGAATTCCGGCGTTTCGATCAGCGGCGTGCCGTCGACCGTTTCCTTCGTGGCGATGTCACGCAGGCGCTCGATGCCGCGCTTGGAGCGGGCCACGCCGGCGATGCCGGAACGTTCGTGCGCAAGCAGGAACTTGGCGTAGGTCCAGCCCTTGTTTTCTTCACCCACCAGGTTCTCGACCGGCACGCGGACATCCGTCAGCCAGGTCTCGTTCACTTCATGGGTGCCATCGATCAGTTTGATCGGGCGAACTTCGATGCCCGGCGTGTTCATGTCGACGAGAATGAACGAAATGCCTTCCTGGGCTTTTGCGTTCGGGTCTGTCCGGCAAAGGAAGAAGCCCCAGTCGGCATGCTGTGCCAGCGTGGTCCAGGTCTTCTGGCCGTTGATGACATAATGATCGCCATCGCGCACGGCGGTGGTCTTCACGCTTGCGAGGTCAGAACCGGCGCCCGGCTCCGAATAGCCCTGGCACCACCAGACGTCGCCGGACCGGATGCCCGGCAGGTGCTGTGCCTTCTGCTCTTCATTGCCGAAGGTGTAGATCACCGGACCGACCATGGAGACGCCGAACGGCAGCGGCATGATGGCATCCATGCGGGCGTTCTCTTCACCCCAGATATATTTCTGGGTCGAGGTCCAACCGGTGCCGCCGTACTTTTCCGGCCATGCCGGCACGGACCAGCCCTTTTTGCCGAGCACCTTGTGCCAGGCGAGGAATTGCTCGCGGCTCAGGTCTTCGCGGGTACCGGCACCAGCCAGTTCCTTGGGATAATTCTCTTCGATG
The DNA here is from genome assembly GCF_963678875.1 of uncultured Hyphomonas sp. Lineage (NCBI taxonomy): Bacteria > Pseudomonadati > Pseudomonadota > Alphaproteobacteria > Hyphomonadales > Hyphomonadaceae > Hyphomonas > uncultured Hyphomonas sp. Next base: position 1,575,608 of record NZ_OY787456.1, on the reverse strand, counting down.
AAGGCCCGAACTTCCTGACGGAATTCGATCTCTTCAGGTGTAAACTCCAGATTCATAACGTGCTCCTCCGAAACGGTCTGATCCTGCTGACAGGCACAGCTCTCTATGTCAGCCATTTGTAGTGGCTGGCAAGGTGACGCGAACGTCAACGTAAACTAAGTCGCCGATTAGTCGCAGATGCCCCTGCGTCAGGTGGGGGCTGGTTCTGCAATGAATGGCGCACAGGCCGTTTTCAGAAGGCCGATTGCTGAGGCAGATCCAAGTCCGCCGCCCGTCTGGAACTCCATCTGCATCAGCGGTTTCAGCCCAAGACGCTCCAATGCAGCTTCATGCGCCGGCCGTCGCGTGATGTGCGAGGCGAGGCAGTGACTGATGGCTTTGGGGTCGATAGCGTGGACCACGCCCGCGGCAATCGTCGTTGCAAACCCATCCAGGACAACCGGAATCCCCTGATGCCGAGAGGCGATGATCGCCCCCACACAGGCGGCCAGTTCCCGTCCGCCAAGGCAGCGCAGCGCTTCCAGCGGGTCTGACAGGTGGCCGCGATGGAGCGTCAGCGCCCGGCTGACAAGCTCGATCCGCTTGCGGGACAGTGTCGGGGATGTCTGGCTGCTGGGACGCACCCAGTAATCCGGCGAGCCGCCATAGAGCGCGCATGCGACTGCGGCCGCAGCCGTGCCGACACCTGCGCCCGCCACGGCGAGCGCCAGCAGGTCGGGATTGTCTTCCGTCGCCTCAAATCCATACGCGATGGTCGCGGCGCATTCCTTTTCGGACATGGCAGCGGTCTCGGCGATGCTTGGCGTCGGCTTGTCGAGCGCGAGTTCAAACACCCGAATGGAGGCGCCAGCCTGCGTGGCAATCGCGGAAAGAGGCGCGCGCCCTTCCCGAAGCGCGCTTACATGCGCCTGCGTATCCTGGTTGGAGGACATCGACACGCCCTCTTCCACGATCCCATGGGATCCCGCAAAAATGGCCAGAGTCGGCTTTTCGATGCGTGGCGGATACCGGTTCTGCCAATTGGCCAGCCACTCAGCCGCCTCGCCAAGGCGGCCAAAATCGCCTTCCCGCCCCATGCCGAGCAAGGCGTCATGCACCTGTTTTCCAGGTTCAGTGGGAGCGAGCGGCGCGCTCAGCACGAGCGCCCGGACATCCGCCAAAGGTGAGCCTTCGCGTACAGGTTCTGGCACGTTGATATTCTCCTGCATTCCGCTGGCGCGATTCCACGGCCATAATAACAGGTCACAGGGTGTCTGCACGACAAGGATTTGTTACCTTGCCGCTGATACACTCCGCCCCGCAACCCTCACTGGATACAGGGTATATTGATGTCTCGTGAACCAATAAAGTCCCCCTGCATCCGGGTATGTGCAGTTGACGCATCGACAGGCTGGTGCCTAGGCTGTGCGCGCTCATTGAAGGAAATTGGCCAATGGGTCGCCATGGGGGAGGCTGGCCGCAACAGCGTCATCGCTGAGCTGCCCGAGCGCATCACCCGGTTGGAGGCTCTGGGAAAGCGCTGACACCATGTATGCCAGACACGTACTCCCCATGCTCGCAGCGGCTCTCATCATTGCCGCAACCGTGGTGTTTTTCGTGGTCCCCAAAACAGAAGCAATGGACGGCGCAACGCCTGCCGCCGCGTCTCTGACCAATTCCGGTACACCAGACATCAGCTCAACGCCGCGTGCCAATTTCGACAAGGCAGCAATCATCAGCCGCGAAGCCGACGGCCATTACTGGACCCGCGCCGATGTCCAGGGAACCGATGTCCGTTTCATGGTAGATACCGGCGCCAGCATTGTCGCCCTGACACTGCATGATGCCCAGCGCATCGGGTTAAGCCCTTCCGACCTGGAATTCGACAATGAAATTCGTACGGCGGGCGGGATCACGCAAGGCGCTTATGTCGTGCTCGACCGTGTGCGCATCGGCCGGGTGGAGATGGAAGATGTCAGCGCGATGGTGCTGAGAGAAGGCCTGGAGCAGTCGCTGCTCGGGATGAGCTTCCTGGGCGAACTCTATTCCTATGAGTTCAAGGGTGACACACTGATTATCCGCCAGTGATTACACGCCAGTGATCGGCTTTCCATCCTCGCCCTTGCCCACGCCGACTTCCCACGCAAAGCGACCGTCTTCTCCGGCCCAACGGGCATATGCGACGCGGCCTTTCAGGCCTGCAGCATCCATCAGATCGCGATACCAATAGGCCGCCCCGGCATTCAGGCGCTGAGGATGCACACCCCACAAAAGACAGGCTTGCCGTAACCGCCGGTCGTCCAAAGATCCGTACAGGATCGGCGCAGGTCCCCGAACACGGGAGAACCGGGCCAGCCTGTCAAACGCGCCTGTTCTGAGCGCCAGCGCCCCTGCCCCCTCGGCACAAGCCATCGCCTGAGCCGTCGTGGCGATGACATCGACGGCCGACGGCTCTGTGGAGTCACCGGCAAACTGGGCAATCGCCTGACGGTAATCCTCGGCAAACTCCGTCGCGCGAATGATCCGCGCCATGATGGCGACGGCCGTCGCAGGATGGCGGCCAACGGCAGTTTCTGCAGAAAGCATTACAGCATCAGCACCCTGATAGATCGCGGTCGCAACATCAGAGGCTTCGGCCCGGGTCGGCGCCGCGTTCTCGATCATGGACTCCAGCATCTGCGTCGCCACGATTACGGGGCGTCCGCGCGCCCGTGCCGCCCGCACGATCCGGCGCTGGATCACCGGTACATCCTCCGGCGCAAACTCAACCCCGAGATCGCCGCGCGCCACCATGACCGCGTCGGACGCTTCGACGATGGCATCAAGGTTGGTGATGGCCGCAGGCTTTTCCAGCTTCGAGACAAGCGGCGCCCGGCCGGCGATAATGGCCTTCACCTCTTCGACATCATCCACGCTCTGCACGAAGGAAAGCGCCACGATGTCGACGCCGATCTCCAGCGCGAATTCGAGGTCGGCCCTGTCCTTGTCCGTCAGGGCACGAACAGGCAGAGGCTTTCCACGAACGGTGAAGCCCTTCTTGTCGCTCAGTTTGCCGGGGACTTCAGCGCGCACCTTTGGCGCGTCGCCCGCCTGTGTCACGGTCAGGATCAGCTTGCCGTCATCCACTAGGATCGTGTCGCCCTCTTCGAGAATATCGACGATTTCCTTGTGCGGCACCGGGATCGTATCGGCTTCGCCGGTCTCATCGGCAGCAACCAGATGGTATTCTTTCCGGAACCCTAGCCGAATCCCGCCGTCCGGAAACTTGCCGACGCGCACTTTGGGTCCCTGCAGGTCCGCCAGCGTCGCCAGCGGGCGTCCGGTCTTCTCCTCCGCCGCACGGACCGCCTGCAGCGCCTCAAGATGAGCCGCGTGCTCGCCATGGCTGAAATTCAGCCGGAAGACATCCACACCCGCATAGGCCAGCGCCACGACCTCCTTGGGAGAGCGGCTGCCGGGCCCGAGGGTCGCGACAATCTTTGCGTTTTCTCCCGTAAGCCGGTTGTCTGTCATGATCGTCTCCGCCCTTCCCGTGGACACGGCCCCTGTTTATGCGACTCGGACCGTTCCTTCCAGTCGCGCCAGCCTCGGCAGAAATTTTCATTGGATGCTTTTATTTGCGCCCGCTTGCATCCATCGAGGCCCCTCGCGGCATCTACCCGGGAAACGGAGGTTTTCGATGACCCTACGCCTGATTTCGGCACTTGCCGCACTGTTCCTGGCCGCCTGCACCACCGTCGCGCCTGATCCCGCGCCTGAAACGGATGTCGTGAAGGTGATGGTGCTGGGCACCTACCATTTCGCCAATCCGGGCTACGACGTGGTGAACATGCAGGCCGACGATGTGCTTCGCCCGCAAAGGCAGCAGGAACTGGAAGCGCTGATGGACCGGCTCGCCGCCTTCCGCCCGACAGTTGTTGCAATTGAATCGACCCGCCGGACGGACGGTCTGCTCAGCGACAGCTACAAGGCGTTCCAGCCGTCAGACCTCTCGAAGGACCGGAACGAGATCGTTCAGATAGGCTTCCGCCTGGCAGACCAGCAGGGGCTCGACCGGGTCTATGCCATCGACGAACATGACGGCGATCTCGATTTCTTCCCGTTTGACCGTGTACAAGCGGCGGCAGAAGCCACCGGTCAGACAGGTCTGATCGAAGAAAAGATTGCTCGCATCCAGGCCGAGTCGCAGGCTGTCGAAGCGGCCCAGTCCACCGAAACCATCACCCAACTGCTTGGCCGCCACAACGATACTTCGAAACTGCGCGAGCAGCATGATGAATTCTATTACGGCATGCTGGGAATCTCAGATGGTGAGGATCTGGCTGGTGCCGCGCTGAACTATGGCTGGTATGCGCGCAACGCGCTGATCTTCGCCAACCTCGTCAAGGCAACCCGCCCGGGCGACCGGGTGGTCGTGGTCTATGGCGCGGGTCATGCCTACTGGCTTCGCCATTTCGTGGAAGAAACGCCGGGCTTCGAACTGGAAGAGACAATGGACTATCTGCGCTAGGCCATCTGCCGGATCAGGGCTCAGCACGACCTCATGGGGCGGCGAACGGGTCGTAGTTCAGGATAGGCGCCAGCCAGCGCTCCGCTGTGCGCAGGTCCCAGCCTTTGCGGCGGGCATAATCCTTCACCTGATCCTGCTCGATCCGCCCGACAGCGAAATAGACTGCTTCCGGATGGGCAAAATAGAGCCCGGACACGCTGGAGGCAGGCGTCATCGCGAAACTCGACGTCAGCGATACGCCAATACGGCCTTCGGGATCGAGCAAACGGAACAGGGTTTCCTTCTCCGTGTGATCCGGCTGGCTCGGATAGCCCGGTGCCGGGCGGATGCCGCGATACTTCTCGGCGATCAGATCCGTATTGGAAAGCGCTTCATCCGGCTCATAGGCCCACAGCTCGCGGCGCACCTGCTCGTGCATGTATTCCGCCATCGCTTCGGCGAACCGGTCCGCCAGCGCCTTGACCATGATGGACGAGTAATCATCGCCCTTTTTCGTGAATTCCGACGCAATCACCTCGGCTTCCCCGCCAGCGGTCACGCAGAAGCCGCCGATCCAGTCTTCGCCTTCCGGCGCGACAAAATCAGACATGGCGAAGTTCGGACGCGTATTGTCCTTCTCCATCTGCTGGCGGAGTGTATGGAACACATCCCCTGTCTCAAGGCGAATGTCATCGCCATCGCGATTGGCCTTCCAGAAGCCGACAACCGCCTTCGGCTTCAGCCAACCTTCGCCAATGAGACGCTGCATCATCGCCTGCGTATCATTCCAGAGCGATGTGGCCGCCTCGCCGACAATATCGTCTTCCAGAATGGCCGGATATTTCCCGGCAAGGTCCCAGGCGGAAAAATAGGGGGTCCAGTCAATGTAGCGGGCGAGTGTTGCAAGATCGATATTCTCGAACGTCCTTACACCGCTAAAGGTCGGCGCAGGCCGCTCATAGGTTTCCCAGTCAGGCTGGAGCGCTTTCTTCCGCGCCAGGTCGATCGGCAAACGTGGCTTCGGCGGACCGCCTTGCCGGGCTTCGCGCATGTGCTGGTAGCGGGCGCGGGTTTGCTCAACGAGGCCCTGTTTCTCACCTGCGCTCAGCAGCGCGCTGACCACGCCGACCGCGCGGCTTGCATCGGCCACATGAATGACCGGGGCGGACTTGATTACCGGGTCGATCTTCACCGCCGTATGCGCCGGGCTGGTCGTCGCCCCGCCAATCAGCAGAGGCTGGACCATGCCGCGGCGCTGCATCTCGGCCGCGACATAGACCATCTCATCAAGGCTCGGCGTAATCAGGCCGGACAGGCCGATCACGTCCACCTTCTCTTTCTCTGCGGTGTCCAGGATGGTCTCGGCGGGCACCATGACGCCCAGATCCAGAATCTCATAGCCGTTACAGGCAAGCACCACGCCGACAATGTTCTTGCCGATATCGTGCACATCGCCCTTCACGGTCGCCATCAGCACTTTGCCGTTGGAAACATCCACCGTACCGAGGCGCTGCTTCTCTTCTTCCATGTAAGGCTCAAGCCAGGCGACGGCCTGCTTCATGACGCGGGCGGACTTCACCACCTGCGGCAGGAACATCTTGCCGGAGCCGAACAGGTCACCAACCACATTCATGCCGGCCATCAGCGGCCCTTCGATCACATGCAGCGGGCGCTCTGAGTTCTGCCGCGCCTCTTCCGTATCCTGATCGATGAACTCCGTGATGCCGTGCACCAACGCATGTTCCAGCCGTTTTGCCACCGGCGCTTCGCGCCAGGACAGGTCCTTCACCGCCGTCTTGCCCTTCTGACCCTTCAGGCCTTCAGCGATCTCGATGAGGCGCTCGGTCGAGTCGTCGCGCCGGTTGAGGATAACGTCCTCAACCCGCTCCCGCAGTTCGGACTCGATATCGTCATAGATGTCGAGCTGGCCCGCATTGACGATCCCCATGTCCATGCCCGCCGGGATAGCGTGATAGAGAAACACGGAGTGCATTGCGCGGCGTACAGGCTCGTTGCCTCGGAAACTGAAGGAGACGTTCGAAAGCCCGCCCGAGATATGACACCCCGGACACGTCTCGCGAATGACGCGCGCGGCCTCGATGAAATCTACCGCATAGTTATTATGCTCTTCGATCCCCGTTGCGACCGCGAAGATGTTCGGGTCAAAGATGATGTCTTCTGCCGGGAAGCCGACTTCTTCGGTAAGTATCCTGAACGCCCGCTGACAGATCTCGACCTTGCGCTCTTTCGTATCCGCCTGCCCGACCTCGTCAAACGCCATGACGACAACCGCCGCGCCATATGACAAGCACTTTGCCGCCTGCTCGCGGAAGATATCCTCACCCTCCTTCATGGAGATAGAGTTGACGATAGACTTGCCCTGCACGCACTTCAGGCCTGCCTCGATCACCTCCCATTTGGAGCTGTCGATCATGACCGGCACACGGGCAATATCCGGCTCAGCAGCGATCAGGTTCAGGAAGGTGCGCATGGCCTCGGCACCGTCCAGCATGCCTTCGTCCATGTTGACGTCGATCACCTGCGCGCCGTTCTCGACTTGCTGGCGGGCAACCTCGACGGCATCGGCATAGCGGCCTTCCGTGATCATGCGGCGGAAGACGGCGGAGCCGGTCACGTTAGTGCGTTCACCGACGTTCACGAAGGATTGGGAAGCTGAAGTTGTCATTTTCTCGTTTTTCCGGCGTCCAGGGGCCAGTTGCCGTCGGCGACGAGCGGGTAGCCCTCGACGGATTGATTATACCAGTAGATCCAGGCGGTTTCGCCAGTCTCGTCGCCTGCGTCGTCACACAGGGGAATGCGGGTGCGGATGTAGAGGCTGGTGGCCGGATCGTCGGTCACGTCCTCGAATTCATCCATCGGGACCACGATGGAGACATCCTTCAGCTGCCAGCGGATGCCGTGGCAGAGCGCGTCGCCTGCCACCACGCCCGGAAAGCCACCAAGGTCCACCATCCGCCCACGGAACCGGCAGGGTTCGCCGAACGCGCCGGCGGTCGCCAGCGGCAAGTCCGCTGGCTGCCCCGCGGCGCCGAGTTTCAGGAGGCCGTAGAAGACGAAGAGATCGCCTTCGGCCGCAACAAAACCGCTCATTTGAGACGCTCGATCAGGGTCATCACATGTTGCCGCCATTCCGCTGCATTGCCGCTTTCGTCCCACAACTCCTTAAGTTCGCCCTCCTCCAGAATGGAAGCGAGCAAAGGCAAGGCCTTTGAAACCATCTCTGGCTGGATTGCCAATCGCTTCGCGGCGGCCACCACGTCTTCAGACAGAGTGGGCGCAGGCTTGCCCAGCGCGACAGCCATAAATTCGCCCGCAGCGATCAAACATGCGGCCGTCGGCGCCTCGATATAGCCATCCGCATGTTCAGTCCCTGCCGCCTCGATCGCACGTCGGATGGCACCAACTCCGTCCTCCTCGACATCATAGACGAAGTCTGCGGCATCATCATTCTCGAAATTTCCAATGCCCCACGCGCCCATTATGAAACCACCTCGAACGGCTCAAGCCCTGCGAGGCGCATCGTGTGCTTCGTCTCAGCCGAGTCGCGCGGCTTCACGCCTTCGCAGGCTTTCGCGATGGCCGAGATATGCTCCGGCGTTGTGCCGCAGCAGCCACCGAGAATGTTGACGAGGCCATCCTTGGCCCAGCCGCCGACGGCGCCGGAGGTCTGGCCCGGTTGCTCGTCATACTGTCCCATCTCGTTCGGCAGGCCGGCATTCGGATAGGCCGCGACCAGCGTGTCGGCGACACGCGACAGGGCCGCGATGTGCGGGCGCATCAGGTCTGCGCCAAGGGCACAATTGAAGCCGATGGCAAATGGCTTGGCATGGCGGACCGAGTTCCAGAATGCCTCGACCGTCTGGCCCGACAGGGTGCGGCCGGAACGGTCGGTGATCGTGCCCGAAATCCAGATCGGCAGCTTCTCCATGCCTTCGGCTTCAAGGTCCATAATCGCCTTGATGCAGGCCTTGCAGTTCAGCGTGTCGGTGATCGTTTCGATCAGGTAGAGATCCACGCCGCCCTCGTTCAACGCCTGAATCTGTTCGCGATAGGCGTCGTACACCTCGTCAAACGTCACCGAGCGCGCGCCCGGATCGTTCACGTCAGATGACATGGACAGCATCTTGTTCAGCGGCCCGATCGATCCGGCTAGGAAACGCGGCTTGTGCGGCTCCTTCGCCGTCCAGGCATCCGCCGCCTCGCGGCCAAGGCGGGCGCCTTCCAGATTGATATCCCGCACGGATTGGGCGTCCAGCTTGTAGTCGTCCTGCGCAATGACCGTCGCACTGAACGTGTTTGTTTCGGATATGTCGGCCCCGGCGGCGTAATAGGCATTGTGCAGATCGGTCACGATGTCCGGCCGGGTGATGCAGAGGATGTCATTGTTCCCCTTCATCTGGCCCGGATACTTCGCCTCAGTGAAGCGGTCGCCGCGATAATCGCCTTCTTCCAGGCCACGGCGCTGGATCATGACGCCCCATGAGCCATCAAGAATGAGGATGCGTTCTTTCGCAGCTGCTTTCAGCGCCACAATGCGTTCCTGCCGTGTCATCTAGAGCTCCATGGTTCCATCTTCGCGCAAAGGCGAATGGGGGTTGTAGGCGACTTCCCAGAGGTGGCCGTCAGGGTCTGAGAAATACCCGGAATAGCCACCCCAGAAGACTTTCTTCGCAGCCTTGATCAGCTGGCCGCCTGCTTCGATCGCCCGGATCAGGGCGTCGTCGACCGCTTCTTCGCTCGGCTGGTTCCAGGCCAGTGTGACCGCCCGAAAGCCATCGCCCTGTGGCAGGACGCCTGCGTCTTCTGCCAGCGGCTCCCGGCCGAACAGGCCGAGGGCGACACCGCCCATGTCAAAGAACACGACCGCCTCCTGCGAGGCGGGTGCGCGTTTCAGGCCGAGCTTCTCATAGAAGGCCGCCGACGCCTGCACATCGGCAACCCCGAGCGTGACCAGCGTGATGTGGATCGGATTGGCAGACATGGCTCAGGCCGCCTGTGCCGGGTGAGGTTTCAGGCCCAGCAGGCGGCAGGTGGACAAAGCCAGCCCTGCCCGGTTGAGCGTGTAGAAGTGGAAGTTCTGCACCCCCTGCTCCGCCAGCTTGCGGCAGAGGTCAGCCGCGACGTTCGCCGTGACCAGTTCGCGGGTCTCCTCATCGTCGTCGAGGCCGTCATAAAGGTCTGCCAGCCAGTCCGGTATAGTCGCCCCACAGAGTCCACTGATCCGTTGTAGTCCGCGGAAGTTCGCCTGAAGCATGATACCGGGCACGATAGGCATGGTGACGCCGCCTGCCCGGGCCTTGTCGAGGAAGTTCAGATAGGTCTCAGGCTCGAAGAAGAATTGCGTGATCGCGCGGTCTGCACCGGCATCCTGCTTGGCCTTCAAATAGGCAATCTCGGCATCCCAGCCGTCACTCTCCGGATGGAGTTCGGGATAGCAGGACACTGAAATTTCGAAACATTTTCCGAGCTCCGGGCGATGCTCGCGCAGGCCTTTCACGAGGTCCACGGAATCGCGGAATCCGCCCGGATGCACCTCGAACTTCGCCCCCATCCCCGCCGGCGGATCGCCCCGCAGCGCCACGATGTGCTTCACCCCCGCCTGCCAGTACTCCTCAGCAACCGCCAGCACTTCCGCCTTCGTCGCCGACACACAGGTCAGGTGGCCCGCGGGTTTCAGGCTGGTTTCCTGGGCGATCCGCTTGACGGTTTCGTGGGTCCGCTCACGGGTCGAGCCGCCAGCGCCATAAGTGACAGACACGAAGTCTGGCGCCATCGGCTCAAGCCTTTGGACCGTATCCCACAGGCGGTTTGCCATCGCATCGCTCTTGGGCGGGAAAAATTCGAATGAAACGTGGGGGGTAGAAGTACTCATGCAGCGGTTTCCTGCGCATCTGCGGACTTTTCTGCGGTCCAGATGTGGACGGTCAGTCCTTGTTCGTTTTCGGGTGGCGGCGCAAATGCGCGCGGCTCAGACAGTTTCAGCCCGGCTGTAGCCGCCCAGCCTTGCATGGCGTCGGGAGACAGACCGAGGCGGTGGTGGCCATGTTCGGTGCGGAGAAATTCCAGATCATGCGGGGCGAAGTCCACAACAAGCAGCCGTCCACCCGGCTGCAGTATCCGCCCGGCCTCTGCGATCACCCTGTTGGGCGCGTCTACATAGTGCAGCACCTGATGGATGATCACGAGGTCGGCTGAGGCATCCTCGAACGGTACGGCCGTGACATCCCCCTGCCGGACACGTGCAACAGGACTGCCGTCACGCTCCAGATTTGCGCGGGCAACCGTCAGCATATGATGGCTGAGGTCGATGCCCTCGGCCTCAACGGCGCGCGGCGCAAAGAGTGCCAGCATCCGGCCCGTGCCCGTGCCGAAATCCACAACCCTGCGGAACGGTCCCGGTCCGGCTATTTCCAGCAGCGCCTGTTCGATCGCCTCATTCGGGTAGTGGAGCGTCCGAATCGCATCCCAATTATCTGCGACGGACGAAAAATAGGCCTGTGCGGAAGCGGCCCGCGACGCGCTGACTTCATCCAGTCTTTCCGCATCCCGCAACAGTTCGGGCACGTGGTCTCCCAACTGCTCGAACAATGAGTCAAGAAAAGTCCGGCCATCGCCTCGGCTTGCGGCGCGGTAAAAGACAAACGAGCCCTCCGGCAGACGCTCGACCAGACCAGCGCCGGTCAGCGCTTTGAGGTGATGCGACAGGCGCGGCTGGCTGAGAGAAAGAATCTGCACGATTTCGCCGACGGAAAGGTCGCGTTCACGCAGAAGTGCCAGAATACGCAGGCGAGTCGGCTCTCCAGCCGCCCGCAGCCGCTCCAGTGTGAGGTCAAATCGCTCGCTCATGGCAAACGTATAAACATTCTTTTATACGTTTTGCAAGGAACCAAGTCGCTGTTGCAGCATAGTCGCATGTAATTGGAATTACGTAAGTGTGAGTTGCGTCATTTGGGGGAAATAACCATGTACCGAGCCAAGAAACGGGAAATTGCTATCATGAACTTCCGATTTGCGGCCGCCGCGGCGGTCTTCACACTTGGTGCATGCGCAACAACGCCAACGGAAGCGGCGGATCCGGGCGCTGTGGCTGACCCATATGAAGGCTTCAACCGGCAGATGTTCGCGTTCAACAACGGCGTGGACAAATATGCCCTCGGGCCGGCGGCCGGCGTTTATAAAGCTGTGACTCCGGAGTTCGCCCGCGACAGGATCGGCGATTTTCTACGCAATCTTCGCGCCCCGGTCATCTTTGTGAACGATGTGTTGCAGGCTGAACCGGAACGCGCCGGCGACACGTTCATGCGCTTCACTATCAATACGACGGTGGGCATCGCGGGCCTCTGGGACGCCGCCGATCATCTCGGCATTGAGCCGCATTCGGAAGATTTTGGCCAGACGCTCGCGGTCTGGGGTGTTGATAGCGGCCCTTACCTGGTGTTGCCGGTCATGGGTCCGAGCACCCCGCGCGACCTTTTTGGATCTGGGGTGGATATGGCGCTTGATCCGCTCACCTGGACAGAATTCGACGGCGATCCGGACCTGGACGACAAAATTGCGGTTGGCCGGGGCGTACTGTCTGCACTGAATGCACGGGTCGCACTGGAAGATCAGATCGAGCAGCTGAACTCGCAACCGGAACCATATGTGGCGCTGCGACGTATTTATTCATCTCAGCGTCAGGCTGAGATTCGTAATGGTCGTCCGGAGGATGAGTCAGAGTTGTACGAAGATCTCCCAGATTTTGACGAATTTGACGAATAGCCAAGCAGACACGACTGAAGCAGGAGCTGCCCCTTGAAACGCCTTGTGACCCCCGCCATCGCCATTGCTGCGCTCGCCGCGCTGACGCTGCCGGCTGCCGCGGACGCAAAGACAGAAGCGTATGTTCAGAAGAATGCCAGTGAAGTTCTGGCATCCCTGAACGATCCGTCTCTGAATGCGGACGAACGCACACAAAAATTCAATGCTTACATGGACGAGTTCACGGACATGAAGGCAGTGGCCAATTTTGCAATCGGCAAGTACGCGCGCCGCTTTAGTGAGACTGAACTGGCTGAGTACCAGAAAGTATTCCGGGAATATGCGCTCGCCGTCTATGAAAACGAGCTCGATGCGTACCGGGGGGAAGCCGTGGTCGTGAAAGACTCGGTCGACCGCTCCGATACCGATTCGATCGTGAATACGGTCATTCGCCGCGATGACGGCAAGGATATGGACGTCCGCTGGCGCGTATTGCTGCGCAATGGGCAATATCAGGTTGTGGACGTCGCACTGAACCTCGATGGAAACCTCATCTGGCTCGGCATTGAACAGCGAGCCCAGTTCCTTGCCTTGCTCGACCGTACCAATGGTTCGGCACAAGCGCTGATCGACAAGATCGACGGCATGACGCGTAAGCTGGAAAGCGACAAGCGCACCTGAATTCCCTGAAATTCAATCAACTGATCGGAGGCCCGTTTCCTTTTTTGGAAGCGGGCCTTTGTTATTAGGGCAATCCGTTATCTCTGCGTCGAAGCACCGCGCAGACGCCAGCTCGGCTGGCTGCCGACTCCTGTACAATGCCAAGGCGCCGTTCCGCAGACATTGAACGCCACATGACCGGCGGCAATTGAGGTGTTATGGTTAATTCGAGGCGGCAACGCGATGCAGTGTTAACGCGACACTGCCTGATAAAGCGGAAGACTGCTGGATCTTGGTGGGTGAGGCGATGACGGCACAAGCAACTCCGTTCAGACAACTGTGGACCGCGCCACTTGGCGCATTGGGGCTTCTGGCTCTCATCAGTTGTGCGTCTGCGGCTCCAACCACATTGGCTGAAGCGCCAGCGAAGATGTGGTCGAACCTTAGCGATTGCTTCGATCGCTCAGTGTTTGTGCCCGCGACCGGCGCGGAATCCATGGCACAAACCTGCGGGGGCAGTTCAGCTGCCGCGGATCCTTCCCGCAGCGGGATTGAGCGGGCCAGCGCCTTTTTCAATGCGGCAAGCGCCTATAACGCGCTTGCCGCGACGGGTTCAGCGAACACACTCTGCCCAAGCTCCGGCGCCTGCAGCCAGACAGCACTCGCCCTGCTCGACCAGTCACTCGCGTCGCAACAGGACAATCAGGTCAGCATGAACGGTAGCGCCGGACAGGTCGCCACCAACAAGCGCTTCGTCCTTCGCCGGACTCTTGAACGCAGCCGGGCTCTGCGCGGTGTTGCCAACAGCGGCGCCACGACCGCCAGCTGCGGAACGCGGACGAAGTGCCTGACAGATGCTGCGGCCCTGCTCTCCTCAATCTCTGTCGAAATCCCGCCCGCAACAGAAGCGCCAGTCGCCGCGCGCCTTGGCTGCGAGCTCCTCGACACCCGGTGGCGCGTGAACAGCGATATCGGCCGTGAGCGTGAGTATCTTTATGTTGAGGACCTCAGACGTCTTGTCAGCGCGTGCCCGGACTACACCGCACCTGCGTCCGACCAACTCGCTGAAATCGCTTTTGAACGGGCGGAACGCGTCAGAGAGGAGCTGGCCAAGGCAGATCCAGCTCCCTCGATTGAAGCGTCGCTGGGCGCCATAACGGATTATCGCGACACGCTCGATACCGACCGTTTCCGGTTGCCTGCCACTCGGGGCATGGGCGCCGTTTACCAGGCCCTTGCGATACGCGATCCGGCTGGCACCCGCACCTATCTGGAAAGTGCGGCAAATGCCTATCGGAATGCGGTGACACTCTCTGCATCCGGAACACCCGCTGAGCGCGCCAGCGATTATGAACAGCTTGGCGCATCGCTCATGGCACTGTCCAAAGTTTCCGGCGCACCCGGTTCGGCGAAGCGCCTGGCCCTTGCCGAACAAGCCGCGAGTGCTTTGCAGGACTCCGTGAACCTGGCCCCCACCCCTGACCGCTACGCCTTGCTGGGAGACGCCTACAGCGACACAGGCCAGTGCACCCTGGCCATTCCCGCCTTCAAGGCTGGTATCCCTGGTCTCACCGGCACAGCCAAAACTACCACCATTCTCTCTCTATCTTCTGCCTATGACGCATGCGGACAACCGGAACTTGCGCTGCAAACGCTCAAACAGGCCAATGCGGAAGGCAGTGTCTCCGCCGAAGTCCGTTACGAGATCGGGCTGAAAGAGTTCAACAATGGCAACTTTCCGGCCGCGCTGAGCGCGCTGCGCACAGCTGAAGGCGGACTGAACGGCATGCAGGCTGCTGAAGCCAATTATATGATGAGTGTCGCTGAGACGATCACCCGCCCAGACGGCTGGCAGAGGAGTGCACTCGACCACGCCGAACGCGCCGTGTCATTGAATGCGCGGACATGGGTGTACAACCGGCAAGCCTGTCTGGCGACCATTCTGAAGGGCGGCAAGACCGTGAAAGAAGGCACTGCCGCCGCCCGCTGTCCTGACACCGGAGAGCCGGAAGCCAACCTCCTGCGCGGTATGTTCTTTCTGAAACAAGCCCAATCGATGGACGTCAGCGCCTACAACCTCGCCTCCCAGACACAATGGCGCAGCGTCCTCAGAGCAGCAGAGACCGCGTTCACCCAAGGACAGGAAGCGCTTGCAGGTGCGGGCGACCGCGAACACGTGGTTTGGTTTGATGATCTGCAGGCGGATGTTGACCTTGCCACCAGGCTGGAACAGGGCCTGCAAGTCATCCAGCGCTGCAATCGGGAAATCACGCTTGGTCCGCAGGACCCGGTCTGGAATGATCTGAACGCTTTCTACGGTCACTACGGAGTCCTGAAATGCTCCTGATGGTTACGAACATTGAGAATGAGGAATACTGGGTATGACGGTGCCAACAGTCCAATCTCCGGACAATTCGGACATGCAAGTGTTCCAGTCCGTGCCGACGCACGATGACATGATGGCCCTTGCCCGCCAGGTGAAGGACGCCAAGCATGGACAGGCGCGTCTTCTCATCATGGTCATCTTCCTTGCCGGCGTGCTGGTGGCAGCGGTCGTGGCGCTGTTCATGGTGTTTTCCAACACCAGTGCCCAGCTGGCAGAGGCTGACCAGAAACTGGCAACCCAGGCCGCCGAAGTGGAAAGGCTGGAAACCCTGGTCTCAAACCGTGACCAGGTGATTGCCCAACAGCAGGCGACCATTGCCAGCTATGCCGGCTTCCAGAGCATCGTTCAGCTGCAACAGCAATCCAAGGCACTGGAGAAAGAGATTGCCGATCTTCTGGCACAACCCAGCCGGGCCAATGCACCGCGCCGCCTGAGAGAATTGCCAGACAATGTCGAATGGCTGGACGATGTCATCACTGCCCTCACGGAACGCCGGGATGCATTGGCAGAACTGAAATCGGATGTCGAAGCGTGGCCGCCGGTTCCGGCGCCGGTCCGGCCGGACTGACTTTACCGTTTGCCTCAGTAGCTATCGAAGCAGGAGTACACGCCAATGGGCGATCCACAAGACAACTCTCCGGCCCTGTTCGGTCCGATCACGGCTGAAAAGAAACCGGGCTTCAGCATGCAGGAACTGGTCACGGAGTTTCCTGACCACCCCAACGACTGGAGCATTCCGGAAGCATTTCTCTGCCTTATTCTGTCCGCCGCATTCGCAGACGGCCGGATCGCCGAGCAGGAACAGGAAGAAATCCGCGCCCTTTCCCGCCGTTCGCGGACCCTGAAAAATCTTGATCAGAACGAACTGGCTCAGGTGAACCGTATTGTGCTGAAGCGGCGCGTCGACAGGCCGGACTGGCTGGCCGAGGCATGCGAAGCCCTGCCAAAGGATATGCACCTCGCCGTCTTCGCCCACTGCCTGGACATCGCCCTCGCAGATGGGGTGCTGGTGCAGGCGGAAGCGGAGTTCCTCGAAAAGCTGATCGGCCTGCTCACCATCACGGAAGAAGAGGCGAAGTTGATCACCAAGGTGATTTCGCTGAAGAACCGCTTCTGAAAAGGTTCAGCCCTCCGCGGAGCCAGAAATATGATTGTTCGGTGGACCGGCTCCCCGCTGGCACGTCTCGCAGCGCTGGTTGTTTGCGCTTCCGCCTGAACGCAGCTGCCGTCTGCGGCCGCGCCCCTACCCGAGTACCCGCACCGAGCCGGCAGACACCACCTGCCAATTGAGCCCGCTTATTTCGTCATCGCGGTGGAAATTTCCGGTCTGTCCTCCGCGCTCTTCAGATAGTGCGGATCAGGTCGCAGCTGGGCCGCCTGTTCGTAGGCATAGCCATAAGCAATGATTGCTGCGTCATCTCCTGCCGACCCGATGAATGACACACCAACCGGAATTCCATGCACGTCGCCCATCGGCACGGTCAGGTGGGGATACCCGGCCTGCGCAGCCATCCAGCCGGCACCCGTCCATTCCGGCCACACGTCTCCATTCACAGGATCTATTCGAGGCGCGACCGGGCCTGAAGGCGAAACGAGCAGATTGACGTCATACTCCGCAAGCAGACGATCAATCCCCTGCTCGCGAGTCGAAAAACGTACGGCGGCTTTTGCCCCAAGGTATGCCGGATCGGTCAGTGGCCCGCGAGCCTCGGAAGCGATGAAGAGGCCCTGCCCGAACAGAGGCATTTCCTCGCCGGCATGCACCTCGTTGAAAGCAATCAACTCCCTCAGTGATTTCGTCGTGACTGTTTCCGGGGTCGTTGCCAGATATGCATTCAAGCTGTCTTTGAACTCGAATTGCAGCAGGGGCAGCGTGCTGTCCCGGAAATTCTCCGCGGCAGGTTCGAAAGCGTCGATATCAACCAGCGTCGCCCCCTGCGCTTCCATAACCGCCAGCGCGGCAGCAAACTTGCCCTTGATGTCCTGATTCGACCCTTCTGCGAAGCGCATCACCCCGATCCGCATCCCTTTCAGCGAATCTGGTGATAAGCCAATCGTATAGTCCTCATCGCCCGGATCCATCGCATTCATCATCAACGCCGCGCCGCGCACCGTTCGCGTCATCGGTCCGGCCGTATCCTGCGAGGGAGAGATCGGCACGATCCCCTCCTGAGATATCAGGCCGACCGTCGGCTTGAACCCGACAATGCCGTTCACATTGGACGGGCAGATGATTGACCCGTTGGTTTCGGTCCCCACCGCCCCGGCCGCAAGCGATGCAGCGACTGCCACTCCGGAGCCGGAACTGGAGCCGCAAGGATTGCGATCCAGCATATGAGGGTTACGAACCTGTCCGCCTACAGATGACCAACCACTCATGGAATCATTGTCACGAAAATTGGCCCACTGACTGAGATTGGTCTTGCCAAGAATAATCGCGCCTTGCGCCCTCAGCCCCGCAACGAGCGGGCTGTCCCGCCCCGTGATATTGTCCTTCAGTGCCAGCGAGCCCGCGGTGGTAGGCATGGGATCAAGGCTTTCGATATTGTCTTTGAGCAGAACCGGTACGCCATCCAATGGGCCGAGCGTGTCACCATTCTGACGGCGCTGATCGCTGGCCCGTGCCAGCGGCAATGCATTCGGATTGAGCGAAATGATGCTCTGCAGATGCGGTCCATCCCGATCGAGCAGCGCGATGCGGGCCAGATAGGCCTGGGTCAGACCTTCCGATGTAATCGTTCCGGCGGCGAGGTCGTCAGCGAGTTCCGGCAGCGTCTTCGCGACAATGCCGGTTGCCTCATAAGAGGGGATCACGGCGAGTTCCTCTTGCGCGGCAGGTTCAGGAGGCCCGCCGCATCCGGTCAGCGCCAAAGCCAGCAGCGAAGCTGTCACCAGAATTCTCATGCAGAATACCCCTTCACACGCGCGAAACGAGCCTAGCCGACGAACGGCAGAGAACAAGGGCCATCGTGCGGTTCTAGCCGGTCACGATGCCGAGACGCTTGCGGAGTGTACGACCGAGACTGTTCATCCAAGTTGGACGGGCCGCGACATCGATCTTCCATGAAAGTACGGTGCGGGCGGTCCCGCTCGGCAAGAGACCGATCACAATCCACCAGGCATTTCGCGGCAGCGCCTTGCCGCCGAACCGTTCACGATTGGCCGCACGCAGCTTTCTCAACAGGCTCGCGCGGGTATCGGTACCCACAGGATGGAGTTCAGGCTCGAAGAGAAGCGAGACGAGCCGTTCCTGCAGATGACCTGCGTCGCGCTCGCCCAGATCATCGGCGGTCGGCAGCCCCTGACGAGCGGCATGATCGCGGATGCAGGCGAAACAGGCCTGCTGGTGCCCGATGCGCCAACGCGCACGTTTCGCATAAGCCTTGGCAAACTGGGAATGCTGGGACCCGTGCAGGCGGTAGGCGGAAATTGACTGGTCAAAGCCTTTAGCGACAGCATGAAGCGGCACAGTCGCGGAGAGGTAGCCATCACCGCCTTGCCGGAACGTCTCTGAATCCATCGGCATGACCTGTTCCAAAGCGGCGCGGGTGTAGACCAGCCCCGAAGTGATCGTACCTGAATAGTGGCCCATATCCCGCAATTGTGCGGCGACATCCCCATCCGCTAACGGCACCTGCGGAGGCGGATATAAGCCTCCAAGCTGCCCCTCTTCGTCGGCATAGTTCATCCGGTAGAGGTACATGCCGATTTCAGCGTCGTAATTCGAGACAATCGTTTTCCCCGCACCTGGAAGCAGAAAGTCGTCGGCATCCAGGAACATGACCAGATCTCCCGTCGTGCGGGCGTAACCGGCGTTAAACCCGCCACCATGCCCCTGGTTGACCTCCTGCAGGACCGGAATGATCCGGTCACCGTAAGACCGGATGATGTCCCGCGAATTGTCCTTGGAACAATCGTCGACCACCACGAGTTCGATCTCAACATCCTGTGAGAGGACACTTTCGATCGCCGTCGCGACAAAGGCGGCATAATTGTAGTTCGTGATCACGACCGAAAGTTTCGGAGATGCACTTATCGTCATATCGGGCTCCCTGACGCCCCATCCCTACGCAAGATTCGCACCGAATTGCGTAAGAGACGACGCCAGAGACCGATAAAATTCTCCTATCGGGCGAATTTCTTGAATTTCAGGCGCTTCGGATTGACTGCGTCCTCTCCAAGCCGGCGCTTCTTGTCTTCAAGATAGGACGAGAAATCGCCCTCGAACCATTCGACGTGGCTGTCACCTTCGAAGGCAAGGATGTGCGTCGCCATCCGGTCAAGGAACCAGCGATCGTGGCTGATGATCACAGCGCAGCCGGGGAAGGCATCGAGGCCTTCTTCCAGCGCTTGCAGTGTCTCAACGTCGAGGTCGTTGGTCGGTTCGTCGAGCAGGAGCACGTTTGAGCTTTCCTTCAGCATCTTGGCGAGATGCACTCGGTTGCGTTCACCGCCGGAGAGGAGGCCAACCTTCTTCTGCTGGTCAGAGCCCTTGAAGTTGAAAGCACCGACATAGGCGCGCGAGTTCACCTCGACACCGCCAAGGTCGATGACATCCGTTCCGCCTGAGATTTCCTCCCAGACATTCTTCTTGTCATCCAGCTTGTTGCGGCTCTGATCGACATAACCGAACTTCACGGTGTCGCCGACGCGGAGTGTGCCGGCATCCGGCTCTTCCTGGCCAAGGATCATCTTGAACAGGGTCGACTTACCGGCGCCGTTCGGTCCGATGACGCCAACAATGCCACCGGGCGGCAGCTTGAAGTCCAGGTCTTCAATGAGGAGGTTGTTGCCAAAGCCTTTGCGCAGGCCTTCCGCCTCCAGCACCACATTGCCAAGGCGTGGACCGGGCGGAATTCGGATCTGCGCCGTGGAAACCTTCTCGCGTTCCGCCTCTGCGGCCTTCTGCTCATAGGATTGAATACGCGCCTTGGATTTGGCCTGACGGGCTTTCGGACTGGACCGAACCCATTCGAGTTCCTTGGCCAGCGAGCGCTGCTTGCCGCGCTCTTCGCGGGCTTCCTGCTCCATCCGCTTGGCCTTCTGTTCCAGCCAATCGGAATAGTTGCCCTGGTAGGGAATGCCACGGCCGCGATCGAGTTCGAGGATCCAGGTCGTGATGTCATCCAGGAAGTAGCGGTCGTGGGTGACGAGGATCACGCACCCCGGGAAATTGATCAGGTAGTTCTGAAGCCAGGCGACTGTCTCGGCGTCGAGGTGGTTGGTCGGTTCGTCCATCAGGATCATGTCGGGCTTCGAGAGAAGCAGGGCGCAGATTGCGACGCGCCGGATCTCACCGCCGGACAGCTTGGTTACGTCTGCATCATCGTCGGGGCAGCGGAGCGCCTCCATGGCCATCTGGATCTTGGAGTCGATGTCCCAGGCATCTGCCGCATCGATCTTCTCCTGCAATTCCGTCATCTGCTCCATGAGCTCGTCGGAATAGTCTTCGCCCAGCTTGCCGGAGATTTCGTTGAACTGGTCCAGCATCACCTTTTCAGGGCATGCCGCTGCAATGTTCTCGAAAACGGTCTTGCTTTCGTCGAGCTTCGGCTCCTGAGGCAGGTAGCCGACTTTCACGCCGTCTGCAGACCACGCCTCGCCGATGAACTCCTTGTCCTGCCCCGCCATGATGCGCAACAGCGTCGACTTACCGGCACCGTTTACGCCGACCACACCGATCTTGGCGTCGGGAAGGAAAGACAGGTGAATGTTTTCAAACACCTTTTTGCCGCCCGGGTAGACCTTCGTGAGGCCTTGCATGTGGTAAACGTATTGTGGTCCGGCCATGGCGGAAGAATCCTGTCTGGGGAAGTTACATCGCCGCTGAGTTACGCACTCGCCCCATAAAATCAAGCGCGCAGGTGCCCGCCGTCAGCGAACCGGGGCCAGCAGCGACGCCATAGGGCGAATGTCCCAGCGGAAACCGAATCCGGCGCGGCGAATAAGCTTCCTCAGGAAAAGTGCCATGAATTGCAGGCACCCTTTCCGTCAGCTGGCCCGACGAAACGCCCGGTCTTGCTCTTCGGCGCTCATCGCTCGCTCGAGACGGCGCAGCTCACGCGCAGCACCGGCACTTCCGAGCCGCTCAGCCTGCCGGAACCAACGCCAGGCTTTCACAAGGTCCTGCGGACTTCCATGACCGCCAGCGTGCGCAATACCGAGATTGAAGGCGCAGCGGCTGTTGCCGAGCGCAGCCCCCCGGCTCCACCAGCCGCGCGCGGCGACCGGATCTGCTTCTCCGCCCTGCCCGGACATCAGCATCAGGCCAAGATAGGTGATCGCATCGGTTTCATCTTGCTGCGCGGCCCGCAGGAAAAGGAAACGGGCGCGGCGGTGATCCGCCGGACCTCCAAGGCCGTGGAAGCACATAAAACCAAGATTAAACAGCCCTGTAGGATGTTCCGCACTTGCCGCCTGATGGTAATAAGCGCGTGCAGCAACAAAATCCTGCCTCACGCCACGACCGGCATGCAGCATGGCTCCGTAATTGTTCGCTGCTGCAATATGGCCGGAATCAGCGGCCCGGCGCATAAGGTCCGCACCACGAAGCAGTGCGTTGCCGCCCCTGTCTGAGGCGACCAGGGTAATTGCCTGCTGAAACAATCCCACCCCGTTCATCATGGAACTCACTCTATTGTGAGGCCTTCGCTTGGCTAGGGGGCGAAAGCAGTCTGTGTAGAAAAAAATGCTGAGCGCCGGTTTCGCACGCACCGATGGATGACAAATGCCAGCATGCACGGCTAGGTTCGTGGCCATGAAATTTGCCATTTGCACTCTGTTTACCGTGATTGCGGCCGCCGTATTTTCGGCTTCGCCTTCGATGGCCCAGCTGTCACGAAATACGTTGGAGACCGAAATATTGACCGACGCGCCAGACACCCTGCCGCTTGACCGCCTTTATGCTTCGCCATCCCTGTCCGGACCAACCGCCCGGATGGTGAAATACTCCCCCGACGGAACACGCGTGACCTTTCTCAAATCCCGGCCGGATGAACAGAACAGGTTCGACCTCTGGCAATATGAAGTCGCAACCGGAAAGCAGAGCATGCTTGTCGACTCCAGGCTGCTGGAGCCGACCCCGGTTGAACTGTCCGAGGAGGAAAAAGCACTGCGTGAGCGCAAACGAATCTCGGGATCAATCGGCATTGCTGATTACAGCTGGGGCTCCAGCGACACCCTTCTTGTGCCACTCGGAGGCGACCTTCACCTCATCACCCTGACGCCCAAAGGACCCACTGCAAAACAACTGACCCACAGCGATGCATTCGAGTATGACGCGCGCGTTTCGCCGGGGGGAACCTATGTCAGCTTCGTCAGAGATGGCGCAGTCTACGCGATCGAAATCGCCACAGGGAAAGAGACGCGGATGACCCCAAAGGCTGATCCGGAGCATGCCATCAACTATGGTGTCGCGGAATTTGTAGCGCAGGAAGAAATGAAGCGCTTCACAGGTTATTGGTGGAGTCCGGACGAACGCTATGTTGCGTTCACGGAAGTTGATGAAGGCGATGTCGACATCATTCCCCGCTTCGATATCGAGGCTAAAAAAGTCACTGTCGTCGAACAGCGTTATCCGCGCGCCGGGCGCCCGAACGCCAAAGTCGCGCTTTATGTGAACGACCTCAAGAGAAACCGCACAGACAAGATCTTCGAAACAGGTGCAGATACCTATCTTGCGCGTGTTTACTGGACGAGTTCCAGCCTCTGGTTCCTGACCGTCAACCGGGACCAGACCGAGATCCGCTACCACCGCACAGATTCCCGGCCCTGGCGGATTCAGTCTCCCTACAAGGAGCAAAATTCCAAATGGGTGAACCTGTCCAAGGATTTCCGCGAGCTGCCGGATGGCCGCATCATCCTGACCGTCGAAGACGGAGGCATGCGACACGCCATCACGATTTCAGCCGAAGGCAAAGGAGATGCGAAAGTCGTCACTCCACCAGACCAGGTACTCGGCGAAATCGAAACAGTCTCACCGGACGGGGCAACCCTGTACTACTCCGGCTATGCGGACACAGTACTGGAACGGCACCTCTACAGCGCACCGGTCGACAAGACAGAGCCGCCCGTTCGCATCACGGATGCTCGCAAATCCTGGGACATCAAGCTCAGCCCGGACGGGCAAAGCTTTGTCGGGACGTCCTCCTCCCCACTTCAGCCGCCCCAGACCGGGCTCTATCGGATCGACGGCAGCCTGATTGGCTGGATCGAGGAAAATGCATTGAAGGCAGACCATCCGTATTCGCCCTACCTGTCCAGTCATGTAACACCGGAATACGGGACGCTTAAGGCTGAAGATGGACAGGATCTCTACTACTCGATCCTGAAACCGCAGGGCTTCGACCCCGACCAGAAATACCCGGTCATCATTGAAGTGTATGGCGGCCCTCATGTGCAGACAGTCAAACGGGCATGGGGCAGCCTCTCAGATCAGTTCCTGGCCGGACAAGGCTACATTGTCTTCCGCCTCGACAATCGCGGCAGCGACAATCGCGGCCGGAAATTCGAGGATGTGATCTATCACCGAACCGGAGGGCCAGAGGTCAGGGACCAGCTTGTCGGCGTCAACTGGCTGAAAGCCCAGCCCTATGTCGATGCCGGACGCATTGCGATCCAGGGCGGATCGTACGGCGGCTACATGACCCTGATGACGATCCTACAGGCACCCGAGAACACATTTGCCGCGGCTGTATCGTCGGCGCCGGTCACCGATTGGAGCCTCTACGATACATTCTACACGGAACGCTACATGGGCACACCGGAAGGTAATGCGGACGGCTACGCGGCATCCAACGTCCTTCCCATTGCAGCGAACCTGAACACGCCTCTCCTGCTGATCCATGGCATGGCCGACGACAATGTCACGTTCGACAACTCGACGCGCCTGATGGCCATCCTGCAGCAGGAACAAAAACTGTTTGAACTGATGACATATCCCGGCCAGCGGCACGGCATTCGCGGCGAAGCGCTTCAGGCACATCAGATGAAAACTCGGCTGGATTTCCTGGGCCGCCACCTCAAATCGACTGCAGAAGAAACTGCATCCGGCGAGGGGCAGCATTGATGGCCTTCTTCAAGAGTGTTTGCTTTGATAGTGCAGGTTTGGGCCGCCAGACGCTCGGCCACGTGTCCATGGTGAAATGACATGAAGCCATGGACCATCCTTTCGTCGAAACAAGTCATGCGCGACCGGTTCATGGGCTTGCGAACCGACCGATGTATCCGAGACGATGGACACATCGTCGAAGCCTACCACGTGACGGAACTGACGGATTGGGTGACTGTCATACCACTGACGGATTCAGGCAATGTGGTTCTCGTTCGGGAATACCGGCACGCTGCTGGCGTGTTCACGCTTGGCTTGCCTGGTGGCGTATCCGATCCCGGTGAAATGGATTGGCCCGCGGTTGGCGCGCGTGAGCTAAAAGAAGAAACGGGATATTCCGCGCGGGAGATGCATCATGTCGGTACCTGCTATCCCAATCCGGCAACACAGAACAACCGGTTGCACTATTACCTGGCACTGGGCTGTCGCCTCACCGATGCGCAGTCACTGGACCCCAACGAACAGATAGAAGTGCTGGAAATGCCCTATGCCAAATTCCTGGAATATGGTGCCCTCGAGGTGCAACACGCCCTGCATGCAGCGGCGCTGTTCTATGCCGAGCACTACCTGACGCGCCATCCGGACCTGCGCCCGCCAGAATAACGACAGAGAGGAACCGTCCATGCCCGCCTTCCAGCCCACAGCAAACCAGTTCCGCGCCTTCCGGGACGACCCGTTCGACGGCCCGATCGCGCAGGTGAACATTCTGAAGTTCAGAGTAAAAGCAGAATACCAGCCGGAAGACCCGGAGCATGGCAATGACGAGCCGGGCGGTGTCGCTTACCAGCGCTATGCCGACGCCTTCGGCGTGGCCGCAGCCGAAGTCGGCGGACGCTGCCTTATGATGGGAGAAGTCGAACGGTACTTCATCGGGAATGGAGACTGGGATGCCGTCATGGTCATGTTCTTCCCAGACCGGAAAGCCTTCATCGCAACCCTCAACCACCCGGAATACAAGTCGATGGCACGCCACCGGGAAGCTGGTCTGTTGTGCCAGGAACTGCTCACCACACGCCCATTCCGGGCAGACGGCGTCCTTTAGATCCGGCCTTCATTCCCCTGGGAGGTGAGTGGTGAAGCACGACCTCCCCTCAGGCTTGTGCACCAGGCCAGTAAATGCACTGAGAGGCGTTCACCGCCTATTCTTAAGTCATCGAAGCCGCATCGCGCCGTGACATCCGCTTGCGCTGCAAGCTGCGGCCTCGCTTTCCTCCCGAAACCAGCTTCGTCTCCTCGCATTACACCAGAAAACAAACCCGACATATCAATGCCTTAGAGGAGATTCGCGATGCCGCCGCTCATTGAGCGCATGCCTCAGACACAAAAACACTATCTGCAATCAACGTTCCAAAATCGTTTGTGCCGTCTCATCGCTTTTCTCCACACAGGCGATCTTGTGTCCTTGTTAACACGGCAGTGGGATTCTCCGGTTTAAACAGAGGGGCAACTCGGTGACACCCCTACTTCGTCTGGTATACTCGTTGCACGACGCGAGGTCGGGTAGATTGCATGAAACGCCTTAGTATCATTCTATTTTTTCTGCTGATCGCGGCAGGCGTCTGGGGGTGGTTCCAAATCACCGCCCCGGCGAAACCGCTCGAATTGGCGGAGCCTCTGAGAATTAACCAAGGCCTCGTCCTGGGCGGCATCGACGCCGACAATTCCGATATCCGGGTCTACAACGGCATACCCTATGCCTCCGCCCGCCGCTGGGCTGCGCCGGGGGCACCGCCTCAGTGGGGCGCCATGCCACGTGATGTGCGGACCTATGGCGCAGAATGCATTCAGGCGCGCAAAGGCATGAACGGTTTCGTCAATGGCATTATCGACGGAGCCGGCCTGCCCTGGTGGAAGCGTTTTACCGCAAAGAAATATCTGGCTGCGATGCCTGCTCCGGCCGAAGCCGAAGACTGTTTGTTCGTCAATGTACGCACATCGAATGTGGGCGGCGACGCCTTGCTGCCGGTCATGGTCTGGATCCATGGCGGCAGCCATCAGGCTGGCGCCGGCTCGTCAGAGCTCTATCAGGCCAATGCGCTGGTCGAGAACGGTGTCGTGCTGGTCACGATCAATTACCGTCTCGGTCCCTTCGGCTACATGGCCCACCCGGCCCTGACGGAAGAGACGGGCACATCGGGCAATTACGGTCTGCTGGATCAGGTCGCCGCCCTGCGGTGGGTGCGTGACAATATCCGCTCCTTTGGCGGCGACCCGAGCAATGTCACCATCTTCGGCGAAAGCGCTGGCGCGCAGTCCATCAGTGAGCTGATGGCAACTCCGATGGCCGAGGGGCTCTATCACAAGGCCATTCTCGAAAGCGGAACCAGCAGCTACAATGCCAAATATCTCGACGCGGCACCCCTGCCCGGATCGCGCAGCGCAGAAGCGGTCGGCGAAGAGTTCCTCAGCACTTTCGTCGGCAAGGCGGCGACGGCCGCAGAACTCCGCTCAATCCCTGCGGCATCGATTATCACCCGGGCTGAACAACGCCCAGACCTGGTCGGCTACTTCTTGCCGAACGTCGATGGAAAAGTCCTGCCTGACACGGTCGGCGCCACAATCCGTTCGGGCGATGCGCCGAAGGTGCCGGTACTCGCAGGCTACAATGCCGATGAGGGCAGCCTGTTCTACAACGGCTTCCAGTCCCCCACGGTGCTGGCCCGAAACATCACCGGTACACTCGAAGAGCGCGAGCAGCGCCTCGCCGAAGTGTTTGGGGAAAACCCGGCCAAAGCGCTCGAGGCGCTCTACGGTATGGACAAGCTCGGCACCTGGGACGAAGGAGCGGCCAATATGCTCGGCGACGACATGTTTGGCGTCCACATGCGCTTCCTCGGCAAGGCCAATGCCGTCTCCGGCCATCCGACTTGGATGTACTTCTTCACCCGCGCCACGCCGACCCGGGCTCAGTCCATCGGCGCCTATCACGGATCGGAAATTCCGTTCGTATTCGGTTCGCCTTCCCCGTTGCTGCCCATGTCGGACAAGGATGAAAAGCTGGCCGAAACGATTCAAGCTTATTGGACGAACTTCGCCCGCGCCGGAGATCCGAACGGGCCGGGCCTGCCGGAATGGCCTGCTTACGACCCCAATTCTGATGAGTGGCAAGTGCTGGACCATGAAATCCTCACCGTCGCAGGCGTTCGCGCGCGCAAGCTGGACATTCTGGAAGAGCACCTGATCGACCGGATCGACGCGGTTACCCGGGCGACCTCGCCTCAGGCACCTTACGAGGCGACCCTGATGACGACGGTGCCGAAATCAGGCGACGAGTAGGATCTCGCAAATTGCCACCAGTCCTTCGCGATCGACCTCGTCGAACGCATCCGGCTGCGTGGAATCAACATCCAGAACGGCAGCCAGCTGCCCGTCCTTGTCGAACACTGGCAGGACAATCTCGGAATTGGTCGCGGAATCGCAGGCGATATGCCCCGGGAAAGCGTGCACATCCGGCACGATGATCGGCTCCTGTGTCGCCGCAACATGGCCGCACACGCCTTTGCCGAAAGGGATTCTCAGGCAGCCAAGCGTGCCCTGGTAGGGCCCGACGACAAGCTCGCGCTCTTTAAGCGGGTCTACAACGTAGAAGCCAGTCCAGAAAAAACGGGGCCGAAAGGCCTGCGCCAGGATACAGCTGGCGGTCGCATAGCGCGCTGTGACCGAGGTTTCGCCGGCAACCACGCTTTCGATTTCCGCCTTCAGGTCCCGATAAACCGCCGCCTTGTCCATGGTTTGCCTCATCTCTGCCTTGGCCGCGCTATATCGGTTGGCCAGACCGGGTTCGCAATAGGGCGTTGAAGCGCGCTGCGACGTCTGAAATAGTCGACTTGTTACGGCGGGCCGTCCGGCTGCCAGCAGAGGAGTATCCGGTGCGGTTGAGGTTAAGGACAGGAACTGCCCTTGCGCTCGCCTGCCTGCTTGCCGGAACCATTCCCGTGAGCACCGCTGACGCTCAGGAAGCTGGAGACGCGAACGCCCCGCATGCTGGCTCCGTTGACGTGCGTCCGTCCGATGAGAACGATCCATTCTATGACGATGAATTCTCATACGAGGCCGAAGACTGGCGCCCTCAGACAGACCTTGATGCCCTCGACCGCGAGCATGCCGCCTATCTCAAGCGTGGGGACATGCAACTGGAACGCCCGGAATGGCAGGCTGAAGAACAGCCACCGCCAGATCCGCCGCCGCAATGGCTGAAATGGCTGGGTGACCTGTTCAGCAATCTGTCGCCGCTCTTCCAGTTCATGTTCTACGCGGTGATCGCCGCTGTCGTCGCCGGGTTTCTCTACTTTGTGTTCGGTGAAGCGATCCGCGTCCGCTTCGGTAAGCGGGGCGACGGAAAAGTCGATGAAGGCGACGATGTGCTGATCGATGTGCGTCCGGATGCCGGAATGGCTCGCGGCCTGCTGGAAGAAGCTGACGCACTGGCGCGCGCTGGCAAGTTCGCTGAAGCCGTACACCTTCTCCTGTTCCGCTCGATTGAGGACATCCAGAAAAGACTGGAAGGCGGGGTGCCGAAATCCCTCACCGCCCGCGAAATCGGCGGCCTGCAAAACCTGCCGGAACGGGCAAGGCGGGGGCTCGGCCCGATCATCCGGATCGTGGAGCGAAGTTTCTTCGGTGGCCGCCCGGTCGACGCAGACGGCTGGCAGGAGGCGCGGGCCTCGTATGAAGACTTCGCATTCGGCGAGGGGTGGGCATGAGCGAGACAACGCAAACCTCTGCCGCCCCCTTCGCGGCTCGCACCGTCGCCATCCTGATTGCGGTGGCGGTCTTCTCCTTCGGCGCCATCATGGTTTTGGCCGGATGGTCGCCGGAACTCCGTGACCGGGACCGGGCGGGCGACCATCCCTTCTCAACCTCCGCCATCGGATATAACGGAATTGTCCAATTGCTGGAGGCACAAGGCTATCCCGTCGAAATCTCTCGCTTCAAGAGCAATCTGGACAGCCACTACGGGCTGATGGTGCTAACGCTTTCCACGCGGGGCATGCGCAAGTCTCTGGAAGAGTATGATCTTCAATCGGATACACTGATCATCCTGCCGAAATGGTCAGGCATGGTCGACTGGACCAATCCATCCCGCATGAAGGATACCGACCTCGCAACAAGAAGTTCGATCACCAGCGTACTGGAAGCGCTCGGCATCGAGGGTGACGTCGTCAGGACCGACGTGCCGGATCAGGTGACGACCCCCTTCGGCAGGATGGCGCTTCAGCCGGACCTGCAGCTTCAGCTCATCCAGTCAGAAGAACTGACCCCCATCGTCAACACCCGCGACGGCGCCCTTTTGTCAGAGCTTTCAGGCCGCGGCATCTACATCCTCTCCGACCCGGACATGATCAATACATTCGGTCTGGCCGAACGAGAGAATGCCCGTTTCGCGATGCAGATGATCAACATGATCCGCTACGACGCAGACGAACCGATCATCTTTGACGCCACGCTGCACGGCTTCACCCGGTCAGAAAACCTGCTGCAGATGATGTTCGACGTTCCTTTCCTTGGCGTGACGCTCGTCGCGCTTGCAGCCGCACTGCTTCTTGGCTGGGCAGCATCGATCCGTTTCGGTCCGCCTGCCCGGGAAACCCGCGCCATCGCGCTCGGCAAACAGGCGCTGGCCGACAATTCGGCCGGGCTCGTCTCGATGGCCCGGCGGGAAACGCGGATGGCGCCGGGATACCTGTCGCTTATCCGGCGACGTCTTGCCCGGCAGATTGGAGCGCCGCGAAACCTCACCGAGGCGCAGCTGTCCGAATTGTTCGACCGTCTCGGTCCGGAAGACGTTTCCGGAAAGACCTTTTCACAGATTGAAGCCGGTTTGCGCGGTCCCGCCGCCAGCCGGGAAGACTTGATGCACAAGGCCCGCGACCTCTGGCGCTGGCGCCGCGATATTCTCAGGAGATCCATGAATGACCCCAGCTGACATCCGCGATCTGGCCGCGCGCATCCGCGGCGAAGTCCGAAAGGCCGTGATCGGCCAGGACGTGACGGTGGACCTGCTCCTGACGGCGCTGTTCTCGTCCGGCCACGTCCTGCTGGAAGGACCGCCCGGCACGGCAAAGACCTTGCTGGCGCAATGCTTTGCCCGCTCGATCTCGCTGGACTTCGGCCGCATCCAGTTCACGCCGGACCTGATGCCCGGCGATGTTCTGGGCACGAACCTGTTCAATTTCCAGACCAATGAGTTCACGCTCACCAAAGGCCCGATCTTTACTGACCTCCTGCTTGCCGACGAGATCAACCGGACGCCGCCAAAGACGCAGGCCGCCCTACTGGAGGCGATGCAGGAGCGGAAAGTCACGATCGATGGCGAGGCCTATCAATTGAACGACCGCTTCATGGTGATCGCGACCCAGAACCCGATCGAACAACAGGGCACCTATCCGCTGCCGGAAGCCCAGCTGGACCGCTTCCTGTTCAAGCACACGCTCGACTATCCCTCCCGCGAGGAAGAGTTTGCCATTGTCGCCCAGCACGGCACACGGACCGGCATGAAAACACCGCACGCTTTCGGCGTGGAGGCGGTCATCACCCATGACGAACTGAATGCAGCGGTCGAGTCTGTCGCCGCCACGAAGATCCAGGATGACATCATCGGATACGTGGTGGATATCGTACGCGCCACGCGCACATCTCCGGCTCTCGAAACCGGCGCCAGCCCCCGCGCAGCTGCCGCACTCGCAACAGCCGCCCGTGCCCGGGCCGCGCTTGACGGCCGTGACTTCGTCATTCCGGATGATGTGAAAACCCTCGCCCTGCCCACCCTTCGCCACCGGATCCTGCTCTCGCCGGCAGCTGAGATCGAAGGCCGCACGACCGAGGAAACCCTGATGGCCATCATCGAACAGACGGCGGCACCCCGGTGATTTCCCCGACCGCCCGCGCGATCTTCCTGATGCTGCTCGGCTTGCCGGTCATGATCGGCGTGGCCTTGCTGTATCCGGATCTCTGGACCCTTTCGGCCGGATGGATTGCACTGGTTGGCGGCCTTATCGTCTTCGATGCGATGATCGGCCCGGCGCTCCGCGCTTTCGAAGCGGACATTGATGCGCCGCCCATTCTTTACTCTGGTGACAGCGATCCCCTGCCGGTGACCTTCCGCTTCACCCGCGGCAGCCTGCCAGCCCGGCTGGAGGTCCAACTCGAAACGAGCGACCTGCTGGAAGAGCTTCCTACACGCGGCCTCCGCGGCTGGGAGGGAAATGAGCGCCGCTACGAGTTCACTCTCACGCCGCTCCGCCGCGGGACAGCGAAGCTGGTCCGCCTCTGGTGCCGCTGGCAAGGACCGCTGGGTCTCGTCCAGAAGCGGTTCACAAGGGAGCTCGACACAGACATCGTCGTCACGCCCAATATCCGCTGGGTAAAAGACGAAGCCGTCCGCCTGTTCTCGCGCGATGCCGAATTCGGGATCAAGACACAGATCGAGCGTGGTGACGGCAGCGAGTTCGATGCCTTGCGCGAGTTTGCCGCCGGAATGGACCGGCGCGCCATTGACTGGAAACACTCCGCCCGTCACCGCCACCTTCTCGCCAAGGAATTCCGTACCGAGCGAAACCACAATATCGTCTTCGCCTTCGATACCGGGCGCCTGATGAGCGAACCGCTCGGCGGCGTGCCGAAGATCGACCGGGCCATCAATGCGGGCCTCCTTCTCTCCTATGTTTCCCTGCGCAATGGCGACCGGACGATGTATTTCGGCTTCGATGCCAGGCCGGGACTCGCCAGCGGATTCCTCTCCGGTTCCCGCAGCTTCCCGCGCATGCAAAGCCTCGCAGCCCGGCTCGACTATTCGGCGGAAGAGTCGAACTACACACTGGCGCTCTCCACCCTGGCCAGCCAGCTTGAACGGCGCAGCCTGATCATCATCTTCTCCGACTTCGTCGATACCATCTCGGCGGAGCTGATGCTGGAAAATGTCCGCCGGTTGACCGACCGGCATCTCGTCCTGTTCGCCACCTTCGAGGACGAAGCGCTCTCTTCCATGGCCGATGCGCCGCCGGAGAAAACCGAAGATGTCTCCCGCGCCGTCATCGCTGGCAATCTCCTGTCCGAGCGCGATGTCGTCCTCAGGCGGCTCCAGCGGATGGGCGTGCAGATCATCGAGACCCGACCCGAACAATTCGGCGGCGCGCTGCTCTCCCGGTACCTTGAGATCAAGAAGAGGGACATGCTGTGAGCGACATGCTGAAGTCCTACCGCTTCCGCGAGGAACGCGAGGCTGACTGGCGCAAGCTGGACCTGATCCTCACCCGCGCGGAAAACTCCGGCGTGAAGGCCTTGTCGGACGAGGACATGATGGCGTTGCCGCATCTCTACCGGCAAGCCGTTTCCTCGCTCTCGGTCGCGCGCTCCATTTCCCTGGACCAGAACGTCATCACCTATCTGGAAGGCCTCTGCACGCGGGCCTATTTCTATGTCTATGGCGCACGCACCTCGATGGGCGAACGGATGGCGCAGTTCATCCGCGCCGACTGGCCGGAAGCAGTGCGGGGCGCCGTCTTCTCCACCATCCTGGCGGCTCTCTTCCTGTTCGGCGGTGCGGCGCTTGCCTTCTTCCTCTGCCTGCAGGACATGGATTGGTACTGGACGATCCACGGCCACAGCTTCGGCGAGATCCGCACACCGGACGCGACCGTGGAACAACTCCGCTCCACCATTTACACCGAACCCGGAGAAATCGGGCAGGACCGGCTGACCGCTTTTGCGGGCTTCCTCTTCAACAACAACGCCCAGATCGCCCTGTTCGCCTTTGCGCTTGGCTTTGCGTTCGGCATTCCGACAGCCTGGCTGCTGGCGTGGAACGGGATCATTCTCGGCTCCATGTATGCGGTCTTCTGGGACAAGGGGCTCGGCTATGAGTTCACCGGCTGGCTGATGATCCATGGCGTCACGGAGTTGCTTGCCATTGTTCTGGCCGGCGCAGGTGGGTTCGTCGTCGGCGGCGCGGTGGCGTTTCCCGGCCGCAAGTCCCGCCTCACCTCGGCGCGGCAGTCCGGCCAGAAAGCTGCGACCATCGCAATGGGCTGCGTGGTGATGCTGATCATCGCTGCCGTACTGGAAAGCTTCGGCCGGCAGCTGATCAATTCGGACACCATCCGCTATGCCATCGCGGGCACGACGCTGGTCTTCTGGATGCTCTACTTCTACCTCCCCCGGCAGAGGCCCGGCGCATGACTGACCAGGCAGCCACACCGGTAAAGCAGATGGAGATCGAAGCCGCCCGCCGGCGCCGCGCGCGTATGGCGGAGGTCCAGCGGCTCAACAGGATGACGCGGGTGCTGGTGACGCCCGAAGGCGCAAAACTGCACCTGAAACTCGCCACCGCGGCGGAGCGGGCCGGTGCCTTTGCCATCGATGTGGCCATCCAGTGGGCGATCGTCATCAGCACCTTGCTGGGCCTGTCCTATGGCGCAGCCTCGATGGGCGTGGAGAATGTGAACATCGCCTTTGCCTTCTGGCTGGTGTTCTACTTCTTCATCCGGAACTTCTACTACATCTTCTTCGAGATCGGCCGGAAGGCAGCCACGCCCGGCAAGCGCGCATTGGGCCTGCGCGTCGCGTCCCGGGATGGCGGACGGCTGACCGCCAATGCGGTACTTGCCCGCAATTTCACGCGGGAGATCGAGATCGGCCTGCCGTTCCAGTTCCTGCTGATGGGCGGCGACCAGCTCGGTGCCTGGATGGCGCTCTTCGGCCTGCTCTGGTCAGGCGTGTTCCTGTTCTTCCCGGTCTTCAACAAGGACAAGCTGCGCGTTGGCGACCTGATCGCAGGCACCTGGGTGATCAAGGCGCCGAAGGCAAAACTGATGGGCGACATCGCGCAGGTGACTGTCACCGCGCCGCGCACCGGGATGTTCGCCTTCACGCCGGAGCAGGCAGATGCCTATGGCATTCACGAACTGCACGTCCTGGAGGATGTGCTGCGCCAGTCGACCGGCGACATCAAGCAACAGGTCGCCGAACGCATCCGCACCAAGATCGGCTGGACGGCGCACCCCGGCGAGACGGACATCGCCTTCCTCGAAGCCTATTACGCAGCCCTTCGCCGCCGCCTCGAACAGCGCATGCTGATGGGCGACCGGAAGACCGACAAGTTCGACGTGAGACGTTGACGCCAGCACCTGCAACCGGAAACGCCCCAGCGCTCCGGCAAAATTCCTGATTGCGTGAAAGCTCAGCTCGTGTCCGGTTCCGGCCAGCATTTGAGCGCTTCGAGCAGCTGAACGGTCAACCCGCCGGAGACCAGTGCCACGTCATGCGGCAGGGCGTGAGTTTTCGGAACGGGCAGGATGTAAGGCTTTGGCGCCCCCTCCGCCTGCTGGCGCTGCAGCGTGCGCGCGAGACATTTCGCGCGGCGGCCGGCGCCTTGCAGCGCCTCGAGCATGGCCTGCCAGCGGTCAATCAGAGGCGCAGCGAGGACGGGGGTCCGGTCAGGTACGATGAGCGGCCCGCGCAGGAAGTCCGGCGCATCTCCCGCTTGCACCGGCATGAGCGAGAAGCAACACTTGCGCTTCGTCTCGCCTTCAGCCTTCTCGAAGAAGTTCGATCCCAAACGCGGCTTCACCGGCGCAAGTTCGACCTGCAACGCCATCAGGAAGATCAGACGGCGGAGCAGAATGCCGAGCCGCTTCAGCTCCGCAAGGCAACGCCGCTTCACCGTTTTTGAAATCGTCTCCGGAATGTCGTGCAGCCCGGCCCTGATCCCCGCCTTCGCAATGGCGCGGCCAATCGTCTGCCAGGCATAGGAGAAGAAATCGGTAAGGTCAGTCATGGCGGGCAGACTGGCATGGGGCACTATCAGACGGATTGGCGCACTCAGATTACCCGGGAAACCAGCACAAAGCGTTTGAATTCCTGTGCTTGCAGGCAGCATTTGCAGGGAACATGGACGCTTTTGTCCTCCCACTTCCAGATTTCCGTATTCACACTTCCGGGGACTGAAATCCGGGCACATTTGCCCAGCAAGCTGCATTAATTTGCCAATATCTCCCGCACTGGGTGAATGCGCTGTCCAACACCGCCCCCATTCACATAGGCACAAAAGGGACGGGTTTCCGAACGGCCGAAATGATGAGGATATCGTGGCACATCTGAAACAGGTCTTGCTTGCCGTTTCGGCGATTGCGCTGCTCTCCGGGTGCTCCGGGGGTGGTGGCGGCACGTCCAGTTCAGGCTCGCAACCAGCTTCACCCCCGCCACCGCCGGCACCGCCGCCCCCGGCGCGCCACCTCCGGCCACGCCATCAGCAACCCCGGCAAGCCAAAGTGATATCGTCTATGGCACCGGCCTGCTGGAAAGCGGTTCGAAACCCCTGATGCTGGACGTGTACCAGTCCGGCGAGCCATGTACCGAGGCGCGCCCCGTCATATTGCTGGTGCATGGCGGCGGGTTTGACGCCGGCACGAAGGCCGATGCGCCCTGGCCTGACATTGCGCAGGACCTGACCGGGCATGACTATACCGTGCTTTCGATGGACTACAGGCTGTCATCGGATGATCCTGTCCCGTCCGCCGAGTTCGGCCCGGTGCGGGACGCCATTCTCGCCTCTGCTGCGGCGGGGATCGCAGACCCGGATGCAGAAACCCAGGCCGACATCCTGGCCAGTGCCATTGAGGATGGCGTCACAGCGCTGCGCTGGGCGGAAGACAATCATGACGCGTTGTGCGTGGACATGTCGCGATTTGCAATCTGGGGGGAGTCAGAAGGCGCCATCATCGCGCTGCACCTGACCTACGGCCTGGACGAGTATTCCATCTACGCCCC
Source organism: uncultured Hyphomonas sp. (assembly GCF_963678875.1). Lineage (NCBI taxonomy): Bacteria > Pseudomonadati > Pseudomonadota > Alphaproteobacteria > Hyphomonadales > Hyphomonadaceae > Hyphomonas > uncultured Hyphomonas sp. The sequence continues at coordinate 1,539,458 of NZ_OY787456.1, read as the reverse complement.
GGAGCCGAGCGCACTGGTCGATTATTGGGGCCGGTTTATCCATGGCGGGCTCATCGCCGGGGGCGACCCGCCCTTGATGGTCCTGCACGGAGATCAGGACCTGGTCATCAGCTATGACTATGCGCTGGAGATCCAGGCCGCCGCCGACAGCGCGCAGGTGCCTTATACATTCTATAGATTGATGGATGGCGGGCATGGGTTCGGAGCCATCGACGACACCGCATGGACGCTCGATGACATGACGCTCCGCCAGCATGCCGTCGAATTCATCACCGGCCACCTGCAGAACGCTCCGCCTCCTTATGAGACCCGGAGCATCAGCACCGGCGCGGCGTCGCCTCCGCCTCCACCGGCCCCTCCTCCACCTGCGCCACCGCCACCGGCGCCCCCTCCGCCTGCACCGCCGCCACCCGCACCTCCCGTGTCACCTCCACCCTCGCCGTATGTGCCTGCCAGTGAAAGTGACGTTGTTTACGGAACGGGGCTGACCTCCGGCGGGACGAAAGCGCTGAGGCTCGACGTCTACCAGACAGGTGATGCGTGCACGGATTTGCGTCCGTTCGTCATGCTGGTCCATGGTGGCGGATTCGAAGAAGGCTCCAAAAGCACATCGCCCTGGCGCAGCATTGCTGATGACGTGACCGATCTGGGCTATACGGCGATTTCGATCGACTACCGGATGATCGACGACACGCCGCGGCCATCAGCGGAATTCCAACCCGTGCGGGACGATATTTACAACGCCGGGCTTGGCGCGCTGATCATGTATGATGAAGCACAGCAGGCCAATGTCATTGCCAGCGCGATCGAAGACACTGTTGCGGCCTTGCGCTGGGTAGACGCGAACCAGGACGATCTCTGCGTGGACATGTCCCGCTTTGCGGTATGGGGAGATTCCGCCGGTGCCCTCCTGGCCCTGCACGCGGCATATGGCATGGATGAGTATGGCATTCCGGTTCCCAAACCGGATGTCGTGATCGACTATTGGGGCCGGTTCGTTACCGGCGGGAACCTGATGAGCGCCGGCGATCCGCCTCTATTCATCCTGCATGGAACGCAGGACGATATCGTCGACTACAGTTTCGCGCTCGATATCAGGAGCCAGGCCAATACGGCCGGTAATCCCTTCGCCTTCTATACAGTCACGGGCGGCGGGCATGCGTTCGACGAAATCCCGATCGACACGCTCAGCATCAATGGAGTCACGCTCCGCCAACTCACGCTGGACTTTGTGTCCGATCATCTGGAAGGCGGGTCGCCGGCATACGAGACGCGCTTCGTCTCGCGGTGACCGTCTCCGTCAGATCCGGCCCTGCACCCATTCGCGGGTGAGGAAGCCGTCGATCAGGTCGCAGACGAGGCCGAGTTCCGACAGCGCGGTGGCGAAGCGCCGCGGGTCCACAAGGGGCTGGAACACGGACCCCGCCTCGAACTGGTTGTCGGCCTCCAGCGCCAGCGTCATGTGCCCCTGATCGAACAGGCCGCGCAGCTTGCCGCCGGAGAAGTGGCGCTCAAGCGCGATGAGGCGCTCCATCCGGTCTGGCGAAAGCAAGGCACGCGCCTCGACCTGGTCGCTGGAATAGACGGTGAAGGCCTCGTCCAGTTCGCGGGAGATCAGATCCACTTTTTTCAGGTCGCCCGCCCCCTTGCCGCGCTTCCACCAGCCGGACCGGGCCATCAGTGTACGCCCCGAAAAGCGCTGGGGGTACTCGATGTGGATCAGGATGCCCTGGAAAACGGTCTGGCTGTTCTTGCCGCCCGTGTCGAGCTTTGCCTCGACGAGGGCGAATTTTGCGCCGGCGCGCTCGCCTTCGATCAGGTCCTCGAATTTTCTCTGGCTGTGCCCCGGCAGCAGCGCGGCATCCTTCAGAACCTGATAGGCCGGTGTTGGCGGCGGCGCGCCGGAGGCGCCATGCGTCGTGACCTGGATGTCGCCGAACACAGTGGAGATGGTGCGTTCCTTACCGGTCTGCGGACCATTGATCGCTTCCATCAATTCCTTGCCGCGGGTTTGCAGCGACTGGAAATTCTCGATGCCGGAGAGATCCGGATGCAGCGTCTCGTAGTGGAAACCGAACGGCTTGCAGGCCGTCTTGAGGATCAGGTCCTTGGTCTGGGACTTCATCGAATAGACCTTCAGCCAGTCGAAGCCTGAAACGCCGACCATGATGACCATGCCGACAAAGAAAGACAGCGGAAAGAAAAAGCCGATACCGCCAGACAGGAACATCATGACGATCACGACCGGCAAGGCCGCTAGAGCGCCCGTCATGGTACGGGACTTGGCACGGGAAATGGTCTGCTTGCGAACGGCTTCGCGGGCGTCAAGTTCCGGCGCGAGTTCGGTTTCCCAGATCCGTTCAATGTCGGCGAATTCCGGACGCTGGCGTGCCAGCAAGCTCAGAGGCTGCGCCCCGTGGATCGCCGCGTCGATGTCTCTGGTATTACCGATTTTCATGGAAGATCCCCCTTCACGTCTTCATGCCGTGCGGGGACACAGGAATCCAGCCCGGAAAGGCCCGGAAAAATCAGGCCGGATCAGGCCGTCGCTGCCAGGCGCGGCCCGGCATAGGTGACCGAGTTGCGGCCCGTGGTTTTCGACACGTAGAGCGCGCGGTCAGCGGATTCCAGCACCCGGTCGAGCGAGGCATCGGAGGTGAGCATCTCGTAGCCGAAGCTGGCCGTGACCGTCAGGATCTGCCCGTTATGTTCGATCTGGGCATGCTCCAGCCGTTCGCGCAGCCGGTCACAGACCAGCCAGGCCTGGTCGCGATTGACGTTGGACAGGAGCACGACGAACTCCTCCCCGCCCCAGCGGCCCAGCTTGTCGAACGGCCCGCGCAGCTCGGAATAGGCGATCTCGGCGATGCGCTTGAGGATCGCGTCACCGGCCTGGTGGCCGTGGCGGTCATTGATCAGCTTGAACTGGTCGAGGTCGAAGAGGACGATCGCCGCCATGCCGCCTGCCCGGCGTTGGCGGTGCATTTCGTCCTCGGCCGAGATGCGGAAGAAGCGGCGGTTCAGCAGACCGGTCAACGGGTCGGTCGAAGCCAGGGATTCAAGCTGGCGCTGGTAGCGCTTTAGCTGGAACTCGTGCTGGGACGCGATGGTCGCCGTCGGAATGGCGACACACGCGGCGACGATGAGATTGGCGACCAGGAAGCGCTGCGGGTCTTCCAGCACGCCAAGACGGTAGACAATGAGGGAGAAGCTGAAGGACAGGCAAAGCGCCGTCGTCGCGACAAAGACGAAGAACGTCAGTGAATCCTTGATGTCCCGCGCAAATGCACTCATCTGCCGCTGTCTCCTACCTCGTTTCGTCCGGTATCCTGCCGGTTTGTGCAGTCTTTATTGCACATATTGGCTACCATCCCGGCAAAGCGCGGCGGCAAATTTGCCTGCCCGGCTTCAGACTTTGGCAACGGGTTGAAAGAAGGCGAAATCCCTTCTCCCTGAGGTAGGGGATCGTATTGCAAACAGGCGCTCAGGCGGCGGGCTCGAACTGCTCCAAACCGCAAAAAAATTTGCAATAATCCAGTTGACGCTCACTGGTCTGCGCCCTACGTCCGGACCACCGCTAGCAGTCAGCTAAGGTGAGTGCTAATTCACCTGGGCGGGCCGCTGGCTCCCGTGAGATCAATTCAAACTCGCATTCAAAGACTAGAGGGCAAAAGCCATGAAACTTCGTCCCCTGCACGATCGCGTCGTCGTACGCCGCGTCAAGGAAGAGGAAAAGACCAAGGGCGGCATCATCATTCCCGACACGGCCAAGGAAAAGCCGCAGGAAGGTGAAGTCGTTGCAGTTGGTAAAGGTGCTGTCGGCGACGACGGTAAAGTCATCGCGCTGGACGTGAAAAAGGGCGACCGCGTCCTGTTCGGCAAATGGTCCGGCACCGAAGTCAAAATCGACGGCGAAGACCTGCTCATCATGAAAGAGAGCGACATCATGGGTGTGCTGGAGAAGTAATCTCCGCCCCTGACCGCTTTCCAGAAAAACAGCAAATTCAAAGAGGAAACTCGAAATGGCTGCAAAACACGTAGTTTTTGGCGCTGACGCCCGCGAAAAGATGCTCAAGGGCGTCGACACGCTGGCCAACGCCGTGAAGGTCACCCTCGGCCCGAAAGGCCGTAACGTCGTGATCGAGAAATCCTTCGGCGCTCCGCGCACCACGAAGGACGGCGTCACCGTCGCAAAAGAAATCGAGCTGGAAGATAAGCTCGAGAACATGGGCGCACAGATGCTGCGCGAAGTCGCCTCCAAGGCCAACGACGTCGCTGGTGACGGCACCACGACCGCAACGGTCCTGGCCCAGGCCATCGTTCGCGAAGGCATGAAGCGCGTCGCCGCCGGCATGAACCCGATGGACCTGAAGCGCGGCATCGACAAGGCAACGACCGAAGTCCTGTCCGACCTGCTGCACCACGCCAAGAAGGTCAAAACCAACGACGAGATCGCCCAGGTCGGCACCATCTCCGCCAACGGTGAAACCGAAATCGGCGCGATGATCGCTGAAGCCATGGCGAAAGTCGGCAATGAAGGCGTCATCACGGTTGAAGAAGCCAAGTCGCTGGAAACCGAACTCGACGTCGTCGAAGGCATGCAGTTCGACCGCGGCTACCTGTCGCCGTACTTCATCACCAACCCGGACAAGATGATCGCCGAACTCGACGACGCGCTCATCCTGCTCCACGAGTCCAAACTGTCCAGCCTGCAGCCGATGCTGCCGATCCTGGAGCAGGTTGTTCAGTCCCAGAAGCCGCTGCTGATCATCGCTGAAGACGTCGACGGCGAAGCCCTGGCAACGCTGGTGGTCAACAAGCTGCGTGGCGGCCTGAAGATCGCTGCCGTGAAGGCTCCGGGCTTCGGCGATCGCCGCAAGGCCATGCTGCAGGACATCGCAGTCCTCACCGGCGGCCAGGTCATCTCTGAAGACCTCGGCATCAAGCTGGAAAACATCTCGATGGACATGCTGGGCAAAGCCAAGCGCGTTTCCATCGACAAGGACAATACGACCATCGTCGACGGCGCCGGCAAGAAGAAAGACATCGAAGCCCGCGTGTCCCAGATCCGCAAGCAGATCGAAGACACCTCGTCCGACTATGACCGTGAGAAACTGCAGGAACGTCTGGCCAAGCTGGCTGGCGGTGTTGCCGTGATCAAGGTCGGCGGTGCAACCGAAGTCGAAGTGAAAGAGCGTAAAGACCGCGTCGACGACGCCCTGAACGCAACCCGCGCTGCTGTCGAAGAAGGCATCGTCCCGGGGGGTGGTACGGCCCTGCTCCGCGCTTCCAAGAACATCGACGTCGTTGGCGACAATGACGACGAGAAGGCCGGCATCGACATCGTCCGCAAGGCACTCGAAGCCCCGGTTCGCCAGATCGCCGAAAACGCTGGTGTCGAAGGCTCTGTGGTCGTGAACACGATCCTGCAGACCAAGTCGCGCTCGCACGGCTTCAACGCCCAGACCGAAGAATATGGCGACCTGGTTGCCATGGGTGTCATCGACCCGGTGAAAGTTGTCCGCTCGGCTCTGCAGAACGCTGCCTCCGTGGCAGGCCTGCTGATCACGACGGAAGCCTCCATCGCCGAAGCTCCGAAGAAGGATGCCCCGGCTGGCGGCATGCCGGACATGGGCGGCATGGGTGGCATGGGCGGCATGGGCTTCTAAGCCAATCTGCCTATTCCCTCGCGGAATGACCTTGGGGCGGCCCTCCGATTTCGGAGGGCCGCCTTTGTTTTGGCCATTGATGACCGCTACGGCACTGGTACGATCTTCCGGGAATCTGCTCTCGCAAGCCGGCACGAAGACCGGCGGCGCCTTCGCCTGAAGGTCGCGTGTACAAGGGCGGAAGACGGAGGACCCCCATGACCGAACTGAATTTCTGGAACCTTGGCGATATCCTGGACGCGGTGGGCGCAGCCCTCGGCCCGGAAGACATGGCACTGGTCCATGGCGACCGCCGGATTTCCTGGCCCGACATGACGGCCCGCTCCAACCGACTGGCGCGCAACCTGCTGGCCCGCGGCGCGCAGGTCGGTGACAAGGCCGGCTTCTACCTGCGCAACCAACCTGAATACATGGAAGGCCTCGCCGCCTGTTTCAAAGCCCGGCTGACGCATGTGAACGTCAATTACCGCTACCTCGAAGACGAGCTGTTCTACATCTTCGACAATTCCGACGCGACGGTCGTGTTCTTCGATGTCGAGTTCATGGACCAGGTGGTGAAGGTGCAGCCGCGCCTTCCGGACGTGAAAGCCTGGGTGCAGGTCGGCGGCGGCGAAACAGCGGACTTTGCCGTGGCATATGAGGAACTGGCGACGACCGGTGACCCCTCCCCGCTGGGCATTCCGCGCTCCGGCGACGACCTCCTCTTCCTTTACACCGGCGGCACCACCGGCATGCCGAAAGGCGTGATGTGGTCTCACGAGATCTGGCGCCGAGCCGGCATGGAAGGCGCCGAGGCTGCCGGCCTGCCCGTGCCGTCCAACCTGGACGAACAGGTCATGGCCGCGCAGGCGCTCGGCCGCCTCGTACGGAACGTGCCTGCCTGCCCGCTGATGCACGGCACGGGCCTGTTCACGGCGATGGGCACGATGATGGGCGGCGGCACCATCGTTACACTGACAGAAAACAAGCACTTCGACCCACAGAACCTGTTCGAGACCATCGAGCGTGAAGGCGTGACCAATATGGCCATTGTGGGCGATGCCTTCGGCAAGCCGATGCTGGCCTATCTCGACGCCAACCCCGGCAAGCACAAGCTGGACACGGTGGTGGGCATCATCTCTTCCGGCGTGATGTGGAGCACCGAGGTCAAGCGCGGGCTGCTGCGCCACATGCCGAACGCGGCCCTGACGGACAGCTTCGGTGCCTCGGAAGCTGTGGGCTTCGGCTCCTCAGTGATGACCGCCGATGGCGAAGTGAAAACGTCCAAGTTCGAGATCGGCTCGAAGTGCAAAGTGTTCACCGAAGACGGCCGCGAAGTGGTGCCAGGCAGCGGTGAAGCCGGCTTCATCGCCCGCGGCGGCGCCGTTCCGCTCGGCTACTACAAGGATCCGGAGAAATCCGAGAAGACCTTCAAGACGATCAATGGCGAGCGTTACTCGGTGCCGGGTGACTGGTGCACAGTGGAGACGGACGGCACGATCACGCTGCTCGGCCGCGGTTCCAACTGCATCAACACGGCTGGCGAGAAGGTCTATCCTGAAGAGGTCGAGGAAGCCCTGAAGGCGCATGACGCAGTCAAGGATGCCCTCGTCGTCGGCGTGCCGGATGACAAGTGGGGCCAGGCCATCACCGCCGTCGTCGCGCTGGATGGACAGGCCGATGAGGCCGCGCTGCGGGAGTTCGTGAAAACGAAGCTCGCCCACTACAAGGCGCCGAAGCGTATCCTGTTCAAGGACGATCTGGGCCGCGCCGTGAACGGCAAGGCGGACTACAAGTCGATCAAGGCGTTTGCGTTGTCGGAGCTGGGCATCAGCGCCTAGCGACTTCTACGACAGTTTCATCGTGACGATCCCCGCGACGACCAGCAACGCCGCGACGGCGCGCTGTGCTGTCAGGGCTTCGCCCAGGACCAGGACGCCCACAGCAAACGTCCCGACGGCTCCAATGCCGGTCCAGACCATATAGGCTGTACCGAGCGGCAAGCTTCGCATGGACAGAGCAAGCAAGGCGAAAGAACCGATCATCGCGGCAAACATGAGCACCACATAAGGAAGGCGCGTGAAGCCATGCGCCTCCTTCATGGCATAAGCCCAGACAACTTCCAGAAGAGCAGCAACAAACAGGAAAACCCAAGGCATGATTCACTCCATGCACGGGTCGTCCCGAATAATTTACCGGATTGGCGGAGGTCGTCCTCTTAGAAGATGGATAGCACGCAAGCACCATCCATCAAACCTCCGTTGCCAGCACAGCCTCCGGTCAGGTTTTCCGGCGCCGCAAGGACCGGAAGACCGCATCGGCCCGCGCCACGAGCGTGCCGTCTTCAATCTTCATGTCCGCCATCACGTGAACCAGGTCCCCGTCAACGCCTTTGACCTCCGGGTGGGCTTCCAGCCACGTGCCTTCCGGCACGATGCCCATGAATTCCATGGTCAGCTTGATCGTGACCGACATTCGGTCGGTTGCCGACCAGACGGCCCAGGCCAGCGCACTGTCTGCAAAGGCGCAGATCATGCCGCCATGCATGAAGCCCATGCCGTTGCAGTGACGGTCCAGCACCCAGATCCCGCTGCGCAGGTCATCCTCGCCTGTCGCCAGGAAAGACGGTCCGTTGTGGATCGAGAACTTGCCGCGCGTGGGGCGCGTCGCAAAGCCGGGCGGCGGCGGTTTCAGGTCTCCGTCGCCGCTCATTCGCCTGTGTTGCCGAAAATGGGATGAACCACTTCATCGCCCGGCTCGATGCCAAGCTCTGCCGCACGTCCACCATTCAGCTCCAGCACGGATTTCACGGCACGCCCGGTGAGACCGTACGCAGCGAGCCCGGCACGGTCTGGCGGGCGATCGCGATGACTTTCCCGCTCGGATCCATGAACAGCATGTCCAGCGGGATCAGCGTGTTCTTCATCCACATGGCCGCTTCACGCGGCTGGCCGAAATCGAACAGCATGCCCGCATCGGCATCCATGCTTTCACGGTTCATGAGGCCAGTGGTGATCTCTTCCGGATCGTCGGCGATTTCCACGGTGAATGCGTGTGTGCCGTTCGCGGATTCGATGGTCAGCGAGCTGGTTTCAAGCTCCGCCAACGCGGCTGGCGCTGACAGGACGAGGGCGATGGCGGCCATGCCGCTGACGAGGAAGCGTTTCATGTGCCATGGTTTAGCCGCCCGCCTGACCAGCGGCAAGCATTCGTAGCGGTTGGAAAACGTGGATCAGCGCGGCTTCAGGCTGGTGACGTGCTCGCCCTTGGCGCCGTCCTCGATGATGGCTTCGAGCGGCGTGCCAGGCTCGATCTCTTCATAGCCGGCTTTCCGCAGCACGACGGCATGGACGAAGATGTCCACATCCTTGCCTTCCCGCTGCACAAAGCCGTAACCGCGGCTGCGGTTGAACCATTTCAGGATCACCGGTTCATAGTCCGGCTGGACGCCCTGTTCCCGGGCCACGACGGCCTTGGGACGCTCCATTTCAATGATGCTGGCGGTCTGCCAGCCGCGCTCTGTCCGCATGGCATTGCAGACGATCCGGGCGCCCTCATCGGCATAGGTTTCGCCATAGGAACGCAGACAGGTGATATGGATCATTACATCGCCCGACAGGCTCGCATCTGACGTCGATTCCGCCACGATGAAGCCGTAGCCCTTGACGCTGTCGAACCATTTGACGCGGCCAATCACACGCACCGTTTCGGGCGTGGGATCCGGCTCAGAGTCTGATCTTGCAGCTATTCCCGTCATCAACCCATATTCCCCAATGACGCAACGTAAGAAATGTTAACGCGCTTGTCACGCGATCTTCACACGAAAATTCGCCTGACCGCCAAGTGAGCGCTTAATGGTCAAATGTGGAGAAAATTGGTGGCTGGCGTGGTTCTGCATGAATTGAATTGAGAGGCGTGAAAGGCAGAAACCGCCCACAATCGGAACGCCGCACACCGCTAAAGCATTGTTTTTCATTGAGGCTGGATAATCACAGCACCAGGCGGAAGGTCAGGCACGAGCAGATCCGGTACCGGAGGCTCAGTTTGTGGTGTCGCCGCGCCTGAAAGAAAATCACTTCCAGCGGACTGCGCGCCTTGCGACACGGTTTTTCCGCGACCGATTTCGTCCACGGCCCTGCCCGCATCGAACGTTCCCTTAAGGCCGGTTTCAGGCGCAACGACCGTAAGAGTCATGCTGTTGTCGCCTGCTGTGTCGGCACTGGCGGATTTCGGCTTGAGGTTCGAGCGACATTGCTCGCTGTTCTGTAGTTCGCCGAGACAAGGGTCGTCCACATCGATGGCAGATTGGAGAACAGCGTCTGTATCCGGAGCGGAAGGTATCTGGCCGATAGGTGATCCGGCTGGCTTTGTGCCGGAGTGCAGGTCGCCTGGGTCCACCTGCACCGCCTGTATCCTTGCCCTGTTCTCTTCAGGTTCCTGCCTGACAGTCGGCGGCACGGGAGGCGGCGGTTCTTCAGCCTGTTGCTTCAGCGGAACCATGCCCAGAAGTTCCTGAGGACTGATCTGCGTACTGCAGCTTGCCGCAAAAAAAACGGCAAACAGCGCCGCAGCCTGGGCAACTGACCGCCATGTTCTTGCGCTGCGGTTTCCCTTGATCATTGGCATGTCCGATTTACGCCGGAGAATGGAGGCCCCGAACCGGAGACCGGCCCGGGGCGTTCCGTATCACTGGTTGATGGTAGCGATATTGCCAGCACCGTTCTGCGTGATCGATGCAATGCTACCGCCGGCAACTGTCTGATAGATGCCCGCAGTATTGCTTGCGCCAGCCTGAATGATGGTGGCGTCGTTGCCATCCGTCGACTGCACAATTGTCGCTTCAGACAATTCATTCACTGTCTGTTGGATCAGGGCATCATTGTCGTTACCCGACTGGGTGATTTCCGCAACCCGGTCCCGGCTTAAGTTTGCGCTCGATCCGGTCTGCTGTATGTCGGCATCGTTGCCGTTTCCGCTCTGCGTGATCGTTGCACTATCGCGGCCGGACCGCTGCAGTACGTCGGCGGTGTTGTAGAAGCCGGTCTGCGTGATCTGAGCGCCGTTACCGTAACCCGACTGATCAATGCTCGCCATATTGAACGAAGCCCCGCCAATCTGATCGATCGTGCCAGTATTGGACTTGCCGGTCTGAGTCACCTCAGCCTGGTTATCGTCTCCGACCTGCGTCACATATGCGTTCAGCGTATTGTCCTGCCAGACGCGGCCTTCCTGTGTCACGTCTGCAGAGTTACCCGTGCCGTCCTGATAGACATCGGCCGTCACACTGAAATCGGACTGGATGCCGGCTTCCGGAGCATTGTCATACTGATTGACATTGACCAGGTTTCCATCACCGAACTGATCAACGATTGCAAGAAAGTCCTTCGTGTTATCTTCATTGAAGGTCTGCGTCACATTGGTCGTGCTGGCACCGTCCTGATTCACGATCGCGGCCATGTTGCTTTCGCCGTCACCGTTCATTGTCTGCGTTACATTCGCGATAGCGCCATTGTCCTGTGTGACATCTGCAGAGATACCGGTGGATCCGTTGCCGAAGATGGCCTGGGTCACAGTGGCTGTGGAACCACCGTTCTGATTGACGACCGCAGCCACGTCGCCGGAAACAACAGAACCGCCCCAAGTGGTCGACGGATTGTCGACGGTTTGGGTCACGAAGGAGCTGGAACCGCCATCCTGCGTTACATTTGCCGAGATACCAGCAGCCCGCAATCCGTCAGCCGTCTGCGTAACTTCGGAAATGGATGCGCCGGACTGGTTGACTGTCGCAAACACGTTCTTGGCGTCACCACCGGTAGCGGTCTGGGCCACACTCGAGTCGGAACCACCGGTCTGATTCACGATCGTACGGAGCGTGCCGGTGAAATTGGGACCAGTCCCTGTCTGTGCGACGTCTGATGTGTTGGCATTACCGTTCTGGGTGACGTTAGCGACCTGGTTGAAGCCGCCACCGAGGTTCGACTGAACAACCTGCGAAGCGTTGTCATCGCCATATTGCAGGACGGTCGATTCCGGATCGGCATTATAGGCGTTGTCGATACCGATCGTGCCATTCGCTGAATCGTCGACCTGGGTGATGAGCGACGAGTTGTCATTGCCTGACTGAACATTGTCCGCATAAGCGCCAATACCGTCCTGACTCATGACCGAGCTGTTGTCGTTACCGGTCTGCTCGACCGATGCGACACCGCCTTCACCTTCCTGTTCAACGGAGGCGCTGTTGGAAAGACCAGTTTGGGTGACAGTCGCATAATCAAGCGAGCCACCTTGCGTGACCATGGCGGAGTTATCAGAGCCAGTCTGCGCGACAGAAGCGACTTCTCCGCCTTCGTCTGCATCAAAGTCCTGCCCCTGCGCCACAGCGGTGGAGTTACCTTGACCGCCCACTTGAGTTACGGTCGCTGTCTGGGAAACGATGCCAGCAGTATACTGGTCAATATCCGTCAGGTTTGGCGCGGCACCGGCACTGATGTCAGAGAATTGGGTTACATCTGCCACGTTCCCAACAGCCGAGCCCACCTCGCTCACCTGATCGATGTCAGCTTCGTTCACCGCGATGGCAAAATCATCAATTCCAGGAGGCGTATGCCCTTGACGAACCGTCGCGTCGTTCAGGTCACCCGTCTGGTCCACCGTCGCTACGTTTTCATTGCTTACCAGCCCGGTCGTCACCAGGTCGGCATCCAGCGTCTGGTCGACGTCGGCTGTGTTGCCAGCACCGCTCTGATTGACGACCGCCTCTTCAGCTAACGCAGGACCTCCGAAACAGACTGCCGCGATTGCGACAGTTGCGAGTAGTTTCTTGCGCATGAGGTATCTCCTTGTCATTGCACAATCTGCCTGCCGGTTCGTTCTCGAACCGGCGTCTTCAAAGGCCAATCTGGAAGATACATCCTGTCCCCCACATGGCTTCTGCCACGCCTTTCCGTGTTACCGTCAAAGGCATGTCCCCACCCAGACTCAGCGCATCATGGCCCGCTTTGCGTCACACTGACTGCTCCGCAGCCTGATGATATAACGCATCCTGTCTGGTTGATCGTATATTCTAACGCGGTACCGGTCTGAATCAGTATCGCGGAAAGTCCCTCTCCATCCTGAAGGATCGCGCCCCTGTTTTCGTCCCCGTCCTGCTCAATCATGGCGCTGTTATCTGCACCAGTTTGCTCAATCAGAGCAGAGTTGTCGTCACCCGTTTGGGTGATGGCGGCAAAATTCTCGGCGGCAGCAAGCGTGCCAGGCGCAACTGTCTGCGCGATCGCGCTGGAGTTTCCATTCCCGGTCTGGACGAGACTGGCAGTATTGCCAAAAGTCGGACCAAAATCGTTCGTCTGCCGAACACTTGAATCGTTGAAATCTCCCTTGACGGTCACATACGCCTTGTTATCTCCCGGCCCGTCAGCCGCATTCTGAGAGATGGAAAATCTGTTCTCGTCTCCAATGACGCTCACCTCGGCGATCGCTCCGTCTCCGGCCTGGGTGATGGTGTTGGCCCTGTCATTCGCCCGGTTCATCTGACCTTGCACATAGGCATCGACGACAAGGTCCTTGCCATCCTGAACGACATTCACCTGATTGCCCGCGCCGGATTGAGCAAGCCGGGTCTGGGCGAGGCGGGTCCGGGCAAGGACATCAGAGATTTGTTCGATGTTGGCAAAGGACTGTTTCGTCCCCTGTTCTGCCAATGCCGGTAGCGCGCCTGCACCAATGAGGGCGCAACCAGACAATATGACCCCAAACCAAATTCGACCGGAGGGCCGATGGTGACCGGAAATGAATTGTTTGCCACGTGGGAACATCCACGCACCTCCCGAGTTGCCTGCCAGCGTCACTGGCAGTATTCAATCGGGAGCAGCCGACTGGCTGCCCCCGGGGAGAGACCGGTCCGAGCGCCAACTTGAAGTCGGCCTCTCCCCACCCTGGCGCACTGCGCCGGTTCATTTTTTATCGTTCAGGCCAGATCACATCCGGGGTTGCCCGCATGCTCACAGCAAGAACGAAAACATCACTTACCCTGCCAGTCCGACTCTCCTTGCAGCAATTCCGCCGGCACGCTTTTCAGCGCGCCTTTCGGAAATTCCGTGCGGTAATTCGCGTCATAAAAGTCCAGCGCAGCTTGCCCTTGCTCCGGATCTGCAAAGCTCCACAGGCCGGATTTCACGCCTTCGATGATCATCCCGTAAACGGCTTTTTCTAGTGCCTGACGAACCGCCAGGTGCCGGGGCTGGTTGAGCGTGATCCCCGCTTCAGCCTCAAGCAGTTCCCTATAGGCAACGTATTTGAAAGCGTTGGCGTGCCAGGCGACAGAAGCAACCCGCTGCTCGGTCGAAACGGAGATAAGCACCTCGCCGGTCTTTACACTTACGGCTCGCAAGTAGACCGAAACAGCATCTTCCCGGTACTGGGTATCCATTCCAATGCCGAGGTATCGCGCCCCGGCGCCCCCCGTCTGGGTGTTGGTGTCATATCCCGTGATAGCGCCCTCGATCAAAGTGCCGGCAAACAACAGGGCTGGCAGCGCCATGGAGTCTTTCGCAGACTCACCGAGATACCGCTGGCGCATTTCGAGAATGATCTGGCGCTCTTTGAGAAGGTTATCCAGCTTTTCCCGCTCAACAACCTTGAACCAGCTCTGATCGCCCGCATCTTGAAGCGCCTTGATAAGAATGGGCGTCGCACCCTGTGTCACTGCCCGTGAAAGCGTCTGCACAGTATCGCTTGGCTTGAAGGCGCCCGTTTCGTCGCTCACACCATAAACGGCAACAGGAATCTGCTCTGAAGGCTTCGGCAGCCACAGCAAAGCATATTCGGTTTGCGTCCTCGGATTGACGACCGGTTCGGCCATTTTTGTCTTCACCTTCGGTGGTGTGCCACAAGACGCCAGCACCATAGCAAGTGCCAGTACAGGCGCCGTGACCGCCTTGAAACTCCGCATGAATAATCTACTCCCCGCACATTCTCGATCAGCCACCGGTTGTGAAAATCGGCACGACAATCTCTGTCGTCGTACCGGTTGTAGCGTCGAAAATGGTCAACGTGATCGAGTCCAGCCCCCGCTGAAATTCAACCGTCTGGTCGCCGAACACAACGCGCCCATAGTCCTGAGGGTTGTCTCCGAAAATGGCATTGGCGACTTCTGAAGCGAGACCGGAAAGCAACCGGCTTTGCAGCTGGCGGATGAACAGGTCGGCCTGAGGGTCGCTGGACGATGCGCTCTGTGGAGGCTCCGTGTCATCCTGCGCATTAGCCACACCCAACAGGTGGGCCGAGTTGAAGGGATTGCCACCAAATGAAGGGTTCACTGGCGTATATACCAATTCCTGCGCGGACGCAGACGGTGTACTCATGAATACGGTCAGAACCATCGGCGTCGAAAGCAGCAGCATCCGAACACGGATATACCCAAGCAAATTTCCCACTACCGATTTAGTCATTTTTCCGGTCCTCTCCAACGCTCACCATCAACGATAAGCCGCCCGGCACGTGTCAGGTTGACCTCTCCAAGTTTGACCCCGTCATTCACATAAGCCCTCGCCGCGGCCCCGATTGCGATCCGCGAGTTGGAGGCGACACCGCTCACATCCAGCTGGGACGCTCCATCCAGTTCAGCAGTCAGTTCGGACAGGTCGACGTCCGCCAGGGTCGCCCGGCTCGTTCCGGACATGAACACCTGCGCAGCGCCTGCGACTTTCTCCGAGTTCAGTTTCGACGTCCGTCCCAGACAAGCACTGAGCAGTCGGCCGATATTGGCAATCTTTATCTGACCGCCATTGCTCGCATCAATGTCCGCCCGTCGCGCATGTTCAACGCTGAACCGCGCCGCCCCTGTGGTTGTCAGGCGAAGCGTTTCCTTGACGCTTTTCGCAACAACGTTTGCGCAGCCACCCGCAAGGATTTCCAGGTTTTCCGTTTCGGAAACTTCCGCATTCCCCGCGCGCAGCACCAGTTTGACGTCGGCCGATTCAGGCACCGAAACCACGATCGAAGGAAATTCCGTAATCGGGTGCGCGGCGCCGTCTTCGAACGAAATCGACAGATTGCCGTTTGTCCGGATGCAGTTCATCGCGATCGGCGCGGGCATGCCGCGAATTCGCAGACCAGTCGCCGCACTTTCCTCCACGACCACCCGGCCGAGGTCTGACCCACCTTCTGTAATGGACACAACACGAACCGCACTCTGATCGCTTCGTACGATCCGCACTGTGCCGATAAAGTCATCTATCTGAAGGCCCACTTTATCCTCGATCCGATCCGTCGGCAGGCTCGCGTGCGCCGTAATGAAAAGGAGTGGCGCAACGCACAGATGTGCGGTCACTCGACTGAGGTTCGGCTTCCTTCCGGAAACATCCATCAGCGCACCTCCTTTTCCATGACATCCCCAACCCAGACCTCTTGTTTGAGAGACCCCAATCCTGGCGGCGAATGTCCCCAGCCGGTCAGGACCGTTTCCCTCTCTTATGCGGATAACAAAGCGTTAATGCCCTGAAGGTGTCATCCCTCATTTGGGGGATGCGCGCTCTGGCAGACAAATTTTTCTTGCCCTGGGTGAAATGTGTGGCAGTTGCGCCACGATCAGTCCCGGTAGTCGAACGCAAATCGAGACAGTTTGATGACAATTTCCGCTTGACGCCGGGTCCCCGTCTTCATGAGGATCGACTTGAGAAGAGACTTGATCGTGCTGATCGCAACCTCCCTGCCATCGGCAATCTCCGCCAACGTATCTCCCGCATAAAGACGCTCGCACACATCGCATTCGGCTTCTGTGAGAATGAAAGCCTGCCGGAGGAGATGCCGGTCCAGCCGTTTCGGCGCCAGCAATGGATCCAGCACGAGAATGGCGTGACCTGACCTTCCTCCAAAATTCTTCAGAGGTGGCACTGGCGTGACCGTGCAGATAAAAGTCCGTTCTGGACGAAGCCGGGTAAAAGAGAAGCGCCCGCCAGCCGAGCCACTCGTTCCTCTCAGGGCGGCAGCAAGCGATAAATTCACATCATCGGACATCATATCGAGGCGGCCAAAATGGTCTCGGCGGAGCAGGCTTGACGAGAGCAGTTTCTCGAATTGCTCCGAATACCGGAGCAGGACACCTTCTCTATCCAGGATCGCGACATGCGCCTGCGGACCGAACAGATCCAACAAGGAAGACGCCCGCGTGTCCACGACTTGCTCCGCCAGCTGCACGACCGGCAAGGCGCTCTGTACAATATTGGCAAACCTTTCGAGGACGTCTTTTTCGAATGGGCCTTCCTCGTATGGACGCGCAATCGCAAGTCCGACGATATGCCCCTCACCTCTGGACAAGATCGCTCCGGAGAATTGGCCAATTCGGGCCGGGATCAGGAATTCCTGATAAACAGGATGCGTCTGGATTGTTTCGGCATCCACCAGATCAGCATCATGAAAGATGCGCCCGGTCGGCATGGTGTCGAAAACTTTTGTTCGGGGGTTTCCGGCGAGATATTCGGCTTCCTTTTTGAATAGCTCGAAATCGACTGACCCGATGATGGCCGAGTCGAGGATCAGGTTTGCATCGCTCACGGCAATCAGCTGCGCTGTGCCGGCGCCGCAATACTCCGTCAGCCACTCCAGAGCCTCTGGCAAGCTCTGGCTGTCACACATTCCCTCCAGCAACAATTCCTGGAAACGGCCAGGCGAGCCGGGTGCCATTTATTCGTCCTCTACTTGCCCCCCAAGGTAGAAGCATATATTTTTTGTCTTAACTGGCAACAATTATTCAGGTTGACCCGACGACCACGTCTCGTGAGTAGCCGGCAGGCTGACGCCTCTTAAGCGTCGTCCGTAGTCTCCGCTTCGTAGGCCTTCATGGCCTCCAGCTCATCGCGCAAGCCGAGATAAAGACTGAAACAACACGCCAGCAGGATGAAGGTGAAAGGCAGGGCCGCCGTGATCGTACCGGCTTGTAGAGAATTGAGTACATCTGTTCCGCCGCCATACAAAAGTGCGGAGGCCGTGAGCCCAAGCATGCAGGCCCAGAACACGCGTTGCCCAACCGGCGCATCCGTCTTGCCGCCGCTGGTGATCGTATCGACCACAAGCGCCCCGGAATCCGCCGATGTCACGATGAAGACGACCAGCAGGAAAATTGCGACGATGGACGTAAGCTCCGCAATCGGAAGATCTGCCAGCATCTGGAACAGGACGAGCGACGCACTGCTCATGCCGTCCGCCAGTTCGCCCGTGCCTGACTGGTTGAGGGCCAGCGCCGTTTCACCGAACGCCGTGAACCAGATGACACAGATCGTGAATGGGGCGAGCAGCACGACGGCGAAATATTCCCGAACGGTCCGGCCCTTCGAAATGCGCGCGATGAACATCCCAACGAACGGCGACCAGGATATCCACCAGGCCCAGTAGAAAATGGTCCAGTCGTGGAACCAGACAATATCCTGACGGCCAACCCAGTTGGTGAGCGCTGGCGTGTCGGTGATGTAGCCCCACAGGTTTTCGCCGATGCCAGTGAAAATGAGGATGGTCGGTCCGGCGATCACCACGAAGATCAAAAGGGCGAACGCGATGCTCATGTTGACATTGCTGAGGAATTTCACCCCCCCATCCATGCCGCGCAGGACCGAAATGACGGCAAGCCCCGTCATGAAAGCGATGAGCGCAATCTGCAGATATCGGTTGGGTTCGAACCCGAACAGATACGCGATCCCGCTCGTCGCCTGGGTGGCGCCAATACCGATCGTCGTGGCAAGCCCGAATACGGTCGAAACAACCGCAAACATATCGATGATGTGCCCCGGCCATCCCCAGACACGTTCGCCGAAAACATGATAACAGGCAGACCGGATGCTCAGCGGCAGGCCTTTGTTGTGGGCAAAAAAGCCGAGCGCCAGTCCTACGATTGCGTAGATGGCCCAGGGAGCAAGCCCCCAATGAAAAAGGGTCGCGCTGAAGGCCAGCCGCTCCGCCGCGGGCGTATTTGGGGCAACATCCAGCGGCGTTCCATACCAGTCTGTGTAATAGGCCAGCGGCTCGGCGGCGCCGTAGAACATGAAGCCTACGCCCACACCGGCGGCGAACAGCATCGCGACCCAGGAATGGGTTTTGAATTCAGGTTCGGCCGCTGCGCCGCCCAGCCGGATCCGTCCGAGCGGACTGAAAGTGAGGTAGAGGGCAAAGGCGAAGACGATGACCGGGGTGATGGCGAAAAGCCAGTCGGCCCGCTGGAGCGTCCAGGTCTTCGCGGCCGTCAGGTAATGCGTCGCGGCATCCGGGAAAATCAGGCTCATCGCTCCGAAGAGGATGATCAGACCAGCGCTGACGGGAAATACCGGATTGTGGACGTCCAGCCCCGCGATTTCGACATTGTCCTGACCGACTTCGTAGTCAGTCTCATACACAAAGAGTATTTCTTCTTCGGGGCTTTCTGCTTCGGGCGTTTTGGCGCCGGATGCACTTTGGTCGAAATCTTGAGCCATACGCGGCTATTGCCGCAATTACGTCGATAGTCAAATGATCGCACTGCAGGCCAGGACTTTCAGGCACCCGACAATGTGGACTTTGTGTAACAGATTTCACCTAATTCCGGACATTACTCACCCAAAACCCTTTAGATTATCGAAATAACCAAGTAGCTGTGAGCCATCGAGCAGCCACGATTCGATTGCTGCGCGCCCGTTCGTTGCGCGCGCCACGGCTGGAACTGACCCAAGGGGAAGAATATGAACAAGTTAAAGTACGGCGCGTCGCTTATGGCGATCGCCGGCCTCGTCGTTTCGCACGCGCAGGCTCAGGAAACCACGTCGCCTGCGCCAGCAGCCAAAGTGAAGCGCCTTCAGGCTGTCACGGTGACCGCAACCAAGCGCGCCGAAAGCGCCCAGAGCATTCCTGTTACCGTCACCGCACTCGGCGAGCAGGAACTCAAAGCACTCGGGGTCAAGAGCTTCAACGACTACCTGATCCAGCTGCCCGGCGTGACCGCAGGCGGCGCCGGCCCCGGCCAGAACACGATTTACATCCGCGGCCTCGCTTCAACGACGCCGAACCTGACGGTCGCCGGCGTGGCGGGTCTCGCACCAAACGTCAGCTTCTATCTCGACGAACAGCCACTTGCCCAGCCGGGCCGCAACCTCGACGTCTACGCTGCCGACATTGAACGCGTGGAGGTCCTCTCCGGCCCGCAAGGCACGCTGTTCGGCGCAAGTTCGCAGGCCGGCACGGTCCGGATGATCACGAACAAACCTTCGCTCAACGGCTTCGATGCCGGTTTTGGCGCCTCGACCTCGTTCACCGAAGGTGGCGAGATGAGCAACAGCGTCGAAGCCATGATCAACCTTCCGGTCACCGACAAGCTGGCGATCCGCGGTGTGGTCTACAGCGACACGCAAGGCGGCTACATCGACAACGTTCCCGGAACGCTGACGGCAGAAGAATCCGGACGCTTCCGTTCGGCTGGAACGATTCGCGCCAACGGTGTTCCGGTCAGCACGCAGCGTGAAGGCTTCCAGGCTGGCTCCGACCTGTCCGGCGTGACATTCATCGCCGCTGACAATGG
The DNA here is from genome assembly GCF_963678875.1 of uncultured Hyphomonas sp. Classification (NCBI taxonomy): domain Bacteria; kingdom Pseudomonadati; phylum Pseudomonadota; class Alphaproteobacteria; order Hyphomonadales; family Hyphomonadaceae; genus Hyphomonas; species uncultured Hyphomonas sp. The sequence goes on along the minus strand of NZ_OY787456.1, from coordinate 1,519,274 downwards.
CACGATTGCTGAAAAGAATATCAACGACGTCACGTATCAGGGTTTCCGCCTGAGCGGCCTCTACGAGATCAACGAGGACTGGGATATTCTGCTCCAGCACTCGCAACAGCAGATCGACGCGGAAGGTGTCTTCGCCGCTGACCCGGAACTCGGCGACTACGAAATTTCCCGCTTCACGCCGGAAAGCACAGAAGACAAGTTCCACAACACGGCGTGGACGGTGAATGGCCGCCTCGGCGCACTGGAAGCCATCTATACCGGTGCGTACACGGAGCGCACGACGGAGCAGACGGTCGATTATTCCGACTATCTGTTCGTCGGCCAGTACCTGCCCTACTATATCTGTGACTACTCGGTGACCTATCCGGCGGCAGCGCCGACCGGCACCTGTTACGCCCCGAACCTCTATGTCACGTCCGACAGTGAAACCAAGGTGCAGACGCACGAGCTTCGCTTCAACACGCCGGAACAATACCGCTGGCGCGCGACATTCGGCGGATTCTTCAGCGACCTCGAACTCGCAGAGCGCAATGACTTCGTCTATCCGGGCTCCACACAGGTCGCCTATACGGACGGCACAATCGGCTTTGCCCCGAACTATCCGCTGACCAATGTCGATGCCACCGGCGAGATCGGCGATGCCTATCCCGGCTATTACAGCCAGCCAGGGCCCTTCCCGGCAGGTGTGATCTTCCGCAACGACGTGAAGCGGACCGACAAGCAGTTCGGTATCTTCGGCGAAACGTCGTTCGACCTCACCGACCAGTTCTCCGTGACGCTTGGCGCACGTTACTATGACGTCGAAGTTGATCTGGAAGGCAGCGCCAACTCGTCCTTCTACAATCTCTACACCGAGAGCGACCAACAGGTCTTCGGCACCAACATCTCCTACATCTACGGCCCGGACAGACCGGCGGGTAACCCGGACAAGGCGGCAACGGATGGCTTCATCTACAAAGTCACGGGTGAATGGACCCCGACCGCCGATACGCTGTTCTACGCCACCTATTCGGAGGGCTACCGTGCAGGCTTGCTGAACCGTCCAGGCGGCCGGCAGGGTCCGGGCGACTATGTCGTGCCTTACGCCGTGGATACCGACGAAGTGAAGAACTATGAGATCGGCTGGAAAACCGAGCTGTTCGACAATTCTCTGCGCTTCAATGGCTCGGCCTTCTTCGTCGAAGTCGATGGCCTGCAGACCACGATCTTCGATCCGTCGATCGTGAACCTGTTCTTCTCCGACAATGCGGCAAATGCCGAGATCCAGGGCGTCGAAGGTGACTTCACCTGGGCGCCGGCCGAAATCGAAGGCCTCACCGTTGCGGGTGCTTTCTCTTTCCTCGACACGGAAATCACGGAAGTCCTGGTTCCGACCAATGATGTGGTCAAAGGCTCAGACCTCGCCTTCGCACCGTCCTATCAGGGCAACATTCGTGTGCGCTACGAGTGGGACCTGGAGCAGCAGATCGCTGGCCAGAACCTCCGGGCGCACGTCATGCCTCAGATCGTCATCTCGGATGACTCCTTCACCGACGTGATCGAGATCAACAAGATGAAGCTCGACGGCTACACCACGCTTGGTGCAACCGCCGGCGTGACGGGTGACAACTGGACCGCAGAACTGTTCGCCACCAACCTGACGAACGAATATGCGGCCCTCAGCGGCAGCTTCGTCTATGACCGCGAGCGCATCACGCCGATGCGGCCACGGACGATCGGCATCCGCTTCTCCTACGACTACTAGGACAGCCCGAGACTTGATCCTGAAGCAGCGCCCTGACACTTTCAGGGCGCTGTTTTCTTATTGAGGAATACCCCGACGCAATGACCGATCTGGCCATACTCGAAGCTGCCCTGCAGCAGGCACAAAAGTCGATCCAGTCCGGAGATTTCCGGGCGGCGTCAATGATCGCCGCGGATATTCTTGCGCAGCAACCGCAACACAGGGACGCGCTCTACATGGCCGCGGTCTGTGCGCGTTATGAAAACCGGCATGACGATGCCCTCGCCCGGCTCGCCGAGCTGAAAGCCGCGTCACCGGACTATGGCCGCGCCTGGCAGGAGGAAGGCCACCTCCGCCGCAAGTTGGGAGACAATACCGGCGCGCTCATGGCGTTTGAGCGGGCCACCCGTTACAATCCCTCCCTGATCGCCAGTTGGAAGGCGCAGGCCGACCTTCTTGCCGCATCCGGCAATACAGGTGCCGCCAACAATGCCATCGCGCAGGCGCAACGCCTGCAGGCGCTGCCGCGCGAACTGCAAGCGGTGACCAATCACATCCACGAAGGCCGCATCTTCCGCGCCGAGGAAATTGCGCGCGCCTTCCTGCAACGCAATCCAACGCACGTGGAAGGCATGCGCCTGCTCGCCGACATCGGTTCACGGCTGGGCGTGCAGGAAGATGCCGACTTCCTACTGGAGAGCGCGGTCGAGATCGATCCGGACAATATTCAGCTCCGCCTCGATTACATTCAGGTGCTACGCAAACGGCAGAAATTTGCTGCTGCGCTGGAGCAGGCCAATTTTCTTATGGAACGCGATCCGGACAATCCGGTCTTCCAGTCACACTATGCTATCGAAAGCATGCAGGCCGGCGATTACGAAACGGCGCTCGATTATTTCGACCGTGTCCTGACGGCTTTGCCGGACGACCCGGCAACGCTTGTCTCGCGTGGCCATGCCCTGAAGACCTATGGCCGGACAGAAGACGCCATCGCGTCATACCGGCGCGCGGCACAAGTTGCCCCTGGTCATGGCGACGCCTGGTATGGCCTTGCAAACCTCAAGACCTATCGATTCACCGACGACGAGCTCACCGTCATGGAAGCGCAAGCGGCCTCCCCGGACCTCGATCACATGTCGCGGATCCATATCGCTTTTGCCCTCGGCAAGGCACGGGAAGACCAGAAAGATCATGACGCGGCCTTCGCTGCCTATGCCAGCGGTAATGCGCTGAAACATCAGACGATCCGCTATACGACTGAACAAATGCAGGCCGAACTGTCAGCCCAGAAAACGCACTGCACCGCGTCGCTGTTCGAAACCCAGAGCGGCAAAGGCTGTCCGGCCCCGGACCCGATCTTCATCGTTGGCCTGCCACGTGCGGGCTCGACTCTGATCGAGCAAATCCTGGCTTCCCACCCGGATGTCGACGGCACGCTGGAATTGCCCAACATTCTCTCCCTGGCGCACCGGTTGCGGGGGCGCAGCCAGATCACCGACCGGGACCGTTATCCACGGATCCTGCACGACATGACCGCCGAGGAGCTCAGCGCACTTGGCGAAGACTATATCGAGAATACCCGCATCCACCGGCAAGGCGCCCCCTTCTTCACCGACAAGATGCCGAACAATTTTCGCCATATCGGACTGATCCATCTGATCCTGCCGAATGCAAAGATCATCGACGCGCGGCGTAATCCGATGGATTGCTGCTGGTCCGGCTTCAAGCAGCTGTTCGCCGAGGGGCAGGAATTCACTTACAGCCTGGAAGATATCGGCGCCTACTACAGGGCCTATGTCGATTTGATGGAGCACTGGGATGCGGTCCTGCCGCCGGGGCGCATCCTGCGAGTACAGCATGAGGATGTGCTGGACGACCTGGAAGGACAGGTCCGGCGCCTGCTGGACTATTGCGGCTTGCCCTTCGATGAGCGCTGCGTGAACTTCCACCAGACCGAACGAGCCGTACGTACGGCGAGTTCCGAACAGGTCAGGCGCCCGATCAACAAGGGCGGGCTTGAACAATGGCGCCCATATGAGGCACATCTTGGCCCATTGAAAACCGCGCTTGGCCCCGGCCTCGCACCTGATTGAGGCTCCGAACATTGAGCAAACGATCTGAAGACGCGCTGATTGCCCTGCGCAGGATCCAGCGCGTGACGGAATTGTCCTCCAAGCGCCTCGCCCGGACGGCGGGATTGAACCCGTCACAGCTGAGTGTGCTGCGCATCCTCACCGAGTATCCGGAAGTCTCGGCAGGCTATCTCGCCGAGGCGACCCAGCTGAAACATGCCACCATCACCAGCCTGATCGACAAGCTTGAAGCGCGTAGCTTTATCTCACGCCGCAAGTGCGACGAAGACAAGCGCCGCGTCTGGTTGCGCCTCTTGCCAGCAGGCAAGGACGCTTTGACCGCCGCTCCGGACCCGCTGCACGAAACCTTTTCATCGCGCTTCAATACCTTGCCAGACTGGCAGCAAGCGATGCTCATCGCCTCTCTGGAACGGGTGACCAGCCTTCTGGATGCAGAAAACCTTGAGGCGGCTCCTGTGCTGGACATCGGCGAACTCGATACCCCCCTGTAAACCGCAAACTCGTTACTGAGCACCCCGTCCGATATAGCCCATATTCGTCGCGACACGGACGGCCTGGGCTCGCCCGGTGACACCAAGCTTCCGGCTGGCATTGGTGAGGTGGAAGCGAACGGTCGGAACAGACACGCCCACAATCTTGCTGATCTCACTGTCGGTCTTGCCCAGCGCCGCCCATTTCAGGCACTGCACCTCACGGCGCGTCAGGTCCACAATTTCAGTCAGTTTGTTTTGTGAGGCCGTTTCCCGGTGGGTCGACAGGAATTTGAGTGTCTTCAGATGAAGGCTCGGCGCATGCTCGACGAACGTGGCCTCAATGTCCGGAATGGGATCGTTCGTTACCCAGGTAATGGCCCCGATCACACCGAAAGGCATGTAACAGGGGCAGACGATCGCACCTGTGACTCCGTAGATTTCATACTCCGCATTGTCGTTGAAGACGTCCAGTGCCCGATTGGGCCGCCAGCTCTTCAACGCCTTGCCGTCGAAGTAAAACGGTTCCGAGCAGATACGCGCCGCATGGACGAAGCCGGACCGCAAAGCGAACGTCCGGTCGTTCCAATAGTCGAGTTTTGGATCGAACCATTTAAATAGCGTCTCGGCATAGGGCGTGCCATCAGGATCGCATATCGGTGAAGGATCGCTCACATCCGCGGCGGCGGCGATGTAGGGCAGCCTGGCCCGCTTTCCAGCCTCCACAAGCTCGACTGCCAGTTCGTGCAGGACTGGCGTCGATTCGCCGGATCCGGCGTCGGGGCGTGGAGTGGAATTCATAACCTATTGGTTCTGGTAGCTTGATGGACTGGGCCCGATGTCGCTAGCCTCCCAGCTTGCAGGGAGGTGCATCATGAATCTTGAGCTATCAAAAGAAGATATCGCGTTCCGCGAGGAAGTGCGAGGGTTCCTTCGCGACAACCTGACGGCTTCTCTCGTGGCGGCTGGCAGGAAAGCAACAAGCGTTTTTGTCGAGCCCGAATTCACCCTGCCCTGGCAGAAAAAACTGCACGCGAAGGGATGGGCGGCACCGCACTGGCCAAAAGAATATGGCGGCCCCGGCTGGACCGAGATGCAGCGCTACATTTTCGCATCGGAATGCGCGATTGCGGGCGCCCCGCCGCTGGCACCGATGGGGCTCAACATGGTGGGCCCGTGCATCATCGGATATGGCACGCCGGAACAGAAAGACTTCTACCTGCCACGCATCCTCGCTGGCGAAGACTATTGGTGTCAGGGCTATTCCGAACCGCAGTCAGGTTCGGACCTGGCCTCCCTGATGCTGAAAGCCGAGCGCGACGGTGATGACTATGTGCTCAATGGATCCAAGATCTGGACCACGCACGCCCATCACGCCAACCGCATGTTCTGTCTCGTCCGGACCCGCTTCGACGGCAAACCCCAGCAAGGGATCACCTTCCTCCTGCTCGAAATGAAAACACCGGGCATTACAGTCGATCCGATCATTTCGCTGGCCGGGGAGCATGAGCTGAACCAGGTCTTCTTCGAAGATGTACGGGTTCCCGTGTCCAACAGGCTTGGCGAGGAAAACGATGGCTGGACCGTCGCAAAGTATCTTCTGGAATTCGAGCGCAGCGGCGGATCATCCGCCGGGCTCGAGGCAGGGCTGGAACGCCTTCGCGCCACGATACTGAAGGATGGCACGATCGAGGCGAGCCTTGTGGCCAAACTGGAACAGGCTTCCATCCTGCTCGATGCCATCCGCGTCACGGAGCAACGCATCGTGGCATCCCTCAGCGCCGGACGCCCGCCGGGGCCAGCGGCCTCGATGCTAAAAGTCCAACGGACAGAAATGATGCAGCGGATCGATGAACTCGCCGTTGAAGCCTCAGGCATCCACGCCAACGTCTACGAACCGGCGACCTGGCACCCGGATTCCAACCTCGAATCGGTGGGTGAAGAGGCGCTTGTCGTCGCAACGGCCAAGTACCTGAACAACCGCGCAGGCTCAATCTACGGTGGTTCAAACGAAGTTCAGCGCAATATCATGGCAAAAGCCGTGCTTGGACTTTAGGTCACCCTATCAACCTTGATAGCTTGTGGAGATAGGGCGTTTCCGGGGACTTTCCCCCCAAGCTCCCAATAAAGGGAGTACCGGGAGGATATTGTGAATCGTCGAACTACCATTTTAAAATCATTGTGTCTGGGCGCCTCGCTGACTGCGGTCGCTGTCAACCTGCCGGCAATCGCCCAGGAAGCCGATACGGCTGCAACCGAGGCGGATGCCGAACAGGCCGACTCGCAGAATTCCATGAAACTCGGGTCGATTACCGTGACGGCCCAGCGCCGCGAAGAATCAGCCAACGACGTTCCGATGGCCATCCAGGCTTTCGGCGGCGAACAACTCGACATGCTTCAGGTCAACGAAGTGGATGACCTGCAGGCCCTCGTGCCAAGCTTCTCCGTTTCGCAGAGCTATCAGGGTGTCCCGACCTATACGCTGCGCGGCATCGGCTTCAACACGATCAACGTCTCCGCAACCTCGACCGTCGGTACATATGTCGACGAAGTGGCGTACCCCTACCCGATCATGAACTCCGGCCCGATGTTCGACATCGAGCGCGTTGAGGTCCTGAAAGGTCCTCAAGGCACGCTGTTCGGCCGCAACACGACCGCCGGTCTGATCAACGTGGTCACAAAAAAGCCGATCGATGAATTCCAGGCCAGCGTATCTGCCGATGTCGGCAACTACGACACCTGGAACCTCGAAGGCATGGTCAACATGCCGATCTCCGAGAATGTCCAGGCCCGTTTCGCCATCCGTAGCGAAAACAGCGACGAGGGCTGGCAGGAGTCGATTACGCGTGGCGAAGACCGCGGCACGATCGACAAGGTCGGCTTCCGTGCTGCGCTTGCGATCCAGCCCACCGACGAGCTTGAAATCGATTTCTCCTACAATGGCTGGATCAACAAGTCCGACACGATCGGCGGACAGGGCTTCGCTCTGACGCCGGCAACGGACCCGCTGAGCCCGCTTGCCGGCTCCGGCGCTGCTTTCCTCCAGCCGGGCCTGCTCGACTTCATTCTCAACAATCAGCCGACTGAAGCGAAGCAAGCTGACTGGGCGCCCTACGCCAGCCGCTCCGGAACGGAATTTGGTATCACGGGCATCGACGGCCCGCTGGAAGAAGATTCAACGTTCGATGCCCTCAAACTGGGCGTGAGCTATGAGTTCGCCAACGGCATGAACCTCGTCTCCCTGACGGGCTACAACAAGCTGGAACGCGAAGCCGTCCTCGACTGGTCTGGCGCGCCTTATACGATCCTCACGCAGGACATCGACGCCGAGATCAAATCCTTCAGCCAGGAACTCCGCCTCGAAGGAGAGGCCGGAATGGCCCAGTGGATGGTCGGCGCCTATTACAGCAAGGACGAAATCGTCGACTCCAACGTGACGCTGCTGCGGGATAACGCCAACAGCAACTTCATCAGCACGATCGCAGCGGGTCTGGGATACAATGCCGCCGGCACCTTGCCGCTGCTGAATCCAGCCATCACGCCAGCTGAAATTGCGCAGACGCAGTTCCTTATCGATAATGTCCTGAACATCGATCCGGAAACTGGCCTGCCCTACTCACCGGCCGAACTTCTTGGCGCTTTCCAGAAATATCGGGACATCGGCAATTTTGAATCGACCAGCTGGAGTATCTTCGCGAATGCCAACTGGGACCTAACGCCGGAATTCGTGCTGACGACAGGCATCCGCTACACGCAGGATGAACAGGAATACCTCGGTTGTTCTCAGGACATTGAGGGCTCGATGCAGCCAAACGTCAATGTCTTCAACCGGTTCTTCTTCCTGAGCTTCTACCAGCAGGCCGCACCAGCTGCGCCCCTGTTGCAGAACCAGTGCGTGACCTACAGCGAGACGAACAATGCGTTCGGCTACGTCGACTCCAATGTCGATGAAGACAACGTCTCCTGGCGCGTCGCGCTGGACTATACGCCTGAGCAATTCGAGAACATCCTGTTCTACGGATCTGTCTCCAAAGGCTACAAGTCGGCTTCAACCCCGGTGAACGCGGCATCGAAAGCCGAACAGAACTTCCCTGCGACCCAGGAAAGCCTCCTCGCCTACGAACTGGGCGTGAAAGCCGGATTGTTCGACAGCCGCATGCAAGCCAACGCCTCGGTGTTCTTCTATGATTACACTGACAAGCAGGTTTCAGCCTTCTTCCCGGATCCGATCTACACTGCCCTGTCGCAGCTGCAGAACGCACCGGAAGGTGAAGCTTACGGCTTCGAAGCGGACGTGACCTACCTGGTAACACCGGAACTGACCGCAATCGCCGGTCTCACACTGCTTCAGACTGAATATGGCAGCTTCGATACGTTCGACTTTGCAGGCCGCCCGATTAATTCCCAAGGCGACCCCTTCCTGTACAGCCCAGAGACAACGGCCAGCCTGACGCTCCTGTATGACAAGCCGATCACGACGGACCTAGGTTTGCGCGGCTCACTCAGCGGCCGTTGGCAGAGCGACTCCACCGCCGGTGACCCCGAAAACCCGCTCTACGACATCGACTCCTACGGTGTCCTGAACGGAACCATTGGCATCTACTCGTTGAACGACAACTGGGAGTTCTCGATCTGGGGCCAGAACCTGACGGATGAGTACTACTGGCAGCAGATCACCTCCAACGCGAATGTGATCCTCCGCTTCGCTGGTCGTCCCCGCACCTATGGTGCGACGCTCAGCTACAAGTTCTGAGTTCCTCCTCAAACGGGCCGCGTCCCCGGGTTCTTCCCGGGGACGTGGCTTCTTTTTTGGGAGGCAGGTGCTCAAGTGTATAATGGCGTCAACGCCAATAGAATTCCTGCCGGGTCGCACCGGTGTGACCAAAAGAGGATCTCATGAGCAACGAGCGGACACTGACCAAAGCCGATTTCGACCAGATGCTGACATTGGGTGACGTCGCCCGTTACCATGCAAAAGAACGTCCGGATGCTGTCGCCCTCACCTTCGAAGGTCGCGATACATCCTATGCCGCATTCAACCGCAATACCAACAAGGTCGCCAACGCTCTGCTGGCCGCGGGTGTGAAGGCCGGTGAACGCGTTGCTTATGTCGGCAAGAACAGCGACCTTTATTTCGAACTCCTGTTCGGCGCAGCTAAGATGGGCGCCGTGACCCTGCCGATCGGCTGGCGCCTGGCCCCGGCCGAGATGGCTTACATCATTCAGGATGGTCTGGGCTCGCTCCTGTTCGTCGGTCCGGAAGTGGTCGACCAGGTTGAAGCAGCGCTTGCCGAACTCGATAATCCGCCGAAAATCATCCTGATGGAAGACGACGGTCCAGACGGATTTGTCGGCTGGCGCGATGCACAGAGCGATTCCGACCCGGGCATCCAGATTTCTGCAGATGATGTCGCCCTGCAACTCTATACCTCAGGTACAACGGGCCGCCCGAAGGGCGCCATGCTCAGCCATGACAATCTGCTCGGCGGACGGCGCGAAGCCGCCGACACGGATCTGCCGTGGAACCAGTGGGGCCCCGACGATGTCAGTCTGGTCGCCATGCCGGTCGGCCACATTGGTGGCACGGGCTGGGGCATCGTAGGCCTGTTCAACGGTGCCAAGGGCGTCGTTGCCCGTGAATTTGATCCGTTCAAGGTCCTCGACTTCATCGAGCAGGACAGCATCTCGAAAATGTTCATGGTCCCGGCTGCACTACAGATCGTCGTGCGCCAACCGAATGCCCGCAAAGTCGACTATTCGCGGCTGAAGTACATTCTGTATGGCGCCTCTCCCATTCCGCTCGACCTGCTGCGCGAGTGTATGGGAGTGTTCGGCTGCGGCTTCTGCCAGCAATACGGCATGACGGAGACCTGCGGCACGATCGTTTACCTGCCGCCCGAAGATCATGATCCTGCCGGCAATCAGCGCATGCGGGCGACCGGCATTCCGATGCCCGGCGTGGAAATCCGGATCGAAGACGACGAAGGCAACGTCCTGCCACCACACACGGTCGGTGAAGTCGTCACCCGGTCTCGCGCCAATATGAAAGGCTACTGGAACCTGGATGAGGCGACGCAAAACACGATCGCCGACGATGGCTGGCTTCATACCGGCGACGCTGGATACCTGGACGAAGACGGCTACCTCTACATCCACGACCGCGTCAAAGACATGATCATCTCTGGCGGCGAGAACATCTACCCGGCTGAAGTCGAGAACGCCGTTTACGGACATCCGGACGTCGCCGAAGTCGCCATCATTGGGGTGCCGGACGAAAAGTGGGGCGAAGCGGTGAAGGCAGTTGTCGCCCTCAAACCCGGCGCCGCGGCGGATGCGGACTCCATCCTGAAGTTCGCCCGCGACCGGATTGCGGCATTCAAGGCCCCGAAAAGCGTGGAGTTCATCGAAGCCCTGCCCCGCAACGCGTCCGGAAAGATCCTGAAGAAAGACCTGCGTGCGCCCTACTGGCAAGGCAAAGACCGCGGTGTGAACTAGAGGGATTACGGCGGAACAGCCGCCTGCCTGGCGCGCGGCCAGCTCATCGATGCTCGCGGCGCGCCGCTCCCCTAACAGGATTGCCCAGGCTTCCGGCATTCTGCACCATCTGCGTGCCGGGGCGTGCCATTTGGCCGCCTGATGTCTCAGGCACACAGGTATTCGGCGTGACAGACTTGACGTAACCGCCGGTTTGCCAAGTCTTCGGATTGCACAGTCCGGAGACATCGGCCCCACATGCTCAACAAGTTATTTGATCTGGACGCTCGGGGCACAACGGCCCGAACGGAAATCGTGGCCGGCATCACGACCTTTCTGGCGATGTCCTACATCATCTTCGTCAACCCCGACATTCTGGCGAATGCCGGCATGGACAGGGGCGCCGTGTTCGTCGCGACTTGCCTCTCTGCGGCGATCGGTTCCGCCATCATGGGGCTTTATGCAAATTATCCCATCGCGATTGCGCCCGGCATGGGGCTCAATGCCTATTTCACCTATGGCGTGGTGATCGGCATGGGCTTGTCCTGGCAGGTCGCACTGATGGCGGTGTTCCTGTCTGGCGTCATCTTTGTTGTGTTGAGCCTGCTGCCGATCCGGGAATGGATCATCAATGCCATTCCGATGGAAATGAAGATGGCGATCTCCGCGGGCATAGGCCTGTTCCTGATCATCATCGGCCTGACCGGCGTCGGTATTGTGACTTCCCATCCGGCAACGATTGTCGGCCTCGGCGACCTGTCGCAGAACGCCGCATTGCTCGCGATCTTTTGCTTTTGCCTGATCGGCATCCTCGAAGCGCGGAAGGTGCCAGGCGGCATCCTGATCGGCATTCTTGCCACCACGCTGATCGGCATCGTTTTCGGAGCCGCCCCGCTACCAGGCTTGCTGTCCATGCCGCCTTCCATCGAACCCACCCTGTTGGCGATGGACTGGTCTCAGGCGCTGAACCTCGGAATTACGATCATCGTGATCTCGTTCCTGTTCGTGGACATGTTCGATACTGCGGGCACGCTCGTTTCGGTCGCACACCGCGCCGGCCTTCTGGATAACAAGGGGAATGTCACCAATCTCCGGCGCGCCCTTGTCGCTGACAGCACCGCGACTGTGGTGGGAGCGGCGCTCGGAACATCTTCAGCAACCAGCTACGTTGAAAGCGTTGCGGGCGTGAAAGCCGGCGGACGGACAGGCCTGACGGCACTCACCGTCGCCGGTCTGTTCTGTCTTGCACTGTTCTTCGCCCCTCTTGCCGGGGCGGTACAACCCTATGCGACCATGCCAGCGCTTGTCTATGTCGGGTGCCTGATGCTCAGCGGTCTGACCCATGTGAACTGGCAGGACCCGACCTCCTTCGTACCAGCCGGAATTACCGCCGTGGCGATGCCGCTGACCTATTCCATCGCGAACGGTATCGGCCTCGGGATCATCGTTTATGTTGTCCTGAAACTTGGCGCTGGGAAGTGGCGGGACGTCGGCCCCGGGGCGCTCGTGCTGGCCGCAGCCTTCCTCGCGAAATTTGTGTTCCTCGATTCTGTCTGAACCAAAGAAAGGCGGCAACGGACCATGCAGCAGACTTTACTTCGGAGGCTGGCGCCGTTGTTTGCGCTGTTCGTCACCACACTCCCCTGCGCCTGCGCAACGACAGGTCTAGTTTCCGCTGCAAGCGACGCCCAATCAGCTCACGGCCTGATTGATAACAGCCCGCGGATTGCGATCGCCACCGCATACGATCCGGAATTTTCAGTGCTGTTGCCGTCTCTCCAGCAATCCAAGGAGCACAAGGTGCACGGTGTCTCGTACTGGACAGGAGAATTGGGGGAACAACCGGTCATCCTGTTCAAAACCGGTGTCAGCATCGTCAATGCGACAATGAACACGCAGCGCCTGCTAGGCGAGTTCAATATTACGCAAATCGTGGTGAGCGGTGTTGCCGGGGGCCTGGACCCTGATCTCTCGATTGGGGATGTGACGGCCCCTGCCTGCTGGGCAAAATATGATGAAGCCACCTATTTGCGGGAAACCGAACCAGGTGTCTTCAAGGCCCCCTTTCCGGGTGTCAGTCCCCTCGTCTCGCCATACGGTTTCATGGGAACCAGGGGTGTACGGATCGCAACGACAGAAGATCCAAACCCTGCGCCACGGCTCTGGTTTGAAGCTGACTCAAGCCTCCTCGCAATCGCCGAGGCGGCCTCCTCTGAAGCAGACTTTCAGCAATGCGATCAAGATGGTATTTGCTTGCCCGGCGAGCCTGACTTTCACATTGGCGGCGCCGGCGTTTCCGGATCGGTCTTCATGGACAATGGGGCGTACCGGGATTACCTGCACACGACGTTTGACGCGCAGGTCGTTGAGATGGAAACAGCGGCCATCGCGATGGTCGCCCATTCCAATGAACTTCCCTTCATCGCCTTTCGCAGCGTGTCAGACCTCGCCGGCGGAGGCAGCGCCAACCAAAACGAAATCAGAGCTTTCGAGCACCTCGCCGCCCAAAACTCCGCGGCACTTGTGATCGCGTTCCTTGAACGTATGCCGAAGCCCTGAGGCACCGGCAATTGTTCTGGCCTGTCGCAACTACCGAGCGCCTTGTCCATCATCAACGCGGATGCTCGTTCCGGTCACGGCATCGGAAGCCGGGCCCACAAGATAGAGCAATGTCGAGTCGAGCTGGGCCGGATTGCCAATCCGCTTGCGGGGGAAATGCTGGGCAATGTCGCCCATCCGGCTGAGCATGCCGTCCATCATTTCGGATTCAAAGGCGCCCGGCGCAATCGCATTGACGTTAATATTGTTGCGCGCCCATTCGACGGCCAACGTTTCGGTTATGCGCACGACGGCAGCCTTCGACACTGAATAAAGTGCGGCGCCTTCTCCGCGATAGCTGTAAGCTGCGGAAGATGCGATGTTGACGATGCGCCCCGGTTGCCCGACAGCCATCAAACGCCGTGCGACTTCACAACTGAGGACGAATGGCGCCCGCACATTAATGTCGAGCACGCGGTCGATCAGTTCGATATCCATTTTATGCGCACGTTGCGCATCCGGGATACCGGCATTGTTGACCAGAATAGTGACCAGCCCAAGATCCGCTTCGGCCTTCGCAACACCTGCGATCATCTGATCCGCGTCGGTCGCATCCATCTCGATCGCGACAGCTTCCCCGCCGTCGTTCCGGATCTCCTCGGCCAATGCTTCAAGCCGGTCGAGCCGGCGCGCCGCCAGAGCGACTTTCGCACCACAGCTCGCCAGGACTTTCGCAAAGCGAAGACCAAGCCCCGAAGACGCACCTGTGACCAGCGCCACCTGCCCCGACAGGTCAACCGAATTGTTGGGAAGTGGATAGGTCATTATTTGCGCGTCCCGCTGGTAGGTATCTCATTGAACGGAACATTCTTGTCGACGCGGATATCCCCCGGAAGCCCAAGCACCCGCTCGCCTATGATGTTTCGAAGGATCTCATCCGAGCCGCCTTCGATACGTGTCGCAGGCGACCGCATCAGCATGGCCTGGAAACGGCCATTCTGGGGACTGTTCTCATCCCACAACACGCCAGCCTGCCCCTGAAGATCGAGGGCATAGATGGCGAGGTCCTGCATGGTCGCTCCAGCGACCAGTTTGCCGATGGAATTCTCCGGCCCGGGCGTCTCCCCCTTTGACAGCGCAGTAATCGCGCGCATGCCGGTATATTTGAGCCCGCTCTGGCGAACCGCGAATTGGGCGAGTTTTGACCGTACTGCGGAATCCTCAACGGCTGGGCGGCCTTCCACTTCCGCCTCCATGCAAAAGCGGAAAAGCTCCGGGAAGCCAGCCGACATGCCGGACCCGATGGACAGGCGCTCGTTCATCAGTGTGGTGAGCGAGACCTTCCAGCCTTCGCCGACGTCGCCGAGGCGCTGGGCATCCGGAATGCGTACATCCGTGAAGTAGACCTCATTGAATCCGGAGGCACCATTCGCCTGTTTGATCGGCACGACTTTTACGCCAGGTGTCTTCATCGACAGGAAGAACATGGTCAGGCCCTTGTGCTTGGGCACGGTTGGGTCTGTCCGCGTGATCAGCAGGCCCCAGTCGGAATTCTGAGCGCCGCTGGTCCAGATCTTCTGGCCATTGATGATCCAGTCACCGGATCCATCATCTGCTTTCACAGCCCGCGTACGCAGACCGGCGAGGTCGGAACCACCGGCCGGCTCAGAGAAGAGCTGGCACCAGACCTCTTCGCCACTCGCGAGCGGCGGCAGAAGCTCCCGCTTCTGTTCTTCCGATGCCCAGGCCATGACAGTCGGTCCGCACATGCCGTGACCGATGGTGAACAGGCCGCCGAGGGCCGCGTAAGGTCCCTCTTCCTGCCCCCAGATCACTCGCTCGATCGGCGTGCGCGCGGCGCCGCCATATTCCTTCGGCCAATGCAGGCACGCCCAGCCGGCATCAAATTTCTTCTTCTGCCAAGCCTTCGCGGCAGCGATCGGGTCTTCGCTGACGACGGCGCTGGACCCAAAACTGGCGCGACGGAGTTCGTCTTCCAGATGCTTCGGCGCGTTCGCGTCGATCCAGGCCCGCACTTCCTTGCGGAAAGCTGCTTCTTCGGGTGTGTCTTCGAAATCCATGTCCCTGCCCTTTCCTTATGCTGCTGTTTCTGCGTTGCCGGCGCCCATGCGCTCGATCAGTTCGCTTTCCCATGTGGAGAGTGAACCGAGCGCCAAGGCGAGGCCGTTGGACCGCCGGTAATAGAGATGGCAATCAAATGCCCAGGTGAAGCCCATGCCGCCATGCACCTGGATGTTGTTCTTGGAGCAGTGCTGGAATGCCGTCGTCGCGGAGACACGCGCAGTCGCCGCCGCCACTGGGAGTTCCGCCGGGCTCACGCCGAGCGCCCATGCGCCATAGTAGCAATTGGATCGCGCCAACGTGGCCGAAACATACATGTCCGCCAGAATGTGCTTGATCGCCTGGAAAGAGCCGATCGGTCGGCCAAAGGCCATACGCTCCAGCGCGTAGTCCCGCGCCATTTCCAGCGCCCGGTCTGAACCGCCGAGTTGTTCGAACGCCATCAGGACAGCCGCCCGGTCCATCACTTGTGTCGCGATGTGCCAGCCGTCGCCCGCCGACCCCAGGAGTTCAGCTTGGGCATTGCTGAATGTGACACGCGCTTGGCCACGCGTCGGGTCGATCGTCTCGAGCACTTCCCGTTCGACGCCGTCCCCGGTCAACGGAACCAGATAGAGAGACAGGCCGTCAGCTTCGTCGCGCGCAACGACAATGGCAAAATCGGCATCGCATCCATCCGCCACTGGCGTCTTCGTGCCGGAGAGCTTCCCGCCCTTCACGCTCGCTGCGATCATGTCCGGCCCGGCGCGGCCCTGCCCCTCGACCAGCGCGAACGTGCCAATGGCTTCGCCCGAGGCGAGCTTTGGCAGCCATTCGGCTTTCTGTGTTTCAGAGCCCGCGAGCAGCAGGAATTCGGACGCCAGGTAAATCGAGGACGACACAGGCACAGGGGCAAGCACCCGGCCCAACTCTTCGGCCACGACACAGAGTTCAAGATGACCGAGCCCAACGCCGCCATACTCTTCCGGAATGGCCGCTCCAAGCAGGCCCATCTCGGCAAGTCCCGCATACAGGGATTTGTCGTAGCGCTCGTCGCTTTCCAGAATTTTCCGGACCGCATCCGGCGGACATTTTTCGGTAAGAAAGCGCCGCACCTGATCGCGCAACTGCTTCTGCTCGTCGGAGAAGTCGAGGTTCAATTTTGCCTCCCTGATTTATGTTTTGTCCGGAGTGTCCGGGCCCGTCCGGCGCAGGTCAAGCCATGCCGCCAAGGCATCTTCAATCGAATTACGATCACTCCATCAGGAGTAGTTCGGCTTCCGCTTTTCGAAGAATGCCGCCACACCCTCCGCGAAGTTCGGGTCGTTCGCGGTCAGGATCTGGTTGCGATCTTCAATCGCCATTGCAGCTTCAAGTCCCGCCACATCGACAGCGATATTCAGGCCATCCTTGGTGAGGCGCAGTCCGAGCGGCGTTGCGTGGAGCATGTCTTCAACAAAGCCGTCGGCCTCTTTGCGCATCTCACTGCCATGAACGACCCGGTTTGCGAGACCGATTTCCATGGCCCGCTGGGCAGAGATAAACCGTCCGGTGAGCATGTACTCGCTGGCAAGCGACATCCCGACCATGCGCGGAAGGAAGTAGGACACACCCATGTCGCAGGATGACAGCCCGATCCGGATGAAAGCGGCATTCATACGCGCATCTTCCGACAGGATCCGAATGTCTGATGCCAGCGCGAGCGCAAACCCTCCGCCGCTGGCCGCCCCCTGGACGAGGCTGATGATCGGCTGGGGGCACCGGCGCATGGCGACATAGATCTCGGCAATCGACCGCTGATTGTCGAGCCCGGCTTCCATACTGCGCTTTCCGCGGTTTTCCGAGGAATCCTTGAGATCCAGTCCCGCGCAGAAGGCCCGGCCAGCCCCCTCAAGGACGACGACCCGAACCGACCGGTCGAAATAAAGCGACTGAAAAACTTCCCGCAGTTCTGAGACAAGCTGTGGGTTCAAGGCGTTCAGCCGGTCAGGCCGATTCATCTTGATGTTCAGGACCTGATCTTTCTGCTCCAGAATGAGCGCCTGATAGTCGGACTTCATGATATCTCGCCTCCAAATTTCCTCTTTCAAATTCTGAGGGGGAGTGGTGCCGGGGCGCAAGGCCTTTCGTTGCGGAATGACGTTCCGTAGGCCTACGATCTATCGGAATATTCGGGCACGCCGCGCGTTCCCCAAGGGCAAGCGAAAATCCCCATTCCTGGGTTGGAAACGTCCGGAAAAGGCTTGTGAAAACGGCCTGACACCTCGTAACTTCCCGATATCAAATCATAGAATGCCCTTCCTGAAAGTGGCCGAACCAGATCAAAGTGCGAAGAAACTCATGACGACCGTGACAACGAAATACCCCAATCTCTTTTCACCGCTCCAGGTCGGCAACACGACGATCAAGAACCGCGCGATCATGGGCTCCATGCATACTGGCCTGGAAGAGCAGGAAGACGGGCACATCCGGATGGCGGAATTCTTTGCCGAACGGGCGCGCGGCGGAATTGGCCTGATCATTACAGGTGGCATTTCCCCAAACGAGGAAGGCGGCCTTGGTGCGAAACTGTCCAATGCTGAGGAAGTGGCCCGCCATCGGGTGATTACCGACGCAGTTCATGAGGCTGCCCCCGACGTTCGCATCTGCATGCAGATCCTGCATTCCGGTCCGCTTGCTCCGCACGACAAGTGCGTCGCCCCTTCACCTGTCCGCTCGCCCATTGCTCGCTTTGTCCCGAACGAACTCGATGAAGAGGGTATCGAGAAGCAAATCTCCGATTTCGCGAATTGCGCCAAGTGCGCAAAGGAGGCGGGATATGACGGCGTCGAGATCATCGGTTCTGCCGGTTACCTGTTGTCGACCTTCCTCGTCCAGAAAACCAATTTGCGAACCGACCGCTGGGGCGGCTCATTTGAGAACCGCATGCGCTTTCCGCTGGAAATTGTCCGCCGGGCACGGGCGGCCGTGGGCGATGATTTCATCATCATCTTCCGCATCGCCGCGATGGACATGCTACAGGGCGGTATGTCGTGGGACGAAATCGTCGAACTCGCGCACGAACTTGAGAAAGCCGGCGTCTCAATCATCTCGACACACTTTACCTGGCATGAATCTGCGGTTCCGACGATCGCCACCATGGTGCCACGCGCCGCCTTTACCGGCGTGACCGGCCGCCTGAAAAAGCTGGTGAATGTTCCGGTCATCACGAGCAACCGCATCAACATGCCCGACGTTGCTGAAGCCGTTCTGGAGCGTGGCGACGCCGACCTAGTCTCCATGGCGCGCCCGATGCTTTCGGATTCCCAGTTCATGAAAAAGGCTGCTGAAGGCCGCGAGGACGAGATCAACACCTGCATTGCCTGCAACCAGGCCTGCCTCGACCACACATTCGGCGGCAGGCAGGAAGTCAGCTGCCTGGTCAATCCCCGAGCGTGTCATGAGACCCAACTGGTCTACAAACCGACATCCTCTCCCAAACGCATCGCCGTCGTCGGTGCAGGTCCTGCGGGCCTGGCCTATTCGACCATTGCTGCCGAGCGCGGGCACAAAGTCGACCTGTTCGATCAATCGCCTGAAATTGGCGGCCAGTTCAATCTGGCCAAACGCGTCCCGGGAAAGGAGGAGTTTTACGAAACGCTTCGCTACTTCAAGCGCCAGCTTGAAGTGACCGGCGTCAATGTGAATCTCGGGAAGCGTGTGGACGCGGATTTTCTGAAGTCCGGCGACTATGATGAAATCATTTTTGCCACGGGCATCCGCCCCAGAACGCCGGCAATCGAAGGCATCGACCACCCAAGTGTCGTTGGCTACATCGACGCCATCCTCGGCAACAAGCCGATTGGCAAGCGTGTCGCGATTATCGGTGCGGGCGGCATCGGCTTCGATGTTGCAGAACTCATCACCCATGTGGGCAAGTCGTCAGCGCTCGACATAGACAAGTTCGCGAAAGAATGGGGAATTGATTTCAAGAACCATCCTCGTGGCGGCGTGACCGGCGTCGAGCCCATGGTCGAGGAATCACCGCGTGAGGTCTGGCTCCTGCAACGCAAGAATACGGGCGTGGGAAGAGGTCTCGGCAAGACAACGGGTTGGACACACCGCCTGACGCTCAATCGGAAAGGTGTTCGCATGGTTCCGGGCGTTACCTATGAACGGATCGATGATCAGGGCCTCCACTGCCTGATCGACGGCGAACCGAAAACTCTGGAAGTGGACACGATCATCCTGTGTGCAGGTCAGGAACCGTTGCGCGACGTGTACAATGATTTCGATGGAGCCTCGGACAGCGTTGCGCTTGTCGGCGGCGCGTTCGAAGCTGCGGAACTTGATGCAAAACGCGCTATCAATCAGGCCGCTTATCTGGCTGCCGACGTATAACGCGACGCAATCGGCGATCAGCCGATCGACTGCTTCATTTCTGTGATGGCCATGCCACTCCTCTCGGAAATGGCATGGCCATTTTCGTTCTGGACACAAACAACATTCCGTCGACATTCAAATACAACTGCCTACACCCGGCCGGAACCACCCTAACCCAACGTCACGCCGCTCAGGCGTCATCCTTCACTTGCCGAAATTATTGGAACGTGTTCTAGTTTTCTCGAAAAGGGAGAAAACAACATGTCGACCAGTGAACTTTCGAGAGTCCGGAAGTCCATTCTGCCGAATGCCGGCGATACATGGCAGAGCATCGCAAATCGGGAACTTGCAGACATGAAGACTGAAGAGGGCGTTTCCAGCCTGCAAAGCTGGAACCTGCACGTTTTCATGCGGTCATCAGGCGCGGCGGGTGGTCCCAAGTCGGGCAATCCCATCCTGCCCAGCGACGTCATCTTCGTCGAACCGCCGATGAGCAATGCATGAACTCCGCAAAGATCCGGGACGTACACATCGCCGCCGCCCATGACGGCGAGGCGGAACTTCTGGTGACGCTGGAATATGCCAATGGTGGTCGGACGCAGGTGACACTCGATGAGTTCGCCGCGCGCGTTCTGCTCTCCAGCTGCCAGACAGAAAAGCCGGATGACCTCATCGGTGCCGACTGGGTGCTCGTACGTGACGCCCTCATCGCTTCATCTGAACGATACGCAGACAACACAACAAACGAATAAACAGGGAGATATCTGACATGTATGACCTGATCATCAGGAACGGTACGGTCGTCGACGGATCCGGACTGCCCGCCTACAAGGCCGACATCGCAGTCAGAGGAAACAAGATCGAAAAAATCGGACGCATTTCGGACAAGGCGGCGAAAGAAGTTGATGCCGAGGGACGCATCGTGGCGCCCGGATTCATCGATCCGCACACGCATTTTGACGCTCAATTGCTATGGGACGGATTCGCGAAACCTGCCCTTTCGCATGGCGTGACGACCATTGTGCCTGGCAATTGCTCACTGTCACTGGCACCGCTGAAGGCCGAGCACCGCATGAAGCTGGTCGGCATGTTCAACCAGATCGAAGAAATGCCGCTCAAGGCCTTCGAGGAAGGCGTTGTCTGGGACTGGGAAACCTTCTCTGAATACATTACGCGCATTCGCAAAGGGCTCGCCATCAATGTCGCGCCTCTGGTCGGACACAGCGTCCTCCGCCTTTGGGTCATGGGTAACGCCGCGATGGAGCGCACGGCAACCGACGCGGAAATTGCTGAAATGCAGTCCGTGCTACGCGAATGCCTGGATGCCGGCGCCATCGGACTATCGACCAGCTATGTCGATATGGACGAGAAGCTGCAACCGGTGCCGAGCCGGCATGCTGATGCGGGCGAAGTGGATGCCCTGGCCAGCGTCCTGGGAGAATATGGTCGCGTACTCCAGATCGTCCCGGAATTCTACGATCCGGACCTGACAATCGCACGTCTGGACCAGTTGGCTGAGCTATCCCTGAAGTATGGCATTCCAACGACGTTTTCGCCGCTCTTCGTGAACGCCGACAACACGGACGCCGTCGACAAGGTCATCCGCCGTGTGGATGAGCAATTTGCCCGCGGGGCGCGCGTCTGGCCTCAGGTGCAGACCCGCCCGATCGACATCAGCTTCTGCTTCGCTGTGCCGAGCCTGCTCTTTATCCGCCTGCCTAGCTGGTATGGCGTGATGCGCTTTGGCACGCATGAGCAGATCGTTGCGGCATTCCATGACGAGGAAACTCGCAAAAAACTGGTCGCCGAAGCCGCGCAACAAGGTGAGTTGTGGCCGTTCTTGCGCCTTCGCCACGTCAATACGGCGGAAAACCAGAAGTATGTCGGCAAAACCCTCGCTGAAATCGCTGAAATGCGGGGAACGACGGCGATCGATGCAATGATCGACCTCTCGCTTGAGGAAGATCTCGATGCGCACTTCATCGCCGCAAGCATGGGGCACAATTCGGACGAAAAAGTCTCCGGCATGCTGAAACACCCCCGCGTCCACATTGGCGCGAGCGATGGCGGCGCGCATATCCTCTCCTTCTCGACATATGGCGATACGGGGTACCTGTTCGGTCACTTTGTTCGTGACCTGAACGCCATGAGCGTTGAGGAGGCCGTAAAGAAAGTCACACACGACACAGCAAAGATCTGGGGCATCCCGGACCGTGGCCTGCTGCAGACCGGCTATGTTGCTGACATCGTTATTTTCGATCCGCAAGCCATCGACCGCGGAGAAGAGATTTACGTGCAGGACGTGCCCGGCGACGGCAGCCGCTATGTGCGGGAGTCTCACGGAGTCGACACCGTCATTGTGGGCGGCGGCATCGCCTGGTCTGCCGGCGAAGGGTATCAGGACACCCGGGGCGCAATCCTTCCCGGCGCCAAAGCCGAGACCCGTCCGATGGAGGCGGCATGAGCTGGCCGGGCGTTACGCAAAGGCGCGTTGGAACCAATGGGATCCAGCTGAACATCGCAGAAGCGGGTGAAGGCCCGCTGATCCTGCTTCTGCACGGCTTTCCCGAGTCCTGGTATTCCTGGCGCCACCAGTTCGAGCCGCTTGCGGCAGCAGGTTATCACGTGGTTGCTCCGGATATGCGGGGCTACGGCAAAAGCGATAAGCCTGAAGAAATTACCGCCTATACTCAGGTGGAGGTTGTGAACGACATCATCGGGCTCATCCCGGCACTCGGGTATGACGAGGCGATCGTGATCGGTCATGACTGGGGCGCGCCAACAGCTTGGTCGACTGCTCTGTTCCATCCCGACAAAGTGCGCGCCGTTGGTGGCCTGTCGGTGCCGTTCATGCCCCGGTCGCCTGTGCAGCCGATGCCTCTGATGCGGGAGATGTTCAAAGGCCAGTTCTTCTACCAGCTTTATTTCCAGGAACCCGGCGTTGCCGAAGCGGAGTTTGAAGCAGACCTGAAGACAAGCCTTCGTAAGTTCCTTTGTATGGCGGGTGGGGAAACGGACCTGACAGCACTTCCTGCAAAAGCAGAAGATGACGATTTGCTGTCAGGTCTTCCAGACCCGCAAACACTGCCACCATGGCTGACTGAAGCCGACCTGGATTTCTACACCAATGAGTTTGCGAACTCGACGATGCGTGGTCCGATCAATTATTATCGCAACCACGACCTCACCTGGAAAATGACAGAAGGCACGCCAACTGAGATTCGGCAACCGGCCATGTTCGTCGCCGGCACGAATGACGGCGTGGTCATGATGGCCGAGGAAGCCATCAAAATGATGCCGCACTTCGTGAAGGATCTGCGCATCAATCACATGATTGAAGGCATCGGACATTGGACCCAACAGGAAGCTCCCGCTGAGGTGAACGCCCAGATACTGGCATTCCTGCAGAGCGTGGATACCTGAAAACGAGAGAAACATGGCTGAGAAAGTAATCGTTATCGGCGCGGGAATTGGCGGACTTTGCACCGCCCTCATGCTTCAACCAACTGGGCGTGACATTCTGGTATTGGAACGGGACGGCCCAATCGGCACAGATGAGCCCGATGACCTGTTCCGCACCTGGAAGCGAACCGGTGTCGGCCATGTCCGTCAGAGTCACGCCTTCCTTGCGCGTCTTCGGACAATCCTCAAGGATGAGCACCCTGCGCTGCTGGACAGCCTCATGTCCCATGGCGTGCGGGAACTCACCTTCGACATGATGCTGACGGATCAGCAGCAGAAAAGCTATCGACCACGACCAGAAGACAGTGACCTGACCATCATCACCAGCCGGCGCACAACGCTGGAGATGGTTATTCGCAGATATGTCGAGGCTTTGCCGAACGTAGACCTGCAATCCGGATTTTTTGTCCGTAAACTCATCACCTCAAGAGCCGCTGATGGAACATTCATCGTCAGCGGCGTTGAAGGAGAACAGGACGGCACGCCAACTTCCGTCACCGCAGACCTTGTTGTCGACGCTTCCGGCAAAGGCGGCTTCACCATCGAACAATTGATGGAAGAAGGTGCAAACATTCAGGAAGAGAGCGAAACGGCGGGAATCCTCTACTTCACGCGGCATTATCGTCTTTTGCCAGGCTGCTCAGAGCCGGATCGCAATTCAAACCCACCCGCATCCGGCGATTTGGGATATCTCAAATTCGGCGTGTTTCCAGGGGACAATGGAAACTTCTCGATCACGATCGCCCTGCCCGAAGTCGAGATGGAGTTGAGGAAAAATATCCTGAGCCCGGACATTTTCCATCGCATCACACTCATGCTGCCTGGCCTTCGCCCATGGACAAATGAGGGACGGTCCGAAGGAACCAGCAAAGTCTTCGGCATGGGAGATCTGAACAATCGCTGGCGCGACATGGTTGTAGCCGGGAAACCGGCCGCTCTCGGTTATTTTCCACTCGGCGACACGCTGGTTCGGACAAATCCTCTTTACGGGCGAGGATGCTCCTTCGCCGCTGTCAGCGCCCAATTGCTGCGCCAGACGCTGGACGAGTCAGCAGACCCGACCAAGCGGGCCATTGCATATCATGAGCGGATCCAGGCCGACCTGCGTCCCTACTACCTAAACCAGCGAAGGCAGGACCGGAGCGCAATACGCCGGGCCGAGCAGAACCTGACACCTGACCCAGTCCAGTCCTTCCGTTCGCGTCTGCTTGAGAGTTTCGCGGACGATGGTGTGCGAATTGCCCTGAGATCAGACACCCGCCTGCTGCGTGAAGCGATGCGCGGCTTCCACATGCTGGAACATCCAGACAAGTGGCTTGGCAAACCCGGCAATCTCGCAAAAGTGCTGTACATATGGGCCCGGGGGAAGAAGGCGAACGCAGCCGCCTACCCTCCGCCGCCCGGCCCAGAACGAGCCGATATGCTTTCCGCCCTTCAAATTGATCCCCAAGCCGATATCATCCGAAGGAAACAGGATGAACATCTCGCGGCATGACAAGCACTTCCACACTACCTGACATCGGACGCCGGGAACGCGCAAAAGAAGAACGCCGGCAAAGGATCGTGCGCGCCGTCCGAGACCTAATTCGGGAGACAGGGGACACAAATCCTTCCATGCGACTGATCGCCAGCCGCGCGGAAGTCAGCATCGCGACTGCCTACAATCTGTTCGGATCGAAGCAGGCCGTCGTTCTGGCCGTTCTGGAAGACAAGCAGACATTCGCAGAGAGGCTTGCCTCCGTGAAGGCGCAAAACCCGATCGACATGGTGTTTGTCGCGCACGAACTCGCCGTGAGCTACTACACGCAAGATCCGGAATTCTATCGCCCCCTCTGGCGCGCGCTGCTGGACTCCAGCGGTAAGAGTGACATGAGCATCGTTCCTCCGGAACGTCAGGCTGAAACACGTGCAGCATGGCGTAGCGTCCTTATGCAAGCGCAGAATGAAGGCTATTTGGACAAGGAAGAATCCATCGAATGGCTGGAGCGGAGTCTGACGCACAGCGCAACAGGGGCCATGCTTTCCTGGGCGACCGAAGCCCTTCCGACGGAAGCATTGCTCCCTTCGGCTGGCCTTGGCTACGCCTACATCCTGAGTGCCGCCGCAACCGCCAAAGGCAAGACAACGCTCAAGCAGCGGATCGCAGCGTACAAGAGCTCGCTGCCATAGACTCTGCGCCTGAAAGTATATGGCGACAAGCGCCTTCTTGACCGACGGGGCAGTGAAAAAGCGCCAAATGTCACACGGCAGGAGCGCCGGGACCGTACACTTATGGTTTCTGCACGCACTTCGTTCAGCCGCGACAGACACGCTTCGTATATTGTCATCTATCCTCAAAAACACTCAAAATTCTCATAGAGGTTGCGTCTCAGGGAAATAAGGTGCCGATCGGGCAATTGAGGGGGTTTGAGGCTCACAAAAAACGACCTATTGGAGTGTCTTGAGATCAGATCCGGGGGGATCACACGGTCGCCAAACAAAAGACGTGGGGGGACATGACGTACGTTGCGGCAATGTTTGTGAAGAAAATGATCGATCAGGCACCAGAGTCGCTTGATCGGGCAGAACTGTTTGCGGGCACAGGAATATCCGAAGAAGCTGCAGCGGATCCGAACACGAAGGTTCTCGATACCCAGTACTACACATTGCTGGAAACCATAGCGGCAGCGGAAGCACCTGATATCTCCTTCCATCTTCGAACTTCAGCAGCGATGAAGTGCGCGGATTTCGGCGCGGTAGGCCTCGCCTGGAAGTCTGCCCCGACCCTGCGCCGCTCCTTTCAGCGGATGGACCGTCATGCTCGCGCGTACAATAAAACAGCCACTTTCCGACTGGTCACAAAAGACGGCTTCAGTATGTGGACTCACCAGCGGCTGGAGCCTGAACGGCTCGGCATGTACTTGTCTACGGAGGGAACCCTGGGAACCTATGTCGCCATGTGCCGGGAAACAACTTTTCCGGAGAACAGGCCGCATGCTGTTCAATTCCGCCACACAAAGCCTGCAGGCTCTCTCAAAGCACTCGAAGACTACTTCAGGTGTCCTGTAACATTTGGCGCCGAAATTGATGCCATCGTCCTGCCGGAGGAGCGCCTGGACCGGAAAAATGCCGTGGGGGATGAAAGCATCTGGCGCTTTCTGACCACCCATATCGAGCAAAGCCTGGTCGAAGAAGATCAAGAGGAATCGCTGGATCGTCAGGTGATATTCCAGATCGCCAACATGCTGAGTGAAGGCATTCCGACACTCGCAGACATTGCGTCCGAGCTCGGAATGAGCGCACGGACGCTTCAGCGCCGCCTTGCCGACCATGGACACACATTTCAGTCCCTCGTCGATGAATCTCGCAAGCAACTCGCTGAAAAATTTCTGACGGACACCAAATACTCGATCGCGCAGGTCGCATTTTTAACCGGGTTCTCCGAACAAAGCGCCTTCACGCGAGCATTCAAACGATGGGCCGGTCAAACCCCCGGTTCATTCCGGGACACCGCGAACGAACACAGGGTTTGAGGACAACCTCAGTCCAGAAGCAGCATAGCCGAAAACTTCCTGAGCCTCTCGACGGACGTTTCACAGTCCCCCTTTCGCCTGGTACGCGACAGGACGGCCGATCGAAGCCCTCATAAGCCTCGCGTCATTCTTGCGCTTCGAAGAATTCAGTAAGCAGATTAATCCCGACTTTTCTGTCGAGCTCCTCCTCCCCCAGTCCGGAACCCACTTCAAGTGTCCGTAGGTGGTTCATTGTCAGACTGAAAATCTGGGCGTCGAGTCGGCCAAAGGCCGCGCGCGGGCATTTCAACGCGCGCAGAACGCCCTCGGAAGTCGTTCCAGACTGTGCAAACATGCCGCGCGCGACACCGCTCGCCTGAGGATCCAGTGAAGCGGCCACCATAAGCCCCTGAATTGCCGCGAACTCGGGCAGAATGGAACGGCGCGCCGGATCCGGCTTTTCGGGAAACAGATCATTTGACGATATTGATCCAGCTTTCGGCGCCTCCGGCAACGCTTGCTCGAGTCTCTGCCGCACTACCTCGTGAAATGCGGCTTCCAGTAGTGTTCTCCTCGCGCCGAAGAAGTGCTGCACAGATGACACAGATGTGTTCGCCTGTTTGGCGACACTTCTATGGGTCACAACTTCCGCACCTCTTTGAAGAAGCAGTTCAACGGTGGCAGTCAGGATGGCTTTTGCTGTCGGGTGAGTTGAGCGCCCTTCCGCCTGCATTCCCGAAAGCTCTCGCTCTGACCGTATACGGATTGAACTGTCGGTTGGACGCCCACCACTGAAAGCCCGTGCCCCGAACTGAGTGATCAAGGCCAATCCCCAAGGATCGAACTCGGCCGCCCCCCGGTGGATCAGGTATCCGAAACGGATGGCCAGAACAAAGCTATGCAGCGTTTCCGGATAAAGCCTGTCGAGACCGCAAGCCTTTAGAAGACTCTGCCAGAACCTGCGCTCCTCCAGAATGGCAGATGTGCGCTCGTTTCCCAGTCCCGTCCGGGCAGCCAGCAAGACGTCGTTCCAGAAAAAGGCTTCTTCTCCTGAGAATTCGGTGACCGCCGAACGGATCGCCGAGAAGACAAAAGGGACGAAATCGGACTCGTAGGGAGAGAGAGTTTCCAGACTGGCGGCCAACTTTCGCCAGTATGCTGCCCGGGACTGGTCCGCTTCGTACGATACCGAGCGAAGCAGGTTTTCAAGCGATCCAAAATGATAGTTCACCGAAGACGGAGACACACCGCCCCGTTCAGCGAGCGCGCGCGCCGAAATGCTGGCGACGCCCTTCGAACTTGCAAGCTCCAAGGCAGTGGCGATCAGCGCATGACCTGCAGAACCTGACACAAAAGCACTCTGATACATTCGTACTACCCTGAAGAAGTATTGCAAAACATGCAATTGAAAGCGCAATGCCCACTTTCTGGATATTGTATGAATCAACTGTAAATTATAGGGATTTTTGTCATTACTTCATGCGTGTGATCCGAATGCCACGTCACAAATTATTCACTTGGTACATTCGTTTGATTTTCATATCGACCCGGCGACATTTGGATTGGTTTGGAGAGATCGATGTCCCGGAAATTTCAAACAGCAAGCATGCTGATGATGAGCGCTGCGCTTGCGGCCCCCTACGCCGCCGCAGAACCAGACGACCTGGAAGCGCGCCAGGAAACGGTGGTTGTGACCGCGACGCCGATCCGCGACAGCCAACTCGCGGCAATTGAAGCCAAAAGAAGCGCGGACAATGTGGTGGATGTGCTCGCCGCGGACACGATTGGCCGCTTCCCCGATCAAAATCTTGCCGACTCCCTGGCGCGCGTACCGGGTATCGCCGTTGAGCGTGACCAAGGGCAGGCGCGGTACGTCAACTTCCGCGGCGCCCCCTTCCGTTACACTAAGATCGCCTTCGACGGCGTCGACGTGCTCGGCGCCGAAGATGGCCGCACGCCCCGCTTCGACTCCATCCCGTCGGTGATCACCTCCCGCGTGGAAGTGAACAAGGCGATCACGCCCGACATGCCAGGCGAATCCACCATCGGTTTCGTCAACATCGAAACCTTCAAGCCTTTCGACCGCGAAGGGCTGAGCTTCGCCGCAGAAGGCGGTTACGGCCAGCAGGAACTCGGCAGCGTCGACATCGACAAATACAATGGCCGCCTGTCCTACTCGAATGAGCAGTTCGGAGCCCTTATCTTTGGATCTCACAATCTTCGCGGCCGGATCACCGACAACCGCGAATATTCTTACGCTGACACAGATGCCGACGGCCTCGACGACAGCGTTTCAAGCATCGATTTCCGGTCCTATCGCGGTGAACGGGAAGACAATGCGTATGGCGGGCGCCTCGAATTCCGTCCGACGCCGGATTCCAGCATCTTCTTCTCGTCGCTCTATTCTGAATTCATCGACCGCGAAGAACGCAATCAGTTCATCTTTGAGTTCGTGGACCAGACCCTTGCGTCATCACCAGTCCCCATGGGGGAAGAAACTTACTCGCCCATGATCAACGTGTCCCGGGCGCTGGAATATGGCGTGTATGACAACTCCACGCTCACCAATACGCTGGGTTATGATGGAGTATTCGGCGGGTGGTCCGTGGAAGCCCGCCTTAACCAAACCAAAACCGAGAACAACACCTTCCTGCCGATCCCGCGCAGTGTCTACGGCTTCGCTGGCGGCACGGTCGACGTGACCGACATCTACAATCCCGGCGTCTACCTGACGCAGCCTGGCCAACCCGGCACGGATATTGATATCAATACGCTCCCGTTCGCTGCAGCGGTGAACATCGTTGTCGCAGGTGCGACAGACACAAAGTCCACCAAAGGCAAACTCGACCTTGAGCGGGAATTGGACTTTGCCGGCCGCCCTACGACGATCAAATTTGGTGGTGAGTACGATTCCCGCGAAGCGGAAGGCGGGTTCGCCCAAGCGGTGGGAAGCTTCCCGAGCACGATCGACATCAACGAATTTGTCACAGACAAGCTCTGGGATACAGACTTCAACAATACGATCGCCGGCCGTGACGTCGACAATGTTGGTTTGCGGAATGCCCTCTCACAGGAGCTTGGCGGACTGGCGGTTGACTTCACGCCCGAAACGCTGATCGGGATCGAGGAAGACATCCTTTCGCTTTATGCGATGGCGACCACAGATTTCGACTGGGGTAATATTGTTTACGGCGTGCGGGTAGAGCAGACCGACTTCTCATCCGAAGGCACGCTGATTGATCCGGTCACCAGCCTTCCGGACGCCATCAATGCCGATAATGAATACACATCCTGGCTGCCGAGCCTGCACCTGAACTTCGACCTGCGGGATGACCTCAAACTTCGCCTGTCCGGCACGACCAGTATTTCGCGCCCGACCTACAATGAAGCCCGCGCATCTCAATCTGTGAATGTGTCGGCGACTCCGTTCGAGATTTCGGGTGGCAATCCGTACCTCGATCCAGAAGAAGCCTATGGTTTTGATGCATCCCTGGAATGGTACTTCGCCGATGCCAGCCTGCTGTCGGCTGGCGCCTATTACCGCTCCATCGACAATGTGATCTATCCTGGTTCCTCGACCGTTGACGGTTCCATTTACGCGCCGGGCATCATCGCCCCCGGAACCGAAACCACTTTCAATTCCTTCTTCAACGGTGAAGACGGGACGCTGTCAGGCTTTGAGGTCAACTTCATCGGATCCGCAGCGGATTTCCTTCCGGAACCATTTGACGGTCTCGGCGCCAGCGGCAACGTGACCTTCATCGACAGCGAGTTCTACGCCCCGACACTGGGCGCAAAATACTCGCTTCCCGGCACGTCCGACACTGTCTGGAATGCATCTCTGTTCTACGAGAAATTCGGTGTATCGGCGCGCATAAACTATCAGTACCGGGACGCTTGGCTTTCCACGACAGAGAATGACAGCCTTTCGGAATACTGGGACGAAGCTACGCGCGTGGACGCGTCCGTGCGCTACACGCTGCCGCAACAATTCTACGGCACGAATGTCACGTTCGCCCTGAATGGGAACAATCTGACCGACGAGCGAGATACCCGCTATATCAATTCACCGGCTACGCCGAACCAGTATGAAGGGTTCGGACGCCGTTGGGTGCTGTCCGTCCGGATTGACTATTAATTCATCCTGCGAACCAACCGGACCGGCCCTGGAGTTACACTCGGGCCGGTCCACCTTTTTTCAGAAAAACTGCTGACTTGAATCGGGAAACGCAATGAAACTCACTTCTTCCGGACTCGCCCTTACACTCGCCTGCACGCTCGCCAGCTGCGCAACCGGCCCGCGAGCAGTTGCCGAAGCAACGCCGGCTTCGCAGACCGAAGCGGTGAGGCCTGCAAAAGTTCAATCTGCGCAGGCGTCATACCGAAATGATACCTATGCGCTGAGTTGGCTCACTTCCGTCGAAAACGCAGAAGTCGACGTCTTTGTTTCCAACGCACCCGATGGCGCCGACGCGCGGAAAATTGCGGATAATGTCACTGAGGGTGAATTCATTTGGGCTCCGGATGACAGTGGAAAACACCGCCGGTACTTTGTGATCCAGCCTGACGCCGGAGAGGCGCAGATCATTGCAACTCGCGAGCTTCCGCTCGAACAAGCCAGCAATTTCCGTGATATTGGCGGTTATCCGACAAAGGACGGCCGCACCGTGAAATGGGGCCGCGCCTATCGCTCAGGCGCGATGCCGCTGCTCACCGAAGCGGACTACGCCTTCATCGAGGAGTTGAACCTCGACAGCGTTGTGGACTTCCGCTCCCTGGACGAACGCGAAGTGACGCCAGATCTGGTGGACGACCGGACCGGCGCGCTTTTCATCGCCAACGATTATTCGATGGCGCCACTGATGAAAGGCTTCCGGGAAGACGATGGAGAAAACACGTACGCGAAAATGGAAGGGATGCTGCGTCCGCAATACCGCTCAATGATCCGCCGGATCCTGGCGAACGAGGGAGCGGTGCTCTACCACTGCTCCGCCGGTCAGGACCGGACCGGCGTTGCGACCGCGATCATCTATGAGGTGCTTGGCGTGGACCGGGAAACGATCGTCGAGGATTACCACCTGTCGACGGAACTTCGTCAAACTCAATGGGAGATGCCAGACATCAATCCCGACGACTACCCCGGCAATTTCATCGTGCAGTATTACGTAGCATCGCGCGCCAGGAACGAAGGCGCGAATCCGCTCTACACGCCAAGCGGGGCGTCACACATCGTTCAGTTCCTCGATTATCTGGACGCCGAGTTCGGGGGCGCCGAAGGTTACCTCGAACAAGCCCTTGGCTTCTCAGACGCGGACATTGAAAACCTTCGTGAGACGATGCTGGATTAGGACGCGACCGCGGGTGCCTCGGCGCCTGCCTTCTCCCGAAATCTGGCGCAGTGGCTCCCGCCCGTAAAACGGCCGGAGCCACTGTTGCATCAAACCGCCCCGGCCAAGACGCTCAAAAATATAGAACTTTCCCGGCTCCCGCCTCCCGGGCCCCGTTCCGGACATGAGGGCTGAGCGCCGATGAATGAGCGGTAAAAAAATTTCGAACCGCCAGGGCGTGCAATACGATCCTGATTGGCATAGGCTTGTCGCTACGGAACGATCTCAAAAACTCGGAGCAGTGCAATGGCAACACTCAAGGTCAATGGACAGGTGATGACGGTTGATGTTGACGATTCAACGCCCCTGCTCTGGGTACTCCGCGAACAATTGGGCCTCACCGGCACAAAATACGGTTGCGGCATCGCCGAATGCGGCGCGTGCACGATCCATATCGACGGACAGGCCATACGGTCCTGCGTCTATCCAGTGGGCGCCCTTTCCGGGGAAGAGGACATCACCACAATTGAAGGCCTGTCGGAGGATGGCAGCCACCCGGTCCAGCAGGCATGGGTAGAACTCGATGTGCCTCAGTGCGGATACTGCCAGCCTGGCATGATCATGGCCGCAGCAGGATTGCTCAACGAAAACCCTGAAGCCACCGACGAAGATATCGACGCAGCCATCACCAATATCTGCCGGTGCGGCACGTTCACCCGCGTCCGCAAGGGCATCCATTTGGCCAAGACGAAGAAAGCCTGAGGAGGACTTCAGAGATGACTGCTATCACAGGCCTTTCCCGTCGTGGATTTATCATTGGCACCGGTGCGACCGGTCTGACCATCGGCATTCTTGCGGCTTGCGGACCGGGCGGACAGGACGCCGCCGTGGACGCTGGCCCGCCCCCACCGGAAGTGAACGCCTGGGTCCATATCGGAACCGACGACGTCGTTACGGTTCGTATCGCGCGTTCAGAGATGGGCCAGGGCACGCTCACCGGCCTCGCACAGCTGGTTGCCGAGGAACTTGAGTGTGACTGGGACTATGTGAAGACCGAATACCCCACTCCGGGACAAAACCTCGCGCGCGACCGTGTCTGGGGGGACTTCCTCACCGGCGGCAGCCGGGGCATCCGGACGAGCCATGACTATGTCCGGGAAGGCGGCGCGGCAGCCCGCATGATGCTGGTCCAGGCAGCCGCAAACCGTTGGGGCGTGCCAGTCAGCGAATGCACAGCAGCGAAAAGCGTCATCACGCACGGCCCGAGCGGCAAGACGTTGCGCTTCGGAGAAGTCGTGGCCAAAGCGGCTGAACTGCCGGCACCGGAAACCGTACCGCTGAAAGACCCGTCCGAGTGGAAGATTGCCGGGCAACCTGTCCAGCGGCTGGATACGGTTGGGAAAGTCACCGGCAAGCAGCTCTACACAACCGACATGACAATGGACGGTATGCTGAACGCTGCGATCAAGGCGGCGCCAAAACGCGGCGGCACACTGAAATCCTTCGACGCCGAAGCAGTCACCTCCATGCCCGGCGTGAAGGCGGTTGTTCAGGTCGACGATACGGCCGTTGCGGTTGTCGCTGACTATTGGTGGCAAGCCAAGACGGCGCTCGACGCCCTCCCGATCGAATGGAACACCGGAGAGGGCTCCGGTTTTTCGAGTGCTGCGTTTGAGGCAGATCTTGATGAAGGCCTCACGGCCAGCGAAACCTTTATTGGGAACAAGGCTGGCGATGTAGACGCGGCATTTTCCAATGCTGCCCAGGTGATCGAAGCAAAATATAACGCACCTCATCAGAACCATGCCTGCATGGAGCCGATGAATGCCATTGCCCTGTGGACACCAGAAAAGTGTGAAGTCTGGTGCCCGACCCAGAATGGCGAAGCCGCTTTGGCGGCGGCGTCGGAAGCGGCGGACCTGCCTATCCAGCAATGCGACGTCTACAAACAACTCCTCGGCGGCGGGTTCGGTCGGAAAGGCGCGACGGATTTTGTCTCGCAGGCAGTGAAAATCGCAAAGCAGATGCCGGGAACACCGGTCAAACTGCTCTGGTCCCGCGAAGAAGACATGGAGCAAGGCTTCTACCACCCGATCACCAAGGCTTATTGCCAGGGCGCTCTGGACGCGGATGGAAACCTGACCGGCCTGAAAATCCGGATCTCCGGCCAATCCATCCTGGCTGGCATCATGCCTCAGGCCTTGATGAACGGCGCCGACATGATCGTGTTCCAGGGGCTGCTGCCATCAGGTGTGGACCCACGCGTGGAAGATCAGTCGATCAAGTACACCTTCCCGAATCTGCATATTGACCACGCCATGCGAAACCCACCCGTACGGCCGGGCTTCTGGCGCGGGGTGAACGCGAACCAGAACGCCATCTATCTCGAATGCTTCCTGGACGAACTGGCCCATGCAGCTGGCCGGGACCCGCTTGAATTCCGATTGGCACACCTGAAGGACAGCCCGAAAATGGCAACCGTCCTGCAGGCCGTCGCGGACAAATCCGGATGGGGCGCCGATGACGGCCTCTCCCGTGGACTCTGCTGTTTCTACTCGTTCGGCAGCTACACAGCCGCCTGCGCAGAAGTCACAGTCAGTGATGACGGCGAACTGAAGATGCACCGGATCGTGGCCGCGACTGACCCCGGCTATGGTGTCAACCCGCAGCAGATCGATGCACAGGTTGCAGGGTCGTTCGTTTACGGCCTTTCCGCCATGCTGCACCAGGAAGTCACGTTCGAAGACGGCGAAGCCCAGCAGAAGAATTTCAACACCTACAATTCGATGCGGATCGCCGAAATGCCGGAAGTGGAAACACTGGTGATGCCATCCGGCGGGTTCTGGGGCGGCGTGGGTGAGCCCACGATCGCCGTGGCGCCACCGGCCGTCCTGAATGCCATCTTTGCCGCGACCGGCAAACGTATCCGCCAGCTTCCGCTGAAGGACCAGGCGCTGAGATAAGCCATGACCAGGCAAACTGGTGCGCTGACCCTTCTTGCATTGCTCACGCCCCTTCTTGGAGCGTGTGGGTCGACGGCGGCAGAAACAAGCGCTGCGGATTTGAGCCTGCCGGCAGATACCAGTTCTGCTGCGGTGCTTTCACTCGCATGTTCCGGCTGTCACAGCCCGGCGGGCGGTGCGATCACCAGTCTTGAGGGCCGCTCATCGGTGGAGCTCCGCGCTGCCCTGCTGCGCTACCGCAACGATCCGGATGGCGGCAGTGTTATGCACCGCATGATGCGCGGGTATTCGGAAACAGACATTGATGCGATCAGCATCTACCTGGCTGAGAGCGTCGCAGAATGACTTATTGGTCCCCCAACCGGCGCGACCTAATCCTCGCCCTGTCCGGGACAGGCCTGCTGGCTGCCATGCCCCTGAAGGCCGCTGCGCAGGTCAGGGCAAGACTGGTCATTGTCGGTGGCGGGTTCGGGGGCGCCACGGCAGCCCGGTTCCTGAAAACACTTCTACCGCAAGCCTCCGTCACCCTCATAGAAGCCAATGCCGAATATTATGCCTGCCCCTTCAGCAATCTTGTTGTTACCGGCCTGCGCGAGCTTTCCGCTCAGCGTTTCAGCTACGCGGCGCTCAAGGCGCAGGGCGTCGAGTTTGTCCATGATCGTGCGGTGGAAGTGGCCTCTGTTGGGCACTCTGTGCAGGTCTCGTCCGGACAAACCTTTGCCTACGACAAATTGATCCTTTCACCCGGCATCGATTTCAGATGGAACGATATCGAGGGCTATGACGAAGCCGCCGCAGAAATCATGCCGCACGCCTGGAAAGCTGGCACGCAAACCATATTACTCCGCCAGCAATTGAGCGATATGGAGGACGGAGGCGTCGTGGCCATGTCGGTCCCGCCAGCGCCTTTCCGCTGTCCACCCGGCCCTTACGAGCGCGCCAGCCTGATTGCACAATATCTCAAGACACATAAGCCGAAGTCGAAACTGATCATCCTGGATGCCCAGGACAAGTTCTCGAAACAGCCCCTGTTTGAGGAAGCCTGGTCCAGTCTCTACCCGGATCGAATCGAACGGTTTGGCGCCAGTGAGTTTGGCAGGGTGATCGCCGTGTCGCCCTCGTCACGAACCCTGTCGACAGAGTTCGAGGATATTCAGGCCGACGTGGCCAATGTCATCCCGCCGCAACAGGCAGGTTCAATCGCTCAGCAGGCCGGCGTTGCGGACATGACCGGCTGGTGCCCGGTCGATCCCCTGAATTTCAGCTCCACACTCCAACCGGACATTCATGTCATCGGCGACGCCACAATCGCTTCCCCGATGCCGAAGTCTGCATTCTCGGCGAACCTGCAGGCAAAACTTTGCGCGATGCAGATCGCGAGGGAACTCGCAGGAAAAGCGCCTCAGCCGACCACGCTGACGAACACCTGCTACTCCTACCTGTCTGACACGGCCGCCGTATCCATCACAGGCGTCTACACCAATGACGGGGGAAGCCTGCACTCGGTGGAAGGCGCCGGTGGCCTCAGCCCGCTGGATGCAGACCCGATCATCCGCCAGAATGAGGCGCTTCAGGCAAGGACATGGTTCCGCACGATCACCGAACAGACCTTCGGATGAAAATTGCCGCGTCGACCGGATTTCTCTCTTTGTTGTTCCTGGCCGCTTGTGGGCAGGAACACCGGCTGGCAAACCCGGTGCAGATCACCGGTGATGCAATCCCGGAACCGCTGGAGGGGAAACAGGGAGACCCGGCAAAAGGACGGGAAATCTTCATCTCGCGTGAGAAAGGCCATTGCGTTCTTTGCCACCAGATGGCCGGCCTCGATGCCGAATTTCAGGGAAATGTCGGCCCCGCGCTCACCGGCATCGGCGCGCGTCTGACCACTGGACAGATTCGGTATCGCCTTGTTGACGCTCAAGGCATTTGGCCGGACACTGTGATGCCCTCCTACTATCGCACAGGCGGTCTTCGTCAGGTTGGCAAAGGGTATCGAGGCACCCCCGCGCTCAACGCGCAACAGATCGAAGACATCGTCGCGTTTTTGGAAATGCAGGCTGACTGATGCCAGACAATGATCCGCTCTCGACAGCCCGCTGGACGCGCCGCGCCATTCTCGCCTCGACCGGCATCCTCTCCGTTGCCTCCATTCTTGCCCCGCTGGCGTCTGCGACACCAGAGGACGCCGACGAGGCGATCCGGGATATATTTGGCGACAGGCCGATCAATCCAGGCAAGGTGACGGTCAATTTGCCGCCGATCGCCGAGAACGGAAATTCGGTGTCGGTCGGGATTACCGTTGACAGCCCCATGACCGAGGCAGACCACGTCAGGCAGATTGTCGTCCTCTCACCGCGCAACCCGATCGCGACAATCGCGCGGTTCCAACTGGGACCGGACGCCGGGCGCGCTGAGGTGTCTACGCGCGTCCGTCTGGCTGGCACCCAGACACTGCGCGTCGTGGCGGAAATGAATGATGGAACGCTCTGGTCCGGTTCCGGGAGCACTTATGTCACGCTGGCTGCGTGTATCATTGGTTAGAAAGGCGCTGTCTCAATGATCCGTATTTCAGCTCCGGAAACAGCGCTTGAAGGCGAAGTGATCGAACTCAAGGCCATGATCCAGCACCCGATGGAAACGGGCTATCGGCGCGATTCCAAGGGCGAGATCATTCCACGCGACATCATCAAAATGTTCCGTTGCACCTATGACGGAAATGTCGTCTTCGAAGCCGAATTCTTCCCGGGCGTCGCCGCCAACCCATTCCTGACATTCCATGCCCGCGCCACTCATACCGGTCCTCTGGAATTCTCGTGGACGGACCAGCATGGCGAGAGCTGGACTGAAGTACGGATGCTGACAGTCTCATGAGACGTGCCCTCCTGTTGGCGTTCCTCCTCACGGGATGCAGCCAAGAACATGAGCGGATCGCGCCACAAAGCCAGATCGCTCCTGGAGATATCCAGTCCGGCTATGAATTCCTTCAGCCGGAGACCCAGGCCTTGCAGGACGATGAATTCGCCAATCCCGGATTTCTCTGGGTCGACAAAGGACGCGCCCTGTTCAATCAGGACCCGGACAGTGGCGCGCCTGCCTGCGCCTCCTGTCACGGAGACGACAGCCACCCGTTCTCGAAAGCGGCGGCGCACTACCCGGCCGTTGACGCGTCGTCGGGCCAACTCGTGAACCTTGAAGCGCGGATAAATCTCTGCCGAGCGCGTTATCAGGATCTTGCGCCTCTCGAGTACGAGAGCGACGGTCTGCTGGGCCTGACAGCCTACCTCGCTTATCTTGCTCAAGGTGAGCCGATCTCGGTGAAGACCGACGGGCCGGCGAAGAAATATTACGACGCCGGAGAAGACTATTTCTTCCAGCGCAAGGGCCAGTTCAATCTGGCCTGCAGCCAGTGCCACAATGAGCATTGGGGCGACAAGCTGCGTGGAGACACGATCAGCCAGGGGCACGGCAACGCCTTCCCCGCCTACCGGATGGAATGGCAGACATTCGGCTCGCTCCACCGCCGGCTGCGGGACTGCGATTCCGGCATTCGGGCCGAACCTCTCGAATCCGGGTCGGAAACCTATACGGCCGTTGAGCTCTATCTGGCGAAGCGGGCCGAAGGTCTGCCGATGGAATCTCCTGGGGTCCGGCGATGACGAAGCGAGAGAAACCCGGCCTCAGCATCCGGATCGACCTGCCCGGCGGAGGGCGGTTCGGTCCCGGCAAGGCGGCCTTGCTGGATGCCATCGCGGACCTTGGGTCCATCAACAAGGCCGCGACCCATCTGGGCATGTCTTATCCGCGGGCAAAGAAGCTGGTCGAGGAAATGAACCGGGATTTTGGCGCTCCGCTCATCATTTCAGCGCAAGGCGGCGCAGATGGTGGCGGTTCCCGCCTGACTGAAACCGCAGAAAACATAAGGAATATTTATCGGGACCTCTGCAACCGGTCGCTGGCGCATAACAAGGCGCTGCTCGCGAGTTTGTGTCGGCCCAAATCAGGCGATTAGGGCTGTCGCATTATAAATCGCCATTTATAATGCTCCCAATGGCTGATCCATCGCGCCTCTACGCAGAACACCCTCAGGATGTGCTGAACCAGTGGCTGGACTGGCGTCAGGTCGGCCCGGTGGCACTGGTGGTTATCACTTCCACGGAAGGCGGAAGCGTCCGGTCTCCCGGCGCGTTAATGGCGGTTGCAGGCGATGGGCGCCGGTGCGGTTACATTTCGGGCGGCTGTGTGGATGCCGATGTCGTGTTGCAAGCCCAGCAGGCCCTCAAGGACAACCAGACCCTGTCGCTGAGATATGGTGCCGGCTCTCCCTTCATCGACATGCCGCTGCCCTGTGGCGGCGCCATCGAAATCACGATCCTGCCCAGCCCCGACGAAGCACTCCTGCGGCAGTGCCACGACAAATTGCGCGCGCGGAAGTGGGCAAGGCTTTCGTTGCCGGAACTGCCAGCGTCGTTCGTCTACCACCCAAAACTTCGTATCCGGATTGCCGGGCGCGGCGCCGATGCACTGGCGCTGGCACGCCTTGTCCGGGCAGGCGGCTATGACCTCGCACTCCAGCTGCGTGACGGTGAAGATATCGACGAAGCCCTGCATGACGGTTTCGAGGATGTCGTCGCGCTCAAAACGCCTCAGGACTTGCCGCCCGGATCGGATGACGCATACACGGCCTTCATCCTGATGTTCCATGACCCGGACTGGGAAGCCGCCCTCCTGAAACAGGCACTGTGCGGCAAAGCCTTCTACATCGGCGCCGTCGGCAGCCAGAAGACGCAGGCTCGCCGCAGGGCGCGTCTGGCGCAGGAAGGAATTGCGCCGGAACAGATTGCTCGCATACGCGGACCGATCGGACTGGTCCCATCTATGCGGGACGCGTCAATGCTCGCTGTGTCTGCATTGGCGGAGATCGTCGGCGCTTACAGGGAGACGCAAGTAAATCCGTATTCGAACACGGCCGTCATCCTTCTGGCTGCGGGGCAGTCTGAGCGCTTCCAAGAGGGTGACAAATTGCTCGCAGACCTCGCTGGCAGACCGGTTCTCACTCACACAGCCGCAAGGCTCGCAGAGCAGCCCGTCGCGGCACGTATTGCCGTGACCGGGCCGGGCCAGGCAGACCGGCAGAAGATCCTGAAATCCGCAGGATGGCAGATCATTGAAAACAAGGACGCCGCCGCCGGACAATCGACATCCCTGAAGGCCGGCATGGACGCTGTAATGGGCATGCCGGACGTCGAGCAGGTCCTGGTCCTGCTGGCAGACATGCCGTTCATTTCCGACAAACATCTCCATTCACTCCGGGAAACCATGACACCCGAAACATCGGCGGTGATGTCAGTAAACCGTGACACGCTTTGCCCGCCCGCAATATTCTCAGAAGCGACGTTCGGCCAGCTGGCAGGCATTTCGGGAGATGTCGGCGCCCGGCATATCTTCCGTTCCCTGAACCTCACTCGAACCTGCCAACTCCCGGACAGCGAGGCGCTTGATATCGACACCACCGAAGACCTTGCCCGGGCGACCGGCGCATTACCGGCTTAGGAGCGCAAGGTCTTGGTTTACCTGCTTCCCCTCGTCTTTTTCCTTACCGCGGCACTCTATGCCAGCGTCGGCTTTGGTGGCGGGTCGACCTATAATGCCGTGTTGATCCTGTCAGGCGCCGATTTTCGTATCGTGCCTCTGATTGCGCTCGCCTGTAACATCCTCGTCGTTACCGGCAATGTCATCCGGTATGGCATGACGGGCAATCTGGAGTGGCGCGCGCTCCTGCCGGCATTGGCCTTGTCCATACCGCTCGCGTGGCTCGGCGGACGCATAGAGGTGAGCGAATTCGTCTTTTCCGCTTTGCTTGGGGTCACGCTTTTGCTGACCGGTCTGTCGATGATGTTCCAGAACCGCTGGAAGCTGACCTCTGAGGGCACCGCCCCGTCAAGCAGCCTTATCCTCCTGCCTGTTGGCGCTGGCACCGGATTTCTTGCAGGCCTCGTCGGCATCGGCGGCGGTATCTTTCTCGCGCCTGTGCTTTACTGGCTCCGGTGGAGTCATGAAAAAGCCATCGCGGCGGCGTGCAGCCTATTCATCCTTCTGAACTCCGTATCCGGCCTTGCCGGGCAAGCCACCAAACTCAGCAATGTCGGCACACTACAACTGGCGACACCCTACCTGCCTCTCCTGCCCGCCGTCCTGGTCGGCGGGTGGATCGGCAACCGGTTCGGTGTCCTGAAAATGCAGCCCGCCCATCTACGCCGCGGAACGGCCATTCTGATCCTGATCGTTGCCGTACGCCTGCTCTACAAAGTCTGGAGGACAGCATAGCCACATGACCTCTCCTTCGTCCGCCCCCCTTCGCGACACTTTCGGCCGGCAGGTCACCTATCTCCGGCTCTCGGTCACGGATCGCTGCGACCTTCGCTGCACCTATTGCATGGCTGAAGCGATGACATTCCTTCCACGGAAGGACTTGCTGACACTTGAAGAACTGGAGTTCGTGGCAAAGGCTTTCATTCGCCGGGGTGTCAGGAAAATCCGTATTACCGGCGGAGAGCCGCTGGTGAGAAAGGATATCCTTCACCTGTTTGGCCGCCTCGGAGAAACGCTTGGCCAAGGGCTTGAGGAACTGACCCTCACCACGAATGCCACACAACTCACTCAGCACGCCGACGACCTTGCCAGGGCGGGCGTCCGCAGAATAAATGTTTCGCTCGACACGCTGGACCGTAACCGCTTCCAGGAAATTGCGCGCCGGGATCAGCTGGACCAGGTGCTTGAAGGCATTCGTGCCGCGAAGGCTGCAGGCCTCAAGGTCAAGATCAACACAGTCGCCCTGAAGTACCAGAATGCCGATGAGCTCGCCGATATCATCGCATGGTCTCACAAAGATGGTCACGACATTTCCCTCATCGAAGTCATGCCGCTTGGGGAGACCGGCGAGGACCGGTTTGACCAGTACATTCCGCTGGATCTCGTTCAGCGCCAACTCGAAACGCGATGGACACTCGAGCCGGAAGAAAAGCGCGACCCGCTGGCTGGGCCGTCGCGCTACTTCCGCATCCAGGAAACGGGCGGACGTGTTGGATTCATAACCCCGCTCACGAACAATTTCTGCGCCGGATGTAACCGGGTCCGGGTCACCTGCACCGGCCGGATCTACATGTGCCTGGGGCAGAACAACCATATCGATCTGCGCACGCCGCTCAGGGAGTCCGCAGATCCTGAAAAAGCTCTCGACGCGGCATTGGATGCCGCCCTCTTCGCCAAGCCCGAGCGCCATGACTTTTCCATCCGGACGCCGGGCCAGTCCCCAGCGCTTTCCCGGCATATGTCGGTCACGGGAGGTTAGAGATGGCGACCATTCTCTACTTCGGAAAACTCTCCAGCCTCTTCGGTGCGCTTTCGGAGCAGGCCGCACTTCCGGACGGGATTGCAGACACCGAAGCGCTCCGGAAATGGCTCGACGAGACGAGAGGCTTTGAGGGCGCCCTGATG
Source organism: uncultured Hyphomonas sp. (assembly GCF_963678875.1). Taxonomy (NCBI): domain Bacteria; kingdom Pseudomonadati; phylum Pseudomonadota; class Alphaproteobacteria; order Hyphomonadales; family Hyphomonadaceae; genus Hyphomonas; species uncultured Hyphomonas sp. The sequence continues at coordinate 1,476,816 of NZ_OY787456.1, read as the reverse complement.
CACAACAGCGTCCGGGTTGCGGTGAACAGCGAAATCGTCGCCGATCCTTTCCCGGTCGCCGATTCAGACGAAGTCGCCTTCCTGCCGCCTGTCGGAGGAGGATGATGATCCGCGTGACCGACCAGCCGTTCCAGATCGCCGAAGCCGTTGCGGAATTTGAGAAGCATGCCGCCGGGGCCGGTGCAGTCGTCTCATTCGCCGGTCTGGTCCGTCCCCAGTCCGCGGAAGGCGACGTCACGGCGCTGCACCTGCAGGCCTATTCACCGATGACGGAAAACGGAATCCAGAAGGCCGTCGACACGGCCATGGAAAGATGGGCGCTTGGCGCGGCCCATGTGATCCACCGGATTGGCGACATGGCACCGGGCGAGCCAATCGTTTTCGTGGCCACCGCAGCCCCGCACCGTCGCGCGGCATTTGAGGCGGCCGACTTCCTGATGGATTATCTGAAGACCGACGCGGTCTTCTGGAAAAAGGAAGTGACGGCATCCGGATCGCACTGGATCGAACCAAGAGCGGAAGACTACCGCGACCGCTCCCGATGGAAACAACAGGAAGAAAGCTGACCCCAATGCATGGCATCAATGAAAGTCTCGAATTCAAGCCGGTCCGGATCGCCGTTCTGGTCGTCAGCGATACCCGCACGCTCCACACAGATACGTCCGGCGCAACGCTCGTCCAGCGGCTGGAAGCGGCGGGCCACATCCTCGCCGACAGGAAGATCCTGAAGGATGACAAAGCCGCGATCCGCGCGCAGGTTTCCGCCTGGATCGCAGACCGTGAAACCGATGTCGTGATCACCAGCGGCGGAACCGGGCTGACTGGCAGGGATGTCACGCCGGAAGCCGTGACACCGCTGTTCGACAAGACGATTGAAGGCTTCTCCGTCATCTTCCACCAGGTCAGCTTCCAGAGCGTTGGGCTGTCCACGCTGCAGTCGCGGGCCGTCGCGGGGCTCGCTTCCGGCACTTTTATCTTCTGCCTTCCCGGCTCAACCGGCGCGGTGAAGGATGGCTGGGACAAGGTCATCTCGTTCCAGCTCGACAGCCGCCACAAGCCCTGCAACCTGGTCGAGCTGATGCCGCGCCTCATAGAGCATGAGGCATGAGCGACCTCACCCATATCGGCCCCGATGGGCGCGCGCGGATGGTGGATATCGGCGCAAAGCCCGTGACCGAACGGATCGCTGTGGCGCAAGGCACGATCAGCATGGCCGCCGCGACCCGCACGCTGGCGACGAACCGGGACACGAAAAAAGGCGATCCCATCGCCATCGCGGAGCTCGCGGGCATCATGGCCGCCAAGAAGACGGCGGACCTGATCCCGCTTTGCCATCCGCTGCCGCTTACCAATGTCGAAGTCAGCATCGCACCGCTTGGCCCGGACACGCTGCAGGTCACCGCCACCGTCCGGACGACCGGCAAGACCGGCGTGGAGATGGAGGCGCTGACTGCCGTGTCGGTCGCCTGCCTCACCCTTTATGACATGCTGAAAGCCGTCGACAAGGCGATGGTGATTTCGGACATCGAACTGGTGAGCAAGACCGGCGGAAAGTCGGATGACTATCATAAGGAAACCCCGTGAGCGGATTGATCAGTGTCGATGACGCGCTTCTTGCGCTTGCTCCGCATGCGCTGGATGCAGGGGAAGAAACGGTCCCGGTGGGCGAGGCGCTTGGCCGGGTTCTGGCGCAGGACGTGTCCGCCAGAACCACTACGCCGCCAGCGGACGTTTCCGCGATGGACGGATATGCTGTCCGCCTCGCCGATGTTCTGGAAGCCGGCAACCGCCTGCAGGTCGTTGGCGAAATTCCGGCCGGAACACTGCCCGGCAAACCGGTGACGCAGGGCGAAGCGATGCGGATCTTTACCGGTGCGCCGCTGCCGGAGGGCGCTGACCATATCCTGATCCAGGAAGAAGCTGACCGAACCGGCGATACAATCGAGGTCACCGCCCCCCAGACAGAAGCGAAACATATCCGCAAGGCAGGACGGGATTTCTCCAAAGGCGACATCCTCGTCACCGCCGGAACGCGTCTTGCCCCAGCAGACCTCGGCCTCGCCGCCGCCGGGAACAATGGTAGCGTGACCGTCCTGCGCAAACCGAAAGTCGCGATCCTTCCGGGTGGAGATGAATTGCTCCCGCCCGGCAGCGAGATGGAACCCGGAAAGATCATCGACTCCAACTCCACCGCGCTGGCCACGCTGGTGCGCAGCTGGGGCGGCGACCCCGTCACACCGGGCATCGCGGGCGACTCGATCGAACAGATCCTGGCGCTGATTGAGGCGGCGGGCGATGCCGACCTGATTCTTCCCATCGGCGGCGCGTCGGTTGGCGACTATGACTATATGAAAGCCGCCTTTCAGGAGGCGGGCGCCGAGATCCTCTTCTCCGGCATTGCCGTGCGCCCCGGCAAGCCGACCTGGTTTGCGAGACGCGGGCCGCAGCGCATACTCGGCCTGCCCGGAAATCCCGCCTCGGCCTTTGTCTGCGCACACCTGTTCCTGAAAGACCTTCTCGGCAAAACATCCGGCCCGACCGCGCGCTTCACCGCAAAGCTGGAAACCGGGATGGCGCCCGGCGGCTTCCGGGAAACCTATTACCGCGCCGTCTCCCGGCCGGGAGCAGCAGGCCGGACCGTCGCGCCCCTCGCCGATCAGGACAGCTCCCTGCTCCGCCCGCTTCAGATGGCGAACTGCCTCATTCGCCGGATGCCAAATACGCCCGCCGCAAGCGCGGGCGAAGAGGTGGAGTGCGTGAGTCTCGGAGACTGAGACAAACCGTCCAGCACGTCCGCCCGGAAACGCCTCAGCGCTCCGGCAGGTATCCTGATTGTGGGAAAGCTCAGCTCGTATCCGGTTCCGGCCAGGCCTTCAGCGCCTCAACCAGCTGAACCGTCAGCCCGCCCGACACGAGCGCGACGGTCGCCGGCAAGCGGTGCACATTCGGAACAGGCGGCACATGAGGACGCGCCTCGCCTGCCGCCTGCCAGCGCTGGAGCGTGCGGGCGAGCCGCTTCGCGCGGCGTTTGTGATGTTTCATCGTGTCCAGCATCGCCTGCCAGCGCGCAATCAGCGGCGCGGCGGAGACAGGGCCGGGCACGGGGACGGTGACTGGCCCTTTCAGGAAGTGCGGGCATGGGCGTGAGGGTGCAGGCACCATTGTGAAGACGTAGCGATAGTCCGCCTCTTCCTGCTTCGGTTCGTAGTAGTTGCTGCCGATACGCGCCTTCAATGGCGCCAGTTCCATTTGCAGCGCCAGCAGGAAGATCAGACGGCGGAGCAGGACGGCGAGGCGCTTCAGCTCCGCCCGCACGCGCCGGTTCACCGTTTTCGAGATCGTCTCGGGCGACTTGTAGAGGTCGACATTCACACCCGCCTCTGCGATGGCGCGGGCGAGCGTGTTGAAGGCCTGGGAGAGGAAAGCTGTGCGGTCGGTCATGGGGACGAGCGTGCCACAGAGGGCTAAAGGGGTGGATAGAGATGAGCCCTCGCCTCCCACCGCCTGTGGCGGCGGGCCCCTCCTCTCCCGCGAGCGGGAGAGGGGTTTTCTTTCGTCATTGCAACAGGTTCGAGGCGGCGCCGGGTTCAACCCTCTCCCTTTGGGAGAGGCGGGACCCGCGCCCGCAAGGGCGTGGGAGGTGAGGGATTGGCGCTGGCCTGTCCCCGACTGCTGTTCCGCCATGACCAGAGACGCACGAAATCTGACTTCGGCATGATCATGCATGACCATACCGGATCATACCGGACTATGACGGACTAACTCGGATCAGGCGCGGCGCGGTGTGAAGGCGCCGGTCAGCGCCATCAGGTTCCGGCGCAACGAGGAAACAAAGAGGCTGACCCCGCCGCTTAACGTGCCGACTTTCTCGATCAGGTCAGCCGGGTAGAGCCGGTCATAGGGCTGGATCCCGTAATTTTGACGGATCGTCTCGACCGGCTCGTGCCAGACCTCTTCCCAGGGAATCAGGATCATGGAGGGCGTCTCCCGGCCATGCACCCAGGCCGACGTAATCGTATCCATCAGAATCGGATAACCGCCCGGCGGCGACAGGGCCGAAATCACAGCCGTGATCGACAGGAACTGAGCGGAATAATTGTGCCCGAACTGCGCCATCTGGAATGCGGAAATTGCGATTTCGTGCAGGGAGGTTGTCTCGTACCCCGCCGTGATGTGCCACAGATCATGCGCCTGCAGCATCCGCGTGTTCAGATAGGCGAGCGGCTGGGGCAATTCCTGTACGGATATTTCACTCCGGTCCAGCACTTCCAGATCGAACTTGTTGTCGACGATAAGGTCATGAAACTCCCGCCCCAGAGACCCCTGCGGGCAGGCTGCCAGTGTCGAGAGCGAAATCAGCTCTGGTATGTCCCGGGCGGCCGCCTCTGTCACGCCCTCGAAGGAATGCGCCATTTCCCCGATGCGGGCGGTTGCCTGATCCGTGAAATATTTGCCAAGCGACGCCGTTCTCTGCGTAATCGCCAGGGCATCCAGCTTGCCGGCGAGGCCGTCCTCGACAATGCCCCAGTATTCGTCCCACAGGCCAACCGGAACAGGCTCCGGCGCCCGGTCGAAAGGTTCGATCGGCGCAGCCTTTACCGCGCGCCCGGTCCAGCCTTCGGCCACGGCGTCATAGGCCTCCGCGGTCCGGTCCGGCGCAAGGAACGCCGCATGGGCCAATGCCGCGGCAATATCCATATGGTCTTCCGGAGCGGCGCGCTTGCCTGCCGAACGGCACGACTGGGCCAGGTGTGTCAGCGCTTCGCGGCCGACCGGCTTTTCCACACTCCGGAGAAAGCGGGCCTTGAGATCTTCCTGAGACGTCATGTGTTTGTCCTTTCCAATACCCCTTCTGTGCGTCCCCCCACGGGCCGTTACCCGTCGACGCAAATCTGTTTCTGTTCACCCAGGCCTTCGATCCCCAGCGTGACCACGTCGCCGCGCTTCAGGTATTGCGGCGGGTCCATCGACAGGCCCACGCCGGGCGGTGTGCCAGTGGAGATGATGTCGCCTGCCTGCAGGCTCATGAACCGGGACAGGTAGCTGACGAGGTGGGCGATGCCGAACACCATGGTCTTTGTGGATCCGCGCTGCATGGCCGTGCCGTTCACGTCCAGCCACATGGAGAGATCCTGCGGGTTTTCGATCTCATCCCGCGTGACGAGCCACGGGCCGATCGGGCCGAACGTGTCGGCGCTTTTCCCTTTGACCCATTGCCCTGTGCCTTCCAGCTGGAACCCGCGCTCCGATACATCGTGGACGACGCAATATCCGGCGACATGGTCCATCGCGTCGGCTTCAGAGACGTATTTTGTCTCCTTGCCGATCACGACGCCCAACTCGACTTCCCAGTCGGTCTTTGTGGACCGCCGGGGAATTTCCAGATTGTCATGAGGGCCGCAGATAGCACTGGTGGCCTTGAAGAAGATGACCGGCTCCTCCGGAACCTCTGCGCCGGTTTCGGCAGCATGGTCTGCATAGTTCAGCCCGATACAGACGAATTTCCCGACACCGGAAACGCATGGCCCGATGCGGCTGGCAGGATCGATGATGGGCCGGCCGGACAGGTCCAGCCTGGCCACCTGTTTCAGCACTTCATCTGAAATGGCGTCGCCATCCCAGTCATCGATGAATGCGGACACGTCCCGGATATCGCCATTTGCATCCAGGATGCAGGGCTTTTCGTGCCCGGCCGGTCCGACCCTCAAGAGTTTCATGACCTGCTCCTAATTCGTCCAGCCGCCATCGATCACGTGGATGGCCCCTGTGGTGAAGGATGATTCATCCGATGCGAGATAGACGGCGAGGTTCGCGATCTCGTCGGCATTGCCGAGCCGCCCCATTGGCTGGCGCTCCACGAACATGCCGCGCGCCTCCTCATAGTTGCCGAGCGCCTTCATCCGCTCCTGAAGGGAGGGCGTATCGACGGTACCCGGACAAATCGCATTGCAGCGGATGTTCCGGCCGACATAGTCTGCGGCAATCGCCTTGGTCAGGCCGATCACACCGGCTTTCGTCGCGCTATAGGCAAACCGGTTGGCCACGCCGGAAACGCTGGAGGCGACAGAGCTCATATTGAGGATCACGCCGCCGCCCTTCGCCAGCATGTTCGGCAGGACCGCGCGGGATGTTTCATACATCGAGGTCAGGTTGATCCGGATCGACCGGTCCCAGTCGTCAGGGCCGCAGGCTTCGATGGTTCCGTTGTGAACCCAGCCGGCAACATTGAACAGGATGTCGATATCCGGATGGCGCCCGCAGACATCGGCAATGGCGTCCCGGTCCGTCACATCCAGCTGTTCGCTGGCAATGCCGGTTTCCCAGGCGAGGTCCGACAGGGGCTGGACGTCGATATCCGTCGCGATGACCGTTGCGCCTTCCCGCGCGAACGCTTCGGCGGCGGCCCGGCCGATCCCTGCGCCTGCGGCCGTTATGAGCGCCTTCTTTCCCGCAAGTCTTCCCACGTCAGCTACTCCTTCCGCTGAGGTAAATTCTCCTGGCGTTTCCGCCCCGGACCATGCCCGAATGATCAGGGAAGAAACGGTCGATCAGGCGGGCGCTCTGGGCGCCCCACGCCGCATAGCTGCCCGCAAGCGTCAGCACCGGCCAGTCGCTGCCCCACATCAGGCGCTCCGGCCCGAAGCAGGATCCGATATGCGCCACGATCTCACCGATGGCCGCATCGTCCGTCCGCGTGCCCGCTTCCGTCAGCAGGCCGGAGAGCTTGCAGGCGACATTCGGATGACGGGCGAGCCGGGCGATATCGTCGAACCATGCATCAAGGGTCCGGTCGGCAATCTGCGGCTTGCCCGCATGGTTCAGCACGATCTGTAGCCCGGGATGCCGGGAGGCCAGATCGCTCATGACCGGCACGAGGTCTGCCCGCGCATGACCGTCGAACACGAGGCCTTTGTCCGCCATGGCCTTCAGTACCGGCGTGAAAGCCTCGTTCAGTATCCAGTGCGGGTCGGCAATGTCGGCGATCATGGGCCGCAGGCCGACGATCATGGGGTCCGCGGCCAGCCGTTCGATCTCCTGCATCGCGTCGGGGGACTCGAAATCCGCCCAGCCCACGACACCGGCGACCCGGTCATCCTTCGCCGCGACGGAGAGCATGAAGTCTGTCTCTTCCGCAGTTGCCGCGGCCTGCACGAGGATCACCTCGGAGACGCCTGCTTCGCTGGCTTCCGGCCAGGCATCGTCAATCCCGAAGTCTCGCCACAGCACGCCGAGATCCGGCGTCAGCCAGTCATAGTCCCCCCGTGCGAGGGTCCAGATGTGCATGTGGGCATCGATCACCAGCGTCATGACGGCACCACCGCATCGGCCGAGATCAGGCCTTCTTCCTTCAATGCCGTCCAGACGTCCGGATCGATCTTTGCCCGCGTCCAGTCGCTTACCTGCTGGACCTGCGCCGCCGTCCGTGCCCCCGGAATGACGGACGCGACGGCGGGGTGAGCGCGGCAGAACTGAAGTGCGAGCGCCGGTAGTTCCACGTCGTACCGCGTGCAGACGTTCCGGAGCTTGCGAACCCGCTCCACCGCCCAGTCCGGTGCTTCTACATAGTTGTAGTGCAAGGGCTCGTCGCCCGAAGCAGCCAGAAGGCCGGAATTGAATGCGCCGCCAATGACGATCTTCACGCCCGCCTGCTCGCAGGCATTCAGGAAGGGTGTCGAGGCATCATGCTCCAGCAAGGTGTAGCGCCCCGCCAAAAGCAGGACGTCCAGCCTGACGCGCGCAAGCACATCTTCGCAGACCTCGATTTCATTCACGCCGAGACCGATCCATTTGGTCAGCCCTTCGGACTTCATGGCCTCCATGGCGGGCAGCGCCTCTTCGAACGCCTGCGCCATGACGGCCTCGTGCGCATCGGCATGTGTCATGCGGCCGATATCGTGCAGGAAGAGCATGTCGACGGACTGAACGCCGAGACGCTCCCGGCTGCCGTCGAAGGCGGCACGGATTCCGGCTTCCGAATAGTCAAATTGCGGGATGAATGGCGCGGGAGCAGCAAAGCCGTTGTCAGGGACCGGCCGGCCATTTGCAGACTCCAGCCGCCGCCCGACCTTGGTAGACAGAACAGGCCGCGCACCCGAAGCGGCAAGGTAGGCGCCGACGCGCTGCTCGCTCAGCCCATGTCCATAGAACGGGGCTGTATCAATATAGTCGAACCCGGCCGCGTGCGCAGCGTCCAGCGCCTGTTGCGCGGCATCATCCGGTATCGCCGTATACAGATTTCCGAGGCCAGCCGCACCGAGCCCGTAATCCGGCAAGGTCAGCTGGCGGACGCCGCTCACGCCCCACCCTCCAGTTTGAAGGATTGGACGGCGGTGTCGGCCCATGCAGGGACGGTGAGAGTGAGCCGGCCATTGTCGACAGACCAGGAGGTGACCTTACCGCCATATTGCGTGACCGAGGTGATGGCGCCCGTGCCTTCCGGCAGGGCGACGTCCAGCGTCTTCGCCTCGGGGACACCGAACACGTGCAGGTAAAGTGCGCCGTCTCCGCACGCCGCGCCGACGGGCACACCGCCCGCATCCCGCTCCGGCAGCTCCACCGGCCGCGTGCCGCGCACCGACGGACCCACCGTCTCAAGCCAGGCACCTGCGGCCTCAAGCCGGTCCGCCTGCCCCGGCGGGATCACCGTGTCGCCCCGTGGGCCGACATTCAGCAGCACATTGCCATTGAAGCAGGCCGCCCGTGCCAGCATGCCGACAAGGTCATCGCGCGTCAGATAGTCGGCTTCGGTCTCATTGCGATTGTAGGCAAAGGAATGGCCCATGCCCCGCGTCGTCTCCCACACGAAAGGCAGGATCCGGTCGAACATGCCATATTCCGGCGTGCGCACATCCCATACCGCAGGCTTCGGCGGCAGCAGCCCGGTCAGGCCTTCCGGCTTGTCGAACGCATCTGGCGGCAGCTGCCCGTCCGGCGCGATCCAGCGGTCGTTCGTCAGGCCTTCCGGGACGACATTATAGTACCGTGCAAGGATGTCATACGACGCCTGCGCCGAGGGATAGGCGATGTCGTTCCAGAGATAGTCCGGGCGGTAGCGCTCGATCAGCTCTTCATACTGGGCCGTTGCATAATCCGTATAGCCTTCTGCCTCGCCGGGGATCGAGGTCATGAAGTCCGCGAAGCTCTCGATCCGCTGGTGCTTGAACGTCCAGTCCACGCCGCCGGAATAATAGACGCCGAACTTCAGCCCCTCGGCCCGCACCGCTTCGGCCAGTTCGCCGACCACATCCCGCTCGGTATGCCAGCCGGCCCGGTTCGGGTTCTCGACATCGCTCGGCCACAGGGCGAAGCCGTCATGGTGCTTGGTCACCAGCACGACATAGCCCGCGCCGGACCGGCGGAACAGCTGCGCCCAGGACACCGGGTCCCAATCGACCAGCGCCGCGTTGAACGCCTCGCCGAACCGCTCATAGGGATAGTCCACCCCGTACGTCTCGGCATGGTATTTCGCCGTCGCGCCATCCTCGAACAGCATCGTGTTCTGGTACCATTCGGCGTACGGTGTATCTGCGAATGAACTGCCCTGTTCGCCCCCTCCCATGTCTCCCATCGAAACCTTGTGCGGCGCGAAGGCGGGAATGGAATAAGGCCCCCAGTGGATGAAGATGCCGAACTTGGCATTCAGGAACCAGTCCGGAACCGGATGCCCGGACAGGCTCTCCGCCGTCGCTTCATACGCCTGCTCGGGCTTCGTACCGTTGGAGGATTCGTCGCGCATCAGCTCACGGCCTCCGCCGCCCACTCCTTGCCGTGCGGGAATTCGTGATCGGCAATGCTCTCGGGATAGAGGTCAACCGAATAGCCCGGCGCCGATGGCGCGATATAGCGCCCGTTCCGGGTTTCGATCGGATTGATGAAATGCTGGTGCAGGTGCGCCGCATGCTCGATCACCCGCCCCTCCATTGTGCCGGAAATGCAGACATAGTCGATCATGGAGAGGTGCTGGACATATTCGCAAAGGCCGACACCGCCTGCATGCGGGCAGACGGGGACACCGGCCTTGTCAGCCATCATCATCACCGCCAGCACTTCGTTCACCCCCGCCAGGCGGCAGGAGTCGATCTGGCAGAACCCGATCGCTCCCGCCTGGAGGAACTGTTTGAACATGACGCGGTTGTGGGCGTGCTCGCCGGTCGCCAGCAGGACGGGGGCGACCTGCTCAGCAATCGCCTTGTGGCCCAGCACATCATCCGGACTGGTCGGTTCTTCCACCCAGTAAATATCATAAGGCGCCATTGCCCGGATCGCCGTGACGGCATCGGCAACATCCCAGACCTGATTGGCATCGACGCTGAGGCGCACGTCCGGGCCGAGCGTGTCCCGGAACAGTTTGCAGCGGCGCAAGTCTCCGTTCAGGTCTCCGCCGACCTTGATCTTGAAGTGCCGCCAGCCTTCGGCATACGCAGCGTTCAGGCGGCGCACAATCTCTTCATCCGTGTACCCGATCCAGCCGGCCGAAGTTGTGTAGGCGGGGTATCCGTCGCGCAGCAGCTCCGCCGTCCGCGCTGCCCGGCCGCCAGCCTGTTGCTGCAGCCGTTCCATAGCCTCGGCTTCCGTCAGATAGTCTGACATGTGCCGGAAATCGATGGCCGAGACGATACGCTCCGGCGCCATCTCGCTGACATATCTCCACAGAGGCTTGGCCGCGCGTTTGGCAAGGGCATCCCACACTGCATTGATGAGGGCGGCTGCAGCCAGATGCACAACGCCCTTCTCCGGGCCGAGCCAGCGATACTGGCTGTCATTGAGGAGCAGTCGGGAGGCGAGCCCCAGGTCTTCCTCGAACTCGTCCAGCTGACGGCCGATCAAGTGCCGGCCCAGCCCCTCAATCGCTGCGACGCAGAGATCGTTGCCGCGTCCGATGGTGAAGGTGAGGCCGTTCCCGTCCGGGTCGCCGCCCTTCATCCTGAGGGTCGCATAGGCGCAGGAATAGTCCGGATCCGGATTCATCGCGTCCGAACCGTGGAAGTGACGCGATGTCGGGAAGCGAATGTCCCGCGCCTCGATACCGGTAATCACGCCCCGCCCTCCAGTTTGAAGGATTGGACGGCGGTGTCGGCCCAGGCGGGGACGGTCAGGGTAAGCCGGCCATTGTCGACGGACCAGGAGGTGACCTTACCGCCATATTGCGTGACCGAGGTGATGGCGCCCGTGCCTTCCGGCAGCGCGACGTCCAGCGTCTGCGCCTCGGGGACACCGAACACGTGCAGGTAAAGTGCGCCATCTGAACGCGCCGCGCCGACGGGCACACCGCCTGCGTCCCGCTCCGGCAGCTCCACCGGACGCGTGCCGCGCACCGATGCGCCCACCGTCTCAAGCCAGGCGCCTGCCGCCTCCAGCCGGTCCGCCTGCCCCGGCGGGATCACCGTGTCGCCCCGCGGGCCGACATTCAGCAGCACATTGCCATTGAAGCACGCCGCCCGTGCCAGCATGCCGACAAGGTCATCGCGCGTCAGATAGTCGGCTTCGGTCTCATTGCGATTGTAGGCAAAGGAATGGCCCATGCCCCGCGTCGTCTCCCACACGAAAGGCAGGATCCGGTCGAACATGCCATATTCCGGCGTGCGCACATCCCATACCGCAGGCTTCGGCGGCAGCAGCCCGGTCAGGCCTTCCGGCTTGTCGAACGCATCTGGCGGCAGCTGGCCGTCCGGCGCGATCCAGCGGTCATTCGTCAGGCCGTCCGGGACGGCATTATAGTACCGTGCAAGGATGTCATACGACGCCTGCGCCGAGGGATAGGCGATGTCGTTCCAGAGATAGTCCGGGCGGTAGCGCTCGATCAGTTCTTCATACTGGGCCGTTGCATAATCCGTATAGCCCTCCGCCTCGCCGGGGATCGAGGTCATGAAGTCCGCAAAGCTCTCGATCCGCTGGTGCTTGAACGTCCAGTCCACGCCGCCGGAATAATAGACGCCGAACTTCAGCCCCTCGGCCCGTACCGCTTCGGCCAGTTCGCCGACCACATCCCGCTCGGTGTGCCAGCCCGCCCGGTTCGGGTTCTCGACATCGCTCGGCCACAGGGCGAAGCCGTCATGGTGCTTGGTCACCAGCACGACATAGCCCGCCCCGGACCGGCGGAACAGCTGTGCCCAGGCCACCGGGTCCCAGTCCACAAGCGCCGCGTTGAACGCCTCGCCAAACCGCTCATAGGGATAGTCCGCCCCATACGTCTCCGCATGGTATTTCGCCGTCGGCCCGTCCTCGAACAGCATCGTGTTCTGGTACCAGGCCGCATACGGCGTGTTGGCGAAGCCCTGCTTTTCATCGGCAGGGTCGATCTTGTCGATCGCAAGCTTGTGCGGGGCGAAGGCCGGAATCGAGTAAGGCCCCCAGTGGATGAAAATCCCGAACTTGGCATCGAGGAACCAGTCCGGAACCTGGTGCTCTGACAGATTCTCTGCCGTAGGCTGATAAACTGCCTTATCAGACATTTGATTCACCCCGGCGCATTCTGTTGCGAATGCAGCAGTACTGGCTGCTGGCCATATCCGTATTCCTCCCTGTGCAAGACCTCTGACCGGGTCGCTCAGGTTGAATTGCTAAACCAGTTGCGTTTTATATGCAAGCAGCTTGTTCGTATATGAACCCCATTGACCGCGCGGAAAGCGGGGCACACGAAGAACGAAACGGCGCGGTTACGCCGGACGAGACAGAACCGGCGCGCCCCCACTCGCCGGCCGCCACGGAAAGAAACGAGACGAGGAAACACCGATGCAGCGTATGGCCTTCATGATCCGCCTGAAGCCTGAAAAGATGGACGAATACAGGGACCTGCACGCCAATGCCTGGCCGGGGATCCTGAAGCAGATCACCGACAGCAATATCCGCAACTACACGATCTTCCTGCGCCAGCCGGAAAACGTGCTGGTGGGAATCTACGAATACCATGGCGACGACTACGACGCAGACATGGCGAAGATGGGGGAAGATCCGGAGACGCAAAGATGGTGGGCGCTGACCGATCCCTGCCAGATGCCGCTCGAATCAGCTGGGCCCGGAGAGTGGTGGAGCCCGCTGGAAGAGGTGTTTCACCATGACTAGCGCCGGATCATGGCGGACTATACCGGACTTGCACCGACCATAGGATGCGCTGACCTGACCGGAACGGACTATGGCGTGCCTGCCGGCACATGGCCCAGCGCGGCGGAAATCCGCGCGGCCGCCGCCGCCACCATTCCGGGCGCTTCGGCCAGCGACACCTTCGCCCGGCGGGTCACGACGAACGGCACTGTCAGGCTGGCCACTGCCCCGCTGCTGGCCGAGTCAAAGATCGGCGCGCCAATGTCGGTCACGCCATCGACCATGCGCGACGGCATGGACACCTGCCCGGCCTTCAGCACGGACGGCACGCTCGCCTGAAGGGTCTCGATCTCTTCCGCCGAGACGCCGCCCGCTTTCAGATCCGCGATCATCTTCTCGCGCTGGAACGGCGTGGCGAATGAGAACAGGACCACGCCCGAAGCGGACTTCATGATCGACCGGCGGTGCCCCAGCCGGACACTGAACCCGACATCATCCGGGCTTTCCGTCCGGGCGATCACGACGATCTGGTCAAAGCTCACCACGGCGAGCTGAATGGACTGCATCATCTCCGAGGCCAGTTCGGACATGACCGGCAGGGCCGCCTGGTGCAGGTCTGCCTTGGGCGGCGAGCGCATGCCGACTTCGAACAGGCGGTTCGACAATTGCAGCTTTTCCGGATCGTCCGTACGCTCCACATAGCCGCGCATCTCCAGCACGACGACCATGCGGTAAATCTCGCTGCGGGACCGGCCAAGGTTGCGCGCGATGTCGGATATGGATTGCGGGGTCCGCGAGCCGGCGAGGCATTCGAGAATATCGAGCCCCTTCTCCAGCGCGGGTGCCTTGTAGGGGGCTTCTGCCATTTTTCGCCCGTCTTTCCCGGCCAGCCCACCGCCAGCCTTTGTTTCATATATAAAATTGTATGCCACAGAGAATTCATCCATGCAATACAAATGCCGCCCCGGCTTCGCGGCAGGGCGCGGCGTTCAGACGGCTAGGCGGCTTTCCCGAGCAAGGCCCTGGCGGCAACCTCCGCCATGCGCAGCGCTTTCTTCACCTCTGCAGCAGGCCCGCCCCGGCGCGGATCTTCCACCCATCTCTGGAGCGGCAGAGAGGCGCTCTCCAGCAGCAGCCCGGCCACGAGATCGGCGCGTAAATCCTTTCCACGGTCCAGACCGAACTCTGCCGCCACATAACCGGCGATCACGGATTTGCGTTCCCGGTCATATTCCGACCATGCGAAGGCCAGCTCATCATCCGTGGCGAGAGCATACCATAATGTGTGGGCAGGCTTGCGGCTCGCCTCCAGCATCTTTGCCAGCGCCATGGCTTCGGACAACATGAATTCGAACACGGTCTGGCTGGTCCGGCTCTGAAACGCCCGGTCCCGAAAATCATCCAGTTCGCCAGCAGCCAGGCTGCGCGCCAGCTCGCCCTTTGCCTTGAAGTGGGTGAACAGGGTCGTGACATGCACGTCCGCCCCATCGGCAATGGCCTGCATGGTGGTCGGGCCATAGCCTTCGGTGCTGAAGAGGCCAGCGGCCACCTCCAGCAGTTTCGCCCGCGTCTTGCGGCGGCGCTCCGTGCGCCGCGGATACCGGATCTCGGCATCCGGCTGAGACACTGCGCCCACGGCAGATCCTGACTTTTTTGTCGTGGGTCGTTTCGACATCCTACCTCACTTCACCTCGCCCGCCACCGGACATTCTAGCAATACTGACGCCAGGGAGCGACAGGCCGGCGCAAAACCCGGCAGCCTGTTCCACCTGCTCATTCCATCCCCCTGCGAACGATTTGCATTTGCTCATCATACCGCGCCCTCCCGCTCGTTTGATCCGGAGGCCTGCTTCTGCGCAAGAGCCGCGACTGTATTTAAATGGCTTTCCCGGGATACGGGATAGAAACTCATGCAGATCAGCGCGATGGACGTAAATCCCAGCGTCGCGACCGCAAAGACAATGGCGAGATGGTCCACTGTCACCATGTCGACCAGCCCCGGTTTCGCCTCCTGTGGAAAGCCCACCAGTGTCAGCACCAGACCGGAAAACAGGATGCCCATGCCGGACACGGTCTTGTTGACGAAAGACGTGGCTGAAAAGATCAGTCCTTCCGACTGGCGCCCGGTCGAGAGCAGGATCTGCTCGGTCACGTCCGCCACCATCGACACGGTGAGGATCGCTGCCGCCACCACCGACATCGACACGACCGCGAAGAAGGCGAACAGCAGGCCAAGCAGCGCCGGATGCCCGTTCGGGGGAAACAGGCCAACCAGCCGCAGGCCGATCGGCATGACGATCGCAACAAGCATCAGGGAATAAAGCGCCAGCGTCGTCCATTTCTTCCCGAACCATTTCGACAGAGGCAGGACGATCACAAACGCAAGGACCACGCCCAGCAGCCCGCTGGATGTGAGTATGGCGATCTGGTCTGACGAGAGCTGCCAGAAATAGGTTTGCATATAGATCAGGAGCGCGGCATTCAGGCCGCCTGCCATAGACCCGAAGATACTGCCGATCAGGATCGGCGCATTGACCCGGTGAAACAGGGTTTCGGCCATGTCCCCGATGGTTTTCCACAGGCTTTGCCGCGGCGGCGGCGGAGGCAGCACCAGCCCCGCAATCCGCCGGTGTGTGCCGATACTGGAAATGAAGATCGCCGTCGCCATCAGCGGCGCCGCAATCCAGGCATACCGGGCATAGCCCGAAGCATCGAGCAGGCCGCCGGGGTCTGTCGGCACGTCGGAAAAAATGACGGCGAATACGAAGACGCTCATCAGGATGCCGCCGACCACGCCGAAGAAGAAGCGGAAGGAGACAAGCTCCGTGCGCTCGTCATAGTCCTGCGTGAATTCCGCCAACAGGGCCGTAGACGGAATTTCATAGACCCCGATCATGATCCGCGTCGCACTCGCCACCAGGAGAAGGTAGACGAACAAGGCCGTGTCCGATGCCCCCGCTGGCGGCAGCCAGAGCAGGAAGTAGAAAATCCCGACGGGAAGCACCGACGCATACATGAATGGGTGGCGGCGCCCCCATTTGCTGCGCAGCGTGTCAGACCATTGCCCGATGACCGGATCGAGCACCGCGTCGGCGACCATGGCCAGCATGATCGCCATGCCAACCCAGGCCGCGGGCAAGCCCACGACCTGGTTGTAGTAAATCATCAGCAGGGCGTTGAAGCCGTTGTCCTTGATTCCGAACGCGACGGTTCCGACCCCGTAGACCAGTTTCGTGGTCCACGGGACCTGTTTCGTGCTGACACCTTCTCCCTGCCCCATAAACGCCCCTAGAAGTGCATCTGGAGCTGCACGCCATAGGTTCGCGGCGCGGTGAGGTAGTAGGTTTTCGCGATACCGGCCGGCAGCACGCTGAGCGCACCGGTCGCCCCGTCAAAGCCCTGCTCGTCGAACAGGTTCTTCACATAGCCGACCACGCGGAACGTATCCGACTGGCTGGTCCAGACGCCGACCAGGTCGACCTGATCGGTCGAAGGCGTCTGCGTGTAGTCGCGATTGAAGATGCCGTGATAGGTTTCGTCCTGCCACGAATAATTGGCCGACAGGGTCAGGTCCCCCCGCTCGCCGAGCGGGATATCATAGCTGGTGTTCAGGCCGAACTTGTTGGGAACGGTCCGCGGCAGCATCTCGCCCTTCAGGCTTTGCGGCTGGTTGCCATTGATGTCGATGCCGCCCACCGGCTGAGCGCCGGGCTGCAGGCCGAGCGGGTCCGCCACATCGATGAAGCAACAGGCATCCTTCACTTCGGAGTCGTTGTAGGCATAGCTCATCAGCACGCGGATACGATCCGTCGGAGTCCAGTGAGCCTCCAGCTCCAGCCCGAGGGCTTCGGAATCCTCGATGTTGAAGAACCGTGTCAGCGTGATGCCATTTTCCACCACATCCAGCGGCACCTGCAGGCCGTCATAGGAATAGAGATAAGCCGTCGCGTTCAGCTGCAGCGTGCTGCCGAACCCTTTCTTGAGGCCCAGTTCGTAGGCGTCCAGAAGCTCCTCATCCGTCTGCGGGAACTGGCTGATGCCGCCGGCATTGAAGCCGCCCGACTTGTAGCCCCGGCTGTAGCGGAAGAAGTAGTTGGTCTGATCGTCCGGCTGCCACTGGATGCCCGCCGTACCGGTCAGGGCATTCCACGCATTGGCAAGCTTCCGGCTGGCAAGGCCCGTCGCGGGGTCGATGGTGACGGCGCTGTCGACACCAGCGGCAGATGCGTAGGAAACCGAAGACGCCGTCAGGTCCAGCGCAGGCGCGAAGGCACCGGAGCCGCCGAGGGTGAATCCCGGCACGATGCCATAGCCGATCACGCGGAGGGATTCGGAGCCATGCTTCTCATCCATGGAGTAACGCAGGCCACCGGTCAGCCGAACGGTGTCGGTCAGGCTGTAGTCCACCTGTCCGAACACGGCATAAGACTCCGTGGTGATGTCGGACAGCGCGGTGACATAGTCGCCATCGGGGTTTGGTGCGGCCAGAAGTGGCGCCAGGATCTGCGGCTGGTCGGCATTGCCGAAGTGGGATTCCTGCTGGAAGTCTTCCTGATAGGCGTACGCACCCACGATCCACCACAGGTCATCATTGCCCGTCGACTGGGCGGTCACCTCGTGGCTCCAGAAGGAACGGTCCTCGATGTAGCCGAACGTCCGCGACGGGTAGATCGTCGCCGCGCTGCACACCGGGCCGAGATTCTCGATCAGCCACTGGCAGTTCGGCCCACTGGTCAGCACTTCCCCGGCCAGCGGGTTCGCCGCATCAAGCGGGAATGTGTAGGACGTGATGCTTGTCCCGTCATCGTCACGGAACGAGTCGTATTTGTAGGTGCGGTAGCCGCCCATATATTTGATGTCGATCGTCGGCAGGCTCCACGTCGCCACTGTGGCGAGACCATAGGCATCATCGAGTTCCGACTCCGTCGGCGTGTTGACGCTGAACTTGCGGATATCGTTGACGCCGGGGTTCGACGTCGCGTTGCCTTCCTGCGTAAAGCCCGGAACGAGATAGCCAAATGCCGCCCCCGGCGTGAGATAGCCGGTCGGGAACGGGAACAGGTCGTAGGCAGAGCCGAGATTGGTGGTCCGGTTCCGCATCGTGCTGTTGTTGGTGTCCGCCTTGAACCAGACAGACAGCGCATCCGTCACATCGGCATCGAGCTGGAATTCAAGATAGGTGGTCTCATTGGCGCCGGCCTCGCTTGGCCCGCCGGCCACATTGTCGAAATAGCCATCGTCCTGGTTCTCATAGGACCCGGCCAGCTTCGCGCGCACACGATCGCTGAGCGGTCCTGAAACGCTGGCCTCGACAGAGGTTGTCCCGAAATTGCCGACCGTGAAGCGGATGTCGCGCGCCAGCTCATGTTCCGGACGTTTGGAGATGACATTGATGGCGCCGCCAATCGAGTTGCGGCCGTACAGCGTGCCTTGCGGGCCACGCAGCACTTCCACCCGCTCGACAAAGAAATCGCTCTTCGCGACCGCCGAGGTGGAGGAGTCGTAGATGCCGTCTGAATAGGTCGCGATGCCGGGGTCCGAACCATTGGTGTTCGTCTGGCGCCCGATCCCGCGAACGAAGACGCGGTCGTCCCCGGCAGAGAAAGAAAGGCTGGGCGTGAAGCGCGCAAAATCGGACAGGTTCTCGATCGCGAGCTCCTGGCGGACATCCGCCGTGTACGCCGTTACCGACACCGGCACCTCGTTCAGGCTCTGCTCCCGCTTGACGGCGGTGACCGTGATCTCGTCCAGCTTCCGGACCCGGTCCTGACCCGCTTCGCCTGCCTCCTCCTGCGCCATCGCAGGCGCGCTCCAGCCAAGCGCGATCATGCTGGCGGCCACCAGCAAGTTGACCCTTTTCATTTCCGTATTCCTCCCAAAGGCATTTGTCCGCTGAGTCTTCGCCCAGTCGCTAACAAGGCTAATATCGATTATTCTAGTTGTATAGTGTTATCTTTGCCGGCACCATCAAAGGCGCGCCTCGCTTGCCGCCGGATGTCCCGCCACAGCTCGCCAACAGGCATCGCACATGCCTTCGCAATTCTGTCACGGGCGGCAACTAAGCGTGCCCTCGCGCGGGTGGATGATCCACCTTCCGGAATTGCGTGCGGGAAGCTGATGAGTACCAATCAGGTTTTGCTGGCCAAGGGCAGGCGCCCCGGTGAAAAGCCGAAACGGGACCTCGCTCTGGTCAAGAGTATCGGGACCGGGCCGGCCCGCAGGGTGCTTCCCCCGGCATTGCGGACATACCTGCTGGAGCATGGACAGGCGCTGAAGACCGCACTGGAGAAACGCTTCGGAGCGCCCCCGCCCGATCCGGACGATGCCATTCAGAGCGCCATCCTCAAATTCCTGGAAATCGACCGCGCCGAGACCGTGCGGGATGTGCGCGCATTCCTCTACGCCCTTGCCCGCAACCTGATGCTTGACGAGCTGCGCAAGATGAAAGTGCGCGCGCGGTACCGGTCACAGGAGGTTGTGGATTCAGAAGCCTTCACCGCCCATGAACAGGTCTCACCGGAATCTGCGGTGCTGCATCGCGAGCGCTATCGGATGCTTGAAAAGGCGATCGGCCGGCTGGATGCGGAAGCCCGGCAATTGCTGGTACTGAGCCGGATCGAAAACCTGTCCTATGCAGAGATCGCTGCGCGTACAGGGTGGTCGCCTGCACATATCAGCCGCAGCATTCAAACCTCCCTCGGAGAGCTTTCCGAATACCTCAACAAGAACGGTCTGGGGGACGAATAGCCATTCTTACGTCATGCGAAGACCAGGCGCGGAAGTGGTTCATGCTTCACCAGAGCGGTGAGATGACCGAAATCCAACGCGTCGATTTTGATACCTGGCTCCACCAGTCCGGCACCCACAAACGCGCCTATGACTCAGTCGTGAAATTGTGGGGCGAACTGGACTGGAGCGAAACACTCAACCGCGAGGCGCTGAACGCAGGCGGGCTTCCCACGCAGCGGGCGCGCGGGCGCAGACCCGTTCTGCCGATTGCCGGCGGCCTGATCGCCGCGGCGGCCGCGCTGGCCGCCGTGCTGCTGAACCAATCCCCCGCCAGCCACCAGATGCCCGCGCCACAACCCGTGCTGGCGGAAACCCTTTTTGAAACGGCCATTGGCGAGATCCGGACGTTTGAACTGGAAGACGGGTCGGAAGTCACATTGGCCGGACACTCCACGCTGGCGGTCGTTCAAATGGAGCAGGAGAGGATTGTGGAGCTGCGCAAGGGCGACGGGTTCTTCGACGTCAGCAAGGATCCGCAGAAGCCCTTCACGGTCAGGTCCAGCCAACTTTCCGTGACGGTTCTGGGCACAAGGTTCGAAATCAACACCAAGCCGGACCATGAAGACGTCAGCGTGACGGAAGGCTCGGTCAGGGTTGCGGCGGCGAATGGCGGCGGAACGGTCCAGCTGTCTGTCGGAGAACGCGCCGTGGTCCGGCGCGGCCAGGTCGAGACATCGACCTTCGACCTCACCCAGTCAGCGAAATGGCGGAGCGGCAGACTCAGCTTTGTGAATGTCCCTCTCAAGGACCTGATTGCAGAAACGAACCAGTACTATCCGGGCGGCATCTACCTCGGAGAGAAAGATGTGTCTGGTCTGATTGTTTCTGCCTCCTTCCGGACCGACCAGGTGGAGACGGCCATTTCCGGAATTGCCCGCAGTCTGGGCCTGTCGGTCATGGAAACGGACACTGGGGCGCTGGTTCTGATCCATGCGCCTGACGGGAAATAATAAGGTTTCGTGAAATCCCTCAATTTCCTGAAACGCGGATGAGGGTGGCACGTCGGAGGGGTATGGAGCAGCTGGACAAAGGATTCCGGCTGCCATGCGTGCCCCACTCCCGGTGCCCGTTTAACGCAGGAAGATCATGGTGAAGACTAAATTTCATTTCCGGCACATGCTGCTTTGCACCGCCGCCGGACTCATCATCTCGAGTTCCGCACTCGCAGACGAGCCGACCTTCGAGACATCCGAAATCCGCATTCAATCGCAGTCGCTTGAAACGGCGATCAACGATCTGGCGGCACAGACCGGAACGGTCATTGTGGTTCCGGGCGCGCTGACCAGCGGCATCCGCAGCGGCACCGTGACCGGGACGATGACGCCGGTCGAGGCGCTGGCACGTCTTCTTCAGGGCACCCAGCTGACCTACACGATCGACGAACAGGGCGCGATCATTGTCTCAAAGGCTGAGGCCCGTGGTTCGTCCGGCGACGCGGCAAGCCTTGAAGACACAGCCGGAGACGACGGATCTGACGTGGCCATGCTGGGCACGGTCACCGTCACCGGCACGCGCCTCGACCCGCTGAACCAGCTTCAGAAAGGCGCCACCGACTCCCTGACCGGGCTCTCGCTTTCCCTGCTGGAAACACCGCGCGCTGCAAGCCGTGTGAGCGAGATCACGATCGACCGCTATGGCATGGAAGATGTGGATGACCTGCTGTCGGCTGTGCCGGGCACGTTTACGGCCAGCTTCTTCGGCGTTCCGGGGAACCTCAACGTCCGCGGTACGCTCGCCGACACCTACTTCCAGGGGTTCAAGCGGATCGAGAACCGCGGCAACTACTCGTCCAATCTCAGCGCTGCCTCCTATGTCGAGGTCCTGCGCGGACCGGCCTCCCCGATCTACGGCCCGGGTAAGGTTGGCGGCCTGCTGAACTTTATCCCGAAGACCGCCCGCGGCGAGAAAACCGACTATGTGGATACGGTCAGCGGGTCAGTGACCGGCACATACGGATCCTATGACAAGAAAGTCCTCGCCGGAGAACTTTACATCCCGGCTGGCCGCGGTGGTTTCTCCATCTTTGGCGAGCGCGAGGACTCCGGTTCCTATTACGACAACATCGACCCCGAGCACACCAACCTGCAAGGTACCTATGTCGGCGACCTCAATGACGACTGGTCGGTCGAGCTGAATGCCATGTACTTTGAGGAATCCGGCCGCATCCAGGTGCCCGGATGGAACCGCGTCACGCAGGACCTGATCGATAACGGCACCTATATCACGGGCTGGGACACCGACATTCAGGATACGGATGGTGACGGCTACCTCAGCTATGAGGAAATCGATTCGGCTGTCGGCGCCTATTACGGCACATCGAACATCCGCCAGATCGCCGAATATTATGGCGCCCCGCTGCCGGAATTCGCCTTGGACGAAGGCGTCGGAACCACCAAGCTCGATGGCAGCAATATTCTGGCCGCCAAGGGCGACTACAACGACACGAACACGTTCACGGCCTATGCTGGGCTGGAACGCTCCATCGGCGAAACCGGAACCCTGAAGTTCCAGGCCTTCGTCGACAAGATGGAAAACCAGCGCTTCAACAGCTTCGGTTTTGCTGCCGACTACGAAGCGCAGGCCGAAGAACTGCGGGCCAGCTACGGCTTCAAGAAGGATTTCGGAACCATCCTGACGACCGACAATGTCGTCGGCATCGGCTACCGGCATCATGACGCAAAACAGTATGAGACATTCCTGTCTGGCTATATTGCGTCCGACCGCCGCGACCTGTCGGTTGGTGCCCAGGCCAATGACCGCATCATGGCGATCCGGTTTGACGAGGACGGCACGCCGCTCTGGGACAGCCGCTACGACATGGAATGGTCGTCGCGCTCCGCCTTCGCCGTTTCGGACATGAAACTCTACGACCGTCTCGCCCTGCTCCTCGGCTGGCGTTACGACTATTACGAAGCGGAAGCCATCAATACCGGCGAAACCGTCTACGGCATCGCGGACGAACTGGTCGAAGATTCCGATGGCGCGCAAAGCTGGTCGGTCGCGCTTCGTTACGAGACGCCCTACGGCATCACGCCTTATATCACTTATGCCGACTCCCGGTCCCTGGAATCGACCCAGACCGGCGGCCTCAGCACCGGGACGATCAACGCCAACCTGTTCATCTCCCCCTCCGAACTCAAGGAAGCCGGGGCCAAGTTCTCCGTCCTGAACGGAAACCTGTTCGGCGGCCTCGCCTACTACGAACAGTTCCGCCGTCAGACGGATATGCTCGGCAATGTCGATGGCACGACGGCAAAGGGCTTCGAGCTGGAAGTTCACTGGCTGGCATCCGACAATCTGTCCTTTGCCGCGTCTTTCACTGACCAGGAAACGAAAGTCGACGCCCCCGGAGCCGGCAAAGGGGAATACCTGCAGGTTCGTCCGGACCAGTTCGGTGTCGACAATGTGCTCGGCTATGGCGGGACGTTCGCGTTCAACAATGCCGGATATGTTGCGGAGCTGGCCGACGGTTACGCGATCAAGACGATCCCGGACAATGTGGCGAGCCTCTACGGCACCTACACGTCCGACCGGTTCGAAATGGCCGGGATGGATGCCCAGGCCGGTGCCACGCTCGGCGCCACCTATGTCTCGGAAACGGGCGGCATCTTCCCGGACGATATTGTGCTGCCGTCCTACACATTGGCAAATGGCGCGGCATTCCTCGAAATCGGGAACGTCACCGTTTCGGCCAATGTCGACAACATCCTGGACGAACGCTACTTCACGCCATCCGCTGAAGTGTACAAGGAAGTCGCGGTCATGCCTGGCCTTCCGCGTACTTACAAGCTGACCGTGAAGTACCGCTTCTAGTGTTGATCCTGGCTGGCGGGCCTTTGCCCGCCAGCCACCCTCTTTCCAATGGTGACTTCGATGACCGGAAATTCTGATAAATCCCGCCTCGCGGGCCTGACACGCCGCACCCTGTTCAGCCGCATGACCGGTGCAGCGGGGCTTGCGGCCACCGCCGCCTGTCAGACAACGGCAATCAATCCGGTGAATCAGGCGACCGAAGACGCCATCTTCGGCTGGGGCGTCGCCAGCGGCGACCCGACCCGTACATCCGTCATCATCTGGACCCGCGCAGTTCCGCAAAATGCTGCGCTGACCGTGCTGGATGTCGCCTACGACGTCGCCAGCGACAGTGAATTCAGATCCATCCTCACCTCAGGCATTGCGCAGACTGCAGCCAGCCGCGACTTCACGGTCAAGGTCGATGTCGGCGGCCTCGCACCGGGTGAGACCTACTATTACCGCTTCCGGGCCGGCAGCACCTACTCGCCAGCCGGACGGACACGTACGCTTCCGGCCGACAATTCAAGACCGGTCAATCTCGCGCTCGCGTCCTGCGCAAACTACCCATCCGGTTTCTACAACGCCTATCGGGAAATCTCCCGCATCGAAGACCTCGACGCCGTCATACATGTTGGCGACTACATCTATGAGCACGCTGCCGGCGCTTATGACGGCAAAACCGGCGAGCAGATCGGCCGGGTGCACCTGCCCGCGAACGAGATCGTTACCCTGGCCGACTATCGTGAACGGCTGGCGCAATACCGCGAAGACGCAGACCTTCAGGCCGCCCACGCCCATGCGCCTTTCATCACGGTTTGGGATGACCACGAAACAGCGAATAATAGCTGGCAAGGCGGGGCATCCGGTCATGATCCGGAAACGGAAGGAAAATGGGAAGCCCGGCGCAATGCGGCCCTGCAAGCCTATTTCGAGTGGCTGCCCATGCGCGATCCCACGCCGGGCGCCGCGCGGGAACGCCTGAACCGTATTTACGATTTCGGCTCCATCGCATCGCTGATCGTGATCGAGACACGCCTGACGGGCCGTGACAGCCAATTGTCGTTCGAACACGACATGCCGAAACTGGAAGACGGGTCACCTGACCTCGAAAAGTTTGACCGGGACGTGCTGGGCAATCCGGACCGGACCATGATGGGATACGCGCAGGAAGCCTGGTTTGCTGACACGCTGAAACAATCCCGCCAGCGCGACATGCAATGGCAGGTGATTGCCAACCAGACTGTCATGGCGCGTATGCGCTCACCCGACTTCATGACCATCCTGCCGCCGGAGATTGTCGAACCCGCGATTGCCGGAGGCGGGTATGTGTCAGGCTGGCTGCAACGCAGCGCCCTCGGCCTGCCCGTCGGGCTCGATGCCTGGGACGGCTATTCCGCAGCGCGTACGCGCTTCTACGACTCCGCGCTGGAAGCCGATGCCAATCTGGTCGTCCTGTCCGGCGACAGTCACATGTTCTGGGCAAACGATCTGCACTATCCGGGACCGGAAACCTTTGTCGGGGTCGAGCTGGCCACGGGTAGCATCACGTCTCCGGGCGGATATGGCTATATAAACAACACGCCGGAATTCTACGACACGGTCGAACGGGCCGTCGTCGCCAGGAACCCGGATGTGCAGCATGCAAATGTTCGCGATCATGGCTTCGTGCATCTCACGCTTACGAGAGACGAAATGCGCGCAAGATATATCAGCGTGAACACGATCACGGACCGCGCCTATGAGGCAAAATGCTTCCTCGATGTCCGGTCGGCGCCAGGATCCGGCTTGTCCGAGGTCAAGGTGTAGCCAGCGTCCGGTGTCAGGTTTCCGCCAGGAGCGAACGCAGGGCTTTCACGAGCTGGAGGCACTGGTCCGGCGTGTTGTAGAGTGTCGGCGTGACACGGATGCAGGCGCCCTTGGCGACATCGCTGCGGTGGACGGTGAAGATGCCGTGCTGCTCCACCAGCGCCTTCACGATGGCCTTGTTGTCGTCCACGCTCGTCTTGCCCTTGAAACGGAAGGACGTGATCGCGGCATGCAGGCGCGGGTCTGATGGCGTCAGGATCTCGATCCGGTCATCGCCGCGCATCTCCTCTGCCCATAAATCGCGGAGGTAAGACACGCGGGCCGCCTTGCGCGCCGGGCCGACAAGTTCGTGGAAGTCGAGTGCGTCCTTCAGCGTCAGGAAGGTTGCGAAGTTCGTCGTGCCGGTATGGATGCGGTGATAGATCGTGCCGACGCCTTCCGGCCGTTCGGAAATGTCCGGCGAAATGTCGGCCAGCCGGTCCTGCCGGATATAGATCAGGCCCGCGCCGATCGGTGCGCCGATCCATTTGTGCAAATTGAAGCCGACAAAGTCTGCGCCGAGGTCTTCCATGCGAAAATCGGTCTGGCCCCAGGAATGGGCCGCATCGACAATACAGTCGACGCCGAAGCCGCGCGCCATCTCGACGATCTCGCGTACCGGGATCATCAGGCCGGTGCGGTGGCTGATATGGGTCAGCAGGAGGAGACGCACTTTCGGGTTCGCTTCCAATGCCTGCCGGTAGGTGTCGATCAGCTGGTCATGGGCGACCGGTTCCGGAATGGTGATCCGAACGACGGAGGCGCCTTCCCGCTCGGCCTTGGTGTCCATCGCGGTCTGGATGGAATCGTAGTCGAGGTCGGCATACATCACCGCATCGCCCGGCTTCAGCCGGTTGTAGCCGCCGACCAGCGCCTGCAGGGATTCGGTGGCATTTCGGGTGAAGACAATCTCGTCTTGCCCGGCACCGAGGAACTCCGCGATACGCGTGTGGACCGGCTGGATTTCCGCGTAATAATCCCGGCGGGCATACCAGGAATTGTTGCGGTTCACTTTTTCGGTGTTGCGGATGAAGGCTTCAAGGACAGGCTTAGCCATCAGGCCCCAATAGCCGTTCTCGAAATTCACCACGTCCGGCGTGACGTCATACTGCGCCGCAATGGACCGCCAGAAGGCTTCGTCTGTCGCGATATCCTGCACTGGCCGTTCCCCTGTCCCTGCCGGCACCGGCATGGTGGTGCAGGCAGTCTGTGTTGTCGCCGTCGCGGCTGCAACCGCAGCGCCTTTCATGACCAGTCGTCTGGTGAAGTCCATGTCTCATCCCGGGAACAGAAGCTGCAATCCGGGCGGACAAGACGCTGGCCGCCCGGCACACCTTTAGGACCAATGCAGCCATGCGTCAGCCCCCGCCAGCCGCAAAAGCGGCGACGGTTTCGTGACGCTCAAAATTCAGCCAGTCCGGGCAGTCAGGGCAGCAGGGCCAGTTGCTGTTCCAGGTCAGACGACAGGGAGAGCAGGCGCGCTTCGGCGACCTGCAGCTGCGTCGCCGCGCGGTAGCGGGCGATCTGGGCATCGCGGTAGGCATTCTCCGCATCCAGAGCATCGACCAGCGTACGGATGCCGGCCTCCTGCTCTTTCTGGGCGCCTTCTGCAGCCAGCTCTGCCGCCTTCTCGGCCCGCTCGGCCGCTGCGAGGGACAGGCGCCGGGCCTCAATGTCGCCCCAGAGACCGACGACGGCTTCATGCAGTTGCAGTTCGGCAGCGCGGACATCGGCCGCGGCGGCGCTGCGCCCGGCAATCGCTTCGCGCTTCGACGCATTGCGCAGGCCGCTGGTCAGCAGCGGCACTTCCACTGTCACGAACGCACCGACATCACTGATCTGGTCCTCAAAGAAGAAGTAGACATCTTCCCCGGTCGTGGCACGGGCCTTCAGCGAGACTGTCGGACCGAAGCGGCCCTTGGCCTCTGTCACCCGGTGCCCCGCAGAAATCTCGGCGGCACGGGCGGCGGCAAGGTCCGGGTTCCTGGACATGACGCGCGACAAGGCCACCTGCATGTCTCCGCCGACGACGGCGCCAAGTTCCGGCGACTCCTGTGTCACGGCGTGGTCAACACCGGTGAGGCGGGCGAGCCGGGCCCACGCACCCGCGAGCGCGGCCCGCGCGGCTTCACGCTGGGCCTGTGCAGAGGCGAGGCGCGCTTCGGTCAGGGCAATATCGGTGCGGGTCACCTGCCCCTGGTCGAACCGGGCCTGTGTCTCTTCGAGACGTATACGGAAGGTTGCAACGCGCGCTTCGGCCACTTCGACCGTGCGCTCAGCCAGCCAGGCATTGGCATAGGCTTCGAACGTGTCGAGGACGAGTTTCTCGCGTGCGCCAAGCATCTGGTGGCTGGCGGCGTCCCGCTGCGCCTTTGCCGCATCGATGGCCGCGCCGAGGGCGCCGGACTGGAACACGGTCCATTCGGCCTGAAGGCCGGCAGAGCGCGGCACCTGCGAAATGCGGTCCTGCGTGAAGTCCGTCTCCACGGCACCGACCTGTGCCTGCAGACCCGCCTGCGGGCCTCGACCTGCGCGGGCGGCGGCGACACCGGCCTTGCTGCGCTCGACACCCGCCTCGGCCCGCTCCAGCGACGGGTCGTGGCTCAGTGCCTGCTGTACGGCATCGCGAAGGGAGATTGGCTGGGCCAACGCTACCGGTGCGGCCAGCGCCAGCAGGCTGACGGAAAGCCGCCGGGCGAATGACAGGCTCATTTGAACGCATTACCCGGCTTCAGGCCGATGGCCTTGAAGATCATCGCGGCCGGGCAGAAGCCCGTAAAAGCGGCCTGGAACATGTTCAGCCCGGCAAAGGCCGTCAGCAGGAACCAGTAAGGCGACACGAAGTAACCGAGCGCGAGGCTCAGGGAAACAACAACGCCAGCAAAAGCGAAGACAGCACGATCGACATTCATCTTGAACATCCTTTGGGTTGGGATCAGGCGCTCAGCCTGAATGGGTTGGGATCAGGCGCTCAGCCTGAAGGTTGACTGAATCCACCGGGCCAGGCCTTCACCGGTCTGGGCACCGGCCTGGTTCGCGATGAGGGCTCCGTCTTCCCAGGCGATCAGGGTCGGGATGCCTCTGATGCCGAGCTTGCCGGCGGTTTCCTGGTTCTGGTCGGAGTTGAGCTTGAAGAAGCGGACATGGTCTGCGAACCGACCAGCAGCGGCCTCATAGGCAGGTGCCATCATACGGCACGGGCCGCACCACGGCGCCCAGACATCCAGCACGAAAGCGCCGGTATCGCGGGCGATCAGGCGTTCCAGCATGGCGCCGTCAATTTCCACCGGCTTCTGCGTCGCCAGCGGCTCGCTGCACTTGCCGCATTTGCCTGCGGACAGCGGCTTGCCCGCCGCGACGCGGTTGGGCGCGCCGCAGCTGGTGCAGATGGCGATGGTGCCTTGGACGGTTGTGTCGACCATGACGGGCTCCTCAGCAGGTTACTTCAGCTTGTGCGTTTTCAGCAGGTTCAGCGCGGCGTTCTCGTAGAAGGTTTCGGAGCGGCCGGATTTGATCTTGCCAAGGAAATATTTCTCGAACCCCACCTTCGCCGTGTGCACCCAACCGCCGGAAACGGACCAGTTCACATTTCGCGGCGGGATCTGGGGCTGCGCAATGAAGGCCACGCCGCCATCGCCGAAGTCGGCAATACAGATCGCGTTCCAGGTCGCTTCGTGGGTCGGTTCCTTGCCGCGCACGATCTGGCCGAGATTTTCGGCAATCGCCGTGACCATGGATTCGATCATGAAGCCCGTCTTCGGCACACCCACCGGCACCGGCGTCTTGCCGACCGGCGGAATGGCGATGCAGACGCCGAGCCCCATGATTTCCGGGTATTTCGGATTGCGCTGGTGCTTGTCGGTGATGACGAAGCCGCGCGGATTGACGAGGCCTTCGATGTCCCGCACCGCCGGCACACCGCGGAAGGGCGGCAGCATCATGGAGAATTTCATCGGAAGCTCATGGATCTCCTTGGTGGAGCCGTCCTCGTTCACTTCCTCGACTATCATCTTGTCGGCTTCGACCTTCTGGACCTTTGCATTGCAGATCCACTTGATGTGGCGGTCGCGCATCTCGCTTTCGAGCAGGCCTTTCGTATCGCCGACGCCATCAAGGCCAAGGTGCCCGATATAAGGCTCGGACGTCACGAACGTCATCGGCACCTTGTCGCGGACCTTCCGCCTGCGGAGCTCGGTCTCGATGATCATCGCGGTTTCATAGGCCGGACCATAACAGGACGCGCCCTGCACGGCGCCGACGATCACCGGGCCCGGATCATTGCAAAGTTCCTCAAAGACCTTGTAGCCCGCTTCGGCATGATCGATGTGGCAGACGGATTGGGTATGGCCTTTCGGACCAAGGCCCTCGATCTCGTCGAAAGCCAGCTCCGGACCTGTTGCAATGACAAGGTAATCGTAATCGACGAAGGAACCGTCTGCCATGCGCAGGCGCTTGTTCTCCGCCTCGACCTTTTCGGCAGCGCCCACGACCAGCTGGACGCGGCGCTTTTTCATCGGCTTTTCAAGGTCGACGACAATGTCTTCGCGATCCCGCCAACCTACGAGGACCCACGGGTTCGAAGGGACGAACTGATAGAAGTCGGTCTCGTTGACGGCGATCACTTCATCCTGCCGCCTGACATTCTTGCGAATCTCGTAAGCGGCAATGACGCCGCCCAAACCTGCACCCAACACTACGATCTTAGCCATGGCCCTACTCCCTTGGGGGATTAATTCTTTGTTGCGTTATCCCTTATATTCGCATTTTATAAAATGCGCATTATGTCGCATGTTTAATCCGACCGGTCACATGTATCCCGGTCTTCAAAGTACATGACGTGCGCGTGCGCGCACATAAGAGGAGTCCCTTATGGCTGATCCCCGCGACCTTTCTCCCGCAACCGTCTGTGAAGGCCTCAAAGCCAATGAGATCCTGCTCGTGGATGTGCGGGAACCGAACGAGTTTGCGTTCGAGCGCATCCATGGCGCCCTGCTCCACCCGCTCTCGACCTTCGAGCCGAAAGCCATCCCCACCCATCCCGGCCGCAAGATTGTATTCCAGTGCGGTTCCGGCAAACGCTCCCGCGCGGCGCTGGAGGCCTTCACGAAGGCGACAGGCGCCGATGCCGCGCACATGGCGGGCGGCATCATGCAATGGAAGGCCGACGGCTTCCCGTGCGTTCAGGTCAATCCCGCAACAGGCAAGGTGGAAGACCATGGCCGCTACTAGATCGCTCCTTCTCGGCGCCGCCTTCGCGGCCCTCGCCCTTTCGGCATCCGCCGAAGTCATGACTGTCGAGGAATCGGTGGTCATGGACTACCGTCCGGCCGTTGCCCGCATCGAAGCGGCTGACTCCGCCACCGCCCGTTCACGGCTGCAGGGCGTCGTGTCCCGCCTGTCGATTGATGAGGGCGATGTCGTCGATGCCGGCCAGCTCGTGGCCGTTGTCACGGACGCCACCATCGCGCCAAGCATCTCGGCACTTGCCTCCCGTATCGAGGGCCTGCAGGCCCAGATCCGCCAGGCTGAAGAAGACCTGACCCGGAATGAGGCCTTGTTCCAACAAGGCTTCTTTCCGAAAGCGCGCCTGGACGAGCAGCGCACCAATCTGGATGTCCTGAAGCGCAACCTGTCTTCAGCGCAGTCTGAACGCAACGCCCTCGGCGCCCGTCAAGCAGAGGGCCGCATCCTCGCACCGGCCGATGCCAAGGTGACCGGCGTGAACGTGGTTGAAGGCTCTGTCGTTTCGCCCGGCGAGGTGATCGCGACTTTCGCCACAGTGAACGGCGTGGTGCGCCTCTCCCTGCCGGAACGCCATGCCGCGCAGATCAGCGAGGGCGAAACCTTTGCTCTGCGCCTGCCCACCCGCGGCGGCGACCTGCGCACGGCGACCATCGTCAAAGTCTATCCGGAACTGCGCAATGGTGAACTGATCGCCGACGCGACGGTACCCGGCGGGCTGGACGCGCTGGTCGGTGAACGGGTCGACGTGCTGGCCCCGGTCGGCGAACGCCGCGCCATTCTCGTGCCGAAGGACTATGTCTCCACCCGCTATGGTGTGGATTTCGTCCGTGTGCAGGTCGGTGACCGCTTCGTCGACGCGCCTATCGCGCTCGCCGCCCCGCTTGCCGACACCGAAGGCAAATATGAAGTGCTCACCGGCCTGAAGCCCGGGGACAAGATCGAAAAGCCGGAGTAACCCGCATGAAACCGGACGTCTCGGGTTCCATCACACGGTCGACCATCCGGTCGCCGCTGACCCCGCTCTTCCTGCTGACGGCGCTGGCTGTCGGCCTCGTCGCACTGCTCTCCATTCCACGTGAGGAAGAGCCGCAGATTTCGGTGCCAATGGTCGACATGATCGTCCAGGCGCCGGGCCTCAAAGCGCCCGACGTAGTGGAACAAGTCACCGAGCCGCTGGAAAACATCATCAAGGCGATCCCGGACGTTGAGCACGTCTACTCGCAGAGCCGCGATGACGGCGCTATGGTGACGGCGCGCTTCAATGTCGGCACCGATGCCGATGACGCCATCCTGCGCGTGCACGAGAAAATCCGCGCGAACATGGACCGCATCCCGCCGGACGTGCCCATGCCGCTGGTCGTAGGACGCGGGATCAATGACGTCTCCATCGTCACGCTGACCCTGTCACCGGAAGAATGGACGGGCGATGTCTGGACCGACACGACCCTGCGTATGCTGGCCGAGGAGCTGCAGACCGAACTGATCAAGATCGACGATGTCGGCCTGACCACGATCATCGGCGGGCGCCCGCTGGAGCTGCGCGTGGAGCCGGACATCCAAGCCATGGCCGCCTATGGCGTGCCGCTGCAGACGCTCGTCCAGTCCGTCGGGCAAGCCGCCGCCGCGATGCCGGTCGGCTCTGCCCGTCAGGACGGCAACACGCTGCTGGTACAGGCCGGGGACCGCATCGACGCGGTCGGCGAACTGGAGCGGCTGGAAATTCCGGGCGCCGATGGCCGTACGGTCTATCTTTCCGACGTCGCCACGATCCGCGTGGCCGGAGAGGAAAGCGACGCCCGCGTCTGGACGCTGGACCGGCGCACGGACGGCGAAGGCTTCGCCGCCCGCCCGGCCGTGACCTTGTCCCTCGCCAAACGTCCCGGCGCCAATGCCGTGAACGTGGCTGAAGCGATCCTGCACCGGGTCGAGTTGCTGGAAGGCGGCCTGATCCCGGAAGGCGTGCGCGTCGAAGTCACCCGCGACTACGGCGAGACGGCGAACCACAAGGCCAATGAACTCCTGTTCCACCTCGGTCTTGCGACGGTTTCCATCGTGATCCTGATCGCTTTCGCCATCGGCTGGCGCGAGGCGCTGGTGACGCTGATCGTCATTCCGACGACCATCCTGCTAACGCTCTTCGCTTCGC
The DNA here is from genome assembly GCF_963678875.1 of uncultured Hyphomonas sp. Classification (NCBI taxonomy): domain Bacteria; kingdom Pseudomonadati; phylum Pseudomonadota; class Alphaproteobacteria; order Hyphomonadales; family Hyphomonadaceae; genus Hyphomonas; species uncultured Hyphomonas sp. The sequence continues at coordinate 1,443,956 of NZ_OY787456.1, read as the reverse complement.
TGATGATGGGCTACACGATCAACCGCGTCTCGCTGTTCGCACTGATCTTCTCCATCGGCATCCTCGTCGACGACGCCATCGTCATCATCGAAAACATTGCCCGCCACTGGGCCATGAAGGATGGACGCTCCCGCGTGGCCGCCGCCATCGATGCGGTCTCCGAAGTCGGCAATCCGACTATCATCGCCACGCTGACTGTGATCGCGGCCCTGTTGCCGATGATGTTCGTGTCCGGACTGATGGGGCCTTACATGGCACCGATCCCGGCGAACGCCTCTGCGGCCATGCTGTTCTCCTTCTTTGTTGCCGTGGGCGTTGCGCCCTGGCTGATGATGAAGATCGCCGGCAAGGCGCCGCTGCATGGCCATGGCGCCAGCGGTGGGGAAGACCATCTTGAAGGCGCGGAAGCCACACGCCTCGCCGCCTTCTACACGAAGGTCGCTGGTCCGATTGTCGCTTCACGCAAGAATGCCTGGGTCTTCCTGATTGCCGTCGGCGTCGCCACGCTCGCCTCGCTCAGCCTGTTCTATTTCAAGGTTGTGCCAGTGAAGCTGCTGCCATTCGACAACAAGTCTGAAATCCAGGTCGTGGTCGACCTGCCCGAAGGCGCTTCGGTCGAAGATACAGAACGTGCCCTCTTCGCGCTGGCCGACGCCATCCGCGACGTCGAAGAAGTCGAGACCATTCAGGCCTATGCAGGCACCGCTGCGCCGTTCAATTTCAACGGCCTCGTGCGCCACTACTTCCTGCGCAGCTCGCCGGAACTGGGCGACCTGCAGGTGAACCTGTCCGAAAAGTCTCACCGCAAACGGGCGAGCCACCCGATTGCGCTCGATCTCCGCGAGCGGTTGCTGGCCTTGCCGATGCCGGAAGGCACCAGCGTGAAAGTGGTCGAGGTTCCGCCCGGACCGCCGGTCCTCTCCACGCTGCTGGCAGAGATCTACGGCCCGACACCGGAAGTCCGCCGAGAAACGGCTGCCATTGTCGAGCAGTTCTTCAAGGACACCGACTTCATCGTCGACGTGGACAATTCCATCGGCGATCCGGCCCCGCGCCTGACCGTCTCGGTGGATGAGCCGCGCGCTGCCGACTATGGCGTCCAGCAACAGGACATTCTTGATACAATCGCGCTTGCCTTTGCGGGCCAGACGGTCGGCGTCAGCCCGCGCAGCGAAGGCCGCGACCCGCTGGACATCCGCATCCGCCTGCCGAAGTCGGAACGCAACTGGTCGCAGGAGATCGCGGCCATTCCGGTGCCCGCCCGCCTGGCCGGCTCCAATGCCGCTCCGGTCGAACTTGGCGCGCTGGTCGATGTCTCGGAAGAAAGCGGCTCGCCGGTCATCTTCCGCCGCGACGGCTACTTCGCCGACATGGTCATGGGAGAACTTGCCGGCCGTTACGAAGCGCCGATCTACGGCATGTTCGAAATCCAGGACAAGGTGAAGGCGTTCGACTGGGCCGCTGCAGGCCTCACGGCCCCGGCGGTGCGCATGTACGGCCAGCCGGCGGACGACACCCAGCCGACCCTGCTGTGGGACGGCGAATGGGAGATCACCTATGTCACCTTCCGCGACATGGGCGCTGCTTTCGCTGTGGCCTTGCTGGCGATCTACATCCTCGTCGTTGGCCAGTTCGGCACATTCCGCGTGCCGCTGATCATCCTGACGCCGGTCCCGCTGACGCTGATCGGCATCATGATCGGCCATTGGCTGTTCGGCGCGCCGTTCACGGCAACGTCGATGATCGGCTTTATCGCGCTCGCCGGGATTATCGTGCGGAATTCGATCCTGCTGGTGGACTTTGTCCGCCACCTGGAGGACGGCAAGACGCCGCTGAAGGACGTGTTGCTGCACGCCGGTGCCATCCGCTTCAAGCCGATCCTTCTGACCGCCCTGGCGGCCATGATCGGGGCAGCCGTGATCCTGACGGACCCAATCTTCCAGGGTCTCGCCATCTCACTGCTGTTCGGGCTGGCGTCTTCAACAGCGCTGACGGTACTTGTGATCCCTGCAATTTACATTGCCCTGCGCGGTCCGGACTGGCTGCCAGAGCAGAGAGGCACGGAATCTGCTGATGTCGCAGGAACCGTTCAGGAGGTAAGCAGCTGATGGCCGCCAGAAAGAAAGCCGCCAATGACGCCTATGAAGTGGTTTCGGACAGCATTCACGAAGCGTCCGAAGTCATGAAGGCGATGTCGAGCGAAACTCGTCTGAAGATCCTGTGCGCCCTCAGCGAAGGCGGCGAGTTGCCGGTGGGCGAGCTCGCCAGCCTGACCGAACAGTCGCACTCGGCGGTCTCCCAGCATCTCGCCAAGCTGCGGGCGGCGAATCTGGTGGAATCGCGCCGCGATGCACAGACGGTCTATTACCGCTGCAGCGGCGGCGTCGGCCGCGCCCTGATCAACACGCTGTGCGACTATTACCGATAGGCCGAAGCGGTAGATACCGGCCCAGAAACCAGAAAAGCCGCCCCGAGGGGCGGCTTTTTTGTGGTCTGAGACCATCGTTTGAGGAAAATGGCGCGAGTGACGGGGCTCGAACCCGCGACCTCCGGCGTGACAGGCCGGCACTCTAACCAACTGAGCTACACCCGCACATTTTCCGGGCCGCCTTGCGGCGAGCCGCCTCTTTATGCGCGGGCGAAGTTGGGGTCAAGCGGGGAACTTCAGGAGGAATCAGCTATTTCGATTTTTCAACAGCCATTCCTCCGACATAATGCCCATGTAGTATGTCGATACACATTCCAAGGCGATTGATATGAAGCGCACAATCCTGATTTTGGCCGGTATTTTCGGCCTCCTCCTCGTTGCGGCCCTGACCGTTCCGTTTTTCGTCCCGAAATCGGTTTACAAGGCGCAGATCGAAAAGGCGGCAACCGGTGCGCTCAACCGCGATGTACTTCTGACCGGCGATGTCGGCGTATCGGTGTTCCCCCGAATCTCTGTCAGCGTCGGCGGCGTAACGGTGGCCAATCCAGAAGGCTTCACGGCACCCAACATGATCGAGGCAGGCGAGCTGCGCGGCTCCGTGAAATGGATGCCGCTTCTTTCCCGCCGCGTGGAAGTGCAGGAACTCTCCTTCGTTGATGCGACCGTCCAGCTGGAGAAACTGGCCGACGGGCGCACCAATTGGGACTTCGGCACCGGCAACACGGAAGAGACAGCTCCGTCCGGCGACGGCGGTGGTGTCAGCGCGAGCATCGGCAAGGCGAGCCTGAAGAACGCATCCCTGACCTATGCCGACCGCGCTGCAGGCACGGAATATGCCCTGAAGGACCTGAACCTCGACGCCTCCATGCAGGGCTTTGACAAGCCGCTGAAAGCGAAGGCCGACGGCATCTTCCAGGACCAGGCGTTTGACATCGACCTCGTGATCGACACGCCGGAGCAGCTTCAGAACGGCACGCCGACAAGCGTGGATGCCAAATTTGATTCCAAGCTCGCCACGGGCACGTTCGATGGCGCCGTCACGCTGGGCGATGCCCCGGCGCTGGATGGCGCTTTCAGCCTCAATGCTCCGAACCTTGCCGAGGTCGCGAAATTCGCCTCTGTCGAGCTGCCGGTGAACATCGCGCCGCTCGGTGCGGGAAACATGAAAGGCAGCGTTGCCGGTCCGTTTGATGCGCTGACGATCAAGTTTGACGGACTCGATCTCAAAGGCGACCTGATTGACCTCGGCTTCACGGGTACGGTGGCGCTGAAGGATAGCCCCGCCGTGGATGGCCAGCTGCAGGCTGCGGCGCCCAATACCGGAGAGCTGCTGAAGCAGATGGGCATCGAGGTTCCGGCAGAAGACGCGCTGGAGAAGGTCGACATCGCCGGCAAGGTCAGCGGCCAGGCAGATGCCCTGTCCCTGACTGGGCTCGACATCAAGCACACCGGCGCCCTGCTGAATGCGTCCTACAAAGGCGACGTCTCGCTGGCAGGTGACGGCAGACTCAACGGCACAATCGACGCTTCCAGCGACGAGCTGCGTGCGCTGCTCGCAGCCGCCGATGTGGACATGCCCGAAGGCGACACGCTGAAGCGCTTCGCGACCGCCGGCGCGGTTTCGGGATCGTTCAAGACGCTCGCCATCTCGAACCTCGATTTTGCCCTCGACGACATCCGCGCCACTGGCACGGCCGGGCTCGATCTTGCAGGCGCCAAGCCGCGCCTGACGGGCGATCTCGACATGGGTGAACTGGACCTGTCTCCCTTCCTCGCCGAGGAGGACCAGCAGAAGAAACCGCAACAGCCGATGGAAGGCTGGAGCAAGGAACCTCTGGACCTTGCCGGCCTGAAGGCGGTCGATGCAGACCTGAATATCAAGACGACGACCCTGACGCTCGGCAATGTCGTGCTGAAGAATGCGCAGGTGAATGCCGTCCTGAAGGATGGCAAGCTGAATGCCAACCTGCCTGCGTTCGATGCGTTCGGCGGTAGCTGGGCAGGCAAGATGAGCCTTGATGCCTCTGCCGCGAAGCCGGCACTCGGGCTCGACATGACCGGCGACAGCGTCGGTGTCTCTTCCCTGCTCGGCACGCTGGCCGGGTTCGACAAACTCACCGGCACCGGCACGTTCGCCGTGTCGGCCACCGCCAACGGCACGTCGATCGACGAGATCATGAAGGGGCTGAATGGCGAAGTCAGCACCAAACTGAACGAAGGCGCCATCAAAGGCCTGAACGTGGCACAGCTGGTGCGCAGCAAGGACTCGCTGCTGCAAGCCGTCACTTCCGGACAACTGCAAAGCCTCGACTTTGCGTCAGCGCTCTCGCCGGAAGCGGAAACGGATTTCTCCAGCTTCGACACGGTGCTGTCCGTGAAGAACGGCGTGGCAAACGTCGACCTGATGAAACTCCTCAGCCCCGTGCTGGGCATCGACGGCACAGGCAATATCAATCTCGGCGGCCAGACACTGGATCTGCGCCTTGCAACCAGCATCGACAAGAAGGGCCAGGGCTCCGGCAGCGTCGTGCAGCTGAACGGCATTCCGGTGCCAATCCGCCTGTCCGGCAGCTGGACCAAGCCGAAAGTTACGCCTGACCTCTCGGGTGTGACCAATCAGCTGAAGCAGGACCTGACGGGCCAAATTCTGGAAGGACTCACCGGTGGCGGGTCAAGCAGCGGCGGTCTCAATCCGCTGGCTGACATTCTGGGGGCTGCAGGCGGTGCACGCCAGCCTGCCGCGCCATCCACCGATCAGGATTCGGCCCCGTCTACGGAACCGAAAAAACCTGGGGACGCTGCGGAGGAAGCGGCAAGGGAAGCCTTCGGCAACCTGCTGTTCGGGAAAAAGAAGACCGAGGACAAAGCCGACGAATAGCCTGCCTGCCGGCACCCCTGAATCAGGAAACCTTCACCGACCGCTCCGGCATGTCATCGGGTTCGACAACACGCAGCTTCGGGCGTGACGCGGGCGCAGCGTCTACGCTCTGCACATCCCGCAGTTCGACCAGGTGGGTCAGCTTGTCCAATGGCTGTGCCCGGCTGATGAAGAAGCCCTGAAGGTTGTCGCAACCGTTCTCGCGCAGGAAGTCCGACTGGAACCCGGTCTCAACGCCTTCTGCCGTGCAGCGCATGCCGAGCGACCGGGCGAGTTCCAGCGTTGCGATGGCGATGGCCCGGTTGTCGGCGCGGCTTTCAAGGTCTGACACGAAGCTCTTGTCGATCTTGATCTTGTCGAACGGGAAGCTGCGCAGATAGCTCAGCGAAGAAAACCCGGTTCCGAAATCGTCCAGCGCGATCTGTACACCGATCGACTTGATCTGGTGCAGGCGCTGGAGCGTGAACTCGGTATCCGACATCAGCACGCTTTCCGTGATCTCCAGCTCCAGCCGCTCCGGCGCGATATTGTTCGCCGCGATAGCCTGCATGATCGTGGGGACCAGGCTTTGCGAATGGATCTGGAGCGGCGAGATGTTGATCGAGATGCCGATATGCTCCGGCAGGCGCCGCGCTTCGGACATGGCCGCACGGATGACCCAGTCTCCGATGCGCGTGATCAGCCCGATGTCTTCGGCATGCTCGATGAACTCGCCGGGATAGACGAGGCCGCGCTTGGGATGTTCCCACCGCAACAGGGTTTCGAAGCCTGTCACCTCCATCGTCGCCGCGTTGACGACCGGCTGGAAGAAGACACGCAGCTCATGATTGTCGAGCGCGCGGTGCAGGTCCATCTCGATCTGCTGGCGCGCACGTGCGCGTTCGTCGAGTTCCTCTGTGAACATGCACCAATTGCCCTTGCCCAGCTTCTTGGCCTGGTAAAGCGCAAGGTCGGCATGTTTCAGCAGGACACGCACATCCTGGGTGAAGCTATCGAACAGACGCACCCCAAGTGAGGCCGAGCAATTCGCGGTGGACCCCCAGATGTCATATGGCAGCGACAGACGCTCCACGAGATCGTCGAGGAAGTCTTCCAGCTTTTCACGGTCCGGGCGTTCGATGATGAGCGCGAACTCGTCCCCGCTGATACGGGAGACAACATCGTCATCATTGCAGATATCGGTCAGCCGCCCCGCCACCTGGCGCAGCAGTTCGTCGCCAGCCGGATGGCCGAGCGTATCGTTGACCCATTTGAAATTGTCGAGATCCAGCCAGACCAGCGCCCTGTTGGTTTTCGGGTGAATGGCGAGCCGCGCTGCTTTCTCCAGATGCTCCTGCATAGTGATCCGGTTCGGCAAGCCCGTCAGGCCGTCATAGTGTGCCATATAGGCGATACGGTCCTCAATCTCCTTGGACTGGGTGATGTCGGTCGCCACCCCGCGAAAGCCTCGGAACTTGCCGGCTTCGAAGATCGGTTTCCCCGTGACGGACCACCAGCGCTCCTGACCGCTTTCCGGCGTCTGCACCTGAAGCGCAAGGTCGCGGAAGCCCTGGCGTCGCATCAGGCTGGTCTGCAGCACGTGGTGGGCGTCGTCCTTGACGAAAAGGTCCAGCAAAGGCTCGCCCTTGCGCATCACGCTGTCCGCTTCTTTCGCGCCTTCGAATACGAGCGGGATGTCCTGAAGGTCACCATTGGTGTTGGTCTGCCACAGCCAGTCAGAGGTGCTCTCCTCGAAGTCGCGCAGCAGGAGGCCAATCAACTGGGATTGTTCCTTCACGGCGCATTCGCTGAGGTGCTGCTCGACAAACTGCTTGTGCGACCAGCTGACGGCGAGGACCAGTACCGCAACATAGGCAAGCGCGAGCACCGAAATGAACTGGTAGGCCGAGTCGTTCTGGAACTGCATGGCGGCAACAACGCCTGCGCCTACGGGCAGCAGGAACGAGATCGCCGCTGTGGGCGTCCGCGCCATCAGGAAGGTTCCGGCGAACATCATGCCGGCCATGATGACCCCGACAATCATCTGCCCCTGCGGCGCCGCCGCATTCATCACAATGAAGGGCACGACGCCCCAAAGGATGCCGTTCAGCAAGGCACCGCGGGTGAAGTTGTCGAGCGCTGTCTGCGACCGCTCGTCCATTGGGTCCATGTCGGGCGGATTGAAGAACTGCGTGCCGACAGCCACGGTGCTCGATACGAGAATGGCCGCGCCCCAGATGTACAGCAGATCGCGGGATGCCGTGCCCATGAAGCAGGTCACCACAATCCCGGCATTCAGCAGGTTCGCCAGGATCATCACGAACGTGATGCGGCGCACCATGTCGAGCTGGCGCGCACGCAGGCTGGCTGCATGCTTTTCGGGAACAGCAATGCTCTCCAAGAATCCGGTCAAAATACGATCCCCATCAATTGATCCGGCTGGCCGGATGTCCCGAATTCCCCCTTCCCACCGGAAGAACATCGGGTGGAATCACTTTTACGAAAAATGCGTGAACGGGGAGGAAGCCGGATCGATGAAATTTGATCTATCCGGGCCGTGCGGCACCCCTGCCGCTAGCCCTGATCGCGCCAGTAAGGCGCTTCCAGCACATAGTCGATTTCCTGGCCGCGTGCTGAGAACGACAGTTTCAGCCATCTGCCGGCATCATCGTACCAGAGCGTCACATCGATATCGGAATCGAGCAGAAACTTGTTCGCTTCGATGGTCTGGCCCGCGATTTCCAGCGTCTCGCGGCCTTCCGGACGGACTGAAACGTCGATCAGCTGGCCGTTTTCCGACGAAAGCAGCATGCTTGCCTTTGTCTGGGCAATGTTCCAGTGGCTCGCGGGGATCGTGTTGACCGGCACGGTACCGTCGAAGCCGGTCCCGTCCACGTCGATGACATCCCCGTCCACCTGCGCGGTGACCGAACCTTCCTTGCCGTCCTTGTAGACCTCGCCATCCAGGCCGACGAGCCGGCCATCCTGCCAGCGCTCGGTGGCCTGCAGGTCATACCGATAGAGCGGGATGGGGCCGAAGCCTGCGCGCAGCTTCACTTTCGTTTGCGCTTCGATCATCCCGTCGGGCAGGACATCGAACCGCACTTCGTGTGTGCCGAAAGGTTTTCCCTGCCGGCGGACATCAAATCTGATCACATCCCCGTCGCGCGGCGTCCAGGCGAAAGCGCCTTCAGCAGGCATGTTGTCTGCAGCCGCAGGTCCGGTCGCCGCCAGTCCGAGGCCGAGCATAAGCGCAAGAATTCCGTGGGTCAGGGTTCGCATAGCCTGTTTACGCGACAGGACAGATGATGGATCAGTTTAGGGGAAGCGCACCCTGCGACGGTTGTCCTGCCACGCGGGGCGCCCTAGCTTCCCGGCTCAACCCGGAAACCGACCTGGAAATCGCCGACATGCAAACCTACCGTTCCGTTATCGAGCTCATCGGAAACACACCGCTTCTCCGCCTCAACAAGGTCTCTGACGAGACAGGCTGCGAGATCCTCGGCAAATGTGAATTCCTGAACCCCGGCCAGTCCGTGAAGGACCGCCCCGCCCTCGGGATTGTGCGCGATGCGGAAGCAGCCGGAGACCTGAAGCCCGGCGGCACGATCGTGGAAGGCACGGCCGGCAATACCGGCATCGGCCTTGCGCTGGTCGGCGCGGCGCTCGGCTACCGGGTGGTGATCGTCATGCCCCGCACGCAGAGCCAGGAGAAGAAAGACGCGATCCGCTTGCTCGGCGCCGAGTTGATCGAAGTGGATGCGGTCCCCTACGCCAATCCGAACAACTACCAGCATTATTCCCGCCGCCTCGCAGAAGACCTCGCCAAGAGCGAACCGAACGGCGCCATCTGGGCCAATCAGTTCGACAACGTGTCCAACCGCAAGGCCCACTACGACACGACGGGCCAGGAAATCTGGACCCAGACCGACGGCAAGCTCGATGCTTTCATCTGCGCCGTGGGCTCCGGCGGAACGCTGGGCGGCATTTCGATGGCGCTGAAAGAGAAGCGTGAGTCGGTCCAGATCGGCCTTGCCGATCCGGGCGGCGCGGCGATGTACGAGTATTTCACAAACGGCGTCCTGAAGTCCGAAGGCACCTCGATCACCGAAGGTATCGGCCAGGGCCGGATCACAGCGAACCTGGAAGACATCGTGGTGGACCGGGCCTATCGCTGCACCGACACCGAGGCGCTGAACGTGCTGTTCGACCTCGTCCAGCATGAAGGTCTCTGCCTTGGCGGGTCTTCAGGCATCAATATCGCTGGTGCAGTAAAAATGGCGAAGGATCTTGGCCCCGGCCACACGATCGTTACGATACTCTGCGACTACGGCAATCGCTACCAGTCGAAACTATTCAATCCGGAATTCCTGCGATCGAAAGATTTGCCGGTTCCGCCATGGATCAAAGGGTAAGGAATGGAAACGGGAGACCCCATCGTCACCGCTGGCTGGCTGAAGCAGAATCTCTCGGCGCCCGATATCCGCGTCGTTGACGCGACCTACTACGCTCCCTTCCTCAAGGTAGAGAAGACCGGCCGCGACGACTGGGCCGAAGCGCACATCCCCGGAGCAGTCCATTTCGACATCGACGCCATCAAGGCTGGCGGCACGGACCTGCCACACATGCTGCCCGATCCGATCATGTTCTCATCCCGCGTGCGCAAGCTGGGCATCGGCGATGGCAACCGGGTGGTCGTCTATGACAACAACAATTTCTGCGCTGCTGCCCGCGTCTGGTGGATGCTGCGCGTCATGGGCCACAATGATGTGACAGTGCTGGATGGCGGCCTGTCAGCCTGGAAAGCCGAAGGCGGTGAACTGGAAGACATGCCGCCGGTGTCCGTGGAACGCCACTTCACGGCCCGCGTCCGCAGCGATCTCGTCAAGGATATCAACCAGGTCGCCGCCGCGTCCGCAGCCGGATCGCATACCATTGTGGATGCCCGCGCGAAGGGCCGGTTCACAGCCGAGGCGCCGGAGCCGCGCGAGGGCCTCCCGTCCGGGCACATCCCGGGCAGCGCAAGTGTCCCGTCCAGCGAGTTGATCAATCCCGACGGGACGCTCAAGGCAGCCAGCGACCTGAAAGACCTGCTGCCAAGCTCGTCGGCCCCCATCATCACGACCTGCGGTTCGGGTGTGACGGCCGCCATCCTTGCGCTCGGCTATGCCCGGCTCGGGAACTGGGACGTCTCGGTCTATGATGGTTCATGGACCGAATGGGCCTCCGATCCCTCCCGCCCGGTGGCAACAGGCGCGGCATGAAACGGCCCGAAACGCGGATCATCCACACGCGCGGTGCGCGGCTCGGCAGCGTCACGGTCAACCCGCCCGTGGAGCGCGCGTCCACCGTCCTGTTCAAAACGGAAAAGGCGCTCTACGATTCCAAGCCCGGCTATGGCCGGATGGGCCTCGGCGTTCACCGCGAACTGGAAGCGGCGCTCTGCGAACTGGAAGGCGGCACCCATGTGCGGCTGGCTGCCAATGGCTTGCAGGCGTGCGCGCTTGCGATTGCATCCTGCGTCGAGTCTGGCGGTCACATCCTGTTCCCCGACAGTGCCTATGGACCGACGGCACGCTTCTGCGAACGCCGCCTGAAATATATGGGCGTCTCGGCCACCCGTTACGATCCGCGCATCGGCGCCGGGATCGCCGACATGATCCGCCCGGAAACGCAGGCGATCTTCATCGAATCGCCCGGCTCCCTCACATTTGAAGTCTCCGACATTCCGGCGATCACTGCCGCTGCCCGTGAGCGCGGCGTCACCACGATTGCGGACAACACCTGGGGCGCCGGCTATTTCCTGAAGCCGCTGGAACTTGGCGCCGACATCGTCGTGCAGGCGATGACGAAATACATCGTCGGTCACGCAGACGGGTTCGGCGGCGCTGTGGTCACGTCAGATACCCGGATCTACAATCGTATCGCCATGGCGTCGGAGGATTTCGGCATCAGCCTCAGCGCAGATGAGGCCTATGTCTGCCTGCGCGGCATGCGAACCTTGCACACGCGGCTGAGAGCCCACGAAGCAGGCGCGCTGGAACTTGCGAACTGGCTGGCCGAACGGCCGGAAGTGTCCGAAGTACTGCACCCGGCACTGCCCTCCAGCCCGGACCATGAATTGTGGAAACGGGACTTCTCTGGCTCCAGCGGCCTCTTCGGAGTTGTGCTGAATGCCATACCGGAAGGCGGAATGGACCGTTTTCTGGGCGCTCTGCACTTGTTTGGCATGGGATTTTCATGGGGTGGCTATGAAAGCCTGCTCATTCCGTGTGACCACCAGCTCACCCGTTCCAAGGACAGCTGGACCGCGTCGCGCGCGGGACCGCTGCTTCGTATCCATGTCGGCCTGGAGGCCGTCTCAGACCTCAAGGCAGAGCTCGACTCCGCCTTCGCCGCCCTGAAAGGCCCTGCATGACGCTCTCGCACCGGACGATCGGCCTCATCCTCGGGATTGTTCTTCCGGCGCTCATGCTCATCGTGGGTCCACCTGCGGGCCTGTCCTGGCCTGCCTGGCTGACGGGCTGCCTGCTTGTCCTGATGGCGACCTGGTGGGCGACCGAGGCAATCCCGATCCCGGCGACGTCTCTGCTGCCGCTGATCGTCCTGCCCTTTGGCGCAGCGATCATCGGACACAATGAACATGCCGACGCGATTGGGGTAGCCGCGCTTTCCCCTCGCTCTGTCAGCAGCAGCTATATGGATCCGATCGTCCTGCTCTTGCTTGGCGGGTTCATTATCGCACTGGGGGTTGAGCGCTGGCACCTGCACAAGCGGATCGCGCTGAACATTGTCGACCGCGTCGGCACGTCGCCCAAGGCGCTGATCTTCGGCTTCATGCTGGCCACCGCTGTCCTCTCGATGTGGATTTCCAACACGGCGACCTCGCTCATGATGGTCCCCATCGCAATCTCGGCGGCAGCGGCCCTGCAGGACAAGGAAGGCAAGTTCACCACCGCCATCCTGCTCGGCGTTTGTTACTCGGCCTCCATCGGCGGCGTTGCCACCCCCATCGGAACGCCGACGAACCTGATCGCCTTGAAGTGGCTTCAGGAAGAGACCGGCGAAGGCATTGGCTTCGGCCAGTGGATGACCTTCGGCATCCCGACCGCAACCCTGCTCGTGCCAGCGGCCTGGTGGGCGGTCACGCGCGGCCTGCCGAAGTACAAGCACGGAGAGTCGATGGCCGCCTCCGTGCACCACGACCTTCTGGAACTCGGCCCGATCAAGACGCCGGAACAGCGGATCGCCATCGTGTTTGGCATCATCGCATCGATGTGGGTGCTGCGCCTGCCGGTGACCAAGCTTCTCACCTCCATGGGCTACCCCCTGCTGGAAGCCTATGGCGGGCAGACGGACATGATGATCGCGCTGTTCGGCGCCGTGCTCGTCTTTCTTGTGCCCGCAGGCGGCGAAGAGCGCCGCGCGCTGATGACCTGGGAAGAAGCGGTCAAACTGCCCTGGGGCGTCATCATCCTGTTCGGCGGGGGCATCTCGCTGGGCAAAGCCATGCACGCGACCGGTCTGTCCGACTGGATCGGCACCCAGATGCAGATGCTGAGCATTTTCCCGCCTCTGGTCATCGTCGCGATCATGGTCCTGCTGGTGATCTTCCTGACGGAGGTGACATCAAACGTGGCGACCATGACGACCCTGTCGCCGATCATTGGCTCGCTCGCCGTTGCCGTGGGCGCTGCTCCGCAATCCCTGTTCGCACCGGCCGCCGTGGCAGCCAGCTGCGCCTTCATGCTGCCGGTGGCGACTGCGCCGAATGCCGTGATCTACGCAACCGGCAGAGTGCCGATCAGCGAGATGATCCGGCAGGGCTTCCGCATCAACCTGATGGGCGTCGTGATCATCACGATAGTCGGCTATTGGGTTGCCCCGGCGGTGCTTTAGTCGTGATGGCGACGCCGCGGCGGGGCTTCATCGAGTGATGGCTCCCTCAGCCAGCAATCACAGCCGCCGTCATACTGGTACGCCTCTCCGTATCCGTTCACCCGCACAGGCGGCGTGACCGGCACGTAAGCGACCGGGGCGACATCAAGGGAATCTCCATACCGGTCAGCAAATCCGTCGCCCGTATCATCACAGACCAGATAGCCGTCGATATTGTAGTCGCAGCCATAGCTGGGCACCGAGGTCAGCGTGACAGACATTTCCTCGGAAGCGACAGCCATCGCGTCAGCGAACATCGCCATGTCTTCGCTGGTACAGCCGCCAAGCGTGACAATGCCCGCTCCGGCAAGCACTGCCCCGGCCAGTCTCAGCCGCCTTGCGCGCGCCATGTCATCCCTCCAGCCAATTCACCTGCAATAACAAAGCATTGTAATTGAACGAGGGATGAACAGCACCGTCATCAGGCCGGCGGCGGGCTACATTCAACGACGAGCTTACCGAGGTTCTTGCCCTCGAAGAGACGCGACAAGCTGGACGGCGCGTTTTCGAAGCCTTTCACGACGTCCGTTTCGAACTTCAGTTTCCCTTCCATCAGCCACATGGCCATCTGCTGGATGCCTTCCGGGAAGCGGTCGAAATAATCGATCACAATGAAGCCCTTCACCAGTGTGCGCCGCATCAGGAGGTTCGAGAAATTGTACGGTCCCGGCACCGGTCCGGTGGCGTTATAGGTGCTGATCAGGCCGCACAGCGGCATACGCGAGAAATCGTTCAACCGCGCGATCACCTCGTCCATGATCTGTCCACCAACATTCTCGAAATTGATGTCGATCCCGTCCGGGCAATGCTTGTCCAGCGCGGCGCCGACATCCTCGGTCTTGTAGTTGATGGCGGCATCGAAACCGGCCGTTTCCGTCAGCCATTTGCACTTGTCGTCGCTGCCCGCAATGCCGACCACGCGGCAGCCCTGGATCTTCGCAATCTGGCCCACCATGGAGCCGACCGCGCCCGCCGCCGCAGAGACAACGACAGTCTCGCCTGCCTTCGGCTTACCGATGTCCATCAGACCGAAATAGGCCGTCATGCCGGTCGCGCCGAGGGGGCCCATATAAGCCGTCAGCGGCACGCCCGGCAGGACCGGCAGCTTGGCGAGACCCTCGCCCTGCAGCGTGGGAAACATGGTCCAGGTGCCAAGGCCGGTGTTCACCACATCGCCTTGCTGGAAGCCATCGTGGCGGCTCTCCACGACAACGGCGAGGCCACTGCCCCGCATGCCGTCGCCAATGCCGACCGGCGGCAGGTAGGCGTCCATGTCGCTCATCCAGATACGGTTGGTCGGATCGAGCGACAGGTAGACCGTCTTCGCCCGCACCTCGCCGTCTTTTAGGGGCTCAAGCGGTGTCTCGACGAGTTCGAGATCACCTTCCTTGATATCGCCCACCGGCCGCTGGCGCAGCACCCATGTCTGGTTCATCTCGCTCATGTCTTCCTCCCTTTTGGCGGAGGCTAGAGCGTTGCGCGGTCAGCGCAAGACTTCCCGGCGCGACAACCAACGAGCGTAGAGGGCCAGCAGCGCGATAATCGTGAGAATGGCGAGCGACACCATCATCTGCCCTTCCATGGTGGGCGCATCCTTGTCGGTAAGGCTTCGGCCCATGCTGACCAGGGCGGCGAGAAAGGACGCGGCAAACAGCGGGTAGGCCAGTTTTCGGCGCAGCAGCAGTGCGATGCTACCCAGAAGGCTGCCGAAAACACCGATGGCCCAGATCGCCCAGACCCAGACCGGCATGTTCAGCCAGTAATCACGCAGTTCCTGCGGATAAGGTTCCAGATATGCGGCATTGTTGGTGGCCGTCATGGTGAAGTCGAAACAGCCAAACCCGTTCCACAGCAGGCTGAGCCCGCCCACAACCCATAGGTGCCACGGTGTATTTTTCGTCTCGTCGCTCATGATTTGCCCTCCCCGGCCTGTCTTTCGGAAAAGCTTACCTTAGGGAACGTAATCCACAAGCAGAAACCTTCCCGGGATTTCCAGCGGGTGACGCGCCTCGCTCTGGCGGCTAAACCAGCGGGAACAAAGGATTCTCGCCCATGGCCACCGCCCCCGTCACCAAGGACAGCCACCTCTACCTGGTCGATGCCAGCGCCTACATTTTCCGGGCGTTCCACGCATTGCCGCCGCTGACCCGCGCCTCGGACGGGCTGCCCATCGGGGCCGTCAGCGGCTTCTGCAACATGTTGTTCAAACTGCTGGAAGACCTGAAGGGCGACGAACGGCCGACCCATTTCGCCTGCATCTTCGACGCCTCGTCCCACACGTTCCGCAATGAATTGTACGACCAGTACAAGGCGAACCGCGATGAGCCGCCCGAAGAACTGCGCCCGCAATTCCCGCTGGTGCGCCGCGCCGCCGAAGCCTTCGCCGCCCATGCCATCGAGATGGAAGGCTTCGAGGCCGACGACCTGATCGCCACCTATGCCCGCCAGGCCGAAGCCAAAGGCGCGCGTGTGACTATCGTCTCGTCCGACAAGGACCTGATGCAGCTGGTCACCGACAAGATCGTCATGCTCGACACGATGAAGAACAAGACGATGGGCCGGGACGAAGTGTTCGAGAAATTCGGCGTCGGCCCGGAAAAGGTGGTCGATGTCCAGTCACTGGCCGGCGACAGCGTGGACAATGTGCCGGGCGCTCCGGGCATCGGCGTGAAGACCGCTGCCACCCTGCTCGGCGAATATGGCGACCTCGACACGCTGCTGGCCCGCGCCGAGGAAATCAAGCAGCCCAAGCGCCGCGAGACGCTGATCAATTTCGCCGACCAGATCCGCCTCTCGCGCGACCTCGTCACCCTGAAGGATGACGTACCGCTGGAGGTCACACTCGAAGACCTCGCCGTGCAGGATCCGGAGCCGGACACCCTGCTCGGCTTCCTTGAGGAGATGGAATTCAAGACCATCACCCGCCGCGTACGCGAGATGATGGAGAAGGAAGGCGCACTGGAGGCTGCTCCGCCTGCGGAAGACCCGATCGACCGCACGAAGTATGAATGCGTCCGCGACTTCAAGGACCTCGAAGACTGGATCGCCCGCGCCGTGAAGCAGGGCTATGTCGCCGTCGACACGGAAACCGACAGCCTCGACTCCGTCACCGCGAACCTGGTCGGCGTGTCGCTGGCGCTCTCTCCGAATGAGGCGTGCTACATCCCGCTCGCGCATGTCGATCCGAATGATTCCGGTGATGGCGATATGTTCGGCGCCGATCCGCCCCGTCAGGTGCGGATGAAGGATGCCATCAAGGCGCTGAAGCCGATGCTGGAAAATGACGCTGTCCTGAAGATCGGCCAGAACATCAAGTATGACCTGAACATCTTCGCCCAGCACGGCATCCACGTGGCGCCGGTCGATGACACGATGCTGCTGTCCTATGTACTGAATGCCGGCAAGCATGGCCACGGCATGGATCTGTTGTCTGAGAAATACCTTGGGCACGTGCCGCTCGCCTACAAGGACGTTGCCGGTACCGGGAAGTCGCAGGTCACCTTCGACCGGGTCCCGCTGGACAAGGCGACCGAATACGCCGCCGAAGATGCCGACGTGACCTTGCGCCTGTGGCAGACATTCAAACCGCTTCTGCATACGGAGAAAGTCACAACCGTCTACGAGACGGAGGAGCGCCCGCTGGTTCCCGTGCTCGCCGCGATGGAGCGCGAGGGCATCAAGGTCGACCGGGACAAGCTCTCCCGCCTCTCGTCCGACTTCTCGCAGCGCATGGCCGCGCTGGAGGCGGAGGCCTATGAGCAGGCCGGTGAGGAATTCAAGATCTCCAGCCCGAAACAGCTCGGCGAAATCCTGTTCGACAAGATGGGTATCGAGGGCGGCAAGAAGACCAAGACCGGCGCCTGGGTGACCGATGCCGATGTGCTGGAAGGCCTCGCCGCCGAAGGCCACGCACTGCCCCGCACGATTGTTGACTGGCGAACCCTGTCCAAACTCCGTTCGACCTACACCGAAGCGCTGCAAGCCGCCATCAACAAGGAGACCGGCCGGGTCCACACCAGCTTCTCCATGGCGGTGGCGCAGACCGGACGGCTGTCCTCCTCCGACCCGAACCTGCAGAACATCCCGGTGCGGACAGAGGAAGGCCGCAAGATCCGCGAAGCCTTCATCGCAGACGAGGGCAATGTGCTGGTCAGCGCAGACTACAGCCAGATCGAGCTGCGCGTGCTGGCCCACATGGCCGACATCGACGCGCTGAAGACGGCATTCAACGAAGGCCTGGACATTCACGCCATGACGGCGAGCGAGATGTTCGGCGTGCCCATCGAGGGCATGGACCCAATGGTGCGCCGTCAGGCCAAGGCAATCAATTTCGGGATCATCTACGGCATTTCCGGCTTCGGCCTCGCCCGCCAGCTGGGCATCCCCCAGTCCGAAGCGGCAGATTACATCAAGACCTATTTCAAGCGCTTCCCCGGCATCCGTGCATACATGGACGAGACCAAGGCCTTCGCGAAGGAGCATGGCTATGTTCAGACGGCTTTCGGGCGGAAAGTGCATCTTGCCGGAATCCAGTCGAAGGGCCCGCAGAAAGCCTTTGCCGAGCGTCAGGCCATCAACGCGCCGATCCAGGGCTCAGCCGCTGACATCATCAAGCGCGCCATGATCCGGATGCCCGAAGCGCTCGCCAAGGCGAAGCTGAAAGCCCGGATGCTGCTTCAGGTGCACGACGAACTCATCTTCGAGTGTCCTGAAAAGGAAGCCGAAAAGCTGATCCAGGTGACCAAGGAGACGATGCAATCTGCTGCCAGCCCGGCGATGGATCTCTCCGTTCCGCTCGAAGTCGACGCCCGCGCAGCCACCAACTGGGCCGATGCGCACTAGCTTGCACATTGGGCTGTCTGCCCGTGAAGCGCCCCTGCTCACCTCAAAGGCATACAAATTTGCAATGTTGCCGGACGCAGTTGTCACATTTGCGTGAGCGATTCGGGCTGCTAGCTATGTTGCATTGCGAAACGCAGACCGAGGCAGGCTTATGCCATTGACCACCGCCGTCGCCAGCTGTCCCTTCAAAATCGGCCATACGCCTTTGACCTCCTACCAGGTCAGGATCGGCGACCTGACGCACGAATTGCTCGTGAAGGAAGAGCGCTGCAACGAGTTCGGCTCGGTGAAAGACCGGGTCGCCTGGCACATCCTGTCGAAGACGATCGAGCAGATCGGCCCGGTCAAATCCGTCGTCGATGCCTCCTCCGGCAATTACGGCAATGCGCTCGCCTGTATCTGCCAGCGCCTCGGCATTCAGGCGACCATCGTGTCTTCCGCCTCGATCAGTGCGCACAATGCCGCGCAGATCAAAGGCGCAGGCGCGCGCCTTGTGATTGCGGAGCCGAAGCCCGGCGAAACCTCGAACGCGGCCCGCATGCGCCTTGCCGGCGAGATCGCCGAGCAGGAAGGCACGATCTTCCTCGACCAGTATTCGAACCCGCTGAACCCGGCGTCCCACCAGACCTGGACCGCGCCGGAACTGTTCGCCGATGGCCCGTTTGACGCGGTGTTCATGACCTCCTCTTCCGGCGGCACATCGCGCGGCTTTGCCGACTATTTGAAGGCCCGCCCGGGCATGGCCCAGCTTTGCCTTGTGGAGCCGGAAAGTTCCTGCGCCTTCCTCGAAAGCCCGTCGGGCTGCACCGACAAGCTGAAAATCCCGGCCTTCGGCAGCCAGCGGCGGTCCTCCTTTGCCGGGATGGAGCCTGATCCGGGCATGATCCGCATGGACGAGGCTTCCACGGTTGCAGCATTCGACCTGCTGCATGAGCACGCGCTGTCGAAAGTGGGCCTCTCCAGCGTCGGGGTCATCCTCGGCGCGCTCGACTGGCTGGCCCGGCAGGAGAAGCCGGCCCGCGTGGCCTGTATCTGCGCGGACGGCGACGAGCGGTACCTCAGCGAGATCCAGTCCCGCTACATTCCGACCGTCGGCGAGGAAGCCTATCAGGCCGCCCGTGCCCGGCTGGAGCCGATTATCGGCGCAATGCGCTGCCTCGGCCCGGTACAACCGGCTGCGGAAGCTGCCGCGCAATAGGCCCGCCAGCAGCGCCGGCAACAGATGGGGGCTGGCCGTTCCCCCTTCGTCATGATTGATAATCGCCCACCCGGCAGGTAATCCCCTGCCGAGCACTGAAAACGAGGCACAAAGTGGCAATTCTCTACCGTTCACGCACTTCGACCCATGGCCGTAACATGGCCGGCGCCCGCGGCCTTTGGCGCGCCACCGGCATGAAGGACAGCGATTTCGGCAAACCGATTATCGCGGTGGTGAACTCCTTTACCCAGTTCGTACCCGGCCACGTGCACCTGAAAGACCTCGGCCAGATGGTCGCCGGCGAGATCGTCGCGGCGGGCGGCGTCGCCAAGGAATTCAACACGATCGCGGTCGATGACGGCATCGCGATGGGCCATGACGGCATGCTGTATTCCCTGCCGAGCCGCGAAGTCATCGCCGACAGTGTCGAGTACATGGTCAACGCGCATTGTGCCGATGCGATGGTCTGCATCTCCAATTGCGACAAGATCACCCCCGGCATGATGATGGCGGCGCTGCGCCTCGACATTCCGGTTGTCTTCATCTCCGGCGGCCCGATGGAAGCCGGCAAGGTCAACATCGACGGCGAGCTGCGTGCGGTCGACCTGATCGACGCCATGATCGAAGCCGCCAACCCCGACCGGACCGATGCCGAAGTCGAAGAGTTCGAGCAGAATGCCTGCCCGACCTGCGGTTCCTGCTCCGGCATGTTCACGGCAAACTCCATGAACTGCCTTGCTGAAGCCATGGGCCTCGGCCTGCCGGGCAATGGCTCCACCCTCGCCACCCATGCCGACCGCGAAGCCCTCTTCCGCCGCGCCGGCCAGCGCATCGTGGAACTGACCAAGCTCTATTATGAAGACGGCGACAAATCCGTCTCCGCCCGCGGCATCGCCACCAAGGCGGCGTTCGAGAACGCCATGACGCTCGACATCGCCATGGGCGGTTCGACCAACACGATCCTCCACCTCCTCGCCATCGCCCGCGAAGGCGAGGTGGACTTCACGCTGGACGATATCGACCGGCTCAGCCGCTCGACGCCCTGCCTCTGCAAGGTCGCGCCCGCTGTGGCCAACGTCCACATGGAAGACGTCCACCGCGCAGGCGGCATCTTCGGCATTCTCGGCGAACTCGACCGCGCCGGGAAGCTCGACACGTCCGTGCGTACCATCCATTCTGACACGCTGGCCGAAGCGATCACCAAATGGGACATCACGCTCACCAATGATCCGGCGGCGCGGGAACTGTTCCTGGCCGCGCCGGGCGGCGTGCGCACAACGCAGGCCTTCAGCCAGTCGCGCCGTTACAAGGAGCTCGACACTGACCGCACAGCGGGGGTCATCCGCTCGGCCGAGCATGCCTTCTCCCAGGATGGCGGCCTGGCTGTCCTGTTCGGCAATCTCGCGGAACAGGGCTGCGTCGTGAAAACCGCGGGCGTCGACGACTCCATCCTCAAATTCTCCGGCCCGGCCATTGTCTGTGACAGCCAGGAAGACGCCTGCAAACGCATCCTCAACAAGGGCGTGAAGGCGGGCGACGTGGTCATCATCCGCCATGAAGGCCCGCGCGGCGGCCCCGGCATGCAGGAGATGCTCTACCCGACCTCGTACCTGAAATCGATGAAGCTCGGCAAAGCCTGCGCCCTGATCACCGATGGGCGTTTCTCCGGCGGCACGTCAGGTCTTTCGATTGGCCATGTCAGCCCGGAAGCGGCGGAAGGCGGCCTGATCGGCCTGATCGAGGAAGGCGACATCATCGAGATCGACATCCCGAACCGCACCATCCATGCGAAACTCACACACGACGAAATCGCGTCCCGCCGCGCCGCCATGGAAGCGCGCGGCGACAAGGCCTGGAAGCCGGTCGAAGAACGCCCCCGCAAGGTGAGCCGTGCGCTGAAGGTCTATGCCGCGCATGTGGGGAACGCCTCGCAAGGCGCGGTGCGTCTGGATCCGTAGGCGTCATCACAAAGTACTGAGCAAAGTATACGAGATCGCAACTCGTCTGCACCGCACGGTGAGCCCCATCTGATACCTTCCTTTTTTGAAATTGCCGGTTGTTTAAACCTATAAGCGATGACATCATCGAAGGAGAAGAGGGTCGGGGGTCAATTCAGGTGAAGATTTTATGGGGTGCGTTAGGCACGATAACTGGCGCCATGTCAGTCTCTTCGTTCTTGTCTCAGCACAGCGACCTGTCGCTTGATGGGGTCATTCTTAAATTCGTGGAATATTATCAAGGCCTGTCGTCTTTTACATTTGGCTTCATCCCGTCGCTTGCCAGCATTCACGTGCCTCAGTGGCTTTGCGATGCATGGACATTAAGCTTCGTTCTCACGGCGGCAACATTCCGGATGATCCGATATGATTACAGCTCACGCGGAATCCTAGAATATTATCACCGTCCACCAATTCTGTTGTACATTGTGCAATCCCTAACTTTCATCGGGGTTTTCAACGCCCTGTTCTACTGCATTCCGATAGTAAAGCGTCATCCGATAAAGCGGACAGACCCCAGAACAGAACAGAAAGTCGTAGCCCCCTGCTACAGGTTATTGGGGTTTTATGTCCTGAAGTCTGATGTTTATTGGTACACCACCCTCTTCTCGATAGCAGGCACCGCATGCCTGTTCTTTATATTCTCCGCTTACGGACCTTGATAACCCCACTCAACGAAGAAATGTGATTTCCTCCACCCCTCAGAAACGAGCACCAACAATGCCCAACACTGTCGATGCCTATATCACCGTCCAAACAGGTTCGAGCAAAGATGAAGTATTTGATATAATATGCAGCATCTTCAGAGATTCATTTTCCCGCCGAATAATCTTTGCAAACTATATGGGACCGCGCATTGTAGCCGACGCAGAGTTGGCTCGCGGGGTCAGGATTGAAGCATTCGTCCAGCACGAAAAAGGAGACCTCCGGGCGGAGGGCGAGGTTGCCGGTTTCACGAAAGATCACCACATGATCCGGTTTAACTTTGACAGTACGGCATATCACAAAGAAGGCGACATAACTCGACCGACTGTTGAGAAGGGCCGAAAGGCCGAGTTTATATTCTTATGCAAAGACGGCGCGAATGGGCTCTGCGATCTCGAAATCGGAGTCCATCTGGACAAGAAAATGTTTGGAGGTGCCACACCGCAGCAAATGATCCATGAAGTTATCAGATTTCTGAATTCCCAAAATATTACAACGAGCGATTTACCGCGCTTTTTCTAACCACAGCGCCGAGACACCCCACTTGCGCCAGCACATGCGGCGCCCGTGAAGGCGCTTGGTAAGTGAGGTAAATCATCAGGCTGAGGACGTGTCAGGTTTCCGGCAGTGGCAGCACGCACGCCATTCCGTGGCTGGGCCTATAGCTGGCGGCAATCTCGCGGCATGCTGACGGTTGGGCGCAGCATTGTGCAAAGGCAGGCACAGCCGCCCGGCCATCGCAGGCGGCGGCGAGGCGGTCGCTGGAATGTGCATGCGGTTTCAGCCATTCCTTCGCTGCCTTGTCCTTCAGGCCGAAATGAATGCTGGTCAGGAATACGCGTCCGTTGGGCGTGATGCTCCACCAATAGCGCGCGTCCTGCCCATAGGCGGCCCGCACCGCGACGCGGAGCAGCAAGAGCTGGCACCAGACCAGCGGCCAGATGCAGACAAGATGCGGTGGGAAGCCTTCGGGTGGACGCAGGAACGACATGTACCCGACTATACGTCAGGACACGGAGGTGTCGGATAAATAAACCTCTGACGCAATGGTCCCGGCAGGACCTACGCAGCTGACTGGTGGACAACTCTCAATCTGCGTCATCCCCGGCCGCGCAGCGGTCTGGGATCCATCTCGGAACAGGGCCTCGGGAACGTCATGTCATGACGCGCTTGCCGACTTGTTCGGAGATGGGCGCCCAGATGGCTTGCAGCCATCGGACGTGACGCGCGTGGGGCGTGAAGAGCGCCCGCGTGCATCCTTCGATGCCGTGCGCTTGCGCTTCGGCCTTTTCGGGGAAATCGCAGTGCGATTTCTGATCCCTCAAAGCGCTCAGGATGAGCGCTTCGAAGATACGGCCTCATGCTGAGCGAAGTCGAAGCATGACTGGCGAGGGACAAAACCGGACCGCGTCATGATCATGGATGACTTGCCATGACTATAACGGACTTATCCGGACCATGGCGGATCATCCCCGCCGCTGGAAACATTGAAGGCAATTCCGCCGCAATTGACCTCCAAAGCGCCTTAATGTGAGCAAGCGCTCGCCCGGATCACTGCCTTTCATTGCAAGACCACTGAAGGGAGGCTATTTCCATGATGCGAACCATGTTTCACTCCACAGCTGACCGGCCCCACACAGGGCTGAAACTGGCGGACAAGGACCGGACTATGACAACTCTCGCGCTTGTGGACGATGACGAGAACATCGTCGCCTCTCTCAAGATGTTCTTCGAGGCGGAAGGCTACAATGTCCGCACCTATCATGATGGTGAGGCTGCCCTGCCTGCGCTGACCGAAACCCCGCCGGACATCGCCATTCTCGACGTGAAGATGCCGAAGATGGACGGCATGGAACTGCTGCGCCGCCTGCGCCAGACATCCGAACTGCCGGTGATCTTCCTGACGTCGAAGGACGAGGAGATCGACGAAGTGATCGGCTTCAACATCGGCGCCGACGATTTCGTGCGCAAGCCGTGCTCCAACCGCCTGCTGGCAGAGCGGGTGAAAGCCGTGCTGCGCCGCGCCCGCGGTGGACAGGCCGGCCCGGAAGAAGGCGACCACAAGCCGATCGTCCGGGGCAAGCTGACGCTGGACCCGAACCGCCACGCCTGTAACTGGGACGGCCATCCGGTGCGCCTGACGGTCACCGAGTTCCTGATCCTCCAGGCCCTGGCCCAGCGTCCGGGTTACGTCAAAAGCCGGGACCAGCTGATGGACGCCGCCTATGACGACCAGATCTATGTCGACGACCGCACCATCGACAGCCACATCAAGCGGCTTCGCAAGAAGTTCCGCGAAGTGTCCGACGAGTTCGATGCGATCGAGACGCTCTACGGCGTCGGCTACCGCTACACCGAATAGCGATCAGTGCAGCAGGCCCAGGCGCCAGCTCCAATAGGGCAACGCCAGGGTCAGCAGCGCGAAGCCGATCCCGATCAGTATGATCAGCGGGGAATAAAAGCGCCGGTTCAGCGACAGGAAAGGCTGTTCCGGCAGCGCCCGCTCGAACGCCGGCAAGACGCCCAGAATGCCCCGTCCCATAAAGGCCATCGCGGCCGCGGCCCCGGCGGCTGCGACCAGCCATTTCGACACCGGCACCTGCACATGCTGGCCCAGTACCAGCGACAGGATGGCGAAGGCGAACAGGCTGGCGGCCACGAACAGGCAGGCCGTCATGGACGGCATTTTCGTGATGCCCCGCTTGCCGACAACCATGCGCGCCAATTGCTGCTCATTGGCGGCCGGAAAGGTCACGCCAAAGCCCCAAAGGGCATGCAACAGCCCCGCAATCGACAGAATGACAGCCAGGACGACCGATAGAGTGGGTGCGAGCATAAGTCCTCAGCCTTTGCGCGGCGCCCTCCCCGCCCGGCATATTCCTGCCGCGCGGGCTTGCCGCAATGGGCTTCATTCAATAGCCAGTCTGTAGATTAGCACAAGAAACAGGAACTCCCATGGCCGACCCTGAAAACACGATCCTTCTCGAAACCTCCAAAGGCAGCGTCACGATCGAGCTGCGCCCGGACCTGGCCCCCGGCCATGTCGAGCGGATCAAGGAACTTGCCCGCGAGGGTTTCTATGACGGCATCGTCTTCCACCGCGTGATTTCGGGCTTCATGGCCCAGGTCGGCTGCCCGAAAGGCACCGGCACGGGCGGGTCCGACAAGCCGGACCTGAAAGCCGAGTTCAATTCGGAACCGCACGTGCGCGGCACCTGTTCGATGGCCCGCACCCAGGCGCCTCACTCCGCCAACAGCCAGTTCTTCATCTGCTTTGACGACGCCCACTTCCTCGACGGCCAGTACACCGTCTGGGGCAAGGTGACCGAAGGCATGGATGTGATCGACCAGCTGGCCAAGGGCGAGCCGCCGCGCAGCCCGGACAAGATCGTCTCCATGCGCGTCGCTGCCGACGCCTGATCTGGCACCAGCCGGAAGGATCCGCATGGCCGGTAAGGACAAGAAACGGAAGACACCGCGCGCCGGCCTCAATGGCTCGGTCGTGTTCGGCAGCCGCATCGCGCGGCTGATCTTCGCGTCAAACCTTGCCGGCCTTGCCATTCTCATCGTCGGGGCGATGGTCCTCAACGAGATGCGTGCCGGCTTCGTCGTCTCGAAGAAGCAGGACCTCGTCGCCCAGGCGCAGATCTTCACCAGCCTGCTCGGCGATGACGCCACCACGCCCCAGCCTGCGCTGGACGTGGATGCCGCCCGGCAGACCATCGTGCGCTGGAACCTGCCGGAACGGGTGCGCGCGCGCATCTACCTGCCCGACGGCGAAATGGTGGGCGACAGCTTTTACCTGTCCGAACGCGTGGACGTGGACGCCCTGCCGCCCCTGCGCGAACCCGGCCGGATGGCCCTGTGGGGCCGCAACATGTCCGAATGGGCGGGCCATGTGTTCGGCCCGGTCATGCCGCGCCGCTCTTCCGATGCGGTGCGCACGCAGACCTTTGAAGAAGAATTCGACACCGCGGTCGAAGGCGGGGAAGCCGCCAGCCAGCGCTTCAATGACCGTGGCCAGCGGATCATCTCTGTCTCCATGCCGGTCCAGCGCGTTTCCGCCGTTGTGGGCGTGCTGACGCTGGAATCTTCCGACATTGACGAGATCATCCGCGCCGAGCGCGCAGCCCTGTTGCCCTTCATCGGCGTGGCTGTGCTGGTGGCTTTCATCACATCCGTCCTGCTGACCATCGGGATCGCGCGGCCCTTGCGGCGCCTGTCGGTCGCGGCCGACCGGATCCGGGCCGGCGCCTCCGAACGGATCGACATTCCCGCGCTCTCCTCCCGCAAGGACGAGATCGGTGACCTCGCCACCTCCATGCAGGGCATGACCGAAGCCCTGATCGAGCGCATCCAGGCAAACGAGCAATTCGCCGCCGATGTGGCGCACGAACTGAAAAACCCGCTCACCTCCATCCGGTCCGCCATCGAGACGCTGGACAGTGTGAAAGAGAATCCGGAGCTGACCGAAAAGCTTCGCGGCGTGATCGCGCTGGACGTGAAGCGGCTCGACCGACTGATCACCGACATCTCCAACGCCTCCCGCCTCGAAGCGGAGATGACCCGCGTGCCGAACGAGCAGATCGACATTGCCCGCTTCGTGCAGGATGTGGTCGGCACTTACGAGTCACTGGCGCTGGACGAAGGCGCGGTGACGGTCTCCTTCCACGATGCCACGATGGGCGGGCGCCTTCTGGTACAGGGGCGCGAGGGGCCGCTCGGCCAGGTGATCCGGAACCTGATCGACAATGCCCGCTCCTTCTCGCCGCCCGGCTCGGTGGTGGACGTGACGCTGGACCAGACCAATGACGGCCCGCAAACCATCGCCCGGATCAAGGTGGAGGATTGCGGCCCCGGCATTCCACCGGACAAGCTGGACACGATCTTTAACCGTTTCTATACGGACCGCCCGAAAGGCACCGCCTTCGGCAACAATTCCGGCCTCGGCCTCTCCATCGTGAAACAGATCATCGCGACGCATCGCGGCAAGGTCTGGGCCGAAAACCGCGACGGCGGCGGCGCAAGATTCTGCGTGGATTTACCGGCGATCTGAGGCGCAGAGCCCGCGCTCGTGCTTCGACTTCGCTCAGCATGAGCGCTCACAAAGAACGGTCTCATCCTGAGCGAAGTCGAAGGATGGCGTGAGGTGAACAGAAGCCCCCTCCGTCAGCCGGCTTCGCCGTCTGCCACCTCCCCCGTTTACGGGGGAGGTGCTGAGCGTCGCGAAACGGAGGGGGGATGCGGAAGAGCCCTATCCCCTGTTCTGCCGGTTGTTGATCAGGTCATCCACCACTTCCGGTTCTGCCAGCGTGGACGTGTCGCCGAGATTGCCGAATTCGTTCTCGGCGATCTTGCGCAGGATGCGGCGCATGATCTTGCCGGAGCGGGTCTTCGGCAGGCCCGGGGCGAACTGGATCAGGTCCGGCGAGGCGATCGGGCCGATCTCGGCGCGGACGTGCTGAACGAGGTTCTTGCGCAGCGCCTCATCGGCCTCCACGCCCTGCACCAGCGTGACATAGGCATAGATGCCCTGCCCCTTGATATCGTGCGGATAGCCGACCACGGCAGCCTCTGCCACGGCATCATGGCTGACGAGCGCGCTCTCGACTTCTGCCGTGCCCATGCGGTGGCCGGAGACGTTGATCACGTCATCCACACGGCCGGTGATCCAGTAGAATCCGTCCTCGTCACGGCGGCAGCCGTCACCGGTGAAATAGTTGCCCGGATAGGCGGTGAAGTAGGTGTCCACGAAGCGCTGGTGGTCGCCATAGACGGTGCGCATCTGGCCCGGCCAGCTGTCGGTGATCAGGAGGTTGCCCTCCGTGGCCCCCGGCAGCTGCGTGCCGTCTGCATCCACCAGGACCGGCTTGATGCCGAAGAAAGGGTGGCTGGCGGCGCCGGGCTTCAAATCCGTCGTGCCGGGCAGAGGTACCATCATGGTGGCGCCGGTTTCGGTCTGCCACCAGGTGTCGACGATGGGACAGCGTGCCTCGCCGACGACATGGTAATACCATTCCCAGGCTTCCGGGTTGATCGGTTCGCCCACCGTGCCGAGCAGGCGGATGGATTTGCGGGACGTTGCATTCACCGGGCCTTCGCCTTCACGCATCAGCGAGCGGATCGCCGTCGGTGCGGTGTAGAAGATGCTGACGCCGTGTTTGTCGCATTCCTGCCAGAAGCGGCTGGCGTCCGGATAGGTCGGGATGCCTTCGAACATCACGGTCGTGGTGCCGTTCGCCAAAGGTCCGTACACGATATAGGAGTGGCCGGTGACCCAGCCCACATCCGCCGAGCACCAGTAGACATCGTCTTCCTTCAGGTCGAACACGTATTCATGCGTGATCGAGGCCCAGACCAGATAGCCGCCGGTCGTGTGCAGCACCCCCTTCGGCTTGCCGGTGGAACCGGACGTGTAGAGGATGAAGAGCGGGTCTTCGGCATTCATCGGCTCCGGCGGGCAATCGGACGACACGCCTTCCGCGGCATCGTGCAGCCAGTGGTCACGGCCTTCGACCATGCCCACCTCGGCGCCGGTGCGCTTGACGACCAGCATCGTCTTCAGCACGCCGTTCGACAGGTCCGCCGCCTTGTCGGCGTTGACCTTCAGCGGCACCTTGCGGCCCCCGCGCACGCCTTCGTCGGCGGTGATCAGGACGGAAGACTCGCAGTCGGTGATCCGGCCGGCCAGCGCTTCGGGGCTGAAGCCGCCAAACACGACCGAGTGGACGGCGCCGATCCGGGCGCAGGCCAGCATCGCATAGGCCGCTTCTAGGATCATTGGCATGTAGATGGTGACTCGGTCGCCTTTCTTGACGCCGAGCTTCTTCAGCACGTTGGCGAAGCGACAGACGGCGGCGTGCAGTTCCTTGTAGGAGACCTTGTGGCTCTCATCCGGGTCGTCGCCGATCCAGATGAAGGCCGTCTTGTCGCCGCGCGTGGCCAGGTGGCGGTCGATGCAGTTCGCGGTGACGTTCAGCTCGCCATCGGCATACCATTTGATGTGCAGGTCACCGGTCTCCCAGGAGACATCCTTCACCTTGGTGTAGGGCTTCATCCAGTCGAGCCGTTTGCCCTGCTCCCCCCAGAAGGCTTCCGGGTCGGCGATCGAGGCCTCGTACATCTCCTTGTACTTTTCCGGCGTCAGGTTCGCCTTCGCCGCGAATTCCTCGGGAACGGGATAAATTTTTGCCTGATCGCTCATGGTCGTTTCCTCGTAGGGCATGAATTTTCGTCCTGTTGTCAGAATGCATATTTGGTGGAGAAGGTGAAGCGACTGATCGACCCATCCGCGCCCGATTCCACTTCACGAATGCCGTGAAGCAGCTCCACGCCGACGGTCACTTTCGGGGCAACATCCCACAGAATTGCGCCATAAGCGGACTGCACCGACTTCGTTGTTGTGTTCGCCGGGAGGTAGTCCGGATTATCGACGAAGAGGCCGGAATATCCGATGTTGAACCGCGCGGTTTCGCCGAACGGATGGCGCCAGGCGACGAGGCCGCCATAGCTGGGGATCGCCTCCAGCTTGCCATTCGGATCGACCGCAGTGGACCGGCTGGCCGCGAGGCCGACATACCGTCCGATCCCTTCGCCGCCGACAAGATTGAAGCGAATATCGTCCTTCTCACCGGCTTTGACCTTGCCCGAGATGCTGACGCCATAGCCGAAGGTTTCGTCTTCCGAGGCGCCGAAATCCGCGCGCAGCTGGCGGGCGATGCCGGCGATGGAAACATTGCCGTAATCGCCGGTGAAATTGTAGCGCGCCACAACGTCCGGAAGGAGGTTTTCATCCCGCGAACCGGCGTTCAGCGTCGTCGTGTTCGGGTTCTCCAGGGCGAACATCCAGTTGCCCTTCGTGTAGCGGATTTGCGGCTGGCGGATGAACACCATGCCGTCGGAGAGAATGAGGAAGCTCGCGCTCTCCGGAATGGCCGAAGTGTTCTGGAACGTCGACCATTCCTGGCCTGCCAGCCAGTTGCCATACTTCACGAACGCCCGGCGCAGGCGCGGCGAATAGGAGTTCGAGACCAGTTCGTTGCCCTGGCCGGAGCCGAGGAAATCCATCTCGATATAGCCCTGCACATTGCCCTCGCCCACGGGCCGGGACGCCGACAGGAAGAAGCGGGAAGATTCGGCGGTGAAGTCGGTGAAATCGGTGCCCTCCCCGCCGATGGGCGTGGCGCCCGGAATGTGGAAGTCCCGCGCAATCGAGGTGGATGCGATGCCCCCATCGCTGAGAGAGGTCGCATGGACGTCGAGGTCGACAATGCCACCGAATTTCAGGGTCGTGTCACCAACGAGGAAACCGTCCGTCTTCGGCGCAGCGGCTGCAGGGGCTGCCCGCTGCGCGACTGTCTCGATCCGGACAATATCCGCATCCGTGTCCGCCTTTTCGGCGGCCAGCTCGGCCTTCAGCTCCGCCACCATGGCCTCCAGCGCAGCGATACGCGCCTCGACCGTTTCCTCCGCATTCGCTGCCAGCGTCATGACCGCAACAGACGCCGTCAGCAGTAAACCTCTAATTGTCCGCGGCATCAGTTTCCTCCCGTGCCTTATTCTTTTCGGGGAGTATCCTTCCGGAGGGGAAACGCCGCTATTGGCCATTGGTGCTAAGACAAAAGTCTAATGGTGCTCGACATCCCTTTCCGTGGGGGTATGGTTCCCGTAACAAGATGAAGACCGCCGGTCAGGAAACCAGCGGCGCCGGGGAGGCAAAGAGAATGGGACTGGTTCCGACCGTCCTGATCGTGGACGACCATCCGCTGTTCCGTGACGCGCTCGAAGCAGCGCTCGGCACGGCATTTCCCGATGGCGCCACAGCACACCATGCCAGCAGCCTGGCGGAGGCGCTTTCCAAGTTAAAGGCGCAATCCTTCGATCTGGTCCTGCTGGACCTGACCCTCGGCGACACACAGGAATTCGATGGGCTGACACGATTGCTGGCGGCCCGGCCGGACTGTCCCGTGGTCGTCGTCTCCGCCACGGAATCCCAGCAGGCCTTCGGCACGGCAAAGGCCCTCGGCGCGGCTGGTTACCTGCCGAAGAGCATGTCGATGGAGGATCTCTCCGCCGCGCTCGCCACGGCACTGGATGGCGGCCAGTGGTTCCCACCCAGCGACGCCGCCGCAGATGCCGGGCGGGAAGAGCTGCTTGCCCGCGTGGCGGATTTGACGCCAGCCCAGCGCAAGGTGCTGTCCGGCCTCAATGACGGCTTGCTGAACAAGCAGATCGCTTACGAGATGGATATCTCCGTCGCGACGGTGAAGGCGCACATGACGGCGATCTTCCGCAAGCTCGGCGCCAATAACCGGACGCAGGCGCTGCTGATCTACAAGGAAGCCATTTCCCTTTGAGGCCTGCCGTCAGGCGGAGACGCCCTGCACCAGGTCTTCGAGGAAGCGGCGGATATCGTCCGGCGCGGCAGGCTTGCGCAGCATGGCGATGCCGTCGATCTCGGCCTGTGTGCGCACCGCGTCATTCGCCGCCGCTGTCAGCAGCAGCACATTGCCGGACGATGGCAGTTTCGGACGGCTCATCGCAATCAGGTCAAACCCGTCGACAGCATCCTGCAGGTTGAGGTCCGCGATCATCGCGTCGAAGCTTTCCGCTTCCAGCCAGCCCTGCGCCCCTGCGACAGAGCGGGCGCCGCGCACCCGGCAGCCCCAGCCGGTCAGCAGCGCCGTCATCCCGTCAACGATGGCGGCCTCGTCATCGACCACCAGCACGCTCAGCCCCTGAAGGCTGACGGCGCGGCGCGGCGCACTCTTCGGGACACTCCGCTTGCGCTTGCCGGAAGATGCCGCGAGCGGCACCGAGACGGAAAACACGCTGCCCCGTCCGGGTGCGGATCGGATTTCAATGCGGGCATCCATCAGGTCCGCAAGCCGCTTGGAGACCGGCAGGCCGAGCCCGGCGCCGCGGATGCCCGTATTGTCGGTATCCTCGAAACGCCGGAATTCCTCGAAGATCAGCGGCACGCTTTCCGGCGGAATGCCGGGGCCGGTATCCCAGACTTCGATCCGCGCCATGTTTCTGCGCCGCCGTGCGCCGACCAGCACCGCGCCTTCGCGCGTATACCGCCGGGCGTTGGAAATGAAATTGCGCAGGATGCTTTTCAGGAAGTCCGGGTCGGCCTCCACCACGAGGCTGGACGGTGCGATCCGCAGGTCTATCCCCGCCTGCTCGGCCATGGGCATGGCCTCTTCGACAAGGTCTTCCAGCAAGGGCCCGATGGGCAGCTGCGCGGGCTTTGGCGCGATGCTGCCATGGTCCAGCCGGGAAATGTCCAGCAGGCCGCGGATCAGCTCGTCCGCTGACTGAATGGCCTTGTCAGCCCGTGACACCAGCCCCTGCCCCTGTTCGTCCGCGCGGATGGAACCGAGGAACAGGCGCGCCGCATTCAGCGGCTGAAGCAGGTCATGGCTGGCCGCCGCGAGGAAGCGCGTCTTGGAGGCGTTCGCGCCCTCGGCGTCGCGGCGAGCGACGTCCAGGTCCTGCGCCATTTCCTCAAGATCATGGGTGCGCTCCCGCACACGCGTTTCCAGCGTCTCGTTCGCCTCGATCAGCGCCCGCTCGCGCAGCTTGTCTTCGGTGATGTCGGTGAACGTGGTCACATAACCGCCGCCGGGTGTCGGGTTGCCGACGATGCGCAGGTAGCGGCCGTCCGGATTGCGCCGCTCATAGGTGTGCTGGCGCCCAGCCCGCATATGGGCGACGCGGCGCTGGGCCTCCTCAGCCGGATTGCCGGTGAGCCAGCCGCTACTCAGGTTGTATTCAATCAGCTTCGCCACGGGCGTGCCGACCGCGACGAGCTCATTGGGATAGCGGAAGAGATCGAGATAGGCCGTGTTCCAGGCGACAAGACGCTGGTCTGAGTCCACAACGGAAATGCCCTGCGAAATATTCTCCAACATGGATTGCAGCATGTGCCGGTCGAACCGCTCGGCCTGCGTCTTGTGGTCCAGCATGGACAGGACATCCCGCAGCGCGACCTGATTGCCGCCGATGGCGGAGGCCAGCACGACACGCGCGGATGACGCCCCCAGCGCAGATGCCAGCAAGCGCTCCGTCCGCTGAACAAGCTGCCAGTCCGCAGGCCCGTCACCGGAGGACGGAACGCCCGATACGCGTTCAAAGTCCGCAAAGGCATGCTCGACCGCCTCCGGGTTCAGGAAACGCGATGCCAGTGTCTTCAGGCCATTGGGCGTGACCGTTGCGACGGGATCGGAAGCGCCCGCCTCCGTCAGGCCCAGCCGCTCGGCATCGCCCACGAAGGCGGACGACTGCACCTTGTCGCGCAGCCGTTCGCGCGAGCGGAGCGACAGGATCACATAGGCGGCAATGTTGGCACCGAGGCTCCAGACGACACCATGGATCAGGCTGTCGTCGAAGCGGGCTCCGAACAGGGCGTGCGGGTCCAGCCAGCCCGGCACGGCGGCGGCCATACGGTCCGGCTGCAGGATGGCCGGAAGGAAAAGAGTGTAAGCCCAGAGGCCCATGCCGAGCGCCAGCCCCCAGGCAACGCCGGTACGCCGTCCGCTGCGCCAGTACACCGCGCCGATCAGCGCCGGGGCAAACTGCGCCGCCGCTGCAAAGGACAAGAGGCCAATCTGCGCCAGCGCCTCGCTGGTCCCCGCCAGACGGTAATAGCCATATGCGCACAGCACGATGACGATGATCACGCCCCGGCGGATCATGGTGAGGCGCGCACCGGAATTGCCACCGAGACTGGCGAAGCGGCCCGTCTGCATCACCGCTGGCACGATCAGGTCATTGGTCACCATGGTCGACAGGGCGACGCTGGAAACGATGACCATGCCGGTCGCCGCCGAAAAGCCGCCGAGGAAAACGAACAGCGCCAGCAGCCCGTCCCCTTGCGCCAGCGGCAGGTCCAGCACGAACAGGTCGGGCGGAACATCTGCGCCAAGGGTCGACAAGCCCGCGACCGTGATCGGGATGACCACCGCACTGGTGAGGAAGAGATAGGCGACGAACACGATGCGCGCGGTCTGGATCTCGCGCGGGTCGCGCCGCTCGATCACCGCGACGTGGAACTGGCGCGGCAAGCAGATGATGGCGCACATGGACAGGATCGTGGTCGTGATCATGCGCTGGGACAGGAGACCGCTGGAGAAAGGCTCGGTCGCCTGCGCGGGAACCTCAATATCCGGAGAGGTGATCAGCGACAGGGAGAGCGCCGCGACAGCGACGAGCGCGACCAGCTTGATCACCGCCTCCAATGCCAGCACCTGCATCAGGCCCGCATTGCGGCGCGTCGCGTCGGACTGGCGGGCGCCGAACAGGATGGCGAAGACGCCCATGGCGAGCGCCGTGAATAGCACGGTCTGGCTGGCGGGGCGAGCGCCGGCATTCTCCGCGCCATAGGCCAGCGCCTGAAAGCTCATGCCGACCGATTTCAGCTGCAGCGCGATGTAAGGCAGGCTGCCCGCGACCGCTGCCAGCGCCGCCAGCGCGCCGACGCCCCGGCTCTTGCCATAGCGGGCGGACAGGAAATCCGACAGCGACGAGATGCTCTCGCGCTGGGCGACGTCGCCGATGCGGCGGATCAGGTCCGGCAGGAACAGGAAGACCAGCGCCGGGCCGAGATAGATGGCGAGATAGTCCCACCCATTGGTGGCCGAGGTGCCGACGGCGCCGAAGAAGGTCCACGAGGTGCAATAGACCGCCAGCGCCAGCGCGTAAGTGTAAGGGCTGTGCTTCGCCGACGGGTCCAGCGCGCGCCGGTCGCCCCGCCAGGCGATGGCGAACAGGCCGAACACGTACAGCCCCGTTGCCCCTACGATCAGCCAGACTGGCATGGACGAAACTCCTTGAAGGCCGATCTTCACCCGGCAGGCGCCCGTCTGGCAAGTTCGCCCAAAGTCTTGTGCAGAAAACCAAAACGGGCGCTCCGCTCTGACGGACCGCCCAGATTGGGAAGGTTCCGGATTGCCGCCTTCTTATTCGGGCAGCATGTCCGCATCGGCGATGCCGTGTGCCGTACGGGTCCCCGGCACGCGGATGTCTTCGACGAGGTCCTGGATGTCCTGCGGCGGCGGGGCGGTCACCAGGGCAACCACGACGCCCACAGCCAGCGACAGGAACATGAAGACAAAGCCGATCCCTTCAGGTGACACGCCCAGCCACCAGTGCGAGGAATCCGTATCCACGAACTTGAAGTGGTAGATGTACCAGAAGGTGGTGATGAGACCGGTCAGCATGGAGGCGATGGCGCCTTCGCGGTTCATCCGCTTCCAGAAGATGCCGAGCACGATGACCGGGAACAGGGATGCCGCGGCAAGGCCGAAGGCGAAGGCCACCACCTGCGCCACGAAGCCGAGTGCGGCGGTATTCATTCCCATGATCCCGGCGAGGACCACCGCGCCTGCGGCAGCGCCGCGGGCCGTCAACAGTTCCTGCTGGTCGGTCATGCCTTTGAAGAAGGTCCGCCGGCAGAGGTCATGGCTGACCGAGGACGAGATCACCATCAGGAGGCCTGCCGCCGTCGACAGGGCCGCCGCAAGGCCGCCTGCCACGACGAGACCGATCACCCAGGCCGGTAGACCCGCGATGGAGGGGTTCGCCGTCACGATGATGTCGCGGTCAAGCTTGGTGACTTCATTGTCCGCACCGGCCCGGTACTGGACGACGCCGTCGCCATTCTTGTCGGTCACTTCCAGCAGGCCGATCTTTTCCCAGTCCTTGAACCATTTCGGGATCGGCTTGCCGCCTTCCGCCACGATGGCGGCTGCTTCGGTGTCATAATCCGCATCGGAGGTGATGTAGGTCGCCTCGTTCACCGTATCGATGAAGTTGAGGCGGGCGAGCGACGCAACAGCCGGCGCGGTCGTGTAGAGCAGCGCGATGAACACCAGCGCCCAGCCGGCCGACACGCGGGCAGCGCCAGCGCTCGACACGGTGAAGAAGCGGATGATCACGTGCGGCAGGCCAGCCGTGCCGAACATCAGCGCGCCGGTGATGGCGAACACGTCGAACATCGACTTGTCGGTCTGCGTGTACTCGAGGAAGCCGAGATCCGTCACCACGGTGTTCAGCTTCTCCAGCATGGAGACATCTTCGCCCTTCACGTTCGAGATGAAGCCAAGCTGCGGCACCGGGTTCCCGGTCACGATCAGCGAGATGAAGATCGCAGGCACCGTGTAGGCAAAGATCAGCACGACGTATTGTGCCACCTGCGTATAGGTGACGCCCTTCATGCCGCCGAGCACCGCATAGACGAACACGATGGCCATGCCGACCATGATGCCGGTGTTGAACTCGACGCCGAGGAAGCCTGAGAAAGCCACGCCCACGCCTTTCATCTGTCCGGCGATGTAGGTGAACGAAACGAACAGGGCACAGACGACCGCGATCAGGCGGGCCGTGGTCGAGTAATAGCGGTCGCCGACAAAGTCCGGCACGGTGAACTTGCCGAACTCACGCAGGAATGGCGCCAGCAACAGGGCCAGCAGAACGTAACCGCCGGTCCAGCCCATCAGGTAGACGGAGCCGCCATAGCCCATGAAGGCAATCAGGCCCGCCATGGACAGGAAGGAGGCCGCCGACATCCAGTCGGCCGCCGTGGCCATGCCGTTGACGGTGGGGTGAACATCGTGTCCAGCGACATAGAAGTCGTCGGTCGAACCGGCCCGCGCCCAGATGGCGATGCCGATATAGGTCCCGAAGGTCAGGACGACCCAGAAATAGGTCCAGAATTCCTCTCCGCCCATCGTCTCAGGCCTCCACGCCGTATTTCTTCTCCAGGCGGTTCATGGCCCGGCAGTAGTAGAAGATCAGTCCGACGAAGACGTAGATGGACCCGTTCTGCGCGAACCAGAATCCGAGCGGCGCGCCGCCGATCGACACCTGGTCGAGCACGGTGCGGAACAGGATGCCTGCCCCGTACGACACGATGAACCAGATGGCGAGAAGGCTCAGGGTGAGCTTGACGACGTCGCGCCAATACCCCTTCGCATCAATCTCTTTGATGTTGTGAGTCATTGTTTCCGTTTCCTCCCTTTAACCCCTGCCGGGCCTAGTTGGCCGATGCCGTATCCGGCTTCTATGGCCGGTCTTCTTTTGCGGGTGCGACAGCCGCTGGTTGCACGCTGACGCATCAGGGCTGCCTCAGACAGCCCCACTTTGGTCTTAACTTTCCTGACGGATGCGCTTGGCGTGGCGGCGTTCTTTCCAGCCGCTCCACAGCAAGGCGCCGGCCAGTCCCAGGCCGCCGATCAGGTAGACCTCTCCAAGGTCCACCCCGTTCGACAGGCTGAAACCAGACGCGAGACGCGCGGCATAGATCGCAGCCATCAACAGGCCCATGGCCATCATCAAATGCGATTTCAGCATCTTTTCCTCCCGTATTCTTTTCACCAGTTTACGCGATTTCAGCCCGCCACCATCCCCGACCTTGGTCTGAGGGAGCAACCACACTAGATCGAAGATGCCGAGGAACAGGCGCAACCTGCCCGAAAGCCTTGCCAATACAGGGCTTATGGGGTACCTGCGCGCCTTCAGAAACGGCGGCGCGAGGCCGTGCGTGTCAGCTTCTCACCTCACCGGACTGGCGGGGCGGAGTCGAGGGCGAAAGGAAAAACAATGTCAAAACAACAGATTACCTTCAATGTCGACCTGCGCGAGCGCGTTGGCACCGGCGGTGCCCGTGAAGCCCGCAAAAACGGCCTCGTGCCGGGCGTCCTCTATGGCGGCGGCCAGGATCCGGTCGCGATCAGCCTGAAGCGCGGTGAAGTCCAGAAGGCCATCGAAACCGGCCACTTCCTGTCCTCGACCGCGACGCTGGTGCACAAAGGCGAGAAGCAGCTGGTGATCCCGCAGGCGATCCAGATGCACCCGGTCACCGACCAGCCGATGCACGTCGACCTGTTCCGCGTCGATGCCAAGCAGAAGATCAAGGTCGAAGTTGCTGTGCACTTCGTCGGTGAGGAAGTCTCCCCGGGCCTCAAGAAGGGCGGCACGCTCAACGTGGTTCGCCACGCGGTCGAACTGCTCGTTCCGGCTGGCCACATTCCGGAATCGCTGGAAGCCGACGTCTCCAAGCTGGAAATCGGCGACAATGTGAAGATCTCCGACATCACTCTGCCGGGCGATGCCGAGCCGACCATCACGGATCGCGACTTCACCATCGCCACCATTGCCGGCCGCACGGCCAAGGCTGACGACACGTCCGAGGAAGGCGCAGAAACCGAAGCTGCTGAAGAAGAAGGCGGCGAAGAGACCGAAGAGTAAGTCTCTTCCCTTCAATGCTTTAACGAGCGGCCCGCCTGTCCTATGTTGCAGGCGGGCCGTTCAGTTTTTATCCCCAAGCCCCGGCAGGAGGCGCATTCCTCATGTTGATCCTATCCGGACAGGGAAACCCCACAGACCGCTACGCCAGGAACCGGCACAATGCCGGTTTCATCCTGCTGGATGAGCTGCATGCGCGATACAGGTTCACACCTTGGCGGTCGAAGTTCGAAAGCCTGATCGCGGAAGGCACGATCGGCGGACAGAAAGTGCTGCTGGTCAAACCGCAGACCTATTACAATGAAACGGGTCGCGCCCTCTCCAAGATCCTGCAATTCTACAAGCGCCCGGCAGATGACGTGACCGTCTTCTATGACGAGATCGACCTCGCCCCCGGCCGCCTTCGGGTGAAGCGGGGCGGCGGGCATTCCGGCAACAACGGCGTACGGTCGATGATGGCGCATCTTGGCGAGAACTTCCGCCGTGTGCGCATCGGCATCGGTCATCCGGGCGACAAAGCCATGGTCATGCCGCATGTCCTGTCAGACTTCACCAAGACAGACCTTCAATGGTTCGAGCCGATGGTCGACGCGATCGGCAGCGCCCTGCCCTTCCTGCTGGATGGCGATGACGAACGTTTCCAGACGGAAGTGATGCGCCTCGCGCCGGCGCCAAAGCATGATCCGAAACAGGCTGCCCGCCGCGGCGAGGCCTGATAGCCCAATCGTTCATCCTTCGACTTCGCTCAGGATGAGTTCTGTCTTGGCTGCGTTATCGGAGCGCTCAGGCTGAGCGCAGTCGAAGCACGAGCGCGGTATCAGGCGTCGATCTTTGCCAGCACCGCGGCTTCGGCCGCTTCCGCCATCACCACGGCCCCAACCGTGCCGTGCGCCGGCACCGGGCTGCGCGCGAGACCGAGGCAGGCGGCGTAGAAGCCTTCGTCCGCTGCGCCCAGCGGGTCCGGCAGTTCGGCGGCGATGTCGACCTTGATCTTGTAAGGGGTCGTGTTCTCGACCTTGCGGGTCAGGAAGTCGATGGCGATCTCGCCGGATGGATAGACGACATGCATCGTGCGCTTGCGTTCGGCTGCTGCGCGGCTGGCGGTCAGCCGGGCGACACCGCCGCAGGCATAGGAAAATTCCGCCGTCGCTTCGTCGATATGGTCCGAATGCACGCGGCGGCCGGTGGCGCTCACGCCGGTGAACTCATTGCCCAGCATCATTGCGGCGAGGTCCAGGTCGTGGATCATCAGATCCCAGATGACCGACACATCGCCCGCGCGATTGCCCGGCGCAGGCGGCCCGGCGCGGACCGACTCCAGAAGCAGTGGCTTCTCTTCAATTGCCAGAACGCCCATGGCCTTCGCCACGAAACGCTCCTGATGGCCAACCTGCAGGATGCGCCCATGCGCGGCGGCCTCGTCTGCGAGGAACCGCGCGGCCTTGCCGGTCAGGGCCAGCGGCTTCTCGCACAGCACATGTCGGTGCGCTTCGATGGCCTGGCGAGCAAGAGGCTCGTGCCACGTGGCCGGAACGGCGATGACGACCGCATCGCACGCATCGAGAAATGCCTTGTAGTCGTCGAAACCTTTCGCGCCGAACTGTTCGGCAATGCCAGAGGCGCGGGCCAGGTCGATATCGTAGACGCCGATCAGATCGGTCCTCACCGAAGCTGCCGCCTTTTGCGCGTGGTAGTTCCCGAACACCCCGGCGCCGGCGACGCCCACTTTCAGCTTCGTCATGTCCTAGCCCTCTGTCCTGACCGGCATGGCACCCAACTGCCATCGTATCAAGGCCGTGGCACAGCCTTGCCCCGACCGGTTTCTTCCCGATTGCCCCTTCACAGCACCGGCCTTCGTGCCCAACTAGGGCGCAAGAAAAACACAAGAAACCAAGCAGGAGGAATCACGAATGGCTACACTTACATCGACGGAATGGGCACTTGCCCGCCGCCCTGTCGGGCTGCCGCAGCAGTCGGACTTCGAAAAGAAAACGGTGGAGATCGCAGACCCCGGCCCGGGCGAGATCCAGGTCCAGAACGCGTGGATGTCGGTCGACCCGTACATGCGCGGGCGGATGTATGACCGCGAAAGTTATGTCCCGCCCTTCGGTATCGGCGAAACCATGACCGGCGGCGCGGTCGGCCGCGTGACCGCATCCAACAATCCAGATTTTCAGGTCGGCGACCTCGTCCAGTCGATGAATGGCTGGCGCACGGCGTGGGTCGGTGCCCCGGCGACCGCCATGGCCGTGAAGCTGCCGGGCGACACCGGCCTGCCGGACAGCGCCTTCCTCGGCGTCGCAGGCATGCCGGGCCTGACGGCCTATGCAGGTATCCTGCGCGTCGCAGAGCTGAAGGAAGGCGACACCGTCTTCGTGTCGGGCGCAGCAGGCGCGGTGGGCTCCACCGTGGTCCAGATCGCCAAGATCAAGAACTGCACCGTCATCGGCTCGGCTGGCGGGCCGGACAAGTGCGCCTTCGTGAAGTCGCTCGGCGCCGATCATGTGATCGACTACAAGGTCGCCAAGG
The DNA here is from genome assembly GCF_963678875.1 of uncultured Hyphomonas sp. Classification (NCBI taxonomy): domain Bacteria; kingdom Pseudomonadati; phylum Pseudomonadota; class Alphaproteobacteria; order Hyphomonadales; family Hyphomonadaceae; genus Hyphomonas; species uncultured Hyphomonas sp. The sequence continues at coordinate 1,403,214 of NZ_OY787456.1, read as the reverse complement.
GCTTCGACGGCCTCGTGGCCGCCCTGAAGGAAGCTGCCCCGAAAGGGATCGACGTCTATTTCGACAATGTCGGCGGGGACCATCTGGCCGCCGCCATCGAAGCCGCCCGCCCGCTGGCGCGCTTTGCCGAATGCGGGATGATCGCGCAGTACAACGAAACCGGCACGCCGGTTGGCCCGCACAACATCATCCAGGTCGTGGGCAAGCAGCTGAAGATCCAGGGCTTCATCGTCTCCACCCATGCCGATATGCAGCCGGCCTTCCTTGCGGATATGGCCAAATGGATCGCAGCCGGGCAGATGAAATTCCAGGAAACCGTGATGGAGGGAATCGACAAGGCACCGGATGCCTTTATCGGTCTCTTCAGCGGAGCCAATACCGGCAAAATGCTTGTTAAACTGGGATAGTCATGGCGGCCCTTTTCGACGCGTACATCATGGTGGACTGGAGCGCGGCGGCAAAGCCCGTGACCGGGGCCAATTCGATCTGGATCGGAATCCTGGCCAAGGACGCACGCCTCAAGCTGCAGTTCCGCGCCGTGAACATCGATACGCGCCTGAAGGCCCGCAGTTTCCTTGAGGACATGGTCGGCAAGCTGACGAAGCGCGGCGACCGTGTCCTTCTTGGATTCGACTTCTCACTCGGCTATCCGGCCGGCACAGCGGAGGCCCTCGGCCTGAAGCTGGACGGCAAGGCGCCGTGGCAGGCGATGCATGAGCATCTCGCCGCGAAGCTGAAGGACAAGCCCGACAATTCCAATGCCCGTTACGCCATCGCCGCAGGCATGAACTACGCGATCTCCAAAGGGCCGTATCCCTTCTGGGGCGCGCCGGCACGCGATGTCGTCTCGACGCTGGCAAGCACGAAACCCGAATTCGCCGATGCCCCGCTGCCGGAATACCGCATCGCCGAAGCCTATCTCCGGGACAACAAGATCGGCCAGCCGAAGTCCGTCTGGCAGCTGGCCTATACCGGCAGTGTCGGCAGTCAGTCCCTGACCGGGATTCCGCATGTCCACGCCCTGCGCGAAGCCTGGCCGGAGGCCCGGATCTGGCCCTTCGAATTCGACCCTGCAGAGCCTCTCACTGAGGAAGCGCTCACAGACGTGAAGGTCGTGATGACCGAGATTTACCCCTCATTGACCAAGGTGACCCCCGAATCCGGCGAAACGGCGGATGCGGCCCAGGTCCGCGGAATCGCCCATTATTTCGCCTCACTCGACCAAAAAGGGGCCCTTCCGGCTGCATTTTCCACAGCCAAAAGCCTGGAACCGGCAGAAAACTCGAAAATTCAGGCCGAAGAGGGCTGGATTCCAGGCATATAGCCCGTGTTTATTGGGAATCCGGCGTGTTCAGGGTTTCCGAATCGTGGACTAGTCGAACCAACGGCGGGGCATCGCCGTTTAACTCAGAGGAGAACCCCTATGAACAAGGGTGAACTTACGAAGGCAGTGGCCGCTGCTTCTGGTCTGTCGCAAAGCGACGCCGGCAAGGCCGTTGATGCTGTATTCGACACGATCGCTGACGCGGTGAAATCGCGTAAGCAGGTCGCCATCGCAGGCTTCGGCACTTTCGCGCCGAAAACCCGCAATGCCCGCACCGGCCGGAACCCGGCAACCGGTGAACCGATCAAGATCCCGGAGAAGACATCGGCTTCCTTCAAGCCAGCCTCCGCAATGAAGGATCTCTAGGACCGGTCATCCGTACCGGAACAATTAGAGTTTCAGGCGGCGTGTCCTTTCAAAGGGCGCGCCGCTTTCAGTTCCAGCATCAGCGTCTGCAGCGTGCCTGCCACGAACACGCCGATCAGGGCGCCTTCCATCATGCCCTTCGCGCCATGCCCCTGCACGATGCCCAGCCAGTAGCAGGCCGGCAGCATGACCAGGAAGAACGAACCGATATGGATGAGGCTCGGCGACCAGACAATTTCCTGTGCCCGCAACGCGTAAGACGCCGTGGCCTGGATTCCATCGAACAACGTCATGAACGATGCCAGGAACAGCAGCGATGCAATGGCGGGCGCAATCCGCACGCCATCGATCACGGCTTCTCCATCCACCAGCAGCACTGAAAGTGGTCCGCTGAAGATGACGAGGCCGAGGCCCAGCGTCACGCCGGTCAGGATCGTGGCGGCAACGCCGAGACGGCCGGCATTGACCACCTCTTCCTTGTTGCCGCGGCCGAAGGCTTCCGCCACCCGGACGCTCGTCGCCGAGGCGATGCCCATGTAGAACATGAAGCAGAAACCCACGAGCTGGATCGTGTATCCGTACACCGTGTTCGCAGCGAGGCTGATCCAGGTCGCGATGGTGAAGGTCAGGTTGAACCCGCCCCACTCCGCCACATTGGAAATGGCCGAGCCGATCCCGACTTCGAACTGGCGCCGTGCCTCGCCCGGCGCTGCCTTCGTCGATGCCCGGAACGCAGGTGTCAGGAAGATGACCGCAACGAACATCACCACGGCAATCGCGTAGCGCGATCCCGTCGTGGCAATGGCAACACCTTCTGCGCCCATCTTGGGCAGGCCCCAGAACCCGCCGACATAGGCGAGATCCAGGACAATGTTCAGAAGCACGCCGCCATAGCTGATGATGGCCACGAGCGTCGGCCGGCGCAGGGCCTCGAGGTAGAGACCGCACACGGTCGAAATCGTGAAGCCCGGCAGGGCCAGCGCAAGAATGCGCGTGACGGACGCTGTAGACGCGGCAACGTGCTCCGGATCGGCCAGCCCCACCTCTTCTGAGCGTGGCGCGATCTCGACGAACAGCCAGTAAAACAGCGGCTCGGCAGTCAGGAAGACAACGCCCAGCAGGACCATGCCCAGTCCGATCGCCGCGACCAGCCCGCGCCGGAAGATACGCCCTGACTGCGCATGGTGGCCGATACCCAGCATTTCCGAGGTCAGCACCTGCACCCCGATCAGGATGCCCATGCTGAACCCCAGCGTCACGCCCATGGGCAGCCACGAGTTCAGAACGAATGGCAATTCTCCGGGCGCAAACTGGCCCAGCACCACAGCGTCCGTCATGCTCATCAGCATCATCGCCATCCGCGAGATGGCAATCGGCACCGACAGGCGCAACAAATCAATAATGTCCCCAAGCCGGACCCAGGCCGGCCAGTTCATGCTCCGCATTGGAATACCCTCTGCCCGGCGTCATGCGCCGGGCCCGTGTGTCTTGTTGAACTATGTTGTGCGAAGCAAGGCCGGATCTGGTCCGGCCTTGTAAAGTTTCCGTGTCCTGACGGAGACGGTTCTGGCTGTCGCACCCGGCCTGAAGCGGCCGGTAAAGAAGAATGCGTCAGCCGGCCTTGCGGGCTGCGTCCTTGCCGTTGCCGAGCGCCTGAAGCTTCTCTGCCACCAGGAAGGCCAGCTCCAGCGCCTGCTCACCGTTCAGTCGCGGATCGCAGTGCGTGTGGTAGCGGCTGGAGAGGTCATCCTCGGAGATCGCCTGCGCGCCGCCGATACATTCGGTGACGTTCTGGCCGGTCATCTCGAAGTGGACCCCGCCCGGGTAACAGCCTTCGGCGTTCAGGACGTCGATGAACTGGCGCACCTCGGAGAGGATACGGTCCACCGGACGTGTCTTGAAGCCGGAGTCGGTCTTCAGCGTGTTGCCGTGCATCGGATCACAGGACCATACGACCGTGCGGCCGCTTGCCTTCACAGCACGAGCCAGCGGCGGCAGTCCCTGCGCCACACCATCGGAGCCAAAGCGCGAGATCAGCGTGATCCGGCCTGCCTCGTCTGTCGGGTTGATCGTCTCGATCAGGCGGACAAGCTCGTCCGGCTCCATGCCGGGGCCGCACTTGATGCCGATCGGGTTCTTGATCCCCTTGCAGAAATTGACGTGGGCATGATCCACCTGACGGGTCCGGTGGCCGATCCACAGCATGTGGGCCGACGTGTCGTACCAGTCGCCGGACGTGGAATCGATCCGGGTCAGCGCTTCCTCGTAACCGAGCAGCAGGGCTTCGTGGCTGGTGTAGAACTCCACCTGCGCCATCTGGGGTACGGATTCGGCGTTGAGGCCGACCGCTTCCATGAAGCGCAACGAGGCCGAGATCTGGTCAGCCAGCTTCTCATAGCGTTCGCCCTGAGAGCTGCGGTCCACAAAGCCGAGCATCCAGCGGTGCACATTGGCGAGGCTGGCATAGCCACCCTGGCTGAAGGCACGCAGCAGGTTCAGCGTCGCGGCCGACTGGGAGTAGGCCTGAATGAGGCGCTCCGGATCGGGCATGCGGGCTTCCGGCGTGAAATCCATGCCGTTGATGTTGTCGCCCCGGTAGGACGGCAGCGTGACGCCATCGATCGTCTCGATCGGGGCAGACCGCGGCTTGCCGAACTGGCCGGCGATACGGCCCACTTTCACCACCGGCTTGGCGGCAGCGAAGGTCAGCACGACAGCCATCTGCAGGATCACACGGAACGTGTCGCGGATGTTGTCCGGATGGAATTCCTTGAAGCTTTCGGCACAGTCACCGCCCTGAAGCAGGAAAGCCTTGCCGGCGGCCACATCTGCGAGCCGGGACTTCAGGCGTCGGGCTTCCCCAGCAAAAACAAGCGGCGGAAACGAGCGTAGACGGGCCTCTGCTGCAGCAAGCGCTGCAGTATCCGGGTAATCCTCCGGGATGTGCTTCGCAGGCAGTTCGCGCCAGTCGGAAGGGGTCCAGTTGCTCATCTTACGCTCCATTGATGGCCGCATTAATCACATGGCAGGCGATCGCTCAAGTTTCACCACAATTTCACAGCAGAAAGCTGGCGGAATCACCCCGCCTCCCCTTAGTTAGACAGGACCTGAGGCAAGCCTGAAGGGACCGCCGCGAGATCATGTCTCACGTCTATATTGCCCACTCCACGCTGGACCTCGACGACCTGCTGAAGCTTCACGAAGCGATGCGGGCCGCCTCCATTCCGGTAAAGTTCGCTCCGGACGACGAAAACGACCGGGCCCGCAACAATGCGGACATCGATGATGCCTTCGCGATGATCGTGCTGGTTTCGGCCAGTTCGGTGCGCTCGAAGACCGTGCGGCAGGATGTGGAACGCGCCAAGGGCCGCGGCCTGCCCCTGATCCCCTACCAGATCGACAAGGCCCGCCTGAACGGCTTCTTCAAACAGGAAGTCCAGCCGCATTTGCGCCTGTCCAGCACCACGCCCGGCGGGCTGGAACAGCTCGTTCAGGAGACGCAGGACGCCTACAAGAAGAAATGCCCCGTCATCGCGGTGATGAACCTGAAGGGCGGGGTCGGCAAGACGACGGTCTCGGCGCAGGTGTTCGGCGCCTGGCACGCCATGGCCGGCGGACGCATCCTGCTGATCGACCTCGATCCGCAATACAACCTCACCCAGACCTTCTATGAAATGGACATGGCCGACGAGAGCGCGGCGAAGGACCGCTCGGTCATTTCCCTGTTCGAACGCTCCCGCCTGCACACCCGCGATGCGGAGAGCCCGGCCGAACACTGGCTGAACCTGTCGACGGAGCCGTTTGCACCGGTCGCGCGCGACTATCTCGTCCATGACCTGATGGCCGACGGGAACAGCCCACCCGGCCGGTTCGACATTATCTCCGGCCAGTTCGAGATTTCGAAATACGCTTTCGCTACCGACAATGACGCGCTGGAGAAGATCAAACTCCACTTCCTGCGGCAGGTGGACTTCTATCGCAGCGAATATGACCTGATCGTGTTCGACACGAACCCGAACGCCACCTTCCTGACGCGCTGCGCGCTGGAAGCGGCGGACCGCGTGCTGGCGCCGATGCACACCGACATCTACTCGCTGCGCGGGGTCAAACTGCTGAACCAGGTCGTGCGGACGCAAATCCCGGCGGCGAAACGCCCGGCCATTTCGGTGCTGTTCAATGCCGTCAGCCGGTCCGAACAATCGACGTTCGAGGCCGATGCCCGCAATGGCACGTTCGATGACGTTGCCGGGTTCAAGCTGTCGGATGCCCTGCTGAAATCCGCCCTGCCCCGCTCAAAGCACCTCGCTGTGAAGCCGCCGCAGGAAGGCCAGCCAGCATGGAAGCAGCTGACCATCCATTCCGGACGCGGCGGCGGTCTGAAGCAGATCCGCGAAAGCCTGAAGACGATCGCGCTCGAGCTGAAGACGCTCTGCGACGAGACGCACTAAAGCAAGGTCGGAGCAATCGGCCACGATTGCGAACGGATACTTGCGCCAGACAAAGCCATGACGTGGTTCCTCGTCAGGCGTTGCTGGCGACGTCCGGCACCCATTTCGTGCGCATGGTCACCAGCTCTTCCGCGACGGAGGGGTGCACGGCGCAGGTGCGGTCAAAGTCCGGCTTGGTGACGCCCATCTTGATGGCGATGCCGACGGCCTGGATGATCTCAGCTGCATCGTCGCCCACCATGTGAACGCCCAGCATCTTCTCATCCGATGCACGCACCACCAGCTTCATCAGCACGCGGCTGGTGTCGCCATTGAGGGCATTCTTCATCGGCTTGAAGTTGGTCTTGTAGATGTCGATGTCCGCGCCATACGCTTTGCGGGCATCCGCTTCGCTGAGACCGACTGTGCCGACTTCCGGCTGGGAGAAAACAGCCGTCGCGATGTCAGAATGATCGAAGTGCCAGGGATTGCCGCCGAACTCGGTGTCGGCAAAGGCATGGCCTTCGCGGATGGCGACCGGCGTCAGGGCTACGCGGTTGGTCACATCGCCAACGGCCCAGACGCTGTCGACATTGGTCTTGGACCACTCGTCGACCTTGACGCCGCCATTATCGTCCAGTTCGATGCCGGCGGCTTCACAGCCAAGCCCTTCCGTGTTCGGACGGCGGCCCACCGCCATCAGGACGACATCTGCATCGATATGGCTGCCGCTGGAAAGCGTGATGTGAAGCGGAAGCTCTTCGCCGTCCCGCTTCTCGATGCTCTCGAAGACAGCGCCGGTCACGACGCGGACGCCAGCGTCTTTCAGCCCCTCATGCACCGCCGTGCGGACATCGGCATCAAAGCCGCGCAGCACTTCCTCACCGCGATAGACGAGGCAGGTCGGCACACCGAGGCCAGCGAAGATGTGTGCAAACTCAACCGCAATATAACCGCCGCCTGCGATGACGACATGCTTGGGCAGGTCTTCCAGGTGGAAAACTTCATTGGAGGTGATCGTGTGCTCAACGCCCGGCAACTCTTCCTCGGACGGGCGCCACGGGGCACCGCCCACCGCGATCAGGATCTTGTTCGCCGTAATCGTCTTGCCGCTCTTTTTCAGGCGCACCGTATGCGCATCGACGAACTCCGCACGTTCTTCGAAAATATCCACGCCGGCATTCTTGAGGTTGCGGAAATAGATACCCGACAGGCGGTCGACTTCTGCATGCATCGCGGCGGCAAATGTTCCGTGATCGTACGAGACATCGCCGACGTGCCAGCCGTAACCGGCGGACTTCTCGATGTCTTTCCCGTACTGGCTGGCATAGACCATGAACTTTTTCGGCACACAGCCGCGGATCACGCAGGTGCCGCCCATGCGATATTCTTCCGCAAGGCCGACGCGCGCGCCTGTGATGGCTGCAATGCGCGCCGCGCGCACCCCGCCGGAGCCGCCTCCGATCACAAACAGGTCGAAGTCGTAAGCGTGCTCAGCCATGGGGTCAGTTCCTTGAAAGTCTTGTTGCGTGTCTGCGGGCGCATATGGGCGTGGCCGGTCAGAATTCAAACACCGTGGCCCCGGACTCGTTGCCGATGATGACCGTTCGGGCGATGCCGATAAACAATCCGTGTTCGACAACCCCCGGCACATTGGAGAGGCGCGCCGCCAGGGATTCCGCATCCGGGATCCGCTGGCAGTGGCAATCCAGGATGTAGTTTCCGCCATCCGTCATGACCAGCCGGCCGCCCGGTTGGGCCCGTAATTCCACGCGCGGACGGTCGATCCCGCTGGAACAGAGCGCGTCGTAAACCTTCTTCGCGGTGATAGTGTAGCCGAAAGGCGTCACCTCCACCGGCAGGGGGTACTTGCCAAGCCGCTCGACCTGTTTCGACGGGTCGGCAATCACAACCATGTGATCGCTTGCATTGGCGATGATCTTCTCCCGCAAAAGGGCCGCGCCGCCGCCCTTTATGAGGAAGCCGTGCTCGTCCACTTCGTCAGCGCCGTCGACGGTGAGATGGATGCGCTCGATCTGTTCGGAGGGGATGAGGGGTACACCGAGGCTCTCTGCCAGCCTGCGCGTCTGCTCGCTGGTTTCGATGCAGCGGACGACCAGGCCGTCGGCAATTTCCTCCGCCAGCATCTGGACGAAGTATTTCGCGGTCGAGCCGGTGCCGAGACCGATGGTCATGCCGTCTTCGACGAATTCCATCGCCGCGGCGGCAGCGTTCTGCTTCTCCAGCTCGTTCGCCATGCTCAGCCCTTTTTCTTTTCGGCCTTCCTTGCCGTCATTTTTTCCCGGAACGCCGTCGCCCAGCCCTTGCGCTCCACCTGCTTGCCGCGCGCGACGGCCAATGCGCCGGCTTCGACATCCTTTGTCACGACGCTGCCGCTGCCGACAATCGCGCCTTCGCCGATGGTTACGGGCGCGACCAGCGCGGAGTTGGAGCCGATGAAGGCGCCATCCCCGATGGTTGTGCGGTATTTGAAGAAGCCGTCATAATTACAGAAGATCGTGCCTGCCCCGATGTTTGCGCCGGCGCCGACTTCGCCATCGCCCAGATAGGACAGATGACTCGCCTTGGCGCCTTCGGCCATGTGCACGTTCTTCACCTCAACGAAATTGCCGACAAATGCCGCTTCATCAGCACCGCACCCGGCCGGAGCCGCGCAAACGGGCCAACGGATGCGAACTGGCCGACCGCCGCGCCCTCGAGGTGGCTGAAAGCCCGTATCTGCGCGCCGGATTTTACCGTCACGCCCGGTCCGAACACGACGTTTGGCTCGATCACCACGTCCGGCTCGATCACGGTGTCATAGGAGAAGAACACGGTCTCGGGGGCGACCAGCGTCACGCCGCCATCCAGCGCCTGCCTGCGACGGCGGGACTGGAAGATGGCTTCGGCTTCGGCGAGGTCCGCCTTCGAGTCGCAACCGATGAGATCCTCTTCATCGCAGCGGACCGCCTGGCAGCGCTTGCCTTCCGCCCGGGCGAGCCCGACCAGGTCGGTCAGATAGTACTCACCCTTGGCATTGTCGTTGGTCACTTTTTCGAGGAGACGGAACATATCCTCCGCGCCCGCCGCCATGACGCCGGAATTGCAGAGCGTCACCATCAGCTGTTCAGGCGTCGCCTCGCGCGCTTCGATGATGGCCTCCAGTTCGCCGTGGCCTGATGTGATCAAGCGCCCGTAGAGTCCCGGCTCATGCGTGTCGAAACCGAGCACGCCGACCGTCGCGCCCTCTTCCAGTGACCGGAACAGCTCTTCGATGGCGTCCGCCGGGACCAGCGGGGAGTCACCGTAAAGCACGACAAGATCACCTTTAAATCCGCCAAGCGCATCGGCTGCGCATCGCACGGCATGGCCTGTGCCCATCGGCGGATCCTGGAAGGCGACCGGAATGTCGCCCGGAAGACTGGCGACGTGCTCGATCAGAAGGCCTTGCGACGGGTGGGCAACGACCACGATCCGCGAACAGCCCGCCTTGCGGGCCAGGTCCACGGACCAGTCCACCATGGGCCTGCCGCCCACAGGGTGCATCACCTTCGGCAAGCTGGATTTCATCCGCGTGCCCTTGCCGGCGGCAAGGATCACCGCGGCGCGGGGTCTGGCAGTCTGGCTCATGACAGGGGCCTCTCGCTTTCTTCTGCCCATTCGCCTAAATCAAAGGCCGATTCAAGGCGAGGGGCGAGCAGGAATTGGAGCAGGTATGACAGGATGGCTGAGCGGCTGGACCGTGGTGTTCGATCTCGACGGGACGCTGGTGGATACCGCACCGGACCTTCTGCACGCACTGAACCATGTTCTGGACCATGCCGGGCTCGAGACTGTGGACCTGCAGACGGTCGCCGGAATGATCGGCCACGGCGCCAAGGCGATGATCCAGAAAGGCATGGCCCATCAGGGTCTGACGCCATCTGACAACGAGCTTGAAGCCCTCTTCGCGCGCTTCCTGGTTTATTATGCAGACAATATCGCGATCGGATCCCGCCCGTTCGACCAGGCGCCGGAGATCCTGGACGGCCTCGCGGCTGACGGCGCCATCCTGTCGGTCTGCACCAACAAGAAGCAGGACCTGTCCGACAAGCTGCTCGACGCGCTGGGCCTGGCGTCCCGCTTTGCTGCCATCATCGGCGCCGACAGCGTCCGTCAAAAAAGCCGGACGGCGATCATATCGTGCGCGCGGTCAAGGCAGCCGGCGGCGATCCGGCCCGCGCCATCATGGTGGGTGACAGCCGGACAGACGAAAGGGCAGCCCGGAATGCCGGACTGCCCTTCATATTTGTGCCATTTGGCTATGAAGCCGAAACAGTGGAAGCGATTGGCGCGGACGCTGTCGTCTCCCACTATTCCCAACTGCCAGCGGCGCTCTCGCGCCTGATCAGTTAGGCCCTGATCAGTTAGGCAGTGGCTTCGGCGCGCGGACGGTAGCTCGGACGAGCAGCCGACGCATCCGGATTGATCCGGCGACGGGGCATGCCGTTCACCATATTGCTGCGCACATCGGTACGGGCGCTGCGCATGGCAGGCACAAAGCCGGCGTCGACAAGGTCAACATCCACTTCGTAGCCACGCTCGGCCCAATAGGCAGCAATTTTCTCACGCAGGCGCTTTGCGCCTTCTTCGTCACACCAGTCTTTCATTTTCTCTCTCTCCAGGCGTTTTTGTTTTTCAGGGCCGAAGGGCCCCTGCCTGTCCTTCTTAGGGTCTACATTTCTGCGAACCGTTCGCGGCTCGTCTCGTATGACTGCAAAATGACAATGTTGGCGTTCAATCTCAAGACCTATTTCAAATGAAACCAACGTAATGTTTTTCGATGAACAAACGTTCAGAATGAACAGATGTTCATTTAATGAGAATATGACAGTAATGTTTACGGTGTTCCTGCTGAAAAGCGTAAATCCCTTATACCACGCTTGTCCCGCAGATAGGGGACAGCCCCGGTTTCGCCACAATCAGCCGCCGAAATCTCTACTCGCAAACCATGCATTGCAGCATATCTTTGCATAGCAGCTATGATTTGTGTGTCACACAACTCTCAGAAAAATGTCGTCCATTCGGGGGACACAAAGCCGATGCACCTGCTTCAGCTTTCCCCGCTTGACCTCTCGACTCAGTCAGATTAACCCCGCTCTCTTCCGGAACGGGCGATTAGCTCAGTGGTAGAGCACTGCCTTCACACGGCAGGGGTCACAAGTTCGAACCTTGTATCGCCCACCATTTCCGTTCCCGCCGTTCCTCCGTTTACCAGAACCACCTGAGACAATGCGTGGTCCCTTCCGCAAACCACGCTATAAGCCGCGCGATGAAATCGCTGCTCCGCTCTTCCATCGTCGCCGCCATCCTGGGACGCCTGATCTGGGCTTGGATGGCGCTGGTGGCCCACACGATCCGCTGGACGATTGAAGTGGACCCTGCCGCCCGTCAGGCATGGCGGGACCATGACGGCGTTGTGGTGGCCTCCTGGCACTCAAGGATCATGATCCTGCCGTCGGCCTGGATCCGCTTCATTCGCGGCTGGAAAGACCGGGTGAACCGGGCCGCCATGCTGATCTCGCTGTCGCCGGACGGCGAAGCCGTTGCCCGGGCAATCGATCATCTCGACCTGCATGCCATCCGCGGATCGGCGGCGAACAAGAAGAAACGCAAGGACAAGGGCGGCGCCCGCGCCATCGCAGAGGCCGCCCGCCTGCTGAAAAGCGGCAGCGCGGTCTGCATTACACCGGACGGTCCCCGCGGCCCGGCCGAGAAGGTCAGCCCCGGCGCCATCATGATCGCCCAGCGCGCCGGCGCCCCGATTGTCCCCTATGCCTTGTCGGTCAATCCCTGCTGGCGGCTGAAAACCTGGGACCGGTTCATCATCCCCTTCCCGTTCACCCGCGGCGCCATCATTCTGGGCGCACCGGTCGAAGCCCCGCGCTCCGCTGACCCGGAAACAGTGCGCGCGGAATTGCAGGTTCGACTTGATGAAGCGACGCGCCGGGCTGATATGCTGTCCGGCCGCATATCGGAAACAGAAATGGATCCCGCTTCCAGATGACCCTCGCGCTGCACGTGTATCGCGTCCTGACCAGCGCGCTATCGCCTTTTCTGGGCTTCGTGCTGAGTGCGCGGGTCAAACAGGGAAAGGAAGACTTCTCACGCCGGAACGAGCGGATGGCGCGGCACCTGCCCGTGCTGCGGAACAATGGCGTCCTGGTGTGGCTGCATGGCGCCAGCGTCGGCGAAAGCCGTCTCCTGCTGGAGCTTGGCAACCGCCTGCTGGACGAAAGGCCGGACCTGATGCTGCTGTTCACCAGCCAGACCCAGACCTCCGCCAAGCTGATGGGACCGATGTTGCCAGACAATGCCGTCTATACGATGGCGCCGATCGATACGCCTGCCGCTGCGCGCCGGTTCATCCGCCACTGGAAACCCAGCCTGTGCATCTTTGGCGAGGGCGAGATCTGGCCGAACCTGATCCTGGAGGCACAAAGGGCCGGCGCGAAACGGGCGCTGGTCAATGCCCGTATGACGGAGAAATCCGCGCAGGGCTGGCAGCGCTTCCACCAGACCTTCCGCGCCCTCGTCGGCCGGTTCGATACCGTACTGTCCGCGGATGAGGACACCGCCCGGCGGCTGGCAAACCTGATGGGCAAGCCCGTCGTCTGCGCCGGCAACCTGAAATCTGCCCTGCCGCCGCCTGCCGCGAACGACATCGAGCTGCGCCGGATGCACGAAGGCTTCAAAGGCCTGCGCAAATGCTACCTCGCCGCCTCGACCCATGATGGGGAAGAAGCCCTGTTCCTGGACGCAATGAAAGCGGCGCCGGATGCCGCCCTGATCATCGCTCCGCGTCATCCGGAACGCGGCCCCGTGATCGAGGACCTGCTGCGCGCTCGCAACATTCCATTCGCGCGGCGCTCCCGCGGCGAAGTTCCGAACCAGAATACACGTGTCCTTCTGGCAGACACGATGGGGGAAATGGGGACCTGGTTCCGCCTCGCCGACGCCGTTTATCTCGGTGGCGGGCACACACCGGATGTTGGCGGGCACAATCCGCTGGAACCGATCCGGCTCGGCAAGCCGGTCGTTTCCAGTCCGGACGTGTTCAATTTCGCCGAAATGATGGAAGACCTGTCGGAGCGCGGCCTGATCCGCCTGCTCAAGACACCGAAAGCCATCGGCCGGGCGCTGGTGACCATGGCGCCCCCGTCCAGCTCCTCATTGGACCTGCTGGAATATGAAGCCGACGCCCCGATGCAGGTCACGCTGGAGGCGATCCGTCCGTTGCTGCCTGAAAAAGGACTGCTGGAATGAAGGCGCCGCACTTCTGGTCGGCCGGCCTTGACCCGCGATCCCGTGAAGCCGCCCCGCTAACCCGCCTGCTGCTGACGCCGCTGGCGGCGCTCTACACATTCGGCATCCGCCGCAAGCTGGCCCGTGCGAAATCCGAGACCATCCCGGCACGGATCGTCTGCGTCGGCAACCTGACCGTGGGCGGGGTCGGCAAGACCCCGGTCGTGGAAGCCATCCGGCGCAGGGCGAGTGAAGCCGGCCTTCGTGCCGCCAGCCTGTCGCGAGGCTATGGCGGCAAGCTGGAAGGTCCGCTGAAGGTCGATCCCGCAAAGCACACCTCCGCCGATGTCGGCGACGAGCCGCTCATGCTGGCGGCAACGGGCGAAGCCTGGATCGGGAAAGACCGCGCCGACGCCGCCCGCGCCATGGCGGCTGACGGGGTCCAGTTGATCGTCATGGATGACGGGCACCAGAACCCATCCGTCGCCAAGGATCTCTCCCTGATCGTGATCGACGCTGCCGCGCCGTTCGGAAATGGCCACGTTTTGCCAAAGGGACCACTGCGCGAGCCGGTGGCCGACGGCCTCGCCCGCGCCGACGGTGTGATCCTGATGGGCGAAGGCAAGGAGCTGACGGCGGTGCAGAAGTCCCGCCTGCCCGTGGTGCGTGCCGGTCTGGCGCCTGCGGGCGATGTGCCGGAAGGGCCGCTCGTCGCTTTCGCCGGGATCGGCCGCCCGGTGAAGTTCTTCGACAGCCTGACAGAGGCCGGCGCCGACCTGCAGGACAGCGTGCCTTATGGCGACCATCACGCCTTTACGGACAGCGACCTCAAATTCCTGAACGATCTCGCCGCCGCCCGCGGAGCGCGCCTCATCACAACGTCGAAAGACCATGTGCGCTTGCCTGCGGCAGAACGCGCGCGCATTCTTGTCTTTCCCGTCGAAGCCCGCTTTGAGGATGAGGCGGCGCTGTCCGCGCTCCTCGCCCCAATTCTCACGCCGGAAAAAGCATGAGCGATCCGCAGCAGAAAACCGGATATGTCCGTCCCAGGGACATCGATAACCGCGCCAGCTTCTGGCAGCGGGTCCAGTGGCGGCTGGAAACGATTGCGTGGGACCTGATCTACTGGGCGCCGGTCAAGGCGATGGGGCCAGACCGCGCGTCCAATTTCGGCGGCTGGCTGCTGCGCAAGATCGGCCCACGCCTGTCGCAGCACAAGACCATGCGGCGCAACCTGAAAATGGCCTTCCCGGACTGGACCGATGCGCAGGTGGAAGAAACTGCCATGGCCGCCTGGGAGTCTGCCGGGCGCACTGCGGGCGAGCTGCCGCACCTGCCGAAGATCGATCCGTATACGTCCGGCCGGGTCGAAATTGTCGGCCTGGATATTCTGGACCGCATCCGCGACAGCGGCAAAGGCGCGGTTTTCATCTCCGGCCATTTCGCCAATTGGGAAATCATGCCGGCGGCGATCACCAAGCGCATCCCGCACGCGGTGATGACCTATCGCGCGCTGAACAACCCGCACATCGACCGGCGCATTTCAAAACTGCGCCACGATTACGGCACGGCCATCAACGCCCCCAAAGGCATCGGCACGCGAGAACTGATGCGGGCGCTCGCCAAAGGCTCGCCCATCGCGTTGATGAATGACCAGAAGTTCAATGAAGGCGTCGCCGTACCCTTCTTCGGGCGCGACGCGATGACGGCGCCGGGGCCTACCCGCCTTGCCCTGAAATACCAGGTGCCGATCGTGCCGGTCTCGACCGTTCGCACCGGCCCTGCCCGTTTCCGTATCGAGTTCCATGCGCCGTATGTTCCCGAAGATACCGGTGATGCCGATGCCGAGATTCTCCGCTCGGTAACCCGGATCAACACTTTCCTCGAAGCCCAGGTCCGCGCCCATCCCGGCCAGTGGTTCTGGCAACACCGCCGCTGGCCCAAGGAAGCCTGGAAGGAAGCCGGCGTCACCTGATGCCTCGAGCTTGTCTTAGCTCAACATGGTTTCCAAGTCGGCAACTCTCTTTTCCGAATTCCGCCGTTTCCGGCACCGCTTGCTTAAAAAAAGCTAATTATGTTCTCCCGGTAGCTGCCAGGACGGCAGGGGGATTTACTTTTTAAGCCAGGCGCTCGCCGGGAGGGCACTGATGAACGCATTCCAACTCGACCCATCCATGCTCAAAGGGCCGTCGGAGACCTCACCGCAAATCATCGAGTCGTCGCTGCGGGCCATTCGCGAGCACCTCGACATGCCGGTGGCCTATCTCTCCCAGTTCGTGAACGGCCGGGTTGTCTACCGCAATGTCGATGCGCCGGGCTATGAGCACCTGATCCGCGCAGGCGCCAGCCGCAGCATGGATGAGGGTTATTGCGGCCTGATCATCGCAGGTCGCCTGCCGCAAATGATCCCGGACACGTCCGAGAACCAGCTGGCCGCGTCGCTGCCGATCACCCGCACCATGCCGATCGGCTCTCACATCGCCATCCCGATCCATCTGGAAGACGGCACGATCTACGGCATGTTCGCCTGCCTCAGCCCGAAGCCGAACAAGAGCCTGAATTCCCGCGACCTCGAGACAATGCGCCTGTTCGCAAATCTCGCCACGCAGCAGATCCACGCCAATCACCGCACCGAGCGCCTGATGCGCGAGAAGCGTATCCGCATCGAGTCGGTGCTGGAGGAAAAAGCCTTCGAGATCGCTTACCAGCCGATTGTCGACCTTGGCGACATGCAGCCGAAGGGCTTCGAGGCGCTGTCCCGCTTCTCGGCTGAGCCTTACCGCACGCCGGACATCTGGTTTGCCGAAGCCGCCGAAGTCGGCCTCGCCGCCGAACTGGAACTGGCCGCGATCCGCCACGCCGTGCGGGCGCTCAACGTGCTGCCGGCTGACCAGTATGTATCGGTGAACGCCTCGCCGCAGACCGTGATCAACCCGGCATTTGCGCCTGCCTTCGCCGGACTTCAACTGTCGCGCATCGTGCTTGAGATCACCGAGCACGCGATCATCGAGGACTATGACCTGTTCACGAAATGCCTTGCCCCGCTGCGCAAGCGCGGCCTGCGCATCGCGGTCGACGATGCCGGTGCCGGTCACTCCTCGCTGCGCCATATCATCCAGCTGAGCCCGGATTTCGTGAAAGTCGACATCAGCCTGACCCGCAATGTCGATGCCGACCTTGCGCGCCGGGCCCTGATCTCCGCCCTGCTGCACTATACCCGTGAGACGAGCGCCCAAATCGTTGCGGAGGGTATCGAGACAGAAGCAGAGCTCCGTACCCTCAAGCTGCTCGGCGTCCGCCGCGGCCAGGGTTACTTCCTGGGCCGCCCGAGCATCAATGCGTTTGGCACTCCGGCAGAGGAAGCGCGCAAGGCTTAACCCCCGCTGAAACCCCACTCTCCAGCGCCGGCCCGACAAGGCCGGCGCTTTTTTTTCGCTCAGTGCAGACTGAAGACATCATTAGACACTGGCGAAAAGCGCCCTAAATTTCTCCCCAACTGAGAGGACACACCGGCATGCACTACGGCCAGATCATTTCCTGCGTCGCCCTCGCGTCCGGCGCCGCCATGGGGCTGGGTGCGCTGATCTCCCCACGCTGGGCATCCGGCGTCGTCCGCCTCGTGGAAGATCCCGATCCGGCCCGGCCCGGCGGCTATTCGGAATTCCGCGCCACCTATGGCGGCTTGTTCCTGATGGCGCACCTGTCCGCCTTGCTGATCGCGCTGAACCTGCCTGCCATCTATGCCGGGTTTGCCGCGCTGCCGCTGGCGCTCGGCTGGATCGGCGCGGGCATTGGGCGTTCGATTTCGCTTCTGGTGGACAAGGACAAGAACCGCACGCGCGGCCTGATCCCCATCTGGATTCCGCTGGAGATTATCATCGGCCTGGCGATCGGTGCGAACCTCATCCAGATCTACGAAATCATCCAAACGTTCACCTGATCGGTCCCCGGGGCGGCCAAAAGCCCTTGCATCGGACGCCCGGATGACGGATTCGGGCCTCTGACATTGAAAGGAAGCCATCATGACGGAGCGTCGAGAGACGGGCCGCCCGCGCAGCAAACCTGCTGGTGCGAAAGGCAGACCGGGCGGCAAGCCCGGCAACAAACCAAACCACAAGCCAGGCCCCAAGGGCAGGCCGGCCGCTGCGCGCGGTCCGGCACCTGAAGCCGACTGGAGCGAAGGCGAACGGATCGCGAAATACCTCGCACGGGCGGGCGTCGCCTCCCGCCGCGAAGTCGAGCGCCTGATCGTGGAAGGCAAGGTCACGGTCGACGGCAGGAAGCTGACCTCACCGGCCTTCAAGGTGACCGGCAAGGAGCTGATCCGCGTTGGGCGCCGCACGATCTCCGCCCCTGAAGCGACCCGTGTCTGGCGCTATCACAAGCCATCCGGCCTGATCACCACGAATGTGGACCCGGAAGGCCGCCGGACCATCTTCGACGAACTGCCGCGCACCCTGCCCCGCGTTATGACGGTTGGCCGTCTCGACCTGACCACCGAGGGCCTGTTGCTGCTGACCAATGACGGCGCACTCGCCCGCGCGCTGGAGCTGCCCGCCAGCGGCCTGGAACGGACTTATCGCGTCCGCGCCCATGGCACCGTGACGCCGGAGAAGATCGAGAAGCTCGCCCAGGGCATCACGGTTGAAGGGGTGAAGTACCAGCCGATCCGGGCAGTGCTGGACCGGGAGACCGGCGCCAACAACTGGCTGACAGTCACGCTGGCCGAAGGCAAGAAGCGTGAGGTGCGGCGCGCGCTGGAATCCCTGGACCTGATGGTCAACCGGCTGATCCGTGTCTCCTACGGCCCGTTTGAACTGGTGGACCTGAAACCCGGCCAGGTGGACGAAGTGCCGCCGGACCTGCTGGCACAGGCCGTTGGCCATCTCTACGAGGGGCTGGGAGGCGGCGATATCGCCCCCCGCAAGGCCCCCGCCACGCCGCGTAAACCGGCTTCCAAAAGCGGCAGAAGCGGCCTGAAAACCGCGCCGCGGCCTGCCGGTAAGCCGCGTGGAAAGCCGGGCCGCAAACCGGACGAAGAATGGTCGACCAGCGCCGAGCGCAGTTCCCCCAAGTCACGACTTGGCAGCAAGCCCTCTTCCGGTAAGCTGTCGGCGAACAGGAAACGCAGCAAGCCACGCTGAGACGGCCAAAACATGCCGCCCGTGGCCATTGCCATAAGGGAGGCTTTTGCATGACACTTCAGAACGTGACCGACACTTACCAGCAGGAAGTGCCGCCCCACGCACCTGCGAACAAGCCGGTTTTTGACCTCGCTCCGCCGGTCGATCTGACCGATCCGGAAGTGTTCTCCAATCATGGCGGTTACACGCATGAGGCCTTTGCCCTGATGCGTGAAAAGGCACCGGTCATGTGGCACCCGGAACAGGCCGCCGCCGGCTTCTGGGCCGTTACACCTTATGAACTGGTGAAGAAAGTTGAGCTGGATCCGGCGACCTTCTCGTCGCAACGCGGCGGCATCCTGATGACCTATGGCCTGCCCGAGCAGCCGCGCCATCCGCTGCTGCACTCTTCCAGCCTGAACAGCCTGATCAATCTGGACCGGCCCTATCATACGCCGCTGCGCATGGAGCACATGCATTTCTTCCGCCCCGGCTTCGTCGCCGAACTGCGGAAGCGGGTGGATGCATATGTGACCGAACTGCTGGACGCGATGGAGAAACAGGGCCCTGTCGTGGATATGGTGGAGATGTTCTCCGCCGAACTGCCGCTGTTCACACTATGTGAGATACTCGGTGTTCCGGCGGCTGACCGGCCCAAGCTCGTCCACTGGATGCACTTCCTCGAAACCTCGCAATACCGGGCCCAGCAGGAAGGCCTTGGCAATGTGACGCCGGAAGAAATGATGGAGTTCGTCAACGAAATTCAGGCGATGTTCGAATTCGGCCGTCACCTGCTGGAAGAGCGCCGCCGGGAACCGAAGGAAGACCTGCTGTCGGCCATCGCCAATGTCGAGATCGACGGCAAACCGCTCAGCCCGGAATTCCTTGACGGATCATGGCTGCTGATCGTGTTCGCCGGAAATGACACGACCCGGAACTCCCTGTCCGGAACGATGCGCCTGCTGACGGAATTCCCGGACCAGAAGGCGAAGCTGCAGGCAAACCCGGACCTGTTCCCGAACTTTGTTCACGAGGCAATCCGTATGGTGTCCCCAGTGACCTATATGCGCCGCACGGCAACGACCGGCACCGAACTCGGTGGCCAACCGATCGCCGAGGGCGACAAGGTGGTCATGTATTATGCCGCCGCGAACCGGGATGCGTCGAAATTCCCGGACCCGAACCGGTTCGACATCACCCGCGAAAACGCGAAGGAGCACCTCGCCTTCGGACACGGCCCGCATGTCTGTCTGGGGCAGCGCGTCGCCAACATGCAGCTTGAAGCGGCCTACAGGCAGATCCTGTCACGCTTCCCGGATGTGAAATGGACCGGTGAACAGACCATCGCACCGAACAATTTCGTTCACGCAATCTCCATCCTCATGGTGGACCTCGGCACATGACAGACTCTCTCGTTACCCGTCAGGACAAGGATGGCTGTGCCATTCTCACCCTGAACCGTCCGGAAAAGCTGAACTCGCTTACGGTGGGCATGTTCCGCGAACTGCGCTCGCACGTATCCGATCTCTACAAAGACGACACAATCAGCTGCGTCGTGCTGCGCGGTGCGGGCAAGTGTTTCTCTGCCGGGCATGACCTGGCCGACATTGCCGAAGGAGAGGCCGTGCCGTCCCGCGGCTGGCATTCCGAAACGCTGCGCCTGATGGAGCGCCTGCCGAAGCCGGTAATCGCAGCGGTGCATGGGCATTGCTATACCGGCGCGCTGGAAGTGGCGTTGGCGGCAGACTTCATCATTGCCGCCGAAAGCGCACGTTTCGGCGACACGCACGCCAAATGGGCGCTGACTCCGATCTGGGGCATGAGCCAGCGCCTGCCCCGCCGTGTCGGCATCGCGACCGCCAAACGCCTGATGTTCACCGCTGAAATGATCCGTTCCGACGAAGCCTTCCGCATCGGACTCACGGAAATGGTGGTGCCAGATGCAGAGTTCGACGCCGCCATCGATCAACTCGCGAAGCAGATCACGGAAAATTCCGCCTTTTCACATGCCGCCAACAAGCGCCTCCTTGAAGCCACGGATGCGCGCGACATGGATAGCGGGCTACAATGGGAAGTTCTGAATAGTGAGGGCGTGGGACCTGACATGCACGCACGAATCGGGGCCTTTACGGGGAAGTCACCGAAAGCGAAAACATGAGCGATTTTCTCATCCGCCGCGACGATCTGCGCGACGTTCAATGGACTGATCAGCCTGCCGCACCTCTGGCCGAAGGCTGCGCCCGCCTGAAGGTCGAAGCCTTCGCCCTGACCGCCAACAATGTCACCTACGCCACATTCGGCGACGCAATGAAATACTGGGACTTTTTCCCTGCAGCAGACCCCACCTTCGGGCGCGTGCCGGTCTGGGGGTTCGCGACGGTGGAAGAGTCGAAAGCCGAAGGTGTCGCCGTTGGCCAGCGCGTCTACGGATACCTTCCGATCTCGGACCGGTTCGATGTGAAGCCTGCCAAGGTCGGCAAGGCCAGCTTCGTCGATGGCGCCGAACATCGCCAGCCCATGGCGCCGATCTACAATACCTACATCTTCACGGCGGCTGACGCCTCCTATAGCGCAGGCTCTGAAGCACAGCAGATGCTGTTCCGCCCGCTGTTCACCACAGGCTGGATGATCGACGACTCACTTATGGAAGCCGGAGACCCGATTCCGGAGACGGTCGTCATTTCCTCGGCCTCATCCAAGACGGCCATGGCGCTCGCCCACTGCCTGAAGCAGCGCGGCAATGTGGACACGGTGGCACTGACCTCCAAGGGCAACAAGGCATTCGTGGAATCCACCGGGCTTTACGGCCGGGTTCGTACTTATGCGGATGCGGACCGGCTGCATGCCCGCGGCCTGACAGCCTTTGTCGATTTCCTTGGCCGGCCAACTTTGACTGCCGATGTGCACAACGCCCTGAAGGACCGCCTCGTCCGCAGCCTCGTCATCGGCGTCACCGATTGGGAAGGCAACCGCGCACCGATCCAGCTGCCCGATCCGCAGCCGGAATTCTTCTTCGTCCCGACCTATGCCGCCGAACGCACGAAACAGCTCGGCGCCAATACGCTCAACGCTAAGCTCGGCCAGTCGCTGATGAGCTTCTATGAAGCGTCGAAGAAATTCGTGAAGCCGAAGCAGGCAAGCGGGCATGAAGCGATTTCCAGCGCCTGGCTGAAAACACTGGATGCGGATGTGAGCCCGGCATCGGGCCTGATCCTCACGCCGTGAGGCGCGTGTGACTGCCGTCAGAGACCTGCTTGTCGACTTACGGGACGCCACAAAGGGAGCGCCGCGTATTCACGTGCCTGGCGGCCCGGCAGAACCCGCCTGCCTGGCGAACGCGCTTCGCGAGGCACCAGACCTTGCCGACGGCGCGACCTTCATCGGCCACTGGCTGCCCGGCATCAACCGCACGGCCTGGACGGATTTCCATCCGGAGAGCCGCGCAGAGGGCACATTTCTCTATTCGGAATATCGAAAGAGTTTCGAGGCGGGCCGCTACCGGCTTCTCCCCCTGCATTACGCCACCGCGTTCGAATGGCTGAAGACCGTTCCACTGGATGCGGCCTTCATCCCGGTTTCCCGCCCCGATGAGCGCGGTGACGTTTCGCTGAGCCTCGGCACGGACATGTCTCCCGCCCTGACAGATCGCAAGAAGGTCCGCCTGATTGCGGTGGTGCGCCCGGACATGCCCTTTCCGGCAAACGCCCCCCGCGTGCCGCTTTCATCCTTCGCGGATGTCATCGAAGAAGACACGCCCCTGGTCACCCTCGCCGATCCGCCGCTTTCGGACGAAGCCAAAGCCATTGCGGCGCATGTCGCGACGCTGCTGGGTGACGGCTTCACGGTGCAGTCCGGCATCGGCAGCGTGCAACAGATCGCCATGGCGGCCGCCGCACACCATCGTAACATCCGTATCCATACCGGCATGATCACGGATGCGGCATTGGAAGCAGTGAAGGCTGGCGCCATCGGCCCGGAGCCAGGAACAATCCTGACGGGCACAGCGATCGGCACACCGCCTCTTTATGAGGCCGCGGGACAAGACCCGCGCTTCAACTTCCAACCCGTCAGCGTCACGCATTCCGTACCTGTGCTGGCCGCCATCCCCCGCCTTGCCGCGATCAATGGCGGCGTGGAAGTCGACCTGTTCGGGCAACTGAATTCCGAATGGGTGAAAGGTCGGCAGGTTGCCTCGACCGGCGGGCTCGGCAACTTCGTGCGCGGAGCCCAGCTTTCTGCCGGCGGACGCAGCATCATTGCCTTGCCGGCCACCGCACGGGGCGGCAGCCTGTCCCGGATCGTGCTGCAGCTCGCCTCGCCGACGGTCACGCTCAGCCGCGCTGAGGCGGGCTATGTCGTGACCGAACATGGCGTCGCGGATCTGGCGACAGCGGATATCGACCAGCGCGCCGAGCGGCTGATCGCCATCGCCGCACCGGCCTTCCGCGATGACCTCGCCAATGAATGGGCGAAGCTGCGCGCCAGCCTTTAGCCGCGCGCACCTTCCAGTTTCCGCTTCTTGCCACCGCGATTGCGGCCACCCTGTTTGCCGCCGCTTTTCCCGGCGCCGTTATTGCCACCGCCTGACGCATTCTGAGGCTTGGCCTTGCCTTGCAGACGGCGCTGGCCACCACGGCCGCCATTGCCGCGTCCACCGCCAGAATTACCGCGGGACGGGCCTTTCGGCTTGTAGAGGCGCTCGTTCGGGTCCGGCGTCGGCAGAAGGTCCACCTTGGAGCCTTCCGGTGCCGTCAGCACGTCGACCTGCATGTCGATCGTCTTCTCGATGTCGCGCAGGTAGTAGCGCTCGTCTTCCGCCACGAAGGACACGGCGAGGCCTGTCCGGCCGGCGCGGGCCGTGCGGCCGATACGGTGGACATACTGCTCCGGTACGTTTGGCACTTCGAAGTTCACGACATGGCTGATGCCGTCGATGTCGATGCCGCGTGCGGCAATATCGGTGGCCACGAGGATCTTGCAGTTGCCGTTCTTGAAGGCGTCCAGCGCTTTCAGGCGTTGCGGCTGGGACTTGTTGCCATGGATGGCTTTCGCCTCCAGCCCCTTGGCGAGCATTTTGCGCACGACCTTGTCGGCGCCATGCTTCGTCCGGGTAAAGACAAGTGCCCGGTCAATCTCCGGATTGTTCAGCACGTCGAACAGGAGTTCCAGCTTGTCGCCATTGGCAACGTGGTAGACGCCCTGGTCCACGCGTTCCGCCGTGGTGGATGGCGGGGTCACCGAAACGCGTACCGGCTTGTCCAGGAATTGCTGGGCGAGATCCGAAATCGTTTTCGGCATGGTGGCCGAGAACAGCAGCGTCTGGCGGTCCTTCGGTACCTGCGCCACGATCTTCTTCAAGTCGTGGATGAAACCCATGTCCAGCATCTGGTCGGCTTCATCGAGGATCAGGACTTCGATATCCTGAAGCGTGACGGCCTTCTGGCCCACAAGGTCAAGCAGGCGGCCGGGGGTTGCCACCAGAACGTCGGTGCCGCCCTGCAGCGCGCGGCGCTGGGCATTGATGTTCACGCCGCCGAACACGGTCTGCACGTTGCAGTCCATGTGGCGCGAATAGGTACGGAAGCTCTCGGCAATCTGCCCAGCAAGTTCGCGGGTCGGTGCCAGCACCAGAACGCGCGCGCTCCGTGCCCGGCGCTTCTGCGGGAACTCCAGCATGAAGTCGAGCGTCGGAAGCGCGAACGCCGCCGTCTTGCCGGTGCCGGTCTGGGCGATGCCGAGAAGGTCTTTGTCTTCCAGCAGGAGAGGAATGGCCTGTGCCTGAATCGGGGTCGGCGTTTCATAGCCTTCTTCCGAGATTGCTTTCATAAGAAGCGGGTTCAGGCCGAGGTCTGAAAACTTGGTCATGTATGGTCTCACATTCGGGCAGGCGTGCGGCATGCCTGCGCACTACCAGCCCTGAAGGGTTTGGTTTTGTGGAAGCCCCGCGCGATCAGGAGCAACGGCATTGATTGAATGCCTGAAGGGGCTGGCCGGTCGCGGCGGAAAAACCCGCTGCACGTTTCACGCTGCCTGCCCCATGCGCCGGTCCCGGCGCTGCGACAGGGGGGCACATGGCCCTGTTTTCATGAACAGTCAATGAAGCGAATGAGAAAACCCGCCTGCGTCACACTGCTCAGCGCGGCGTGACGATGAACTCCGTCCGCTCGTTCCGATCGCGCGCCGCAGCGGACGTGCCGCTGTCGACCGGCTGGGATTCGCCATAGCCTTTCGCCGTCAGCACCGCTTCATCGACGCCGCGTTCGATCATGTAGGCACGGATCGCCTCCGCCCGCTGGCGCGAAAGCTGGAGGTTATAGCTGTCTGAGCCACGGGAGTCCGTGTGTTCGGCGATCTCGATATTGTAGGCGGTGCAAAGGCGGGCGATGCCGGTCGCCGTATCTGCCACCGGCAGCTCCGCCGCGTTGAGCACGGCCATGTTCACCGGGAAGTCGATATCGTCGACCCGCAGGGTCTGATTGAAGGCGTCCTGGCAATCGTTCAGGGTCAGGTCACTGTTCATGAGGCGCGTCAGCCCTGCGCCGAGCGTGTCTTCACGCCCTTCAACCGCCATCGCGTTCACGATCAGGCCGACCTTTTCAGCGCCTTCCGGGTCGTTCTGGATCGCGGCTTTCGCCGTCAGGAAGCTGACGTCTCGCGCCGCAAGGCCCGGCGCCGTGCCGACCACGGCGGCCACGCCATCGCGCACCTGCAGGCCCAGCCACGGGTAACCCGTTGTCGCGAAAGACTGTTCCAGTTTCGCGGCCCAGCCGACTGGCTGGCCCGACATGTCCGTGATCGGGGCTGGTTCAGGACGGGACGAGGCATCCGCTCGCATGACGAGGATCTTGCCGTTGCGGATCTGGTAGGTGCCATCGGAGATCGGAATACAATCCGCTTCGGCCACAGAGGTCGCTTGCTGTGCGGTTGGGGCGCTGTCCTGCCCGGAACAGGCGGCCAGCGCGAGGACTGCCGCAGCGCCGGTAACCATACGCATTGCCAGAGCCATCTTGTCTTTCCTTATGCCTTCAGAAACCGTGCTTCTCACAGCCCCATGCATGATCCGGGCCGGATGGCCCGGGATCGCTGCTCAGCATCCGGCGTTCACCCCGCCTTGTCAAAACCCTTCGCGGGCCGGGCGAGGCGCCGCCGGCAATCGCCCTCAGTCTTCGTTCTTGTAGACCACGCCGCCCTTCATCACGAAGTCGACGTCTTCCAGCTCGGCGATGTCCTTCAACGGGTCAGCCGTAACCGCGATGATGTCGGCATATTTGCCAGCCGCGATGGTGCCGATGTCGGCATCCATTTCTACATGTTCGGACGCAACCACTGTCGCGGAACGGATCGCCTCTTCCGGCGTGAAGCCTGCGCCAACCATCAAGGCAAATTCCTGCGCGTTTTCGCCATGCTTCGACACGCCCGTATCGGTGCCGAAGGCGACGTTCACACCGCCCTCATGGGCACGGCGCAGCATTTCCTGCATCAACGGGCCGACAATGGCCGCCTTGGCGCGGCTTGCCGCCGGGAACCAGGCCTCTTCCACCCAGCCGCTCACCGTTGCGCCAGCCAGAACGGTCGGCACAAGCGTGGCATTATGCTCCTTGAACAAGGCGATGGTTTCATCATCCAGATACGTGCCGTGCTCAATGGAATCGATTCCGGCGCGCAAGGCGGACTCAATCCCGCCCTTGCCGTGCGCGTGCGCCGTCACCTGGCGGCCCATGGCGTGCGCGGCTTCAACGATGGCGACCAGTTCAGCATCGGTGAACTGCTGTTCCAGCCCGGCCTTGGTGTTGGACATCACGCCGCCTGTCGCGGTGATCTTGATGACGTCGGCGCCTTCCTTGACCTGCTGGCGGACCGCCCGGCGGCAATCGTCAGCGCCATTGCAGATGTTCTCGCCTGTAAACAGCGCCATGACGTCCGGCGAATAGCCGTTGATGTCGCCATGACCACCGGTGACCGACACGGCCTGGCCGGCCGCCCGCATACGCGGGCCGGGCACCAGCCCCTTGGCGATGGCATCGCGCAGGCCGAACACGGAATCGTTCGAACCGCCGACATCCTGAACCGTTGTGAAACCCGCCAGCAAAGTCTTGTGGGCATAGCCTGCGCCGTCGAACGCCTGGTCTACGGTGGTATCTTCGAACGCCCTGATCCGCTCGCCCGGGCCGGACTCGCCGGTGATGTGAACATGGCTGTCGATCAGGCCGGGCAGCACATAAGCGTTGCGCAGGTTAATCACCGGCACACCTTTTGGCCCCGGCTTGTAACCTGCCTCCACGGATACGATGCGGCCGTCTTCAACGGTAATAGTCTGCTTGCGAAGGTAACCTTCACCCGGCTCGGCCAGAAGGTAACCCGCATGGATCACCGCTTCCTGCGCCGTTGCCATGCCTGCAATCGCCAGCGCCACCGCCGTGGCCAGTCCGAACCGTTTCATGGGAATCTCCTCAAGTTTGCCGGGAACGTAACCCCGTCGCCGCTGTCCTGCAATCGGCCGGGCTAGTCGTCCGTGAGGCGGCCGTCCGCACCGCGTTTCTCGGGGCCGAACACGCGTGCGCGCCCGTCACCGAATGCCGCATCGCGCGCCCGCAGCGTCGCCTTCAGTCCGTTCTCGGCGACACTCGACCGGAACCCGTCTGCCGCGCGGGTATTGTGCCCGCGCACATCGTTCTCGACCGCAAGACGCTGCAGTGTCCGCGCGCCCATCAGCTCCATGGCCAGGTTCACGATCCGCTTGTTGGCCGACAGGAGATCCGGATCGATCTTAGCCATCCGGCTCGCGAGGCCAACGACCTCCTCTTCGAGATCCTCGCTGGGTACAGCCTTCAGGATGAGGCCGATGGCCTGCGCTTCCGTGCCGTTCACTGTGTCACCGGTCAGAAGCAGCCGCTTCGCCCATTGCGGACCGCAATTGTAGACCCAGAAATTGTTGGGCAAAGCACCGAGGTCGCGTGCCGGCGGGAAGCCGAACGTCGCATCCTCTGCCGCAATCACCATGTCTGCCAGCAGGGCGAGATCGCATCCGCCCGCGAGGCAGTAGCCGTGAACCTTGGCAATGACCGGCTTGTGTATGTCGAACAGTGCCATCCGCCAGCGCTGCTGGCGTTCCAGCTGCCAGGCATCGTCATCAATGCTGCGGCCGCCGCGATAGGATTTACCTTCCTTGTCTTCCACCGGAGAGACCGGCACCTCTCCGTCCGCACCCGAAAGATCGTACCCGGCGCAGAACGCTCGGCCCGCGCCTTCCAGGATTACGCAGTGCACGGACCGATCATTATCCGCCTCCCAAAGTGCAGCCGAGAGTTCCGACTGCATGACATAGGAAAGCGCATTCAGTTTCTCCGGCCGGTTCAACGTGATGCGCGCATGGCCGTCCTGGGTCGAATAGAGGAGCGTCTCAAACCCGCTCACGTGCTCACCTTCTTCCACGACACATCCAGACGCGGCTGGTCACGGAATTCATCCGTGCTGTCAGAATCCCATGGGAAACGGCCATCATCCCCCGGCCAGAAGACCTGGATCATGCCGCCCAGCGGGGGACGCCCGGTTTCGCGGCGGATCATGATGTTGATCGCGCCGACTTCACCAAGATGCTCAGGATGCACCTGACGCAGCTCGACATCGGCTTCGTTGAGAACCCCGTCCATGCGGAGCGGTTCACCAGTCCACTTCTTCTCGGTCACCAGCTTGGCGGCGACATTGTGTACCATGCCGTCGGCGGTCTCGCGGTTCAGGCCGAAGATGACCAGTTCCGGTAGGCCGAACTTTTCCTGCATGCCCACCGTCACGGTGAACAGCAGGCGCGAGTTCGGATCCGCCGGATCTTTCAGGACATAAACCTTGGTCCAGCCATCGCGGTCGACATTGTTCGCGACCGCCTGCAATTCAGGGGAAAGTGCCATCTTGGTCTCCTCAGGCAGGCAGCTTGTCAGCAGGATAGGCCGGATAGCTAGCTTTCATCACGCCGTGATTGAGCAGCATCTCAGCAACCTGCGTGGTGCCGGTCTTGTCGTAGAATTTTGTGCGGATCCAGTAATTCTCTACCCGGCGGCTTTCCGACAACGCGACGACTTCGCGGCGCAGGATGTAGGTTTCGCCGACCAGCAGCGGGCCGTTGACCATGCGCACTTCAAGGTCTGCGAACAGGCCGATCGCCGGCTGCTTCACCGGGAACTTCGCCGTGCGGCTGGAATAGTTGCCCAGCACACTGACCATTTCCAGCGGCACGATGGGTTTGCCCCACGGCCCGGCGCTGGCATCGCTGTATGCCGCCACCGGCTCGGTGATGACCTTCAGCTTGTCAGCCAGCGAGAACGGATAAAGGCTGCCCATATGCTGGTCCATGCCCATGGTCACGGTCTCGTCCGCGACGCCCGTCATGCCGACTTTCATGTCAGCCAGAATGACAAGGTCTCCCGGCGGGCGCAGTTTTGCCATCCGGCCCTCCAGCAGCGTCTCGCCATGATCCGGCCCGATGGAGGCGCTCGCCTCCAGAACCGGCGTGCCATCCTCCTTGAAGGCGCGGCACAGGGTGCGCGTTTCGCCCAGCGCCGGGCGGTCGACTTCGACCCGGACCTTCTCGCCTTCGAACACCATGTTCAGGAAGTGGCTGGAGAAGCAGCCCCGTTCGAACCAGGCATCGCCCCAGATATCAGCAAGGTAAGGCACGAATTGCGAGAAATGCGTCGGCCCTTCAATAGGCCCGGCCTTGATGCCGAGGCGCTCAGCCTCGCTGTCATCGTGCAGGCTCTTGTGCCCGTCATAGGACTGTTCCTGCAGCATCTGCACGGGCGCCCGCAGCGGCCCCTTGATCGTCTCGGTCATGTCGTTTCCCTTTTTTCGAAGTCTGCCACCTTCATTGCGGCGCGTCACCCTGCGCCGCTTGAGCTTCCATATCGATGGCGTGCTGAATCGCCTTGTAGAACCCCTTCCGGGCTTCCCATTCGCCGCCCGTGTCACCCAATGCTGAGGTCCAGCTGGCATTCGAGGCGATAACAAGATTGCGGTTCGGATCGATGAAGATGCCCTGCCCGAAGATACCGTCAGCCTGATAGGCGCCGTCATCCCAGGTCCACCACTGATAGCCGTAGCCTTCTCCAGGGGATCCGATATCGGCCTGTTTCACCGTGGCCGCCGCAATCCAGCCGTCTGGCAGTACATCCAAGCCGCCTTCCAGCATAAACTGGCCGAACCGGGCAAAATCCCGCACCGAGGCCTGGATACAGCATCCGCTGATTTCATGTCCGTCATGGCCAAGCAGCCACGTCGCGTCCTGTTCCATCCCATAAGGGGTCCAGATCTTTTCGGAGAGGTAGCTGGCCAGCTCCCGGCCCGTTGCTCGGCTGACCAGCACACCGATCAGGTTTGTCTCTCCGGTCGAATAGTTCCACACCTCGCCCGCAGCGTGTGCCCGCCCGAGGCCTGCCATATAGGTCGCAAGCGCACTCCTGCCCGGCTCCACCTCCTGCAGGTCGAACTGAGCGACATCGGAGGCCGGGTCGCTATAGTCTTCGTTCCAGTCGATGCCGGACGTCATGGTCAACACCTGTTCGACCGTCACGCCGTCATAGGCAGAGCCCTTCAACTCGTCGATATAATCCGACACCGGATCATCGAGGTTCTTGATGGCACCATCCTTCACCGCCGCGCCGACCAGGGTGGAGGTCAGGGATTTGGCGACAGAGAAACTGGTCCAGCGGCCGTCTGACCTGAAACCCATTTCATAGCGCTCCAGCCGGATTTTCCCGTTATGCAGGATGACTATCCCGGCCGTCCGGTTGGCCGCCAGATAGGCATCCAGGTCGATACCGGTATCCAGCGGCTCGCCTTCCGGCAATTCGCGCACTTCGTTCCCGGCCTCGATCTCGTGCGCATCGATCACGAATGGAATGCGGTCGATCATGCGGAATCCGGCATCGCGCTGTGCCTGGTTCCAGAACAGGATGTCCCGGCCATAGGGCTGATGCGCCAGCAGGGCGCGCCATTCCGGCCCGATCAGGATCCAGCCGATCCCCGCCGCCACGATCAGCGCAGCCAGGAAGAGGCTCAAACGTCTCAGGATAGCCATGTCATTCTCCTGTTGCCGGCTTTCCACGCCGTTCCGGCCCGAACCACCAACCGAGGAAGGCCAGCGTCACCAGCAAGCCGGACAGGCAAAGCGTCAGCGTTGTCGTGCCATGCCAGCCAGCATGTTCATAGGCGTAAGTCGCGGCCCAGCTGGACATGCCGCCACCGACAAACATCAGCACAATATACGCCGTCATCAGGCGTGTGCGCACATTGGCGGGCAAGCTGAGGAAGGTCATGCGGCCGGTAATGTCGATCAACGGGCCGACGACATTCATCATCATGATCGGGACCAGCAACAGCCACAGGCTGTGCCCGAAAACGCCCAGCATGCACACGGCGCTGAATTGCAAGACAGCAATGAACACGCGCGCCTTGCGGGGGCCCACCCGGTCCGCCCAGGCGCCCATGGGCGGTGTCGTCATCAGGTTCAGCAACGAGACCGCGGCAAGGTACCCCACCGTGTCGGCGCCATAGCCCATGGCCGGACTGGTCAGGTAAAGGCCGAGCCCCAGCCAGACCGACAGGAAGATTCCAAAGCCCAGCCCCTGGATCGTGCCGGACAGCAGAACTTCCGGATGCTTCCGGATGATCGGGAACACCGAGAGGACAAAGCCGAAATAATTATGCTTCGGCGCGTCCTGAGCGGATTTCTCCCGCTCGTCCATGATCCGCGGCAGCATGAAGGTGACCGCCGCCATAACCGTCGCCGCAATGATGTAGACCGTTCGCCAGCCAAGGTGCTCCCCAATCCAGCCAGCGCCGACGCGGGCCAGCAGGATGCCGCCGATCACGCCGGTGGTCAGCGTAGCGGTCACCTGCCCCAGCCGCTCCGGCGCGACGCGCTTTGAGGCATAGGCCGGCAACAGGTAAGGCGTGATGGTTGAGAAGCCGAGAAAGGTGGAGCCTGCCACGAACACCCAGAACTGGGTCGCCATCGCCATCACGACAAGGCCAGCCAGCTGGCCAATAGCGAATATGGTGGCCAGCCGCCGGTTCGAGAACCGGTCGCCAAGCGGCAGCAGCAACAGGATGCCGAGCGCCAGCGCGATCTGGTTCAGCGCCGGCACGAGCCCAATTTCAGACGGCGACACGCCGAAATCCTTGGCCACAAGGGCGATGATCGGATGGATGTAATACGCGTTGGCCGTCACCACAGCCGCCGCCAGGGTCAGCAGGATCAGGTCCCGCCGCCCGAGCCGTTGTGGCGGGAGACTGTCATGCGGTCCCTTGGAAGCTGGCATTGCGCCGATCGTATCCTTTTCCGAAGACCGCAGAGTCAGAAATTGTAGCGGACGCTGAATCTCAGCTGGCGCGGCTCCACCGGGTGGAAGTGAATATCTTCTACCGGAGACCCTTCTCCGGCAAGCTGCGACTCGTAGAAATAGGTGATGTCCTCGTCCTTTGAGTTGAACGCATTCAGCAGTTCGATGCCGAAGGTCGCGTTGCGCCAATCCACATTCGCCGCAAAATTTACG
The DNA here is from genome assembly GCF_963678875.1 of uncultured Hyphomonas sp. Lineage (NCBI taxonomy): Bacteria > Pseudomonadati > Pseudomonadota > Alphaproteobacteria > Hyphomonadales > Hyphomonadaceae > Hyphomonas > uncultured Hyphomonas sp. The sequence continues at coordinate 1,371,143 of NZ_OY787456.1, read as the reverse complement.
ACGCTCGTATCGTCGGCATCCAGCGAACCGTCTTCCACGAGCGGCGCCCCGCCGAAGTGCCGCAAACGGCCGCTGAACGTCCACGGGTCGAAGCGCGCGACGAAGCCGCCGCCGATCACTTCTTTCACCGCGCCTGGAATTTCCGTGGCATTGCCGGGAATATCGAACTCGGAATCCGTCCAGGCAGCGCTCAAATCTGCGACCAGCCATTCGGTCGGCTGCCAGAACAGATTTGTTTCAATACCGGTCCGGGACGACGCATCGTTCGCTTCCGTCGTTCCTGCGTCCCCGACGAAGACGAGTTCTGAATCGAGGTCCAGCGTGAACAGCGCGACGGAGGCCTTGAAGCTGCCGCGTTCGAGGCGCGCGCCGATCTCGCCCCCCTCTGCCCGCACCAGGATAGGCACTTGCGAAGCTGGGTCACCGCTTGCCGGATCGATCGTTATGGTAGCACCGCGCACATCGTTCGAATGCAGGCCCTGCCCGTAGTTTGCGTAGAGCTCCACGCCGTCAGCCGCGCGCCAGGCCAGCGCGAGGCTGGGTGACAGCAGGGTGTCGTCCGCCGTCCCGCTGTTCGCCGGCAGACTGCGGGCATCGACGTCCGCTTCGTAATAGTCTCCGCGCAGGCCGGCAGTCAGACGCAGCCGGTCACTGAACGCAATTTCAGCCTCAGCCCAGCCAGAGAGGCTGGTTTCGGTCACGGAGTCCTGCCTCACGGAGGACAGGCGCTCACGCGCTGCCGTCCGGAACAACCCGACGTCGGATATATCATCTTGCCGGACGTCCAACCCTGCGCGCAGCTTCACCCGATCGGACAGATCCCGCTGATGCCGGACGCTGCCGCCATAGTAAGAACGGGAGTCGAACTGCTCGAATTCATCGCCATTCACCGGGTCTTCCAGGAAGTATGTGAAGTCGGAGAACAGAGACAGTTCATAGTCAACAAAATAGGCCAGAAGATTGGTTTCCGCGCCATCGGCATGGCTGTAGCGGGCATGCCCGGTCAGGCCATAGCGGTGGGTCTCCCCGCCGAGATCCGGATCAATCACGCCGAAGCGTCCGATCTGGCCGGACTGCACGGCCCGCAAGGGGACCTGGTCTGTCGCGTTCCATGAAGAGTCATACGCCGACGCCGAACCTTCCAGCCGCCAGTTGCCTGTCTCATGAACAAGTTTTGCGAAGCCATTCAGCTTTTGCAGGTCCTGAT